>NZ_LJHQ01000030.1 GCF_001295925.1 Allobosea sp. AAP35 | reverse complement strand
CTGGCTCGACCGGCTCGACAAGGTCGTCGGCACCCGCCACGGCATCGAGCCCAATGGCGATCTCCTGGCGACGACGCAGGCCGGAACCGAACGGCGCAGTCTCGTCGAGGCGCTGGCGCGGGTGGACTGGCTCGATCGCGACAGCGGCGGGCCCAAGCTGTGAGCCTCAAGCTCCCCCGCGCCATCCGGCTCGACCCGTCCGACACCTTTGTCTTCCGCCGGGCGGCCGAGCCCGGTGAGTGGCTGGTGACCGGCTCCTTCCTGTTTCGCCAGACCGACCCCTCAGTGCTCGATTCGAAGGGCAAGGCCGCCTTCCGCTCGGGATTCCTCGGCGTTGCCAGTTTCGGCTGGAGCACACTGGCGGTGGTGACGGATGCGACGCCAGCCGAGCGCGACGACGCCGTCGGGCAGCTTGCCGCCCATCTGATCGACAAGCTCGGCGCACCCGATGCAGCGACCGCGCGAGCGGCCGCGGCCGAAGAGATCGCCTTTGCCGCCTCGCTCTGCGATCATCCCGCGCAGACGCTGCTGGCTCTGCACCGGACGCTGGAGGACGGCGAGATCCGCGAGCGCTTCCGCACCCTGACGCCGCGCGATTCCAGCCAGAGCGAGGGCTTTCGCGCCTTCGAATTTCTGGAGGTGGCGGGCGAGGATGATGGGCCGGTCGAGCAGGTCGATCTTCTCAATCTCGACAAGAATCTCGAAAAGACCAGGCTGACATGACGCATTTCTGGGCCACCTCCGGCCATCTCCTGCTGGACCTTGAACCCGGCGGCGGGCTCAAGGTCACCGACGAGTTTCTCAAGGCCTATCTGGCGCGGCCCGAACTGCTGCCGCCCGAGGAGGCCTGCGCCGCCGAGCGCGCCTTGCACGGCAAGCTGATGGACGCGCCCCAGGCTGACGTCTCGCCCGAAGAGCTCAGCGCCATTCTCGATCAGGATGCACGCGAGAACTGGCTGTTCATGCTGGGCTGGCGCGACCGGCTGCTGGCCGCTCCAACATTGGAGGCCGCCTATGCCGGCATCATTCGCGAGGGTGTCTCGGGCATTCCCCCGCTCTTCCTCGACCAGCTCGTCCATGTCATCCTGCGCGCGGCGCTCGACGATCTCGACGATCCCTATGTGACGCGCGCCGCCGAATGCCTGTTCCGGCCCCAGCGCGTCACCCATCACGACAACACGATCCTGCTCGCCGACGCCGACATCATCGAGGGGCACGAGGCCGATCGACACGCCTCGCCGCTGCTGGCGATGCTGGGCGGCCCGGCCGCGACCTCGCTCGACATCCTCAAACCCGCCAATGCCGACCAGTACTGGCAGCGCTCGGATGGGTTCGACATGGTGCTCGACCTCGGCGGAGCGCCCTCGGGGCGCGCCGCGCTCGGCCAGGCGCTGCGCCATTGGGTCCGCCAGATCCATGGCTTCGACGTCACGGTCACGCCGCTGGAGACGGTCAAGGATGCCGACTGGCGCTGGTTCGTCGGGCTCGATGCGCAAGGCACGGCCATCGGCAACGCGCTCTGGCAGGGGCAATCGGTCGGGGAGGATGATCTCTCGCGCGTGCTGGCGCTCTATACGATGACGGTGCCCGACGATGTGCCGGTCTTGCCGGCCGCGAAGGGCAAGCCGATCTATCTGATCATGGCGATGTCGCCCGACCGCCTGCTGCGGCTGAAGCCGCAGAACCTCGTCACCGGCCTGCCGCTGGCGACCCGCGAAATGGCGAACTGAGGATGATGCGATGACGCAAGCCCATATCGAGGTCGGCATCGTCGTCGAGCGCCGCGCGGTCGAGTCCCCCTGGATCGACCACGCCTGGACGCCGCTCGCGGTTCTGCCCGAGCCGCCGCCGCTGGCGCCCTGGACGCAGCTGCAAGGCACGCCCGATCGCCAAAGCTTCTATCTCGGACCGGCGACGCTGACGCTGCACTCCGTCGACACCGCCCATTTCCGCGAGAATTTCCAGGCCGGCCGCGCCAAGCTCTGGGTCGCGATCAGGCCGACGGGGGTGGAGCCCGCAATCGAGTTCGTCGGCGTCACCGCCGATCCCTTCGAGGGCGAGGTCTATTCCGAGAATGTCGGCGACATCGTCGAGGCGCTGCCGATGCCCCACGCGATCGCCGAGCAGGTGCTGGCCTTCTTCGACGAGCATCATGTCGAGCGCGAATTCATCAAGCGCAAGCGCGCCGAACATGATCCGCGCAAGGGTGGCGCGCCCCGTCCCGACAGGCCCGGCTCGCCGCAGTCCGAAACCGGCGGCCGGCGGCGCGAGGGCGGGTCATGAGCGCGACGACGCCTGAAGACGAGGGCTTCCTCGGCCGCTGGTCGCGGCGCAAGCGGGAGGTGGCGGAAGCCGACGCCCGGCCGGAGCCGCTCGCGCCCCTGGCGGAACGCCCCGCCGAGGCCCCGGTCCCGGCCGTGGCACCCGACGTCCAGCCTGAACCGCCCGAGGAGCTGGAACTGGTCGAGCCGCCTTCGCTCGATTTGATCGACAAGGATTTCCAGCTGGCGCCCTGGCTGAAACAGAATGTGCCGGAGGCCTGGAAGCTCGCCGCCATGCGGCGCGCCTGGGAGAACGATCCGGCCATCGCCGGCTTCGAGAACCCGGCCCGCGATTACGCGCTCGACTGGAACACGCCCGGCGGCGCGCCGGGCTACGGCCCGCTGACCGAATCGGACGATGTCGCCGAAATGGTGCGCGGGATCTTCGGCGAGCCGCCGCCGGAAAAACCCGACCTGACGCAGGCAGAGGCAGCAGGCGACGGCATGTCGCACCAACTTTCGTCTGATGACGAGAATGCGAATGCCGATGCTGCAGCGCAAGAAACCGAGCTGCCCGAGGACCTGCCGGTCGCGATCAGGCGCAGCGACGAAAGCGCCAAGGCTTTCGATTTGGCCGACCAGAAGCGCATTGAAGCCCAACCGGTCTATGCTGCAGCGCAGCAAAGCGATGATCCCAGGGATGTTTCGGTGCGGACGCGCAAGCGCGGCGGTGGTGCCATTCCAATCTGAATCCAGTTTGGAATAATTTCAGTTCTGGGTAATAAGCAGGCATTATCACGGCATGCCGGCCGGCAGATCGCCGGGGGCATCAAAAAACAGGACGTTGGCTAGGCCTTATGCGCGACCCGGCACTGGAGAAAGCGATCGGTAGCGTCGGCGGCGTCAGGGCTCTGGCGCGCAGCCTCGGCATTTCTCAGCCTGCGATCTCAAGCTGGAAGCGCGTGCCCGCCGACCGTGTGCTCTCGGTCGAGGCGACCACGGGAGTTTCGCGTGGCGACCTTCGACCCGATCTGTATCCCGAGGCGGGGTCGGCGATGATGGCCGGACGTTCTGAAATTGCAGCGGCCGCAGACATCGACGAGGTCGATGAGGCCCGCGCCCGCGAATGCGAACTGATCGGCGCCCTGCTTTGGCGTGCGCCGACGGCCGAGACGCTGGCTGTGTTGCGCGGCCTCCAGGGCGACGCTTCGCCGCTTGGAATGGCCCATCTCGCGCTTGCCGAGGCGGCGGATGCCGCGACGCCCGAAAGCCTGCGCGACGAATTCTTCGAGCTCTTTATCGGCGTCGGCCGCGGCGAGATTCTGCCCTACGCCTCCTATTACCTGACCGGCTTCCTGCATGAGCGGCCGCTCGCCCTGGTCCGCGAGGACATGGGTGCGCTCGGCCTGGCCCGCGACGAGCGTGCCGGCGAGCCCGAGGATCACATGGCGGTCCTGCTCGACATCATGGCGAAGCTGATCCGGGGCGAGGTCGCAGCCGACGGCGTCGATGCCGATCGCTTCTTTACCCGGCATGTCGAGACCTGGGGCGAACGCTTCTTCGCCGATCTCGAAGTCGCGAAAGCGGCGAAATTCTACAAGGCTGTCGGCCGGCTCGGCAGCCTGTTCCTGTCGATCGAGACGCAAGCCGCGAGGCTTCCGGCATGACGACGACCGTACATCACGATGCGTGGGAGACGACGATGTCGAAAACAACACAATCCGGCAAACCGGCCGTCGATCGCCGCAGCTTTTTCAAGGCGCTCGGCGCCGGTGCCACCCTGGCGGCGACGCCGGCCATGGTGACGCCTGCCGCAGCCGTCGATCCGGGCAAGGAAGAGACCAAGGCGCGCTACCGCGAGTCGGCGCACGTCAAGGAATTCTACCGGTCCAACCGTTACTGAGAGGCGCAGAAAACATGCTGATCAAGCGCAAAACCGCCGATGTCCAGCGCGGCCGGCTCCAGGCGGCGATGGCCGGCCTGTCTTCCGGCGTGATGGATCGCCGCGCCTTCCTCCGCCGCTCCGGTCTCGTCGCGGGCGGCATCGCTGCCGCCGGCGCCATCCAGATCGGTTCCGTCCGCAAGGCCGAGGCGCAAGGCATCGGCCCCGCGACCGGCACCAAGATCGTCAAGAACATCTGCACCCACTGCTCGGTGGGCTGCACGGTCAAGGCCGAGGTCGCCAACGGCGTCTGGGTCGGCCAGGAGCCGGCCTGGGAAAGCCCGATCAATCGCGGCTCGCACTGCGCCAAGGGCGCCTCGGTGCGTGAGGTCGTCCATGGCGACCGCCGCATCAAATATCCGATGAAGCTGGTCGACGGCCAGTGGCAGCGCATTTCCTGGGACGTCGCGATCAACGAGATCGGCGACAAGATGAACGAGATCCGCGCCAAGTCGGGCGCCGATTCGGTCTATCTGCTCGGTTCGGCCAAGTTCTCCAACGAAGGCGCCTATCTTTTCCGCAAGTTTGCGGCCTTCTGGGGCACCAACAACGTCGATCACCAGGCGCGCATCTGTCACTCCACCACTGTCGCGGGTGTTGCCAACACCTGGGGCTACGGCGCGATGACGAACTCCTACAACGACATCCGCAACGCCAAGACGATCATGTTCATGGGCTCGAATGCGGCGGAAGCCCATCCGGTCTCGATGCAGCACATCCTGGCGGGCAAGGAAATCAACCGCGCCAACGTCATCGTCTTCGATCCGCGTCTGACCCGCACGGCGGCTCATGCGACCGATTACATCCGCATCCGTTCCGGCACCGACATCGCGGTGATCTGGGGCATGATGTGGCACATCTTCAAGAACGGCTGGGAAGACCAGGCCTTCCTCGCCGCCCGCGTGCACGGCATGGACGACGTCCGCAAGGAGGTCGAGAAATACGACCCCAAGACCGTCGAGGACATCACCGGCGTGCCCGAGGCGCAGCTGAAGCGCGCCGCCGAGACCTTCGCCAAGGTCAAGCCCGCGACCTTCATCTGGTGCATGGGCGTGACGCAGCACTCGGTCGGCACGGCCAACGTCCGTGCGATCTGCAACCTGCTCCTCGCCACCGGCAATGTCGGCGGCATGGGCAACGGCGCCAACATCTTCCGCGGCCACTGCAACGTGCAGGGCGCGACCGATTTCGGCCTCGATATCTCGAATCTGCCTTGCTATTACGGCCTGGTCGAAGGCGCCTGGCGCCATTGGGCTCGCGTCTGGGACGTGCCTTACGATTACTTCGTCACGCGCTTCGACCAGGTCCCGGCCAAGGGCGGGCGCCCGGCCCGCACGGCCAAAGCCAATATGGAGACCTCGGGCCACACCTCGACCCGCTGGTTCGACGCTGCCAATCTGCCGGCCGAACAGGTCGACCAGAAGGACAACCTCAAGGCCATGTTCGTCATGGGCCATGGCGGTAACACCATCCCGCGCATGCCCGACGCCGTGAAGGGCCTGGAGAAGCTCGAACTGCTGGTCGTCGCCGATCCGCACCCGACCAACTTCGTCTCGCTCGGCGGGCGCAAGAACGGCACCTATCTCCTGCCGATCGGCACCCAGTTCGAGTGCTCGGGCTCGCGCACCTGCTCGAACCGCTCCGTGCAGTGGGGCGAGAAGATCGTCGAGCCGATCTTCGAGGCGGCCAGCGACTATTTCGTCATCTACAAGCTGGCGCAGAAGCTCGGTTTCGCCGAGCCGATGCACAAGAACTTCGAGCTGATCCAGGGCAAATACGGCCCCGAGCCGTCGGCCGAATCGATCCTGCGCGAGATCAACAAGGGCGGCTGGTCGACCGGCTATACCGGCCAGTCTCCCGAGCGCCTGAAGCTCCACATGCAGCACCAGGACAAGTTCGACCTGGTCTCGTTGCGCGGCGCGGTCGGCTCGCCTGTCGAGAACGATTTCTACGGCCTGCCCTGGCCGTGCTGGGGCACACCGGAACTCAAGCATCCCGGCACCCACATCCTCTATAACACCTCGCTTGCGGCCAATAACGGCGGCGGCACCTTCCGTCCGCGCTTTGGCCTCACCCGCGAGCGCACGCTCGCCGATGGCAGCAAGGTCAACGACACGCTGCTGGCGGAGAACGGCTCCTACTCGCTGAACTCCGAGATCAAGGACGGCTATCCCGAATTCACCATGGGCGTGCTGAAGAAGCTCGGCTGGGACGCCGAGCTGACGCTCAAGGAGGTCGAGACGATCACCTGGGTCGGTGGCGCCAACATTGATGCGGTGAACTGGGCCAATGATATTTCGGGTGGCATCCAGCGCGTCGCGCTCGCCCATGGCTGCGTGCCCTACGGCAACGGCAAGGCCCGCGCGAACGCCTGGAACCTGCCTGACCCGGTGCCGACGCATCGCGAGCCGATCTACTCGCCGCGCGTCGACTTGGTCGCCAAATGGCCGGCGCGCCCCGACGAGCGCACGCTGCGTATCCCCAACCTGCACACCTCGGTCCAGAAGGCCGCGGTCGAGAAGGGCATCGCCAAATCCTTCCCGATCGTCCTGACCTCGGGTCGCCTGGTCGAGTACGAAGGCGGCGGCGAGGAGACGCGCTCGAACCGCTGGCTGGCCGAATTGCAGCAGGACATGTTCGTCGAGATCAACCCGGCCGACGCCACCGCGCGCGGCATCAGGGACGGCTCCTTCGTCTGGGTCTCCGGTCCGGAGAACAACTCCAAGGCGCGGGTCAAGGCGCTGGTCACCGAGCGTGTCGGCAGGGGCGTCGCCTTCATGCCGTTCCACTTCGGCGGCTTCTATCAGGGCCAGGACCAGCGCGGGAACTATCCGAAGGGGACGGACCCGATCGTGCTCGGCGAGTCGGTCAACATCGTCACGACCTATGGTTACGACCCGGTCACGGCGATGCACGAAGGCAAGGTCACGCTGTGCCAGATCGCAGCGGCGTAAGGGGAAACTGAAATCATGGCTCGGATGAAATTCCTCTGCGACGCCGATCGTTGCATCGAGTGCAACGCCTGCGTCACCGCCTGCAAGAACGAGAACGACGTGCCCTGGGGCATCAACCGTCGGCGCGTTGTCACCATCAATGACGGCAAGCCCGGCGAGCGTTCGATCTCGATGGCCTGCATGCACTGCACCGACGCGCCCTGCGCCGCAGTCTGCCCGGTCGACTGCTTCTACACCACGGCCGACGCCGTGGTGCTGCACAGCAAGGATCTCTGCATCGGCTGCGGTTATTGCTTCTACGCCTGCCCCTTCGGCGCGCCGCAATATCCCAAGGTCGGCAACTTCGGTTCGCGCGGCAAGATGGACAAGTGCACCTTCTGCGCCGGCGGCCCGGAGGTCGATCTCTCGCCGGCCGAGTTCCAGAAATATGGCTCGAACCGGCTGGCCGAAGGCAAGCTGCCGCTCTGCGCCGAGATGTGCTCGACCAAGTCCCTTCTCGCCGGCGACGGCGAGATCATCGCCCAGATCTACAAGGAGCGGGTGGTGAAGCGCGGCTATGGCTCGGGCGCCTGGGGCTGGCAGACGGCCTATAAAGAGACGATCGCGATCTGACACGCGGGCGATTTCGTTCTCCGGGACACTGCCGGACATCCGGGGCGACACAGGTCGTCCCGGGGTTCATCTCAAGGCGGATCTGGAGTTCCAGGATCAATCCAGGGCTTTGGCGGCTTCGCCGCTGTCCAGGATGACGGCGGGGGAATGGTCGATGACCGCACAACACGCTTCAATTCACGCGACCGCGCTTTTGCGAGAGGACTTCTTCATGCGTTTGGGCGCCCACATCGGCCTTCTGGTCACCGGACTGCTTTTGACCTTCGCGGTCGCTTTCGCCGTTCCCGCTTCCGCCCAGCAGGTCAACCCGACTGCCGATGCAGTGCGCGAGCAGCAGTTCCTCGACGTCCTGAAGGGCAATCGCGAAGCCGAACTCCAGGGTCGCGTGTCGATTCCCGACCAGAGAGCGGCCACGCTGGAGCGTCCGGCGGGTCGCGACTGGCGCCAATTCCACCAGGGCACGATGCTGTGGATCGCCGCCGTATCGGTGCTCGGCATGCTGCTTATCCTGACGGCCTTCTACCTGATCCGCGGCCGCATCCGCACCGAAGCGGGCCCCGCTGGCAGCACGCTGACGCGCTTCAACGCCTTTGAGCGTTTCATGCACTGGCTGACGGCAGCCTGCTTCATCATCCTGGCGCTGTCGGGTCTGAACGTCACCTTCGGCAAGCTCGTACTGCTGCCGCTGATCGGGCCGCAGGCTTTCACCAACCTGTCCGTGGTCGCCAAATGGTCGCACAATTTCCTGGCCTGGCCGTTCATGCTGGGCGTCGTCATGATGTTCGTGGTCTGGATCAAGGACAACATCCCGAACGCGCTTGACGTGCGCTGGCTGGCGGCCGGCGGCGGCATCTTCACCAAGGGCCACCCGCCGGCCAGGCGCTTCAACGCGGGCCAAAAGGTTGTGTTCTGGAGCGTGGTTCTGGGCGGCGCGGCGCTGTCGGTCTCGGGCTTCTACCTGCTGTTCCCGTTCTACGCGGGTGGCGTCCTCAACCTGCAGTTCTGGAACGTCGTCCACGGCATCGTCTCGGTGCTGATGGTCGCCCTGATGCTCGGTCACATCTATATCGGCTCGATCGGCATGGAGGGCGCCTTTGACGCCATGGGCTCCGGCGAGGTCGATCTGAACTGGGCCAAGGCGCACCATTCGCTCTGGGTCGAGGAAGAGATCGAGAAGGGCCAGGTCAATCCCGGTCCTCGGCTTCAGCCGGCGGAATGACGCCGGCCTTGACCGGAACAAGAGGCTGACCGAAGACAACCGGGCGCCAAGGCGCCCGGTTTTCATTTGACAAGGGTTGGCGATGCGCGTGATCGGACTGGCGGGATGGAGCGGCGCGGGCAAGACCACCGTGCTGACCCGCCTCATTCCCGAGCTGGGACGGCGCGGCCTTTCGGTTTCGACCATCAAGCATGCCCATCACGCCTTCGATCTCGATACGCCGGGCAAGGACTCTTTTGCCCATCGCGAGGCGGGCGCGCGCGAGGTGCTGATCTCCTCGGAGCGCCGCTGGGCCCTGATGCGCGAATTGCGGGGCGAGCCCGAGGCCTCGATGATCGATCTGCTCGCCCGCCTGTCGCCGGTCGATCTCGTGATCGTCGAGGGTTTCAAGCGCCAGCCCCACGCCAAGATCGAGATCCACCGCAGCGCGAATGGCAAGCCGCCGCTGCATCCCGGTGACGAGACGATCGTCGCCATCGCCAGCGACCAGGCCTTTCCGGAGGCCGGCCGCCCGGTCGTCGGCCTCGATGACATGGCCGCCATCGCCGATATCATTCTGGACCGAGCGCAACCGCTGGTTGCCGTGCTGGCGCAAGCGGGACCTGCCAAGTGAGACGACCATGGCGCAGCTGAGCCGGGACAGCGAGGCCTTCGGTGGCGCTCTGATGACGCTGGAGCAGGCCGGCGCGCGCGTCGCCGACATGGTCCTGCCCGTGGCCGGCGTCGAGACGGTCGCGCTTGCGCAGGCCGATGGCAGGGTGCTGGCTGCGGATGTCGCGGCGCCGCTCGATCTGCCCCCCTTCGCCAATTCCGCCGTCGATGGCTATGCCGTGCGCTTCGCCGATCTCGCGGCGCAGGGCCGCTCGCACCTGCCTGTCGCGGGGCGGGTCCCTGCGGGCGCCGATGCGCAAACCGTGACGACCCAGGGCGTGGCTGTACGCGTCTTCACCGGCGCGCCGCTGCCGCCGGGTGCCGACACCGTCTTCATGCAGGAGGATGTGACGCTCGCTGATGGCGTGGCGACGCTACCGCCGGGGCTGGCCCGCGGCGCCAATGCCCGGCCCGCCGGAGAGGACATCGCCTGCGGCGCGCTGGCGGCATCCGCCGGCCAGCGTCTGCGGCCGCAGGATCTCGCCTTGCTCGCTGCTCTTGGCCTGACGCAGCTGACGGTGCGGCGCCGGCCCCGCATCGCGCTGTTTTCGACCGGGGACGAGCTGATCGAGCCGGGCCAGCCATTGCCCCCGGCCGCGATCTACGACGCCAACCGCGCCTTGCTGCGCGCCATGGTCGCCCGCGCGGGAGCTGACATCGTCGATCTCGGGATCCTGCCCGACGAACCTGTCGGCCTCGCGCAGCGCCTGTCCGAGGCAGCTGCCTCATGCGACCTCGTTCTGACCTCGGGCGGCGTGTCCACCGGCGAGGAGGACCACGTCAAGGCGGCGGTCGAGCAGGTCGGGGAGCTCGCCTTCTGGCGCATCGGCATCAAGCCCGGCCGCCCCGTGGCTCTGGGTCGCGTAGGCACGACGCCCTTCATCGGGCTGCCTGGCAATCCGGTCGCGGTCTTCGTGACGTTCGCCTTCGTTGCGCGCGTGATGATCGCGCAACTGGCCGGCACGACATGCCCCAGGCCTCTCGCCTTGCCGGTGCGGCTCGGCTTTGCGTATCGCAAGAAGGAGGGCCGGCGCGAATTCGTCCGCGTCTCGCTGGAGCCGGCCGCCGATGGCGTGATGATCGCCCGCAAGCACCCGCAGGACGGGGCCGGCGTGCTGACCTCGCTGACCCGCACGGACGGTCTTGTCGCGCTTGCCGAGGATCTGACGACCGTCGTGGAAGGAACCATCGTCCCTTTCCTCGCCTATGAGCTGCTGGTCGGCTGACGACGAAGGGGATGGTGTTCAGTCGCGCCGGAACACCACGCTGGCGAGCCAACCCAGCAGCAGCGCCATCAGCACAGTGACGAGCCCGTAGATCAGCGGCCATTCATGAGCGCCCGAGGCGAGGCGCTGCTCCATCCCGCTCTTCACAACCTCGAAATTGGTGGTCTGGCGAGCAAGCGGCACGCCGCCCGCATAGAGCACGATGTCGATCTCGTAAGACCCCGTCGGGGCCGTTGCGGGCACGTTGATGGGTGCGCTGAACACGGTGCTCGACAAAAAGGTCACGCCGCGCTCCTCGGCCAGATAAAGCCCCCTCTCTTCGAGGATACGGATCAGCCCGGCCTGAAAGCGCGATGTCGTGAGGTCGAGATCCAGCCCGGCATCCTTCATCTTCTGGGCGTTTTCGAGCCCGATGCGCTCGCGGAGCGCCGTCTCCGGGCTCATGATCTCGCTCAACGGCCGATTGCTCGCCACGGTCAGGAAAAGCGAGCTGTCGGGAAACCGCCGCTGCGTGCGGTTGATCCAGATCGGTCCGAGCCGCTCCTTCTCGCGCACCAGCAGCATGCGACGGGGACCGCGCGCGGTCACCACGATGTCATAGGGGTCGGCGCGGGCGACGGTGCGCCCGTCGCGCTCGACCACACCAAAGACCGTGAGTTGGCTGCCGGTATAGTTGGAGGTGATCAGAATCTGATGGCTCGACATCGCCGCGATCAGCGACTCGGCCTGCGCGGACCATGCGGAGCCAGCAAGCAGCGCGAGAACAGCAAAAAGGCGACCCGCGCGATTCATCGCGGACCCTCCGACGTGACCACGGAAAACGGCTCGCTGGGCGGAATGAACAGCTCGATGGCGAAGCGCAGGCCGACAGACAGGATCAGCAGTGCCAGCAGCAGGCGAAACGACTCGACGTTAAGATTGCGTGCCGCGCGACCGCCGAACTGGGCACCGATCACCCCGCCCAGCAGCAGGAGGATCGCCAGCACGAGATCGACCGACTGGTTGGTCATCGCGTGCAGGAGCGTCGCGCCGGTCATCGTCATCAAGATCTGGAACAGCGAGGTCCCGACCACGACCGCCGGCGGAATGCGGAAGAAGTAGATCAGCGCCGGCACGAGGATGAAGCCGCCGCCGACGCCGAGCACCGCGCCGATGAAACCGATGACGATGGCCAGGGTCGCGATCGGGATTACGCTGCAATAGAGTTGCGAATGCGGAAAGCGCATGCGCCAGGGCAGGCCCATCCACCAGGGATGGGTGCCTGCCTGACGTTTCCGCCGCGCCGGCTTGCCGGCACGCACGCGCAGCATCGCCCGCAATGCATCCGTCAGCATCAACCCGCCAATGATCGTGAACAGCGTCACATAGGACAGGGTAATGACGAGCTCGAGCTGGCCGAGCCGGCGCATCGAGTTGAAGAACAACACGCCGATCACGGTGCCCAGAATGCCGCCCGCGACGAGGATGCCGCCGAGCTTGAAGTCGAGCGCCCGCCGGCGCCAATAGGTCAGCACGCCCGTGGTCGACGAACCGGCGACCTGCGCGGCAACCGTCGCCACCGCCACTGCCGGGGGAATGTCGAGAAAGATCAGCAGCGGTGTCAGAAGAAAGCCGCCGCCGACGCCGAACAGGCCGGAGATGAAACCGACCGCGCCGCTCAACCCCAGCACGGTGAGGATGCTGATCGGCAATTCGGCGATCGGAAGATAGATCTGCACCCCGGCTCCTCACGCGTCGCTTGTACCGATCGACGGATCGAAGCCGACCTTTACGCCCAATCGGTTAAGGCATGATGCCTGGCCGCGATACCGTCAGCGGCTCCTGGTGGGCAATGGAGCGTCCTGATGGCGTGCCAACGCGTCGAAACCATGACGGCTCCGGCGCTCGTGGCGCCGGATCTGCATCTGCGAGCCGTGGTCCAAGTCGTCAAGTCCGGGCCGTCAGGTCCGCGCCGGCTTCGCCGGCTTTTTGGCGGCGGCCGTCGGCGGTTCGTCCCAGCCCTTGGCGGGCGGTGTCACCTCGTTGGCAGCATTGGCCGTCGGCTTGGGCTTCCAGTTGGCCGCCTCGGCTTTTGCCGCGGCAAGATCGGTGGCGCTTAGCCGCTGGCCGACCTCGTCGCGCTTGCGGCCCGCGTCCTCATCGCCCTGGCCCGCCGCAACCGAGAACCAGAGATAGGATTGGACGAGGTCGGTCGGTGCGCCGAGCCCGCGACCCAGCAGCACGGCGAGATTGTACTGGCTGTCACGAACACCCAGTTCCGCAGCGCGGCGGAACCACTCGGTCGCCGTGGCATAGTCCGGCTTGCCGGACACGCCTTCGGCATGCAGCACTGCGAGATTGTGCATCGCCTTGGCGTTTCCGCGCTCGGCGGCGCGCGTGTACCAAACCCGCGCGAGCGAGAGGTCGCGCGCGGTGCCGATGCCTTTCTCGAACATGTTGCCGAGGCGAAACTGCGCCGGGGCGAGGCCGGCAACGGCCGCGCGCTCGAACAGCCGCAACGCCAGTTTGGGATCGCGCGAGGCGGTCGGTCCGTCAGCCGCGCGGCCCGCGATTTCGTAGACCGCGCGCGCATCGCCATCGAGCGCGGCCTTGCGCAGGCCGGCGCTGCCGAGCCCGGCCGGTAATTCGCCGAGGCCGGTCACGGACTGCACGGGTTCGGGCGTGGCCGGGTCGGCGGTCGCTGGCAGGGAGGGCTGTACGGTGGAACCGGTGATGTCGGCAGCCGATGCTGCGGCCGCGGTTGCCGCAGGCGCCGGGGAGGGCTGCAGAGCCGAGTTCTGGTCCTTGGCGGGCAGTTCGGCGGGAGCCTGCTCTGTGGGCGTGATCGGGCTCTGCACTGTGTCGCCGGTCGCCGCCGTGCGAGGCCCCTGCAGCGCGTTCGAGACGAGATGGGCCGTGCCGAGAGCCAGCACGAGCGCGGCGAGACCCAGCAGGAGCGGGCGCTTCCGCTTCTCCATGATTTCCTTGAGCCGACCGCCGCTCTTGGCGGATTCCGGTGCTGCGCTCGGTGCGGCCGAGGCGGCGTCGGTCGCAGCCTTCGCCGAGCGCCTGGCCGCCGCGATCAGGTTCTGCCGGATCGATTGCTGGTCGTGCCCTGCAACCATGGCCGCATCCGCGCGCGGCCGGCCGGAGCCTGGCTCCAGCGGCAGGTCCAGCGCTGCGGCGATCGGGGAGGCGGCGGCAGGGGCTGGGGGAGCGGCCATCTCGGCCTTGGCCGGCGCGGCGCGCTCTGGAGCCGCGATCCGGTCTGCCATAGCCAGCGTCATGGCGGCGGGCATCACGGCAGGCTTGACGGGCGGGCGATCCTCAGCGGCCAGACGCGGAGGCATGGGAGTCCGCGCGGCTTGAGCGGCCGTGGCCTGCCTGTCGGCGATCAACTCGGCCTCGAGGCTGGACAGCCTGGAGATGATGGTTTCGAGCGTCTGGTGGACAGCGCCGATCGCGTCCTGCGTCTCGCGCCCGGTCGAGGCGTGCGTCTCGTGCAGCCCCGAGACCAGCGTGCTCAGTTCGGCAATGCCGCTATCGGGCTGGGATACCTTGCCCAGATGGTCCGACATCGCCGTGCGCGCCGCACGTTCGGCCGCCTCGGTGGTTTCCTCACGCAGCGAGCGCAGATGGACGACGAGATCCTGCAGCGTGCGTTCCATGCCGCTATCGGCGGCGCGCGTCGCGGCGGCGGCATCGAGCCTCTGGGCCAGGCCGGAGATCTGGCGTTCGAGAGCGTCGAACGACCCTGCCTCGGCGCCCGGCCGGCCGGCTTCGTCGATCTTGTCGGCGAGGTTGCGCAGCATCTCTTCGACGGGGCCGAGATCGACCGGCGCGATCTGTGGCGCATGGCCGTCGGCGACAAGATGGGCCAGGCTGCTCGAGGCTGCGAGATTCTCGATCCGGCCGGCCAGGGCCTCGATCTGGCGCGTCACCGCTGCGGGGCCCTTCTCGGCCAGCGCCTCGATGCGCTCCTGCAGCAGGTCGATCCGGTCCTCGATCTGGCGGCTGGGGCGCATATCGACCTTGCTCGCCAGGGACTCGATCTGGCGCGACAGGGCGGCGAGCGGTTCCAGGTCCGCCAGGCGGGACTGGCTGCGATCGGCGAGGATGGCGTCGCGAATCTCGTCGATCGCCGCCGTCAGGCTGTTGAGTTCGCGGCCGTCGGGCTGGTTGTCGCGCAGCCGGTTAATCTCGAAGGACAGGGCGGAAACCTGCTGCGACAATTCCCCCAGACGCGCCTCGCTGCCGCTGCTGGTCAGGACGTCGCGCAATTCGGCGATATCCCGCTGCAGGGGGACCAGCATCGTGCGATCGCCGCCACGGGCGGCCAGCGCGTCGACCTTGCCGGCCAGATGGGCAATCTCATGTTCGAAACGCTGGAAGCTCGGCCCGGAATTGTCCTGCGACAGCCGCGACACCTCGGATTCGATGCGGGCGAGCGGCTTCAGGATCGGGTCCAGCCGATCGCGCTTGTCGAGCCGGTCGAGGCGCGCGCCCAGATCGGCGAGCATCGCCTCGATCTGGCCGAGCTGCGGCTGGTACGCCGGAGCGGGCTGGCGCATGGCGGAAAGAATCCCGGCAGGCTCCCCGGCTGAAACGGGGGCGGCGGACAGGGCCACCGGCGCAACGGGACGCTCGGAGCGCGTGGCGGCAGGTGCGATGCGCGCGCTGAGCTCACGCAGATCGTTCCGCAGGGCTGAAATACGGCTCTCAGCCATCGCCGGCTGGCGAAGGGGAGCGGTCTCCTCGTCATCAAGCATGCGCTGGCGGGTGCGAATATCGGTGACGGCAGCGGCAAGGCCGTCACGGTTGAAGGCGAGGCGCGGCGCATGCTCGGCCCGCGCGGGCGCCGATCCTGCCCGGCTGGGCGGCTGCCCGGCTCGGACGGCCGCGCGCTGGGGCTCGCTGGCCCGCAGTTCGATCTCGGCAAGCCGCTCGCCCATCGTCTTGATCGCGTCGGCGATGACACTGGTGGCGCGGTCCTGGCGCTCTGCCGCGGCCCGCTCGCCGGCGGTCATCCGGCTCTCGGCAGTCTCGATCCAGCGCGCGATCGAATCGAGCGCGCCGACGGTCTTGGCGCTGGATTCCCGGGTCAGTTTCTCGATGCTGGCCGCCTGGGCCAGGACGGCGTCGATTTCATCCCGCGAGGGCTGAGGGGCGCTCCTGGGGGCGCTCGCGATCTGCTGTGGGGCGGTGTCCATCTGGCCCTGGGACAGCCGTGCGAGTCGCTCCGACAGGGCGGCGATGTCCAGCTGTTCAGGCGCGGGCGCCTCGGTGGGCTCCTCCTCGCGCAGCTTGTGGTCGAGCCATTCGCCCAGCGTCATGCCGGCGCGCCTTGCGGCGGCCTTGGCGGCGTCGCGGGTGCGGGGATCGACGCCCTTCACGCTCCAGGGCAGGCTTGTGGCCATGATGACGCTCGCCTCCGGGGCTCAGATCCTTAGGTCGGAAAGGCGCAGGCCCCTGAACGCCGCGGCTTTCCTGCGGGTGGCGACACCTGAAGATTACGTTGCCGTGACGACGACGCCGATCCGCAAGCCCAACCTTTTGGCTGCCTTGGTAAACAGCCGGTTAAAATCCGGGCGCGATCCGTTAATTTTGTCCGAACGCGCGAGGCCATCACGACCTTGTTTTGACTCGCTCAAAGGGCGTGTAACGGTAACTTACCTCACGGAAGCGGCGCATTACCTGACGCAAGGACATGGTCTTGCCCATGTTGGCTCCAGTCCGTCGCCGCCAATCAACACATCTGGCGCGACCATCTGTTCCAAGGATTGAACCTTCATGTCGCGCCACAGCTTTGCTTTGGCGGCCGCTCCGAGTCCCGACGGCCGTTCACCTTCCGCCCCTGCGTCCGCCCCGGAAACCACCGGCGGCTTCACGATCAGCGATCTCGCCCGCGATTTCGGGGTCACTTTGCGCACGCTGCGCTTTTACGAATCGCGGGGGCTGATCGCGCCCGCCCGCTCCGGCATGACCCGCATCTATTCCAGCCGGGACCGCGCCCGTCTCGCGCTGATCCTCAAGGGCAAGCAGCTTGGTTTCACACTCGTCGAGATCCGCGCGATGCTCGCGAACGAAGACAAGAAGGGTGGCGATGCCGGTGCGGCCTCGGTCGGCGGTCTGCAGCTCAGTCGCGAACAGGTTGTCGAGCAGCTCGAATTGCTGCGAGCTCAGCGCGACGAGATCGACGGCGCGATTGCCGAACTCGAGGCTTCGGCGGCGCGTTTCACCAAGGCCTGATCGGCGCAAGCCGGTTGATTCTCACAAGCCTGCGCGCGGCCGACGGTCGCCCGTTCGGATGCGACCAAATACGCCTCGGCTAAACGCCGGGGCGTTTCCGTTTGTGCCCGGTCCATCGATCCCGATCGCGCCCCATGCTGATACGCCAAAGCGAAAACACCCCTTTGCCATTTCGCAGATGATAGTTTATATGTGAACTATCCAAGCCGTCCGATTTCATGGGGACTGGCTGATGCCGAGGGAGCAACGCCATGCCGGTCTACAAGGCCCCCGTCGAAGACACGCTTTTCCTGCTGAACGACGTCTTCAACATCGAGCGCTACAACAACCTGCCTGGCTTCGCCGACGCGACGCCCGATGTTGTCGAGGCCGTGCTGGGCGAGGGCGCCAAGCTCTGCGAGCAGGTTCTGCAGCCGCTGAACCTGTCGGGCGACCAGGAGGGCTGCAGCCGCGACGCCGATGGCCGTGTCACCACGCCGAAGGGCTTCAAGGCGGCTCACGAGGCTTATGCTCAGGGCGGCTGGATCGGTCTCGCCATGGAGCCGGAATATGGCGGGCAGGGGCTGCCCTACACGCTGGGCGCCGTGATGAACGAGTTCGCCTCCTCGGCGAACATGGCCTTCGCCATGTATCCGGGCCTGACGATGGGCGCGATCGCCGCGCTCAATGTCCATGGCTCGGACGAGCAGAAGCGCACCTATCTGCCCAAGATGATCGAGGGGGTGTGGTCGGGCACGATGAACCTGACCGAGCCGCATTGCGGCACCGATCTCGGCCTGATCAAGACCAAGGCCGTCCCCAACGGTGACGGCTCCTATGCCATCACCGGCACAAAGATCTTCATCTCGGCCGGCGAGCAGGACATCACCGAGAACATCATCCACCTCGTGCTGGCCCGCATCGAAGGGGCGCCGGCCGGCGTGAAGGGCATCTCGCTCTTCGTCGTGCCGCGTAACGCGATCGGCGCGGACGGATCGGTGGGCGAGAACAACCACGTCTCCTGCGGCTCGCTCGAGCACAAGATGGGCATTCACGGCAATGCGACCTGCGTGATGAACTATGACGGAGCGAAAGGCTGGCTCATCGGCACGGAGAACAAGGGCCTCAACGCCATGTTCGTGATGATGAACGAGGCCAGGCTGGGCGTCGCCATCCAGGGGCTGGCCCAGTCCGAGGTCGCCTATCAGAACGCCGTCGCCTACGCGAAGGACCGCATCCAGGGCCGCTCGCTGACCGGCGCCAAGAGCCCCGACAAGGCGGCCGACCCCATCATCGTCCACCCCGACGTTCGCCGCACGCTGATGTCGATCAAGGCCTTCAACGAGGCGGCCCGCGCCTTCGTCATTTGGAACGCGCTGAAATCCGACATCGCCCACCGTTCGGGCGATGCTGCCGAGCGCCAGGCCGCCGACGACCAACTCGGGCTGATGACGCCGGTGCTCAAGGGCGTGCTCACCGATGTCGGCTTCGACAACACGGTCAAGGCCCAGCAGATGTTCGGCGGCCATGGCTACATCGCCGAATGGGGCATGGAGCAGTTCGTCCGCGATGCCCGCATCGCCATGATCTATGAGGGCGCCAATGGCGTGCAGGCGATGGATCTCGTCGGCCGCAAGCTCGGCCGCGACGGCGGTCGCGCCATCATGGCCTTCTTCAACGAGGTCGGCGGCTTCATTCAGGAGAATGGCGAGGACGAGGCGCTGAAGCCTCTTCTGGCGCCGCTCGGCGCCTCGCTCGGCCATCTCCAGCAGGCGACCATGTGGTTCATGAACAACGCGATGGCCAGGCCCGACAATGCCGGCGCCGGCGCGACCGACTACATGCACCTGCTCGGCCTCGTTTCGCTCGGCTATATGTGGGCCAAGATGGCCAGGGTCGCCCAGGACAAGCTCAGGGCCGGCGCCAATGGCGCGACCGAGCGGATGAATTCCAAGCTGGTGACGGCCCGCTTCTTCATGGAGCGCAGCCTGCCCGAGACGGCGGCGCATCTGGCGCGGATCACCAGCGGCGCGGATTCGACGATGGCGCTGAGCGCGGAGCAGTTCTGAGCATCGCGCGTCATGGTCGGGCTTGACCCGACCATCTCTCGCAGACCTTGCACACCCCGCTGGATGACGAGATGGTCGGGTCAAGCCCGACCATGACGTCCGGCACGAGAACGAGCCGCCTCGCTGCGGCCAGCCCGGGAGGCCCTGATGGCAGACGCATTCATCTACGACCATGTCCGCACGCCGCGCGGCAAGGGCAAGGCCGACGGCTCGCTGCACGAGGTCACGGCGATCGAGCTCGGCACGACGACGCTGCGCGCGATCCGCGACCGCAACGACCTCGACACGAAGCTCGTCGAGGACGTCGTCTTCGGCTGCGTCGATCCGGTCGGCGAGGCCGGCGCCGACATTGCCCGCACGATCGCCCTCAAGGCCGGCTACGGCAAGGAGGTGCCCGGCATCCAGATCAACCGCTTCTGCGCCTCCGGGCTGGATGCGGTGAACCTCGCGGCCGCGCAGATCATGTCGGGGCAGAAGGAGATGGCGATCGGCGGTGGCGTCGAGAGCATGAGCCGCGTCGGCATGGGTGCCTCGGGCTTCGGCATCGCCTTCGATCCCTCCGTCGCCATCGATACTTATTTCATGCCGCAGGGCATCTCGGCCGATCTGATCGCGACGAAATACGGCTTCTCGCGCGACGATGTCGATGCCTTTGCCGTGCGCTCGCACAAGCGCGCCCACGCCGCCTGGGAGGCCGGGCGCTTCAAGAACTCGGTGATCCCCGTCACCGACGTCAACGGCCTGACCATTCTCGACCGCGACGAGACCATCCGGCCCGGCACCGACATGCAGGCGCTCGCCGCACTGAAGGCCTCCTTCGTCCAGATGGGCGAGATGGGCGGGTTCGATGCGGTCGCCAGCGCCGCTCACCCGGATGTCGAGTTCGTCAACCACGTCCATCATGCCGGCAATTCCTCAGGCATCGTCGATGGCGCAGCCGCCGTCCTCGTCGGCTCGAAGAAGGGCGGGAAGGCAGCAGGGCTGAAGCCCCGCGCTCGCATCCGCGCCTTCGCCACCATCGGCTCCGATCTCGCGCTGATGCTGACCGGTCCGGTGGACGTTACCGAACTCGTGCTGCGCAAGGCCGGCATGACCACTGGGGATATCGACCTGTTCGAACTGAACGAGGCCTTTTCCTCCGTCGTGCTGCGCTACCAGCAGGCCTTCGACATCGACGACGAGATTCTGAACGTCAACGGCGGCGCCATCGCCATGGGCCACCCTCTCGGCGCCACCGGCGCAATGATCCTCGGCACCGTGCTCGACGAGCTGGAGCGCACCGACAAGAACACCGCCCTGGTGACGCTCTGCGTCGCCGCCGGCATGGGCGTCGCCACCATCATCGAACGGGTTTGAGGAGAGCCATCATGAACCTCACCAATTTCCGCTTCGAGACCGATTCCGACGGCATTGCGACAGCGACCTGGGACATGCCGGGCCGCTCGATGAACGTCATCACCCCCGAGCTGATGGCCGAACTCGACGCCATCATCGACAAGGTCGCCTCGGACGAGGCCATCAAGGGCTGCGTCATCACCTCCGGCAAGGAAGCGTTTTCGGGCGGCGCCGACCTGACCATGCTGCAGGGCCTGCGCGACCTCTACATCCGCCTCGCCAAGGATAAGGGCGAACAGGTCGCGATGCAGAGCTTCTTCGACGAGAGCCGCAAGCTCTCGTTGCTCTACCGCAAGCTCGAGACCTGCGGCAAACCCTTTGCCGCCGCGATCCACGGCGTCTGCCTTGGCGGAGCTTTCGAGCTCGCGCTTGCCTGCCAGTACCGCGTCGTTTCCGACGATGCCGCGACCCGCGTCGGCCTGCCCGAGATCAAGGTGGGGCTGTTTCCCGGCGCCGGCGGCACCCAGCGCGTCGCGCGTCTGATGCAGACCGGCGACGCCCTCCAGATGATGTTCAAGGGCGAGCAGGTGAAGGCGCTGCCCGCGCGCAACACCGGCCTCGTCCATGCTGTCGTCCCGCGGGACCAGCTCGTGGCGAATGCGAAGGAGTGGCTCAAGGCCAATCCGCAGGCCAAGGCGCCCTGGGACGATCCGAAATTCAAGCTGCCCTCCAACAAGGTCTATTCGCCGGCCGGCATGCAGATCTGGCCGCCGGCCAACGCGATCTATCGCCGCGAGACCAACGACAACTACCCCGCCGCCCGCGCCATCCTCTCGGCGGTCTATGAGGGCCTGCAGCTCCCGATCGATCTCGGCCTCAAGGTCGAGAGCCGCTACTTCGCCAAGATCCTGCGGACGAAGGAGGCGGCCTCGATGATCCGCTCGCTCTTCGTCTCGATGCAGGAGCTCAACAAGGGCGCGCGCCGCCCGGCCGATGTCCCGCCCTCGAAGCTCAAGAAGGTCGGCGTCGTCGGCGCCGGCTTCATGGGCGCCGGCATCGCCTATGTCTCGGCCCTGTCGGGTCTGGAGGTCGTGCTGGTCGACCGCGATCAGGAGGCCGCCGACAAGGGCAAGGCCTATTCGCACAAGCTGGTTTCCGACCAGATCATGAAGGGCCGCGCCAAGACCGCCGACCGCGACGCGCTGCTCGGCCGCATCACCGCAACCGCCGATTATGCCGATCTCAAGGGCTGCGACCTCGTCGTCGAGGCGGTGTTCGAGGATCCCAAGGTCAAGGCCGAGGTGATCGCGAAGGTCGAGGCGGCGGTGGGGCCGAAGACCATCTTCGGCTCCAACACCTCGACTTTGCCAATCACAGGGCTCGCCACCACGAGCGAGCGGCCGCAGAACTTCATCGGCATCCATTTCTTCTCGCCGGTGGAAAAGATGCTGCTGGTCGAGGTCATCATGGCCAAGAAGACCGGCAAGAAGGCACTCGCCATGGCGCTCGACTTCGTCCGCGCCATCAAGAAGACGCCGATCGTCGTCAACGACACACGGGGCTTCTACGCCAATCGCTGCGTCGGCAATTACATCCGCGAAGGCCATCTCATGCTGATGGAGGGCGTGCCCCCGGCGATGATCGAGCAGGCCGGCAAACAGGCCGGCATGCCGGTCGGCCCGCTCTCGCTCAACGACGAGGTCGCGGTCGATCTCGCTTTCAAGGTGCTCAAGGCCACCAAGGCCCAACTTGGGGACGAGGCGGTTGATCCGGCGCAGGAGAAGCTGCTCTCCGACATGGTCGAGAAGCACGGCCGTCTCGGCCGCAAGAACAGGAAGGGCTTCTACGATTATCCCGAAGCCGGGCCCAAGCGCCTCTGGCCGGGCCTGGCCGATCTCGTCGGCAAGCGGCTCGCGCCGGAAGACGTCGACATGGAAGAGCTGCAGCACCGCCTGCTGGTGACGCAGGCGCTCGAGGCGGCGCGGACCTATGAGGAGGGCGTCGTCACCGATCCGCGCGAAGCCGATGTCGGCTCGATCATCGGCTTCGGCTTTGCTCCTTATTCGGGTGGCACGCTGTCCTTCATCGACAATATGGGCGCGGCCGCCTTCGTGAAGCTCTGCGAGGTGCTCGCGAAGAAGCATGGCGAGCGCTTCAAGCCCAACAAGCAGCTCAAGCGCATGGCCAAGACCGGCGAGAGCTATTACGGCGCGGCGGCGGCCAAAGCCGCCGCCTGAGACGACCATGGCGATCCTGCCGATCCTCCGGTTCCCCGATCTGCGCCTGCGCGCGGTCGCGGAGCCGGTCGGGTGCTTCGATGCCGATCTGCGGCAGCTCGCCGCCGATCTGCTGGAGACGATGCGCGCCGCGCCGGGCGTCGGCATCACCGCGCCGCATGTCGGCGTGCTCAAGCGCCTTGTCGTGCTGGAGCTGACGCCCGGCGAGGTCAGGGTTTACGTCAATCCGCAGATCCTGTGGGCCTCGCCAGAAACCGCCCGCGCCACCGAGGGCAGCGTCTCAATGCCGGGCGTCACCGAGGAGGTGGAGCGCGCGGCGAAGGTTCGGATCGGCTATCGCGATCTCGACGGCGTGCCCCATGAAGAGGAGGCCGACGGCTTCCTGGCCATCTGCCACCAGCATGAGCTCGACCAACTCGACGGAATCTTCTGGCTGCAGAGGCTGTCTCGGCTAAAGCGGGAGCGGGTGGTGGCGCGCTATGGGAAGTTGCAACGCGGAGACATTTGAGGCTGCGGCGAAGCGGCTTGGAGGGAACGGTGCGGGCTGATATGATTACAAGTGATGACAAGGGAGCACACCATGCCGCAGCGCGTCGTATCCGAACCGATCACCATCCGAACGGCCAGGGTTTCGGAGATCGATGCCCTGGCGAATGCGATGGATCGTTCCCGCAACTACATCGTCAATCAGGCGATTGAGCAGTATCTGGAAGCCAACGCCTGGCAGATGGAGCGGATCACGGCCGGGATCGAGGCGGCACGCGCGGGCAAGGCGATGCCTGCCGATGATGTTTTTGCCGGGATCGCAGCGAAGCACGGCTGGTTGCGTTGAAGAAGCTGGTCATTGCCGAACCCGCTGCCCGCGATCTGGAGGGGATCGTCGATTACATCGCGCTGGACAACCCGGTTGCCGCCGAAAGCGTCTAGCGGGGGATTGTGGATGCTGCGCGGAAGCTACCCCGGTTTCCGGCCCTTGGGCGTCTCGGTCGCCAGCCCGAGACGCGGGAACTCAGCGTTTCCGGCCTGCCCTACCTGATCGTCTACGAGGTTGGTGCCGAGGCGGTCACGATACTGGCCATCTTCCACACGGCCCGCGATTTGGCGCAGGCGCTGCATGAGCGGATGAAGGGCCGCTCATTGGGTCATGGCGGCTCAACGGATTAAACCGCTGAGTCAGAAGATTGTCGGCTTCATGTTTGCCGTGGTGAAAACAGCCTTTGCCATCGCGGACAATCTGAGGCTTTCGAACGCCGCTTGTCATCAACCAATTCAGGACTGTCCTGCGGCCCTGTGCGGAGCATCCACATCTCGAACCCCGACCTTGACCAACAACGGCGTGATGGTCGGGATGAGCCCGACCATGACGCCATGAGACGGCTGGCGCTGACGCGTCCTACCCCGCCACAGCCCGGATCACCCGCCTCGTCTTCTCGATGATCTCGCCGATCTGGTCTTCCGTCACGATCAGCGGCGGGGTCAGCGCGATCGTGTCGCCGGTGATGCGGATCATCAGCCCCTCCTCGTGGAAGGCGTGCTCCATCGCCGCATAGCCGCGCTTGCCGACGCCCTCTTCGCGTGAGGCGAGGTCGATGCCGGCCACCAGCCCGAGCGTGCGGATGTCGAGCACGTTGGGCTCTTCCTTCAGCTCCATGATCGCATCGGCCCAGAGCGGCTCCAGCGTCTTGGCGCGCTCGAACAGGCCCTCGTCGCGATAGACGTCGAGGGTCGCCAGCGCGGCGGCGGCCGCCAGCGGATGACCCGAATAGGTGTAGCCGTGGAACAGTTCGATGGCGTTGTCGGGGCCGTTCATGAAAGCGTCGAAGATGGGCTTGCGGACGATCACGCCACCCATCGGCACCGTACCCGAGGTTACGCCCTTGGCGAAGGTGATCATGTCGGGGATGACGCCGTAGCGCTCGGCCGCGAAGGAAAAGCCAAGCCGCCCGAAGCCCGAGATCACCTCGTCGAAGATCAAAAGAATGCCATGCTTCGTGCAGATCTCTCGCAGGCGCTGGAGATAGCCCTTGGGCGGCGGCAGCACGCCGGTCGAGCCCGCCATCGGCTCGACCATCACGGCTGCGATGGTCGAGGCGTCGTGCAGCGTGACGATCCGCTCCAGCTCGTCGGCGAAATGCGCGCCATAGTCCGGCTCGCCCTTGGTGAAGCGCTGCTTCTCGCGGTCATAGGTCGCGGGCATATGATCGGAGCCTGCCAGGAGCGAGCCGAAGAATTTGCGGTTGGAGACGATGCCGCCGACCGAGATACCGCCGAAGCCGACGCCGTGATAGCCGCGCTCGCGGCCGATCAGCCGGGTCTTGGAGCCCTTGCCGAGCACGTTCCAATGGGCGATCGCGATCTTGAGCGCCGTGTCGGCGGCCTCCGAGCCGGAGCCGGTGAAGAAGACATGGTCGAGATCGCCCGGCGCCAGTGCCGCGATGCGGGCGGCGGCCGCGAAGACCTTGGGATGGCCGAACTGGAAGTTCGGGGCGAAATCGAGCTCTTCGGCCTGGGCCTGGATCGCCTCGATGATCGGCCGGCGCTTGTGCCCGGCATTGCAGCACCACAGACCCGCCGTCCCGTCCATGACCGGCTTGCCCTCGGGCGTATAATAATACATCCCCTCCGCCCGCGCGATCATGCGCGGGTTCTTCTTGAACGCCCGGTTGGCCGTGAACGGCATCCAGAAGGCTTCGAGATCGTTGGGGTTCGCGACGGGTGAGGAGGCTGCGGTCATCTGACGATCCTGTGATTAATCTTCGCTCAACCTAACAGCATGATCCCGGCTGTAAATTGTCGGTGCGAAGCGGCATGGCTGCACCGCAAGAGGCGGGCCAACACCGCGTTGCGGGATGACCTAACGTCGCTCTTGCGCTAACGAGCAGAAGGGGCGCAAACCGAACCGGACCCCATGCAGGACAACGAAGCAGCTTCTGACGAGATCGACGGCGGATCCCAGGCAGCGATTCGCGCGGGGCTCGCACGCGTCCTCGCATCCGACGCGTTCCGCGCGGCGCCGCAGCTTTCGGCTTTTCTCGCCTTCATCGTCGAGCGCGCCGTTGCGGGGCGCTCCGCCGAGTTGAAAGGCTACACCATCGCGGTCGAGGCGTTCGGTCGGTCCGCCAGTTTCGATCCGCAGGCTGATCCGATCGTGCGCGTCGAGGCCGGCCGGCTTCGCCGGGCGCTCGCGCAATATTATGCAGGCGAGGGCGCCGCCGATCCGGTGCGGATCACCATCCCGGTCGGCGCCTATATTCCGGCCTTCGAGCGCCTTGATGTCGCTTCCGCCACGATGACCGCGTCAGGGCCCGCAGGCGAGCCCCTTTTCGGTCCCGTCGATTCCACGACATCCGGGCCGACGCAGCGATCCCAAAATCCGGACTTTGAGCGACGGGTCGCGAAGCGCTGGCCGGTGATGGCCGGGGCAGCCTTGTCGCTCGCGCTGCTGTCGCTGGGCGCCTGGCATGGTGGCCTGCTGGGCCGCGATACCGCAACGCGAGGCGCAGCCCTGCCGATCGCCGGCCCGGCAACAGCGGTCGGCCCGAACATTTCGGCTCCGGCAGCTGCGCTCGAGACGACGATCCTGGTCATCTCGCTCCCCGATCCGCCAGGCGATCCCGGTCTCGCTGCAACCGCGCGCCGGTTCTCGAGCTTCCTGGTCGACGCGTTGTCGCGGTTCGACGATCTCGTCACGGTCAAGATGCCGCAGGTCGGCGAGGCTTTGCCGGCGGGTGCCGATTATGTCTTCGAGGTCACGGGCGAAACGGTCGATGGGGCCATGGAAAGCTTTGCCCGGCTGCGCTCCGTTCGCGACGGTCGAATCGTCTGGTCGGCTGCCTCAACGCGAGCCTTTCGCGCCGATGACGCCGATGTGCCCGACATCGCCCGGCGCCTGGCGGCCCGCCTGGCCGAACCCTTCGGCATCATCCATGCCGATATTCGCCAGAACCCGGATTCCGGACCGATGCCTTGCATCTACCGGGCAATGGATTTTCGGCGGGTCATGGCCAAGGAGGACCATCTCGCGGCCCGCAACTGCCTGCAGGAGTTGGTTCGGCGCGATCCGACTTTCTATCCCGCCTGGGCGCAGCTGAGCTTCCTCAGCCAGTTCGAATACAATTTCGGCTTCAATGCGCTGCCGGAACCGCCGCTCGAGCGCGCCTTGTCCGAGGCCTTGACCGCGGTGCGGCTGGCGCCATCGAGCGCCAGGGCCCAGCAGGTCATGATGATCGCGCTTTTTGCACGCGGTGCCGCCGAGGAGGGGCTCAGGGCCGGACAGCTGGCAATGTCGCGCAACCCGTATGATTCCGATATCCTGGCCACGCTCGGCGCCCGCTACATTCAGCTGAACCGCCCGGCGGAAGGGCTGCCGCTCGTCGAAAAGGCGATTCAGATCAGTGCCGGGCGCCCGCCCTCCTATGATTTCTTCGCGTTCCTGGGCGCCCATCTCTTGAATGCGCAACAGGTCTCGCGCGCCCATGGCGAATTTCTCGGCGACAGTACGCATCCCTATGCTTTGCTGGGGCGCGCCATCAGGGCTGTCCAGAGGGGCAACATGGGCGAAAAGACCGAGGCCCTGACCAAGCTCTGCAGCCATTACCCTCTGTTCGAAGCCGATCCGCAGCAATGGTTGATGCGCCGGGGCTTCGGCGCAGCCGTCATCAAACGTATCCTCGACGATCTCGGCCTCCAGTAACCTGACGCGGCCTGACCCGGCCCGTCGTGCCTTGACGACGTTTCGCAATTGGCGCGGGTTCCGCGGGAAAGCTCGCTTGCAGGCAAGCATGAAGGTAATCTGCTACGCAGTGGTGTGATTCGTTGTTTTTCCGATCAACCCCTGGCGCGACTGCTGCTTTTGGCTTCTCTCCGACGCACTGCCCTGCATCCTCTCGCCAGCGCGGTCACCGGGCTGTGCGCGGGCGCGGCCCTGACGCTTCTGATGCCGACGTCGTTGGGCATGGCGCTTGGCCTGCTCTTGGCCGGCGGCGGCTGGCTCGGCTCCGCCTGGATCACGCAGAGGCTCGCGCTGGCGCAGCGGGAGCAAGTGCTCGCCGGCATCGGCGAGGTCAAGGTCCGGCTCGCGACCAATGCCATCCGGCTCGATGCCCTGGCGAAGCGTGTCGAGCAGCTGCCGATGCGCGATGTCGATGCCGCCCCAGCACGCGCTGCCATCAACGAACTGACGGCCGAAGTGGGCCTGCTGGGCGACCTGATCCACCAAGTCGCCACGACGCTGGCCGATCACGATGCCGCGCTGGCGACGATGCAGTCGCGGGTGGCGTCCGCAGCTGAACCGGCGCCCATGTCGGCGCCGCTTGTGGTGATCGATCCCGAGGCGGCTCGGCAGGAGCGTCTGCGGGCGTTGGCAACCGAGCGCGCCGAAACAGCGCGGCAGGCGCGCGAACAGGCCGAAGCCGAACGCGCCGCAGTCATCAGCACGGCGCTCTCGGAAGGCAAGGTCGAGGTCTACCTGCAGCCGATCGTCCAGCTGCCACAGCGCCGGACCCGCGGTTACGAGGCGCTGGTGCGCCTGCGGCTCGACGAGAATACGCTGCTGCTGCCGCATGAATTCCTGCCCGTCATCGAGGAGCGCGGCTTCGGTCCCACACTGGATGCCCTGGTCCTCACACGTGCGCTGGCAATCGCCCGCCATCTCGGCTCGAAGGAGGGCGGACTCTTCGTCTCCTGCAATTTCAGCACGGCGACCTGGGGTTCATCGAAGGCCTTGGCGACGCTGGCGCGCATCCTCGAGAAATACCGCGAACATACCGGCCATCTGATCGTCGAGATGCCGCAGAGCGTCTTTCGCGGTCTCGATCCCACGAGTCTGGGGCTGCTTGGGGCGATGTCGGCCAATGGCGTGCGCTTCGCTCTCGACCAGCTCGTCGATCTGCGGCTCGATCCTGTGTCGTTGTTCGACCGCGGCATCCGCTTCGTCAAGGCGCCTTCGGCCCTGCTGACGGCCCAGGCCGATGGGCAGGCTTCCGATATCGCCGCAGGGGATCTGTCAACGCTGCTCGCCCGCGCCTCGATCGTGCTGATCGCCGACGAGGTCGAAAACGATCCCGCCGTCGCCGATATGATCGAACTCGGCGTGACAATGGGGCAGGGGCCGGTGTTTTCGCCGCCGCGGCCGGTCAAGCCCGATGTTTTTGCCGAACCGGCGCCCGTACCCGCTCCCACCGTGCCCGCGCCGGAACCCGCGCCGTCTCATGCGGCCGAAATCATCGGATATCCCGTGCCGGCCGCTCCGCCGCCGGCTCAGGCCGTTCCCGAACGCCAGTCCTTCCGTTCCGTGCTGCGTCGCGCCACCGCTTGAACCGGCTAGGACGAGCCGCAGCCAGCTCGGCCTGCGGCCTGGGCGCATCGTCCCGGCTTTGCTGCGGATGCGAGAACCGGTTCGATGCTGTAGAGGGATTGGCGACCCAAGGCTCTAGGAGTGACGCGCCGTGTTGCCATTGAAGACTGCTGCCACCCTGCCGCTTCCGGGTTTCGCCCAGATCGCCGACGACTTCGATCTGTGCCTCTGCGACATCTGGGGGGTCGTCCATAATGGCGGGGCCGCGTTCGGCGCTGCGGTCGAGGCCCTGATGGCCATGCGCGAACGCGGCATCACCGTGGTCCTCGTCACCAACGCGCCGCGTCCGCAGTTCGAGATTCAGCGCCAGCTCGAAGGGTTCGGCGTGCCCCAGGCGGCCTGGGACGCCATCGTCACCTCGGGCGATGCCTGCCGCGCCTTGATCCAGGAGCGTGCCGGGCAGCCGATGTTCAGGCTCGGCCCCGATCGCGATCTTCCGCTGATTGCTGGTCTCGATGCGCCGGAAGTTGGTGTCGGCGAGGCGGCTTACGTGCTCTGCACCGGTTTGCGCGATGACGAGACCGAAACGGCGGCAACCTATGCCGACCTGCTCGCCGGCTTTGCCGCGCGCGGGCTGGAGATGATCTGCGCCAATCCCGATCTCGTGGTCGAGCGCGGCGGCCGCATCGTGCCCTGCGCCGGTTCGGTGGCACTGGCCTATGAGGAGCTTGGCGGCAAGGTGGTCTATGCGGGCAAGCCGCACCCGCCGATCTATGAACGGGCGTTTGCCCTGGCGCAGGCTAGGCGGGGCGCGCCGGTCGCTCGCGAGCGGGTTTGTGCCATCGGCGACGCCATCCGCACCGATATCGCGGGGGCACACGCCATCGGCGCGACCGGGATCATGGTCCTGGCGGGCATCCATGCCCAGGATCTGATGGCAGCGTCCTGGGACGAGCGCCATGGCTGGCTCAGCCGGCAGAGCCATCGCCCGGCCTATGCGATGCCGCATCTCGTCTGGTGACCAGGGGCGCCCGCGCCCTTCACCGCGCTCAGGCGGTGCAGACGGATTCGATCTTGGAGCGAAGCGTCTGCGCGTTGAACGGCTTGACGATGTAGTTGTTCACGCCGGCCTTCTTGGCGGCGATGACGTTTTCGGTGCGGGATTCGGCGGTGACCATGATGAAGGGCGTTGCCGACAGGGCATCTTCCTCGCGCACGCGCTGCAGCAGTTCGAAGCCCGTCATCGGCTCCATGTTCCAGTCCGAGATCACCAGCCCATATTGCTTGTCGCGCATCTTGGCGATCGCGGCCTGACCGTCCGAGGCATCGTCGACATTCTCGAAGCCAAGCTGTTTCAGGAGGTTGCGAATGATCCGGACCATGGTCTGGTAATCATCGACCACCAGGATCGGCATGGTTGGATCGAGAGCCATTGCGGTGCTCCAAGCAAGCGGTGAAGGCGCGGGCCGAGCCCACGCCGTGCCGCTTCAATTGCGGCCGTCGTTATTGGTTCCCAAGGGATAGCCTGCCCGTATTTCAAAGCCGTTAATCCAATGGGAGAGTGACGCTACGGCATGCGCCATCCGTTCAAGCCACCAAAGTTGAATGGCTCGCCTGCAACGGCTGTGACAGGCTCGCGATCCCGACAGATCGGCCCTGGCGGTGCTTATCCGTGCCGTGCCGACCATGCAGGTGAACCACAGCGATGAGCAGTGCGCTCTACACCGTCCACGCCTTTGAGGATCTGGCGATCGGCCAGAGCGAGAGCCTGATGCGCACGGTGATGGAGCGCGACGTCTCGCTTTTCGCTGACCTCTCCGGCGACGCCAACCCCATCCATCTCTGCGACCGCTATGCCGCCAACACCAAATTCGGCCAGCGCATCGCCCATGGCATGCTCACCGCGAGCCTGGTCTCGGCCCTGCTCGGCACGCGGCTGCCTGGTCCGGGCGCGGTTTACCTGTCGCAGACCCTGACGTTTCTCGCGCCGGTGAAGATCGGCGACGTCGTGATGGTCCGCGTCGAGGTCATGGAACTGGTTGCCGAGCGGCGTCGCGCCAGGCTGTTCTGCGAATGCCTGGTCGATGGCAAGGCGGTGCTGGAGGGTGAGGCCTGGGTCGCGCTGCCGCCCTCGCGGGCCGGACATCGCGCCGCGGAATAAGCCCGGCGGCTTGACGCATCGCCGCCTCTGGCCAATGACGGGCCGCCCGGCACGTCCCGGGCGTCCGGATCGCCTTGCCCGATGACCACGCCCGCCGACCCCTCAAGCAGCTTCGTGCTCGACTTCGACAAGCCCGTACCTGCCGCGCTGCGCGGCGCGGTGATCGCGCTCGGTAATTTCGACGGCGTCCATCGCGGCCATGCCGAGCTCGCGCGAGAAGCCACCGAGCTGGGCAAACAGCTTGACCGCAGGCCGGCTGCGCTGACCTTCGAGCCGCATCCGCGCAGTGTCTTCAGGCCAGAGGAACCGGTCTTCCGCCTGACGCCACCGGCGCTCAAGACCGAACTGCTGGGGCAGATCGGCCTGCCTTTGACCTTCGTCTTGCCCTTCAACCGCGACATCGCGGCGATTCCGGCCGAGAAATTCATCGCTGATCTTCTGTTCGCCAAGCTCGGCGTGTCCGGGCTCGTCTGCGGCTATGATTTTCATTTCGGGCAGGGGCGGCGCGGCGATCCCGAAATGCTGCAGGCGCGCGGCGAGGCGCAGGCCGTCCCCGTCGTGGTGGTGCCGCCTTATGTCTGGAATGGCGAAGCGGTGTCCTCGACCCTGATCCGCAATTTGCTGGAGCAGGGCGATGTCGCTCGCGCCGGGGATTATATCGGCCGCCCCTGGCTTGTGCGCGGTATCATCGCCCATGGCGACAAGCGTGGCCGCGATCTCGGCTATCCCACCGCCAACATGCATCTCGCCCGCGACTGCAGGCTGAAATACGGCATATATGCCGTGCGGATGAAGATCGACGGCGTCTGGCATGATGGCGTCGCCAGCTTCGGCAGCCGCCCGACCTTCGATGACGGCGCACCGCGGCTGGAGACCTTCGTCTTCGACTTCGCGGGCGATCTCTACGGCAGCCAAGTCGATGTCGCCTTCGTCTCCTGGCTGCGCGGCGAGGCGAAGTTCGACTCGCTGCCCGCCCTGATCGCGCAGATGGACGCCGACAGCGCCCGCGCGCGCGACATTCTCGGCCAGACGCCGCCCTTTCTTCCATGACGCGCGCCTGCTAGAAGCCGCTCATGCTCGCTTTCCGCGCCATATCCATGATCCCGCTCCGGCGAATTACGGGCCCGGCTGCCGCCCCGCGCTAGAGGCGCGGGCGCTCGCGCAAGCCGGGATGACCATCGCATTTTCTGCCCATTTCACAGCGGACAGCGCCACGCCAGATGACCATGGCAGCCAGGCCGCCTTGCCCGAGCCGGACCATGACCGACAAACCAACCGACACGATCGACTATTCCCAGACGCTCTTCCTGCCCCAGACCGAGTTCCCGATGCGGGCCGGCCTGCCGCAGCGCGAGCCGGAGCTGCTCGCGCGCTGGGCCAGGATGGACCTCTACCGCAAGCTGCGCGAGGCCGGGAAGGGCCGCGACCGCTTCGTCCTGCATGACGGCCCCCCTTACGCCAATGGCAACATCCATATCGGCCACGCGCTCAACAAGGTCCTGAAGGACCTCGTCACCCGCTCGCAGCAGATGCTCGGCCACGACTCGAATTACGTGCCGGGCTGGGACTGCCACGGCCTGCCGATCGAATGGAAGATCGAGGAGCAGTACCGCGCCAAGGGCCTGAACAAGGACAACGTCGATGTCGTCGAGTTCCGCAAGGAATGCCGCGCCTTTGCCGAGAAATGGGTCGACATCCAGCGCGAGGAGTTCAAGCGGCTCGGCGTCGAGGGCGACTGGGACGATCCCTATCTCACCATGGCCTATCCCGCCGAGGCGCAGATCGCCCGCGAGATCATGAAATTCGCCGAGACCGGCCAGCTCTATCGCGGCTCCAAGCCGGTGATGTGGTCGGTGGTCGAGAAGACCGCGCTCGCCGAGGCCGAGGTCGAATACGAGGAGCATGTCAGCGACACGGTGTTCGTGGCGTTTCCGGTGACGATGGCGCTCGGGCTCGGACCTGTCGCAGATCGTCTTCTCGATGCTTCGGTTGTCATTTGGACAACCACGCCGTGGACGATCCCGGGCAATCGGGCAATCTCATACAACCGTAAGATAGCATACGGTCTCTACAAGGTTATCGCTGCGCCCGAGAACAATTGGGCCAAGATCGGCTCGACTTATGTGATTGCGAAAAATCTCGCAGAAGGCGTGTTCAAGGCAGCAAAGGTTGAGGCTTTTGAACTCGTCGGGGATTTGGATGAGCGGGACCTTTTCCCAGTCCAGTGCAACCATCCTTTGAACGGCCACGGCTACGACTTCGCCGTGCCTCTCCTCGACGGCGACCATGTCACCGACGAGGCCGGCACGGGCTTCGTCCACACGGCCCCCGGCCATGGCCGCGAGGATTTCGACGTCTGGATGGCAAATGGCCGCCAACTCGCCGAGCGCGGCATCGAGACCCGTATCCCCTACACCGTCGATGCCGATGGCCGCTTCACCAAGGACGCGCCGGGTTTCGAGGGCGCGCAGGTCATCACCGACACGGGCGAGAAGGGCAACGCCAACGAGGTCGTCATCAAGGCGCTCGCGGCCTCGGGCAATCTCGTCGCTCGGGGCCGGCTCAAGCACCAGTATCCCCATAGCTGGCGCTCGAAGAAGCCGGTCATCTTCCGCAACACGCCGCAATGGTTCATCGCGATGGACAAGCCGATCGGCGAGGCCGGCGCACCGGATGTGGCCGATCCGCAGCCGGTCGCCGGTGGCAACACCGATACGCTGCGCAACCGCGCGCTGAAGGCGATCAAGGACACGCAATGGGTCCCCGCCGCCGGCGAGAACCGCATCAACGGCATGATCGCCAACCGCCCTGACTGGGTGGTCTCGCGCCAGCGCGCCTGGGGCGTGCCGATCACCGTCTTTGTCGAGAAGGAGACCAAGGACATCCTGGTCGATGCGAAGGTGAATGCCGCGATCGCCGACGCCTTCGAGGCCGAGGGCGCGGACGCCTGGTTCACCGACACGGACGGGGCGCGCTTCCTGGCGCCTCACGGCTACGATCCGGCGCAATATGAGCGCGTCACCGACGTGCTCGACGTCTGGTTCGATTCAGGCTCGACCCATGCCTTCACGCTGGAGAAGCGCGCCGATCTGAGGGCGCGGCGCCGCGGCGACGGCGGCAATGACCGCGTGATGTATCTCGAGGGCTCGGATCAGCATCGCGGCTGGTTCCACTCCTCGCTGCTCGAAAGCTGTGGCACGCGCGGCCGCGCTCCTTACGACATCGTGCTGACGCACGGCTTCTGCCTCGATGAGAAGGGCGAGAAGATGTCGAAGTCCAAGGGCAACGTCACCGCCCCGCAGGACATCATCAAGGATTCCGGCGCCGACATCCTGCGCCTCTGGGTCGCGGCGGCTGACTATTCCGACGATCTGCGCATCGGCAAGGAGATCCTCAAGACCTTCGTCGAGACCTATCGCAAGCTGCGCAACACGATGCGCTGGATGCTTGGCACGCTCGCCCATTTCAGCGAGGACATCCGCGTCGCCGAAGTCCAGACCATGCCTGAGCTGGAGCGGCTGATGCTGCACCGGCTGGCCGAGATCGGACCGCAGGTCGAGGAGGCTTACCGGACCTATGACTACAAGAAGGTCGTGACGCTGCTCTCGCAGTTCATGAACACCGAGCTCTCGGCCTTCTATTTCGACGTCCGCAAGGACGCGCTCTATTGCGATCCGCTGTCGAGCCATGTCCGCAAGAGCGCGCTCACCGTCGTCGATCATCTCTTCCGCTGCCTGACGACCTGGCTCGCGCCGATCCTAGTCTTCACGGCCGAGGAGGCCTGGCTCGAGCGCTATCCCGAGCAGAAGACGCTCGACGGCTCGGTCCATCTCGAACTCTTCGCGCAGGCTCCCGTCGCCTGGCTCGATCCTGAACTGGCCGAGCGCTGGAGCAAGATCCGCAAGGTCCGCCGCGTCGTCACCGGCGCGCTCGAATTGGAGCGCGCGGCCAAGCGTCTCGGCTCCTCGCTGGAAGCCGCGCCGCAGGTCTTCATCGCCGATTCCGATCTGCTGGCGGCATTGTCGGGGCTTGATCTCGCCGAGATCAGCATCACTTCGGGCATCCGCATCGAGAATGGCGAGGGGCCGCAGGAGGCCTTCCGCCTGCCCGATGTGCCGGGCGTCGCGGTCGTGCCGCATCGCGCGGCCGGCGTGAAATGCGCCCGCTCCTGGAAGTATTTCGACCCGGCGACGGCCGATGCGGCCTACCCGACGGTAACACCGCGTGACGCCAAGGCGCTGCGGGAACTCGGCCGGGGCGCGGCGTGACGGCTCCCCGTCGCCTCGGCCTTGCCGTCGTCCTGGTCGTCTTCCTGGCCGACCAGGCGCTGAAGCTCTGGCTGCTTTTCGGTCTGCGCCTGGCGGAGACCGGGCCCTTCGCCGTGACGCCGTTCATGAACATCGTGCTGGCCTGGAATCGCGGCATTTCCTATGGGCTGTTCCAGCAGGGCACCGATATCGGGCGCTGGGCGCTGGTGTTCATCTCCGTCGCGGCCGCGATCTGGCTGGGGCGCTGGATGTGGCGCGAGGAGCGCACGCTGACCGTCGTCAGCCTCGCTTTGATCGTCGGCGGCGCGCTCGGCAACGGGCTCGACCGCGCCGTCTATGGCGCCGTGGTCGACTTCGTCCATCTGCATTGGGGCAGCTTCAGCTGGTACATCTTCAACATTGCCGATGCGGCCATCGTTGTCGGGGTGGCCGGGCTGCTGTATGAGTCCTTTCGTCCCGGCGCGGAAAAATCGGCGTAAGACGGGCGGCGCCATCGTTTTGCCGTTCGTCTGGGGTTTGAGACGGGGAAGCAATATCCCCCGAGGGAGGTTTGACCATGGCTCATCGCATCCGCGTGACGCATCTGCTGCTGGCCGGCGGCCTTCTGTTTGCGGCCCAGCCCGCGCTGGCTCAGGAGGGCATGCTCTTCAAGAACCTGCTGGAGGGCGTCATCGGCGGCCGCCCGGGCGACGATATCGAGTATCGGCAGCGCCCGCCGCTCGTCGTCCCGCCCAATTCGGTTCTGCCGCGCCCGCAGGCTCCCGCCAGCACCCGCAACGCTGCCTGGCCCAACGATCCCGACGTCGCAGCCCGCCGCGCTGAAGCCGAGGGCGCCCGCGTGCCGACATTCAATCCGAACTGGCGCAACAACCCGGTGCTGAGCCAGGAAGAACTGCGCCGCGGCCGTACCACGCGCAACACCGGCCGCCCCGAGATCGCCGAGGATCACAACAACTACAACAACCAGATCGCGCCGATCCGTATCGGCCGCGAACTGGCGACGCGCCACAACCAGGCCGCTGCCGACCAGCTCGTCTATGGCGAGGAGCCGGCGCGGCGCACCCTGGTCGAGCCGCCTGTGGGCTATCGCCGCCCGGCCGGCACCGCGCCGGTGGGCCCGGGCCAGGGCGGCCCCGTCGAGGACCGGCAGGCCGTGGGCCAGCGCGAGTTCCTGACCGGCACGGTCCCGATGCAGTGAGGGCCGATGCCGGAGTCGTGACCGCCCTTGCGGCTCGGCTCCACGCATGCGCTGAAAGGCGGCACTGGCGTTCGGCGCCCGGCCGCCTTATTTCGTTGTCTTGACAGAAGACTTGGCCTTGCCCGGGATGGCAGGCTGCATCCGCGCAGACCCGCTCGGGGTCATGCCGACCTCGCCCATCATTGGAGACGGCCTCAGGTGAACATGCATTCGCAGCCCCAGGCCGCCCCGTCGCAAGCGCCTCAACCCGTCGAATCCTTCCGGCTCGCCAACGGCCTCGATGTCGTCGTCGTTCAGGACCGTCGCGCGCCGGTGGTGACGCATATGGTCTGGTATCGCAACGGCTCGGCCGATGATCCGGCCGGCAAATCGGGCATCGCGCATTTCCTCGAACATCTGATGTTCAAGGGCACGGCGAAATGGCCGGCGGGCGAGTTCTCCAAGATCGTCGCCGGCTTCGGCGGCCAGGAAAACGCCTTCACCTCTTTCGACTACACGGCCTATTTCCAGCGCGTGCCGAAGGAGCATCTGCGCGCGATGATGGACTATGAGTCCGACCGGATGACAGGCCTTGCCTTCGATGAGGGCGTCGTGGCGCCCGAGCGCGATGTCGTGCTCGAAGAGCGCAAGATGCGGGTCGATTCAGACCCCGCCGCCCAGCTCGGCGAAGAGTTTTCCTCGGCGCTGTTCGTACATCATCCCTATGGCACGCCGATCATCGGCTGGGAGCACGAGATCGAGGGACTCGATCGTGCGGACGCCTTCGCCTATTACCAGCGCTTCTACACGCCCGAGAACGCGATCCTCGTCGTCGCCGGCGATACCGATGCCGCGACCGTGCGTCGCCTGGCCGAAGAGACCTATGGCGTCATCCCCGCGCGGGGCGAGACGCCGGTTCGCAAACGCCCGGCCGAACCCGAGCCGCGCGCCGCGCGTCGCGTGTCGCTGAGCGATCCGCGCGTGCGCCAGCCCTCGCTGCGCCGCGGCTGGCTGACGCCGACCTATCTCAGCGGCGACCGGGGTGAGGCCTTCGCGCTGGAGATTGCCGCCGAAATTCTTGGCGGCGGCACCACCTCGCGGCTTTACCGCAAGCTCTGTGTCGAAGCCGAGCTGGCCTCGGGCGCCAGCGCCTATTTCATGGGCTCGATGGTCGATCGCGCCGCCTTTCAGGTTTCCGCCAGCCCGCGCCCCGGCGTCGAGATGGCGGCGCTCGAGGCCGGGCTGGATGCGGCGCTCGCCGCCTTTCTTGCCGACGGGCCCAGCGAACTCGAACTGGCCCGCGCCCGCACCCGCCTCGTCGCCGAGACGATCTTTGCCCGCGACAGCCAGTCCTCGCTTGCCCGCATCTTCGGGTCGTCGCTGGCGGTGGGCGAAACCGTCGATGACGTGATGGCCTGGCCGGCGCGGATCGAGGCGGTGCCGCGCGAGGCGGTGGTGGAGGCTGCGCGCCGCTACCTGCGGCCCGATCGCAGCGTCACCGGCCTGCTCCTGCCCGCGGCCTGAGCTCTTGCCTGCGGCCTGAGGTGGCCGCATCCTTTTCTCGACAGGGCAGGGCGCCCGTCCGTCATCGGATCATCGCCCGCCGTCAGGACATGACATGAACGCTCCCGTCCCCGTCGCCGCCACCAGCCTGGCTGGCCCCTCCGTCGCCGTCCAGAAGGTTCGCTCGGCCTCAGGGGTTGAGGCCTGGCTGGTCGAGGAGCACAGCCTGCCGCTGATCGCGGTCGACTTCGCCTTCGACGGCGGTGCGACGCGCGACCCCGACAACGCCGCCGGCAGCGCCTATCTCATCTCCGGCCTGCTCGACGAGGGTGCCGGCGATCTCGACGCCGAGGCCTTCCACGGCAAGCTCGCCGACCATGCGATCAGCCTGGGCTTCGATGCGCGGCGCGACGATTTTCACGGCCATCTCCAGACGCTGTCGAGCCATCGCGACACGGCGTTCGATCTGCTCGCGCTCGCCGTCAACGCGCCACGCTTCGATGCCGACGCCGTCGAGCGGGTGAAGGGGCAGGTCATCTCCGGCCTGCAGCGCCAGGCGCAGAACCCCGAGACGCTCTGCCGCAACGCGCTCTACGCCGCAGCCTTCGCCGGCCACGCCTATGCCCGCCCTGACAAGGGCGATGTCGACAGCGTCTCGCGGCTGGAGGCACCGGCGCTGAGGACGCTGACGCGCGACCTGCTCTCCCGCGCCGGACTCAAGGTGGTTGTCGTCGGCGACATCACCGCCGACGAACTGTCACGCTGCCTCGACCAGCTCTTCGGTGCCTTGCCGGAAGGCCTGCCGCGCGCACTGCCGCGCGAGCCGCTGCCGATCCAGGGTCTCGGGCAGACCCATGTCATCGATCTCGACGTGCCGCAGACAGTCATCCGCTTCGTCGGCCCCGGCCTGATGCGGCATGACCCCGATTTCGTCGCCGGCAGCGTGCTCAACCACATCCTCGGCGGCTCCGCCTTCACCTCGCGCCTGTTCATGGAAGTCCGCGAGAAGCGCGGCCTCGCCTATGGCGTCTCGTCGAGCCTGCTGCCGCTGCGCGAGAGCGCCATGCTGGTCGGCGGCACCGCGACCAAGAACGAGCGCGCCGCCGAATCGATGAGCGTCATCCGCGAGGAAATGGCCAAGCTCGCCAATGAGGGTCCCAGCGAGCACGAGGTCGCCGAGGCCAAGCGCTACATCATCGGCTCCTACCCTCTGCGCTTCGACACCTCGCCCAAGATCGCCTCCGAACTCTTGGGTCTGGCGATCAACGGCTTTGAGCCGGAGTTTCTGGCCGAGCGCAACCGGCTGTTCGCGGCCGTGACGCTGGCCGATGTCAAGCGCGTGGCGGAGCGCCTCTTCGGCGACCCGCGCCTGCTGGTCCAGGCCGTGGGCCGCCCGGTCGGGCTGGTCTGAGCCGCAACTTCTACAGACAGTTCAGGCCGGCGCGCAGCGCCGGCCTGGGGGAATGCTTTCCGGCTGGCGATGCGGGCCCGCTCAGCGGTCGCGGCTGTTATAGGCGACGCGTCGATTGGCGCGCTTTTTGCCGAACCAGGCGAGCCGTCGGTCGCCGACATCGACATGGACGAGACCGTTCGAATAGGAACCGACCCCCCCGACATTGTCGATCGTCTTGGCGATGGCGGCCGCTTTGCGCGGCGAGGTCTTGAGCGGGCGGAAGTCGATGGCCTTGCCGCGATAATGTTGCGAATTCCGGGCGTGCCGCCCGCCGCAGGTCGAGGTGATCTCGATCGGACCGATCTTTTCGACCAGTTCCCTGACCATGGCGACCGCCTCCGGCTTGAGACAGCGCAGGCTCTTGACCTGCGGCTGGAAGGATACCTGTTCAATTGCGGGCTCTGCACGGGCAAGCATAGGCAAAGAGGCCGTGAAGATCACGGCCGCAACAATACAACGCATTACTGACCTAACAACAAAAGGGGAAATGGAATGCTCAATCCACCATCGATTGGTCTGGTTGAGCGGTTCGGCGTTGCCAATAGACAGATCGCAAGGCGAAAACAAGGCGGGCCGGCGCTGATTGATCTGGAGCTATAGCCACGCCTTGGGGAGAGACCGGGCGCGGAACCTGAAAATGAACGCAGATATGCGCCGGAACGCGAGCGCTCTACGATGCCGGTCAACCGATGATGCCGGTTGACGTGCGCTTGGTTGCGGCTCTCGCGGTGAGGCAGATGACGAGGCGCGAGAGCGGGCCGGGCGCGACGATTTGCAGGCAATGGCTTGACGCGCCGGTAACCGAGCTCGCGGAGAGGCGATGCCACCCGGCCTCCGCAATGATACCTTCACGTAGGGGCATGCGTTCCATCATGGAGGCGTGAATGGCCGACGAGGTGCAGAATTATCTGACGTCCGAGATCGAGACGCTGCGCAGTGCGGTCTTCCGGGCGGGCGCGCTGAACGCCAAGACGCTCGGCCCCTGCGCCGAGACGCATCTCGACAACGTCCTGCGGTTCGTCGCCTTATCCGAAGTGCTCGAAGCGGCGACCTACGAGGCTTTTTCCTGCATCGGCCTGTTCGCCCGGGCGCTCTATGCCCAGGCGGCAATTGGCGAGATCGAGCAGGCGCGGCGCGACGCCCTGGCGGCGATCGATGCGCTGGCCGTCGTCCTGGACGCATCGCCGCCCAGCGAGGCTGCTCATGTGTTCAGCGCGAGCCCAGCCACCCATCAGGAGCAAAACGCCTCAGTCTCTCTTGGCGGTTGAAATCGCGTCGGGCTGCGTCAGGCGTCGAAGCGGTCTGACGACAGCAGCTATCGCCTGCTCTGGAAGAAGCCGCGCAGCAACTCGGCCGCCTCGCTTTCGCGCAAACCGCCATAGACCTCAGGAGCATGATGGCAGGTCGGGCTGGCATAGAGCCGCACACCGTTCTCGACGGCGCCGCCCTTGGGGTCGCCCGCGCCGAAATAGAGCCGGCGGATTCGGGCAAACGAGATTGCGCCGGCGCACATCGGGCAGGGTTCAAGCGTGACATGCAGGTCGCAGCCGATCAGTCGCTCGGAGCCGATCGCGTCACAGGCCTGCCGCAGCGCCAGCATCTCGGCATGGGCGGTCGGGTCCTTCAATTCCAGCGTGCGGTTGCCGGCGCTGGCGAGCACGATGCCGGCGCGCGTCACCACGGCGCCGACCGGCACCTCGCCACGCGCGGCAGCGGCGCGCGCCTCGTCGAAGGCGAGTGCCATCGGGTCGGGCATCGGTAAGGGGCGCGATTGCGGCACGGAGCCTCCGTTTTGTCGCTCGCAGGCGCAGGGTCGCTCTGCTACAAGCGCCGGCTACACCTTAGAATTCGAGCTGACCTTTTCGCGAGAGTGCCTGTCACTTTTGGCGCGGCACGCTCAGGAGCAGTCATGAGCGACGACAACAATCAGAAAAGCCGGGGCCCGCGCAAGAGTGGCGGCGCCGGCGGCAAGGGCGGCGGTTCGCGTGGTGGCCCTGGCGGCGGTCGCGATGGTGGCGGTTTCGGCGGCAGGGCCCCTCGTCCGGGCGCATCGGCGGGCGTCGAACGCAAGCCGTTCAGGCCGCGCAGCGACAGTGCCGAGCGTCCCGCCCGCGAAGGTGCGGCCGAGCGGCCGTTCCGGTCCAGGCCCGATGGCGAGCGCAGTTCGAGCCGGCCCGCCCGCGAGGGCTTCGCGCCGCGTGGCGAGCGGCCCAGTGGCCCCGGCGCCGGCCCCAAGCGTTTCGACAAGCCCCGTTTCGACAAGCCCCGCTCCGACCGGCCGCGCTCCGACGGCCCCGGGCGTCCAAGGCGCCCCCGCGAAGAAGCGCCGGCGCCGGTCTCCGACGCCAAGCTGCTGCCCTCGCTGATCCTGGAGCCCGAGCGCATCGCCAAGGTGATGGCGCGCGCCGGCGTGGCCTCGCGCCGCGACAGCGAGGCGATCATCCTCGAGGGCCGCGTCAGCGTGAATGGCCGGGTGCTGGAAAGCCCGGCTCGCGATATCGGCCCCGACGATATCGTGCTGATCGACGGCGAGCCCTTGCCGGCGCGCGAGCGCACGCGGATGTGGCTCTACCACAAGCCGCGCGGGCTGGTGACGACCAACCACGACCCCGAAGGCCGGCAGACCGTGTTCGAGGCGCTGCCGGAGGATCTGCCGCGCGTGCTCTCGATCGGGCGGCTCGACATCAACACCGAAGGCCTGCTGCTGCTGACCAATGATGGCGGTCTGGCGCGCATGCTGGAGCTGCCCGAGACCGGCTGGCTGCGGCGCTACCGCGTGCGCGCCTTCGGCTCGGTGACGCAGGACAGGCTCGACACGCTGCGCGACGGCGTCACCATCGACGGCGTGTCCTACGGCCCGGTCGTGGCGCGTTTCGAACGCCAGCAGGGCTCCAACACCTGGCTGACGGTGGATCTGCGCGAGGGCAAGAACCGCGAGGTTAAGACGGTGCTGGAGCATCTCGGCCTCGACGTGAACCGGCTGATCCGGGTCTCGTTCGGGCCGTTCCAGCTCGGCGACCTGCCCGAGGGCGAGGTCGACGAGATCCGCTCGCGCGTGCTGAAGGACCAGCTCGGCGAGGAGCTGATGGCCAAGGCCGGCGTCGATTTCGAGGCGCCGCGCCGTGACGAACTGCCGGCGGCTCCGCCGCGCCCCCCGAGCGCCCCGAGCGGCGAGGACCGCCCGCGCCGCCGCGAGAGCGGCGACCGCGACGGCAAGCCCGAGCGCGAGCGCTGGCAGAGCGACGCCAAGCGCACGCCCTCGCTCGACGACCGCAGCGACAAGCCCTGGAAACGCACCGTCTGGCGCGATGCCGAAGCCGAGCCGCAGCGCGAGCGCAAGGCCCCGCCGCGCCGGGGCGCCGACCCCAAGGCCGAGCGCCAGACCCGCGAGGCCAGCGGCGAGGTGGTTCGCCGTCGCGACAAGGCGATCGCCGATCCCAATGGCCGCCGCGTGCTGGTCGAGCGCGTCGGCGCCGCGCCCCGCGCGGAGCGTGCCGAAAGGCCCGCCCGCGACGGCGTGAACCCCAAGCGCCGGCCCGACCGCCTGCCGCGCAGCGAGCGCGGC
>NZ_LJHQ01000003.1 GCF_001295925.1 Allobosea sp. AAP35 | reverse complement strand
CCCCCACCCTAGCCCTCCCCACCGCAAGCGGGGGGACGGAATGAGCGGCTCGCCATCCCCAGGCTCCAACCCATTGTCCCAGAAACTGAAATTCACATCCACGGCGCGTGGCTCGACGCCGCCGATCTCCTGCGCCTCGCGCACGATCTGGGCCGGCGCGTAGAAGCCCATCGGCTGCGCGTTCAAAAGCGCGCAGGCGAAGGCGGCCGGGTGGTGCTTCTTGAGCCAGGAAGAAATGTAGACCAGCTTGGCGAAGGAGGCGGCGTGGCTCTCGGGAAAGCCGTAGCTGCCGAAACCCTTGATCTGGTCGAAGCAGCGCTGGGCGAAGCTGCGCTCATAGCCGCGCGCGACCATGCGCTCGACCATCAGCGCCTCGTAATTGCCGATCGAGCCGTCATTGCGGAAGGTCGCCATCGCCTTGCGCAAGCCGTTGACCTCGATGTCCGAGAACTTCGCCGCGACCATGGCGAGCTTCATCGCCTGCTCCTGGAAGAGCGGCACGCCGAAGGTCTTGACCAGCACCTGCTTGAGCTCGTCGGCGGGACCATGCTCGGGCGCGGGCGAGGGATAGGTGACCTCCTCCAGCCCGGCCCGGCGGCGCAGATAAGGATGCACCATGTCGCCCTGGATCGGGCCCGGACGAACGATCGCGACCTGGATGACGAGGTCGTAGAGGATGCGCGGCTTCAGCCGCGGCAGCATGTTCATCTGCGCCCGGCTCTCGACCTGGAAGACGCCGAGCGAGTGCCCCTTGCAGAGCATGTCGTAGGTCGGGCCATCGTCCCGGGGTACGTCGGCGAGGCCTAAATCCAGGCCTTCGTGATGCCTGAGCAGATCGAAGGCCTTGCGGATGCAGGTCAGCATGCCCAATGCGAGCACGTCGATCTTCATCAGCCTGAGCGCGTCGATGTCGTCCTTGTCCCATTCGAGGAAGGTGCGGTCGTCCATGGCAGCGTTGCCGATCGGCACCATCTCGTCGAGGCGGCCGCGCGCCAGTACGAAGCCGCCGACATGCTGCGAGAGATGGCGGGGAAACAGCAGCAGGCGCTGGGCGAAGCGCACGGCGCGCGCGATCGACGGATTGTCCGGATCAAGCCCCGCCTGGCGGATATGGGCATCGGCGATCTCGCTGCCCCAGGAGCCCCATTGCGTCGAGGCCAGCTTGGCCGTGACGTCCTCGGTGAGGCCGAGCGCCTTGCCGATGTCACGGATGGCGCTGCGCGGGCGGTAGCGGATCACGGTCGCGGCGATGCCGGCGCGGTGGCGGCCATATTGCGCATAGATCCACTGGATCACCTCCTCGCGCCGCTCATGCTCGAAATCAACGTCGATATCGGGCGGCTCGCGGCGCTGGGTCGAGATGAAGCGCTCGAACAGCACGTCGCTTTCGGCGGGATCGACCGCGGTGATACCGAGCACGAAGCAGACGGCCGAATTGGCGGCGGAGCCCCGGCCCTGACAGAGAATGCCCTTGTTCTCGGCGAAATCGACGATCTGGCGGATGGTCAGGAAGTAGCGCGCATAGTCGAGCGTCTCGATCAGGGCGAGTTCCTTGTCGATCAGGGCCTGGACCTTGGCGGGGACGCCGTCGGGGTAGCGGATCTGCGACCGCCGCCGCACCAGTTCCGTCAGCCAGCCCTGCGGCGTCCAGCCGGGAGGCACCGGCTCATCGGGATATTCGTAGCGAAGCTGGCCGAGATCGAAATCGATGCGGCTCAGCAGATGGTCGATCTCGGCGATCGCCTCGGGCGCATCGCTGAACAGCCGCGCCATTTCCCGCCCGGTCTTGAGATGACGCTCGGCATTGGCCTCGAGCAGGCGACCGGCCCTGTCGATGGTGACGCCTTCGCGGATGCAGGTCAGCAGATCCTGCAGATCTCGCTGTTCGGGCGCATCATAGAGCACGTCGTTGGTGGCCAGCAGCGGCGTGCGGGTCCAGGCTGCGATGGCTTTCAGACGGGCGAGCCTGCGGCGGTCGTCGCCCTTGCGATGCATGCTGGCGCCGAGCCAGACCGCGCCCGGCGCGGCCTCGTCGAGACGCGCCAGCAGGGCCGGCAGCGCCTCCAGCCGCGGGCCTGGCATGACGATGAGCAAAAGATCGCGCGCATCCGACAGCAGATCCTCGCCATGCAGGACGCACCTGCCCTTGCCGGCCCTCAGATTGCCCTGGCTCAGCAGACGGCAAAGGCGGCCCCAGCCGGCGCGGTTGGCGGGGTAGACGACGATGTCGGGCGTGCCGTCGGCAAAGACGAGGCGGCTGCCGACGACGAGCCTGAACGACCCGACCATGGCCTGGATTTCAGCGGGGGTGAGACCGAGGCCGGAAAAGACCGGGTTCTCGACCCAGACCTGCTCGCCGGGGCTGTCGCCCTCCTTCATCTTCTCGACCGGCGACAGCCCGTCCTTGAGATCCCGCAGCGCGGTCCAGACCCGGACCACGCCGGCCACCGTGTTGCGATCGGCGATGCCGATGCCGCGATGCCCCAGCAGCAGCGCGGTGAGCAGCAGGTTGGGGCCCGGCGATGCCCCGCGCAGGAAGGAAAAATTCGTCGCGGCAACGAGTTCGGCGTAAGCGTTCACAGTTTGAATCATGCGAAGAGACCGTGCAGGAACCAGCGCGGCGGCTCGCCGCCCTCGTACAGGCCGGCCCGAAAGATCCAGAAGCGGCGTCCCTGCGCATCCTCGACGCGGTAATAGTCGCGCAGCGGCGGCTGCGGCCCGTCGCGCCACCATTCCGGCGCGATGCGTTCAGGACCCTCGGCGCGAGCGATCTCGTGCAGCACGCGCCGCCACCGGAACCGCAGCGGCGGACCGTCGGGCACCTCGGCCAGGGTCTCGACCGGCTGGGGCGGCTCGAACAGTTGAAGCGGGCGGGTCGGCGGTTCATTGGGCAGCGGGGCGGGCCAGGCAATGCCGGAAACCGCAGCCGCGACGGGGACCGCCCTCGCCTCCCGGCGCGGATCATGGGTGTCCTGCACCACGAAGCGCAGCACCCGGTCGCGGCCGAAACGCGCGACCAGCCGATCGACCAGATCGGCGACCGCCTCGTCCTCGACGGCCCGCCGGTCGAGCGTCTGCTGCGCCTCGTTCAGCGGTTCGCAAACCGGGACGGCGAGCCGGACCGCGTCGAAACCGAAGCCGGGATCGAGCGGATCGGCCAGGGCGTCGATGCGCTCGCGGTAAAGCCTGAGAATGGCTTTGGCATCGCGGCTGGGACGTCCGGTTTCGAGGAAAAGCCGCCTCACCGCCCCGTCCGTCCGGAAGAAATGGATCTCGAAAGCGCGCCCGCCCTCGCCGCGCTGCTCCAGCACGCGCGCGGCCTCCGCGATCAGCCGGGTCACGACCTCCTCCAGCCCCTGCGCATCGAGCATGGGTTCGGCGAAATGCCGCTCGACGACGCAGGCCGGCGGCGGACGCAAGGGGGTGATGCGCACATCCTCGTAACCGAGCGTGCGCCGCAGCCGCGTCCCGATTTCCGCGCCGAAGCGGGCCGACAGGGCCATGGACGGGCGCACGGCAAGGTCGGCCAGCGTCTTCAGCCCGGCGCGCGACAGGGCGATCACGGTATCCGGGGGGAGGCCCAGCGCCGCGACCGGCAGCGGCCGGAGCCAGGCTTCGTCCTCTCCCACCGGCACGATGCCGCCGGCCCCAAAACGCGACAGGGCATGGGCGGCCTCCGGCGTGCCGGCGATGGCGCAGCGCAGGTCGAGCCCGCCATTCTTCATCCAGCGCCCGATCATGGCCTGAAGCGCCGCCTCGCCGCCGAAGAGATGGGCGCAGCCGGTGATGTCAAGCAGCAGCCCGTAAGGCTGGTCGAGCGCGACGAGCGGCGTGAAGCGGTCGCAGAAGGCCGCCAGCCTGACCAGGAAAGCCTCATCGGCCTCGGGTTCGGCCTCAATGGCGATGAGAGACGGAATCCGGGCACGCGCATCGGCCAGCGTCAGTCCCCGCGTCAGGCCGAGCGCCTGCGCGCGCTGGTCGCAATCGACCAGCCGAAGCGCGTTGCGCACCGTGGCGAAGACGACCAGCGGCGCGTCAGCCGGCCCGCCGGACGCGGGGATCCGCCCCTCCCGCCGCAGCCGGTCGGTCGGCAGGAAAGGGAACCACAGGGCGAGATAGCGGCGTGGCATCGGGGCTGGCTCTGGGCTGCGGGGGGCTGGCGTCACGGCCGGCTTCGGCCTGGCGGTCTCGAACGTCGCGCTCCTGGAAAGCGCACTCCTGGAAAGATTGTCGGTCACGGCTCCACTCCACACGCCACTCACACTCACTCAGGCCGCCGCGATGGCGCAGCAGCCTCACACTGAAAGCCGGATCGCCCGGCGCATTGGCCTCCAGCGCCCGCGACGGCAGGGAGGAAACCTGCCAGCGGGTCGAGGCCGCGCTCGGCTGCGGCGCCACGGCGGCGCGCAGCACAAGCGTCGTCGCGCCAGAGCCCTCCGCCGCCAGCGCAAGACGCCGGCTCGCGGTCAGGTCGAGGTGGCGCGGCATGCCCCAGGGCTCGATCAGCACCGCCCCCAGCGCCGGGCAGCGGGCGGCCTCGGCCCCGGCCCGCAGCACGCCCTCGGCATCGCGCGCCCGCACCAGCAGGATACGGGCGGGGTCGAGCCCGAGTTCGGTCAGCCCCGGCGGATGCAGCCGGCCGACCTCGGCATCGACGACATCCTGTCGGACCCAGAGAATCGGGCGTGTCCCGGCCGCCCGGATCGCCAGCCCGACCGCGAACCCGGTCGCCGCCGCAAGATCGGCCGTGGCGGGGGCATAGACCTCGTGCAGAGCGGCGCGGGCGATGCCGCCGCCCAGCACATCGTCGAGCCCGGCTGCGCCGAAGCTCACCTGCCCCACCGCGACGGGCGCACAGCGCAACGCAGCCTGCGCGAGGTGGCGGCGCAGATCGGCCAGGGCCAAAGGGTCGGGTCTGGTGCGCATGAGAGCTCATGTTCTGTATTTGTTCTTTTATAGAACGAGCCCTGGCGGAAAGGCGAGTCGGAGTTGCCCCTTGAGAACCGAGAGAGCCGGCCGTGCCCTGTGCTTAAAGTCGCACCCAGTCGAGATGACGCGCGCCGTGCAGGATGCGTTCGATGACAAGGGCATCGTCACGGATCGCATGAAAAATCAGATAGCGGCCGTGGACGGTGATCCGAATGCCCGCTCCGTATTCCTCGCGCAGCGGATAGGCTTCCGGCTGATCGACGATCCTGGCGCAATGGGCCCGGAGTTCGGCCACAAAGGACAAGGCCCGCCGGGGACTGTCAGCAGCGATGAAAAGCGCGATGTCTTCGAGATCGTTCTCCGCGGGCGGCGCGAAGCGGCAGGGCCGTGACACCTACTCGACCATCGCCTGAAGCCGGGCTTCGATCCGGTCGAACACCGCATCGGCTGAGGTGGTCGTCGCGCCCGCGCGGCTTTCAGCGATGGAGCGGCGAATATCCGCGACGGACAGTTGGCGCGCCTGTTCCTGATCGTGGCGGATCAGATCCCGCACATAGTCGCTCGCGCTGGCATAGTCCCCGTCGTCGATGCGGCGCTGGACCCAGTCCCGCATCGGATCGGGGAGAGAGATATTCATCGACGCCATCGCCTGTCCTCCTGTTCGGAGGATGGCATTAAATGGCATCAACTGCCATTGAAAATGGGGGTACCGGGTCGGCAAACGACCCGGTACCCCCTTAGTGTGATCAATTCGCCGTGTAGACCAGCTCGCGCTCGGCCTTGGGCGGCAGGAAGGCGCGGGAGAAGATCTCCTCGGGCTTGGGCGTGCGGGCGAGCTGATAGCCCTCGACGATGATGCCGATGGCGTTGGCCATGCGGGCGTCCTTGGTGTCGCCGACGCCGATCTCCTTCATCTCCGGCGAGACGATGAGCTGGTCGAAGGAGTATTGCAGGCGCTTCTTCTCGACCGCCTCGTTGACGAGGTTGTCGAAGGCCATGACCGACTTCATCCCGAGCGCCTGGTCCTTGGCGATCTCCAGCATCGCCTTGTTGGTGGCGCGCACGAGGCCCGCGACGGCCTTGGGGTTCTCCTTGATCATCTTCTGCGAGACCATCAGCCCGTTGGAATAGAGATCGAGCCCGTAATCGCCGAAGGTCAGCCAGTTGAAGTCCTTGTCGGGGTCCTGGCGGTTGAGCAGCAGGTTGAAATAGCTGGTGATGTTGAAGACCAGCGCGCCGTCGATGTCGCCCTTGATCAGCAGCGGCTCCTGCAGGTTGGGCGCCATATTGGTGAGCTTGATCTTGGCCATGTCGAGCCCGTTCTTGCGGGCGAAGACCTCAAGCAGGCGGGTCGTCGGAGTCCCTTGCGCGCCGCCCAGCGTCTTGCCCTCGAGATCCTTGGGCTTGGTGATGCCTGTCGCCTTCTTGCTCGAGATCGCGAAGGGCGGCCGGTTCCAGATCATGTAGACCATGACCGGGTTCTCGCCCGGCTTGGCGGCGGCGTTCTGGATGATGGCGTTGACGTCGCCGAAGCCGGCGTCATAGGCGCCGCCCATGATGCGGGTGACGGTCGCGCCCGAGCCCTCGCCCTGGTCGATGACGACGTTCAGGCCTTCCGCCTTGTAGTAGCCCTTGTCGCGGGCGACGAAGAAGGCGGCGTCCGAGCCTTGCGTCTTCCAGCCCAGGGTGAACTTGACGGTGGTCTCCTGAGCCTGGGCGAGGCTTGTGAAAGCAAGGCCTGCGATGAGCGTGGCAGCGAGTCTTTTCAGCATCTTGGTCCCCTTCTTTGATGTTTCGATTCAGGTTTCAGGCGGCGATGAGATCGTTCTTGCGGGTGGCCCAGCCGGTGACGCGGCCCTCGATCAGCGAGAAGGCGGCGTAGAGCGCCACACCCAACCCCGCGAGGATGAAGAGCCCGGCGAAGACCAGCGGCGTGTTGAAGTTGGAGGAGGCCGACATCATCACATTGCCGATGCCGCGGTTGGAGGCGACGGTCTCGGCCAGCACGGTGCCGACGAAGGCATAGGTGATCGCGACCTTCAGCGAGGCGAAGAAGAACGGCATCGTGCGCGGCAGGCCGACATTCCAGAGGATGTCGAGCTTGGAGGCGCCCAGCGCCTTGAGCACGTCCTCCATCTCCGGCTCGGTGGTGGCTAAGCCCGTGGCGATGTTCACGACGATCGGGAAAAAGCAGATCGCCAGCGAGGTCAGCACGGCAGGCACCGTGCCCGAGCCGAACCAGAGCACGAAGATCGGCACGACCGCGACCTTCGGGATCGACGAGAAGCCGATCAGCAGCGGGTAGACCGTGTCATAGGCCGTGCGCGAGACGCCGATGACAGCGCCCAGCAGCACGCCGAGCGCCACACCGAGCACGAAGCCGGTCATCGTCGTGCCCAGCGTCTGCAGGATATGCGGCCAGAGGATCGGCATGCGCTGAAACAGCGTGGCGAAGATCTGGCTCGGGCGCGGCAGGATCAGATCCGACATGCCCGAGAGCAGGCAGAAGGCTTCCCAACCGGCGAAGAACAGGACGATCAGCCCGGCCGACCAGAATCTCTGCCTCAAGGCGCGGTTCTTCATCAGACGCTCTCCGCAACGGACGGGGCGGCCCGGGCATCGACGATGAGTTCGCGCAGGCGCTGGTTGAGCGCGACGAAATCAGGCTCGAAGGTCATGGCGATGCTGCGCGGGCGGGCGAAATCCACCGCCGCATCATCGATGATGCGGCCGGGGCGCGCGCTCATCACGCAGATGCGGCTGCCCAGGAAACCGGCCTCGCGCAGGTCGTGCGTGACGAGCAGCACGGTCGGGCGATGCGCCAGCCAGAGCTCCTGCATGATCGCCCAGAGCTCCTCGCGGGTGAACTGGTCGAGTGCGCCGAAGGGCTCGTCCAGCAGCAGCAGGCGCGGCTCATGGATCAGCGCGCGGCAAAGATTGGCGCGCTGGAGCATGCCGCCCGAGAGCTGCCACGGGAATTTGCTGGCGAAACCCTTGAGGCCGACCTGGGCAAGCAGGGCATGGGCCCTGTCGCGGAAGGCGCCGTTCTTCTCTTTCGCGTATTGCGAACGGAAGGGCTGCACGATCTTGAGCGGCAGCATGATGTTCCGCTCGATCGTGAGCCAGGGGAGCATGGTCGGGTTCTGGAAGGCCATGCCGACGCGCAGGGCCCGCGCCGCGACCTCGCGCCCGCCGACGACGACCACACCCGATGTCGGCTTCACCAGCCCGCTGGCGAGGCGCAGGATCGTCGATTTGCCGCAGCCTGACGGGCCGACAAGTGCGACGAACTCGCCCTCGGCGATGCGCAGGCTGGTCTGCGCCAGGGCCGGCACCGAATTTGCTCCCTGCCCGAAGGTGACGGAGGCTTGCGACAGTTCGATCGCGGCCGCCGGCGCGACGGCGGCGGCGGCGGCAGCACCCGGCAAGGGCTGCGAGGCAACCAGCGGAGAGGCGTATGACGGCGAGCTGACCATGGCAAAAAGTGCATGCAAAGACGGTGCCAAATTGCATTCCGTCGCCACCCCAATTGGCCGCATCAGGCTGCGTCGGCGCGCTTTCACATTGTTGCGGGCCTGCCGATTGCCGCGGCGCCCGCGAAGGCGCTAAGACGAGACCTCGATCATCTGGATTTTCAACGATGTCGCGCGAGGAGAGCCGGGGTCGCCCCGCGACGGACAAGGTCGGAACCATCTGCCGCGCCCTGCGGCGGGCGATCATCGAACAGGCGCTCGAACCCGGCGCGAAGCTGCCCGAGGATGCGCTTGGCGAGCGCTTCGGCGTCAGCCGCACGATCGCGCGCCATGCGCTGGGGCAGCTCGCAGCCGAGGGTTTGGTGGAGTTGCGCCGCAACCGCATCGCGGTCGTCGCAACACCGAGCTGGCAGGAGGCGCGCGACGCGTTCGATATCCGCATCGAGCTGGAGCGGCTGGTCGTGCGGCAACTCGCCGGACGCCTGACGAAGGCACAGATCGCGCAGCTCCATGCCCATGTCGATGCCGAAGATTCCGCCCGCAACGGGCCCGATCCGATCTCGATCCGGCTCGCGACCGAGTTCCACATCCTGCTCGCGAGCATGACCGAGAGCCCGATCCTGATCCGCTATGTCAGCGAAATCGCCTATCGCTGCTGCCTGACGCTGTCGCTGTTCAGCCGGCCGCATTCCTCAGAATGCGCAATCAACGAGCACCGGATGCTGATCGACGCGCTGGCCAAAGGCGATGCCGAGGAGGTGATATCGCTGATGCACCACCATCTCGATTCCGTGGCGAACCGCGCGCTGGTGGCGCAGTCGCGACCACGTGGCCGCGATATCATGGATATCCTCGCGCCCTATGCCGAGCCGCTGCGGCCACACGCCAAGGCGGCCGGCTAGCGACTTCGCCGCCTGCTCCTGCCCCCCTGTCGCCGCCGACGGCGCGAGCCTTCACGGGAGGAAAGGCGGCATATAAAGTGCATGCAGTTTCTCAGCCTCCCCCAACCGCTCAGTGCAGATGCCAGACGATACCGCCTTCGACCTGATCTTCCGCCAGGCCAGCCTCGCGGGCCATGACCGCCCAGTGGATATCGGCGTCAGGCGCGGCCGATTTTCCGCGATCGCGCCGGTCATCACCTCCGATGCGCCCGAGATCGTCATCGGCGGCCGCGCCGTGCTGCCCGGCTTCGTCGACACTCATGTCCATCTCGACAAGGCCTGTCTGCTCGGCCGCTGCGGGCATCTGCATGGCGGCCTGAAGGAAGCGATCGCAGCCGTTTCGACGATGAAGCGCGATTTCACCGTGGCGGATGTCCATGCACGCGGCGCGCAGGTGCTGGAGCGCGCGATCGGCAAGGGCACGACGCAGATGCGCAGCCATGTCGAGGTCGATCCCCGCATCGGCCTGCGCAGCTTCGAGGCGCTGAAGGCTCTGAAACGGGATTACGCTTGGGCGATCGATCTGTCGCTCTGCGTCTTTCCGCAGGAGGGGCTGACCAACGATCCCGGCACCGAGGAGCTGCTGATCCAGGCCCTGCGCGACGGCGCCGATGCGCTCGGCGGCTGCCCCTACACCGACACAGATCCAAACGAGCAGATCGCCCGGCTGTTTACGCTGGCCACGCGCTTCGATGTCGATCTCGATTTCCATCTCGATTTCGACCTCGATGCGAGTTGGATGCATCTCGACGAGGTCTGCCGGCAGACGGTGGTCCATGGGTTTGGCGGGCGTGTCGCGATCGGCCACGTCACCAAGCTATCGGCCCTTCCGCCAGACGCCTTTGCGCAAGCGGCGGACCGGCTGGCGGAGGCGGGTGTCGCTGTGACGGTCCTACCCTCGACCGACGTCTATCTGATGGGGCGTGCGGCGACACATGACGTGCCGCGAGGCCTGACGCCGGCGCACCGGCTGCTCGCGCATGGCGTCACCTGCTCCGTCGCGACCAACAATGTCCTGAACCCGTTCACGCCCTTCGGCGACGCCTCGCTGCTGCGGATGGCGAATTTCTACGCCAATGTCGCGCAGGTCGGCCCGGAGGGTTTCGGCGCTTGCATCGATCTGGTGACGACGCTGCCGGCCAGACTGATGAACCTCAGGGATTACGGGATCGCCATCGGCAACCCGGCCGATCTGATCGTGCTCGACGCGCCGACCGCCGGTGAGGCGCTGGCAGGGCTCGCCGAGCCGGTGATGGGCTTCAAAAGCGGACGCCAGAGCTTCTCGCGGCCAGTGGCGGAGCTGTATCGGCCGGCGGAGGCAATGGCAGCGCCAGGACGGCTTGCCGTCGCGGGCGGATCAGGCGGTTCCTGACGCTGGCCCATTCTTGGAAGCTCAATACACTACGGTGCCACGCATTCTGGGGCCATTGCCGCGGCCGCGGCATGAGCAGGCGGCGCCGAGAGATGCTGCGCGCGTCAGAACACAGGTCGATCGCGGGGTTTCGCACTGACGCCCCCTCGCCTGCCGCGACGAAGGCCGCGCCGGCGTCACGCCCGCCCCGGCGCCCCGATCATACAAGGGCACGGAATTGGGGGAGCCGGAGCCGATCGGCGCGCCCGCGCCTGGAATGCGGCCGCCACTCGAGCGCAGGCGCAGATCAGGCACCGAATCGGTGATCGAGGGCGGACCCAGTCCCTGGCGCGGGCCGCCGGGGACCAGCGGGCCAGATCCCGGCGTGCCGACGGATTGGGCGCTCGCCGACCAGGAGGCGGCCAACAGGGCCGCGAGCGCGACGGCGCGGACACCAAAGCGGGCCATCATCGCGGTCCCCGATCGCCGGGCGTCGAATTGGGGTTGGGCTCCACCGCCACGCCCCGGTCGGCCTCCCAGGCAGTGGTGAGTTCGACGAGCACGGTGAGTTCCGTCTCGGCGCCGGGTGTGCATTCCGGCAACTGCCCCAGTTCGCGGATCCGGCGCTTGGCGGCCTCGTATTCGGCGTCGCTGCTGATCGTCATGTTCACTCCCTGTCGCGAGGGAAACGGGGCAGAGGCAAGGCTGTTCCCGATTTCCGTGGGCTCACTCCGCCGCCGTGCCCATCGCCAGCCGCAGCGGCGCCCCTTGAGCCTCGTGCAGCGCCTGATAGGGGCCGCCCGCCCGCACGAGATCGTCATGCCGGCCCTGTTCGGCAATGCCGGCCTGCGTCACCACCACGATCCGGTCGGCATGGCGGATGGTAGCGAGGCGATGGGCGATGACGAGCGTGGTGCGGCCCTGCGCGAGCTCGGTCAGGGATTGCTGGATCGCGGCTTCGGTCTCGGTGTCGAGCGCCGAGGTCGCCTCGTCGAGGATCAGGATCGGCGGGTTCTTCAGGAAGATGCGGGCGATGGCGAGGCGCTGCTTCTGCCCGCCGGAGAGCTTGACACCGCGCTCGCCGATGACCGTGTCGAGCCCGGCCGGCAGGTCCGCGATCATCGTCTCGAGCCTGGCGCGGCGGGCGGCTTCCGTGATCTCGTCCTCGCTCGCATCGAGACGGCCATAGGCGATGTTCTCGCGGATGGTGCCGGCGAAGAGGAAGACGTCCTGCTGGACGATGCCGATCTGGCGTCGCAGCGAGGCGAGCGTGAGCTTGCGGATGTCATGGCCGTCGACGGTGATGGCGCCGCCATCAATCTCGTAGAAGCGCGGCAACAGCGAGAGCAGCGTCGTCTTGCCGGCGCCGGAGGGCCCGACGAAGGCGACCGTCTCGCCGGCCGCAACCGACAGATCGACGCCGGCGAGGATCGGCCGGCCCGGCGCATAGCCGAAATCGACTCCGGCGAAGCGAATGTCGCCCTTCAGCGGCGGAGCTTCGATCGCGTCGGGTGCGTCGGCAATGTCGGGCTCGGTGGCGAGCAGTTCCTGGTAGCGCTGGAAGCCGGCAATGCCCTTGGGATAGGTCTCGATCACGCTCGCGATCTTGTCGAGCGGGCGGTAGAACACCCCGACCAGCAGCAGGAAGCCGACGAAGCCGCCGACGCTCAGGCTGCCCTGCACGACATAGTAGGTGCCGGCCAGCATGACCGCGAGCTGGACCATGCGCATGCCGAGATAGTTGACTGCCTGGCTGGCGGCCATGATGCGGTAGGCTTCGAGCTTGGTCGTGCGGTAGCGCTGGTTGTCGCCCGCGAAGAGCGCGCGCTCATGGGCCTCGTTGGCGAAGGCCTGGACGACGCGCATGCCGCCGATGTTCTCCTCCAGCCGCGCATTGAAGGCGCCGACCCGGCCGAACTGGATCCGCCAGTTCTGGGCCATCAGGGCGCCGTAGCGCGCGACGAGGAAGCCGGCGAGCGGCACGATCAGCGCCGTCATCAGCGCCAGTGGCGGATGAACGCTCAGCATCAGCAGGAAGGCGCCGACGAAGGTCATCACTGCGATGAACAGGTCCTCGGGACCGTGATGGGCGACCTCGCCGATTTCCTCCAGGTCCTTGGTGACGCGGCCGACGAGATGGCCGGTCTTCTGCTCGTCGTAGAAGCGGAAGGAGAGCTTCTGGAGATGGTCGAAGGCGCGCCGACGCATCTCCGTCTCGATGTTGATGCCGAGCTTGTGGCCCCAATAGGTGACGATCGCCATCAGCCCGGAATTGACGGCGTAGACGACGAGCAGCGCCAGCCCCGCCAGCATGATCAGCGGCCAGTCGCCGCGCGGCAGCAGCAGATCGACGAAAGCCTTCACCGCCATCGGAAAGCCGAGTTCGAGCAGCCCCGACAGCACGGCGCAGCCAAAATCCACCAGAAACAGGGTCCGGTGCGGCCGGTAATAGGCGAAGAACTCTTTCAGCATGGCGGCCTTCTAGAGCATGCATTGAACCGCTGCCATCCCGGACAAGCCGCGTGAGTGGCGCCGATAGGATCCATCGTAGGGCTCCGGCGCTTGACGATGGATCCCGGGGCAAGCCCGGGATGACGTCGTGCTTTGTAAGGCGCGGGCTCTACCTCACCGCGAGCGTGCCGATGGCCATCGTCACGGCGGCTTGCGTCGGGTCGATGACCGGGATGCCGAGTTCCTGCTCCAGCGGCCGGCGGTGGCGGGCCATGCCGGCGCAGCCCATGACGATGGCACCCGCCCCGTCGATCTCCTTCAGCTCGCGGCCAATCGCGATCATGCGCTCCAGCGTACGATCGCCCGCAGCGGTCTCGGCGACCGACATTTCCAGCGGCCGCTCGCCGGCGAGGCGGTCCATCAGGCCCATCTGGCGGAGATAGCGGATATGGCGCGGGATCGAGCGCGACTTGATCGCGATCACGCCGAAACGGTCGGCCCTCGCGAGCGCGGTGAGCACGCCGCTCTCGGCGATGCCGAAGACCGGGCTCGACGTGCCTTCGCGGGCGACATGGATGCCGGGGTCGGAATAGCAGGCGATGACGAAGGCATCGACGTCGTTCGCAGCCTCGATCTTGCGGCGCAAGGGGATCGTGACGCTGTCGGCATGCTCCTGCGTCTCGACGCCGAAGGGGCCCTCGGTCAGCGTCTCGCAGATGATCTCCGGACCCTCAGCATAGGAGAGCGGCAGCACCGCCTGCCGCAGCCCTTCCGTCACCGCCTCATTGGAGTTGGGGTTGATCACAAGAATGCGGGCGCGGCGGGTCATGGGGACTGGTCCGTTTCGGGGTGGGCGGCGACATGCGCAGACATCATCGTATCGTCGGCAGTCAGCGCCGACTACCAGCGTCAGGCTGGACCGGCCCCTGCAAGATTGCGGCCCTGAGCAGAAGATAGAGCACGGTCGCGTTCAGAAGATGCCAGAGCCAGTGCGTGCCCAGCGGGACAACATCGCAAAGCGGCCGGTCAAGCGTCCGGAAGGTCAGGGACAGGGCGAACACAACTCCGGCCAAGGCGATGAGCCGTGCCGTCGCGGCCTGGTCAGGCCGCTGCCATAGCAGAGCGGCGACCCCCGCCAGCCCAAGCAGAAAGGCGCCATAGCCCGCCGAGCCGCGAAGCTCTTGCGGAAGCGCTGGCGCGAGCAGACCCGACAAAGACAGCGCGAAGGCTACGAACGCGACGGTGCCAAGCCCGGTCGCGACCCATCCCAAGCCGACGAAGCGCGCCAGCGCCAGCCCGAAATAGGAGAAGGCGAAGAGCTGGATCGGCACGACATCGGCGGCCAGCGTCCAGGGCTGCGGCATCGTGTGGAACAGGAAGGAGCCGATGCCGATCGCGAAGACGAGCCCGATCAGGATCAGCGCCGGACGATCGCGGCCTCCGGCCCGCCGCCACAGCAGGAAGGCGGCAAAGGCGGCGATCAGAAAGGCACCGTTGGTCACCGCATTCCATGGCTCGTCCCAAAGATGATCGCCGATCCGTTCGCAATAGGCATAAGCGCGCATGGTGCCAGCCTCCTCGGAAGGAGCCTATCGCCGCCGCACGACTTTCGCGCGACGCGTTCAAGCCCCTACGATGCGACTTGCTGGGCCGCGCTGCCTCGCGCAGATTGCGGTGCATCGGGTCGGCGGCGTCGGGAGATAGGTCATGCGGTACACGCTGATGGTCGGGATCGCATCGCTGGGGACACTCATCGGTATCGCCGCCTTGCCCGCGCCGGTGCGAGCCGAGACCTGCGACGATCTCTGGTACGCCCGCAACGAGATCTACAAGGCGCAAGGGTACTGCTTCCGGACGCGGCGGGGCATCGACGCCTTCGGCAATGCCGGCTGCAGCTATGACAATGCCGAGGACGTGCCGCTGTCGAGCAGCCAGCGCCGGACCATTGCCGATATCCAGCGCGAGGAACGGGCCCGCCGCTGCCCGCGCTGAAACGCCGCCGGCAATTGTTGTGGACGCCGAAACCGGTTTTCGCCGCATCTGCGAGATGGCGTGCTAGAAGCGCCGTCCGCGACGCGCCCCTTCGCCCTCGATCGGGGGCTGGGGCCTCGTGACATAACCGCATCTCCGTTGGGACGCACGATCACGGCATGACGACGGCCATCGACATGGGCTTGAGCAGGAGCGGCGAACCGGCGCTGCTCGACCTTGCCGAGTTGCTGGCGACGCGGCTTCTGGTCCAGGGCAATTCCGGCTCCGGCAAATCGCATCTGCTGCGGCGCCTGCTCGAACAGAGCGCGCCGCTGGTGCAGCAAGCGGTGATCGACCCGGAGGGCGATTTCGTCTCGCTTGCCGACCAGTTCGGCCATGTCGTGGTCGATGCGCAATGCGGTGAGGCCGAGTTGCAAAGGGTGGCACTGCGGGTGCGCCAGCATCGCGTCTCGGTCGTGCTCAATCTCGAAAACCTCGAAGCCGACGAGCAATTGCGGGCGGTGGCGGCCTTCCTCGGCGGGCTGTTCGACGTCGATCGCTCGCTGTGGTTCCCGATGCTGATCGTCGTCGACGAGGCGCAACTCTTTGCCCCCGTGATGGCGGGCGAGGCCTCCGACGAGGCGCGACGGCTCTCGCTCGGGGCGATGACCAATCTGATGTGCCGGGGTCGCAAGCGCGGGCTCGCCGGTGTCATCGCGACGCAGCGGCTGGCCAAGCTCGCGAAGAACGTCGCGGCGGAAGCCTCCAATTTTTTGATGGGGCGCACCTTCCTCGACATCGACATGGCGCGCGCCGCCGATCTGCTGGGCATGGACCGCAAACAGGCCGAGATGTTCCGCGATCTCGAACGCGGGCAGTTCGTCGCGCTCGGCCCGGCCCTGTCGAAGCGGCCGCTGCCGCTGCGGATCGGGCCTGCGACCTCGGTCGATCGCGGCGGCGCGCCGGGTCTGATGCCGCTGCCCGAGCAGGTGCCGGAAGAGGCCGGCAAGTTGATCTTCACGGCCGGAGCCGACGAGGTGATCCCGCTCGCCCGCGTGCCGCGCCCGGCGCCGCGCCCACGGCCGGCCGTTCACGAGACGCTGCGGCAGATCGAAGCCTATCGCCCGACACCCGCACCGGAGCCCGAACCCGAAATCCCGATGGAGCCGGCCGAGCGCGAGGCGATCATGACTGAAATCCTGCGCGAGCTGATGGCCGACCCCGAGGCGCGTTCGCGTCAGGTCGCGGTGCTCTACCAGGATTTCACCGTGCGCTGCCGGATGCGGCGGCTCGGCCGGACGCATTTGAGCCTGGACGAGTTCCGCCGCCGGCTCGCCGTGGCCAAGGCAGGAGCCAGCGACGAGGTCATCGACTCGCCGGGCTGGCAGGCGGCGGTCGAGGCCTCGCTTGCCCTGCCCGACGATCTGCACGGGCTCTTCCTGTTCATCGCGCGCGCTGCGCTGGAAGGCGCGCCCTGCCCCAGCGATGCGGAGCTCGCCCGCGTCTATGGCAGCCATTCGCCGAGCCGTGCACGGCGGCTGATCGCCTATATCGAGGAGCGCGGCCTGCTCGTCTGCCATGTCGATTTCCGCGGCCAGCGCACGCTCGCTTTGCCGACGCTGGGCATCGAGACTGCGCCGGGCCAGGGCTCGGTGCGAACCGCCGGGATGCCGCGCGGGGCAAGAGGCTGAGGGCGGGCGGGCTCGTCATGCTCGGGCTCGACCCGAGCATTTCCGGCGAGAGATTCTCGGGTCTACGCTGCGCTGCGCCCGAGAATGACGGCTATGGTCATTCGGCGCGCCCCGCAAACTTGACCTCCCCGCCCCCAACCGTGCATGACCGGAACCCAAAATCCATGGTCTCACGCCGATGCGCATCCTGCTGATCGACAACTACGACAGCTTCACTTGGAACCTGGTCCACCTGATCGGCGGGCTGGGGGCGCAGGTCGATGTGCGCAGGAACGATGCATTGAGCGTCGACGAAGCGCTTAGCGACGATCACGATGCGATCGTGCTGTCGCCCGGCCCCTGCACACCCAACGAGGCCGGCATCTGCCTCGATCTCGTGCGCGAGGGCGCGGACAGCAAGCCGATCTTCGGCGTCTGTCTCGGGCTGCAGGCGATCGGCCAGGTCTTCGGCGGCGATGTCGTGCGGGCGCCCGTGCCGATGCACGGCAAGGTCTCCCCGATCGAGCACAGGGCGCGGGGGCTGTTCCGCGGCATCAACGGCCCGCTGCAGGCGACGCGCTACCACTCGCTGATCGTCGCCCGGGAGACCTGCCCGGCTGAGCTGGAGATCGAGGCGGAGACGTCGGACGGCCTGATCATGGCGCTGTCGCATCGCAGCCTGCCGGTGCATGGCGTGCAGTTCCACCCCGAAAGCATCGCCTCCGAGCACGGCGCCACGATCCTGCAGAATTTCCTGGATCTGGCGCAGCGATGGCAGCGCGAGCATGAGCCGGCCGCCCTGGCCGGCGCCGTCTGATCCCGATACGCCCTTCAAGTCGCTGCTGCACAGAGTTCCCATGGACGATTTCAAGCCCTTCATCGCCAAGGTCGCGACCGGTGCCTCGCTGTCGCGGGACGAGGCGCGCGACGCCTTCGACACGATCCTCTCGGGCGGCGTCACCAATGCGCAGGCAGCCGCCTTCCTGATGGCGCTGCGCGTGCGCGGCGAGACCACCGAGGAGATCAGCGGCGCGGTCGGCGCGATGCGCGGCAAGATGCTGACGGTGAAGGCGCCGACTGAGGCCATCGACATTGTCGGAACCGGCGGCGATGCCTCGGGCTCCTACAATGTCTCGACCCTGGCTGCGATCATCACGGCGGCATGTGGCGTGCCGGTCGCCAAGCATGGCAACCGGGCGGCGTCGTCGAAATCGGGGGCGGCGGACGTGTTGATGGCGCTCGGTGTCAAGGTCGGGCTCGATCCGGCAGCAACAGAGCGTTGCATCGCGCAGGCCGGCGTCGGCTTCATGTTCGCGCCGACGCATCACGCCTCGATGCGCCATGTCGCGCCGGTGCGCGTCGAGCTCGGCACACGCACCATCTTCAACCTGCTCGGCCCGTTGTCCAACCCGGCCGGGGTGAAGAAACAGCTCATCGGCGCCTTCTCGGAGACCTGGCTGGAGCCGATGGTCAAGGTGCTGGCGAGCCTCGGATCGACCCGCATCTGGGCCGTGCATGGTTCTGATGGCCTCGACGAGATCACCACGACGGGGCCGACGCGGGTGGTCTCGCTCGATGGCGGCAAGATCGAGAGCTTCACGATCGCGCCCGAGGATGTCGGTCTGGCCAGAGCCAAGCCCGAAGACCTTCGCGGCGGCGAGCCGGCCCAGAACGCAGCCGCGCTGCGTGCGGTGCTCGATGGCGAAAAGACCGCCTTCCGCGACATCGCGGCCTTCAATGCCGCAGCGGCGCTTGTCGTCGCCGGACAGGCGGGTGACCTGCGCGATGGGTTCGCGCGTGCCCAGGCAGCGCTCGCTTCCGGCAAAGCCAAGGCGACGCTGGCTTCGCTTGTCGCGAGCTCGAACGCATGAGGCGGCCATGAGCGACATCCTCGCCAAGATCGAGGCCTATAAACGCCGCGAGATCGCAGCCGCCAAGCAGGCTGTACCCTTTGGCCTGATCGAGAGCCGGGCACGGTCAGCGGCCAAACCGCGCGGCTTTGCCGAGGCGCTGAGCGCCAAGCTGGCTCAGGGCCAGCCCGCGCTGATCGCCGAGATCAAGAAGGCCAGCCCCTCGAAAGGCCTGATCCGGGCCGATTTCGATCCGCCGGCGCTGGGCCGGGCCTATGCGGCCGGCGGGGCTGCCTGCCTGTCCGTCCTCACCGACGGACCCTCCTTCCAGGGCCAGCCGGAATTCCTGCAGCAGGCGCGCGCAGCCTCGGGACTGCCGACCCTGCGCAAGGATTTCCTCTACGACCGCTACCAGGTCTTCGAGGCCCGGGCCTGGGGCGCGGACTGCATCCTGATCATCATGGCCGCCGTCGACGATGCGACCGCGCATGAACTCGAAGAGACCGCGATCGGGCTCGGCATGGATGTGCTGGTCGAGGTCCATGACGAGGCCGAACTCGACCGGGCGCTCGCGCTGAAAAGCCGCCTGCTCGGCATCAACAACCGCGATCTGCGCGATTTCAACGTCGATCTCGCCGTGACGGAGCGGCTCGCCGCGCGTGTTCCACCTGAGCGAATCGTCATCAGCGAGAGCGGCATCTTCACCCCGGACGACATCGGCCGGCTCAACCGCGTCGGCGTCGGCACCTTTCTCGTCGGCGAGAGCCTGATGCGCCAGGCCGATGTCGCGGCCGCGACGCGCGAACTCCTGGCGCCCGCGACGCAGGACAGCGCCCCATGAGCGCGCTCAGCCATCTCGATGCGCGCGGCCAGGCCCATATGGTTGATGTCGGCGACAAGGCCGAGACCTCGCGCACGGCCATCGCCGAGGGCTGCGTGGTGATGCAGGCGCAGACGCTGGCGATCGTGCGCGATGGCGACGCCAAGAAGGGCGATGTGCTCGGCACGGCGCGGCTTGCCGGCATCATGGCCGCCAAGCGCAGCCATGAATTGATCCCGCTCTGCCATCCGCTGCTGATCACCAAAGTCGCCGTCGATCTGGAGATCGACGCGGCGCTGCCGGGCATCCGGGTGCGCGCCGAAGTCAAGGTGAAGGGGCAGACCGGCGTCGAAATGGAGGCGCTCACCGCCGTCAGCGTCGCCTGCCTGACCGTCTACGACATGGTCAAGGCCGCCGATCGCGGCATGCGGATCGAGGGCATCCGGCTCGTCCATAAATCGGGCGGGAAGTCCGGCACGTTCGAGGCTGACATGGCTGAGATGGGCTCCGCCTGATGGCGCTGACACCGGTTCCGATCGCGCTCAAGGCGCTGCTCGACAGCGTGCCGGGCCCGACCCCCATCGAGATGCTCTCGCTGGCGCATTGCGCCTGGCGCGTGCTCGGAGCCGATGTCGCGGCGCTGCGGACGCAGCCGCCCTTCGCCAATTCGGCGATGGACGGCTATGCGGTGCGGGCGGACGACCTCACCCCCGGCACGGCGCTGCGGGTGATCGGAGAATCCGCCGCGGGACGTTCCTTCGGGGGCACGCTGTCTCCCGGCGAGGCGGTGCGGATTTTCACCGGCGCGCCGATCCCTGATGGTGCCGACACGATCCTGATCCAGGAAAATGCCGATGGCGTCGGCGAGGCTGAGATTCGCGTGCGCGAAGGCGCGCCGAAGGGCAAGTTCATCCGCAAAGCCGGGCTCGATTTCAGCACGGGCGATGTGCTCCTGCCCGCCGGACGGGCTCTCGACAGCGCCGCGCTGGGCCTCGCCGCAGCAGCCGGGCATCCGCTTCTGCCGGTACGGCGCAAGCCGCTTGTCGCGATCCTAGCCACCGGCGACGAACTGGTTTCGCCCGGCGAAACCGTCGGCCCCGACCAAATCGTCGCCTCGAACAGCTTTTCGCTCGCGGCGCTGGTCGAGCAGGCCGGCGCCACCGCCCTCGATCTCGGCATCGCGCGCGACGACCATGCCGACCTCGCCGCCCGGATTGCGCAGGCGCGGGATGCGGGCGCGGATGTGCTGATCACGCTTGGCGGCGCCTCCGTCGGTGCGCACGACCTGGTGCAGGAGGCGCTGACGCGGGCCGGCATGGCGCTGGGTTTCTGGAAAATCGCGATGCGGCCGGGCAAGCCGATGATGACCGGCCGGCTCGGCGCCATGGTCGCGGTGGGGCTGCCGGGCAATCCCGTCTCCTCGATCGTCTGCGGCCATCTGTTCGTCGTGCCGCTGATCGAGGCGCTGCTCGGCATCCCCATGCCGGCACGCGACCGCAGCGAGCCGGGTATCCTCGGCCGCGACATGCCGGCCAATGACGAGCGCGAGGATTACCTGCGCTCCGACCTCGCTTTGACCGAGGCCGGCTGGGAGGCGACACCGTTCGAGCGGCAGGATTCCTCGATGCTCGGCCTGCTGGCGCGCGCGCAGGCGCTCGCCATCCGCCCTGCCTTCGCGCCGCCGGCTCGCAAGGGCGATCCGTGCCGGTTCATCCGCCTGCGCTAGTACCTGGAGGGTGTCGTTCGGCAAGCGTGCGCTTGCGGAACACAACACGAACAGGTATGATGTTCGTGATTTGTTTCGAATCTGCTGGTCATGGCGGATTCCACCAGCGCCGGCGGGGACCATGCTGACACGCAAACAGTTCGAACTGCTTCGTTTCATTCAGGAGCGCCTGCGCGAAAGCGGCGTCCCCCCCTCCTTCGACGAGATGAAGGATGCGCTCGATCTCAAGTCGAAATCGGGCATCCACCGGCTGATCATGGCGCTGGAGGAGCGCGGCTTCATCCGCCGGCTGCCGAACCGCGCCCGTGCGCTGGAGGTGATCAAACTGCCCGACGGTATCGGCGCCGGTAGCCAGCCCCCGGCTCGGCGCTTCAACCCGTCGATCGTTCAGGGCGGGCTGGGCAAGGATGGCATGGCCACCAAGCCCAGACCGGTCGACTCGGCGCCCGATGACGGGCGCGGCAGCATTTCGATTCCTGTGATGGGCCGGATCGCCGCCGGTACGCCGATCTCAGCGATCCAGAGCCGCAGCCACAGCGTTGCGCTCCCGGCAGACATGCTGGGAGCCGGCGAGCATTTCGCGCTCGAGGTGCGCGGTGATTCCATGGTCGATGCGGGTATTCTCGACGGCGATACGGTGGTGATCCGACGCCAGGACGTCGCCAATACCGGCGACATCATCGTCGCTCTGATCGACGATGAGGAGGCGACCCTGAAGCGCCTGCGCAAGCGCGGCTCCTCGATCGCGCTGGAAGCGGCCAACCCTGCCTATGAAACCCGTGTTCTTGGCCCCGACCGGGTCAAGATCCAGGGCCGGCTGGTCAATTTGATGCGGCGCTACTGAAGCGGCTCCGGGCCTGGCCCGTCGTCGGAGGGCGATGTCACCGCTGCGGCCGGCCGAGACGATGGCGATAGCGGGGGGGCGCTCTGGCGGGTCCAGGGACGGTTACCGCCGGCCTGCTCGGCCGCGTGGCTTCGCCAGCCTTCGGCTCGGGCGACGAGGGCGGTGGCGCCGTCGCGGCCCAGTGCCGTGCGGTCGATCAGGGGGGCCTTGCAGGGCGCGGTCCATGGGATCGGCGTCACCACCAGATCGGCACGCCGGCAATCCTCGATGATGGCGAGCCGTTCGCGGGCATAGGCGACGTTGCGACCGTCTTTCGTCCTGATCACGCAGCCCTGCGCGTCGCAGGCCGCGCCCTGGCGCAAGGACGCGTCGTCTGGGTTGCGGCTGTCGCCATCGGCGGTCAGCCACTGTTGCAGCACGAAACGGCTGGGCTTGCCGGCCACCACCAGCAAGCCGTCGCGTCCGCGCACCGCGATGCCGGAACCGTCCCGCTCGATCTGGATCTCGGGGCGTTCGGGCTTGGCCGCGATCATGACACCGCCGATCAGCGGCAGGATGGCGAGCAGACGCAGCTTGGTGGTCCAAAGCGTCGCCCACAGCAGCGAGGCTGCAAAGCATGACAGGGCGGCAGGACCGAAGGCGGCGATGACCACTGTCGAGTGGTCGATCCCTGCGACCCAGTGTGCGAGTTGCAGAACCACATGCGACGCCAAGCCCATCAGCCACCACGCCGGAGCGTCGAGGCCGAACGGATAGGCCAGCACCCCGAACACCGCCGCCGGCATGACGAAAAGCGAGACGAAGGGCAGCGCCAGCGCGTTTCCGAGTAGGCCGAACGGGTTGAAGGTCTGGAAATGATAGGCGCCGAAGGGCGCGGTCGCCGCGGTCGCCAGCAATGTGGTGACGATGATGCCGGTGACCGCGATCCAGAGCGGACGCAGCGGCCAGGGCAGTGCGGAGGGCGGCTGCGCCCGGCTGCGCTCCTCCCAACGCTCGGCGAAAGCGATCAGCGCCGCCACCGCGCCAAACGACATCTGGAAGCTCGGTCCCAGCAGCGCCTCGGGCTCGCGCAGCAGCACGATGATCGCCGCGAGCGCGAGATTGCGCATGCTCAGCGCCGGGCGGTCGACCAGGATCGCGCCCAGCATCACCAGCGTCATGATCAAGGACCGGACGGTTGCGACCTCGGCACCGGAGAACACGCAATAGGCGGTCGCGCCGGCCATGGCAGCGAGCGCCGCGATCTTCTTGATCGGGAAGCCCAGGGCCAGGGTGCGCGACAGCGCCAAAACCGCCCGCACCAGCCAGAAGATCGTGCCCGCCGCGAGCACCATGTGGAGCCCAGAGATCGAAACGATGTGATAGATGCCGGCGGCGCGAAGGTCGGCATTGGTGGTCTCGGTAATCAGGCCGCGCTTGCCGGTGACGAGAGCGGCTGCCATCGCACCGGCCTGCCCGCCGCCGATCTCCGCGATGCGGCGGGTCAGGGCATTGCGAGCACGATCAACGGTCGCCGCAAGGCTCAATTGCGGCGGAGGCGGATGAGGCGGCGGCGTCAGCGCGATCTTGCCGGGAATGCTGCCGACCGCACCAAGGCCGCGAAAAAAGGCGTCGCGGCCGAAATCATAGCCGCCGGGCCGCGCTGGTCCCGGCGGCGGCAGCAGACGCGCCACCGCCGCGATGTGATCGCCCGGCGAGACGGTTCCGCTGCGCACATTCACCCGCACGCGCCGCGGCCAGGCTGCCGGCTCCAATCCGGCGATGCCGGTCACCAGGATGACGAGGCGCGCGCCGGCGTCACGGGCTTCGACAGCTTCAACGAAGCCAGTGAGCAAGCCGATGCGGGGGCGATCGAGCATCGGCGACGCAACCGTCGCGGTGCGCCAGGTTGCAGCGGCGAAACCCACGAATGCGGCGCAGAGGCCCAGGCAGACCATGAGCGCGATCCGGCGTCGTCGCAGCGCGAAGGCTGCGCCTGCGGCCAGCGCCAGGCCGCTCAAGGGCGCCGCGAGCGCAGGTTCGCTGTCGGCCGCGAAGTAAAGCAGGATGCCGGCCCCCATCAGCACGGGCAGCCAGAGAAACAGCCGGCGGCGCTCGGCTTCGCGCGACAATGCGCCGAACAGGCGGGCGCGCCATGCCATCAGCGTCAGTTCAACGCCGGGGCGACCGCGTACGACGTCGGGCAGGCGCCATGGCAGGACGCCGGCGCGTGTCCCGCGCGGGCTTGCTGGACTGCACTGTCCTGGCGGCGCCGGCTGCATCGACCGCTCCCCAACCCGTGCTCGGCTGCGATGGTGCGGGGCTGCGATCTGGCCCTTAACGCAGGCGGCAAGGGCATGTTACAGGGGCGGCGCCGGATGTCACTTCGCGCCCTCGTGTGGTCTGGCGTCCGGCTCGCCTTGCGTTCCGGTCTCCCGCCCGCCCATCTGTCCTGATCGCTGGGCCGCCCCCTTAGCCCAGCCGGAGTCTTAGCCTTTCATGAGCGATGCCGTCGTCACGCGCTTTGCGCCCTCGCCCACCGGCTTTCTGCATATCGGCGGCGCGCGAACGGCGCTGTTCAACTGGCTCTATGCCCGTCGCCATGGCGGCAAGATGCTGCTGCGCATCGAGGACACCGACCGCGAGCGTTCGACGGAGCCGGCAATCGCCGCCATCCTCGATGGTCTCGCCTGGCTCGGCCTCGATTGGGACGGCGACACGGTCTACCAGTTCGCCCGCGCCGAGCGACATCGCGAGGTCGCGCAGCAGATGCTCGACAGCGGCCATGCCTATCGCTGCTTTGCGACGCCGGCCGAGCTCGACGAGATGCGCGAGCAGGCCAAGGCAGCGGGAAAGCCGATGAAATATGACGGCCGCTGGCGCGACCGCGACCCAGCGACCGCGCCAGAGGGCGTCAAGCCGGTGATCCGGCTGCGCGCGCAGCAGACCGGCGAGACCGTCGTCGAGGATCAGGTCCAGGGCCGCGTCGTCTGGCAAAACGAGAATCTCGACGACCTCGTGCTGCTGCGCTCCGACGGCAACCCGACCTATATGCTGGCCGTCGTGGTCGATGACCACGACATGGGCGTCACTCACGTCATTCGTGGCGACGACCATCTCACCAATGCCGCGCGCCAGACCCAGATCTACCAGGCAATGGGCTGGGCCGTGCCGAGCATGTCGCATATCCCGCTGATTCACGGGCCCGACGGCGCCAAGCTCTCGAAACGTCATGGCGCGCTCGGCGTCGATGCCTATCGGGCCATGGGCTATCTGCCGGTGGCGCTGCGCAATTATCTGCTGCGGCTGGGCTGGAGCCATGGCGACCAGGAGATCTTCTCGACCGACGAGATGATCGCACTGTTCGATCTGTCCTCGATCGGCCGTTCGGCGGCGCGCTTCGACTATGCCAAGCTCGAGAGCCTGAACGGGCTCTACATGCGCCAGTCGGACGACGCCGACCTGCTTGCGGCGCTGAAGGTGATCCTGCCCGAGATCGGTCCCGCGCGGGGCGTACCGGCCACCCTCTCTCCCGAACTGGAAGAGCGGTTCCTGGCCGCGATGCCGGGGCTGAAGGAGCGGGCAAAGACGCTCGTCGAGCTGCTCGACAGCGCCTATTACCTCTATGCGGCGCGCCCGCTGCAGCTCGACGCCAAGGCTTCAGCCCTGCTCGACGAGGCCGGAAAGCAGCGCCTGCCCGGGCTTTCGGACAAGCTTTCGGCGGTGGCCGAGTGGTCGGTCGCGGCGCTCGAGGCGGCGGTGCGGGCCTTTGCCGAAGAGCACGGCCTCAAGCTCGGACAAGCGGCGCAGCCCTTGCGCGCCGCCCTGACGGGGCGGGCGATGTCGCCTGGGCTTTTCGACGTCATGGCGGTTCTCGGACGAGAGGAAACGCTTGCGCGCCTCTCCGACCAGCAGTGAGCAAGACGAAGTGCCGACCCACTTTCGGCTCGGTTGAACACCCTCTGCAAATGGTCTAGGACGCGACGTGCGGCTGCTCCGGCGAAGGCAGGAGCAGGCACAAATATGCTTGAATATCAGTCGGATGAAGCGTTTCTCCTGTCTGGTGGCCCTCGAACCGACACGACCCTGTCATCTCGGTTCGCTCTTACGACGGTAAGGCCCCATGGACCATGATGGACGGGCGCGGCGCGACGACGACTGACCAGCAGCGAGCCTGAAAGGATCGGCATCGATGAGCGGAACCACAAGCCAGCTTCAGATCGACGGCAAGACCGTCGACATGGCGATCAAGACGGGTTCGATCGGCCCGTCCGTCATCGACATCGCCAAGCTCTATGCCCAGACAGGCATGTTCACCTATGACCCCGGCTTCACCTCGACGGCGAGCTGTGAGTCGCAGATCACCTATATCGACGGCGATGAGGGCGTGCTGCTCTATCGCGGCTATCCGATCGAGCAACTCGCCGAGCATGGCGACTTCCTCGAGACCTGCTATCTGCTGCTGGAAGGCGAGTTGCCGACGGCGGTGCAGAAGGCCGATTTCGACTATCGCGTGACGCGCCACACCATGGTGCACGAGCAGATGGCCCGCTTCTTCCAGGGCTTCCGCCGCGACGCGCATCCGATGGCGGTCATGGTCGGCTCGATCGGCGCGATGTCGGCCTTCTATCACGACTCGACCGATATCTCGGACCCGTATCAGCGCATGGTCGCCTCGATGCGGATGATCGCCAAGATGCCGACGCTGGCGGCGATGGCCTATAAGTACACCGTTGGCCAGCCCTTCGTGTATCCGCTGAACTCGCTCGACTACACCTCGAACTTCCTGCGGATGTGCTTTGCGGTGCCGGCCGAGGAGTACAAGGTCAACCCGGTGCTGTCGCGCGCGCTCGACCGGATCTTCATCCTGCACGCCGACCATGAGCAGAACGCCTCGACCTCGACGGTTCGTCTCGCCGGCTCGTCGGGGGCCAACCCCTTCGCCTGCATCGCGGCCGGCACGGCCTGCCTCTGGGGCCCTGCCCATGGCGGCGCCAATGAGGCCGCGCTGAAGATGCTCGAGGAGATCGGCTCGGTCGACAACATCCCGAAATACATCGCCAAGGCGAAGGACAAGAACGATCCCTTCCGCCTGATGGGCTTCGGTCACCGGGTCTACAAGAACTACGATCCGCGCGCCAAGATCATGCAGAAGACCACGCATGAGGTGCTCAACGAGCTCGGAATCAAGGATGACCCGCTGCTGGATGTCGCGATGGAGCTCGAGCGCATCGCGCTGTCGGACAGCTATTTCATCGAGAAAAAGCTTTACCCGAACATCGATTTCTATTCCGGCATTACCCTGAAGGCGATGGGCTTCCCGACCTCGATGTTCACCGCGCTGTTTGCGCTGGCGCGCACCGTCGGCTGGATCGCGCAGTGGAAGGAAATGATCGAGGATCCGTCCCAGCGCATCGGCCGTCCGCGCCAGCTCTACACCGGCGCGCCGCAGCGCGAATACACCCCGATCGGCCGCCGCTAAGGCCGCCATCGCCATCTGCCTGCCAATCAGGGCGCGACGGCTTACCGTCGCGCCCTGATTGTTTCGCATGATTGATATGATTGCCGACGATGACGGCACAATCGCCGACGCTAAGGTATCGCCAAACTTCCCAGTGGTTCCCGATCGCCAAGGCGTCTGGCGCGGCGGTCGAGTAAGGCGCGTTCGCACAGGACGCTAATACTGCGAAGGCCGGCCGCTCTATCGCGACCGGTGCTCGACCAGGGCCAGCGCGGCTTCGACCGCATTGGCCGCGGGGCTGGCACCTGCCGTTTTCATGATCGTCTCGACTTCGCCGAAGCCATCGAGCTGGCTTTGGCGGGCCGGTCCGTTTGCCAGCACCGCCAGGAGTTCGCGGCTCAGCGCGTCCGGCGTCGCATCGTCCTGGATGAATTCGGGGACGACGCTACGGCCGAGAATGAGATTGGGCAGTATCACGCTCGGCAGCTTGATCAGGCGCCTGGCGATCGCCGCCTCCCAGCCCGCGCCGCGATAGGCCGCAACGGTCGGCACCTGCGCCAGAGCGAGTTCGAGCGTCACCGTGCCCGACGCTGCCAGAGCTGCACGCGCGGTCCGAAACGCCGCCAGTTTGCCGGCCTCGCCGACGACGATGTCGGGCTTGACGGCCCAGGATGACGTTGCCTGCGCAATGTCATCCTTGAGATGCGCGACCGCCGGAAGCACGAAGCGCGTGCCCGGCCTCGCTGCCGCGATCCGCGAAACCGCATCGCCGAAAGCCGGCATCAGATGGCGGATCTCCGAACGGCGGCTGCCGGGCAGGACCAGCACCAGCGGCGACGCATCATCGTTCCGAATCGCGGTTTCGACCGCGGTGGGCCTGAGTTCAGCCAGCCGTTCGATCAGGGGGTGGCCGACATAGGTGGTGCCTGGCCCGTGCAAGCGCTCCAGAGCCGCCGGCTCGAAGGGCAGCAATGCCAGGATGCGGTCGACATAGGGTGCCATGCGGCGTGCACGCCCTGAACGCCAGGCCCAGACGCTGGGGCAAACCCAGTGCGCGATCGGAATGTCGGGCGCCCGGGCACGCACCTTCCTGGCGACACGCAAGCAGAAGTCGGGCGCATCGACCGTCAGCAGCAGATCGGGCGCGAAGGCCACGACGCCACGGGCGGCATCCTCCATGCGGCGCAGCAGCAGCGGGAGGCGCGCGATCACGGGACCAAACCCCATCACGGCAATATCGGCCTGGGCAAACAGCGGGACCAGCCCCGCCGCGATCAGATCCTCGCCGCCGACGCCGGTGATGAGGAGCGGCCGGTCGCCAAGTCGCTGGCGGAGGTTTTCGATGAAACGAAGCGCCAGCGCATCGCCCGAAGCCTCGCCCGCGATCACCGCAAGACGGAATGGCGCGCTCATGCGCCGACCCCCTCGACGAAGAGGCCGGCCTGATCGGCGTGTCTCCCCAGGGCAGCCGCATCGCCAACCAGCACGCGTCCGGCGCACAGGCCGATTCCAGAGAGGCCAGCGGCGGCCACGTTGCGCAGGGTTTGAGGACCGATCGCCGGCATGTCGACGCGCAGATCCTGGCCGTCCTTGGGCGCCTTGACCAGCACGCCGTCGCCCTTGGCGATACGCAACCGCCCGGAGGCGACGAGGTCGGCGACGCGTCTGATCATGGCATCGGTGCCTTCCGCCGCCTCGATGGCGATGACGCGATGGTCCGCGAGGATCGCCGCCTGGCCGACGTCGAAGGGCGACAGCGCAGCGAGAAGCTCAAACCCCCGCGCGATCAGTGCCTTCTGCTCCGTCGATGCCGTCTTTCGACCGAGTGCGCCGATCGGAGCCGCCATATCGGGCGCGATATCGGCCGGTCCATGGACGGTGAAGCCCTGCCCTTCGAAAAAGGAAACCACGCCTCGCAGAAGATGATCGTCGCCGCCCCGAAAGGCGCGGGCAAAATGCGGGAGGTACCGAAGCGTCGAGGCTTCCGGGCGCAGGGCAGCGAAGCTCGGGCGCGGGAGGCTGCCGATCAAGACCATGTCGGTAACCGCGCGGCCCCTCAGATCCTCGAGCAGGCGGCCCAACTGGCCCAGTCGATAGCTCTGCAGATCGACTGAGCCGAAGGCCGCCGGATCGGCGGCGCCATCCAGGGCCGCCACGAAGACCGTTCGGCCGCGCTGGGCTGCGACCGCTGCGAGACGAAGCGGAAACTCTCCCGCGCCTGCGATGATCGCCAGCGGCCCGCGCGTCATCGGCGCTGCTGTCTTGTCAGCGCTCACCGATCCGGCGCGTTGACGTCATGGGGAACGCAGATCGCGCGTTCGCCGCCGACGCGGATGAAGTCGAGGATCTCGTGGATCAGCGGATGCGAGGCGAATTCGCTGGCGACGTCCTCGACGCGCTCCGACAAGGTGCCCTCATCGGCGAACAGCAGACGATAGGCCCGGCGCAGTTCATGGATCTGCTCGCGCGTGAAGCCGCGCCGACGCAAGCCCACGAGATTGAGCCCGGCGAGATGGGCCGGGTTGTCGCGCACCATGCCGAAGGGGATGACGTCGTGCATCACGCCCGCGCCGCCGCCGATGAAGGCATGGTCGCCGACGCGGATGAACTGGTGCAGGCCGGTGCCGCCACCGACGATGACGAAATTGCCGACCTTCACATGGCCGGCACACATGACGTTATTGGAGAAGATGACGTTGTCGCCGATCGAGGTGTCATGCGCGACATGGGAGTTCGCCAGGAAGAAGCAGCGGTCGCCGACCGTGGTCTTCATCCCGCCGCCCTCGGTGCCAGGGTTCATCGTCACGCCTTCGCGGATCAGGCAATCGACCCCGATCGTCAGCGTCGAGGGTTCGCCCTTGTATTTCACATCCTGCGGCGGATGGCCGATGGAGGCGAAAGGGTAGATCTTCGTGCGCGCGCCGACCGTCGTACGGCCCGCCACGGCGACATGGCTGACAAGTTCCACACCCTCGGCGAGCACGACATCGGGGCCGACCGTGCAGAACGGGCCGATGCTGACGCCCTCGCCGATGCGCGCGCCGGGATCGACGACCGATAGCGGATGAATGCTGGAACTCATGACAGGAAGCTCAACGGACAGGTTGTCGTCATCTGGCAGTGCGTCATCGGCTCAAACGACCATCGCCGAGAGATCCGCTTCCGCGACGAGCGTGCCGTCGACGCGGGCCTCGCCGCGGTAGAACCAGATGTTGCGCTTGCGCGCGATCTTGGTGAGGTGAAAGCGCAGCGTGTCGCCCGGCACGACGGGTTTACGGAACTTGGCCTTGTCGATCGTCGTGAACAGCACGCTGCTGACGGCCGGATCGGCCTCGCCGCGCGAGCTGACCACGAGCACGCCGGCTGTCTGCGCCATCGCCTCGATCATCAGCACGCCCGGGAAAACCGGACGGCCCGGGAAATGGCCGGTGAATTGCGGCTCGTTGATCGTGACGTTCTTGATGCCGACCCCGGACTCATCGCCGTTGATCTCGACAACGCGATCAACGAGCAGAAACGGGTAGCGATGCGGAATGCAGGCCATGATCTTCTGGATATCGGCCACACCCAGGGCCGTCGTCGCCTCGGTCATCTTGTCCTGCCTCCCGTGCGAGACGTCCCTGCGTTCGCATCATCGATGTCGTGTCTTAGTCATCTCCTCGCGCGGGGCCAACTGTTTCGGCAGCCTGCCGTCGAAGATCGACGTCGTCGCGGCACAAACTTGCCGCATGGACGGGTGAATCAGGAGAGCGGGCCCGCTTCAGCCTTCGGTTCGGCCTTTGCCGCGGTTGGCGACCAGGGACCTCAGCAGGGCGCTCTCGCGTGCCCAGGTCAGGGCCGGCTGTGCCGGATAACCGCCGTATTTCGCGCCGCGCGGAACATCGCCGGCGACGCCGCTCTGCGCCGCCACCTGCGCGCCCATGCCGACGGTGAGATGCCCGGCCAGGCCGACCTGCCCGCCGAGCACGACGAAGTCTTCCAATGTCGTCGAACCGGCGATGCCGACCTGCGAAACGATGACGCAATGGCGCCCGATGACGACGTTGTGGCCGATCTGGACGAGGTTATCGATCTTCGTCCCTTCGCCGATCACGGTGTCGCGGCTGGCGCCGCGATCGATGCAGGTGTTGGCACCGATCTCGACATCGTCCTGGATGATGACCCGGCCGATCTGCGGCACCTTCATATGGCCGCGCGGGCTCATGGCGAAGCCGAAACCGTCCTGACCGATGCGCACGCCTGGGTGGATGATGACGCGATTGCCGATCAGGGTTGCCTGGAGCGTACAGCCAGGCCCAATCGAACAGTTGCGGCCGATTCGGACCTGGGGGCCAATGACGGCATGCGCGGCGACGATGGTGCCCGAACCGATCTCGGCGCCAGGCCCGATGACGGCGCCGGGATCGACCGTCACTCCGGCTTCGAGCACCGCCGTCGCGTGAACGAAGGCCCCTGGCGCCACACCTTGCGATGCGAAGGCCGAGCCCGGCCTCAAAGCAGAGGGGAAGAAGCGGGCCAGCACCTTGGCGAAGGCATGATAAGGCGCCGGCGACACAAGAGCGGTCGTACCCGCAGGGACTCGCTCGGCAAAACGCGACGAGACCAGGCACAGCCCCGCCCCGGTCGCAGCCAGCGCGTCGGTATATTTGGGGTTGTCCATGTAGGCGACATCGCCCGGGCCAGCATTCTCGAGCGCGGCGGCGCCGGTGAGCGGACGCGAGGGATCGACCCCCTCCGGCAGGGTGGCACCCGAAATAGCAGCGACCTCGCCGAAATCAAGCGAGGTCGCGATCGGAAAAAAGAGGGGTTCTGACATTGAATGAAGGTCCGGAGCGGGGCGCGGATCGCGCCCCGCCGCGTCAGAAGCGGGTGCCGCCGGAGAAGCGGAAGGCCTGCAGGCGATCGCCGCCGTACTTGCCGCTAACTGCCTGACCGTTGACGATGGCCGTGCCCCACTGGCCGTCATCTTTCGACAAAGCGTAGGCGTAATCAAAGCGAATCGGACCGAGTGGCGACTGCCAGAGCAGGCTGACGCCAACGGAAGAGCGGATGACATTCTTGTCGCGGACGCAGGCCACGTTCGTCTGGGCCGTCTGGCCCGGCGATAGAGCAACGTTGAACTGACGACCCGACGAACCGGCCGGGCACGCGCTGGCCACCGCCGTACCACCGTCATAGTTGAACAGCGTACCAGCATCGGCGAAGACCGCACCGCGCAGACCGAGATCACGCGGCAGACCCCAGATCGGGAACTGCACCTCGAGCGAACCGCCGAAATAGCTGGTGCCGCCGAGCGCGTTCGCGGTCGGATCGTTCAAGACGTCGCGCGGGCCGATACCGGACGGCGCGAAGCCGCGCACCAGGGTCGGTCCGAGGAAGTAGTGGTCGATCATGCGCAGATCACCGCTAGTGGCCTGCACGTGACCACCCTGCAACCGGGCGAAACCGACGACATCGTCGAAGATCTCTTTGTAATAACGACCATCAGCCGAGATACGCAGGAACTTCGAGTCGCCGCCGAGACCCGCGAATTCGGGCTTGATCTCACCAATGAAGCCGTTGCGCGGGTTCTGGTTGCTGTCGAGCGAATTGTAGTTGAAGCCGAGGCCGACCAGCGAGGTCAGCGTCGTGCCCGCCGCTTCCTTGACCGCGATCGTCGCCTCGCCGTTGGTCAAGCAGTTGATGCTCGTGCTCGCACCCAACGCACCGGGCGTACCCGGCGTGATCCCACCGATCGGAACACTACAGTCGTTGTAGGGCCGATCAACTGAATTGGGGATCTCGATTTCGGTCGAGTAGATCGAGTAGCGCGGCGTGATCGAGAATTCTTCCGTGATCGGGAAGGTCAGACGAACCGTACCGCCGGTAACGCGGCTTTCAAAACGACCGGTGTTGTAGTTGTCACTGAACTTCGAGAACAGATCGAAGCCCGCCGCAATGCGACGACCGAGGAAATACGGCTCGGTGAAAGAGAAATCGACGCCCTGGGTGCGCTGGCCCAGCGTGCCGGCGATGCGGACGAACTGGCCACGACCGAGGAAGTTCGATTCGGCCAGCGCGACTTCGCCGATCACGCCGTCGGAGGTCGAGTAACCACCCGAGATCGAGAACGAACCGGTGGCCTTGTCCTCGACATCGATGTTGACCACGACGCGATCGGGCGCGGAGCCGGGCTCGTTGGTGATCCGGACCTTGTTGAAGAAACCGAGATTGTTCAGGCGGCGCTCGGCGCGATCGACGAACACCTTGTTGTAGGCATCGCCTTCACCAAGATCGAGTTCGCGGCGGACAACGTAATCGCGCGTGCGGGTGTTGCCGCGCACATTGATGCGTTCGACATAAACCCGCGGGCCTTCGTCGACGACATAGGTGATACCGATCAGGCGACCCGCCGAGTCCCGGTCGCCGCGCGGCCGGACCTGAGCGAAGGGATGGCCGCGACGCGACACCTCGGTGGTGAGATTGACCAGCGACTTCTCGACCGCCTCAGCATTGTAGGTGTCGCCGGCGGAGGTGACGACATAGCTCTGGAGGGCAGCGGAATCGATCTCGCGCAGGGTCGAATCGACCGCGACGTTGCCGACCTTGTATTGCGGGCCTTCGCTGACGGCGACATCAATGACCCAGCCGCCCGCGCTCTCGTCGAAGCGCGCGGTATTGTTCACGATCTGGAAATCGGCATAGCCGTTCTTGAGATAAAAGCGCCGAACCAGCTCAAGATCAGCGGCGATGCGGTCGGGATCATAGACGTCGGAGGTCTTGATCCAGCTGAGGAAGTTCGACTCGGTCGAGCTCATCAAACCGCGCAGGCGGCCATCGGAATAGATCTGGTTGCCTTCGAAATTGATCGACTTGATGCCGGTCTTGCCGCTCTCGTTGATCGTGAAGACGACGTCCGAGCGACCGTTGGGCAGCGGCGCCATGCGGCCGCTGACCGAGGACAGGCCGTAACCTGCACGACGGTAGACCTCTCTCAAGCGCGCAACGTCGGCATCGATCAGCGCCTGGCTCATCGGACCGCCGGCCTTCGACTGGACCTGCTGGAGCAGAACCTCGCTCTTCAGACGACGGTTGCCCTCGAAGGCGACGCGGTTGATCGAGTCGCTCTCCTGAACGGAGATGACGGTCTGGGAGCCACGGCGGCTCACCTGGACATTCGTGAACAGCCCGGTGGCGAGAAGACTGTCGCGAATCTCCTGCGGGCCACCCTGCCCCGACGCATAGGAGCGGATCGTCTCCGCATCGACGCGCCTGTTGCCCTGGACAATCACGGCCTGCGCGAACACCACGCCACCGCTAACGGCCAACATAAAGGCCGAAAGTCCGACTGATCGAGAGAGCCGCATTCTGAAGGACCGGCTCTTTTGGGTCGACGTCATCGGGTCGCCTATTCCATTTCTCAGGTCACCACCCCAGATACGGGGGCAGCCACCAGACAGGGGGCCGCACGGGGACATTGCAGTCCAATCGCTTCTACAAAGTTTCCCGCAGGGTGCAAACCGGCATTGTCGTTAACAAATTATTTTTAAGCCCCTCGTTGCCATGAGGCCACGCGTGCTGCCGTGATTTTGCCGCAAACTGACACGGAAACGCCAGTTCCCGTGGCTCGCGCTGGGCAAAACATCGTGTGATGTGAACCATGACAAGGCGACTGCGAAGCGTCGAAACCGCCGCAATCCGTTAACACTGCGCTACCCAAGGCCTGGCGGCGAAAGCCGCTGAACACGGGTGGCGACCGCCGGTCTTTGCGCTTGTCAGGGTGTCGTCGCCTGCGCATGCAACATGGCGCGCGACGAACCCGCCGGCCGCGCGGTGCTAGAGCAGTGAGCGGACGTGGACGAGGTCGTTCCAGGTCACAAAGAGCATCAGCATGAGCACAAGGCCGAGGCCGAGCTTGAAGCCGATCTCCTGGGCGCGCTCGCTCAACGGCCGGCCGCGCAGCGCCTCGAGGGCGTAGAACATCAGATGCCCACCATCCAGCATCGGGACCGGGAACAGATTCATCAGCCCGATCGAGACCGACAGGATCGCGGCCAGGTTCAACAAACCCAGCAACCCGCCATTCGAGGCGACGAGGCCGGACACCTGCGCGATCCGAATCGGGCCCGAAAGCTGGTCAACCGACTCCCGGCCGCTGACGAGTTTGGCGAGATAGTCATAGGTGCGTTCGACGACGAACCAGGTTTCGGTCACGCCGAGCTTGGCCGATTCGACCAGGCCGAATTGCTGGGTCGTCCAGTCGCTGGCCTGACGCGAAGCCTGCACGCCCAGGACGCCGATGCGCTGCTTGCCCACCGGTGTGCTTTGTTCGACGAGCGCCGGCGTCACCGGCAACGTCACCATGGCACCGGCGCGATCGACCACCATCGAGAGCGTCTCGTTGGGTCGTGTCGAAATCGCACGCTGCATATCGGCAAAGCTGCCGATCGGGCGGCCGTCGATCGATACGACGAGGTCGCCAGAGAGCAGCCCGGCGCGTTCGGCCGCGCTGCCGGCCACGACCTGATCGACCCGCGGCGTCAGGACCGGCTTGCCGAAGACGTAGACAGACGCAGCGAAAATGAAGATGGCCAGCAGGAAATTGGCAATCGGCCCAGCTGCGACGATCGCGGCCCGCTCGCCGATGGACTGCGCGGGAAACGACCGCTCGCGCTGCTGGGCCGTCATCGTCTCGATCTCGGCAGAATCAGTTCCAGCCGAGGCCGCGTCGGCATCGCCGGAGAATTTGACGTAGCCGCCCAGCGGCACCAGGGCGAAGCGCCAGCGCGTGCCGTGCTTGTCGTTGAAGCCGAAGAGCTCGCGGCCGAAGCCGATCGAGAACACCTTGACATCGACGCCGCACCAGCGCGCGACGAGGAAATGGCCGAGTTCGTGGACGAACACGACGATCGTCAGCACAAAGAGGAACGGCAGAAGGTAGCCCAGCATGAACGCGCCGGCGTTCCAGAGTGTCGCCACGAAATCCATCATCATCTCCAGGTCCGCCGGCCTTAGGTGACAGCGAAGGGCGCTCGCGACAAGAGCGCCCGCGCGCGGTTTCTCGCCTCATGGTCAATGGCGAGGGCGGCCTCGACATCGACGGGAGCGGCAGAGTCATGCCCTGGGCCGGCACAGACGGCTTCGACCAGGGCCGCAATGCCGGGAAAAGCGATGCGCCCTTCGAGAAAGGCCGCGACCGCGACCTCGTTGGCCGCATTGAGGATGGCCGGCATGGCGCCGCCGGCAGCCAGCGCCGCGATGGCGAGGCCGAGCGCCGGGAAGCGCACAAGATCAGGCCGCTCGAAGGTCAGCGGCGCGGTCATCGCCAGATCGAGGAAGCGAGCGGGCGGTGCATCGAGCCTGCCGTCGATGCCGAGACAATGGGCGGCGGCGACGCGCATGTCCGGCAAGGCCAGGCCGGCGCTGACCGAGCCGTCGCGAAAGGTGACGAGGCCGTGGACGATCTGCTGGGGATGAACCAGCACCTCAAGTTGCTCGGGCGCCAGACCGAACAGGAAGCAGGCCTCGATCAGTTCGAGCCCCTTGTTCATCATGCTGGCGGAGTCGATCGTGATCTTGGCGCCCATCGCGTAATTGGGGTGCGCCAGCGCCTGCTCCGGCCGCGCCTGGGCGATCTGCGCCGCGCTCCAGGTCCGGAACGGGCCGCCCGATGCAGTCAGCGTCATGCTGCGGATGGCGGAGATCGGTTCGGCGCCCAGCACCTGAAACAGCGCATTGTGTTCGGAGTCGAGCGGCAGGATTCGCGCGCCGACAGCGAGGGCCCGGGCCATGACGGCGGCGCCGGCGCAGACGAGGCTCTCCTTGTTGGCCAGCGCGACGACGCGACCTGGCGTCAGCGCGGCGAAGGTCGCCTCCAGCCCGGCGGCGCCTGAAATCGCGCTGACGACGATGTCGCTGTCGATCGCCACCGCGTCGAGCACGGCCGAACGCCCCGCCCCCGATGCGATCCCGGTGCCAGAAAGCGCGGCGGCCAGCGCCGGTCCCGCCGTCGCATCGGCCAAGGCGGCAAAACGGGCTCCGGTCTCGACCGCGACCCGCGCCAGCCCTGCCGCATCGCGCCCCGCGACCACCGCGCCGATGCGCAGGCGCTCGGGATTCTCCGTGACGATGTCGCGGGTCGATTTGCCGATGGAGCCGGTCGCTCCCAGAAGCGTGACGGTGCGAAGCATGCGCGCGTTTCAGGGTTGGAGATGAGCGACGAACAAGGCGATGCCAGCAAAGACAAGCACTGCCCAATAGCCGTCGAGCCGATCGAGAAAGCCGCCATGGCCGGGGATCAGCCGGCTCGAATCCTTGGCGCCGAAGCGGCGTTTGAGCGCCGATTCGAACAGGTCGCCCATCTGGCTGAAGACCGATGCCGCAAGCGAGCCGCCGATGACCCATCCGGGGCCGACGATCGGTGCCGCCGCAGGCGTCGCCGCCCAGACAATATAGCCGCATAGGGTGCCGGCAATCGCCCCACCGATCGCGCCCGACCAGGTTTTTCCAGGGCTGACGCTCGGCATCAGCCTGGGGCCGCGGAGTTTGCGGCCGGTGAAATAGGCGGCGATATCGGTGGACCAGACCACCGCAAAACTCCAGATTACGAGCGCCAATCCGAGTTCGGGCAAGGCGCGCAGAGCCGGCGCGATCAGCGCGAAGGCGAGCGCATAGGCGACACCGCAAAGCTGCAGTGCGAGCCGGCCGCCGACCCATGGGGTTGCCATGGCGCCAGACAGGGCGGCCATGGCAGCGACACCGGCCAGCGCCGGCTGACTTGCCGGGGAGAAGCCCAGTAAGAGGCCCGCCACAACCACGGCGATCGCACCCGCGATGGCGTGGTCGCGGCCCGCCATGGCGAGCCATTCATAGGCGACGAGCCCGGCGACCAGGATCCAGACGATCCGAAACGGCCAGCCGCCCCAAGCGGTGGCTACCAAAATCACCGCGGCCATCACCAGCGCCGAGGCGACCCTCAGTCGCAATTCGCCCTGGCCCGCTCGGGGCGAGACAGGGACTTGCTCGGTCACGCCGCGCCCACCTTCCGGTCGAGCGCCTCGGGCACCCCGCCGAAACGGCGCTCGCGGCGGGCGTATTCGGCGAGAGCGGCCTCAAGCGCGGCGCGATCGAAATCCGGCCAGAGCACGGGGGTGAAGACGAACTCGGCATAGGCCGCCTGCCAGAGCAGGAAATTCGAGATGCGGGTTTCGCCAGAGGTGCGGATCACCAATTCCGGATCGGGCAGATCGGCGGTGTCCAGATGCAGACCCAGCATGTCTTCATCGATCGCGGTGGCATCGATCCGCCCGGCGGCGGCATCGGCCGCCAGCCGCCGCGCCGCGCGGACGATCTCGTCGCGGGCGCCGTAATTGAAGGCCACGACCAGCGTCATACGGGTGTTGTCGCGGGTTGCCGTTTCGGCGTGTTCGACGAGCCGCACGAGATCGGGCGTCAGGTCGTCTCGGCGCCCGATGATGCGGACCCGCACGCCCGAAGCCTTGAGTTCGGCGAGGTCCTTTTCAACGAAGCGCCTGAGCAGGCCGAGCAGGAAGGAGACCTCGGTCGCGGGCCTGCGCCAGTTTTCGGTGGAAAAACTGTAGAGAGTCAGAACCTTGACGCCCAGTTCACCGGCATTCCTGACCGTGCTGCGCAGCGCCTCGAGCCCACGCCGGTGGCCCTCCTGCCGCGGCAGGCCGCGCATCTGCGCCCAGCGGCCATTGCCGTCCATGATGATGGCGACGTGGACAGGAGGGTTGGATTGTCCCGGGCGATGGCCTGCTGACATGCTCGATATGCCTCATTGGGCCTTCAGTCGGGAAAGTCGGTGGCGTGTCACTGGTGCCTTGTCACCAACAGCATCAGACGCTGAGGATTTCCTTTTCCTTCGTCGCCAGCGCCTGGTCGATATCGCCGATATGCTGGTCGGTGAGCTTCTGCACCAGGTCGGACTGGCGTGTCACGTCGTCCTTGGTGAAAGCGCCGTCCTTCTCGACCTTCTTGATGATGTCGATGGCGTCGCGGCGAACATGGCGGACGGCGATCTTGGATTCCTCGGCATATTTATGCGCGACCTTGACCATTTCCTTGCGGCGCTGCTCATTCAGCTCCGGAATGCGGATGCGCAGCACCTGGCCTTCCGTCTGCGGGTTCAGGCCGAGATCCGATTCGCGGATGGCTTTTTCGACGGGGCCGACCATGCTGCGGTCCCAGACCTGAACGCTGAGGAGGCGCGCTTCTGGAACGCTGACGGTGGCGAGCTGCGCCAGCGGCTGGCGCGCACCATAGGCCTCGACCTGAATCGGATCGAGCATATTCGCCGAGGCACGGCCGGAGCGCAGCGACGCCAGGTCGCCCTTGAAGGACTGCAGCGCGCCCTGCATGCGGCGCTTCACGTCGGCGAGATCGAAAGTCGTCTGGGCCATCGTCTTATAGACCTTGAACTGTTGCAGCGCGCGATCAGCGAAAATGAGGCTTTCCGCCGGCGACGCTGCAAGATCGGATTGGCATTGTCGGATAATCCGGCGACCATGGCGGGGGGCCCGGCCAGGGTCAAGAACATCGTGACGCGGAGCGGTTAAGGCGTGACATAGGTTGCCCTGCCCTCGCCGCGCAGCACGGCAGCAAGCATGCCGGCTTCCGCGATCGAGAACACGACGATGGTCAGCCCGGCGTCGCGCGCCAGGGCGAAGGCGGCGGTATCCATGACCTTGAGGTCGCTCCGGATCGCCTCTTCATGGGTCAGGGTGTCGTAGCGGGTCGCCGCCGGGTCTTTCTTGGGATCGGCGGAGTAGACGCCATCGACCTGGGTCGCCTTGAGCAGATGGCTGCAGCCGAGTTCGGCCGCACGCAGCGCCGCACCGGTGTCGGTGGTGAAATAGGGGTTGCCGGTCCCGCCACCGAGCACAACGACCTTGCCGTTGGTGAGATGGTCGAGCGCCCGCTTGCGGGCATAACTCTCGCAGAGCGACGGCATCGGCACGGCCGACATGGCGCGGGCCGGGGCACCGGCGCTTTCGATGGCATGCTCGAGCGCGAGCGCGTTCATCACCGTGCCGAGCATGCCGATCGAATCGGCGCTGGTCCGGTCGAGGCCCTTGGTCAGGCCCTGGACACCGCGGAAGAAATTGCCGCCGCCGACGACGATGGCGATCTCGACGCCCTCGCGCGAGGCATTGGCGATGTCGGCGGCCAGAGCCGTCAGCGTGCCGCCATCGAGGCCGGATCCTGCTTGTCCTGCAAGAGCTTCGCCGGAGAGTTTAACGAGAACACGATTGGGTCTCAACGAATGTACTCCCTGCCTGCGGCGGAGTTATCGCCCGCCTGCATCGTTCTCTCACAAAAAAGGCCGCGCAGGGCGCGGCCTTTTCACGACTGTCTCGTCGAAGTAACGGGCTCAGCCCGTGGTGCCGCCGGCCGCGGCGACTTCAGCGGCAAAGTCCGTTTCTTCCTTCTCGATGCCCTCGCCAAGCGCATAGCGGGCAAAGCCGGTGAGCGCGACCGGAGCGCCGACCTTGCCCTCGATCTCCTTGAGGATCTGGCTGACTGACTTTGAGCCGTCATGGATATAGGCCTGCTCGAGCAGGCAGTATTCCTTGGCATAGCTCTTGAGGCCGCTCTCGGTGATCTTCTCGAGCACGTTGGCGGGCTTGCCGGCGTTCTTCTCGGCCAGAATCGCCTTCTCGCGGGCCAGCACCTCGGGATCGACCGAAGCGAGGTCGAGCGCGATCGGGTTGGTGGCCGCGACATGCATGGCGAGCTGACGGCCGAGCACGGCCAGTTCGTCAGCCTTGCCGGTCGATTCGAGCGCGACGATGACACCGATCTTGCCGAGCCCGTCGGCGACCGCGCCATGGACATAGGAGCCGATCACGCCGGCCGAAACCTTCAGCTGCGCAACGCGGCGCAGGGTCATGTTCTCGCCAATCGTGGCGATGGCGTTGGCGATCGCCTCCTGGACAGTGCCGCCGCCCGGATAGTGATGGGCCAGCACCGCTTCCGCATCGCCGCCGCGCTCCAGCGCGACATTGGCGATGCCATGAGCGAGCGCCTGGAATTCCAGGTTGCGGGCGACGAAGTCGGTCTCGGAGTTGAGCTCGATCACGACGCCGCTATGGCCGGAGATCGCAACCGCGACGAGACCCTCGGCGGCGACGCGGCCGGCCTTCTTTGCGGCCTTGGCAAGGCCCTTGGTGCGCAGCCAGTCGATCGCGGCCTCGATGTCGCCATCGACGGCCGAAAGCGCGGTCTTGCAGTCCATCATGCCCGCGCCCGTCTTGTCGCGGAGTTCCTTCACCATTCCGGCGGTGATCGCAGCCATCTCTATCGTCCTTGTCTGTCGTGCGGCGCCCGATAACGGCTGGCCGCGGAAATCATGCCTCCAGCCCCCGATGGGGAAACGCCGACGCTCCGTTTCCGGTCGTCGGCGCTGGTCGGCGTCAGTCGCAGTTCAATGCAGCAATCGGATTGCGACGCGCCGATGACGCGCCGCAATCGATATTCAAGCCTCAGGCGTCGGCGAGTTCGCGCGACTGGATGATCCAGCCTTCGCGCTCGATGCGGCCGGCGAGCTTCAGGTCCTGATCGACCTTGGTCACGTCGGCAGGCGCCATGGCGGCAAACTGCCAGAAGTGGAACAGACCGCCATCGTTGAGCTTCTGAACGAGCTCGGGGCCCATGCCCGAGAGCTTCATCAGATCGTCCGGGGCGCCACGCGGCGCGGTCAGCAGCTCGAAGGGCACGCCGGCATCCGCAGCGGCCGGCTCTGCGAGCGCCTCCTCGATGATCATCGGGGCCTCGGCAGCGCCAAGATCGACGCCATGGTCGCCCGAAGCGCGCGAGATGCCATCGATGGCCGAACGGGCAACGAGATCGCAATAGAGCTGGATCGCGCGGCCGGCGTCGTCATTGGCGGGCACCGGGAAGGTAATGCCATCCGGATCCGAGTTCGAGTCGATGATGGCTGCGACCGGGATGCCGAGGCGCTGGGCCTCCTTGATCGCGAGCGCTTCCTTGTTGGTGTCGATGACGAAGATCATGTCGGGCGTGCCGCCCATGTCCTTGATGCCGCCGAGCGCCTTCTCGAGTTTGTCGCGCTCGCGCGCCAGCATCAGGCGCTCCTTCTTGGTCAGACCGGTGCCGCCGCCGCTCAGCAGCTCGTCGACCTTGCGCAGGCGCTGGATCGAGGCGGAAATGGTCTTCCAGTTGGTCAGCATGCCGCCGAGCCAACGCGAATTCACATAATACTGGGCCGAGCGCTTGGCGGCATCGGCGATGGCGTCCTGCGCCTGGCGCTTGGTGCCGACGAAGAGAACGCGGCCGCCGCGAGCAACGGTGTCCGACACCGCCTGCAGGGCGCGCGACAGCATCGGCACCGACTGCGAAAGATCGAGGATGTGGATGTTGTTGCGGGTTCCGAAGATGTAGGGCGACATCTTCGGGTTCCAGCGATGCGACTGGTGGCCGAAATGCGCTCCAGCCTCGAGGAGCTGGCGCATGGAGAAATCTGGCAGTGCCATGGTCTGTGACGTCCTTAACCGGTTGAGCCTCTGGGGTGCGAATAACCAAGCATGAGCTGCAAGGTCACCGGAACGTCTCAGGTCTGAGACGGTGCTCCCCATGTGGGATGGGCAGCGCCATACAGGGGAAGCGCTGCGAATGCAAGGCGCCACCGCTGCTTGCTCGCCATTGTGCCGAGCACATCGTCATTCTGCGCTCGGGTTTCGACTCTGTTCACCGGGCTCTGCTAAAGGCGGAGCAACTGGTGGGACAGCGTGACATTGCTCCTTGATCTGCGCACGATCTACGCGGTGGCTGCGGCCACCTCTATCATTCTCGGCTGCATGCAGCTGGGCGCCTTTGCGACGGGTCGCTTCCAGCGTTGGCCGCTGTGGTGGGGGCTCAGCAGCCTGCTGATCGGCTTCGGCATCTTGCTGACCACCTTCCGCGGCACGATCTCCGATGTAGCGTCGATCGGGCTGTCCAACACGCTGACCTGGGCCGGCTATCTGATGGTCCTGGTCAGCGTCCGCAGCTTCGCGGGACTGCGACCGATGCCGATCCTGTATGTCACGGCCGTGGTCGGCGCCTCGCTGCTGCTGCTGCTGTGGATCGAGCCGGAGGGCTTTTCGAACCGCGCGGCGCTGATCTCGCTGCTGTTGGCCAGCTGCGACGTCGCCGTGGCGCGCGAAGGCGTCGGCCTGGCACGGCGCGAGAAACTTCGGTCGGCCTGGATCCTGGTCGTGCTGTTCCTGCCGACGGCGGGCCTGTTCTTCGCCCGCTCTGTGCTGGCGATGTTGGGTCAGCTGGGAACCGAACTTTTCCCAGCCGGCCCCGTACCGCTGCAATGGACTTCGGTCGGTGCTGCGGCCCTGCTGATCATCCGCAGCAACGCGCTCATGCTGCTGGCGACCGAGCGCAGCAGCAACCAGCTCGTCGCACTCGCCCAGCATGATGCCTTGACCGGCGCCATGAACCGCGCCGGCCTCGAGCAAGCCATGCAGCAGTTCACCGGCCGCCTGCGCCAACCGCGGCGCGTCGCGCTGCTTGTGGTCGATATCGACCACTTCAAGGCGCTCAACGACACGCATGGCCATGCCGCTGGCGACGAAATCCTGCGTCTTTTCGCCGAGGTTGCCCGGGGCGAATTGCGCAGCGGGGACATCGTGGCGCGGCAAGGGGGGGACGAGTTCGCCATCGTCCTGCCGGGTATCGAACTCGCCGAGGCGATGCGCGTCGCCGAAAGGCTCCGCAAGGCCTTTGTGACGGCCGTTACGGACCGACCCGGGATCGCGCGCGCTCCGACGCTGAGCATCGGCGTCACCGAGGGCGACGCCGCCGCTCAAACGCTTGATGCGCTGCTGCGCGAAGCCGACGAGGCGCTCTATCGCTCGAAGCGGACGGGGCGGGACCGGGTGCTGCCGCGGCTGGAGGCGATGGCCGTTTAAAGCCAGCGCCAGCGCGCCGGTTCAACGTCCGGCGGAGCGCGTCATCCGGGTCATGCCCTTGCGGGCGGCGAACATACGGCCATAGACGTCGCCGGCCAGATCTGGCCGGTAGCAGCGCTGCTCCAGCAGCGGATCCCAAATATGCTCGACCGTATCGATCAGGTCGAAATCGGCGTGCAGCCGGGCCTCGAGCTGGAGGCGGTTCTTGCGGTTCTGATATTCCAGCAAAACCAGCGAGGTCCTCGACAGGTCGATCGCCTCGAGCACGTCGCCCTCGCCGCCTTCGATGTCGATCTTGACGATATCGGCCGATGCCAGGCTGGCGGGATCGACGACCGCGACCTCGTAGCGTTCAACCATGGCGCCATCGACGAAGGTGTCGCCCGCATAGGAAGCCAGCCCCGATTCGCCATCGCCGGCGAAGCGGCTGACGAAGCTCGCCGTCTTCGCGCCGCCGGGAAACAGCGCGGCATTGACCGCAACAATGTCGCGCCGCAACTGCGTGTTGCGCTGGAGCAGCTCGAACGTGCCTGGATGCGGCTCGTAGGACGTCACCAGGCTGCCCGGCCAGCGCGCCGTCGCCCACAAGGCGAAGGAACCGACATTGGCGCCGATGTCGAGGATCTCAAGCCCGACGCCGTCATAGCCGGTCTCGTATTCGCCTTCGAGAACGTCCTTGATGGCCCAGTGCATCGCCTCTGGCACGAACAGGCTCATCGGAATCTGCGCGACATAGTTCTTCACGGCTGCCCCCCGGCATCGAGACGACGCGCCACCGTTCCGGCAGGCTTTGACGTCGGATCGTCAGAATGCATTGCCGGCTGCCGCGCACAAGACCAGCCTGTTCGAATTAACGCAGTTCGACGCTGACGACGCCGGGCGCGGCCCTGACCGCGTTGGCGATCTGCTGGTTGACCGGATATTTGCCCGGCAGTTCGATTTCGACCTCCTGGGCGCCGTCGTCGAGAATCATCACCAGCGCGATCTTGCCGTCGGCCTTGAGGCCGTCGCCGCGCGGGCGGACGCGCTCGGCGATCGAGGCCAGGGCCTTGTCGTCGCGCAGATAGACCAACAAATCCTGCTTCTGGCGCGCGGCGAGATCGTCGAGGACCTCGACATCCTCGATGCGCGGGCGGACATCCTCGCCGTCGAGCACGGCCGAAAGCCGCAGGACGAGCGCCCTGCCCGGCTCAAGCAAATCGCGGTGGCGCTGCAGACCTTCCGAGAACAGGATCGCCTCGAACTGCCCGCTGGGATCGGACAGGTTGACGATGCCCATCTTGGAGCCGGACTTGGTGCGCCGCTCGGACTTGTCGATCACCGAGACCGCGACCTTGCCGACGCCGGTGCCGTTGGCGCGGACCATCTGGGCAAAATCGGCGAAACGCTGCACCCGCAGCCGCTTCAGGACATGCTCGTAGTCGTCGAGCGGATGGCCGGAGAGGAAGAACCCCACCGCGTCATGCTCGCGCTTGAGTCGTTCCGCCGGCGCCCAGGGCTCGACGGGGGGAATGCGGAAGGCCTCCTGCACCGAGCCGCCGCCGAACAGTTCCGACTGGCCACCGAGCGCAGCGTCGCGGGTGCGGTTCGAGAGCGCCAGCATGCCGTCGATCGCCGCCATGGCGCGGGCGCGTTCGGGCTCCAGCGCATCCATCGCGCCGGCCGCGATCAGCGCCTCGATGGTGCGCCGATTGACCAGCTTGGTGTCGATCCGACGGGCGAAATCGGCAAGGTCCATGAAATCCCCGCCGGCCCGGCGCGCGGCGACGATCGATTCGACGGCCGCCGTGCCGACACCCTTGATCGCACCCAGCGCGTAATGGATCGCACCCTCATGAACGTCGAAATCGACGCCGGAGCGGTTGATCGCGGGCGGCAGCACCTTGATGCCGAGGCGCTCGGCATCGCGGCGGAATTCGGAGAGCTTGTCGGTGTTGCCCATGTCCAGCGTCATCGACGCCGCCAGGAACTCGACCGGATAATTCGCCTTCAGGAAGGCGGTCTGGAAGGCGACGACAGCGTAGGCCGCCGCATGGCTCTTGTTGAAGCCGTAATCGGCGAATTTCGCCAGAAGATCGAAGATCTCCGAGGCGATGTCCTTGGTCATCCCGCCCTCGACGGCGCCCCTGACGAAGCGGTCGCGCTGGGCGTCCATCTCGGCCTTGATCTTCTTGCCCATGGCCCGGCGCAGCAGGTCCGCCTCGCCGAGCGAATAGCCCGAGAGCGCCTGCGCCACCTGCATCACCTGCTCCTGGTAGACGATGATGCCATGCGTCTCGGAGAGGATCGGCTCCATCTTGGGATGCAGATAGGTCGGCGCCTCCTGCCCGAGCTTGCGGCGGCAATAGCTCGGAATGTTGTCCATCGGGCCCGGCCGGTAGAGCGCGACCAGCGCGATTAGATCCTCGATCCGGTCTGCCTTCATCTCGACCAGCGCCTTGCGCATGCCGGCGCTTTCCACCTGGAACACGCCGACGACCTCGCCGCGTGCCAGCATGGCGTAGCTCTTGGGATCGTCGAAGGGCAGGCTCGCCAGATCCACTGCGATGCCGCGCTGGGCGATCAGCTTCACTGCGGTCGAGAGTGTCGTCAGGGTCTTGAGGCCGAGGAAGTCGAACTTCACCAGACCGGCCTGTTCGACCCATTTCATGTTGAACTGGGTGACCCGCATCCCGGTGCGCGGATCGACCGAAAGTGCGACGAGTTCTTCCAGCGGCCTGTCGCCGATCACGACGCCCGCTGCGTGGGTCGAGGCATGGCGGTGCAGGCCCTCGAGCTTCTGGCCGATCTCGAGCAGGCGCGCGACGATCGGCTCCTCTTCCGCCGCCTGCTGGAGCTTGGGCTCGCCGGCGATCGCATCCTTCAGGGAGATCGGCTTGGCCGGGTTCTGCGGCACCAGCTTGGTGAGGCGGTCGACCTGGCCGTAGGGCATCTCCAGCACGCGGCCGACGTCGCGCAGGACGCCGCGCGCGAGCAGCGTGCCGAAGGTGATGATCTGCGCAACGCGCTCCTCGCCATAGCGGTGCTTGACGTAGTCGATCACCTCTTCACGCCGGTTCTGGCAGAAGTCGATGTCGAAGTCGGGCATCGAGACGCGGTCTGGGTTCAAGAAGCGCTCGAACAGCAGGCCGAAGCGCAGCGGATCGACATCGGTGATCGTCAGCGCATAGGCAACGAGCGAACCCGCACCCGAACCACGGCCGGGACCGACGGGGATGTCATGATCCTTGGCCCATTTGATGAAGTCGGCAACGATCAGGAAGTAGCCGGGAAACTTCATCCGGGTGATGATCGAGAGCTCGAAATCGAGCCGCTTTTCGTAGGTCTCGACGCTGTAACCCTCGGCGGGGCCATGCTTGGCCAGCCGGGCGGCCAGGCCCGCCTTGGCCTGGATCTGCAGCTCGTCGGCCTCGTCGCGGCCCTCCTCCCCGAAGCGCGGCAGGATCGGCTTGCGCAGGCCCACCCGCCAGGTGCAGCGCATCGCGATCTCGACGGTGGCCGAGAGCGCCTCGGGCAGATCGGCGAAGCGGCGCTTCATCTCGGCGCGGCTGGTGAAGTAATGCTCCGGGGTCACCCGGCGGCGCTCGCCATCCGAGACGAGCCGCCCCGCCGCGACCGCCAGCAGCGCGTCATGGGCATCGTAATCGGCTGGCTTGGCGAAGAAGGGCTCGTTGGTGGCGACGATCGGCAGATCGGCGTCATAGGCGAGACGCAGCAGATGCGCCTCGACGACGTCGTCCCCATCGCCGCCATGGCGCTGGATCTCGACATAGAGTCGATCGCCAAAGAGCTGAGACAAGGCCGAGAGGCGCGCGCGCGCCTGCGGAACCTGGCCGTTGCGCAAAGCAAGATCGACCGGGCCGCCATGACCGCCGGTGAGTGCGATCAGGCCGTCATGATGCGCCGCGATGCGATCGAGATTCGACAGCGGCTGGCCGGAGCCGCCGCTCGCCAGCGCGGCTTCCGTCACCAGCTTCATCAGGTTGCCGTAGCCGGTCTCGTTCATCGCGAGCAGGACCAGATGCGGCGGGACCTGCTGGATCGTCTTGCGGCTGCCCTCGGCCTCGTCGGCGAAATCAACCGCCAGTTGCACCCCGACGATCGGCTGGACACCAACGCCGACAAGCTTTTCGGAGAACTCCAGCGCGCCGAACAGGTTGTTGGTATCGGTCAGAGCCAGCGCCGGCTGGCCGTCGGCCGCCGCCATCTTCGCCAGCGTGCCGACCATCAAGGCGCCCTCGAGCAGGGAATAGCTCGAATGGACATGGAGATGGACGAAGCCGACCTCGGAGAGAACGCGCGTGTCGCCCGGTTCGCGTGCCATCATCCGCCCTGCGCTGGTCTGCCTGAACGGCGAGTCGCCTGCCGCCATCGGAGGTCTTTATGGAGCGGCGCGTCATCCGGCGTCCATGGCGCGGATCGTCGCCTCTGTGGACATTCAGATGTTGGGCGCTGAGAGCAGTGCCGCCCAGACCCAAATCATGCCCAGGAACAATCCCAATGATGCAATCTCCGCGATACCCGCTGCCAACTTGCGCGCTACGGTCATGGCCATCTCCTGCGTTTCTGCTATGTTCAGATTAGTTCATGTTTTGTTCCCGTCAATGTCGAAGCGTGAGTTGCAGGGCGCGCATAGCAAATGCGGTTAACGAAGGGTAAAGGATCGAAGGCCGGGAAGATCGCCCGGTCGGCGGCCGCTTTGCAGTTCGCGCCACCGGACCGGGTCTCATCTCCGCGATAGGCTTTGGCTGCGCGGCGCCCTGAACGCCGGGCCGGGCGCGTCAGAGCGGCACGACATGCCCGTCGCGGATCGTCACCTGACGGTCCATCCGGCGGGCGAGATCGAGATTATGGGTCGCGATCAGCGCCGCCAGCCCCGAGGCGCGCGCCAGCGCCACCAGCGTCTGGAAGACGTGCAAGGAGGTGTGCGGATCGAGATTGCCCGTGGGTTCGTCGGCCAGCAGCAGACGCGGCGTGTTGGCCACCGCGCGGCCGATGGCGACACGCTGCTGCTCACCGCCGGAGAGTTCGCCGGGCAGATGGTCGAGCCGCTCGCCCAGACCCAGGAAGGTCAGGAGTTCGGCCGCCCGCTCCTGCGCCAGCTGCTTGGACAGACCGCGGATGCGCTGCGGCAGGACGACGTTCTCCAGCGCCGTGAACTCCGGCAGCAGGTGGTGGGCCTGATAGACGAAGCCGATCTCGGTGCGGCGCAGGCGCGTGCGGCCCTTGTCGTCGAGCTTGGTCGTCGGCAGGCCACCGACGAAGACCTCGCCGCCATCGGGCCGCTCGAGCAGCCCGGCGACATGCAGGAGTGTCGATTTCCCGGTGCCGCTGGGGGCGACGAGCGCGACGAGTTCTCCGGGCCAGAGCGCGAAATCCGCTTTGCGGAGGATCTCGAGCGGGGCGTCGGTCTGGGGATAATAGCGCTCGACCTGGGATAGGAAGAGCGCGGGTGTCTCGCGGGGCGTGGTGTCGGACATGCGCCTCAGCCCATCCTCAAGGCCTGGACGGGGTCGAGCCGCGCCGCCTTCCAGGCCGGATAGAGGGTCGCCAGCAGCGACAGGACGAGCGCCATCAAGACGACGCTGGTGACCTCGCCCCAGTCGATCACCGAGGGGATGTCGCTGAGGAAGCGCACCGTCGGGTCCCAGAGATTGGCTCCGGTGATCCAGTTCAGCGCGGCCATGATGACCTTGATGTTCTTGGCGAAGACGATGCCGAGCGCGAGCCCCGCCAGCGTGCCGAAGACGCCGATCGCCGCGCCCGTGATCAGGAACACCCGCAACACCGTGCCGCGCGTCGCGCCCATGGTCCGCATGATGGCAATGTCGGCAGTCTTGTCCTTCACCAGCATGATCAGGCCCGAGACGATGTTGAGCGCCGCGACCAGCACGATCAGGGTCAGGATGATGAACATGACGTTGCGCTCGACCTCAAGCGCGTTGAAGAAGCTGCGGTTGCGCTGGCGCCAGTCGGAGAGAACGAGCGGGCGCGGCGCATCGGCCTCGATCGCGTCGCGGACGGCCTGCGTTCTGTCTGGATCGTCGACGAAGATCTCGATGACGTTCACATCGCCTTCGCGGTTGAAATAGGCCTGAGCCTCGGTCAGCGGCATGAAGACGAAGGAGGCGTCGAATTCGGTCATGCCGATCTCGAAGATCGCCTGGATCGGGTAGGCCTTGATGCGGGGCGCGGTGCCAAACGGGGTCGAGGCGCCCTTGGGCGAGATGATGTTGATCGAATCGCCGGCCTGCAGGCCCAGCGAATCCGCCAGCCGCTTGCCGACGGCCACGCCGCCGGCACCGTCGAAGCCATCGAGCGAGCCGCGCCGGACATTGCCGCCGACGAAGGGGATCGCCTTGATGTCGGCCTCGCGGATGCCACGCACCAAAACGCCGCCATTGCCGGTCTGCGAGGAGGCGAGCGCCTGCCCTTCGACCAGCGGGATGGCGAGCTTGACGCCGGGGATGGCGCGCAGCCGCATCGAGACCACGTCGTAATCGTCGAGCGGGCGATCGATCGGCGTGGCGAAGATGTGGCCGTTCACGCCGACGATCTTCTCCAGCAGTTCCTTGCGGAAGCCGTTCATCACCGACATCACGATGATCAGCGTCGCGACGCCAAGCAGGATGCCCAGAAACGAGAAGCCGGCGATGACCGAGACGAAGCCCTCGCGCCGGCGGGTGCGCAGATAGCGACCGGCCAGCAGCCATTCGAAGCCGGCGAAGGGCTTCGTGCCGGTCGGGGTTTCGCTCTGGCGATCCTGATCGCTTGCGAGGCTCACGCCGCCTTGCCCTTGAAGCGGGCGAGCGCCTCTTCGAGCGAAACCGTCTCGCGCTCGCCACTGGTGCGGCGCTTGATCTCGACCTTGCCCTCGGCCAGCCCCTTGGGGCCGACGATGATCTGCCACGGCACGCCGATCAGATCGGCGGTGGCGAATTTCCCGCCCGGACGGGCATCGGTGTCGTCGTAGAGCGCGTCATAGCCGCGCGCCATGAGCGCCTCATAAACCTGCTCGCAGGCCCCGTCGGTCGCGGCGTCGCCGGCCTTGAGGTTCAGAACCGCGACGTCGAAAGGCGCAATCTCGTCGGGCCAGATGATGCCGGCGTCGTCATGGCCGGCCTCGATCAGGGCGGCGACGAGGCGGCTCGGGCCGATGCCGTAGGAGCCCATATGGACGGGCAGGTTCTGGCCGTCGGGACCCTGGACGGTGGCTCCCATCGGCTCGGAGTATTTCGTGCCGAAATAGAAGATATGGCCGACCTCGATGCCGCGTGCCGAGAGCTGGCTCTCGGCTGGAATCGCGTCATAGGCCGCCTTGTCGTGCATTTCCTCGGTCGCGGCATAGAGGCTCGTCCATTTATCGACGATGCCCTTCAGCCCTGCGACGCTGTCGAAATCGGTGTCGGCGGCCGGCGTCTCGAAGTCGAGATAATCCTTGTGGCAGAAGACCTCGCTCTCGCCGGTCGAGGCCAGCACAATGAACTCGTGGCTGAGGTCGCCGCCGATCGGCCCGGTGTCGGCGCGCATCGGGATGGCCTTCAGGCCGAGCCGCGCGAAGGTACGCAGATAGGCGGTGAACATGCGGTTATAGGCATGGCGGGCGGCGTCCTGATCGACGTCGAAGGAATAGGCGTCCTTCATCAGGAATTCGCGTCCGCGCATCACGCCGAAACGGGGGCGGACCTCGTCGCGGAACTTCCATTGGATGTGATAGAGGTTCAGCGGCAAGTCCTTGTAGGACTTCACGTAAGAGCGGAAGATGTCGGTGACCATCTCCTCATTGGTCGGCCCGAACAGCATGTCGCGTTCATGCCGGTCCTTGATCCGGAGCATCTCCTTGCCATAGGCGTCGTAGCGCCCGCTCTCGCGCCAGAGATCGGCGGATTGCACCGTCGGCATCAGGATTTCGATCGCGCCCGAACGGTCCTGCTCCTGCCGGACCACGGCGCTGATCTTGTTCAGGACCCGCAGGCCCAAAGGCAGCCAGGAGTAGATGCCGGCGGCCTGCTGGCGGATCATGCCGGCACGCAGCATCAGCCGATGCGAAACGATCTCGGCTTCCTTGGGCGTGTCGCGCAGTATCGGCAGGAAATAGCGGGAGAGGCGCATCGGACAAACTCAATCGGGGAAGATGCGCGAGGAGCGGCGCATCGAGTCACTTCGCCAGAGACACCATCGCTTTGCACAAAATGCAAACCAAAATCCGATCCCGCCCTTGCAATGGCAGGTTCGGCTGTCGCGGCTCAGCGCTGGGCGAAACGATCCTTCAACGCCTGGACCACGGCGGCGGGAGCGAAGGGCGTGACATCCCCGCCCATCGCCGCAATCTGCCGCACGAGCGTCGCGGTGATGTGGCGCACAGCCGCCGATGCCGGCAGGAACACCGTCTGGATATCGGGCGCCATGACTGCGTTCATGCCCGCCATCTGAATCTCGTAATCGAGATCGGAGCCATCGCGCAGGCCGCGCATAATGATCGTGGCGCCGGCCCGCCGCGCGGCATCGACGGCGAGATCGTCGAAGGTCACGACGTCGAGCGTTGTCCCGGTCGCTGACAGGAGGGGGGTGGCCACCTCGCGCAGCAGGGCTGTGCGGTTCTCGGCGCTCAGGAGCGGCGTCTTCCCGGGGTGAACGCCGATCGCCAGCACGAGCCGGTCGCATAGCCTTGCGGCGCCGGCGATGACGTCGATGTGTCCATTCGTGACCGGATCGAAGGAGCCGGTATAGAAGGCGGTGCGGGTCTTTGCCATCGGTGTCATGCTTCAGCGATAATCGCTGGCGCCCTGCGCGACAAGCCGCCGAGCGTCCGGTCAGGCCGCCCGGACCTGGACGATGAAGCCGGCCACCCGGGACTTCAGCGACTGCGCGAGTTCGGTGAGCTCAGTCGAGGCGCGGGCGACGGCGGCGGCGGCGTCCGATGTCTGATGCGACGCCGCCGAGACAAGGCTCGTGGCCTCACCGATCCGGCTGAATTCGCGTGTCGCGAGCCCCACATCCTCGACGATCGCATGGGTCACGCCGTGCTGGCGGCGCATCGTCTCGGCCGAGCGCCGGACCGCCTCGCTGAGACCGCCGATCATATCGCGAATGCCGGCGATGGCCTCGACGGTGGCTGTCGTCGCAGCGTTCATGGTCGCGATCTGCCTGGTAATGTCGTCGATGGCGCGGGCCGTCTGGCCGGAGAGACCCTTGACCTCGGAGGCGACGACGGCAAAGCCGCGCCCGGCCTCCCCCGCGCGTGCAGCCTCGATCGTGGCGTTGAGCGCGAGCAGATTGGTCTGGGCAGCGATCTCGGAAATCAGTCCGATCACGTCGGAGACGCGTGCGGCGCCGACAGCGAGCTGCTCGACGACGCTGCCCATCTGATCGGCATGATCCTTCGCAGAGCGGGCCGACCGATCCGAAGACTGCACGTCGGCGTCCAGCTGGTCGATCGCCCCGCGCAGATCCTTTGCGGCGCTTTCAATCGAGCGGATGCTGGCGACCGCGCGGCAGGTCGAGCCGTGAACCGTATCGGCATTGGCCTGGGTTTCGTTGGCTCCGCCAGACAATTCCTTTGCCGTGACGCTCAGCTGTTCGGCGGCAGCCGACACCGAAGCCGTGACCCCCATGACCGACCGTTCGAGATCGCTCGCCAGATCGGCCAGCAGGATCGAACGCTGAAAATCGGCTTCGCGCTCCCGCTCCTCGCGCTCGCGCAGGCGCTGTGCTTCGTCACCCATCATGTTCTGGCGAATGCGCGCGACGGCGGCGGCGATCGCGCCGATCTCGTCGCGGCGGCGTTCACCCGGGATGCGCAGATCGGTGCGCCCTGCCGCAATGCCCGCCAGCGCCTCCGCCAGGCCGGAAATCGGCCGCGCGACCGACAGACCGAGAAACAGGGCGATGATCAACACGGGGCCCAGCACTGTCAGACCACTGATCAGCAGGGCGCGATCGAGCTCACCAACGACGGCAAAGGCTTCGCGTTCAGGCTCCGTCAGCCAAAGCAGCCAGGTGTTGCCCGCCACATTGACCTCGCGGCCGCCTGCAACCAGCCGCTCTCCATCGTGGCTGGTCAGCTTCAGCAGGGTATTGCGGCTTTCCGCCAGGCGGCGCTGATCGAGGGTTTCGCGCGGCGCGGTCCCGACGCGGCGCGCGGCCGGGTTCGAGCGCATGAAACCATCGGCTCCCACGACATAGGTCGCAATGCCGTGCGACGTCCCCGCGATCGAGGTCAGCACATTGTCGATAAACATGGTGCTGACCGAAACGACGATGACGCCAATCGGCTCGCGTGAAACCGGATTGTAGAAGCGTTGCGCCAGAAAAGCGCGTGGTTCGCCGCCCACGAGATCATAGGGTGCAAAATCCGCAGTCGACAGCGTGTCGTCGACGGCTGTCCTCGCTGCTGCAACGACTTTCGCAAATGCGGAGCCCGCGATTTCAGGATCGGTTACCAACCGTCCGAATTCCGCTCCCTTGGTGACGCTGTAAACGACGCGCCCCATCGGCGAGACCAGATAGATATCCGCATAGTCGAACTCCTTGGCCGCAGTGCGGAAGGTTTCGTGGAACACGGTATGGCGCTGAAGATAGCCATTGCTCTGGCCGCTGCCGGTCCGATCGATGGGTGCGAGAGATGCCGGTCCCGCCTCTCGCTGGAAATAAGACAGGATGCCGGCACGCTCGTCGCTCAACTCCATCCAGCCCATGATCTCGTCAAGAGACGACACCAGATGCGCGCTGCGGGCTTTCACGGAAATTTCGCTGGTCAGACGCTGCCAGCGGCGCTCGAGCGCCTTCGCACGCCCCTCCGCCATGATCGTGAGGCGCTGATGCACCGCTTCATCAGCCCAATTGGTCACAGCGCGGTAGCCCGACAGGCCCACGGCCAACACGGCCAGGCAGGCCAAAAGCAGCATGGCAGCAGGAAGCTTGACCCTCAGGCTCGACAAGTCGTGGAACTCCGGATTCCGTAACGTAATCGCACCGGAACACCAAAACTCATCGCAGTTAATTTTGCCTGAAGTCAGCCGATCAGGAAGAGTGGACCAGGCTCGCCAGCATGACCACGCTGCCGGCCAAGACTGATAGAAAAACCAACGACGAAGCGGCGAGCGACCGCCTGCTTCGGCTTAATGCGTTCAGATCGAACCGCATGGATATTGACCCCCGAATCGAACTATCTCACATGACCTTGGGTGATCGCGCCGCCGGGCCGCGAAATGGCGAGATCATGGCGGAAGCGTGACTGGGCCAATGCACTCGTTTTCGTGATTGCGTTGGCCCGGTGTTCACGTCAAAACCCCGGCCATGCTCACCATCAACGACATCACCTATCGTCTCGGCGAGAGATTGCTGCTCGACCATGCCAGCGCCTCGCTGCCGGATGGCTCGCGCGTCGGGCTCGTCGGCCGCAACGGCACCGGCAAGACGACGCTCTTCCGGATGATCACGGGCGATCTCTCGCCCGAAGGCGGCAATATCAGCCTGCCGAAGGGGCGGCGCATCGGCGGCGTCGCGCAGGAGGCGCCGGGCGGGCCGGAAACATTGATCGAGGTCGTGCTCGCCGCCGATACCGAGCGTGCGGCGCTGCTGGCCGAGTCGGAGACGGCCACGGATCCCCTGCGCATCGCCGAGATCGGCACAAGGCTGGCCGATATCGATGCCCATTCGGCACCCGCCCGGGCAGCCACCGTGCTGCATGGGCTGGGCTTCAACGAGGAAGCGCAGCAGCGGCCCTGCTCGGACTTCTCAGGCGGCTGGCGCATGCGCGTCGCACTTGCCGCCGTGCTATTTTCCGAGCCCGACCTGCTGCTGCTCGACGAGCCGACCAACTATCTCGATCTCGAGGGCACGCTGTGGCTCTACGACTATCTGGAGCGCTATCCGCATACCGTGCTGGTCGTCAGCCATGACCGCGAATTGCTGGACACCTGCGTCGATCACATCCTGCATCTGGATGGCGGCAAGCTGACGATCTATCGCGGCGGCTACACCTCCTTCGCCAAGCAGCGCGCCGAGAAGCAGATGCAGCTCTCCAAGGCCAAGGAGAAGCAGGACGCCGAGCGCAAGCATCTCCAGGCCTTCGTAGACCGCTTCAAGGCCAAGGCCTCGAAGGCCCGCCAGGCGCAGTCCCGCGTCAAGCGGCTGGAGAAGATGGGCACGATCGACACCATCGTCGATCGCGACGTCCAGCCCTTCAGCCTGCCCGGCCCCGAGCGGCCGCTGGCGCCCCCGATGATCGTGCTCGACAATGCCAGCGCCGGCTATGGCGAGCGCACCGTTCTGTCGAAGCTGAACCTGACGCTTCTGCCCGACGATCGCATCGCGCTGCTCGGCTCGAATGGCAACGGCAAATCGACCTTCTGCAAGCTGATCGGCGGGCGCATGGCGCCGCTGACGGGCACGATGCGCAGCTCGTCGAAGCTGGAGACGGCCTATTTCGCCCAGCACCAGCTCGACGAATTGCGGCTGGAGGACACGCCGGTCGCCCATCTGCGCGACCTGATGCCCGACGCGCCCGAGGCCAAGGTGCGCTCCAAGGCGGCGCAGATCGGCTTTCCGGCGGCCAAGGCCGAAACACCCGTCAAGAACCTCTCGGGCGGCGAGAAAGCGCGGCTGATGCTGGGGCTCGCGGCTTTCGGGGGGCCGCATCTGCTGATCCTCGACGAGCCGACCAACCATCTCGACATCGACAGCCGCACGGCGCTGGTCAACGCGATCAACGACTATCCCGGCGCCGTGATCCTGGTCAGCCATGACCGCTTCCTGATCGAGTCCTGCGCCGACCGGCTCTGGATCGTCGGCGACGGCACGGTGAAGAATTTCGACGGCGACATGGAGGATTATCGCAGCCTCGTGCTCGGCGGCGCCAAGGCGGCCAGGCGCGAGAAGGCGGCGGCCGAGAAGGCTGTGCCCGAGGCCGCCGCCGGTGGCGGCAAGGCCGAGGAGCGCAAGGGCGCGGCAGTCAAGCGCGTCGCGCAGGGGCCGCTGCGGCAGAAGCTCAACCTGGCCGAAGCCAGGATCGCCAAGCTCACCGGGCTGATCGAGAAGGTCGACGGCGTGCTTGGGAACGGCTCGGCCTTCGCCCGCGACCCCGACAAGGCGCGCGAACTGTCGAAGCAGCGCGCGGTTCTGGCCAAGACGCTGGAGGCTGCCGAGGAGGAGTGGCTGGAGCTGAGCGCGGAGCTGGAAAGCGCCTGAGCCTATCGCTGACGGTTTCCTGATCCCGGGCCGAACCCTTCCATAGGCTCAGCAGCCATTTGCTCAGCCGCCATTGCGGATGAGTTCCGGCGGCCAGGCCGCCATCGCCATGCGCGCGATCCCCAGGAGCGTGTCGCGCGAGGCCCCGTCTCTCGCCAGGGTCGACAACCCCTGGATGACGGCCATGACATGCCCGGCCAGGGCATCCGGCTCGGCGTCGCAGGGCAGTTCCCCCATGTCGATGGCACCCGCGATCCTGTCCCGCAACCGGTCCTGGATGGCCCCCCGCATCCGCGCGAGCTCAACCTGAACGTCGCGCGCGGCGGCCGAGCAGCTGATCGCACCCGTCGCAAGCAGACATCCTGGCGGCGTGGTTTCGCCGGTGAAGGCGATGGCGGATCCGGCGAGCAGGCTCCAGGCTGCGGCCTTGGCCGTGTCGGCGTCGTCGATCAGCTGCTGAGCGGTGACGGGACCCGAGAGGTAGCGACGAACCGCTTCCAGGAAGAGCTGCTTCTTGTCACCGAAGGCGGCGTAGAGGCTTGGCGGCGTCACGCGCATCGCGGCCGTCAGCTCGGACAGCGAGGTGGCCTCGTAGCCATGCCGCCAGAACAGCAGCATTGCCGCATTGAGCGCCGCCTCGCGGTCGAAGGACAACGGTCGGCCGGGCCGGCGGCCGGCGGATGGAGACGAATATTTCATAGCAATCATTATACAATCGTTGACGTGCCGGTTCAACCAGCCTACAGATTTCATAGTGATCAATATGAAAATGTCCTCGATGTCCCTCACCGATTTTCGCACGCTTGGCCGCTCCGGTCTCGCCGTCAGCCCCCTCACCCTGGGGACGATGACGTTCGGCACGGCTCGCTGGGGACAGGACGAAGCCGGCAGTCGGGCGGTGTTCAACGCCTATGTCGACGCCGGTGGCAACGCCGTCGACACGGCGGACGTCTATGCGAGCGGCCGCTGCGAGGAGATGCTGGGCGGTTTCATCGCGGAACGCGGTCTGCGCGATCAGATTGTCTTGGCAACGAAATCGGGGTTCTGCGTGGGCGCGGGCCCCCATTCCGGCGGCAACGGCGCCAAGCATGTCCATGCCGCACTTCATCGTTCGCTGACGCGTCTGCGCACGGATTACATCGATCTGTACTGGATCCATGTCTGGGACGGCCTGACACCGGCCGAGGAGATGCTGGAGACGATGGCCGGGCTCGTTCGATCCGGCAAGATCCGCTACTGGGGCATCTCCAATGCGCCGGCCTGGTTCGTCGCGAAACTGGCAACGCTGGCGGCCCTTCGCGGGCAGCCGGGGCCCATCGCCCTGCAGTATTTCTACTCGCTCGTGAACCGCGATGTCGAAGACGAGCACATCCCGCTCGCCGCTGAGTTTGGTCTTGGGTTCGTGCCTTGGAGCCCACTCGGCTACGGCCTGCTCACGGGCAAGTATCGGCGCGAGGTCGTTGAGGCAGCCGGCCCGCGGGCAGCGGGACTGCCCTCGGTCGCGTCAACCGGGCAAGACGAGCGACCGATCGACGACAAGCGCCTCGATGGCCCCAACCCGTTCGGCGACAGCCTCTTCACAGAGCGCAACTGGGCGATCGTCGAAGCGGTGCGGCGCGTCGCGGAGGCCATCGGCCAGTCGTCAGCCCGCGTCGCGTTGTCCTGGGTGATCGGCCGTCCCGAGGTCGCGACCACACTCATGGGCGTCAGCCGGCCGGAGCAGATCGCCGACAACAGCGCGGCGCTCGATCTCGTCTTGTCGCCGGACGACCGAGCAGCGCTGGATGCGGCCAGCGCCTCGGCCGAGCCCCGGATGCTCTATCAGCTGTTTGCCCCGGCGCTGCGCCGCGAGGTCGTATTCGGTGGCAGTTCGGTCAGACGTCTGGGCTGAATCGCGTTCCCGGCCCATGCCGGTCGGACCGGGCGGGGTCGCGATGGATCGAGACCGCCGCCTTACCCCTGACCCGGCTTGACGATCCGGCTCAGCCTGTTGTCGGTGAACATGTAGATCTCGCGGCCGCCGGGCTCGGCGTAGAGCACCTGCGTCTCGCGCTGGCCCTTGCCGCTCTCGCCGATCAGCACGTCGGTGGGTTTGGCGCCCTTGAGCGTGACCAGCTCGCATTCGGTGATGCCCTCGGCGATCGCGGACGGCGGCGGGCTGCCGGCGGCGGCACCCGTGCTGCACTCGCCATCGGCCGTCAGCCCGATGGGCGCGGCCCGCGGCGGAAGGGTGATCGCGGCAGCGGCCGTGCGGGTGGTGGTTTCGCCCCCGCGCGTGTCCGAGGTGAAGGCGAAGCCGCCCATATCGACGGAGCATCCGCCGAGCGCGGCGGCGCAGAGCAGCAATACAGGCAATCTCACGCTTTTTTCTCCCAACGGCCGGTCTCGTCCTGCTGCCAGTAGCTGGCGGCGAGGCTCAAGGCTTTGGCCTTCTTCCAGTCCTCGCGCGCTGCCGTCAGCGCGTCGGGGTCATCACCATCGAAGATCAACACGACGCGTTCGTAATCGGCCATTGCGTCGGGAATACGGACACCCTCCGCGCAGATCCGGATCTGGGCCCCGTTTGGGTTGTGCGACTGCGTCGTCAGCACAACGGGATTTTGCGCCGCGTCGGCTTCCATCGCCGTGACATGGGGCAGGAAACTTTCGTCGGAATAGGTCCACAGATGATCGTCGACCGCGCTCAGCCGCTCCTGGCTCGACAGTTCCACCACGACCTTCTGCCCGCGCGACAATGCGCGCTCGACGATCGTCGGCAGCACCTGCTCGAGCGGACGCGACTGGAGATGGAAGAACAGGATCTCGGCCATCAAATGCCTTTTCGCCGCATGGGCTTGCGCGCGTTCCCTATCAGCTTGAGTCAGCCCTCGTAATGTTCGGAAACGAGCCGGTCGAGAAGGCGTACACCCCAGCCCGAGCCCCAGGAGCGGTTGGTCTCCGAATTGGGCGAACTCATGCCGGTTCCGGCGATGTCGAGATGAACCCAAGGGGTGTCGTTGACATGGCGCTGCAGGAACTGCGCGGCGGTGATCGAGCCGCCATGACGGCCGGCCGCGTTCTTCATGTCGGCAAATTTCGAGTCGATCATCTTGTCATAGGCCTTGCCGAGCGGCATGCGCCAGACGGTCTCGCCGGTTGCCTTGCCGGCCGCCGCCAAACGCTCGCTCAACTCGTCGTTGTTTGAGAACAGCCCGGCGTGCTCCTGCGCCAGCGCGACCAGGATCGCGCCGGTCAGCGTCGCCAGGTTGATCATGAACTGCGGCTTGAACTGCTCTTGCGTGTACCAGAGCACGTCGGCCAGGACGAGGCGGCCTTCCGCATCGGTGTTGATGATCTCGATGGTCTGGCCCGACAGCGAAGTGACGATGTCGCCGGGGCGCTGAGCGTTGCCGTCGGGCATGTTCTCGACAAGGCCGATGATGCCGATGGCGTTGACCCTGGCCTTGCGGGCCGCCAGCGCATGCATCAACCCGACCACGCAGGCGGCGCCCGCCATGTCGCCCTTCATATCCTCCATGCCGGCGCCGGGCTTCAGCGAGATGCCGCCGGTGTCGAAGGTCACGCCCTTGCCGACGAAGGCGATCGGCTGCGTGCTGCCCTTGGCGCCGTTCCAGCGCATGATCGCGACGCGGCTTTCGCGACGCGAGCCCTGGCCAACGGCCAGAAGCGCGCGCATGCCGATCTTCTTGAGCTGCTTCTCGTCGAGGATCTCGACCTCGACACCGAGTTTGCCGAGCTTGGCGGCGCGATCGGCGAACTCCTCCGGATAGAGCACATTGGGCGGCTCATTGACGAGCGTGCGGGCCAGATCGACGCCGGCGGCAACCGCCTCCGCCGCCTTGAACACCTTCTTGCCGACAGATGGCTCCGGCAGGCGCAGCGTCGCCGTGATCGGTTCGGCCTCCTCGGGTTTCTTGCTCTTGGTTTTGTATTCGTCGAACACATAGGAACGCAGCCGCATCCCGAGCGCGATCTCGCCGGCATGCTCGGCACCGAGCGGCCCCTCCGGCAGCGCCATGATCACGTCGGCACTGCGGCCATGGCCCAGCCGGCCCGCGATGGCGCCACCCAGCTTGACGAAATCCAGCGTGGCGCGCTCAGCCTCCGGGCCAGTGCCGACCGCGATCAGGCGCTCATAGCCGGCACCGTCGGGCGCCAGCAGCGTCAAGCCGGCAAATGCCTTACCCTTGAACCGCTCGGCCGAGGCGGCGCGCGCGAGCAGGCCATGGGCGCCCTCGCCCAGCCACTCCTCCGCCGCCTTGGACGGGGCCAGCGTGTCGGACAGAAGGATCACGAGGTCCTGCCCCCCGATGGCGTTGAGGGGTTTGATCTCGAGCTTCAGGCGCTGCGACATGGTCGGCTCACGATGTTGCGAGGGAGGCGTGGAGGCGGGGTGAAACGAAACGGCCGCAAACGATTCCCGTTTGCGCCTTGATTGCGCCTATACCATAGGGTGTTTTCAGCGAACCACCAGCGCAGGGCCTGCCCGCGTTGCCCCACGGGAAGGCCAAGCGTGCTGCTCCAGCGTCTCGACCGCTACATCCTGAAGATGGCGACGATCGCATCGATCGTCCTGCTGATCGGGCTGACCAGCGTGATCTGGGTCACACAGGCGCTGCGCGAGGTCGATCTGATCACCGGCAAGGGCCAGACGATCCTGATCTTCTTCACCGTGACGCTTCTGTCGCTGCCCGCGCTGATCGCCGGCATCGCGCCGGTCGCGCTGTTCATGGCGACGCTCTATACGCTCAACCGCCTGAATGGTGATTCCGAGTTGATCGTCATGAACGCCGCCGGCGTCGCACCGCGTCGCATCGCACGGCCCTTCATCGTCCTGACGATCGCGGTCTCGCTGCTTGTGGGCTGGATGTCGTTTTCGGTGATGCCGGCGGGCTTCCGGGCGCTGCGCGACCTGATCACACTGATCCGGGCCGATTTCGTCGCCAATGTCGTCAAGGAAGGTCAGTTCGTCTCGCTCGATTCCGGCGTCACCTTCCACTATCGCGAACGCTCGGGCGACGCGCTGGTCGGCATCTTCATGCAGGACCGGCGCGATCCTAGCCAACCCTCGATCTATATCGCCGAGCGCGGCCGCACCGTCGAGGTCGATGGATCGAGCTTTCTGATGCTGGAGAAGGGCACCATCCAGCGCGAGACCAAGAACACCGACACCACCTCGATCATCTCGTTCGAGCGCTATGCGCTCAATCTCTCAGCCCTGTCGGGGGACGCCACCGGCGGCGCCGGTGAAGGGGATGGCGACAAGGTCGTCTACAAGCCGCGCGAACGCACCACCTGGCAGCTCCTGAACCAGGATCCCAACGAAAGTTACTATAAATATCAGGAAGGTCGCTTCCGCGCCGAGCTTCACAACCGGCTTGCAGCGCCGCTCTATCCGATGGCGTTCATGCTGATCGCGTTTGCCTGTATCGGCGAAGCGCGCACCACGCGCCAGGGCCGCGCTCTTGCGATCCAGGCTGCGATCCTGATCGTCGCGGCCACCCGGATCGGGGCCTACATGGCCTGGACCGCCAGCGTGCGGTCGCCGCTGGCGGCAGCCATGCTCTACATCCTGCCGCTGGTTGCGATCGCTCTTGCTTCGGCAATGATCCTGTATGGCCAGCGTCTGCGTCCCTTGCTGGCGACAGCAGCGGCGCCTCTGATCTTGCCCTTCGCCGGGTTGACCGCTCGGTTCAGGCGCGCTTGATGCTATTGGTCTCGACCTTCGGACGCTATCTGACGAAGCAGTTCGCACGCTCGATCCTCGGCGTGTTCGGAACATTCTTCTTCCTGATCGGCACGCTCGATTTCGTCGAACTGATGCGGCGCGCTGGCGATTCGCCTGAGGCGACGACGCCGTTGATCGTGCAGCTCGCGCTGTTTCGGGTTCCCAGCGTGGCGGAGCAGATCTTCCCCTTCGCCGTCCTGTTTGGCGGAATGTTCGCGCTGCTGACGCTGAGCCGAAAACTCGAGCTCGTCGTGGCGCGGGCCGTGGGTGTTTCGGCCTGGCAGTTCCTGCAGCCGGCGGCCCTCGTCGCCGGCGCGATCGGGCTGGTCTCGATCCTGATCTACAACCCGGTCGCGGCCGAATTGAAGCGCAAGGCGACGGCGCTCGAGACGCGGCTGTTCGTGCGGGCAGCACAGCCCAGCAGCACGCCCGAGATCTGGCTGCGGCAGCGCAGTGTCGATGGGCAGGCCATCATTCGCGCGGCTGGCGCGCTGCCGGACGGCAACGGCCTCTCTCAGGTCGCCATCTTCAGCTTTTCGGCTGGAGGCGGCTTCAGCGAGCGCATCGATGCCCGTCAGGCCGTGCTCCAGCACGGCTACTGGGAGCTGACGGATGCCCGCGTTATCTCCGCCATGGAAGAGCCGCAAACCTACAAGAACTATCTGTTTGCATCGACGCTGGAACCGGAACAGGTGCGGCAGAGCTTCACACCGCCGGACGCTGTCGGGTTCTGGTCGATGCCGGCTGTGATCGAGCGAACACAACGGGCAGGCCTCGATACCACCCGCTATGAGTTGCGCTATCAATCGCTGCTGGCCAGACCGCTTCTCCTGATCGCTATGGTTCTCGTGGCCGCATCCGTTTCCTTAAGATTTTTCAGGTTTGGTGGCGTGACCAGACTGGTGATAGCTGGTGTCGCTGCGGGCTTCATGCTGTATGTGGCGACGCAGCTGTCGGAGGAGCTCGGCTCGTCGGGCATCGTCAACCCGGTGATCGCGGCGTGGCTGCCGGCAACCATCGGGGCGATGCTGGGCTCGCTGGCTCTTCTCCATCAGGAAGATGGGTAATCGTACTGTGCTTATGGTTAATTTAGGATTGAGCGTATGGTGCCGGGCGTGAAGCGGATGGCTCGATTTGCCGCGGCCACCGCCCTGGCCTCAAGCCTCGCCTATGTCCTGGTCGCGGCTGGGGCTGCTTTTGCGCAGACGCCGCCTGTCGCCAATCCGCAGGACCGCATGGTCGTCGATGCGCGCGAACTCGTCTATGACAACGACAAGAAGACCGTATCCGCTGTGGGCGACGTGCAGATCCTGTATCAGGGCCGCACGATCGAGGCTGACAGGGTTACCTATGACCAGGCCGGCAAGCGCGTGGTCGCGACCGGCAATGCCCGCATCACCGAGGCCAACGGCACCGTCATCACGGGCGACCGCTTCAACCTGACGGATGATTTCCGCGACGGCTTCATCGATTCGCTGCGCGTGGTGAACCCCGACAAGACCCGCTTCAGCGCGCCGCGTGCCGAGCGCACGGATGGCGAGACCTTCATCTTCGAGAAGGGCATCTACACGGCCTGCGAACCCTGCAAGGACAACCCCGAGCGGCCGCCGCTCTGGCAGGTCCGCGCGGCGCGGATCATCCACAAGAAGGCCGAGCAGACGATCTACTACGAGGAGGCGCGGCTCGAGTTCGCAGGCGTGCCGCTGGCCTATATCCCGTATATGTCGGGGCCGGATTCGACGGTGAAGCGCAAGTCCGGCTTCCTGTCGCCGAAATTCCTCAACACCACCCCTCTCGGCTATGGCATCGGCCTACCCTACTTCATCAATCTGGCGCCGAACTACGATCTGACGCTGACGCCGACCTACCTGACCCGTCAGGGACTGCTGGGCCAGGTCGAGTGGCGCCATCGGCTGATGAACGGCTCGTACACGATCCGCGCATCGGGCATCTTCCAGCAGGAGAAGGAAGCGTTCCTGGCGGCCCCGCTGGGCCCGGGAGACGACACGTTCCGCGGCTCTGTCGAGACCAACGGCAAGTTCTTCATCAATCCGCGCTGGACCTTCGGCTGGAATGCGTCGATGTCGACGGATCGTTGGTTCTACAAGAACTACCGCATTCTCAATGAAAGCCTGAGTTCGGCGACCTATCTCCAGGAAGCGATTTCGACCGTGTATCTGAACGGTCAAAGCGCGAGCGCCTTTTTCGATCTTCGCGGCTATTACTTCCAGCCCCTCACCTCGACGGACTGGCAGAAGCAGCAGCCGGTCGTTTTGCCGGTGATCGACTACAACAAGCGCGTCCACAAGCCGAGTTTCCTTGGCGGCGAACTGACGTTCAACGCCAATGTCACCCATCTGACGCGCGACGCGGCGGCCTTCCAGCAATTGCCTCAGCAAAGTGCTTTTCTGATCAGCGGCACGACGAGCGACGGCACCGGCTACTCCCTCTATGACGGCTGCGCGGTCTATCAGAAGAACACCTGCCTTGTTCGAGGACTTGCCGGAAACGTGGCGCGAGCCACGGCCGAGGTGTCCTGGCGTCGCAACATCATCGATCCCATCGGTCAGGTCTGGACGCCCTACGCGTCGGTGCGCGCCGATATCTTCTCGGTCAACCCCGACACGAGCGGCTACCCGAACGACCGTGTCCGTTCGATCGTGGACACCTCCGACGAGATCTTTGGCCGGGCCATGCCGGCGATCGGCCTGATGTACCGCTACCCCTTCGTCGCCAAGACCGGATGGGGTACCCACATCATCGAGCCGGTGGCGCAGATCGTGGCTCGTCCCAACGAGACCAACAGTCTTCGCGTCGCCAACGAGGATGCGCAAAGCCTCGTCTTCGACGCCAACAACCTGTTCGAGTGGAGCGGCAAATTCTCGGGCTACGATCGGGTCGAGGGCGGCACGCGGGCCAATATCGGGGCGCTTTATACCGGGCGCTTCGGCAAGGAGGGCTTTGCCAATCTGCTGCTTGGGCAGTCCTATCACCTCGGCGGGCGCAATTCCTTCGCCAGCGGTGACCTGGTCAATACCGGCCTTAATTCTGGGCTTGATACCGACACGTCCGATTTTGTCGCCCGCGCACAGATTTCTCCGATGCAGGGGCTGTTCTTTACCGGTGCGACACGGCTCAACCAGACCACGTTCGAGACGCAGCGCATCGATGCGGCCGCGACCTATACCAACAGTGTCGTCACCGCCTCGATCGGCTATGGCCGCTACGAACCGCAGCCAAGCCTCGGCATCTTCCGCCGCCGCGAAGGCGTTTCGCTGAACGGCTCGCTTCTGGTGACGCCGAACTGGCGTCTGCGCGCCGGCGTGCTCTTCGATCTGGACAAGTACAAATACGACCGCGAGGTCAGACTGGCCCAGTACACCGCCTGGCAAGCCTCGCCCGCGACCGTCGCCGTGCCGAAATACACCGATACGGGCTTGTTCCAGACGGCCTCCACGTCCTTCGGCATCAACTACACGGACGAATGCACCGTCTTCGATGTGAGCTATTCGCAAAGCTATGCCGACCGCCAGTCGGGCGCGACGAAGGATACGCGCACGGTGATGTTCAGGCTCGAACTGAGGACGCTTGGCGAATTGAGCTACCAGCAGAACCTCGGCGGCGCCGCGACGACGGGCGACGGCGTTACCTCCAGCCAGTAAGCGCGGCCAAAGCACTGGCGCCGGGACGAAGACGAAAATCCCATGCGCCCGGAGTCCAGGATGCCTTCGCAGTTGCCGATGCCGTTGCCGCCGATCGCCCTGACCCAGGGTGATCCGGCCGGGATCGGACCTGAAATTACCCTGCTGGCCTGGCAACAGCGCAAGGAGCGCGCGCTGCCGCATTTCGCCTGCATCGCCGATATCGAGCAGCTGTCGCGCCTTGCAAAACGGCTGGGGCTCGATGTGCCGCTTGCCGCGTGCGGCTGGGATGACGTCGAGCGGCAATTTGCAACGGCGCTGCCCGTGTTTCCTCTCGCGGAGGCTGTCGCCGCAGAACCTGGACAGCCCGACCCCGCGACCGCCGCAGGAACGATCGCCTCGATCAAGCATGCGGTCGCGGCAGCGCGTTCGGGGAAGGCCGCCGCGGTCGTCACCAACCCGATCGCGAAATCGGTGCTCTATGCGGCAGGCTTTGCTCATCCAGGCCATACCGAGTTTCTCGCTCACCTCGCGGCCGATGGCGGCCCCGCTCCGCTGCCGGTGATGATGCTGTGGTGCGACGCACTCGCAGTCGTGCCGGTCACGATCCATGTCCCGCTACGCGCCGTGCCGGATCTGCTGACGACGGAGATGATCGTGGAGACCGGGCGCATTGTTGCGCATGCGTTGACCCGCAGCTTCGGCGTCGCTTCGCCGCGGCTGGCGCTGGCTGGACTCAACCCGCATGCCGGGGAGGATGGCGCGCTGGGCCACGAGGACGCCGCCATCGTGCGCCCGGCCATCGACGCGCTGCGTTCTCTCGGCATCAATGCCAGTGGCCCCTACCCGGCCGACACGATGTTTCACGCGCGGGCGCGCGCCGGCTATGACGCGGCGTTGGCGATGTATCATGATCAGGCGCTGATCCCGATCAAAACGATCGCCTTCGACGACGGGGTCAATGTCACGCTCGGCCTGCCCTTCATCCGCACCTCGCCCGACCACGGCACGGCGTTCGACATCGCCGGAAAGGGCATAGCCCGGCCCGACAGCCTGATCGCGGCGATCAAACTGGCTGCGCGGATGGCAGCCCGGCATCAACAGGCGATGATATGAGCCAGATCGACACGCTGCCGCCTTTGCGCGAGGTGGTCGAGCGCCATGGCCTGATGGCGCAGAAGTCACTAGGCCAGAATTTTCTCTACGATCTCAACCTGACCTCGCGGATCGCTCGCGCAGCCGGTGCGCTCGAGGGAGAGACCGTGGTCGAGATCGGGCCAGGGCCGGGCGGGCTGACGCGGGCTCTGCTCGCCAATGGTGCGGCCCGCGTGATCGCCATCGAGCGCGACCGGCGCTGCCTGCCGGCGCTGCAGGAAATCGCCGAGCATTATCCAGGCCGGCTCGAGGTCGTCGATGGCGATGCTCTGGCTGTCGATCTGTCGGCCCGTCTCGAAGGCCGACCTGCCCGGATCATCGCCAACCTGCCCTACAACATCGGCACCCCGCTTCTGGTCGGCTGGCTCAGCGGCGAAGCCTGGCCGCCCTGGTGGACCTCGCTGACGCTGATGTTCCAGCGCGAGGTCGCCGAGCGGATCGTGGCGACGCCCGAGCAGCGCGCCGATTATGGCCGGCTTGCGGTGCTGTGCAACTGGCGCTGCGAGACGAAGATCCTGTTCGACGTACCCCGCAGCGCCTTCGTGCCGCCCCCCAAGATCACCTCGGCGGTGGTGCATCTCCTGCCGCGGCAGGACCCGGAGCCCTGCGACCGGCGCCTGCTCGAACGGATCACGCTCGCCGCCTTCGGGCAGCGCCGCAAGATGCTGCGGCAGAGCCTCAAGGCGGTTCTCGCGGAGCCGGGAGACTGGATCGAGGACGCCGGGATCGTGCCCACCGCGCGCGCCGAGGAGGTGCCAGTGGCAAGTTTTGTGCGTCTGGCGAACGCCCTGCCGCGACATCTGCGCCAGGGTGACGCGCCGGCCTGAGCGAGCGCATCGCCATCAACCGTCGGAGACGCCGCCATGATGCCTGCCAGACCGTCGCTGCTGAAGATCGGCCTGTGTGTCGCCGTCGCGATACTGGCCTCGCCTGCCGCGGCGCAAACTTCGGATTTTCCCAACAGGCCCATCCGGATCGTCGTCGGCTTTGCGGCCGGCGGGGCGCCCGACGCGCTTGCCAGAATCGTGGCGGAGAAGTTGACCCAGCGCTGGGGCCTGGGCGTGACGGTCGAGAACCGGGTCGGGGCGCAGGGCAACACCGCGATGGCGGCCGTCGCCAAGGCCGAGCCCGACGGACACACGCTGGCGCTCATGCCGGTCGGCAATGCCGCGGTGAACCCCGCGCTCTTCGCCAATTTACCTTATGATCCGGTCAAGGATTTCGCGCCCGTCACGCAGATCGCCAGCGTCGAGAACGTGCTGGTCGTCTCTGCGGCTTCACGGATCACCTCGTTGCAGGACCTGGTCGCGCGCGGACGCGCCGGCACCGACAAGCTGACCTATGCATCGCCGGGAGCCGGAAGCCTGGCTCATCTCGCGGCGGAACTGCTGGCGCGATCGGCCGGCTTCAGCATGACGCATGTGCCCTATCGCGGCGTCGCGCCGGCGCTGACCGACGTGATGCGCGGCGATGTCGATCTGATCGTGGCGCAGCTCTCGACCGCCAAGCCCTTGATCGACGCGGGCCAGCTGCGCGCGCTCGGGCTTGCCAGCAGCCAGCGCAGCGCGGTGTTGCCGAACTTGCCGACGATCGCCGAGGCGCTGGCGCTGCCCGGCTTCGAGGCGGTGTCCTGGTATGCACTGATGGCGCCTGCCGGCACGCCCGCTCATAGCGTTGCGCGGCTGAACCAGGCGGTAGCCGACGCTCTTCGGGCGCCTGATGTCGTGGCTGCGTTGGCGGCACAGGGCGCCCAGCCGATCGGCAATTCCCCCGCCGCGCTTGCTGCCGTCATCGCCGCCGATACGCTGCGCTGGGCCAAGGTCGTGCGAGAGGCCGGCATCCAACCCAACTGAGGCGAAGCCTTCAGGGCAGGGTCTCCGTCAGCAGTCGCTCGACGAAGGCGCCGAGCCCCACGGCGCGGCTGCGCTTGAGCCGCTCGGCCGCGAGGATCGAGCGGACGGCCTCATAGGCTTTTTCGAGATCGTCGTTGACGATGACATAGTCGTAGACGCTCCAGCGCGCGATCTCCTCGCGGGCATTGGCCAGCCGCCGGGCGATGACATCGGGCGCATCCTCCGCCCGGCGCACCAGGCGCGAGCGCAGCTCGGCCATCGAGGGCGGCAGGATGAAGATCGAGACGACATCCTCGCGAGCCCGCTCGAGGATCTGCTGCGTGCCCTGCCAGTCGATATCGAACAGCACGTCGCGACCGGCCTTCAGCGAGGTCTCAACGGGCTTGCGCGGCGTGCCATAGCCATTGCCGTGCACCTCGGCCCATTCGAGCAGCTCGTCGCGCTCGCGCATCTGGTCGAAGGTTTCGCGGTCGATGAAGTGGTAATGCACGCCCTCGATCTCGGAGGGCCGCTTGGCGCGCGTCGTCACCGAAATCGACAGATCGAGATTGGTTTCGCTCGGCGACTTCGACAGCGTCCGAGTCAGCGTCGATTTTCCGGCCCCAGACGGCGAGGACATGATCATGATCAGCCCGCGGCGGGCCGGGCGCGCGATATCGGGCATCAACACTCACTCCACATTCTGAACCTGCTCGCGCATCTGGTCGACGACCGTGCGCAGTTCCAGGCCGATGCGGGACAAGCCGGCATCACCCGCCTTGGCGCAGAGCGTGGAGGCCTCGCGGCCGAACTCCTGCGAGAGGAAATCGAGCTTGCGGCCGATCGGACCGCCCTGCTCCAGCAGCAGGCGCAGCGCCACGACATGGGCCTGGAGCCGGTCGATCTCCTCGCGGATGTCGGCCTTCACCGCCAGCAGCGCCGCTTCCTGATGCAGGCGCTGCGGGTCGAGCGCCTGGCTTGCCTCCAGCAGCGCCGCGACCTGCGAGGCGATGCGCAGCCGAATCGCATCGACGCCGCGAGCCGGATGGCTCTCGGCCTGGGTCGTGAGGCGGGCAATCGCCTCCAAATGGCCATTGAGAACGGCTTCGAGCGCGCGTCCTTCGCTGGCGCGCGCCTCCTTCAGCCCGAGCACGACCGCTTCGAGCCCTGCCAGAACCGGCGCCTCGAGGACGGTCAGCGCGTCCTCGCCGTCTTCGGCGAGTTCGATCACGCCGCGGATACCCAGCAACCCGTCATAGGATGGGGGACGGACCGTTTCGGACGCCGGCAGCCGCGCGATCGATTCGAGCAGGGCCGCGAGCACGGCCTCGTTGATGCGCGGACGTGGGGGCCCGGCATCGCTGCTGATCTGCAGATTGACGTGGAGCGTGCCACGGGCGAAGGCGCCAGTCAGGCGCTTTCGCGCAGCTTCAGCCAGGATCTCGAAGCCCGGCGGCACCCGCACGCGCAGATCCAGCCCTCGACCGTTGACGCTGCGGACCTCCCAGGCGAAGGCGTGGACACCCACAGTCCCTGCCGCCCGAGCAAACCCGGTCATGCTTTCGATGGCCATGTCACTTCGGTCTCCCCACCGCCTGATGCGGCGGGACCCTAGTGGCGGGACATACCGGGGGCAAGCGCACCACCGCCGGCCCGACCAGGAAGATGGGGACCGCGACCCGTTAATCGATCTCAAACCGAAGCCACTGGAGTGCCCGCACTCCAGACAGACGGCCGCCTAGGGTCTGAGAACCGGGATCCGCTGGGGCGAATTCAGATCGAAGGTCTTGTTCAGAAGCGGGTCTCGCGGGGTCCCCTCCGATGCGTCGAAAGCACGCGCGCGCGAAGCGCCCGCGAGGCTTGCGCCCTGTTGGAGCGCCGGCCCGCCGGCCCGGCGGTTGCCCGGGACGGGCCAGGTCTCAATGGCTTCGCCCTCGGCCGGTGTCGGAGCTTCGGTGCGCTGATCGGGGGCCGCCGGCGGCTCGACCTTGTCGACGGAGGCCTCGGCCGGCGGCTTGCCCGGCTCGCGGCGCGCCGCCTCGATCTGGCGCCAGCGCCCGACATTGCGGTTGTGCTGTTCGAGAGTCTCGGCGAAAGCATGCCCGCCGCTGCCATCGGCGACGAAATAGAGATCCTTGGTGCGGGAATGGTTGACCACCGCTTCCATGGCCGCGCGGCCAGGATTGGCAATCGGTCCCGGCGGCAAACCATCGATGGCGTAGGTGTTGTAGGGCGTCGGCTGCGTGATCTCGCTGCGCAGGATCGAGCGGCCGAGCGTGCCCTTGCCGCCGACGATGCCGTAGACGATCGTCGGGTCGGATTGCAGCTTCATCTTGCGGTTAAGCCGATTGATGAAAACGCCCGCGACGCGCGGCCGCTCGTCGGCACGACCCGTTTCCTTCTCGACAATCGAGGCCAGAACAACGAGTTCCTGAGGGGTCTTGATCGGCAGGTCGGCGGGTTTACGCTCCCAAATCCGGGCGAGCACCGCGCGCTGGTCGCGCGCCATGCGGTCGATGATCGCTTGCCGGCTGAAGCCGCGCGGTATCCGATAGGTATCGGGCAAAATCGAGCCTTCGCGCGGTACCTGGATGATATCGCCGGTGAGGAGTTCATTCTCGCGCAGGCGGGCGACGATCTGCTCGCTGGTCAGGCCTTCCGGCACGGTGATCGAATGCTCGACCACCTTGCCGTCGGCAATGATGTCGAGGATTTCCGCCTGGCTGATCCGCGCCTTGAACAGATATTCGCCAGCCTTGAGCTTCGTCCAGTTGCCGCTGGCCAGCGCCGAAATCCGGAAGGTCCAGGGGTGCTCGATCATGCCTTCCCGCTGCAACAGATCGGCAATCTCGGTCAGGCCACTGTCCTTGGGGATGATCAGGACTCGGTCGTTCGCCAGCGGTCCGGGCGCACGGCTCTGGGTGCCGACCATGACGAAGCCCGCGCCGGCCAGTCCCGCAACGACCAGGACGGCCGTGAACAGCCCGCTCATCATGGCGATGAAAGGGCTGCTGCGCCGGCGGCGGCGGGCTTTCGGCGGAGGCGCGGGCGGCGCGACCGGCTTCAGGGCCTCGCTGGGGCTTTTCGGGGCGACGCGGGGCGAATGATTCACGGCTGTAGCGCTCGCAGTTTCACTTCATCACGGCAGGATCACCGGTCGGGCGCAAGCCGCCGAACCGGGCACACTCAGCTGACAGCTGATGCAATAGAACTGCATTCTCGGTGCTCGCGAAAGCGAATTCGTGACCGACAGCTGTCGCGCACTCTAGTGAAGAATATGGCGAAAGCGCGCTTTGCGGTGCCGCCGCCTACTCCTTGAAACGCCGCATCACCAGCGAGGCATTGGTCCCGCCGAAGCCAAAAGAGTTCGACAGCACGACGTCGATATCCCGATTCTGCGCAACATGCGGCACGAGATCGAGATCGGTTTCGACGGAAGGGTTGTCGAGGTTGATGGTTGGCGGTGCGATCTGGTCGCGTATTGCGAGGATCGCGAAAATGGCCTCGACCGCCCCGGCCGCTCCGAGCAGATGGCCGGTCGCCGATTTGGTCGAGGACATTGCCGGCTTCTTCGGCGCGTTGGCGAGCAGCCGCTCGACGGCGCGCAGTTCGATCTCATCGCCAAGCTGCGTCGAGGTGCCGTGCGCGTTGATGTAATCAAGTTCGGAAGCTGCAATGCCCGCCCGGTTCAGCGCCATGGCCATGCAACGATAGGCGCCATCGCCATCCTCGGCCGGCGAGGTGATGTGATAGGCGTCGCCTGACATGCCGTAGCCGACGACCTCCGCATAGATGCGCGCGCCGCGGGCCAAAGCGTGTTCGAGTTCCTCGAGCACGACGACGCCAGCACCCTCGCCCATCACGAAGCCGTCGCGATCCTTGTCATAAGGGCGCGACGCCTTCTCGGGCGTGTCGTTGAAATTCGTGGAGAGCGCGCGACAGGCGCAGAAACCGGCGATGCCGAGACGGTTGATCGCCGATTCGGCGCCGCCGGCGAGCATCACGTCGGCATCGCCGAGCGCAATCATGCGCGAGGCGTCGCCGATGGCATGCGCGCCCGTGGAGCAGGCGGTCACCACGGAATGATTGGGGCCCTTCAGGCCGTATTCGATCGACACGTAGCCGGCAGCGAGATTGCTCAGGCGGCCCGGAATGAAGAAGGGCGACAGCCGGCGCGGACCGCGCTCCTTCAGCAGGATCGAGGCTTCGTAGATGCCGCCGAGGCCGCCGATGCCGGAACCGATGGCGACACCCGTCGCGATCTGGTCCTCGTAGCTTTCAGGCTTCCAGTTCGCGTCCGCCAGCGCCTGCTTGGCGGCGGCCATCGCGAAGACGATGAAGTCGTCAACCTTGCGCTGCTCCTTGGGCTCCATCCAGTCATCTGGATTGAAGGTCCCGTTCGAGCCATCGCCACGCGTGATGTTGCAGGCGATGCGCGCCGGCAGATCGCTGCAGTCGAAGCTGGTGATGGGGCCGGCGCCACTGGCGCCGGCCAAAATACGAGACCAGGTCGGTTCTACGCCGCAGGCGAGCGGCGAGACCATGCCAAGTCCGGTCACGACGACACGTCGCATCGGGAAACTGCGTGAAACCATGATGCTTTCTGCAGCGGCCGGCCTGGAAACGATCGATCAGGCTGTCCTTATCGATCAGGCGACCTTGATCGATCAGGCGGCCTTGGAGAGGAACTTGACGGCGTCGCCGACGGTCACGATCGTCTCGGCGGCATCGTCGGGGATCTCGACGCCGAATTCTTCCTCGAACGCCATCACGAGCTCGACCGTATCGAGGCTGTCAGCCCCAAGATCCTCGATGAAATTGGCGCCATCCACGACCTTCTCAGGCTCGACGCCGAGATGCTCGACCACGATCTTCTTCACGCGCTCGGCGACATCGCTCATGGGTCTATTCCTTAAAGATTGAAACACGCAACGCTGGATCGCGCCGCATATAGGGACAGTCACTCCTGAATCCCATCTCATCGAAACGATGTCGACGGGTCGGAACGCGAAGCCTGCACAAACGCAACAACCGGGTTCCCGTCAAGTCCCCCGAACAGAGCATCGCACCCCGACGGCGCTAGTTAACACACGCGATGGGGACTGGCGAGAGCGTCCGGGCGGGCAAGGCCATTGCCCAGGATTTGTTTCAACATGTTCAGATCATTGTCATTCCGCCGTTCACATGCAGCGTTTGCCCGGTCACATAGCCGGCCTCCGCGCTGGCGAGATAGGCCACGGCGGCCGCCACATCGGCGCCGGAGCCGAGGCGCCCCATGGGAACGTCGGAGAGGATGCCCTCGCGCTGCTTGTCGGTCAGACCTTGCGTCATCGGCGACTCGATGAAACCCGGCGAGACGACGTTGACGGTGATGTTGCGGCTGGCGACTTCGGCGGCGAGCGCCTTCGACATGCCGATAAGCCCGGCCTTGGAGGCGGCGTAATTGCCCTGTCCCGGATTGCCAGTGGTGCCGACGACGGACCCGATTGAAATGATGCGGCCATAGCGGCGCCGCATCATCGACTTCACCGCTGCCCGCGACAGCCGGAAGGCCGCCGTCAGATTGACGGCGATGACGCTGTCCCAGTCGTCGTCCTTCAGGCGCAAGAAGAGATTGTCCTTGGTCACGCCGGCATTGTTGACGAGGATGTCGAGCCCGCCGAGCTTCTCCTCGGCAGCCGGCACCAGCGCCTCGACCGACTCCTTGTCGGCAAGGTTGCAGGGCGTGATCACGACCCGCTCGCCAAGCTCGGCCGCCAGCGCCTCGAGTGCCTCCTGGCGCGTGCCGGACAGAGCGACGGTGGCGCCCTGTGCATGGAGCGCGCGCGCGATCGCCCCGCCCAGCCCGCCCGTAGCGCCGGTAACCAGAGCCTTCTTTCCCGTCAGATCAAGCATCGTCTCCCCTTTCGGCGTTCTGCCGTTATGGCTCCTTGGAGAGCCCTGCCCGTTCAGGGCTTGTAACCTGCGATATCATCGGCCGTTCCGACCGAGATCGGCGTCGCGCCGGTGGCGATGCGCTTGACCAGCCCGGTCAGCACCTTGCCGCTGCCGACCTCGACGAACCGCGTGACGCCGGCTGCCGTCATCGCCTCGACGCATTCGCGCCAGCGCACCGTCCCGGTAACCTGCGCCACAAGAGAGTCGCGGATCGCAGCCGGTTCGACCAGCGGGGCGGCGCCGACATTGGCCATCACCGGCACGACGGGCGCCAGCATCGCGACCTTGCCGAGGGCAGCCCGCATGGCCTCGGCAGCCGGCAGCATCATGGAACAGTGGAAGGGCGCCGAAACCGGCAACAGCATGGCGCGCCGGACACCGCGTTCCCCGGCCAGCACGATCGCGCGATCGATCGCCGCCTTGGCGCCCGACAGCACGACCTGCCCGCCGCCATTGTCATTGGCGACCTCGCAGACCGCGCCCTGCGCCGCATCGGCCGCGATCGCACGCGCCAGATCGAGATCAGCCCCGAGGAGCGCCGCCATCGCGCCCTCGCCCGGCGGCACGGCCTGCTGCATGGAATCGCCGCGAATCCGCAGCAGACGCGCCGCATCCGCGATGCCGAAGGTGCCCGCCGCCGCCAGCGCCGCATATTCCCCCAGCGAGTGGCCGGCGACGAAGGCCGCATCGCGCTTGAGGTCGAGGCCGGCTTCCGCCTCGAGCACACGGATCACCGCCAGGCTGACGGCGAGCAGCGCCGGCTGAGCATTGGCGGTCAGGGTCAAGGTCTCAAGCGGCCCGTCCCACATCACCGCCGAAAGCTTTTGCGAGAGAGCCTCATCGACCTCGTCGAAGACGGCGCGCGCGACCGGATAGGTCTCGGCCAGGCTCTTGCCCATGCCGACAGCCTGGGAGCCCTGGCCGGGGAAGAGGAACGCGGTCGTCATTCGGCAGGCCTTTAAGATACAGAGGATTTCAGCGGATTCACGGGGCTGTCACACTGCCTTTGCAGTCAAGTCAAGCGCGAAGCGCGAATATTCACCCCCCCAGCGCGGTCGGAAAGCCGATTTCGGTTGCATGGCGGGCATCGAGCCTGTAACGACCGGGTCCTGTTTGTTCGGCCGGAGGCTGAACGGATGGCGTCGCGCGCCCATTTTTGGTGAGGGCGCGTCGCAGGCTCCAGACGGGAGCCGTCATCCCGTGTCTCCGCCTTCGATGAAATCCTGTCGGGCCTTATCCAGGGCTCGGAGGGCTCCGCGCCGAACGAAACAGGGTGAAACAAGGAAGGCCAACCATGGCATTGTACGAGCATGTTCTGCTCGCGCGACAAGACGTCAGCGCGCAGCAGGTCGAGACCCTTGTCGAGACGTTCAAGGGTATCATCGAGGCGAATGGCGGCTCGGTCCCCAAGGTCGAGTACTGGGGCGTGAAGTCGCTGGGCTATCGCATCAAGAAGAACCGCAAGGCGCATTATTCGCTGCTGAACATCGACGCTCCCTCCGCCGCCGTGCTGGAGATGGAGCGCCAGATGCGCATCAACGAAGACGTCCTGCGCTTCATGACCATCAAGGTCGAAGAGCTCGAGGAAGGCCAGTCGGCCATGCTTCAGAAGCGCGACCGCGATGATCGTGGCGATCGGGGCGACCGCTTCGACCGTCCCGGCGGCGGTGATCGTTTCGACCGTGGCGGCGATCGCGGCCCGCGTCGCGACCGTCCGCGTCGCGACGACGAAGCTGCTCCCGAAACCACCGGCGCGGAGGCCTGAGCCATGTCGACTGCATCTGCTGGCGCACGCCGCCCCTTCTTCCGCCGTCGCAAGTCCTGCCCCTTCTCGGGCGAGGGCGCTCCGAAGATCGACTACAAGGATGTGCGCCTGCTTTCGCGCTACATCTCCGAGCGCGGCAAGATCGTGCCGTCGCGCATCACGGCGGTCTCCGCCAAGAAGCAGCGTGAGCTCGCCCAGGCGATCAAGCGCGCGCGCTTCCTCGGCCTGTTGCCCTACGTCATCCGCTGAGCGGATCTGATACCCGGCCGGTGGCGAGCGATCGCCGCCGGTTGACCTCGTCTGGTCGCCTAACCCAACACGTCGCCCGGTGGTGAAACTCCCTCGGGTTCGTTGAGGCAAACGCCTCTCACCCTGCCCGGCCGATGTGGCCCGGGAGCAGCGGGACAGCAGGACACAAGAATGATTCCGATCGTCGGCATCGGCGCGGGCCTCGTGGCGGCCCTGCTTTTTTCAGTGGTGATCACCGGATCGCCGCTGGCCGTACTGTTGTACTCCGCCGCCCCCCTTCCGATCCTGATCGCCGCGCTCGGCTGGAACCACCGCGCCGGTCTGTTTGCCGTGGCCGCGGGCGCCGTGGCGGTTTCGTTCGCGCTCAGCCTGCCGGCCGGCTTCGCCTTTGCCTGCATCATCGCGCTGCCGGCATGGTGGATCGCCTATCTTGCCTTGCTGGGGCGGACGGATGGCGAGGGCGTCGTCGAGTGGTATCCGCTCGGCAAGCTGATGGTCTGGATTGCCGGCACCGCAACGCTGGCGACGATCGCCAGCGCGCTGGTGATGACGACCGATTACGAGGCCTATCGCGCGGTCATCGCCCGCATCGTCGAAAACCTGCTGGCCGAAATGGTTCGCAGCAAGATGCTGAACCTGCCGGAGGGCACGACGCAGGCCGAACTGGCCGCCAATGTCACGCCGCTGCTCGTGCGCGCCGTGCCGCTTGGCATCGCGGCCTCGCTTGTCAGCACGATCACCGCCAATCTCTGGCTCGCCGCCAAGACCGTGCAGCTTTCAGGCCGTTTGCCGCGCCCCTGGCCCTTCATCCCCTCGGCGAGCCTGCCACGCCAGGCCCTGCTGCTGATGCTCGCCGGCTTGGCGGTCGCCACGTTCGACGGTTTCATGGGCCTGGCTGGCGTGGCGCTGGTCGGCGCGCTCCTGGTCAGCTTTACCTTCACCGGCCTGGCAATGCTGCACGATCTCTCTCGCGGCCAGGCCTGGCGCACACCGATGCTGATCAGCGTCTATGTCGCCCTCATCGTGATGCAGGCCGTGCTGACGCCGCTGCTGGCGCTCGCCGGCATTTTCGACACCCTTCTCGGTCTGCGCAAGCGGGCTGCGATGCCGCCCCCGCCTCCCAAGGCCTGACATCCCACACGAACCGCTCTCAAAGGAGACTACACCATGGAAGTGATCCTGCTCGAACGCGTCGCCAAGCTTGGCCAGATGGGCGAAGTCGTTCGCGTGCGCGACGGCTTCGGCCGCAACTTTCTGCTCGCCCGCGGCAAGGCGCTGCGCGCCACCGAGGAGAACCGCAAGCGCTTCGAAAGCCAGAAGATCGAGCTCGAGACCCGCAACCTCGAGCTGAGGTCGGAGGCCGAGACGGTCGCCGAGACGCTGGACGGCCTCAGCGTCGTGATGCTGCGCCAGTCGGGTGAATCGGGCGTGCTGTACGGCTCGGTCTCGACCCGTGACATCGCCGAGGCGCTGGTGGCCGAGGGCTTCCATGTCGCCCGCAGCCAGATCACACTGAACGCGCCGATCAAGACGCTCGGCCTGCACACGATCCCGGTCGTGCTGCATCCCGAGGTGTCGGTCACCGTCACCGTCAACATCGCCCGTTCGGCCCAGGAGGCCGAGCGCCAGGTCCGCGGCGAGGACGTCACAGCCCGCGAGGCCTTCGACCTCGACGATCTCGGCCTTGAGGTCGGCGCGGCTCTGGCTGAAGCCGGCGAAGACGACCGCTGAGATTAAGCGCGGCCTTCAAGGCCTGTTTGGAAGGGCGCCGCGAACCATCGCGGCGCCCTTTTTCATGCCTCGGCAGAGGCGCGGACGCCGTGGCCGCACAGCCGCTCTCGGTTCGTCGCATGCGCGAGATCAAGGCGCGTCGTCGCTGCCTCCTCCATGAGAGGCGTGCTGGGACGACACAAAGGACAGACGCCGATGAAAGCCGCATGCTGGCACAAGGCTCACGACATTCGCGTCGAGGAGGTGCCCGAACTGGTGCCCGCAGCCGGGCAGGTCAAGATCAAGGTCGCCTGGGCCGGCATCTGCGGCAGCGACCTGCACGAGTATCTCGCCGGTCCAATCTTCGTTCCGGTCGCGCAACCCCATCCGCTCAGCCATGATCGCGCACCGATCGTCATGGGGCATGAATTTTCCGGCGAGGTGGTCGAGGTCGGCGCCGACGTCACGCGAATCCGCCCCGGCGACCGCGTCGTCGTCGAGCCGATCCTGAATTGCGGCGTCTGCGACGCCTGCCGGCGGGGCAAATACAATCTATGCGACAAGCTCGGGTTTCACGGCCTGTCGGGCGGCGGCGGCGGCTTTGCCTGCCACACCGTCGTGAACGAGCGCATGGTGCATGTCATGCCGGAGGGGCTGTCCTTCGAACAGGGCGCGCTGGTCGAGCCGGCCGCTGTCGCGCTTCATGCGGTGCGACTCAGCAGCCTCAAGGCGGGCGGCACGGCGGCCGTGTTCGGGGCGGGCCCGATCGGACTGCTTCTCGTCGAGGCGCTGCGCGTCGCGGGAGCCTCGGTCATCCATGTCGTCGAACTCTCCGCCGAGCGCGGTGCCAAGGCGCTCGAACTCGGGGCGACGAGCGTCACCGATCCTTCCCAGGAGGACCCGGTCGCCAAGCTGCGGGAACTAAGCGCTGGGGGCGTCGATGTCGCCTTCGAAGTCACGGGCGTGGCCAAAGTGCTGCAGCAATGCATCGAGTCCACCCATTACGAAGGCGAAACCGTGATCGTCTCGATCTGGGAGAAGGAAGCCGCGTTCCAGCCCAACACCGTCGTGCTCAAGGAGCGCGTGGTTCGCGGGATCATCGCCTATCGGGATATTTTTCCCGCTGTCATGGCCTTGATGATGAAGGGCTTCTTCCAAGCCGAGACGCTGGTGACCAAACGCATCGGGCTCGACGACATCGTCCAGCAAGGCTTCGAGGCGCTGGTGCGCGACAAGCGGCACATCAAGATCCTGGTCCAGCCGCCGCAGTGAGGGGCTGGCGTCCCGCCGACCACACGCAAGGATTTCGGTCCGCGACGCCGATCGCGGGCCGAAGCTGTGGACAGCGGGCAGAGTTGCGCCTAAATCTTGCGTTCCTTTTTTGTTCCCGTTCCGCCACGGGGCGATTCTGACCTATCGAAGGCCATGGCCACAGCAACCGCCCTCGTCACCCGCCTCGAAACCCGCGAGGCCGAATACCGCGTCCAGCCCCACAACATCGAGGCGGAGCAGGCGCTGCTGGGCGCGATCCTGGTCAACAATGACGCCTTCTACCGCGTCTCCGACTTCCTGCTGCCGGACCATTTCTTCGAGCCGATCCATCAGCGCGTCTTCGAGCTGACCTCGAGCCTGATCCGGGCCGGCAAGATCGCGACGCCGATCACGCTGAAGACCTTTGTCGGCGAGATGGACCTCGGCGGCATCACCGCCTCGCAATATCTCGCCCGCCTCGCGGCCGAAGCGACGACCGTGATCAATGCCGGCGACTATGGCCGCACGGTCTATGATCTGGCGATCCGGCGCCAGCTGATCGGCGTCGGCGAGGATCTGGTCAATGTCGCCTATGATTCGCCCGTCGATGCCGCTCCGCGCGAGCAGATCGAGGAGGCCGAGCGCAAGCTCTACGAGCTCGCCGAGAAGGGCCGCTACGAGGGCGGGTTCCAGAAATTCGACGGGGCGCTCTACACCGCCATCGACATGGCGGCCAAGGCCTATCAGCGCGCCGGCGGCCTGTCGGGCATTTCGTCGGGCCTGCGCGATCTCGACCACCGCATGGGAGGACTGCAGCCCTCCGACCTGATCGTGCTCGCCGGCCGCCCGGCCATGGGCAAGACCTCGCTGGCCACCAACATCGCCTTCAACATCGCCAAGGCCTGGCGCGGCGAACGCCAGACCGACGGCACGATCAAGACCGTCGATGGCGGCATCGTCGCCTTCTTCTCGCTGGAAATGTCGGCCGATCAGCTCGCGACGCGTATCGTTGCCGAGCAGTCGGGCATCTCGTCCTACAAAATCCGGCAGGGCCGCATCACCGAGGCCGATTTCGCCAAGCTGACCGATGTCGCGGCGCAGATCGAGAAGCTGCCGCTCTACATCGACCAGACCGGCGGCATCTCGATCGCCCAGCTCGTCGCCCGCGCCCGCCGGCTGAAGCGCCAGAAGGGGCTCGATGTCCTGTTCATCGACTATCTTCAGCTGCTCTCGGGTTCCAACAAGAACGGCCAGAACCGCGTGCAGGAGCTGACCGAGATCACGACCAGCCTGAAGGCGCTGGCCAAGGAATTGGCCGTGCCGATCGTGGCGCTGTCGCAGCTCTCGCGCCAGGTCGAAAGCCGCGACGACAAGCGCCCGCAATTGTCCGATCTGCGCGAATCCGGCTCGATCGAGCAGGACGCCGACGTTGTGATGTTCGTCTATCGCGAGGAATACTACCTCAAGGGCAAGGAGCCCCGCCCCGGCACCGAAGACCACAACAAATGGATCATCGAGATGGAGGCGGCCCATGGCGTGGCCGAGCTCATTATCGGCAAGCAGCGCCATGGGCCGACCGGGGCAATCGCGCTGCAATTTGACGCCGAAGTGACACGCTTCTCCGATCGCGCTGACGACATGCGGCTGCCGGATCGCGAATGAGTGCCTTCGACACGCCAGACGCGCAGACCTGCGGCACGATCCTGACGATCGATCTCGGCGCGCTCGTCGCCAACTGGCGCGATCTTCAGGCCCGGGCGGGCACCGAAGCCGCCGCCGTGGTCAAGGCGAACGCCTACGGGCTTGGCATCGAGCCGACGGTCACGGCGCTTGCCGCCGCCGGCTGCAGGAGCTTCTTCGTCGCGCATCTGTCAGAAGGCGTCCGGGCGCGTCAGGTCGCGCCCGATGCGACGATCTACATCCTCAACGGTCTCCTGCCCGGCAGCGGCGGCTCCTATGCCGCGCATGATCTGTCGCCGGTGCTGGGCTCGGTCGAGGAGGTGCGCGAGTGGGCAGCCTTCCATGCGAGCGGCGCGAATCTTCGCCCGGCTGCGCTGCATGTCGATACGGGAATGAACCGCCTCGGGCTTTCTGTCGGCGAAGGGCTCGCCTTGGCGCACGAGACCAACAGCACGCTGGCCGCCGCTGGCATCGGTCTGGTGATGAGCCATTTTTCGTCGTCGGAAGACGAGGCGGACCCGGCCAATACACGTCAAATGGCGGCCTTCGCCGCCCTTGTCGCCGCCCTCCCCGGCATCCCGGCTTCGCTGAAGAACTCGTCGGGGCATTTCCTGAACGCGTGCCCATCCTACCAGCTCACCCGGCCGGGCTATGCGCTCTATGGCGGCAACCCGACGCCGGGGCAGCCCAACCCGATGCGACCCGTCGTAGGACTGACCTCGCGCATCCTGCAGCTGCGCGAGGTCGAGGCTGGAACGCCGGTCGGCTATAATGGCCGCTGGACCGCCCGGCGCCGCAGCCGGCTCGCCACCATCTGCCTGGGCTATGCCGACGGCTATCCGCGCAATGCGAGCGGGACCGATTCCAGCGCAGGCGGCTCGGCGATCGTCGGCGGGGTGATGTGCCCCTTCGTCGGCACAGTCTCGATGGATCTGGTCATCCTCGATGTCACGGATGCGCCCGCAACGTCGGCCAAGCGCGGCGATCCGGTCACGCTGATCGGCGGCGCGCTCGATCTGGAGGCGGTCGGCGCCGGCGCCAAGACGATCGGCTACGAAATTCTGACCAGCCTCGGCCGCCGGCATGCGCGGCGCTATGTCGGGGTTTAGGGTGAGCCGTTTTTCGCGCGTCATGCTCGGGCTTGACCCGAGCATCTCCGGCTCGAGATTCTCGGGTCTTCGCTTCGCTTCGCCCGAGAATGACGCCTGATGGCCAAGCGCGGCCCGACCTATACCTGCCAAGCCTGCGGCGCGGTCTATCACCGCTGGCAGGGCAAGTGCGATTCCTGCGGGACCTGGTCGTCGCTGTCGGAGGAGGCGCAGGCTGCGCCGGTGCAAGGCGCACGAGCCGCGTCGAGCGGCAAGGCAAGGGGCCGTGTCTTCGCGCTGGAGAGCCTGAAAGGCGACACGCAGGATGCGCCGCGGATCGTGTCGGGGATCGGCGAGCTCGACCGCGTCACCGGCGGCGGCTTCGTGCCGGGTTCGGTTCTGCTGATCGGCGGCAATCCCGGCATCGGCAAATCGACCCTGCTGATGCAGGCCTGTGCGGCGCTCGCTTTGGCAGGACGGCGCGTCGTCTATGTCTCGGGCGAGGAATCGACGGGCCAGGTCCGCTTGCGCGCCGAGCGGATGGGCCTGGCCGAGGCACCCGTCGAGCTCGCGGCCGAGACCAATGTCGAGGACATCATCGCCACGCTCGGCCAGGGCGCCCGCCCTGCCCTCGTCGTGATCGATTCGATCCAGACCATGTGGTCGGGCGAGGTCGAGAGCGCGCCGGGCACAGTGACGCAGGTGCGGGGTTCCGCCCAGTCGCTGATCCGCTACGCCAAGACCAGCGGCGCCTGCCTGATCCTGGTCGGCCATGTCACCAAGGACGGCCAGATCGCCGGGCCCCGCGTGGTCGAGCATATGGTCGATGCCGTGCTCTCCTTCGAGGGTGAAGGCGCGCACGCCTTCCGCATCCTGCGCGGGCAGAAGAACCGCTTCGGCGCAACCGACGAGATCGGGGTCTTCGAGATGACGGGCATGGGCCTGTCGGAAGTGACAAACCCGTCGGCGCTGTTTCTGGCGCAGCGCGACCAGGCCGCGCCGGGCGCAGCCGTCTTCGCGGGGATCGAGGGCACGCGACCCGTGCTGGTGGAAATCCAGGCGCTGGTCGCGCCGACCTCGCTTGGCACGCCACGCCGCGCCGTCGTCGGCTGGGAGAACAGCCGGCTGGCGATGGTGCTGGCCGTGCTCGAAACGCATGGCGGCCTCCGGCTGGGGCAGCACGACGTCTATCTCAACGTCGCCGGTGGCCTGCGGGTGAACGAGCCGGCGGCCGATCTCGCGGTTGCAGCCGCTCTGGTGTCCTCGCTCACCGGCGCGATCCTGCCGCCCGAATCGGTCTATTTCGGCGAAATCGCGCTGTCGGGCGCGATCCGGCCGGTCTCGGTGGCCGGGGCGCGGCTGCGCGAGGCCTCCAAGCTTGGATTTGAGGCAGCACTGATGCCCTCTGGCGGCGCCGATGCGGGCGATGGCAGTGGCCTCAATCTGAGGCGTTTCGGCCATGTCACGGAACTCGTTGCCGATATTGCCGCCAACGCGCCTCGCAAGGATGTGAAATGACGGTTTCGCAATAGTGACGCAGACGGCACGAGCGCGTATAGCAAAGCCCATGCGGCCAGCCCATCTGTTGCAGGCCATTCCGAGACCCTAAAGAAGCGGCTCCTCCATGCCTGTGACCATTCTCGATCTCGCTGTCATCGGCGTGGTTTTGATCTCGGCTTTGCTGGCGGCCGTGCGCGGTCTCACCCGCGAGGTGCTGGCGATCGTCTCCTGGGCAGCCGCGGCGGCGGTCGCCTGGGTGTTCCACCCGCAGATGCTGCCGATCCTGAAGCAGTACATCCCAAACGACACAATAGCGCTGATCGCCTCGATCGCCTCGCTGTTCCTGGTCACGCTGATCGTGGTGTCGCTGGTGACGGCGCGGATCTCGGATTTCGTGCTCGATTCGCGCATCGGCGCGCTCGACCGGACGCTCGGCTTCGTCTTCGGCGCGGCTCGCGGGGTGCTGCTCGCAGTGATCGGCTATCTCTTCTTCGCCGCGCTGATGGGCGACAAGAACATGCCGATCTGGGCCCGCGACGCCAAGGCCAAGCCGATGCTCGAGGAGACCGGACGCTCGTTGCTCACGATGCTGCCGCAGGACGTCAACGCCGATTTCATCAAGAAACTCCTCAATCCGAGGGCCGAGGGCGAGCCTGTTGACGCCCCCGCCGAGGAGCCGCGTTCGCCGGCCAACCCAACGGTGGACCCGCAGCGCCGCACCGAGGCCCCCAATGCCCCCGACCGACAGGCACTGCAGCGTGCCATCGACGCCACCCGTCCGACCACGCCTGCCCCAACACGTCCCTAATTCGCGCGTAAGGACAGTTGCGTCCCCCGTGCAGGAGCCTTGATATGATCTCGACCACCGAGACTGAGGCCGCTTTCGATCCTTATGCCGACCGTCTGCGCGAGGAGTGCGGCGTGTTCGGGATCTTCGGGCATGCCGATGCCGCCGCGCTCACCGCGCTCGGCCTGCATGCGCTCCAGCATCGCGGCCAGGAGGCTGCCGGCATCGTGTCCTTCGACGGTGCGCGCTTCCAGTCGGAGCGGCGCCTTGGACTGGTCGGCGACGCCTTCTCCGAAGCCTCGGTCATCGACAAGCTCAGGGGTACGCAGGCGATCGGCCATGTGCGCTATTCGACGACCGGCGAGACGATCCTGCGCAATGTCCAGCCGCTGTTTGCCGAATTGCATGGCGGCGGTTTCGCGGTCGCCCATAACGGCAACCTCACCAATGGGCTGACGCTGCGGCGCAACCTCGTGCGCGACGGGGCGATCTACCAGTCGACCTCCGACACCGAAGTGCTGCTGCATCTCGTCGCCCGCAGCCGCAAGCCGCGCTTCATCGAGCGTTTCGTCGAGGCGATCCGGCAGATCGAGGGCGCCTATGCCTTTGTCGGCATCACCAACAAGAAGCTCATCGGCGCACGCGACCCGCTGGGCATCCGCCCGCTGGTGCTGGGCGAGCTCGACGGCGCACCGATCCTGACATCCGAGACCTGCGCGCTCGACATCATCGGCGCCAAGTTCATCCGGGAGATCGAGAATGGCGAGGTCGTCGTCATCTCCGAGAGCGGGATCGAGAGCCACAAGCCCTTCCCGCCTGTCGCCGAGCGGCCCTGCATCTTCGAATACATCTATTTCGCCCGGCCCGATTCGATCGTGAAGGGGCGCAGCATCTATGAGCGCCGCAAGGCGATGGGCGCACAGCTCGCGGCCGAGGCCCCGGCGAATGCCGACGTGATCGTGCCCGTGCCCGATTCCGGCGTGCCCGCCGCGCTGGGTTTCTCGCAGGCGAGCGGCATCCCCTTCGAGCTCGGCATCATCCGCAACCACTATGTCGGCCGGACCTTCATCGAGCCGACGCAGAAGGTGCGCGAGCTCGGGGTCAAGCTGAAGCATTCCGCCAACCGCTCGGTCGTCGAAGGCAAGAGCATCGTGCTGGTCGATGATTCGATCGTGCGCGGCACGACCTCCTACAAGATCGTCAAGATGATGCGCGAGGCCGGGGCCCGCGAGGTGCATTTCCGTATCTCCTCCCCGCCAATCACCCATCCCGACTATTACGGTATCGACACGCCCGACCGCGAGAAGCTCCTGGCGGCGACCCATTCGCTGGAGGAGATGCGCGAGTTCGTCGGCGCCGATTCCCTGGCGTTCCTCTCGGTCGACGGGCTCTACCGCGCCATGGGCCATGAACGGCGCGATCCGCTGCGGCCGCAATTCACCGATCACTGCTTCACCGGCGATTATCCGACATTGCTGACCGACGTGATCGGCGAGAGCGCCAAGCAGCAGATCTCGCTCCTCGCAGAGGCGGGCTGAGGACATTCCACCTTTGTCGCCGTCATTGCGGGCGTAGCGAAGCGAAGACCCGGAATTCATTCCGGAACACTATCCTATCAGGTTCAGGCATGGATCCCGGATCGGCGCGGCTACGCCGCTCGTCCGGGATGACACTTTCATCTGGAAAAGCACCGCCATGGACACTCCTCTCTCCGGACGCATCGCGCTCGTCACCGGCGCCTCGCGCGGCATCGGGCGGGCGGCTGCTCTCGCCTTCGCGCAGGCCGGCGCCCATGTCATCGCCTTGGCGCGCACCAGCGGTGCGCTGGAGGAACTCGACGACGAGATCCGTGCAGCGGGTGGCGCGGCGACGCTGGTGCCTCTCGACCTCGGCGATGCGCCGGCGATCGAGAAGCTCGGCCCGGCGCTGCTGCAGCGCTGGGGCAAGCTCGACATCCTGTTCGCCAATGCCGGCATCCTGGGCCCGCTCTCGCCGCTGACGCATGCCTCGCCCAAGGAATGGGCCAAGGTCTTCGACACGAATGTCACCGCCAATTGGCGCCTGCTGAAATCGCTGGAGCCGGCACTCCAGGCTTCGGATGCTGCCCGCGTGATCCTGATGTCCTCAGGCGCGGCGCATAAATGCTCGGCCTATTGGGGGCCCTATTCGATCTCCAAGGCAGCCGTCGAGGCGATGGGGCGGACCTACGCCGCCGAGACCGCGACGACGCCGCTGAAGGTGATGATGGTCAATCCTGGGCCGCTGCGCACGCGGATGCGGGCCGAGGCGATGCCGGGCGAAGACCCGCTGACGCTGAAGACGCCGGAAGACCTGGCGCCGCATCTCGTCGCAATCGCCTCGCCGGACTGGGCTGAGACGGGGAAGATCTTCGACTTCCCGCAGGGCAAGGTGCTGACGCCGCAGATGCCGCTGTAGCCCGCGGGCGTCATGCTCGGGCTTGACCCGAGCAGCTCTTGCAGGAGATTTTCGGGTCTGCGCTTCGCTTCGCCCGAGAATAACGGCGGCTCCCTACCCCGCCCGCTTGTTCTTGTCGTAGGGGTTCTCGCCGCCGCGCGTGTGCAGGCGGATCGGCGTGCCCGGCAGGTCGAAGGCCTCGCGCAGATTGTTGACGAGGTAGCGGGTGTAGGACACCGGCAGATGGTCGAGCTGGTTGCCGAACAGCGCGAAGGTCGGAGGGCGGGCCTTGGCCTGCGTCATGTAACGGACCTTGATGCGCCGGCCGGCCACGGCTGGCGGCGGATGGGCCGAGAGCACACCTTCGAGCCAGCGGTTGATCTTCGCCGTCGAGACGCGGCGATTCCAGACGTCGTAAGCCTGAAACACCGCCTGCATCAGTCGGTCGATGCCCTCGCCGGCCAGCCCCGAGAGCGGAATGATCGGCACACCGCGCACCTGTGCGAGCAGATGCGTGGCCTTCTCCTTGAGCTCGGCGAGAAGGCCGTTCTTGTCGGCGACGAGATCCCATTTGTTCAGGCCGATGACGACGGTGCGGCCCTCGCGCTCGGTGAAGTCGACCAGCGTCAGGTCCTGCTTCTCAAAGGGGATGGTGGCGTCCAGCAGCACGACCACGACCTCGGCGAAGCGGATGGCGCGCAGCGCATCCTGCACCGACATTTTCTCCAGCTTCTCCTCGATGCGAGCGCGCTTGCGCATGCCGGCCGTATCGAAGAGTTTTACCGGGCGCCCGCGCCATTCATAGTCGACCGAGATGGTGTCGCGGGTGATGCCGGCCTCGGGTCCGGTCAGCAGGCGCTCCTCGCCAATCATGCGGTTGACCAGCGTCGACTTGCCGGCATTGGGGCGGCCGATGATGGTGACGCGCAGCGGCTTGTTGGGGTCGTTGTACTCCGCCTCCTCATCGACGAAGGCGGCCGGCGCCTCGACCCAGCGCTTGTCGCCATAGCTCTCGTCGAAGGGCTCTTCCTCCTCCGGCTCGACATCGACATAAGGCGCGAGCGCCTCCAGCAGGTCGGACGTGCCCTCGCCATGCTCGGCCGAGAACGGCACGGGATCGCCCAGGCCAAGCGCATAGGATTCGAAGATGCCGTCGAGACCCTTCTTCCCTTCCGCCTTGTTGGCAAGCAGGATGACCGGCTTGCCGGATTTGCGCACGAGATCGGCGAAGGGCTGGTCCATCGGCGTCAGGCCGAGCCTGGCATCGATCATGAACAGGATGACGTCGGCCTCGTCGATGGCGGTTTGAGTCTGCGCGCGCATGCGGCCGGCGAGCGAGGCCGGATCGGCCTCTTCGAGCCCGGCGGTATCGACGATGTTGAAGCGCAGATGGCCAAGCGAGGCCTCCCCCTCGCGCCGGTCACGCGTCACGCCCGGAAGATCGTCGACGAGCGCAAGCTTCTTGCCGACGAGCCGATTGAACAGCGTCGACTTGCCGACATTGGGGCGGCCTATGATGGCGACGGTGGCGGTCATTCTACATTATGTCCTGTTACGCCGTCATCCCGGACAAGCTGCGAAGCGGCGCCGATCCGGGATCCATGCCGGAGCCTTTGCCTGAAAGGTTCAGGCATGGATCCCGGGTCTCCCTGCGGTCGCCCGGGATGACGGCGTCCGTAATCTAAGGTCGGTCAGTTCTTGGTCTCGACGGGCCCGCCGCGCACCAGCGCCAGATAGAGTTCCGTGCGCTGGCGCAGCACCGCAGGCGATTGCGGGTCGGTCACGATGGCATCGAACCAGCGGCCCGCGTCTTCGAACAGATTGGCCTTGAGCGCGGCGATGCCGAGGAACTCACGGGCCGAATGGCGCCAGACGCCTTGCGCGGTCGCCAGCGGCTCCAGCCCCTGCCGAAGCTCGGCATAAGGCACGAGGTCGACCCGCAGCATGCCGGCGCGCAGACGGGCGAGGTCGCGATAAAGCTGCGGCAGCGCGCCGTCGGCGGCGATCAGGTCGAACGCGGTCGCGCCCACGGTGGCATCGCGCTTGGCGGTTTCCGCCGCGAGGCGAAAGCGGGCGATTTGGCGGTATCCGGTCGGCGCGCTGGCGACGAGACCACCCAATATCGTTTCGGCTTCCGAGCCGTTGCCGTCGCGCGAAGCCTTCAGCGCAGCCTCAAGCCGGCCGCCGACGACCTGCGACGCTTGCTGCTCGCGATAGAGCCAGAACTGCCAACCCGCGACGGCAAGCACAGCGAGAACCGCCAGGCCTGTGAAGAGCCAGCCATATTTCTTCCAGAGCTCCGCCGCCTTGTCGCGGCGGACTTCCTCATCGATCTCGCGGAAAATATCGGCCATGGTCCGTCAGTATTCCTGTGTGGTGGTGCCGGGTAGCATTTTCAGTCGCCAATGGCGAGCCGGAACAGGATTTTCCTGCGACGGGTCGCTGTCGTTATTGCGAGCGCAGCGAAACAATCCAGAGACGTCAAGCATCCCCTTCTGGATTGCTTCGCTGCGCTCGCAATGACGAAAGACGCCCGTCAAAGCCTCGATTGATCGGGCTCTGCCCGATGCAACAGGCTGCCATCGCCATAGGAGTAGAAGCGATAGCCGCCCGCGATGGCGTGCGCATAGGCCCGCTTCATCACATCCAGCCCGCAAAAGGCCGAAACCAGCATGAACAGGGTCGAGCGTGGCAAATGAAAATTGGTCAGCAACAGATCGACGGCCCGGAAGCGATAGCCAGGCGTGATGAAGATCGCGGTGTCGCCTGAAAACGGGGCGATGACGCCATCCTCGCCCGTAGCGCTTTCGAGGAGCCGCAGCGAGGTGGTCCCGACCGCGACGATCCGCCCTCCCCTTGCACGGACGGCGTTCAGCGCCGAGGCCGTTGGCGGCGAAACACTTCCCCATTCGGCATGCATGCGGTGATCGTCGGTGTCGTCAGCCTTCACCGGCAGGAAGGTGCCGGCGCCGACATGCAAGGTCACCAGATGGCGGGTCACGCCGCGGGCTTCCAGCGCCGCGACAAGCTCCGGCGTGAAATGCAGGCCCGCGGTCGGCGCCGCAACCGCCCCATCGGTGCGGGCATGCATCGTCTGGTAATCGCTCGCATCGGCCGCGTCGGTGGCGCGTTTGCCGGCGATATAGGGCGGTAGCGGGAGTTCGCCCAGGCGCGCGATGGCCTCGTCGAGATGAGGACCCGACAGCGCAAAGCGCAGTTCGACTTCCCCGCCATCCGCCTTGGCGACAACCTCCGCCTGCAGCCTGCCGAGTTCGCAGGCGGCGCCCTCGAGCGCATTTTCAAAGACGATCGTCTCGCCCAGAGCCAGCTTCTTGGCCGGCCGCGCGAAGGCGAGCCAGCGATCCTGGGCCTCGCGCTTGTGCAGCATGATCTCGACGCGCGCCGAAGTCTCGCCCCGGGCGCGGCGGCCATAAAGACGCGAGGGGATCACGCGCGTGTCGTTGAGCACGAGTGCGTCGCCCGGCTCAAGCAGACTTACGAGGTCGCGGATGCCGCGATCCTCGAACAGCTTAACCGCATCGGGCCGGACGACGAGCAGACGCGCCGCATCGCGCGGGCTGGCGGGCCTCAGCGCGATGCGGTCTTCGGGGAGGTCGAAATCGAAAAGACCGACATCCACGGTCCGGCTCAGGCGACGTCGGCCAGGACCTTCATCGAGACGATCGAATCGGGGTCGCGCACGGGCTCGCCGCGCTTGATCTTATCCACGATCTCCATGCCTTCGACGACCTGGCCCCAGGCGGTGTACTGCTTGTCGAGGAAGCGTGCGTCCTCGAAGACGATGAAGAACTGGCTGTTGGCCGAGTTCGGGTTCTGCGAGCGGGCCATCGAGCAGACGCCGCGCACATGCGGCTCGGCGTTGAACTCCTGGGCGAGGTCGGGGTGCTTCGAGCCGCCGGTGCCGGTGCCGTGCGGGCAGCCGACCTGCGCCATGAAGCCGTCAATGACGCGATGGAAGACGATGCCGTCATAGAAGCCCTCGCGAGCGAGCAGCTTGAGGCGTTCGACATGGTTGGGCGCCAGGTCGGGGCGCAGCTTGATCACCACCTTGCCCTTGGTGGTTTCCATGACGAGGGTGTTCTCGGGATCGTGGGACATCAGATCGGCCTTTCAGTGGACGGCGCGCGGCCGTGGAAGCGGATGGACAAAGGTCGTCCCGCGATAGCGGCTCCCAGCGCCGGGGACAACCTCATTGGTGTGCAGGCCTGGACCGCCGCCACCACCGAATCGACGAAGCGCCGGCGTAGATCGGGATCGGATCTTTTCGTTTCCCAGGTCACGCGGGGTTGGCCGAAGAGCGTGCCGTCACGGCGCAGGCTGAACCGCACGGTCGCCATCACGCCGCTGTCGGCGCCGTCGAAGGCGGGGGGCGTCCAGCAGCGTCGCAGGGCCGGTCCGATATCGCCCAGACGATCGAGCGCGGCGCTCTTGAAGGATTCCGTCGAGGGGTCGATTCCGCCGACGACGCCGATTTCGCCGCTGCCGGAACGCGGTGGCGGCTGTGTTCGGCGGTCGCCGCTGCCGGGCAGATCGTCCCCTCGAAACGGCCCACCGACACCCGGGACATAGCGCTGTCCGCTCGGCGGCGGCAGAACCGGGTTCTGCGACCCCGATGGCGGCGGGAGGACCGGATTTTGCGAGCCAGAGGCGGGTGGCAGGCCAAAATCGCGGGTTTCCTGCGTAGTCCCGGGGCCGACGAACGACAGCGATAGAGAGCAGATCAGACTTGCGCGAACCAAAAGGCTTGCGCGAAATCGGTCAACCGCCCGACCCGCGCGCATACTACTTGGCGTCGGCCTGCAGGCGCATCCGGTCGATCTTGTCAGGGCCCGAGACCAAGCCGCTGCCGGGAGCGCCCTTCTTGATCTTGCGAACTGCATCCATCCCCGAAACGACCTCGCCGAAGAGCGTATACTGCCCGGTCAGCGAGCCGCAGCCCTCGAAGCAGATGAAGAACTGCGAATTGGCCGAGTCGGGCGATTGCGAGCGCGCCATACCGACCGAACCCACCTTGTAGGGTGTCGGGGTGAACTCCGCCTTGATATTGGGCAGATCGGAGCCGCCGGTGCCAGTGCCGGTCGGATCGCCGGTCTGGGCCATGAAGCCGTCGATGACGCGGTGGAAGACGATGCCGTCATAGAAGCCGCGCTTGGTCAGCGCCTTGATCTGCTCGACATGCCTGGGCGCGAGATCAGGCCGCAGCCGGATCGTGACCGGGCCGCCCTTGGTCTCCATGATCAGGGTGTTGGCGGGATCGGGAGCCTGTGCCCCCGCCGGCAGCGCGGCCAGGCCGAGCGATGTCAGGACAGCGAGGGTGGCAAGCGATGTGCGCAGCATTGTCATCTCCGTGACACCGGTGATCCGGCGGGCATCTCATCTTCGCGGGTCGTAGCGGCATCCTGGGGCCAGAACAAGGCACCTCAAGGGTCAGAAGCGCATGATGTTGCACCGCACAAGTGCATCACAGAATAAATTTGCAAAAAGTTGAGGCGGCACCTGCTCAAACTGATGACAAACGTGTGGCGATCGGTTATCAAACTCTTGCTGGACACGCTTTGTTGATCGAAGCTCCGCGGACCAGGTCTCGGGAGGACAAACGCCCGCCTAGTATACGAGTCGCACGCAAACAGACGCGCGCCGTTACTGCGGTAAAAACAGACTAGCGAGGGCAAGGCTTCGGCCTTGCCTTTTTCTTTGTCTGTTATCGGCCTTGCTCCGGGGAGCCCGCCGGCCAGGATCCCCTCGCAGCGCCGCGGATCCCCGTCCGTCAGAGATCCAGCGCTGCCCAGCCATACCAGACGAACAGGAAGACGACCGCCGCGATCAACGAGGTGATCACCGCCTTGCGCAAAAGCCCCGGCAGCGCAGGCGCGCCGGGCTCGGTGCCCGCGACGACGTCGCCGGTCTCGACCTGGCTACGGATGCCGAAGGGCAGTACCGCGAAGAGCACCGTCCACCAGATCACGAAATAGACCGCGAGCGCGCTGGCGATTGTCATGACGATGGGTCCTTGTCGCTATCGCCGGCCAGGGCGATGCAGGAGAAGGCGACGCGGGCCTGCGTCGGCACGCCGAAGCGTGCCGTATGGCGCGCTGGCAGCCCGCGCGGGAAATGCTTCACATATTCGGCGTTGCAGGCCGCGTAATCGGCCGGGTCAGTGATGAGCATTGTCATCTGCACGACGCGATCGAGCGCGCTGTCGGCCTCCGTCAGGATACCGGCGATATGCACGAGCGCGTTGCGCACTTCGTCGGCAGGCGTCTCGCCACGATCGATTCCGCGCAAGGGATCATGTGGCGCGGAATGGCCGGAGACGAAAACCAGGCCTCCGGCGCGGGTCGCGGCGCTGAACGGGCGGGCCGAGCCCGGCTCCGGTTCGCCAAAGAAGGTTATGTCGGACATCTGTACCACAATCAGGCTTGTTCGAGCTCGACGAGCGTCCCGTTGAAATCCTTGGGATGGAGGAAGATGACGGGCTTGCCATGGGCGCCGATGCGCGGCTCGCCGGTGCCCAGCACGCGCGCACCACTCTCCGTCAACCGGTCGCGGGCGGCGATGATGTCGTCGACCTCGTAGCAGATGTGGTGGATGCCGCCATCGGGATTGCGCGCGATGAATTTTGCCACCGGCGACTCGGCCCCCAGCGGCTCGAGCAGCTCGATCTTGGTGTTGGGCAGTTCGACGAAGACCACGGTGACGCCGTGTTCCGGCTGCGGCAAGGGCTGGGAGACGCGCGCGCCGAGCGTGTCGCGATAAAGAGCGGTGGCGGCGGCAAGATCACCGACGGCGATGGCGACGTGGTTCAGGCGTCCGATCATGGGGGGCTCTGCTTGGGCAAGGGGCGAATGGCGAGTGACGCGTGGCGAGACCATCTCCGTTCTATCATTCGCCACTCGCCATTCGCCACTCGCTAAACCTCGATCACCAGCGCATGCACCAGCGGCTTCTTGCCCCACTCCTCGTTGACGGCGCTGCGCAAACCGCGCTCCAGCGCGTTGCGAAGCGCCTCCGGATCGCGGCGGCGCGCCTTGGGAATGCCGTCGATCAGTTCCGACACGGCCTCGGCGACATATTCGTCGAAGCCGCTGCCATCGCGCGTATAGGGCGGCAGGCCGAGAACGGCGATCTCGGGATCACCGGCGAGCCCGCCCTTCTGATCGATCGCGACCGCGACCGAGATCATGCCCACGAAGGAGAGCCGGCGGCGCTCGGGAATCGTCTTCTCCAGCGCATTCACCAGCAGATTGCCGTCCTGGTAGAGCCGGCCATGGTTGACCTCGTCGATCTTGCTGGCGCCCTCGGGGGTGATCTCGACCACATCGCCATTGCCGGCGCGCACCACGATCTTGACGCCGAGCCCGCGGGCGAAGGTCGCATGCTCCGACAGATGCAAATCCTCGCCATGGGCTGGGATGACGATCTTGGGCTTGAGCCAGCCATAGAGCCTGGCCATTTCCTCGCGGCGGGGATGGCCGGAGACATGGACCAGATGCGTCCGGTCGGTGATGATCTCGATATTGTCGCGGGCTAGCGCGTTCTGGATCGCGCCGACGGCCTTTTCATTGCCGGGAATGGTGCGCGAGGAGAAGATCACGCGGTCGCCCGGCGTCAGCGTGATCTCGGGATGATCGTCGGAGGCGATGCGCGACAGCGCGGCGCGCGGCTCGCCCTGGCTGCCGGTCAACAGGCAGACGACCTTGTCGCGCGGCAGGTAGCCATAGGTGTCGGCAGAGCGGAACGCCGGGATGCCGTCGAGATAGCCGCATTCGCGCGCGACATCGATGACGCGGTCCATGGCGCGGCCGACGACGACGACCTCGCGCTGATCGGCCATGGCGGCTTCCGCCACGGCGCGCAGGCGCGCGACATTGGAGGCGAAGGTGGTGACGGCGACACGACCCGGCGCCGAATGCACCAGTTCCTTGATCTTGGCGGCGACATCGGCCTCGCTCGGCGAGGTGCCGTCGCGCATGACGTTGGTCGAATCGCAGATCATCGCGAGGACGCCCTCGTCGCCGAGTTCGCGCAGGCGCTTCTCGTCGGTCGGCAGGCCGACCTGCGGCGTCACGTCGATCTTCCAGTCGCCAGTGTGGACGACGAGGCCGACGGGTGTGCGGATGGCGAGCGCGTTCGATTCGGGGATCGAGTGTGCGACGGGTACGAACTCGATCTCGAAGGGGCCAAGCTTGAAGCTGCCGCCCTGCGCGATGATGTTCATCGGCACCTTCGGCGCGCCCGGCTCCGACAGGCGGCGCGTCGCCAGCAGGCCAGCTGCGAATTTCGTGCAGTAGACCGGCGCCCGCAGGGACGGCCAGAGCGCGGCGAGTGCGCCGATATGATCCTCATGGGCATGGGTAATGACGATGCCCAGCAGGTTCGCGCGCTCCTCGATGATGTAGCGCAGGTCCGGCAGCATGATGTCGACGCCCGGAACCTCCGGACCGGCGAAGGACAGGCCGCAATCGACCAGGATCCATTTCCTCCGACCTTCCGGTCCAAAGCCGTAGAGGGCGGCGTTCATGCCGATCTCGCCGAGGCCGCCGAGTGGAACGAAAACAAGCTGGTCTTTGGAACGGGTCACGAAACATCCTGACTGAAAGCGGGGCGCGGGGCAGCGCCGATATCGAGCGGGAGCCCTACCACGCCACGACACGAGGCTCCAGAGCGGCGGCAGGTCGTCATGGCGAGCACCACCGAGCCATCGAGACGGTTTTCGCTCTACCGTCCTGGATTCCTTCGCTCCGCTCGCAGTGACGTTGGATCAGGCTCGTGGCTCATCCAAGGGCGGCTGCCCGAAGAAGAGATCGCCGGCATCGAATTGGCGCGGGCCGGCCGCGGTCTCCAGTAGCAGCCGCCCCGTGGCGTCGATGCCGGAAAAAACGCCGGTGACGGCGCCCTCGGCGGGCCTGATCGTGATCGTCTGCCCCAAGAAAGCGGCCCGTTCGAGCCAGGCCTGCCGAATGGCCGCGAAACCGCCCCCCGATTGCCAGGTTGCGAAGCGTGCAGCCCAGGCGTCGGAGAGTGCGGCGAGTGCGGCCTCGATCGTCGCTTGCGGCGCATGCGCCTTGAGGAAGCTCGCCGGATAGGGTGTGCCCTGCGCGCAGGAGGCGATGTTGATGCCCAGTCCGGCGACGACGGCAAACCGTCCTGCCCCGCTTTCGCCCTCGAGCAAAAGGCCAGAGCATTTGGCGCCGTCGATCAACAGATCATTGGGCCATTTCAGCCCGAGCCTGGGATCGTTGAGACCCGTGACCTTCGCTGCGGCGTCATGGAGCGCCAGACCCGCGACGAAGCCGAGCTGTGGCGCGCGCACCGGCTCGCAAGGGTCGACCAGCAACAGGCTGGCGTAGAGATTGCCGGGCGGCGAGGTCCATTGCCGCCCGTGGCGGCCGCGACCGGCGTTCTGGCTGCGGGCGACGATCCAGAGCTGACCGGGCTCGCCCTGCTGAAGCGCGCGGCGCGCCTCCTCCATTGTGGAGCCGACCTCTTCGCGAACAACCAGCCGGTAGCCGGCGGCACGGGCGGCTTCACCGAGCATGAGACGGGTCGTCATTCTCGGGCGCAGCGTAGCGAAGACCCGAGAATCTCCGGCCGGATGAAACACCGGCGACTTCGCGTCCTGAGATGCTCGGGTCAGGCCCGAGCATGACGGCCACACTCAAAACAGCGACTTCGCCGCAGCGCCAGCCGAGTTCAGCAGCGGGGCGGGCAGCAGCGACAGCGCCAGGACGAACAAAGCCGAGACCAGGAGCACGGCGCGCACGCCGATGTCGCCCTTCTCGAAAGCGGGCTTGGCCTCGTCGAAATACATCAGCTTGACCAGCCGCAGATAATAATAGGCGCCGACCACGCTGGTGACGACGCCGATGACGGCGAGCACATAGAGCTTGGCGTCTATGGCGGCCAGGAAGACGTAGAACTTGGCCCAGAAGCCGGCGAGCGGCGGAATACCGGCGAGCGAGAACATCATCATCGCCAGCGCGAAGGCCATCCAGGGATTGGTGCGCGACAGGCCGGCAAGCTCGCCGATCTCCTCGACCGCCTTGCCGTCGCGGCGCATCATGAGCATGCAGGCGAAGGCGCCGAGCGTCGTGGCGAGATAGATTGCCATATAGACCAGCACGCCCTGAACGCCGCTCGCTGTGCCGGCGGCGAGGCCGACCAGCGCGTAGCCTATATTGGCGATGGAGGAATAAGCGAGCAGGCGCTTGATGTTGCTCTGACCGATCGCAGCAAAGGCGCCAAGGCCCATCGAGGCGATCGCGATGAAGATGACGATCTGCTGCCATTCGTGCAGCGCGCCGGGGAAGGCGCCGACGAAGATGCGCACGACCATCGCCATCGCCGCCATCTTGGGGGCGGAGGCGAAGAAGGCGGCGACCGGGGTCGGCGCGCCCTCATAGACGTCGGGCGTCCACATATGGAACGGCACCGCCGAGATCTTGAACGCGACGCCGGCCGCGATGAAGACGATGCCGAAGATCAGGCCGATGCCGGGGTTGCCGCCCTGGACCGCCGCGGCGATGCCGCCATAATTGACCGTACCGGTGAAGCCGTACACCAGCGAGGCGCCATAGAGCAGCATGCCCGAGGAGAGAGCGCCGAGGACGAAGTATTTCAGGCCGGCTTCGGTGGATTTGGGATTGTCGCGGTCGAAGGCGGCGACGACATAGAGCGCCAGGGACTGCAGTTCGAGGCCGACATAGAGGCTGATGAGGTCATTGGCCGAGATCATCATCATCATGCCGACCGTCGAGAGGACGATCAGGATCGGGAACTCGAACCGCATCGTGCCGTCGCGACGCAGCGAGTCCGAGGAGAGCAGGATCGCGGCGGCCGCGCCCAGCAGCGTCAGCACCTTGAAGAAGCGGGCGAAGCTGTCGACGACGAAGCCGTCGTTGAAGGTCAAAACCCTGCCCTCGCCCGAGAGCACCAGCACCAGCGCGAGCGCAAACAGCGCCAGCGCCGCGCCTTCGAGCAGGCGCGTGGCGCGTTCGCCGCGGATGGCGCCGTACAGCACCATGGCGATGGCGCCCAGCGCGAGGATGATTTCCGGAAGCGCCGGGCCGAGAGCGGGCAGAGCCATCCTGACAGACCTTACTGAACGACCAGCATCGCCGTTTTCGCGGCGGTGAGTGCGGCCTGATAATTCTTGATGAGGGCTTCGGTCGGCGCCGCGAAGGCGTCGAGGATCGTACCCGGGCGGATGCCGTACCAGACCGTGAGGAGCACCAGCGGAACCAGGATCACCATCTCACGTGGATTGAGATCCAGGATGGCCTTGAGCTCGGGCTTGACCAGTTCGCCGAACATGACGCGGCGGTAGAGCCACAGCGCATAGGCCGCCGAGAGGATCACGCCGAAGCAGGCGATGAAAGCGACCCAGGGGTTGGCCCTGAAGGCGCCCATCAATGTCAGGAACTCGCCGACGAAGCCGGCCGTGCCGGGCAGGCCGACATTGGCCATCGTGAAGACCATGAAGATTACGGCATAGACCGGCATGCGGTTGACCAGGCCGCCATAGGCGGAAATCTCGCGCGTGTGCATGCGGTCGTAGATGACGCCGACGCAGAGGAAGAGCGCGCCCGAGACCAGCCCGTGGCTGACCATCTGGAACATCGCGCCCTGGATGCCCTGCGGCGTCAGGGTGAACAGGCCCATCGTGACGAAGCCCATATGGGCGACGGAGGAGTAGGCGATCAGCTTCTTGATGTCCTCCTGCATCAGCGCCACCAGCGAGGTGTAGACGATGGCGATGACGGAGAGCGCGAAGACGAAGGAGGCGAAGTAGTCCGAGGCTTCGGGGAACATCGGGATCGAGAAGCGGATGAATCCGTAGCCGCCCATCTTCAACATGATCGCGGCCAGCACGACGGAGCCTGCGGTCGGCGCCTCGACGTGGGCGTCGGGCAGCCAAGTGTGAACCGGCCACATCGGCATCTTCACCGCGAAGGAGGCGAAGAAGGCCAGCCACAGCCAGGTCTGCATGCCGGCGGGGAATTTATGCGCCAGCAGCGTCGGGATGTCGGTGGTGCCGGCATGCCAGTACATCGCCATCAGCGCCAGCAGCAGCAGAACCGAGCCGAGCAGCGTGTAGAGGAAGAACTTGTAGGAGGCATAGACGCGCCGCTTGCCGCCCCAGATGCCGATGATCAGGAACATCGGGATCAGGCCGCCCTCGAAGAACAGGTAGAACAGCACGAGGTCGAGCGCCACGAAGACGCCGATCATCAGCGTCTCCAAGATCAGGAACGCGACCATGTATTCGCGCACGCGCTTCGTGATCGAGGTCCAGGACGCCAGGATGCAGAACGGCATCAGGAAGGCGGTCAGTACCACGAAGGGGAAGGAGAAGCCGTCGACGCCGAGCTTGAACTTGATGGCCTCGGAGACCCAGGCATGGGTCTCGACCATCTGGAAGCCGGGATTGGCGGGGTCGAACTGCGCCCAGGCGAAGCAGGCGAGCACAAAGGTCGCGACGGTGGCGGCCAGCGCCGCATAGCGCGCATTGGAATCGACCGAGGCCTCGTCCCCGCGTTGCGCGAGGATGAAGGCCGCGCCGACCAGCGGCAGGATCAGAAGACCGGTGAGTATACCGAAACCGAACATCATCTCACCCGCGCGCCACGAGATACCAGGTCACGAAGCCTGCGACGCCGATCAGCATGGCGAAGGCGTAGTGATAGACATAGCCGGTCTGGAGCCGCACGACCCGGTCGGTGACGTCCACGACCCGGGCGGAAATGCCATCGGGGCCCATGCCGTCGATGACGAAACCGTCGCCCTTCTTCCAGAGGAATTTTCCGATCCACATCGAGGGCTTCACGAACAGGAAGTCGTAGAGTTCGTCGAAATACCACTTGTTGAGCAGGAATTTGTAGAGGGCCGGATTGGCCGCGGCGAGCTTGGCCGGGACGTCGGGGCGCAGCACATACATATAAAGCGCCAGAGCGAAGCCGATCAGCATGGCGACGAAGGGCGACCAGATCACCCATTTCGGCACCTCGTGCATCTCGTGCAGGATGTGGTTGTCCTTGCCCGTGAAGAGCGCGCCCTTCCAGAAGCCGTCATAGCCGTCGCCGATGAAGACGCCCTTGAAGGCGAAGCCGGCAGCAATAGCGCCGAGCGACAGCACGGCGAGCGGGATCAGCATCACCAGCGGGCTCTCATGGGGCTTGTGGTCATGGCCGTGATGATCGCCATGCACGTGTGCGCCATGAGTGTCCTCATGGGCCGGCGGAGCGTGGTCGGGATGGCCGCTCAGGGGCGCGTCAGCGTGACCATGCGCATCAGCGGCGTGCGCGTGCCCGTCAGCACCGTGGCCCGTCCAGCGCGGCTTGCCCTCGAAGGTCATGAAATAGAGTCGCCAGGAATAGAACGAGGTCATGCAGGCTGCGACTACCAGCAGCACATAGGCGTAGGACGCGACGAAGCCCTTATGCGCAACGGCAGCATAGGCGCTCTCGATGATCGCATCCTTCGAGAAGTAGCCGGCGAGCAGCGGGAAGCCGGTCAGCGCCAGCGTGCCGATGGTCATGGCGGCGGCCGTCAGCGGGATGTGCTTCCGCAATCCGCCCATGTTGCGCATGTCCTGCTCGTGATGCATCGCATGTATGACCGAGCCGGCGCCCAAAAACAGCAGCGCCTTGAAGAAGGCATGAGTGAAGAGGTGGAAGACGCCGGCCGAATAGGCCCCAACGCCGAGCGCCACGAACATGTAGCCGAGCTGCGAGCAGGTCGAGTAGGCGATGACGCGCTTGATGTCGTTCTGCACCAGGCCGATCGTGGCGGCGAAGAACGCCGTCGTCGCGCCGATGACGATGACGACGGTGAGCGCGACCGGCGCATATTCGAAGATCGGTGACAGGCGCGCGACCATGAAGACGCCGGCGGTGACCATGGTGGCCGCATGGATCAGCGCGGAGACGGGCGTCGGGCCCTCCATCGCGTCGGGCAACCAGGTGTGCAGCAGGAACTGGGCCGACTTGCCCATGGCGCCCATGAACAGGAGCAGCGCGGTCAGGGTCAGCGCGTTCCAGTCATAACCGAGGAAGCGGAAGGTTCTCTCGGTCAGCCCGGCGATCTGCGGGAAGATGGTGTCGAAGGCGACCGAGCCGGTCAGCACGAAGACCAGGAAGATGCCGAGCAGGAAGCCGAAATCGCCGACGCGGTTGACGATGAAGGCCTTCATCGCGGCCGCGCAGGCGGAAGGCTTCTGGTACCAGAAGCCGATCAGCAGATAGGAGGCGAGACCGACGCCCTCCCAGCCGAAGAACATCTGCACCAGGTTGTCGGCGGTCACCAGCATCAGCATGGCGAAGGTGAACAGCGACAGATAGGCAAAAAAGCGCGGCCGATGCGGATCCTCATGCATGTAGCCGATCGAATAGACATGCACGAGCGAGGAGACGGTGTTGACGACGACGAGCATCACCACGGTCAGCGTGTCGATGCGGAAGGCCCAGTCGACCTGCAAGCCGCCCGAGGCCATCCAGGTCGCGACCTGGATACGGGTGGTGCCGGCGCCGAAGCCAACATTGAAGAAGGCGATCCAGGACAGGACCGCCGAGACGACCAGGAGGGCCGTGGTGACGATCTCCGAGCCGCGCGCGCCGATCAGCCGGCCGAAGAGGCCGGCGATCAGGAAGCCGATCAGGGGGAGGAAAACGATCGCGTGATACATGGGGCGGTTCCGGGCGCGGGCGCGCCTCAGCCTTTCATCATGTTGATGTCTTCCACCGCGATCGTGCCGCGGTTGCGGAAGTAGACGACGAGAATGGCAAGCCCGATGGCGGCTTCGGCCGCGGCGACCGTAAGCACCAGCAGCGCGAAGATCTGTCCGACGATGTCGTTCAGGAAGCTGGAGAAGGCGACGAAGTTCAGGTTGACCGCCAGCAGGATCAGCTCGACCGACATCAGGATGACGATGACGTTCTTGCGGTTGAGGAAGATGCCGAGCACGCCGAGCGTGAACAGGATCGCGCCGACGGCGAGGTAATGGCCAAGCCCGATCATCAGACCGTCTCCTCCGGCAGGGCGGCGCCCGATTTCACCTGCTTGACATCCATCGCGGTCGCCTTGGTGCGGGCGTTCTGCTGGACGATGTCCTGGCGCTTGACGCCGGGGCGCTCGCGCAAGGTCAGCACGATGGCGCCGATCATGGCGACCAGCAGCACGAGGCCGGCCGCCTGGAAATAGTAGATATACTGCGTGTAGAGCACCCGCCCGATCGCCTCGGTGTTGGTGATGCCGGCGGGGATGGCCGCGACCGGCGCTCTGACGATCTGCGGGTCGATGACCCAGGCGCCGACCACCAGCAGCAGTTCGACCGCGAAGATCAGCCCGATCAGCGCCCCGATCGGCAGGTAGTTCAGGAAGCCTTGGCGGAACTCGGCGAAATCGACGTCGAGCATCATCACCACGAAGAGGAAGAGCACCGCGACAGCGCCGACATAGACGACGATCAGCAGCATCGCCAGGAACTCGGCCCCGAGCAGCAGGAACAGGCCGGCCGCATTGACGAAGGCCAGGATCAGGAAGAGCACCGAGTGAACGGGATTGCGCGAGGTCACCACCATGAACGCCGAAGCGACTGTGATGCCTGCGAAGAGATAGAAGAAAGCCGCTGCGGCATTCATCTCGGTCAGCCTTTCCGCCAATCGGGGCGGCTCTCGTTGTCAATCACGTCCGACTCTCGTCGAGGCGCCGTTTGGAGCGTCTATAGTCAGGCCCACCGGCTGCGACAACCGCGCGACGGGTCTGGCTCAGTCTCGTTCCCACCCTCTCCGTCATTCCGGGCGAAGACCCGGAATCCATCGTAGAGAGCGGTGCCCTCCGATGGATTCCGGATCAGCGCTGCTGCGCAGCTTGTCCGGAATGACGTCGGAGATGGTCAATTCTCACCGATACGGCGCATCCATCGCGATGTTGCGCGCGATCTCGCGCTCCCAACGGGCGCCGTTCGCCAGCAACCGGTCCTTGTCGTAGAACAGCTCCTCGCGGGTCTCGGTCGCAAACTCGAAGTTCGGTCCCTCGACGATGGCATCGACCGGGCAGGCCTCCTGGCAGAAGCCGCAATAGATGCACTTGGTCATGTCGATGTCGTAGCGCGTGGTGCGGCGCGTGCCGTCGTTGCGGCGCGGGCCAGCCTCGATGGTGATCGCCTGGGCCGGGCAGATCGCCTCGCAGAGCTTGCAGGCGATGCAGCGTTCTTCACCGTTAGGATAACGACGCAAGGCATGCTCGCCGCGGAAGCGCGGGCTGAGCTGCCCCTTCTCGAAGGGGTAGTTCAAGGTCGCTTTCGGCTTGAAGAAATAGCGCATCGACAGCGCGAACGCGCCGACGAACTCCTTCAGCAGCAGACCCTTGGCGGCTTGTGCGAGCGACATCGCCTTCTCGTCCTTCCAACTCAGCCAAACACCGTCTGGCCGATGAGATAACCCAGCACCGGCGTGACGCCGATCATCAGCACCATCAGCGCCACCCTGACCAAACCGATGCGACGCTCGTAATCGTCGCGCTCGGCCTGGGTCTGCGATCGATCGGTCCGGCGCAAGGCCCCGATGACCACGCCAGACACGATCCGGTATTCCACGATCCCCAGCACGAGCCCGATCAACGCGCCGATCAGGCCGGCCGAGACCGCCATCAGCGCACCGGACCCCAGCCCGTGAGCTGCAGCACGAAGGCCACCACCACGACCGAGACCAGCGACAGCGGCAGGAACACCTTCCAGCCCAGCCGCATCAGCTGGTCGTAGCGGTAGCGCGGCACGAAGGCCTTCACCATTGCGAACATGAAGAAGACGGCGCAGACCTTGAGCATGAACCAGACCACGCCTGGCACCCAGGTGAAGGGCGCTACGGGGAACGGCGGCAGCCAGCCCCCGAGGAACAGGATCACCATCATGGCGCACATGGTCATGATCGCCACGTATTCGCCGAGCATGAACAGCAGATACGGGGTCGAGGAGTATTCGACCATGTAGCCGGCGACGAGCTCCGATTCCGCCTCGGGCAGGTCGAAGGGCGGCCGGTTCGTCTCCGCCAGCGCCGAGATGAAGAAGATCACGAACATCGGAAACAGCGGCAGCCAGTACCAGCCGAACATCCCGAACCGGCCGTTCTGCGCCTCGACGATCGCCGAGAGGTTCAGCGAGCCGACGCAGAGCAGCACCGTGATGATCACGAAGCCGATCGAGACCTCATAGGAGACCATCTGCGCGGCCGAGCGCAGCGCGCCCATGAAGGGGTATTTCGAGTTCGAGGCCCAGCCGGCCATGATGATGCCGTAGATGCCCAGCGACGAGATCGCCAGCACATAGAGGATGCCGACATTGATGTCGGCGATCGCCCAGCCTTCGGCGACCGGAATCACCGCCCAGGCCGACAGGGCCAGCAGGCAGGTGACCAGCGGCGCCAACAGGAAGACGCCCTTGTTGGCGCCCGACGGAATGATCGGCTCCTTGAAGGCGAATTTCAGCAGATCGGCGAAGCTCTGGAACAGGCCGAAGGGGCCGACCACGTTGGGGCCGCGCCGCAATTGCACCGCCGCCCAGATCTTGCGATCGGCCAGCAGGATATAGGCGATGAAGACCAGCAGGCAGGCGATGAGCAGGAAGCTCTTGCCCAGCATGATCGCGAGATCGAGAACGAGGTCCCAGTTCATGGCCGCTTACTCCGCCGCCTGCTGCAGCCGGCCCGAGGCCAGCGCCGAACATTCGGCCATCACGGCGGAGGCGCGCGCGATCGGGTTGGTCTGGTAGAAATCGGCGATCGGCGAAACGAAGCCCGCCTTGTCGGTGTTGCCGCCGAGATCGGCGAGCTGGCCGAGCCCGGTGGCATCCGCCGTCTGCAGCGTGTCGAGCGCGGCGAAATGCGGATGCGCCTGATAGAGCGTCTTGCGCAGTCCCGACAGCGAATCGAAGGGCAGCGTCTGGCCCAGCGCGGCCGAAAGAGCCCGCAGGATCGCCCAGTCCTCGCGGGCATCGCCCGGCGGGAAGGTGGCCCGGTCGGTCATCTGCACGCGGCCTTCGGTGTTGACGTAGGTCCCGGACTTCTCGGTGTAGGCCGAGCCCGGCAGGATAACATCGGCGCGATGCGCGCCCTTGTCGCCATGCGTGCCCTGATAGACCACGAAGGCGCCCGCCGGCACCTCGATCTCGTCGGCCCCGAGCAGGAACAGCACGTCGAGGGCACCGGGTGCGAGCATGCCGGCGACGTCGAGGCCGCCCTCTCCCGGCACGAAGCCGAGATCGAGCCCGCCGACGCGGGAGGCGGCCGTATGCAGCACGCCGAAACCGTTCCAGCCGTCCTTGACGACGCCGAGCGCACGGGCCGCCTTGGCTGCCATGGCCAGGATCGCTTCGCCGTCCGGGCGGGCGAGAGCGCCCTGCCCGATCAGCAGCATCGGCTTCTGACGGTTGGCCGGCGCGTGATCGACGAAACCAGCGAGCGTATCGGGACCCGCGCCGAGATAGGCGTAGTCATAGGTCAGATCGACCTTCTCACCGATCAGGCCGAGCGTGAAATCGCCGCGCAGCCAGCGCTTGCGGATACGCGCGTTTAGGATCGGCGCCTCCTTGCGGGGATTGGCGCCGATGATCATCAGTGCATCGGCCTGCTCGATTCCGGCGATGCCGGCATTGAGAATGTAGCTGGCGCGGCCGAACTTCGGATGCAGCTTGGTGCCGTCCTGACGACAATCGAGATTGGCCGAGCCGAGTGAGCCCATCAGGCTCTGGAGCGCGAACATCTCCTCGACTGCGGCGAGATCGCCGGCGATCGCGCCGATCTTCGCCGGGCTTGTCGCCTTCACCTTTTCCGCGATCAGCGCAAAGGCTTCAGTCCACGACGCGGGGCGCAGCGCTCCGTTCTGGCGGATATAGGGCCGGTCGAGCCGCTGCGTGCGCAGGCCGTCGACGATGTGGCGGGTCTTGTCGGAGATCCACTCCTCGTTCACCGCCTCGTTCAGGCGGGGCAGGATTCGCATGACCTCCTTGCCACGGGAATCGACGCGGATGGCCGAGCCGACGGCGTCCATCACGTCGATCGACTGCGTCTTGGTCAGCTCCCAGGGCCGGGCCTTGTTCTGATAGGGCTTCGAGGTCAGCGCACCGACCGGGCAGAGATCGACGACGTTGCCCTGAAGCTCCGAGGTCATCGCCTGCTCGAGATAGGTGGTGATCTCCATGTCCTCGCCGCGCCCGATTGCGCCGAGATCCTGCCCACCCGCAACCTCCGTGGTGAAACGGACGCAGCGCGTGCACTGGATACAGCGGTTCATCGAGGTCTTGACCAGCGGGCCGATATATTTGTCCTCGACGGCGCGCTTGTTCTCGGCGAAGCGCGACGTGTCGGCGCCATAGGCCATGGCCTGGTCCTGGAGGTCGCACTCGCCGCCCTGGTCGCAGATCGGGCAGTCCAGCGGGTGGTTGATCAGGAGGAACTCCATCACCCCCTCGCGCGCCTTCTTGACCATGGGCGATTTGGTCGAGACCACAGGCGGCTCGCCATTGGGGCCGGGGCGCAGGTCGCGCACGCCGATGGCGCAGGAGGCCTGCGGCTTGGGCGGGCCGCCCTTCACCTCGACGAGGCACATGCGGCAGTTGCCGGCGATCGAGAGCCGCTCATGGAAGCAGAAGCGCGGCACCTCGGCGCCCGCCGCCTCGCAGGCCTGCAGGACCGTGTATTCGGCCGGTACGTCGACTTCGATGCCGTCGATGATCAGTTTGGTCATCAGCTTGCCTTCACCGCACTTCCGTCGGATCGAGCCTGCGCTCGATCCGATCCAGCCGCTCATCGATCCGATCGACACGCCGGTTCATCGCCGCCATGCCCTCCTCGACCGAGGTCATGCGCACCTTCAAATTGTGAACGTCCTCACCGACGCGATCGAGCTTGGCGTCGATACGCCGAAGCATCACCAGAACGATGTTGTCGGGCTCGTCACTCATCGTCGTCACTCCGCCGCCATCAGGCGCACGGGCTCGCTGTGCGGGTTGACGGCATAGTCGTCGATGCGCTGTTCAATCTCATGACGGAAATGCGCGATCAGGCCCTGGATCGGCCAGGCTGCGGCGTCGCCGAGCGCGCAGATGGTGTGGCCCTCGATCTGCTTGGTGACGTCGAGCAGCATGTCAATCTCGCGCTTCTGGGCGCGGCCTTCGACCATGCGCTCCATGACGCGCCACATCCAGCCGGTGCCCTCGCGGCAGGGCGTGCACTGGCCGCAGCTCTCATGCTTGTAGAAATGGCTCAGGCGGGCAATGGCGCGGATGACGTCTGTCGACTTGTCCATCACGATCACGGCGGCCGTGCCGAGGCCCGATTTCAGCTTCGAGAGCGAGTCGAAATCCATCGGCGTGTCGATGATCTGCTCGGCCGGCACCATCCGCACCGAGGACCCGCCAGGAATGACCGCCTTAAGGTTGTCCCAGCCGCCGCGCACGCCACCGCAATGCCGCTCGATCAGCTCGCGGAAGGTGATGCCCATCACCTCCTCGACATTGCAGGGCTTGTTCACATGGCCCGAAATGCAGAACAGCTTGGTGCCGACATTGTTGGGGTTGCCGAGCGAGGAGAACCACGCCGCTCCACGACGCAGGATGGTCGGCGCGACCGCGATCGATTCGACGTTGTTCACCGTGGTCGGGCAGCCATACAGGCCGACATTGGCCGGGAATGGCGGCTTCATCCGGGGCATGCCCTTCTTGCCCTCAAGGCTTTCGAGCAGGGCCGTCTCCTCGCCGCAGATATAGGCGCCTGCGCCGTGATGGACATAGAGATCAAAGGGATAGCCGTGGATGTTGTCCTGGCCGATGAGCCTGGCCTCATAGGCCTCGTCGACGGCGCGCTGCAGCGCCTCGCGCTCACGGACATATTCGCCGCGGATATAGATGTAAGCCGCGTGCGCGCCCATGGCGAAGGAGGCGATCATGCAGCCCTCGACCAGCGTATGCGGGTCGTTGCGCATGATCTCGCGATCCTTGCAGGTGCCTGGCTCCGACTCGTCGGCATTGACGACGAGATAGTGCGGGCGCCCGTCATTGACCTTGGGCATGAAGGACCATTTCAACCCGGTCGGGAAGCCAGCGCCGCCGCGCCCGCGCAGACCGGACTTCTTCATCTCGTCGATGATCCAGTCGCGGCCCTGCTCGAGCAGGAATTTGGTGCCGTCCCAGGCGCCGCGCGCCATGGCGCCCTTCAGCGACAGGTCGTGAAGGCCGTAGAGATTGGTGAAAATCCGGTCGCGATCGGCGAGCATTGTCTCTACCTCACTTCACCGGCTTGTCGGCGGGGGCTTCGGCCGGTTTGGCCGATTCCGCAGCCGACTTGGCATCGACCTTGCCATTAGCGGCGGGCGTGTCATTGGCGGCGCTCGTGGGCTGGCCCGGCTCCGAAGGCTTGGGGCGCCCGGGCGCCGCAGTCTCGGTCGCCGGCTTTGTTGCAGCGGCCGCGGTGGCGTCGGCCTTGGTCATATCGGACTTGTTCACATCGGTCTTGGCTGCCTCGGCCTTCTTGGCCTCGGCCTCGGCGGCGGCCTTGGCGGCGGCGGCTTCGGCTGCCGCCTTGCGCTGCTCGGTGACGCGCGCCTGCCAGTCGCCCGCGCCGATCACCGTGCCGTCATAGAGTGCCGGATCCTTCAGCGTTTCGCCTCCGCCGAGCGGCTCCGAGCCGGAGCGTCCGGTTTGCGAGCCGGTCTTGACCGGACGGCCGTGCCGGAGATCCTCCAGCAGGGCGGTGAAGTTCTCCGGAGTCAGATCCTCATAGTAATCGACATTGATCTGCGCCATCGGAGCATTGCAGCAGGCGCCGAGGCATTCGACCTCGAGCCAAGAGAGCTTGCCGTCGGCGCTCACCGTCGATTGCGGGCCGATGACGTCGAGGCAGACCTTTTTCAGCGCTTCCGCACCGCGCAGCGCGCAGGGCGTGGTGCCGCAAAGCTGGACGAAATATTCACCGACCGGCTGCAGGTTGAACATGGTGTAGAAGGTCGCGACCTCCATGACGCGCATCGGCGCCATGCCGAGTTTGCGCGCGACCGCCTCGATTGCGGCGCGCGGCACCCAGCCATGCTGTTCCTGGGCTTTCCACAACAGCGGGATTACCGCCGAGGCCTGGCGGCCCTGGGGGTACTTCGCGATCTGCTGGTCGGCCCAGTTCTCATTCGCCGCGTCAAAAGCGAAGGAAGCGGGCTGAACGTGATCGGGGGCGAGACGACGGACGGACATCAGCGGTCAACTTCACCAAAGACGATATCGAGGGAGCCCAGGATCGCGGAGACATCCGCCAGCATGTGCTTGCGGCACATGAAATCCATGGCCTGGAGATGGGCAAAGCCCGGCGCCTTGACCTTGCAGCGATAGGGCTTGTTGGTGCCATCGGCGACGAGATAGACGCCGAATTCGCCCTTGGGGGCCTCGACAGCGGCATAGACCTCGCCCTGCGGCACCTTGAAGCCCTCGGTGTAGAGCTTGAAGTGGTGAATCAGCCCTTCCATCGAGCGCTTCATCTCGCCACGCTTGGGCGGCACCATCTTGCCATCGAGCGACGAGATCGGGCCACCGCCATCGGCGGACAGAAGCTTCTCGCAGCACTGCTTCATGATGCGCACGGACTGGCGCATCTCCTCCATGCGGATGCAGTAGCGGTCGTAGCAGTCGCCATTCTTGCCGACCGGAATGTCGAATTCCATCTCGTCATAGCATTCATAGGGCTGCGATTTGCGCAGATCCCAGGCGGCGCCGGAGCCGCGCACCATCACGCCCGAAAAACCCCATTTCCAGCAGGTCTCGAGATCGACCACGCCGATATCGACATTGCGCTGCTTGAAGATGCGGTTGTCGGTCAAAAGGCCTTCGAGATCGTCGCAGACCTGCAGGAACGGATCGCACCACTCGGCGATGTCGTGGATCAGCGAGGTCGGCAGGTCCTGATGCACCCCTCCGGGCCGGAAATAGGCCGCATGCATGCGCGAGCCCGAGGCGCGCTCATAGAAGATCATCAGCTTCTCGCGCTCCTCGAAGCCCCAGAGCGGGGGCGTCAGCGCGCCGACGTCCATCGCCTGCGTGGTGACGTTGAGGATATGCGAGAGGATGCGGCCGATCTCGGAGTAGAGCACGCGGATGAGTTGGCCACGGCGTGGCACCGTGACGCCCATCAGTTTCTCGACCGCCAGGCAGTAGGCATGCTCCTGATTCATCGGCGCGACATAGTCGAGACGATCGAAATAGGGCAGCGCCTGGAGATAGGTCTTGGCCTCGATCAGCTTCTCGGTGCCGCGATGGAGCAGGCCGATATGGGGATCGACGCGCTCGACGACCTCGCCGTCGAGTTCCAGCACGAGGCGCAGCACGCCATGGGCGGCCGGGTGCTGCGGGCCGAAATTGATCGAGAAGTTCCGGATGTTATGCTCTGACATGGCCGGCTCCGATCACGCCGTCTTCGCTTTTTCGTCGCCCGGCAGCACGTAGTCCGTGCCCTCCCAGGGCGAGAGAAAATCGAAGTTGCGGAATTCCTGGTTGAGCTTCACCGGCTCGTAGACGACGCGCTTCTGCTCGTCGTCGTAGCGAACCTCGACATAGCCGGTCAGCGGGAAGTCCTTGCGCAGCGGATAACCCTCGAAGCCGTAATCGGTGAGGATACGGCGCAAATCGGGATGGCCGGAGAACAGGATGCCGTAGAAATCGTAGGCCTCGCGCTCGTACCAGTTCGCCGCCGGGAAGACCTCGATGATCGAGGGGACAGGCGTCGCCTCGTCGGTCTGGACCTTCACGCGGATGCGGCGGTTCGAATAGGGCGCGAGCAGGTGGTAGACGACGTCGAAGCGCTTCTCGCGGCCGGGATAGTCGGCACCGGCGATGTCAGTGAAATTCACGAACCGGAAGCGCCGGTCGCTGGCGAGCGTCCGCATCACCTCGAGGATCGACGCAGCTTCGGCATGAAGAGTCAGCTCGCCGAAGGCGATGACGGCCTCCGTCACGGCGCCCGGCAGCGCCGCCTTGATCTCTTCACCGAGTGCTAGGAGCGCTTCGCTCACTTGTGCAACTCCAATTCGCGGACCTTGGCTTCGAGCGCCTCGATGCGCTCCTCGAACTCGCCGGTGAGCAAGCGCGTCATCAGCGTGTCGGATGTCAGCGCATGCTTGAACGACGTCATCTGACCCTCGATCTTCGCCAAGCGGTGCTCAAGGAGATCGAACCGAACCGAATGCTGGTTGTGAAGCGCAGCGTTCTCCGTCCGCATTTCGCGCAGCATCGGCATGATCATATCAATCGGATCAGCCATGGCTCACCTCTCGATCGTGCCGGTGCGGCGAATCTTCTTCTGCAGCAGCAGCACGCCATAGAGCAGCGCTTCCGCCGTCGGCGGGCAGCCCGGCACATAGATGTCGATCGGCACGATGCGGTCGCAGCCGCGCACCACCGAGTAGCTGTAGTGGTAATAGCCGCCGCCATTGGCGCAGGAGCCCATCGAGATGACATAGCGCGGCTCGGGCATCTGGTCGTAGACCTTGCGCAGGGCCGGCGCCATCTTGTTGGTCAGCGTGCCGGCCACGATCATCACGTCGGACTGGCGCGGAGAGGCGCGCGGCGCGAAACCGAAGCGCTCGACATCATAGCGCGGCATCGAAAGCTGCATCATTTCGACGGCGCAGCAGGCGAGACCGAAGGTCATCCACATCAGCGACCCCGTCCGCGACCAGTTGATCAGGTCGTCGGTCGCGGTGACGAGGAAGCCCTTATCAGCCAATTCGCTGTTGATCGCGGTGAAAAACGGGTCGCGCTGACCGACAGGCAGACCATCGGGCCCGAGCAGGCCCTTGGGCGCTGGCGCGACGAGCGGATCGCCGCGGTCGATCGCTGTTGTTGCCATTTTCGTATCCTCGTGAACCGTAACTGTCAGATATGCCGCGAGCTTTGGGCTTGCGAGGCGACAGTTAGTCCCACTCCAGCGCACCCTTGCGCCACTCATAGACGAAGCCGACGGTCAGCACGCCAAGGAAGAGCATCATCGACCAGAACCCATACCAGCCAAGCCCGCCGAAGGCGACCGCCCAGGGGAATAGAAACGCGACCTCGAGATCGAAAATGATGAACAGGATCGCCACCAGATAGAACCGGACATCAAACTTCATGCGCGCATCGTCGAAGGCGTTGAAGCCGCACTCATAGGCCGAGAGCTTTTCGGGATCGGGGTTCGAATAGGCGATCGCGAAAGGGGCGACCAGCAGCGCCAGGCCAATGAACGCGGCGACGCCGATGAAGATGACCAAGGGCAGATAGTCGTTCAGCAGGGATGGCACTGGAAGAGCTTGCATGGACGATCCCGCTCCCAACGGACGACGGCGGCGCGCCGTTGGTGTCGATTAGACCTGTCATTAGAATGAAGCAAGACTTCGCCGCACCGCAGCATCGCGCAACCGGGTTGTATGCGACGCAGGCGCGGCCTTTTTCGCAACCGATTTCGGACCAGGGTTTCGATCGCGCCGGATTTTCGCCGCATATCGCGGGCTTCTCGCTGGCAGATGCTGGCGTGACGCGACACACTCGCCGCGAATCGCTTCCTGGCAATGCAAGTCCAGGCGGTGCAAGTCCTGGCGGTGCAAGCCGCGCATTTCGTGAAAGGCGCCCAATGCGCGCGCGTTCCTGGTTTCTTTCGATGGTGACCGTTCCGAAAGGCGCAGTGCCGTTTCTTGCAGCATCGACCCTGCTGCTTGTGTCGGTTGCGTCCGGTGTCCAGGCCGAGGGCGTTGATTTGACCCGGGCCAGATGCACCGATTTCACCGCGATGAGCGAGAACGACCAGACCCAGCTCTCGCTGTGGTTGGCGGGCTACTTCGCCGGAAGCGCCATGCGACCTTTGCTCGACCTCGAAAAGATCACGGCCGCGCCGACAGCCTTGATGGCGTTGTGCACCAAATCGCCAGAACTGGCCCTCGTTGGCGCCGAGACCCGTGCGATTTTCATCCCGGCGCCGACACCCTGATCATGCGGCTAGCCTCCGTCGCCGGCATCGTGCTGGCGCTCTCCTGTGTCGCGACCGCGTCCGCGCAGGACGGGCAGATGATGCGCGCGCCCTTTCCACCGCAGCGGCCCTTCGATCTGGATCTGTTGGGCAGTCCGACACTGCCCCCGATCGTCGTACCGCCCCCCGCCGAGGCGGCCGAGCCGTCGCCCCCTGGCGCAACCTCGCCGATGATGGCTGAACCTGACGAGGATCAGGGGCCCGAATGGCCGCAATTGACGCCCGGTCAAAAAGCCGGCGCAGAACCCGCATTCGACCCCAATGAAAAACCCGACAGGCCGGGAATCTCGACGGATCCCGGCACATCGACCGCCTGCCTGCCACAGCGGTTGAAGCTTATTCTCGCCAAAATCTCGGACAAATATGGCGCAGTCAAAGTCACCTCGACCTGGCGGCCGCTCTGGCGGGCACGGCGCGGTTCCTATCATCGCCGCTGCGAGGCGGTCGATTTCCGGGTACCGGGCGTTCGTCCCCGCAGCGTGATGGAATGGGTTCGGGCCCTGCCGGAGGTTGGCGGTCACAAGGTTTACTGGAACGGCATTCTCCATGTCGATACGGGGCCGCGCCGCCCTTGGTGAGAAGACGAGACAGGGCAGGTTTCGTCAGTGGCGCCGCTCCCCGACCCTGCCCTGTCAGCGTCAGCGTGAGGCATCGACCGCATCGCCTGTGTCTGCCCCGGGCACGAGTTGAGCGAAGAAACGTGGCTGTTTAGCGGCTTGTCCTCTAGAGATCAGGCCGCCCTGTCACCGCCGAGTTCGTCATGCCGCAAAACACCTCTCTCGAATGGGACGCAGCCAGCCTGCGCCGGGCGGTTCGCGCCGCTGGCGTTGCGCTGTGGGCGTGGAATGTCGACGATGACGGGTTCGCCATGGACGAGCAGGCCTTCGCGATGTGGGGCGTGCCCTATAGCGACGAGGTCAGGTTCGAAGATCTGTCCGCTCACATTCACCCCGCCGACAGGGACCGGGTTCGCGCGGCCTTTACGGCAACGCGCGGGATTGTGGGCCCCTATGAAATCGATTTCCGCATTCTGGTCGGCGACGAGATCCGCTGGATTTCGGCGCGCGGTCTCGGCAACGATTCAGGGCTGCACAAGGGACTGATGTACGGCGTCTTCCTGGATGTCACCGGGCGCAAGCAAGCCGAAGAGGGGCACGAACTGCTTGCAGGCGAAATGAGCCACCGGGTCAAGAACCTGCTGGCGATCGCCATGGGGCTGACCCATATCACGTCGCGTTCGACAAGCACGGCTGCCGAGATGGCGTCGGATCTGACGGGGCGGCTGGCGGCGCTGGGGCGGGCCCATGACCTGGTTCGCCCCCTGCCCGGGCATCAGGGCACCGCCGCCCTGCTGGGCGACCTGCTGTCGATCCTGCTTTCGCCCTATGAGGACATGGGTGCCTTCAGCGGGCGTATCCGGGTGGCCGTTCCCCGCATGGGTGTCGGTGAGGCGGCCGCGACGGCGCTGTCGCTCGTCATCCACGAATTGGCGACGAACTCGCTGAAATACGGCGCACTGTCCGCCGACGCCGGTACGCTTGATGTGTCGGGTGCCTCCGACGAGGATGAGACCACGATCGTCTGGACCGAGCGTGGCGGCCCCTCGGTCGAACCGCCCAACGGCGCCGGTGGCTATGGCAGCAAACTGGTGGTCCGCAGCATCTCCGGCCAGCTCGGCGGTTCGATCGACTACAACTGGTCGGCGGAAGGCGTCATCGTCAATCTCAAGCTGAAGACCGCAAAGCTCGCCGAATGATTGCCCGAAGGCGTCAGTCGATTTTCGCAAGAATTTCGAGAAGCTGCGCTTCGCGATAAGGCTTTGGCAGGAACACGGTTTCGGAGGGCATTTCGGACGTCTGGGGCGTCAGGCGGCCCGATGCCAGGATCAGGACGATCGGCGGCCAGCGTTTGCGGATGGCGTGGGTGAGCTTCAGGCCGTCCATCGAGCCCGGCATCTCGATATCGGTGAACACCACGCGAATATCCTCGCGCGATTCGAGCAGAACAATCGCTTCGTCGGCGCTGGAGGCCTCAAGCACCTCATAGCCCGCATCTTCGATCATCCCTACGGCATCCATACGGATGAGGGGCTCGTCCTCGACGACCAGGACAACGGGTTTGGACATGGTAGCTCCAGGTTACCTCACGCCAACTGCCTGAGACCCGCATGGTTGCGTAGCCTTGGCACCAAATCAGCAACTTATCGTTAACCGGATCTATCGGCCCCCGACGGTGACGGATCGTCCACAGTGCTGTTGGGAAGGATGGCGAGTCTGCTGGCGCACACCTTTTGATGGGAAAGGGGCGCCGTTGCGGGCGCCCCTTTTTGGTTTTCAACAAGCGTCCTAATCAAGCGAAGCGGAAGTCGTCCTGCGCGAGGCTCGCGATTTGAATGCCCTTCAACGTCAGCGTGGTGTCGGCGTCGATCGTGAAGACGGTGTCGGCGCCGACCTGGGTGGCGGCGTCGATCGCCTCGTCGAAATCGGCGAAGAGGGCCGTCGAGAACTCAATCACATCGGCGCTCGTGCCGGCGGTCTTGAAGTCGGTGATGCTGTCCTTGCCGAAGCCCGCCGCGAAGACGAAGACGTCGTGGCCGGACCCGCCGGTCAGGATGTCGTCGCCTGCGCCGCCCTCGATCCGGTCGGCACCCGAGCCGCCGTCGATGATGTCGTTGCCGGCGCCGCCGAGCACGATGTCGTCGCCCGAGCCGGCATCGACGATGTCGTCGCCCGAACCGGCCTCGATCACGTCGTTGCCGGAGCCGGCCTTGATCGTGTCGTTGCCGGTGCCGCCGAAGATCGCGTCATGGCCGGAGCCGCCGTCGAGCATGTCGTCGCCCGCGCCGCCCCAGAGCATGTCGTCGCCGGCCCCGCCCTTGAGCGTATCGCTGCCCGCGCCGCCGTCGAAGGCGTCGGCGCCGTTGCCGCCGGTGACGATGTCATTGCCGGTGCCAAAGAGCAGCTTCTCGATGTTGGTGAAGCTGTTCGTGCCGATGCCGTTTCCGGAAGCCTTGCCCGCCGCGAAATCGACGGTGATCGGCCCGGTCGCCTGCGAGAGGTCGAGGGTGTCGATGCCCGCGCCGCCATCGATGATGTCGTCGCCGGCGCTGGCCACGAAGCGGTTGTCTCCGTCATCGCCGAGCAGGATATCGTTGCCCGCGCCGCCGATGACGGTCTCGATCGAGACCAGCTCGTCCGCGCCGGCCTCGTCGCCCGACGCGGTTCCCGCCGCGAGATCGACCCTGACGCCGGCCGTGTCGGTGGAGTAATCGGCCGTGTCGATGCCGTCGCCGCCGTCGAGGAGATCATCGCCGGCGCCACCGATCAGAACGTCGTCGCCTTCGCCGCCTTCGAGCGTGTCGTCGCCTTCGCCGCCCTTGAGCAGATCGTCGCCGGCCTCGCCGAGCAGAGTATCGTCACCCTCGCCGCCGTCGATGACGTCGTTGCCGACGCCGCCCGCAACCTCGTCGTCGCCGTCTTGCGCGGCGATGACGTCGTCACCCGCCGTGCCGACAAGCACGTCGTCGCCAGGCGTGCCGAGCGGGACATAAGGGGCGACCGCGACGATCACGGTTGCGCTCGCCGTGCCGCCCTTGCCGTCGGAGACGGTGTAGCTGAACGACGCGTCGCCTGAGAAGCCCGCCTCGGGAACGAAGACGATGTTGCCCTGAGGATCGAGCGTGACGGTTCCGCCGGTGCCCGCCGCGACCGACAGGATCGTCAGCGTGTCGCCGTTGACGTCGCTGTCATTGGCGAGCAGGGCGGCTGAACCGATGGTCAGCGCCGCGCCATAGTCCGTGCCGAGGCCGGAATCATCGGCCGCGACGGGGGCTGCGTTGGGCGGGGCGATGGTCAGGCTGACCGTGGCCTGGGTGGTGCCGCCGCGTCCGTCATTCACCAGGACGGTGAAGCTGTCCTCGCCGGTGAAACCGGCCGTCGGCGTGTAGCGGTAGGTGCCGTCGGTGTAGACGAAGACCGAACCGTGCGACGGGCCCTGCATGAGGCTGAAGATCAGCGACGCGCCGGCATCGGCATCCGCGGCCGTGACCTGCCCGGTAACGAGCGTGTTCATCAGGCCGGTTGCCTCGGCATTCACCGCCGTCGGAGCCTGGTTCATCGGCAGCGTGTCGCCGGCATCGGCGATCTTGACAAAATGGACGTCGTCGAGCGCAACGCCCGCTCCCCAGGAGTCCTTCACGCCGGTGTCGATGAATTCGAGCCGGTTGGTGCCGTTTCCGGAACCGCCGACGACCTCGAAGCTCAGCGTCGTCCAGCTCGCGCTGGTCTGCGGCGGCAGGCCGTTGAAGATGACCTCGCCGTTCCACAGGACGGTCACGCCATCGTCGTAGCGCCCAACGTCGGAGTCCGACAGCGCGAAGCTGAAGCGATAGGTCGCGCCGGTTTCCGCTTCGGTGATCGTCTGGCCGATCCGGTTGCGAGCCGTCTGGCCCGCGCCGTCCAGGTCGATCCAGAACCGGCCATCCTTGGCGACGACGCCGCCATAATTATCGAGGTGCTGCTCGATGCGCTTGAAGGTGACGTTGTTCCAGCCGAGGATCTGGCCATCGGTGTTCCGGTACCCCCAATCGGAGCCGCCGTTGTAATTGCCGGACTGGCTGATGTCCTCGAAGCTGCCGTTGACGATGAGATCGGTGCCGATCGCCACCGACGAGTTCGAGGATTTGACCGTCAGATCGACCGTCGCCGTATCCTTGCCGCCATGCCCGTCATCCACCAGGAAGGTGAAGCTGTCGGCACCGCTGAAACCGGCGGTCGGCGTGTAGCGATAGGTGCCGTCCGTGTAGATCAGGACCGTGCCATGGGCCGGCCCCTCGGCAAGGCTGTAGACCAGCGAAGCTCCGGCATCCTGATCCGAGGCGGAGAGCGTGCCGGTGAAGACGGTATCCTTCAGGCCTTCGGCCTCGCCGTCCACGGCCGTCGGGGCCTGGTTCACCGGCAGGGTGTCGCCGGCATTGGCGACCTTGACGAACTTGACCTCGTCCAGCGCCGCGCCGGCGCCCCAGGAATCCGAGACGCCCTTGTCGATGAATTCGAGCCGGTTGGCACCATTGCCGGAGCCGCCGACCACATCGAAGCTCAGGGTTGTCCAGCTGGCGCTGCCCTGCGGCGGCAGGCCGTCGAAGATCACCTCGCCATTCCACAGCACCTTGACGCCGTCGTCATGATTGACGGCGTCGGAATCGGAGAGCGAGAAGCTGACCCGATAGGTCGCGCCGGGTTCGACATGCGCAATCGACTGGCCAATCCGATCGACGGTGGTGCCGGTCTGCGAATGATCCATGTCGATCCAGATCCGGCCATCCTTGGCGACAACGCCGCCATAATTGTCCCAATGCTGCTCGATGCGCTTGTTGTTGACGTTGGTCCAGCCGAGGATCTGGCCGTCCTGGTTGCGGTAGCCCCAGTCGCTCGGGCCGTTGTTGCCGGAGGATTCGCTGAGATCCTCGAAGCTGCCATTGATCATGAGATCGGTCCCGAGGAGGATTCCCTCGGCGACCGTCAGGGTAACGGCTGACTCGACGATGCCGCCATGGCCGTCATTGACCAGGTAGCTGAAGCTGTCGGCGCCGGTGAAGCCGGTCGCCGGGGTGTATTTGTAGCTTCCGTCGGCGTTGAAAACGAGCGTGCCATGAGCCGGGCCGTCACCGAGACGGTAGGTCAGCACGTCGCCATTGGCGTCCGTGGCCACGACCTTGCCCTCGAAGGGGATGCCCTGGCTGATCGTCAGGTCGACATCGGGCGTCTGTGGCGCGACATTGCCAGGCGTCGGAAGCACCGGATCGGCGATCTTGACGAGGCGGAGGTCGTCAAGCGTGGCACCGAAGCTTGAGCCTGCGCCCTCGAAGACGAGCTTGTTGGAGCCGTCACCAGTCCCGCCGGCGACCAGGACGTGGAACTTGTCCGCGGTCGCGGAGGGCACGCCCTCATAGACCACCGCGCCGCCCCAGAGCACACGCACACCGTCATCGCCCGAGGGCAGGTCGGCCAGCGAGAAGCTCAGGCGATAGGTGGCGCCGGTTTCGACGCTCTGGACAGGGTAAGACAGGGTGTCGTCCGGGAAAGCGCCCTCGGCGATCAGATCCGTGCCGACCGCGACCGTCGAGGGAATGGCAAGGCTGGGCGCGTTCGCCAGCACGGCCTGGAGCTCGGGCAGAACGGCGGCGACTTCGGCATCGCTGCCCTCCACGGCGAACGCCGCAAGCTCGGCACCCGTGAAGGTGAAACCGTCGGCGGTGGTGATCGAGGCGGGCTGATGGGCCGGGTCGACGCCATCGAGCAGGACGAGCGCGTCGCTGCCGGAGCGGATGATCAGGTTGTTGCCGTTGCGGATGACACTGACACTGGCTGGAGCGACGCCCTCGAAGACGATCGTGCTGGAGGCGTCGAGCGAAACCAGGTCGATGCCGTCGCCGGCGCGGAAGATCACCTGGTCGCCGGTCGCGACAATCACGTCGTTGCCTGCGCCGCCGGTGAGCACGTCAATTCCGTCGCCGCCGGCGAGATAGTCACGGCCCGAACCGCCGATGAGCTTGTCGTTGCCGGCCCCGCCGAAGAGCAGATCATTGCCGGCATCGCCATAGAGCACGTCGTCGCCGACGCCGCCGCGGACGATGTCATCCCCCGACATGGCATAGATCACGTCGGCGCCGACGCCGCCGTTGATCTCGCTGCCCAGATCGGTGCCGTAGGCGACGGTGGCGTTGTTGAGGAGCTTTTCGAGCGCAGGGCGCGACAGCTGCGTGTTGTCGTTGATGATGCCGTCCACGCCCAAGTTGAGGGCGTTGCGGACATCGGCCTCGGTGCCGGCGACGGTCCAGCCATTGACCTTGAGCCCGGCAGCCTGGGCCGCGGCGACCGTCTCCGCCGTGATCAGGGCCATCTGCGGCGCCAGCGCGTCCAGCACGCCCATCGAGCCGGTGGGGCTCGTCACATCGGCGATCTTCGCGTCGGTGATGTTGTTCGTCAGCCAGACGAGGGGGAGATCGATCTGGTACTTCGTTTCCATCAGGTCGCGGATGACGTTGTGGTCGGTCGCGAAGGTCTGGAAGACGAGCCGCTCGGGATCGACGAAATCACTGGCGACGAGCTTTGAAAGCAGGGCGTCGTAGGTCGCATAGCCGGTGCTCTTGGTCTCGATCAGGATGCCGAGCTTCCGGCCGGTCTCGATCTCCATCTGCTTGGTCAGCGCGATGACCTGCTCGAGGGTGACGACGCCGGGAACCACGGCCCGGACCTCCGCCAGGGTCATGTTCGCGATGCCGCCGGGAAGGTCGTCGTGATAGCTGACGAGCGCACCGTCCTTGGTCAGGCGGAAGTCGGTCTCGATGAAGTCCGCCCCGTATTTGAACGCCCAATGATAGGCGTCATACTGGTTGTCCGTATAAGGATTGGTGCCGCGATGGGCGTACAGAACGGGCATGTCAGCCATGACTCATCTCCAGAAATAGGCAGCGTCGATCGTTCCCGGCAGCAGGTTTGCTGCGGGCATGAATGAAAAACGGGTTTTGATGGCGGGCCGCGCCTTGTCCGGAGCAGCCTCGTGACTTTGGGCTACGGCCTCACGGCCGGCTCCGTGCTTTTGACGAACCGAACGCCGGACTGGTCCAGCATCTGCAGGATCGCCGCCGGCGGATCTGCCTCGCAGAACACGGCAGTGACCTGATCGATGCGCCCGCCATGGACATGGGCGGGACGCGCGAATTTCGAGGAATCGAGGACGAGGTAGGATTTGCGGCAGTGGCGCAGCATCGCCTCGCGGGCGCGCACCTCTTCTTCCGAGAAATCGAGCAGGGAGCCGTCCTCATCGATCCCGCCGACACCGAAAATGGCGATATCGACCTTGTAGGAGGCAAAGAAGCTCTCGACCGTCGAGCCGCAGACGTCGAGATCGCCGCCGCGGACGGCGCCTCCGGCGATCGCCAGCGAGAAATCCGAGTTCTGCCCGACCATCATCGCCAGCGGCAGATTGTTCGTGACGATCTTGAGCTGCCGATGCGACAGCAGCGCCTCGGCGACGAACTGGGTGGTCGTGCCGATGCCCAGCGAGATCGACTCGCCATCGCCGACCCAGCTCGCGACAGCCGCCGCGATGCTCTGTTTGGCTTCGCGATTCAGCACGCGACGATCCTTGAATGTCAGATTTCCGGACCTGGCCAGGCTCTCGATGCCGCCATGTCGCCGCCTGGCGACGCCTTGATCGCAGAGCGCGACGAGGTCGCGGCGGATCGTCTGCGTGGCGACGGCAAAATGCGTGGCCAGCTCTTCGACGCTGATGAAGTCCCGGCTGCGCAGCATATCGGCAATCGCCAACTGCCGCCGGTCGGAGCCCATCGCCGTGTTCAAATGAATGTCGCTCGTGTTCATATGATTGCGATAGGCCGGCGCTGTGACGCTCATGCGACGGTTAAGCGATGTTTAAAAATTCATACCCATCGAGAACGCTGGATCGCATCGGAGCGGGAGCGCGAGGCGCTTTCCCGGGCCAAGATCGCCCCCCAATCCAGGCGAGGCCACGCCTAGCTTTTCCAATCGGCGCGGTTCCAATCCTACTCGTTCAGCAACCTCAGCCGCGTCAGCCGGCTCGGATTGCTCTCGGCCAACAGGATGTCGCCGCCGGGCATGCCGTAGATGCCGTGGGCGCCGTTCAGGAAGGGCCGGCAGCGGCCGAGCCTCTCGCCGCGCGGGCCGATCTTCTGCAGCGTCGGTTGCGTGTCGGTGACATAGGTGTTGCCGTGTTCGTCGCCCCAGATCGCGACAGGGTCGCGGAAATGGCTCCAGGTCGCGAGGTGCTCGCCATTGCGGTCGAAGACCTGGACGCGGTTGTGGGTACGATCGACGACGACGACGCGGCCATCGGCATGGGTCCACAGCGCATGCGGCCAGCCGAACTGGCCCTCGCCCGCGCCGTGCTCGCCCCAGCTCTGGAGATGGACGCCATAGGCCGAGAAGCGATGGATGCGGCTCGCGGCATAGCCATCGGCGACATAAATGTCGCCCCAGGCCGAGACATGCACATCGGTGGGGTGGTTGAAGGGCGAGAGCGGCTCGCCACGCTGGCCGAGGCCACCCAGGCGCTCGCCTGCCGCCGAGCAGATCACGATCTCATGCATGTCGCGATCGACGCAGAGGATGCGTCCCTGAGCATCGGCGGTCAGCATATGGGAATCGGCGATGAGATCGCCGCCCCAGCCGCCGAGATAGTCCCCTTCCGGCGAGAGTTCGATCACACGCGGATCGTCGGGTTGCGTCAGCGGATCATGCCGCAGCATGACGAAGATGTGCCCGCGGGCATCGACCGTCACATCGGTGACGAAGCCGGCATTCTGCGGCCAGGAGCCAAAGGGCCGCTCGATCAGGTAACGGGCGTCGCCGAGGGCGACGATCAGCTCGGGTTTAGGCAAGGCGTTGTCCTATCGTGAAACGGCTGGGCTTCGCGTCATTATCGAGCCGGAGTGCGGCAGCGCCAAAATTTTCCAGCGAAATTCTCGGCCGCACCTTGTCATTACCCTGCTGAATGAAGCCAGCGACAATCCGCAACAGCGTGTCGAAATAGCAATGATCCTCAAGCAGGCCCGAGTTGTCTGATCAGCAACTGCCATGCCAACCACCGTTGCAGATCGGACGCCCGACCGGCGCGTGACGCCCTCCGGGCCCTCTGCTAAAAAATGGGGGAAAATCATGCTGCGCAGAGCGCATCTTCTTCCGAACCAGCGACGTCTGCCAGCTTATTGCCCAACTTTACAGCAGCGCATGTTCACAGCTCGGCGAGCCGTTTCTACAAGCTTTTGATTTGATGGGAACATAATGGCGCGGGCGACGGGGCTCGAACCCGCGACCTCCGGCGTGACAGGCCGGCACTCTAACCAACTGAGCTACGCCCGCGCAGGGCAGTGAGGGGCTCGCCCTCAGCGGGGTTGGGATTATGGCGCGGGACGGAAAGTGTCAAGCGCCAAGCGCCGGCAAATCGTCGTGTCGGTGGATTTGCGCTGGATGGCTCGCAGATGTGTCGAACGAGGGCGGGCTCGTGCGATCAGGTCCGCCGCCTCCGCTGCGCGTTTTCAGCGACAAGTTGCCGTGTCATGGCTGGTGGGCGGTGACGGGCTCGAACCGCCGACCCTCTCCGTGTAAAGGAGACGCTCTACCAACTGAGCTAACCGCCCCTGCCATGTGGGTTTAAGGCCTGATGCCGCGGGCATCAAGCGCCGCGACCGCTGGGACTTGCCTGGCGATCCCGCACAGCGATTCGGACGCGATCGACTGGTTGCCGACCGATCCACCCTTCACCACAGCCCGTCTGCTCGGTGCCCGGCAGGGCCTGCTGATCATTACGTGCCCGCATCGCGGCCGGCGGCGACATCGAAGTGGCGAGCGCAGCATTCTCACCTGGGCCGCCGCCTATGATACGGCCGGACCGGAGCAGCGCAGCCGCGTTGGGCACGAGGCCTGGCTCGCCTTACAGACCACACCGGTGCTGAGACTCGATTCAGCCACCCCGCTGATGGATTCGGTGGCCGCCGTGCAAGCTGCCCTGAGATAGGGAACGTGCCCCCGGGCATGCCCGCGATTCCCGACGGGGGAGCCACCAGACGTCATGGCGGGCAATCCTCCCTCACCGGCACGAGCACCCGGCGAAACAAAGCCGCCGGCGCTCTCGCGCCGGCGGCTCATCACGGTTCAGAAACGACGGGCTCAGTGGGCGATGACGCCCGACGCATCCTCATCGACAGCCTTGGCAGGGACCGCCTTCAGATCCTCTTCCCAGACGATCGGCGCCGGGACCCGGGTCAACGCGTGCTGAAGCACCTGCTCCATTCGCGAGACCGGGATGATCTCCATCCCCTCCCTCACGGATTTCGGCAGATCGACGAGGTCCTTGGCGTTGTCCTCGGGGATCAGCACCTTCTTGATACCGCCGCGAAGCGCCGCCAGCAGCTTCTCCTTCAACCCGCCGATGGGCAGCACCCTGCCCCGCAGCGTGACCTCGCCGGTCATGGCGACGTCGCGGTTGGTCGGGATTCCGGTCAGGACAGAGACGATCGAGGTCGCCATGGCGATGCCGGCTGAAGGCCCGTCCTTCGGGGTCGCCCCTTCGGGAACGTGGACATGGATGTCGCGCCGATCGAACAAGGGCGGCTCGATGCCGAAATCGACAGCGCGGGAGCGGACATAAGAAGCCGCCGCCGAAATCGATTCCTTCATCACCTCCTTGAGATTGCCGGTGACGGTCATCTTGCCCTTGCCGGGCATCATCACGCCTTCGATCGTCAGAAGCTCGCCGCCGACCTCGGTCCAGGCCAACCCGGTGACAACACCAACCTGGTCTTCGGTTTCCGCCATGCCATAGCGATAGCGCGGCGGGCCGAGATACTCCTCGAGCAGTTCGGTGTTGACCGCGACCTTCTTCTTGTCGGTCAAGACGATGTCCTTGACCGCCTTGCGGACGGTGTTGGACAGCTCGCGCTCGAGATTGCGGACGCCCGCCTCCCGCGTGTAGCGGCGGACCAGCGTCTGCAGCGCGTCGTCGTCGATCGACCATTCCTTGGATTCGAGGCCATGCTTCTTGATCGCGTTGGGGATCAGGTGACGCCGCGCGATCTCGGTCTTCTCATCCTCGGTGTAGCCGGCGATGCGGATGACCTCCATCCGGTCCAGCAGGGCCGGCGGGATGTTCAGCGTGTTGGCCGTGGTCACAAACATGACGTTCGACAGGTCGTAATCGACCTCGAGGTAATGGTCGTTGAAGGTGCCGTTCTGCTCGGGATCGAGCACCTCAAGAAGGGCCGCCGACGGATCGCCGCGAAAGTCCTGACCCATCTTGTCGATCTCGTCGAGCAGGATGAGCGGATTGGCGGTCTTGGCCTTCTTCATCGACTGGATGATCTTGCCGGGCATCGAGCCGATATAGGTGCGCCGATGTCCGCGGATCTCGGCCTCGTCACGCACGCCGCCGAGCGACATGCGCACGAACTCACGGCCCGTGGCCTTGGCGATCGACTTGCCAAGCGAGGTCTTGCCGACGCCCGGAGGGCCGACGAGGCACAGGATCGGCCCGGCGAGCCGGTTGGTGCGCTGCTGCACCGCGAGGTACTCGACGATGCGGTCCTTGACCTTGTCGAGGCCGAAGTGATCGTCATCGAGCACCGCCTGGGCCGCAGGCAGGTCCTTCTTGATCTTCGACTTCTTGCCCCACGGAATGCCGAGCATCCAGTCGAGATAGTTGCGCACGACGGTGGCTTCGGCCGACATCGGCGACATCTGGCGTAGCTTCTTCAGCTCCGCGATGGCCTTGTCGCGGGCCTCCTTGGAGAGCTTGGTGCCGGCGATGCGCTCTTCGAGCTCGGCCAGTTCGTCGCGGCCCTCCTCGCCGTCGCCGAGCTCCTTCTGGATCGCCTTCATCTGCTCGTTGAGATAATATTCGCGCTGGGTCTTCTCCATCTGGCGCTTGACGCGCGAGCGGATGCGCTTCTCGACCTGGAGCACCGACATCTCGCTTTCCATCAGCGAGAGGACCTTCTCAAGCCGATGTGCGACATGGGTGATCTCGAGCACCGCCTGGCGGTCCGCGATCTTGACCGCCAGATGCGAGGCGACCGTGTCGGCGAGCTTGGAGGGCTCGTCGATCTGCGAGACGGCGGCAACGATCTCGGGCGAGATCTTCTTGTTGAGCTTCACATAGCTCTCGAACTCGCTGACGACGGAGCGGCCCAGCGCCTCGATTTCAACCTTCTTGCCCTCTTCCTCCGCGAGGCCGACAGCCTCGGCCTGATAGAAGGCCTCGTCGGCGACATAGGCCGTTGCCTTGGCGCGGCCGACGCCCTCGACCAGCACCTTGACGGTGGAGTCGGGCAGCTTGAGCAGTTGCAGCACGCGGGCGAGCGTACCGATCTCGTAAATGTCCTTGGTTTCCGGATCATCGTCTCCGGCATTTTTCTGCGTGGCGAGGAGGATCAGGCCATCGGTCTTGACGACCTCCTCGAGGGCACGGATCGACTTCTCGCGGCCGACGAAGAGCGGCACGATCATGTGAGGGAAGACGACGATGTCGCGCAGGGGGAGAACCGGATAGAGGCCAGTCTCACCGGAAACGAAAGGAGCGCGGGGCGCCGAGCCAGTCATGACTTTTCCTTTGTGGTTGCGCCCGGCGCAGCCCCAAGATGGGCGAAGCGTTCGGACGTTTGCGATCGGGGCGACCATTCACCCCATCCGCCCCCGCGCGCCGCACCCTCAACAGGCATGCGACTCTCGCGGGTGAAGCTAAAGTGGAGACTTCCGCGCCGGCTTTCAAGCGAGCCGGCGGAGGTTGACCCCAGAAGTTTGCAGCGCGTCAATTTGCACCAGTACAGAGTGCGGCCTGACTTCGCATCAGCTAGGCGCTGGGTACCCAGTTCTTATGCCAGCATACGCTCGATACCGCCAAGCAGACCAATCCTCCGATACGCAAAACGCGCGCCAACGGCGCGCGTTCAATGTCTCCACAACTAAGAGCATTCGGACAGGGCCCGCGCAGATCGCAAAGAGACCTTCGCAGTCGCGCCTTCAGGCCGACGCCGACTTGGCCTCGTCTTCGCGCTCCGAATAAATAAACAGCGGCCGCGACTTGGACTCAACCGCCTCGGGACCGATGACGACCTGTTCGACCCCGTCGAGACCCGGCAGTTCGTACATCGTCTCCAACAGGATGCCCTCCATGATCGAGCGAAGGCCGCGCGCGCCGGTCTTGCGGTCGATCGCCTTGCGGGCGATCAGGCTGACCGCCTCGTCGGTAAAGGTCAGCTCGGTGTCCTCCATCTCGAACAGGCGCTGATACTGCTTCACCAGCGCATTCTTCGGCTCCGTCAGGATGGTCTTCAGGGCCGCCTCGTCGAGATCCTCGAGCGTCGCCAGAACCGGCAGACGGCCGACGAATTCCGGGATCAGACCGAATTTCAGCAGATCCTCAGGCTCGACCTCGCGGAAGATCGCACCGGTGCGGCGCTCGTCGGGACCCTTGACGGAGGCGCCGAAGCCGATCGACGTGCCCTTGCCGCGACCCGCGATGATCTTGTCGAGGCCGGCGAAGGCACCACCGCAGATGAAGAGGATATTGGTGGTATCGACCTGAAGGAACTCCTGCTGGGGATGCTTGCGCCCGCCCTGCGGCGGCACGGAGGCAACCGTGCCTTCCATGATCTTGAGCAGGGCCTGCTGGACGCCCTCACCCGAGACGTCGCGCGTGATCGACGGATTGTCGGATTTGCGGCTGATCTTGTCGATCTCGTCGATGTAGACGATGCCGCGCTGCGCCCGCTCGACATTGTAGTCGGAGGCCTGGAGCAGCTTGAGGATGATGTTCTCGACATCCTCGCCGACATAGCCGGCCTCGGTCAGGGTCGTGGCATCGGCCATGGTAAAGGGCACGTCGAGAATGCGGGCCAGGGTCTGCGCGAGCAGCGTCTTGCCCGAACCGGTCGGCCCGATCAGCAGGATGTTGGACTTCGCCAGCTCGACATCGTTGTGCTTGGACGCATGCGACAGCCGCTTGTAGTGGTTGTGGACCGCCACCGAGAGCACCTTCTTGGCGTGCTCCTGGCCGATGACATAGTCGTCCAGAACCTTGCGGATCTCCTTGGGGGTCGGGACACCATCCTTCGACTTCACCAGCGCGGATTTGGATTCCTCGCGGATGATGTCCATGCAGAGCTCGACGCATTCGTCGCAGATGAACACGGTGGGCCCCGCAATAAGCTTGCGAACCTCGTGCTGGCTCTTGCCGCAGAAGGAGCAGTAGAGCGTGCTCTTGGAATCGCCGCCGCTGACCTTACTCATCGTCCATCTCCATTCTCGGAGCCGGAGTCCACACCAGCCAAGGCGGATGCAACCGTCGTCTCTCCGTCATAATAAGGCGCCCAGTTCACGCGGTTCAGGTTAACGCGCCGTTCCGGCACGCCTGAATTCACGCTTGATCCACAACCGGATCAGCCTGAGGCACCTTCGGGATCATCCCGCTTTTATCCGATTCCCCATGCAAACACGGGGCCGGTCCGCTTTGCAATATGTGCATTGGCCGCGGCTACGCCAACCCACAGGCCGCGCATCGCGGCCAAGCTGGATCAGGCGAGTTCCTCGGGGCGCTTGTCGATGACCTTGTCGATCAAGCCGAACTCGCGCGCCTGCTCGGCGGTCATGAAGTTGTCGCGCTCGAGAGCAGCCTCGATATCGGCATAGGTCCGGCCGGTATGCTTGACGTAGATCTCATTGAGGCGGCGCTTCAGGCTCTCGACCTCGCGGGCGTGGATCAGGATATCCGTCACCTGGCCCTGGAAGCCGCCAGAAGGCTGGTGGACCATGATACGAGCGTTGGGCAGGGCAAAGCGCATGTCCTTGGCGCCAGCGGTCAGCAGAAGCGAGCCCATCGAAGCGGCCTGGCCAATGCACAAGGTCGTGACCGGGCAGCGGATGAACTGCATCGTGTCGTAGATCGACAGGCCCGAGGTCACCACGCCGCCGGGCGAGTTGATGTAGAAGGAGATTTCCTTCTTGGGGTTCTCGGCCTCGAGAAAGAGCAGCTGCGCCACGATCAGCGAGGCGGAATAATCCTCCACCGGTCCGGTCAGGAAGATGATGCGCTCGCGCAGCAGGCGCGAATAGATGTCGAAGGCGCGCTCGCCGCGGCTCGACTGCTCGACCACCATCGGGACGAGATTGTTGTAGGTCTCGATCGGATCGCGCAGCATGGAGATGTCCTTGGGTGGAGGAGCCGGCATTCGGCGTTGGATCGAATCGCGGCTGTCTTGAGGAGACACCCACATAAGCACGCCAAAGGCGGCTGAAAAGAGAAGCGCCGCCCGGCACGGGGCCGAGCGGCGCAATTGTTTGATTTAAGGTTTCCGGGCCCTCAGGCCGACGCGTCGTCGGTGCTCGCCTCGTCGATCTTCTCGGCCTTCTTCGCCTTCTTGGCAGCCTTGGCCGGCTTCGCCTCGGTCGCGCCATCGGCGTCCTCGTCGGCATAGAGCGCCTCGCGGGAGACCGACTGGTCCTCGACCTTCACCTGACCGAGCAGATGGTCGACGACCTTCTCCTCGAAGATGGGGGCGCGGATTTCGGCCAGCGCCTGCGGATTCTTGCGGTAGAACTCCCAGACCTGCTTTTCCTGGCCGGGGAACTGGCGGGCGCGCTCGACCAGAGCCTGCGTCACTTCGTCATCAGAGATCTGGACCTTGGCCTGCTCGCCGATCTCGGCCAGCACGAGGCCCAGGCGCACGCGGCGTTCGGCGATCTTGCGGTAGTCGGCCTTGGCGGCGTCCTCGGTCGTGCCTTCGTCCTCGAAGGACTTCTTCGCGTCCTTCATATCCGCCTCGACCTGGCTCCAGACGCTGGCGAATTCCTGCTCGACCAGGGTCGGCGGCAGTTCGAAGGTGTATTTGCCGTCGAGCGCGTCGAGCAGGCTCTTCTTGAGCTTGCGGCGCGACTGCTGGCCGAAATCGCGGCCGATCTGCTCGCGGATCGCGCCCTTGAGCGCATCCAGCGACTCCAGCCCGAAGGCCTTGGCCAGTTCGTCGTCGATCTTGACGGGCTCGGGAGCCTGAACCTCGGTGACCGTGACCTCGAACTCGGCAGGCTTACCGGCCAGCTGCTCGGCGGTGTAGTTCTCCGGGAAAGTGACCTTGACGGTGCGGGTCTCGCCGGCCTTGGCGCCTTCGAGCTGCTCCTCGAAGCCGGGGATGAACTGGCCGGCGCCGAGATCGAGCGGAATGCCCTCGCCCGTGCCACCGTCGAAGGGCTTGCCCTCGAGCGTGCCGACGAAGGAGATCATCAGACGGTCGCCGCTGGCGGCGACGGCGCCCTCGCCCTTGTCGGCGAAGGTGCGATTCGAGGCGGCCATGCGCTCGAGCGACGAATCGACATCGGCGTCGGGCACCTCGGCGACCGGCTTGACCAGGGCGACGTCGGACAGATCGGCGAGTTCGATCTTGGGCAGGACCTCGAGCGCGACGGTGAAGGCGAGATCGCCCTTGGCCTCCATCGCGGCCTCGATCTCGTCCTTGTTCTCGGGGAACTTGATCTGCGGCTCGAAGGCGAGCTTCAGGCCGTTATCGGCGACGATCTTCTGGTTGGCCTCGTTGACCGCATTCTGCAGCACATCGGCCATGACCGAGCGGCCATAAAGCCGGCGCAGATGGCCGACCGGCACCTTGCCGGGGCGGAAGCCGTTGATCTTGGCCTTGCCCTGCAGGCCCTGGAGGCCGTCATCGAGCCGCGTCTTGAGGTCGGCGGCGTTCAGCACCACCTGAAATTCGCGCTTGAGGCCCTGCGAGAGGGTTTCGGTCACGTTCATCTTTTTCGATCCGTCAACAGCTCGTATTTCAATGTCCAAAGCGCGACGCCGGGAGACCGCCGCCGCGCTCGCGAAATTCCTAACCCGGCAGCGGACGATTCACGCATCATTGCCGTAAAGCCCGATGCGATCGCACACTTGGTGGTGCGGGCGGAGGGACTCGAACCCCCACGACTTTCGCCGCTGGTACCTAAAACCAGTGCGTCTACCAATTCCGCCACGCCCGCCGGCCCGATGGCGCCAGCACACGCATACACGCAGCGCGGCCATCATGGGGCGTCGGTGCTATACGCACTTCAGGCGGGCCATGCAGCAAAAAAATGACGGTTCTGCAAAACACGCCGGGCCGCGCCGCTGACAGTATCGCGCAAGACCACCCTCTCGCCTTCGAACGCCGACGCCTTTATGCCCATCATCATGACCGAGCGATCCACACGCCCCGCCCCGCTGACGCGCCGTGCTGCCCTGGCCGGCCTGTGCGTCGCAAGCCTTCCTCCTCTTGCCGACAGCGCCATCGCGCAGCAAGGCGCACCTGCGGCTGCCGTGCCCGCGCCCGGACGGACGCTCACCGCCGGGCCGGCCAAGGCGAGGCTGCGTCCCGCGCCGGCGCTGGAGACCGAAATCTGGGCATTCGATGGCAAAACTCCCGGGCCGGCCTTGCGGATCAAGCTGGGCGAGACCTTGCGCCTGACGGTCTCCAACAAGACGCCAAGCCCCCTGAGCCTGCACTGGCAAGGTCTGCGCGGCGAGGCCGCGATGGACGGGGTCGGTGGCTTCAGCCAGGCGCCGATCGCACCCGGCGAAAGTTTCACATATGTGCTGACACCGCCCGATTCCGGGACGATTCTCTATCGGCCGCTCGTCATCGGCGGCGCATCCGAACCGGCTGGCCGGGGCTTGAGCGGGCTTCTGGTCGTCGAGGAACCGGACCCGCCGGCGGTCGATCTCGACTTGCCCGTGCTCGTCACCGACTGGCTTCTGGCCGACGACAATGCGCTCGTGCCCTTTGCCGCAACCAGTCCGGACGGCGCCGCGGCCGGACGGCTTGGCAGCTGGATCACGGTCAATGGCGGCTCGCCGCCGCAGCGCGTCTCGGTCGCGCCGGGTGCGCGCATTCGCCTGCGCCTCGCCAATGCTTGCAGTGCCCGGATTATGCGGCTGCGCTTTGACGGGATCAAAGCGGTCGTCGTCGCAGTCGACGGGCAGCCGACCGAATCCTTCGAGCCCGTGCGGGCGCAGCTGCCTTTCGCGCCTGGCACACGTTACGATCTCCTGGTCGACATGCCCGGCGAGGCCGGCGCGACGGCCATCGTCACGGCACTCGTGGGCGCGGGCGTTCCCCTGGTGCGACTCGTCGCGGAAAGCACCGCTAAACCGGCATCGACCGCGCCGATGGCGCTTAAACCCAACCCGACCTTGCCGGCAGCGGTGCGGCTGCAGGATGCGCAGCGTCCGCAGATCGTGATCGAGGGTGGCGCAAAGGTATCGCCCGATTTCAAGCTCGACCTGACCGGCATCGACGCCGCCCGCCCGTGGCGGATCAATGGGGGCGTTGGCGATGCGGCTGGCAAGCCGCTGTTCAGCGTCAAGCGCGGGACGCCGATCGTGCTCGCGATCGACAACCGCACTGCCTTCTTCCAGCCGCTGCATGTCCATGGCCATTGCTTCCGGCTGCTGCACCCGCTCGACGATGGCTGGGAGCCCTATTTCCTCGACACGGTGCAGATCCCCGACGGCAAGCGGCTGCACATCGCCTTCATCGCCGCCAATCCCGGGCGCTGGCTGATTTCCTCGACGGTGCTGGAGCGCTTCGACCGCGGCCTGTGGACCTGGTTCGAAGTGACCTGATGCCGACCCTGCGGCGCGGCATGCGCTGGCTGATGGCGGCGTTCTATCTCGCCGCCGGGATGCTCCATCTTATCCGCCCCGAGAGTTTCCTGCCGATCGTGCCGGGCTGGGTGCCGGCGCCGCGCGAGATCATCCTGCTGACGGGCATCGCCGAGATTGCCGGCGCGATCGGGCTGCTGATTCCCCGCTTGCGCAAGGCCGCCGGTATCGGGCTTGCGCTCTATGCGTTCGCCGTCTTCCCGGCCAACATCAAGCACGCCTTCGAAGGGGTTGTTCTGACAGCGCTTCCGTCGAGCTGGTGGTATCATGGCCCGAGGCTGGCCGCGCAACCTGTTGTGATCTGGTGGGCGCTCTATGTCGGTGGCGTCACCGACTGGCCGTGGCGCCGACGGTGACTGTTTAACGCGACTCAATCCAGCCCCAGCCGCGCCATCACATCGGCCACGATCGCCTCTTTCGAGGATTCGACGGAGACGACGAGCGGGCTTTCATCCTCGCCCGGTTCCTCCAGCGTCGCGAACTGGCTGTCGAGCAGCGCGGTCGGCATGAAATGATGCTGGCGTGAGGCCATGCGCTCGCCGATCAGCGCGCGCGAGCCCTTGAGATAGACCAGTGCGACGTCTGGCCTGTCGCCGATGATGACGCTTCGATAGGCACGCTTCAGCGCCGAACAGGTGACAATGCCGTTGCGGCCGGACCCACGCAGATCGTCGATCCAGGCGGCGATGGCCGCGAGCCATGGCTTGCGGTCGTCGTCATTCAGTGGCGTGCCGCCGGCCATCTTGGCGACGTTTTGGGGCGGGTGGAAGGAATCGGCGTCGCGGAAGGGCCAGCCGAGTTGCCCGGCCAGCCGCTCGCCGAGCGAGGTCTTGCCGGAGCTGGCGACGCCCATGACGACGATGACGGCCGGCTTAGGCCGCGCGCTTCTCGCAATGGCCACGGCTCAGCCCTGCTTGTCGGCAGAGGTCGTCACGAGGACAGGCTCGGCGCCGACCGCGACCGGCCCGGTCGGAAGCAGCGTTCCCGGCTTGGGCTCGACATGGCCACCGAAGCCGGCGCGCATGGCCGACAACACCTTCTCGCCGAAGGTGTGATCGACGCGCGAGCGGAAGCGGGCAAACAGCGCCGAGGTCAGGACCTCGGCCGGGGTCGCGGTCTCGACGGCGGCATCGACCGTCCAGCGGCCTTCTCCCGAATCGGAAACGGTGCCGGAATAGGCGGCGAGATCGTCATCGGCGGCCAGAGCCTCGGCGGTCAGATCGAGCAGCCAGGAGGTCACGACCGAGCCGCGACGCCAGACCTCGGCGATCTCGGCGGTGTCGAACTCGAAACCGTATTCGGGCGGCAGGCCTTCCTTGGCGGAGGCGTTGCGCAAAATGTCGAAGCCCTCGGCGAAGGCCTGCATCATGCCGTATTCGATGCCGTTATGGACCATCTTGACGAAATGGCCGGAGCCGACCGGGCCGCAATGGAGATAGCCCTGCTCGCTGGTTGGGTTGCGCCCCTCGCGGTGCTTCGTCGCCTCGATCTCGCCCTTGCCAGGAGCGAGCGTCGCGAAGATCGGCTCGATACGGTCGAACGCCTCCTTGGCGCCGCCGATCATCAGGCAATAGCCGCGATCAAGCCCATGCACGCCGCCCGAGGTGCCGACATCCATGTAGTGCAGCCCCTTGGCCGCGAACTCTCGCCCCCGCCGGACATCGTCCTTCCAGAAGGCGTTGCCGCCGTCGATCAGCGTGTCGCCAGGCGACAGCACGCCGCCGAGCTCGACAAGCGTCGCCTCAGTGATCTTGCCGGCAGGCAGCATGACCCAGATCGCGCGCGGCGCCTGGAGCTTGGCGACCATGTCCTTGAGGTCGGAGGCGACGACCGCTCCATCCGCCGCGAGTGCGACGCCCGGTTTCGGATCGCGGTCATAGACCACGCAATCATGCCCGGCGCGCATCAGCCGGCGCACGATGTTGCCACCCATCCGGCCGAGGCCGATCACTCCAAGCTGCATCGCGCGAACTCCCGCTTCGCCGGCGGAACATGCCGCCAAGCCTTTGAGGGGTTCTTGCATTCTCTCCACAGCAACGACAAGCCGGGAGATGCGGGAGCGCCATGCGATGCCTCCGCGATCCTCAGTTTCAGGGGAACATCAGGGCGAGCGGCTCCATCGACCAGATCGGCTGGACACGCAGGATGCGGGTACGGGTCGCCTCCGACAGAACGCCCTCGTTCCGCCAGCGCTCAAGCAGGTCCGTGGCCGCCGCAGCCTTCGTCAGGCCGATCGCGACGACGTCACGATCGGGTTCGCCCGGGCCACCCGCCTCCGTTGCCACGAAGCTCAGCCTCGCTTGCCCGGCCAGCGCCAGCGCGCCAACCCGCTCCAGCAGGGCGGCACGCTCGGGCGCCCTGCCCGCCTCGAACTCCACCAGGACGACGACCTCCATCGCCATCAGCCGTTGCGGAAGGTGTAGCTGTAGCCGTTGATCGCCGGGACGCCGCCGAGATGGGCGTAGAGCACCTTCGAGCCGGCCGGGAATAAGCCCTTCTTCACCAGGTCGATCATGCCCTGCATGGATTTCCCCTCATAGACGGGGTCGGTCATCATGCCCTCCAGCCGCGCCGAGAGGCGGATCGCCTCGATGGTTTCCTTGGAAGGGACGCCGTAGACAGGGTACGCGTAGTCTTCGTTCAGGACGATGTCGTCTGCGACGATGTCCTTGCCTCCGATCAGGGCCGAGGTCTTCTGCGCGATGTCGAGCACCTGCGCCTTGGTTTGGGCGGGAGTGAAGGAGGCGTCGATGCCGATGACGTTGCGCTGGCGGCCGTCCTTCGCGAAGCCGACGACCATGCCGGCATGGGTCGAGCCGGTGACCGTGCAGACCACGATGTAGTCGAACTGGAAGCCAAGCTGCGCCTCCTGCGCCCTCACCTCCTCGGCGAAGCCGACATAGCCCAGGCCGCCGAACTTGTGGACCGACGCACCGGCGGGAATCGGATAGGGCTTGCCGCCCTTGGCCTTCACATCGGCCAGCGCATTCTCCCAGCTCGCACGGATACCGATGTCGAAGCCTTCGTCGACGAGTTGCACATCGGCGCCCATGACGCGCGAGAGCAGGATGTTGCCGACGCGGTCATAGACGGCGTCCTCATGGGGCACCCAGCTCTCCTGCACGAGCCGGCACTTCATGCCGATCTTGGCGGCCGTCGCGGCAACCATGCGGGTGTGGTTGGACTGCACGCCGCCGATCGAGACCAGCGTGTCGGCGCCGGACGCGATCGCGTCGGGCACGATGTATTCGAGCTTCCTCAGCTTGTTGCCGCCGAAGGCGAGGCCGGAATTGCAATCCTCGCGCTTGGCGAAGAGCTCGACCTGGCCGCCGAGATGGGCGGACAGACGCGGCAGCTTCTCGATCGGCGTCGGGCCGAAGGTCAGCGGATAGCGCTCGAATTTGCTCAGCATGGCGACCGGTTCTCCATCGTTTTCGATGGCAAAACCTAACAAAATGAGCCTGGAACGTCCTTTCGAAATGAGGCCAGCTCATACTCATATAAATCGATGATGAGGCTTTTCATCTCGCTGATCGTCCGTAAAATCGGGCCAAACTGAAAGGTTCTTTCATGGCCGCGAAACTCGACCGGACCGACCTCAAAATCCTGCGCCTGCTGCAGTCGGATGGGCGCCTCGGCAATGCCGAGATCGCCAAACGGGTCAACACCAGCGCCGCCACCTGCCACCGCCGGATCCAGCGCCTGTTCAGCGAGGGCTACGTCACCTCCGTGCGCGCACAGATCTCGCCGACCCATGTCGAGATGGGAACACTTGCCTTCGTCGGCGTGGTGCTCGACCGCTCCACGCCCGAAAGCTTCGGCGATTTCGAGGCCGCCATCCGGGACATGCCGGCGATCCTCGACTGCCACATCGTCGCCGGCGATTTCGACTACATCCTCAAGATCCGCGTCCGCGACATGGCGGACTTCAACAAGCTCCACGCCGACAAGCTGATCGCGCTGCCGGGCGTGCGGCAGACGCGAACCTTCTTCGTGATGAAGGAGGTCGTCGATAACGCGCCGCTGGCGTTTTGACCGCAGGCGTCATTCTCGGGCGCAGCGAAGCGCAGACCCGAGAATCTCGGGACGAGATGGAGCGGATCGCAACGTCATCCGGCCCGAGATGGTCGGGTCAAGCCCGACCATGACGACAACGCATTTCACACCTGAATCAGCCGCTGCACCTGATTGGCGTCGAGGTCCTTCATCGGGCCAGACAGCACGACCTCGCCGCGGTCCATCACGAACATCGTGTCGGCGAGGTCGCGGGCGAAGTCGAAATACTGCTCGACCAGCACGATCGCCATGTCGCCTCTGGAGCGCAGATAGTCGATCGCGCGGCCGATATCCTTGATGATCGAGGGCTGGATGCCCTCCGTCGGCTCATCCAGCACCAGCAATTTGGGCCGGGTGACCAGCGCTCGCGCAATGGCGAGTTGCTGCTGCTGACCACCCGAGAGGTCTCCGCCGCGCCGACCCAGCATGGATTTCAGCACGGGGAAAAGGTCGAAAAGTTCGTCGGGGACGTAGCGCTCCCGGCGCGGCAGCGGGGCGAAGCCGGTCTCGAGGTTTTCCTTCACGCTGAGCAGCGGAAAAACCTCGCGGCCTTGCGGCACGAAACCGATGCCGGCCCGCGCCCGGTCCTCTGTTCGCAGCGTCGAGATGTCCTGCCCGCCGAAGGAGATCGAGCCTGCGCTGATCGCCTGCTGGCCGACGATGGCGCGCATCAGCGTGGTCTTGCCGACGCCGTTGCGGCCCATCACGCAGGTGACCTTGCCGGCCTGCGCCGTGATCGAAACGCGGCGCAGCGCCTGAGCGGCGCCGTAATGGAGGTCGATGGCGTCGACGGTCAGCATGAGGGCGATCCATCAGTGGCGTCGCACGGACACACCGCGTCATCCCGGACAAGCCGCGCAGCGGCGCAGATCCGGGATCCATCATAGAGCAGCGACGGCGCTCCATGATGGATCCCGGAGCTCCGCTTCGCTGCGTCCGGGATGACGGCGCAGGTGGAAGGCCGGATCGTACGAGACGAATGAACAGTCATCTCACCGTCCCAGATACACTTCGACGACGCGCTCATTGGCGCTGACCTGGTCGAGCGGGCCCTCGGCCAGCACCGAGCCCTCGTGCAGCACCGTGACCTTCACGCCGAGTTCGCGGATGAATCCCATGTCATGCTCCACCACGATGACCGAATGATCCCTGGCGATCTCCTTGAGCAGGACGGCCGTCTCGGCCGTTTCGCCATCGGTCATGCCGGCGGCGGGTTCGTCGACGAGCAGGAGCTTGGGGTCCTGCGCCAGCAGCATGCCGATCTCGAGCCATTGCTTCTGGCCATGCGAGAGCGAGCCGGCGAGACGGTCGCGGGCATCGCCGAGTTTGATGATGCCGAGAATGTCGTCGATGCGCTTGGCCTGCGCGGCCGCCGTCTTCCAGAACAGCGTCCGGGCGACAGAACGCGGCGCCTTCAGCGCCAGCAGGATGTTGTCCTCGATGGTGTGGAAGTCGAACACGGTGGGCTTCTGGAACTTGCGGCCGATGCCGAGATTGGCGATCGCCGCCTCGTCGAGCTTGGTGAGATCGATCGATCCCCCAAACATCACCGTGCCGACATCGGGTTTGGTCTTGCCGGTGATGATGTCCATCATCGTCGTCTTGCCGGCGCCGTTGGGGCCGATGATGGCGCGCATCTCGCCGGGCTCGATTGTCAGCGACAGGCCGCGGATGGCCTTGAAGCCGTCGAAGGAGACGCTGACGCCATCGAGATAGAGCAGCGAGGAGGTGAGAGCATGGCGCGAAAAAGTGGACGCCGGTTTTTCGCCAAGGCCATGCTCTCGAATGTTTGAATCGATCACGCCTTTGGCGTGATCTTTGGCGCCGGGATTGGCAGCGGTCATGACATTCACTCCGCCGGGGCCGGTTCGGGGGTGGCGGCCGGCGCCGGCTTGCGGCGCTTCTCCCAGAGTTGCTGCGCCGTGCCGAGGATGCCCTTGGGCATGAAGATCGTGACGAAGACGAAGAGCGCGCCGAGCGCAAACAGCCAGTAGGGCGCCATGAACCCCGAGGTGAACACCGTCTTGGCGTAGTTGACGACGACGCCGCCCAGCGCCGCCCCGACCAGCGTGCCGCGCCCGCCGACCGCGACCCAGATCACGGTCTCGATCGAATTGGCGGGGGCGAATTCGCTGGGGTTGATGATGCCGACCTGCGGCACGTAGAGCGCGCCCGCGACGCCGGCCATGCAGGCCGAGACGGTGAAGACGAAGAGCTTGAAGCGGTCGACCCGGTAACCGAGGAAGCGCGTGCGCGATTCGGCGTCGCGGATCGCGATCACGACCTTGCCGAGCTTTGAGACGACGATGCCGCGCGCGATCAGGAAGCCGGCGATCAGCATGACGCAGGTCATGGAAAACAGAGCCGCGCGAGTCGCTTGCGCCTGGACGTTGAAGCCGAGGATGTCCTTGAAATCGGTCAGGCCGTTGTTGCCGCCGAAGCCCATGTCGTTGCGGAAGAAGGCGAGCAGCAGGGCGTAGGTCAGCGCCTGGGTAATGATCGAGAGATAGACGCCGGTGACTCTGCTGCGGAAGGCGAACCAGCCGAAGACGAAGGCGAGCAGGCCGGGCACCGCCAGCACCATCAGCATCGCGAAGGGAAAGGACGAGAAGCCGTACCAGTACCAGGGCAGTTCCTGCCAGTTCAGGAAGACCATGAAGTCCGGCAGGATCGGGTTGCCATAGGTGCCGCGCGAGCCGATCTGGCGCATCAGATACATGCCCATGGCATAGCCGCCGAGCGCGAAGAAGGCGCCATGTCCAAGGCTCAGAATGCCGCAATAGCCCCAGACGAGATCGAGCGAGATCGCGAGCAGGGCGTAGCAGAGATATTTGCCCCAGAGCGACATGGTCGAGGTGGGGATGTGGAACGCCGAGCCCGCCGGCACCAGCAGGTTGAGCGCCGGGATCAGGATGGCGAGGCCGGCGATGATGGCGAGGAAGATGGAGCCGCCCTTGTCCATGTTCTGCAGGAAGAAGCGCGACATCATGCTTCCACCGCCCTGCCCTTGAGCGCGAACAGGCCGCGCGGGCGTTTCTGGATGAACAGGATGATGAAGACGAGCAGCGCGATCTTGCCCAGCACCGCCCCGGCATAGGGTTCGAGCAGCTTGTTGGCGACACCCAGCGTCATGGCGGCAACCAGCGTGCCCCAGAGATTGCCGACCCCGCCGAAGACCACGACCATGAAGCTGTCGATGATGTAGCTCTGGCCGAGATTGGGGCTGACATTGTCGATCTGCGAGAGCGCGACGCCGGCCAGCCCCGCCACGCCCGAGCCGAGCCCGAAGGTCAGGGCGTCGACGCGGCCGGTGCGGATGCCCATGGCCGAGGCCATGCGCCGGTTCTGGGTGACGGCGCGCATCTGCAGGCCGATCGGCGTCAGCTTCAGGATTGCCAGCAGGGCGGCAAAAACGAGGATCGCGAAGACGATGATCCAGAGCCGGTTCCAGGTGATGGCGAGCTGGCCGATCTCGAAGGCACCCGACATGAAGTTCGGCGCGCCGACCTCGCGGTTGGTCGGCCCAAATGCGGTGCGGACCGCCTGCTGCAGGATCAGGCTGATGCCCCAGGTCGCGAGCAGCGTCTCCAGCGGGCGGCCGTATAGGAAGCGGATGACGCCGCGTTCGATGGCGATGCCGACCAGCCCTGCCACGATGAAGGCGAGCGGCACGGCGATCAGCAGCGAATAGTCGAACAAGCCCGGCGCGCTGGTGCGGATGACCTCCTGCACGATGAAGGTGGTGTAGGCGCCGATCATCACCATCTCGCCATGGGCCATGTTGATCACGCCCATCACGCCGAAGGTGATCGCCAACCCGATCGCCGCCAGCAGCAGCACGGAGCCGAGCGAAAGGCCGTACCAGAGGTTCTGCCCGGCCCGCCACAAAGCGAGCTTGCCTTCGATGTCCGAGACCGCGCGCGCCTGCGCCTCCTTCAGCGAGGCCGACGACTCGGCGGGCAGCGAACGCAGCGTCGCCAGCGCATCCTGGTCGCCGCGTTCGCGCAGCACGTCGATGGCGGCGATGCGGTCGAAGGGCGGTGCATCGGCCTTGGCGACGAGGATCGCGGCCTGGGCCTGGCGCAGCGCTGCCTTGGCCCGCGCGTCGGTTTCCTTGGCGAGGGCACCCTCCAGTACCGGGAGCAGCGCGGCATCGCGGGATTTGAAAACGGCTTCGGCCGCTAGGATGCGCCTGGCCGTGTCGGGATCGAGCAGGCCCAGCCCGCCCAGCGCCGCCTGGATGCCACGACGCACGCTGTTGTTGAGGCGGACGGGGGCGAGCCCGGGCGGCGCGGATGCCAAAGCCGCGCCCGTCCTGGCGTCGATGAAGCGGCCATCCGTGGTGCGGATGACGACGGGCCCGCCACCGGCCAGGAGACGGCCCTCGGCCAGGGCCTCGATGATCGGGGCGGCCTGCGGATGGGCGCTGGTGATCAGGATCTCGATGGCGCGGTTGGTGTCGGAAAAGCTATCGGCGCCGAACCGGGCGAAGGCATCGTCGCCACCCTGCGCGGCGGCTGCGCCCGGCTGAAGCGCAAGCAGCGTCGCAAGCGCAAGGGCGCGCAATAGGCTGGACAGGATCCGCATGGGCTCGTTTTCGGTGTTGCTTGGGTCGGCGGGCCGGCCGGGCGGCGGCACTTCGTGTCGGTGTCGCGTTGCGGTACCGAGCGCTCCCGGCCTCAGCCGGGAGCGTCGCTTGATGTCGAGGGACGGCCGGGCCTTATCGAGCCCGTGTCGCCCCTCCCCCTCTTGACCTCAGCCGGCTGCGCTCACGCGCCGCCGCACTTGCCGGACTTGACGTTGAAGTTGCCGCACTTCTTCTCGACCCAGTCGCCGATCAGGTCCTTCGACCCGTCGAGATGCTTGGACCAGGCGTCGCCCGGCACGAGATCGGTCTTGGAAACGACGTCGAACTGGCCATCCGCCTTGATCTCGCCGATCAGAACCGGCTTGGTGATGTGGTGGTTGGGAAGCATCTTGGAGATGCCGCCAGTCAGGTTGGGGGCCTCGATACCGGGCAGCGCATCGATGACCTTGTCGGGATCGAAGCTCTTGGCCTTCTCGACCGCCTTCACCCACATGGCGAAGCCGATGACATGGGCCTCCATCGGATCGTTGGTGACGGCCTTGTCGTTCTTCTTGTAGGCCTTCCACTGCTTGATGAAGGCCTCGTTCTCGGGCGTCTTGACCGACTGGAAGTAGTTCCACGCGGCGAGATGGCCGACGAGCGGCTTGGTGTCGATGCCGGCGAGCTCTTCCTCGCCGACCGAGAAGGCCACGACCGGGATGTCGGTCGCCTTGACGCCCTGGTTGCCGAGTTCCTTGTAGAACGGCACGTTGGCGTCGCCGTTGATGGTCGAGACCACGGCGGTCTTCTTGCCGGCGGTGCCGAATTTCTTGATGTCGGAGACGATCGTCTGCCAGTCGGAATGACCGAACGGCGTGTAGTTGATCATGATGTCCTCCTTGGCCACGCCCTTGGCGAGCAGATAGGCCTCGAGGATCTTGTTGGTCGTGCGCGGATAGACATAGTCGGTGCCGGCCAGCACCCAGCGCTGGACCTTCTCTTCCTTGGCGAGATAGTCGACCGCCGGAATCGCCTGCTGGTTGGGGGCGGCGCCGGTGTAGAAGACGTTGCGCTCGCTCTCCTCGCCCTCGTACTGGACGGGATAGAACAGGATCGAGTTCAGCTCCTTGAAGACCGGCAGCACGGATTTGCGCGACACCGAGGTCCAGCAGCCGAACACGGCCGAGACCTTGTCCTTGGTGATGAGCTCGCGGGCCTTCTCGGCGAAGAGCGGCCAGTTCGAGGCAGGATCGACGACGACGGCCTCGAGCTTCTTGCCCAGCACGCCGCCCTTCTTGTTCTGCTCCTCGATGAGCATGAGCATGACGTCCTTCAACGTCGTCTCGGAGATCGCCATCGTGCCCGAAAGCGAGTGAAGGATGCCGACCTTGATGGTCTCCTGCGCCGCCGCCGGCAGCCAGGAACCCAGAACAGTGGCGCCCGCGAGAGCGGCGCCCAACATAACGCGACGTGTGGTGTTCACGGACATATCCCCCGAACCATTCCTGGTTTGCCGCGCCCTTGAGCAGGCTGCGGCGGGCCTCCCCGGCCCGAGGCAGCCTGCTCGCAAGCGACGTGCCAACGGCACAACCGGACGTTACGGAACCACAAGTCTCTGCCGCATGACGGAGTTTGGCGATATTTCCTGCCGCCGAAGCTCCCTGCCACGCAAAGATCATGCGGCGCTGGGTTTTTTGCTTAATTAGTAATCACGTCCGTTGCCGGCAAATCAGGCAGACAGCTTCGCGCCGCGTGATTTCCTCGCAAACGCCGCCGATTTCCACCGTTCCGGCAGCGCGTTTTTTGACATTTACGCCGGCCTGAGAATCGCCCTAGCCTGTCTGCGTCGGTAACAACTGAAAGGAGGTGATCCAGTGTCTCATTGTCATCAACCGCTGGTTCAAAGCGGGCGGACCTGGGCTCTTTCCATGTGGGGTTCTTGTTACGCGTGAGCTTTTGACCTTCAGGCCCGGTTACCGGGGCTGCGGTACGGCAATGGAAGGGCTGCCCGAAAGGGCGGCCCTTCTTCCGTTGCAGGGACGCAGTTGCGCCGTGGTTCTGGCGTCGCGGCGGCGCGCATGCCACATCAGGGCATGATGATGAATCCAAGCCTTCGCGAGAACCGCCCCGTTGGTCGCACCTGAGCCCAGCCGCGAGGCGATCCTCGCCTTCATCGAGTCCGAGCGCGAGGCCGGTCGCGCGGTCGGCCGGTCCGACATCGCCAGGGCCTTCGGCCTGTCGGGCGGCGGCAAGATCTGGCTGAAGCGCCTCCTCAAGGAACTCGAGGAAGAGGGCGAGACCGGCGGCGACGGCGTCGAGCGGCCGGTGCATCCGCGCGGGGCCCTGCCCCCCGTCCTGCTCTGCGAGATCAAGGGCAAGGATCGCGACGGCGACCCCTACGCCGCGCCGCTGGAATGGAACGAGGCGGATCAGGGCGCTCCGCCCAGGATCCTGATCGAGCGGCAGCGCGAGTTCCGGGCCAAACGCCATGCCGCCCCGGCACCCGGCATGGGCGACCATGTCCTGCTCAAGCTGACGCGCCTGAAAGGCGTCGAGGGCTATCCCTATTCCGGCCGCGTGCTGAAGGTGATGGGCAAGGGCAAGGCGCAAGTGCTCGGCATCTTCCGCGCTTTGCCCGATGGTTCGGGGCGGCTGATCCCGATCGACAAGAAGTCGCAAGGCCGCGAGGCGCTGATTCCGAAAGGACAGACCGGCGACGCCGAGGATGGCGACCTGGTCTCGGTCAGCTTACGCAGCGAGAGCCGCTTCGGCCCGCCCGAAGCGCAGGTCAAGGAGCGGCTGGGCTCGATCAAGTCGGAGCGCGCCGTCAGCCTGATCGCGATTCATGCCCATGGCATCCCCAATATCTTCCAGCCCGCGACGCTTGCCGAGGCGGAGGCCGTGCGCGAAGCCGGAACGGCAGGACGCGAGGATTGGCGCGACCTGCCGCTGATCACCATAGACCCGGCCGACGCCAAGGACCATGACGACGCGGTCCATGCCGCGCCCGACGAGGATCCGGAGAACCCGGGCGGCTATGTCGTCACGGTGGCGATCGCCGATGTCGCGGCGTATGTCCGGCCGGGCTCATCACTGGACAAGGAAGCGCTGGAGCGCGGCAACTCGGTCTATTTCCCCGACCGCGTCGTGCCGATGCTGCCGGAGCGCATCTCGAACGATCTGTGCTCGCTGCGCGAGGGCGAGGATCGGCCGGCGCTCGCCGTCCGGCTCGTGCTCAAGGCGGACGGCTCGAAGAAGAGCCATTCCTTCCACCGCATCCTGATGCGCTCGGCGGCGAAGCTGTCCTACCAGCAGGCCCAAGCCGCCATCGATGGCCTTGGCGACGAAAAGGCGGCCGCCATTCGCGAGACGATCCTGATGCCGCTCTGGGCGGCCTATGGCATCGCCGCGCGCGGTCGCGACGGGCGCCAGCCGCTCGATCTCGATCTCCCCGAGCGCAAGCTGATCCTCAAAGCCGACGGCTCGGTCGACCGCGTCATCGTGCCGGAGCGGCTGGCGGCGCATAAGCTGATCGAGGAGTTCATGATCCTCGCCAATGTCGCGGCGGCCGAGACGCTGGAGAAGGCCGGCAGCCTTCTGATCTATCGCTGCCATGACGAGCCCTCGGTCGAGAAGATGCGGGCGCTGGGCGAGGTTTTGGCCTCGATCGGCATCAAGCTGCCGAAGGAGGGCGCGCTGCGGCCGGTGCTGTTCAACCGCATCCTGGGCATGATCAAGGGCTCCGAGAATGAGACCTTCATCAACGAGGTGGTGTTGCGCAGCCAGGCGCAGGCCGAATATGTCGCCGAGAATTACGGGCATTTCGGCCTGAATCTCCGCCGCTACGCGCATTTCACCTCGCCAATCCGGCGCTATGCCGACCTCATCGTCCATCGCGCCCTGATCGCGTCGCAGAAATTCGGCGATGACGGCTTGCCCAGAGGCACGACGCTCGACGCGCTGCGCGAGGTGTCGACGCGGATCTCGGCGGCCGAGCGCCGCGCCATGGCGGCCGAGCGGGAAACCGTCGATCGGCTGATTGCGCATTTCCTCGCCGACCAGATCGGCTCGTCCTTCGACGGGCGCATCGGCGGGGTCCACCGCGCCGGGCTCTTCATCAAGCTCGATGGCACGGGCGCCGACGGCTTCATCCCCGCCTCGACGCTGGGCGCGGATTATTACCGCTATGACGAGGCCATCCATGCCCTGATCGGCGAGCGCACCGGCGAGAGCTTCCGGCTCGGCGACCGCGTCCATGTCAAGCTTGTCGAGGCGGCGCCCGTCGCGGGAGCCCTTCGCTTCGAATTGCTCTCCGAAGGCCGGGCTGTGACATCGGAGCGCTCTGGCGGCCGGACAGGGCGAGGCCCATCTGCGGGACGGGGCAAGGCCGGTGCCTCGGTTGGAAGCCCGTTCCGAAGCGGCGCCGGGAAGCCCGGCCCGTCCCGACCCGGCAGGGCCAAGCCGGGCGGATCGGGCAAATCCAAACCCGGCAAGTCCAAACCCGGCAAGAGGCGTTGACGAGAGGCGTTATGGGTATCGAGTTTCACACATCGGTCGATCACCCTGCGCCGCGCAGCGTGAGCCAGGCGATCACCCGCGGCCTGCGCGGGCGCTGTCCGCGTTGCGGCGAGGGCCGCCTGTTCAAGGGCTTCCTGAAGCCGGTGGATACCTGCGCCGCCTGCGGTGAGGCGATGCACCATCAGCGCGCCGACGATCTGCCGCCCTATGTCGTCATCACCATCGTCGGCCATGTCGTCGTCGGCGGTTTGCTGATGGCCGAGAAATACGCCGACTGGTCGATGGGCCTGCATATGGCGATCTGGCCGGCGCTGACGGTGATCCTGTCGCTGCTGCTGATGCAGCCGGTCAAGGGCGGCGTCATCGGGCTGCAATGGGCGATGCGCATGCACGGCTTCGGCGGCATGCCGGACCTGCCCGAGCGGCAACCCCTGCCCTCCGCGGCTGGTCAGGCGTGAACGACGGCATCAGCACCCTGCCATGAGCAAACTCGCATGAGCGACCACGCCGTCACCCTGACCCAGGCCGAGCGGATTCGCGTAGCGACCAACATCCGTCCCAAGGATGCCGCGACGATGATGATCCTCGACCGCAGGGCCGCGAAGCCGCGCATCCTGATGGGCAAGCGCCACCCGAGCCATAAATTCATGCCCGGCAAATATGTCTTTCCCGGCGGCCGGGTCGATCCGGGCGACCGGCACATGGCCGCGACCGGCGCGCTCGCGCAGATATGCGAGGACCGGCTCTGCGCGCGCACGCTGCGCCCGACGGCTTCGAAAGCGCGCGCGCTTGCCCTGGCGGCGATTCGCGAGACCTTCGAGGAGACCGGCCTGCTGTTCGGCACGGCCGAGTATGGCGCTCCGGACAAGCCGCCCGCGGGCAGCTGGAGCGACTTCGCCGGGCATGGCATCTTCCCTGATCTTTCGGCCGTTTCCTTCGTCGCCCGCGCGGTGACGCCGCCGCGCCGGCCCAAGCGCTTCGACACGCGTTTCTTCACAGTGGACGCTGCCGCCAGCGCCAGGCAGGTCGAGAATGTCGTGGGGCCCGATTCGGAACTGGTCGATCTGGTCTGGGTCGATTTCGACGAGGCCAGGCAACTCGATCTGCCGACGATTACCAAGGTGATCATCCAGGAGGTTGAGGCGCGCATCGCCGGGGGCTTCGCGCCCTATCTGCCGGTGCCCTATTTCTGGGAAAAGAACGGGCGCTTCGTGCGCGAGGAACTCTGACGCCGGCCTTGCCAAAACCGCACGGCCTCGGCATTGCGCCTTGACTTCGACCGGCCTTTCCGGCATTCCGACCGCCGACGGTTTGCCGGGCTCGCCCGGCCTTTATCATTTCCCGTGGGCCTCACCAGCCCCGCATGGTTCGAGGATATCCCCATGGCCAAGGCCGTGACCATCAAGATCAAGCTGCTTTCGACCGCCGACACCGGCTACTTCTACGTGACGAAGAAGAACTCGCGTACTATGACCGAGAAGATGTCGATGAAGAAGTACGACCCCGTCGCGCGCAAGCACGTCGAGTTCAAGGAAACCAAGATCAAGTGAGGCGCCAAGATCAAGTGAGGCGCACTGCCTGACGACCTGGCCCAACGATTCAAAACCGCCCCTTCAGGGCGGTTTTTTCGCATCTGGACCGGCGCTGCGCTCAGCTGCCCTTCCCTTCTCAGGACCGTCGCCACGCCATGAGCATCGACCGCACCCGCCGCCCCGTCAGCGCCCGCGACAAGGCCGAAGCGCTGTTCAGCGCCGCCGCGACGAAGGTCGCCCCACCTGCCATCAAGCCCCCCGCCGTGCCCGGGGCTCGCGAACTCGTCTCGCTGCGCCTCGACAGCGACGTGCTCGCTCATTTTCAGGACGACGGCCCAGGCTGGCAGGATCGGATCAACATCGCACTGCGTCGCGCTGCCGGTCTTTAGGGGCCGCCCGCAGCGAGGTATTCCTCCGGAGCGCCACCTGTTTCACGCGGCTGATTTGTCACACCTGGCGACGTTATCGGTGCGGAGATTGCATCCTGCCCATGCCGTGGCCATCTGAGCCAGTCGTCGGATCCACGACCGATCCTCTTCAGTCGGAGCCTGAGCGTGACCAGCATTGATCCTGAACCGGAAGCGGAACCGCGCCGATCGACCCATGGACCCGGCCGCCGCGTGCTGAAGATGCTGGTGGGGATCGATTCCGCGCGCCTGCTGCGCACCCGTATCGGCGCGGCACTCGCGCTAGTCGGCTTGCTGGCAGCCTTCGCCGTCATAGGCTACGGCGTGCCGGCCCTGCTCTCGCAGTACTTCTGAGCGATGTGAAGGTGGCCGGCCGGCAGCAGGTCTGAGGAGGCCAGATTGTCCGCAGCCGGCCGGCCGAGCCCCCCGGTTTCCCAGGAGATGCGGCGGACCTGAGCACCCGAGGGGCATCACGAGGCAGCGGAGGCCGCTGCGTCTGGAAAACCCTTGCAGCAGGCCTGCGGCGAATCAATCGAATACAGTCGATTCACCATTGTTCATCGACGCTTAACCTTACCGCATAACCAGTTCAGGCCGCGCTGGCGGCGATGACCCGGTTGCGGCCGTTCGCCTTGGCCCGGTAGAGCGCATCGTCGGCGCGCTTCATGATCTCGGCCGACGAGCCATCGCCCGCGCGGCGGCTGGACACGCCGATCGAGACCGTCACGGGAATGGTACGGGTGTTGCCCTGGATGCCGAAAGGGGCGGCCTCGACGCGCTCGCGGATGCGCTCGGCGACCGCGTAGGCGGCGTCGAGTGCCGTGTCAGGGAGGACCACGACGATTTCCTCGCCGCCCATCCGCGCGACAAGGTCGATGCCGCGCGTGCAGGCGCGAACGCGGTCGGCGAATTCGCGCAGCACCTCGTCGCCGGCATCGTGACCCCAGCTGTCATTGACCGATTTGAAATGGTCGATATCGAGCACCAGCAGCGCCAGCGAGCGCGCGCGCAGCGCCGATTCGTCGAACATCGTGGCCATCCGGCTGTCCATGTAGCGCCGGTTGTGGAGCCCGGTGAGCTGGTCCATCACCGCCATCTCCATCGAGGACTGCACGCTGTCGCGCAGTTTTTCGGTGAAGCGCTTGCGCCGGACTTGGGTGCGGACGCGGGCAACGAGCTCATTGCGATCGATCGGCCGGATCAGGAAATCGTGAGCGCCGATTTCGAGGCCACGCAGGATGCGGGTGCGATCCTCGGCCTCGCCCATCATCAGGACTGAGACATTTCGTGTGCGCTCCAGCGAGCGAAGTTGGCTGCACAGACGCAGGCCATCGTAATTCGCCAGATCCAGGCTGACGACGACGCTGTCGAAATCCCCCTCGACGGCGCGCAGCAGCGCCTGCTGCGGATCGGCCTCGATCTCGACGATATGGAAAGCCGACAGCGCGCTCTCCAGCCGCTCGCTGACGCGGGGCCTGTCCTCAACCAGAAGAATGCGCCCGTTGAGGCCGGTCTCGGAGGCTGCGGCTGCAAGCGGGTCGGCAATACCGAGGCGGCGTGAGGCCAGCGCGCGGTTGCGCAGCTCGTCGGTCATCGACTTGAGCCGCACCAGGCTGCGCACCCGGGCAAACAGGGCGGTGTCGTCGAGAGGCTTGGTCAGGAAATCGTCGGCGCCCGCATCCAGCCCCTTGAGCCGGTCGGCCGGCTGGTCGAGCGCCGTCACCATCACCACGGGAATATGCGCGGTCGTCGCCTCGCTTTTCAGGCGGCGGCAGACCTCGAAGCCGTTCATGCCAGGCATCATCACGTCGAGCAGAACGATGTCGGTCTCGCCGCGTTCGCAGATCGCCAGTGCATCCAGCCCGTTGAGGGCGGTCACGACATCAAAATACTCCGCCGAAAGCTTCGCTTCCAGCAGCTTGACGTTGCTGATGATGTCGTCGACGACGAGGACGCGCGCTGACATGGGTTTGCTTTCGGGCGTTCAGGCCGCGCCGGCATAGGCACGGACGGTCTCCAGAAATTTCGCAACCGAGATCGGTTTCGAGAGATAAGCCTCGCAGCCCCCCTCACGGATGCGCTCCTCGTCGCCCTTCATCGCAAAGGCGGTGACCGCGATGACGGGAATCGATTTCAGGTCGTCATCCTCCTTGATCCACTTCGTGACCTCGAGCCCCGAAACTTCGGGCAGCTGGATGTCCATGAGGATCAGGTCGGGGTGATGCGTGCGGGCGAGTTCGATCGCCTCGATGCCGTCAGCCGTCTTCAGCGTGGCGTAACCATGCGCCTCGAGCAGGTCGTTGAAGAGCTTCATGTTGAGCTCATTGTCTTCGACGATCAGAACCGTCTTCATGATGCCGCCCTTCATTTGCGCCACGAACTGCGCGGAGAGCCCCCGGGTTGTTCAAGCTGGCAGCCTCGTTGACAGATGTTCTAGCATGACAGCCGTTGACGAAACGCAAACCCGACACAACACACGGAGCATTTGACGCGATGGCCCGACTGCCGACCCAACAGGATGCTGAGACGCTGGCCTTGCGCGCCCTGGGCTTCCTGGCGGCCGAGCCGGAACGGCTCGAACCGTTCCTGGCGACGACAGGGCTTGGGCCTGCCACGTTGCGGGCGGCTGCCAGCGAGCCGGGTTTCCTCGCCGCCGTTCTCGACCATATCGGCGGCAGCGATTCGCTCCTGCTCGAGTTTGCCGGAAATCTGGGGGTGAGTCCGGAAGCGGTTGCGCTGGCCCGCGACCGGCTTGGCGGACCGCCCTCCGGCGAGGCGCCTTGACCGAGCGCCTGTCAGGGGCGGTGCGGCGCGTTTTGTGCCGCGACTGCCTAAACGATCATGATGGCGATGTGACCGAGCCGCGGCGCTGCCCGGCCTGCGGCTCGCCGCGGCTGCTGCGCCACCCTGAGCGCGATGCCTTGAGCCTCGCGCATATCGATTGCGACGCTTTTTATGCCGCCATCGAGAAACGCGACGATCCGTCCCTGCTGGACAAGCCGGTGATCATCGGCGGCGGCAGGCGCGGCGTGGTTTCGACCGCATGCTACATCGCCCGCACCTATGGCGTGCGCTCGGCCATGCCGATGTTCAAGGCGCTCAAGGCCTGCCCGGAGGCGGTCGTGGTCAAGCCTGACATGGCAAAATATGTCGCTGTCGGCCGCCAGGTGCGCCTGCTCATGCAGGAGCTCACGCCGCTGGTCGAGCCGATTTCGATCGACGAGGCCTTTCTGGACCTTTCGGGCACGCAGCTGCTGCACCATGCCAGCCCGGCGATCACGCTGGCGCGCTTCGCCCGGCGCATCGAGACGGAGATCGGCATCAGCGTCTCGATCGGCCTCTCCTATGCGAAATTCCTGGCCAAGGTGGCCTCCGACATGGACAAGCCGCGGGGGTTTTCGGTGATCGGGCGGGCAGAAGCCGTCGCGTTCCTCGCCGCCAAGCCAGTCGGGCTCATTCCCGGCATCGGGCAGGCCAGTGCGGCGAAACTGGCCGCGGCCGGCTTCCGGCTGATCGGCGATCTGCGCGAGGCGCCTGTAGAAAACCTCTTCCGGCTCGCCGGCAGGGACGGGCCGCGCCTGAAGAACCTTGCCAACGGCATCGATCCGCGTCGTGTGACGCCGGACCGCGAGACCAAGAGCGTCTCCAGCGAGACCACGCTCGATGTCGATCTGGCGCGCTTCGAGGAGCTCGAGCCGGTGCTCTGGCGGCTCTGCGAAAAGACCTCCAAACGCCTCAAACATCAGGAGCTTGCGGGGCGTACCATCACGTTGAAACTGAAGACGGCGGATTTCCATTCGATCACGCGCGCCAGCCGCCTGCCCGAGCCGACACAGCTCGCGGCGCGGCTGTTTGCCGCTGGGCGCGAGCTCTTGCGGCGTGAATGCACGGGCGCGCGTTATCGCCTGATCGGCATCGGCGCCAGCGATCTCGCCCCGCCCGAGGATGCCGACCATGGCGACCTCGCCGATGTGGCGACGCCGCGCCTGAAGGCGATGGAGGGCGCGCTCGATTCATTGCGCGCACGCTTCGGGGACGCGGCGATCGGCAAGGGCCTGAGCCTGCGCCTGCCGCGGCGCTCGGAGGGCGCGGCTACTTCGCGCAATCCGCCTGAGGCAGAAGATCCAGACGCGTAAGCGTGCCGCGCAGGGCGAAACTGCCATAGTCGAGCCGCACCGCGCCGGTCACGCCGTTCTCGTAGAGCTCGAACGCAATCGTGTAGCTCGGCGTCGTCTCGCCCGAGCCGACCTTGAAATACGACATCGTGACCGGCCAACGCGCGAGGCTTTCGAATTCGGGCCGCTGCAGCGGCGCCTCGGCGGGCTTGGCCTCGATCTTCCGGCCGATGACGGACAGCGTCTCATAGACGTCCTTGCCGCCATTGGCGCCGTCATAGAGGCGGACATTGAGCGTGCTCTGGCCGGCGCGCGCAGCCTGGATCACCGCCTTCATCTGTGCATTGGGGAACAATGCCGCTGCGGCCTCGCGATGCGTCTCGGGTTTGGGGATGGTCAGCTTGACCTCGAAACCCTCGCCGGCCTTGCTGGCGATGCCATCCACCGTCTCGGTCGGCGCACCGGCAGCGGAGCTTTCGGTCTTGAAGCGGTAGCTGGCGCCGTCACCGGCCTCGAAGCTCGTGGTGCGGGCGTCGATGACGCGCGGCCCGCTTTCGCCGCTCTGCAACTGCGTCACCTGGCGAAACGACAAGGCGTAGCCCTCGCAGGCGTCGCCGGTGAAATCGAAGGCGATGCGGCCGCGCGCCGATTCAATGTTTTTGGTGGCCTTGCCCGCGTCGAGAACGAGATCATAGACCGCCCGGTGCGGGACCAGGACGACGCGATCGGCCGCTTGCGGCTGCGCGAGCGCCGTTCCGTTCCACAGCGCCGCAACGGCGAGCAATCCCGCAAGGCCTGGAGCGTTCGTCGTCATGGGGCACGCCGCTTTCGTTGGTACTGCACCGAATCTAGGTGCAATGCCGCGATGGCGCAAACAAGGCGGCGGCGGAGCGGATCGGCGCCTTAACGTCGCGCCTGGCTGCGCTTGCGGGCGCGCCGGTCATCGGCCATGAAAGGCATCTGCCCCGGTGGAGTTGCCCCGATGAATGCCGTCGATACCAAGCTCGCCGAACTCGGCATCACCCTGCCCACGCCGGCCGCTCCCATCGCCAATTACGTGCCCTACGTCATCAGCGGCAATCTGCTGGTGATCTCGGGGCAGCTCTGCTTCGGGCTCGATGGCAAGCTCGCCGACGCCCACAAGGGCAAGCTCGGTGGCGAGATCTTCAACGAGGCCGGGCTCGAGGCGGCGCGGCTATGCGCCATCAACGTGCTCGCCCAGGCCAAGGCCGCACTCGGGGGAGATCTCAGCCGGATCACGCGCTGCGTGCGCCTGGGCGGGTTCATCAACGCCGCCCCGCATTTCGCGGCGCTGCCGGCGATCATGAACGGCGCGTCCGATCTGATGGTCGAGGTGCTCGGCGACAAGGGGCGCCATGCCCGCTCGACGATCGGTGTCGCGCAACTGCCGGCCGATGCTGCCGTCGAGGTTGAAGCGATGTTTGAGATCGCCTGATGCGGGACCGGCCCCTGCACGACCATGCCCATTCCGGCCTCGGCTGGCTGACTGCCCGGCCGATCGCGCATCGCGGCCTGCACGATGCGGCGGCGGGCGTCATCGAAAACAGCATTCCGGCGGCGCAGGCGGCGATCGCGCGCGGCTACGGCATCGAATGCGACGTCCAGCTCAGCGCCGATGGCGAGGCCATGGTGTTCCACGACTTCGTTCTGGACCGCTTGACCGAAACGACCGGCGCGGTCTCGTCGCAGACGGCCAAGGCGCTCGCCGCGACCGTTCTGAAGGGCTGCCAGGGCCAGATCCCGACACTGTCGGCCTTTCTCGATGCGATCGGCGGGCGCGTGCCGCTGGTCATCGAGATCAAGAGCCGGTTCGACGGCGATCTCGCCTTGACGCGCCGCGCCGCCGAGATCGTCGCGGGCCACAGCGGCCAGCCGATCGTGTTCAAGTCCTTCGATCCCGACATCGTCACGGCGCTGCGCGAGATCGCTCCCGCGGTCCCGCGCGGCATTGTCGCGATGAATGATTATTCCTCGGCCGACTTTGCCCATCTCGATTCCAGCGAGCGGCGCGCCATGGCCAACCTGCTGCATTTCGACCGAAGCCGGCCCGATTTCCTGTCCTGGAAAGTGGCCGATCTCGAAAGCGCCGCGCCCTATCTCTGCCGCACCGCGCTCGGCCTGCCGCTGATGAGCTGGACGGTGCGGACGCCGGCCGATCGCGAGATAGCAACGCGCCATGCCGACCAGATCGTGTTCGAGGGCTTCACGCCTTGAGCAGCGGCGAGGGCGGCGACCTGCGGGTTCGCGTCGCGACCTCGCTCAAGGCCGTGCCGGCTGCCGCCTGGAACGCCTGCGCCTGGTCCGACGCGCCCGAGCGCTCGCCTGCAGGCCATGACCGCGAAAACCCCTTTATCTGCCATGAATTCCTGAGGGCGCTGGAGGAAAGCGGCTGCGTCGGTGGTCGCTCGGGCTGGTCGCCGGCCTATCTCCTGGTCGAGGATGAGGCGGGCGCGCTGCTTGCCGCGACGCCGAGCTATCTGAAGAGCCACAGCCAAGGCGAGTATGTCTTCGACCATGGCTGGGCCGACGCCTATGAGCGGGCGGGCGGTCGCTATTACCCCAAGATCCAGGTCGCGGCTCCGTTCACCCCGGCAACCGGGCCTCGCCTCCTGGTCGCGGCTGGGGGCCGCGCCAAGGAAGCCCGGGCCGGTCTCATTGCCGGGCTGGAGGCCTTGCGCGACCAGACCGAGGCCTCATCAGTTCATGTCACTTTCGCGCAGGAGCCCGAGATCGCGAGCTTGCGCGAGGCGGGCTATCTCGAACGCCACGACCTGCAGTTTCATTGGCAAAACGAGGGCTTCTCCGCTTACGATGATTTCCTGGCGACGCTGGCCTCGCGCAAGCGCAAGGCCTTGAAACGCGAACGCCGCGAGGCGTTGTCCAATGGCATCACGGTCGAAGTGCTTTCTGGCGCCGACCTCACCGAAGCGGTCTGGGACGATTTTCACTCGTTCTATGAAGATACCGGTGCGCGAAAATGGGGCCGCCCTTACCTGAACCGCGCCTTCTTCTCGGCGGTCGGGACGGCCATGGGCGAGCGCATCGTGCTGATGATGGCCAAGCGCGAGGGCCGCTATATCGCCGGCGCGATCAATTTCCGCGGCGCCAACACGCTCTATGGCCGCAATTGGGGATGCGTCGAGGACCACCCCTTCCTGCATTTCGAGCTCTGCTACCATCGGGCCATCGATTACGCGATTGCGCACGGGCTCGTCCGCGTCGAGGCGGGTGCGCAGGGCGAGCACAAGCTCGCGCGCGGCTATCGGCCGGTGGTGACGCGCTCGCTGCACCAGCTCGCCGACCCCGGCCTGCAGCGCGCGGTGGCGCATTTCCTCACTCGGGAACGACAGCAGATCGCGCAGGCGCAAGAGGCGCTGGCGGCGGAAAGCCCTTTCCGCAAAGCCGGCGATGCCCCGTGAGTGAGCCTGCCTCGCCCCTGGCAGCCGATCAGCCGCAGGCTTTCTGCACGGATGACGACCTCGGCTACCAGCGCAGCCGCACGGTGTTCGCCGCTGGCGCCGCGGTGAGGCTGGACGAGCCCTATCGTCTCGCGCATCTTCCCCTGGTCGCGCCGGCCCATCCCGGCGTGATCGCGCGGCAGGAGGGCCGATCCTACGAGATGGGCCGGCATGCGCGGATCTATTCGCTGGTTCTGCCGGTCGACGGTACTGTGCTGGCGGCAGCCGAACCCTTCCTGCGGCTTGACGACGCGATGCGGCGCGCGCCCTTCGCCCACAAGATCGCCTGGGACATCCTGCCGCGCCGGGCCGACCGGCTGCATGCAACGCTGTGCGGCACGCTCTCGACGGGAGACGCGCCCGCCATCGACGCAGCCCTGCGCGAGACGATCGCGAAGTTGGGGCCCTTCGAGGTCGAACTGCGCGGGCTGTTCTGTGGCAACGTCAATCTCGGCCGGCTCTATCTGCGGGCCTATCCTGAGAGGCGCGACGGATCGAACCCGATCCAGGCGCTCCAGGCCGCCTTCGGCCGCCCGCCCGGCGACCTTTATCTGGTCGGGCTCTACAATTTGACCGACGATCTCGATTCGCGGGAGACCGCTGCGCTGTCGGAGATGATCGGGCGCTGGTGGGACGTGCCGCTGCTGCGCTGGACGGTCCGGGATCTCTGGGTGCTGGGCGCCTGCGACGATCTCGTGCTTGATGCCGAGATCGCAACGACACTGGAGCTGCACGCCGGCGCACCGCGCCCCGCTCCTCGTCTGCAGCCTTGACGACACAAGCCCGCTCGCGACAGGCTGACGGCAATGACCCCGCCCCTCACCTGCCCGGGACCGCGCATGACCGCCTATGACGAATCCAATGTCTTCGCCAAAATCCTGCGCGGCGAGTTGCCGTCGCAGACCGTCTACGAAGACGCGCAGACGTTGGCGATCATGGACATCATGCCGCGCGCCGACGGGCATGTGCTGGTGATCCCGAAGGTCGCCTGCCGCAACCTGCTCGATGCGCCCCCCGAGGCGCTGGCGGCGGTGGCCCTGACCACGCAAAAGCTCGCCCATGCCGTCACGGCCGCCTTCGACGCCGATGGCGTGACGATCCAGCAGTTCAACGAGGCCGCCGGCGGACAGGTGGTGTTCCACCTTCACGTCCACGTCATCCCGCGCCATGACGGGCAACCGCTGCGGGCCCATACCGGTGCGATGGAGAAGCCGGATGTTCTTGCGGCGAATGCCGAGCGGATCAGGACTGCGCTGAAAGCGTCCTGATCGCGCCGCTCACGGCGTCAAAAGCCAATAGGCGCCGCCGATCAGCGCCGCCTCCCCGGCGAGCACCGCCAGCATGACGCGGCGGCGGTCGAACAGCATGATGCCAAGCGTGACCGCCAGCGCCCCGACTCGCAGCGCCAGCGGCACGGCCGCCAGCGCGCCGGGCGGCGCCACGATCAGCTTGGCGACGATGCCGGCGAGCAGCGCTGTCGCCACCGCCCGCACCCATTCGAGCGCCGGCGAATTGGCATCGAGACGCCGCGAAAATGCGACCGCGAGCCAACGCCAAATCTCGGTCGGCAGCACGGCAAAGAGCAGGAGCGCCAGAAACGGCCAGAACGGCCCGTCCAGCCAGGGAATCGGCTGGGTGATCAATGGCTGCGTCATGCCGGCTTCCGTGGCCGCAGCAGGAAGGCGAGCGTCCCGGCGATCAGGCCGGCCACGATCAGGTCGAAGCCGCCGCCGATGAAACGGGCGCAGATCGGCGCGAGCACGAGCCCGAGCAGGATGGCGGCGACATCGCCGCGATGGCGCACCCCAGCCGACAGCGAAGCCAGGAAGAAGATCGGGGTCAGGCACATCAGCCCGGCTGCGAACGGGATCGGCAGCGCCCCAATCAGATAATAGCCGAGGAAGGTGCCAAGCGAACTCATCGCCATGCAGGCGTTGGCGAAGCCGAGGAAATAGGCCACGCGCTGCGGCGGCGGCACATGGGGTAGCCGGCGAAGCCCCTCGGTCCAGGCCGTCACCGCGACATAATGCGCCAGCAGCAGCTGCATCCAGACGCTCTGGCCAGGACGGCGCAGCAGCGGCAGAATCGCCACCGTCATGGGCAGGAAGCGCAATGAGGCGAAACCGACCGCGATCGCGATCGCGCTCCAGGCGGCGCCGGCGGCGATGGAGGCGAAGAAGATGACCTGGGACGGGCCGGCCCAGACCAGCATGGTCGAGAGCACAGCGACCTCGACGGGATAGCCGACATCGCGCGCCAGCGAGCCGACGCCGATCAGGCCGAAGCCAACGACCCAGGCCGGCAGCGACAAGGCATCGCGCATGCCGGCGAGCGCGACACGCCAGGCGCTCCACTCGACGGATACACTCATGAAGGGGTCGGCAAGTGGCCGTCTCGCGGTCGGGAGGAATCGGGCCTGGTCGCCGTGATGGCGAGCTGGCGCCTCTCCCTAACGCGCCGTTTCAACCGCTCCGAGCCCCGGCAGCGGGTAGTCGGCTCTGCGCCTGCTGCAACGGGGAGACGGCGCGGGCGCGTTCAGCGCAAGCCCTTGAACAGGATGCCAATCAGCTCATTGCCGAAGTCGATCAGTTCCTTGGGAATACCGCCGACCGCCTTCACCCCGAGATAGATCAGGTAGACGAAGGCCGGCACGAGGATCCAGCCGAGGACTTCCTCGAAAATCTTCCGCCGGCGCCGGCGCCGGTCGCGCTTCTCGAACCAGCTCAGCTTCTCCTTGTGCCGCGCAGCTGCCCGCTCCGGCGCAGGCTCGGCCGCGTGGGCGAGCAGGGTGTCAGTTTTTCGCCTGAAGAACACGGTCTCAAGCCTTCGTCAGCGGGACCTTGGGGACGGTCCGAACAGCGCGCTGCGCCTTTGGCGCCTCGGAGACCTTGCTCCCGCCGTCCTTGCCGCCACCATCGCCCTTGCCGCCAGCCGCCGGCCCGCTGCGACGCGGGCCCGCGGAAGCCGGCTTGGCCCCGCCGGCCAGCTTCGCGCGCGGCTTGCGCTCGCGCTTCTCGCCAGCGGCAGCGACATCCTTCTCCGGCTTGGGCTTGACCGGCCCGTCGGGGAATTCGAGCCCCAGCACCTTGATGCCGGTTTCCGACTGCACGACCACGACCCTGACCGCACCGCCATTCTTGAGGCGCCCAAACAGCACCTCGTCGGCCAGCGGCGTCTTGATCGTCGACTGGATCAGACGGGCCATCGGGCGCGCGCCCATCGCCTCGTCATATCCATTCTCGACCAGCCATTCGCGCGCCTCGTCGGAGAGCTCGATCGTCACGTTGCGGTCGGCGAGCTGGGCCTCGAGCTGGAGGACGAACTTGTCGACAACGCGAGACACGACCGTCTTGGGCAGATGGCCGAAGGAGATCACCGAATCGAGCCGGTTGCGGAATTCCGGCGCGAACAGCTTGTTGATCGCCTCGGTATCGTCGCCCTCGCGCTTCTGACGGGTGAAGCCATAGGCGTTGCGGGCCATGTCGGCGGCTCCGGCATTGGTGGTCATGATCAGGATGACGTTCCGGAAATCGACCTGCTTGCCATTGTTGTCGGTCAGCTTGCCGTGGTCCATGACCTGCAGGAGAATGTTGAACAGGTCGGGATGGGCCTTCTCGATCTCGTCGAGCAGCAGCACGCAATGGGGATGCTGGTCGATCTGGTCGGTCAGGAGGCCGCCCTGGTCGAACCCGACATAGCCGGGAGGCGCGCCGATCAGCCGCGAAACGGTGTGGCGCTCCATGTATTCCGACATGTCGAAGCGGACGAGTTCGACGCCCAGCGACAGCGACAGCTGGCGTGCGACCTCGGTCTTGCCGACGCCGGTGGGGCCGGCGAAGAGATAGCAGCCGATCGGCTTCTCGCCGTCGCGCAGGCCGGCCCGGGCGAGCTTGATCGACGAGGACAGAGCCTCGATCGCCTTTTCCTGACCATAGACGGTGCGCTTGAGCGTGGTTTCGAGGTTGCGCAGCACCTCGGCATCATCCTTCGAGACGGTCTTGGCCGGGATGCGCGCCATGGTGGCGATCGCCGCCTCGATCTCCTTCACGCCGATCGTCTTCTTGCGCTTGCTTTCCACCACCAGCATCTGCGAGGCGCCGGTCTCGTCGATGACGTCGATCGCCTTGTCGGGCAGTTTGCGGTCATGGATGTAGCGCGCCGAAAGCTCCACCGCCGCCTTGATGGCGTCGTTGGTGTAGCGCAGCTTGTGGAACTCCTCGAAATAGGGCTTCAGGCCCTTGAGGATCTCGATCGTATCGGGGATCGAAGGCTCGTTGACGTCGATCTTCTGGAAGCGGCGCACCAGCGCCCGGTCCTTCTCGAAATACTGGCGGTATTCCTTGTAGGTGGTCGAGCCGATGCAGCGCAGCCCGCCGGAGGCGAGCGCGGGCTTGAGCAGGTTCGAGGCGTCCATCGCCCCGCCCGAGGTCGCGCCGGCACCGATCACGGTGTGGATCTCGTCGATGAACATGATCGCCTTGGGGTGAGCCTCGATCTCCTTCATCACCTGCTTGAGGCGTTCCTCGAAGTCGCCGCGATAGCGCGTGCCCGCCAGCAATGTTCCCATGTCGAGCGAGAAGACGGTCGCGTCCTCGAGCACCTCGGGCACCTCGCCGCGGATGATCTTGAGGGCGAGGCCCTCGGCGATCGCGGTCTTGCCGACGCCGGGATCGCCGACCAGCAGCGGGTTGTTCTTCTGCCGGCGACAGAGGATCTGGATGGTGCGCTGGACCTCGGCCTCGCGGCCGATCAGCGGATCGATGCGGCCGTCGCGCGCCTTGCGGTTGAGATTGACGCAATAGGCGTCGAGCGCGCTTTCCTTCTTCTTCTTGTCCTTGTCGGCGTCGTTGCCAGGCTCGCCGGCCCGCGAATCACGCTGCTGCTCGGGCTCCTCGTCGGCGCCGCGGATCGGGCGCGGCTCGCTCGCGCCCGGGCGCTTGGCGATGCCATGGCTGATGTAGTTGACCGCGTCGTAGCGGGTCATGTCCTGCTCCTGCAGGAAATAGGCGGCGTGGCTTTCGCGCTCGGCGAACATCGCGACGAGCACATTGGCGCCCGTCACCTCCTCGCGACCCGACGACTGGACATGGATCACGGCGCGCTGGATCACGCGCTGGAAGCCGGCTGTCGGCTTGGAATCGTCGCGGCCATCCGTCACCAGATTGGCGAGTTCGGCATCGACATAATCGACGAGGTTGCGCCGCAGCGTGTCGAGATCGACGCTGCAGGCGCGCATCACCGCAGCCGCGTCCTGATCGTCGACCAAGGCGAGCAGCAGATGTTCGAGGGTTGCGTATTCGTGGTGGCGTTCGTTGGCGAGCGCCAAGGCCCGGTGAAGCGCCTGTTCGAGACTGCGCGAGAAACTCGGCACGGATTGCGCTCCTATTCCGATAAAAAAGGGGTGAGCGAACTCAAGACGTTACTTCTTCTCCATCACGCATTGGAGCGGATGCATGTGCTTGCGCGCAAGGTCCATGACGAGGGTAACCTTCGTCTCGGCGACTTCATAGGTGAACACGCCGCATTCGCCGACGCCGTTCTGATGCACATGCATCATGATCTGCGTCGCGGCGGCGCGGTCCTTCTGGAAAAACCGTTCGAGGACGTGAACGACGAACTCCATCGGGGTGTAGTCGTCGTTGAGGAGCAGGACCCGGTACAGGTTGGGCTTGCGGGTTCGGGTCCGGGTCAGGACGGCCGTGCCCGCGCCGGTGCCGTCGCGTCCGCCGTTGTCAGTGGGCACCGAAGGCTTCCGGGGGCGATCGGCCATGACGCTGGCACCGGCATCGGCAAGCGGCGGACGCACCACGGCGTCGCTGGACCCCGTGATGTCCCCTGCCCCCATCGTCTCGACTGACATCGTTCTCAAAATCGGTCCCTGGCGCTTCCCACCCGACATAATGCCTCGTAGCCGAATTTACAGACCTCGTTGCCGCTCCGCCAGTCCGTTCGACAGGATATCTCAGCTTATCGTTCAGACGAGCGGTTGACCTTGACCCCGCGCCCCTGCCGGACATAAGCCCGGCGCGTTCGCCCTGAGGAGATGCTGCCCGTGCCCGCCAACGCCATCGTCACCATCGGCGCCGATCTGAGCTCTCCCGTCCAGTTCGGCAATGCGATGCCGCTCGCCCTCATCGCCGGCCCATGCCAGATGGAAAGCCGCGCGCACGCGCTGGAAATGGCCTTCGCGCTCAAGGAAATCGCCGTTTCGCTCGGCATCGGGCTCGTCTTCAAGACCTCCTTCGACAAGGCCAACCGGACCAGCGTCAGGGCGCAGCGCGGCATGGGACTGGCGGCAGCGCTGCCGGTCTTTGCCGAGATCCGCGAAGTGACGGGTCTACCCGTCCTGACCGACGTGCATGAGGCGGGCCAGTGCGCGGCGATCGCGGAGTGCGTCGATGTGTTGCAGATCCCGGCCTTCCTCTGCCGCCAGACCGACCTGCTGGTGGCGGCGGCGCTGACGGGGCGGGTCGTCAACGTCAAGAAGGGGCAGTTCCTCGCCCCCTGGGACATGGTTAACGTCGCCGCCAAGATCACCGAGAGCGGCAACCCCAACGTGATGGTCACCGAGCGCGGCGCCTCCTTCGGCTACAACACGCTGGTCTCCGACATGCGGGCGCTGCCGATCATGGCGCAGACGATCGGCGCGCCGGTGATCTTCGACGCCACGCATTCGGTGCAGCAGCCGGGCGGCAAGGGCTCCTCCTCCGGCGGCCAGCGCGAATTCGTGCCCGTGCTGGCGCGGGCGGCGGTGGCGGTGGGGGTCGCGGGTGTCTTCATCGAGACGCATCCGGACCCCGACAACGCCCCCAGCGACGGGCCCAACATGGTGCCGCTTTCCGCCTTCCCTGCGCTGATCGCAGAGCTGCAAGGCTTTGATCGACTTGCTAAAGCCAGGGTCGAGCCTACGCTGGCTTATGTCTGAAACGCCGCATCCGGCGCCGGCCCCCGCGCCGGCTCCCGTATCGCTTGCCCCGCTGATCCTGGTTCTCGGAGCCTGCGGCTTCGCATCGACCTTCACGATGCGGATCATCGACCCGCTGATCCCGACGCTGGCCGGCGAATTCGGCCGCAGCGTGCCGCAGATCGTGATGATGGTGACCGGGTTCTCGCTGGCCTATGCGCTGGGCCAACCTTTCCTCGGCCCCCTCGCCGATGCGATCGGAAAGATCCGTACGATTCTGATCTGCCTGCTGGTGCTGGCGGTTCTGTCCGCCGTCGCGGCGTTCTCGACCTCTTTCGAGATCATGTCTGTGGTGCGCGGCGTCACCGGAATCGCATCGGGCGGCATCATACCCGTCGCCATGGCCGCGATCGGCGACCGCGCGCCGATGCAGGAGCGCCAGATCGCGCTTGGACGCTTCCTTGTGCTGATGATCATCGGGCAGATGGCGGGTTCGGCCTGCTCGGGCCTGATCGCGACCCAGGCGGGCTGGCGCGCGGCTTTCATCTCCGCGGCGGTGGTGGCATCGCTGGCGGCCCTGCTCGTGACCATCGTGCTCAAGCCGCGCCGCAACGTGGCCCGGCAGCGGCTCAGCATCGCCGGCGCACTTGGCAATTACCGGACGGTGTTTGCCAACCCCCGGACCAAGCTGCTGTACGGGCTGGTGATCGTCGAGGGCATCCTGCTGTTCGGGATCCCGGCCTATGTTGCCGCGATCCTGTTTTCGCGTTCGGGCGTCGGCCCGGCCCAGGCCGGGCTGGTGATCGCCGGCATGGGCTTCGGCTGCCTGGTCTACGGGCTGCTGACGCGCATCCTGGTCGAGCGGCTCGGACCCAGGCTGATGACGCGCACCGGCGGCGTGATCTGCGCGCTGGGGCTGGCCCTGTTTGCCTTCGACTGGCCGTGGTGGAGCGCCATCCCGCTGTTTGCCCTGCAGGGTTTCGGCTTTTTCCTGCTGCACGGCACCTTCCAGGCGCAGGCGACGGAGCTCGCGCCCACCGCGCGCGGCTCGGCGATGGCACTGTTTGCCTGCTGCTTTTTCCTTGGACAGGCTGCGGGCCCGGTGGTGATGGGGTTCGCGATGCATCTGATCGGCAACAGCGCCGCGATCCTGCTGTTTGCGGCGGCCATCGCGTTGTTTGGCTATGCCACGCCGAAAATCATGCCGATTGCCGGCAGCCGGACGTAAACCGTCCGGAATGGCTGAACAGGCCCGTGTTTCGAAGGTTCGCGGAACGGAATCTCAACATCTGCGCGTCATAGCCATGATCTCATGAGCAACTGAGCGCCGCCACGCCCGTCACAGCGGCACTGCGCGGCCTGGAGCCAAGAGAGATGCCGCGATGAGCCAGTCCTTGATGGATTCGTTTTTTCGGCTTGCCTGCCGTTTTCGCAAACAGGAATCCGGCGCGACCGTCACCATGTTCGCCTTTGCTGGCGTCGTGCTGATCGGCATGGCCGGCGTCGTGATCGATTACGGTCGTCTGACCAAGGCCCACACCACCTTGCAGGCCGCGACCGACGCGGCAGCGCTGGCGGCGGCGCGCCTGCCGAGCAAGGACGCGGCCGCCATGCGGACGGCGGCGAACAATTTCTTCGTGGCCAACACCACCAATATCGACGGCACCAATGTCCAGATCACGAAATTCGGCTTCGAGGAATCGACCGGTACCGTCTTGGTCGAGACCAGCGGTGTGCTTGACACCTCGCTGATGTCGATCGCCGGCATCAGGACGATGGGGTTCAGCTCGAAATCGGCCGCGGTGAAAGAGGTGACCGGCACGGTCGAGATGGCGCTCGTCCTCGACAACACCTGGTCGATGTCAGAGAGCGCCGGCGGCAGCGACTCCAAGATCACCGTGCTCAAGGCGGCGGCCAAGAACCTGATCGAGACCGTCCTCAAGGAGGGCGGAGCCAATGTGAAGATCGGCATCGTGCCCTTCGCCGATTACGTGAATGTCGGCACGGCGTACCGGGGCGAGTCATGGATTTCCGTGCCGGCGGACACGTCGTCCACAAGCACCAGGACCTGCAAAAAGCACACAACGAGAAATGTTTGCACCAAGGGCGCTCCAGCCACCTGCACGCGGACCATCGACGGCGTCAGGGAGAACTACGATTGCACACCCCAGACATGCCAGATTCAGACGGTTCCGGAATACGAGACGTGCAGCGGCGGTGGAACGACGCATAATAAATGGTTCGGGTGCGTCTATACGCGCAACAACGGCTCGAACCTGCTGTTGCCCGACCAGTCAACCGGGACCCTTTACAAAGGGATCCAGCAGACCAGCCAGACCTGCCTGAACCCGATCGTGCCGCTGACGAACAACAAGTCGACGCTGACAAGCGCGATCGACGGCTTGATCATCAATCGCGGCAGTTACAAGCCCGCGACGTATATCCCCGACGGCATGGTCTGGGGCGTCAACGTCCTGTCGTCCGAGGCCCCGTTCTCGGAAGGCAAAGTCTATGACACGGCCAACAAGCTACCGCGCAAGGCGCTGGTGCTCATGACGGATGGGGACAACAGGCGGATCTTCAACAACGCGAAAGGCGACCACTCCGACCTCAGCAACAACGCCGCGACGAGGGCGACGCAGGTGACGAAGGTCAACAACGACACTCTGCGCGTCTGCACCGAGGCCAAGGCGCGCAAGATCGAGGTTTTCACCGTTGCCTTTGCTGTGACCGATGTCGCCGCCAAGACGATGCTGCAGGGCTGCGCGACCGATGCCGCCCATTATTACGACGCCACCGACGCGGCCGCGCTCGCCGCTGCCTTCCAGGCCATCGGCCAGTCGCTGACCAGCCTGCGCCTGTCGCAATGAGCCTGCCCTGACGGCTCCGGCCCGACGGGCCGGGGCTGGTCAGCGCCCGCGATAGGGCGCGACGCCCTGGTCGGGCAACCACAGCCCCTTGGGCGGCTCGCCGGTCTGCCAGAACACATCGATCGGGATGCCGCCGCGCGGATACCAGTAGCCGCCGATGCGGAACCATTCGGGCTCGAGCAGATCGACCAGTCGCTTGCCGATACCGACCGTGCAATCCTCATGGAAGGCGCCGTGGTTGCGGAAGGCCGCGAGATAGAGCTTCAGCGACTTGGACTCGACCAGCCACGCGGCTGGCAGATAGTCGATCACCAGGATGCCGAAATCGGGCTGGCCGGTGACCGGACAGATCGAGGTGAATTCCGGACAGGTAAAGCGCGCGAGATAGGATGTGCCCTGATGCGGATTGGGCACCCGGTCGAGCCGTGCCTCTTCCGGCGAGGCCGGCATGGCCGTGGCGTGTCCGAGCTGCAGGCTTGAGGCGTCGAGGGTCATCGGCGGGCTCCGTTTGTCGAACGCTCGGCTCAATCGGCGGAATTGCGCTCCGTCACGATGGCCAAGCTCTTTGCGAATGGGTTGGGGCCTTTACCGCTTCGGACCGCCAAACGCCACCCGGCCCTTCCGTTGCGCGTGCGCCTTGGTTAGAAGCGCGGCACCCACCGTCACGCCCGCCACGGAGCTCCCCATGACCGCGATCATCGACATCATCGGCCGCCAGATTCTCGATTCCCGCGGCAACCCCACGGTCGAGGTCGATGTCGTGCTGGAGGACGGCTCGATGGGCCGCGCCGCGGTGCCGTCAGGCGCCTCGACCGGCGCGCATGAGGCGGTCGAGCTGCGTGACGGCGACAAGAGCCGCTATCACGGCAAGGGCGTGCTCAAGGCGGTCGAGGCCGTCAATGTCGCCATCGCCGAGCAGCTGGTCGCCATGGACGCCGAGGACCAGGTCGCGATCGACGAGGCGATGATCGAACTCGACGGCACGCCCAACAAGAGCAAGCTCGGCGCCAACGCCATCCTGGGCGTGTCGCTGGCCGTCGCCAAGGCCGCCGCCGAGGCCGCCGGCCTGCCGCTCTACCGCTATGTGGGGGGCACCTCGGCGCGCGTCCTGCCCGTGCCGATGATGAACATCGTCAATGGCGGCGCCCATGCCGACAACCCGATCGACTTCCAGGAATTCATGATCATGCCGATCGGCGCGCCGTCCTTCTCGGAAGGGCTGCGGATGGGCTCGGAGATCTTCCACACGTTGAAAACGAAGCTTCACGAGGCCGGCCATAACACCAATGTCGGCGACGAGGGCGGCTTCGCGCCCAACATCAAATCGGCGGAAGCGGCACTCGATTTCGTCATGTCCGCGATCGAGGCCGCCGGCTACAAGCCTGGCGAGGACATCGCGCTGGCGCTCGACTGCGCCGCGACCGAGTTCTTCAAGGACGGATCTTACGTCTATGAGGGCGAGCGCAAGAGCCGCGATCCCAAGGCCCAGGCGAAGTATCTCGCCAAGCTCGTCGGCAGCTATCCGATCGTCTCGATCGAGGACGGCATGTCCGAGGATGACTGGGAGGGCTGGAGGGCGCTGACCGATCTCGTCGGCTCGAAGTGCCAGCTGGTCGGCGACGATCTGTTCGTGACCAACGTCACGCGCCTGTCGCGCGGGATCAAGGAGAAGACGGGCAACTCGATCCTGGTCAAGGTCAACCAGATCGGCACGCTGACCGAGACGCTGGCCGCCGTCGAGATGGCGCAGCGCGCCGGCTACACCGCGGTGATGTCGCACCGCTCGGGCGAGACCGAGGATTCCACCATTGCCGACCTCTCGGTCGCGACCAATTGCGGACAGATCAAGACCGGCTCGCTCGCCCGCTCGGACCGGACCGCGAAATACAACCAGCTCCTGCGCATCGAGGAAGAGCTCGGCGCCCAGGCGGTCTATGCCGGCCGCGCCGCGCTGAAGGCGCTGGCCTGAGGCCTCACAGGCGCGGCAACAGAGCCGAGGCGCGCGAGAGCGTCCAGATCCCGGCCGCGCCGACGAAGCCGACCGCTCCGGACATCGCGTCGCCGACGCGGGCGACCGGGGCGGGCATCGGAACCCCGAGCAGCCGGAGCCGTGACGGCGACACCGCGCCATCGAGCGAGGCCGCCTGCACCTGGACAGCTGGCGAAATCGGCAACGGTGCGGCCTCAGCCGTCACGACCGCCCGCTCGATCACCGGACGCCGGGGCGGCAGCGATTGGGCCTGTTGGCTGCGAGCGCGCGGCTCGCTGGCAGCAACGGGGCGGGACGGCGACACGACGGCGATGTCGGTGGCTGCCGCCGCCCAGTCGAGCGCCATCGGCATCACGATCGCGGCCGGGCTGAACAGGCCCTGACCATCGTGGGCCGGCAGGCCGGGCTGAATGCCTGGGGCGTCCTGGTGGCGCGCACGGATCTTCCCGTCGGCGGCCACCGGCAAGGCCCAGCCGTTTTCGACGCCAGCGCCGATTTCAGCCGACTCTGGCGCGCCTGCGGAGCGCCAGAGCGACACGCCGGCGGGGAGCGCAAGCAGCGCCGCGGCGATGGCGGATGCAGCGACCGAGATCGCCGCCTGATTGCCGACGCCGCGCAAGAAGCCAGCCGTGGCCGAGAAGACAGAACGCGTCATGTCCGACATTATCCTCCGTGAATGATCGCCATAGACATCTGCGCTCGGGCTCCAGCACGGCCAAAGAGGGGAGCAATTGCGGTGATTTGTCTCCGATTGTTTCCCAGGGTCATGGACACGTGTTGCCGGCGCGCCATGTTGCGCGCGCGAACAGAGCGCGCGGGCGTCATGCTTCGCGCAGGCTAACGCCGCCCTCGGGATCGCGCGATAGGAGGGCATGGACCAGATCGCGCCCTTAACCGACACCGACCACGGCCGCGACAAGCGCCTCTGGCGGCTGGCCTTTGCCGGCATGGTACTGGCGATGCTGATCTTCGGCGCGAATTTCGTCGTCAGCCGCCATGCCGTTCTCAACGGTCTCACTGCTCACGAACTTTTGGCGATGCGCTTCGGCATCGCGGGGATTTTGCTGCTGCCGACCTTCATTGCGGGAGGCGTCAGGACATGCGGCGGCATCGGCTGGCGACGCGGTACGCTGCTGGCGATCATGAGCGGCTTTCCGATGAGCTTCCTGCTCCTGACCGGCGTGACCTATGCGCCGGCCGCCCATGGCGCGACGATCGGGCCGGGCCTAGTCACGGTGATCAGCATCATCGGCAGCGTGGTCTTGTTCGGGGCGGTGATCACGCGCCAACTCGTGCTTGGCATCGTGGCAGTCCTGCTGGGGCTGGTCGCGCTCGGCATCGCTGGCACGACATACACCAACCCCTCGATCCTGTTCGGCGATCTCTGCTTCGTCGGGGTCGGACTGATCTGGGGGATGTATCCGCTCTTGGTCCAGATCTGGCGGCTCGACGCGCTGAAGGTGACCAGCGTGGTTGCTGTGCTGTCGATGGTCTACCTGCCGTTCTACGCGCTGTTCTTCTTTCGCGGCTTCGACGTCGCGCCCTGGTGGGTCATCGTCCTGCACGGCATCAACCAGGGCGTGTTGAACGTCATCCTGGGGCTGTGGCTTTGGAGCCTGGCGGCGCGCCGGCTCGGGCCTGCTGTCGCGGGACGCTTCCCCCCGACGATTCCCATCATCGGGACGCTGCTGGCGATCCCGGTGCTGGGTGAAATCCCCTCCGGGCTTCAGGTCGCGGGCATCGCCTTGATCATCGCCGGACTGTTCATCGCCTCCTGGCGGCGCTCAGCGCGAGCGGCGGCTTAAGCGCATCAGGCCCAGGTTCCAGAGCATGGCGATGGCGAGCGCCAATGTCAGCGACCACGCCGAACCGAGCGGGACCGCCGTGAGATGGATGCTCGCCAGCGCCAGCCCGAAGCCGATCAGCGCCAGCGCGCCATTGGCGAGGACGGCCGCCGTCGCAGGCCCGCCAATCCGCGGCTGAAGCATCGCGATCATGCTGCTGAGCACGATGGGCAGCGCCGCCAGCGACCCCGACCAGCCTGGACCGACATGGGCGCTGAGTGTCGTCACGGTTCCAGCCAGGATCGCCACGAAGGCGGCGCGCATCGGGATCAGATACCACGGTCGGCTCGGCGGGCTCTTGGGCCTCGCCGCGAGATAGGGCCGGAACAGCCAATGAAGCCCGCCGTAAACGACGACCGTGGCGGCCAGCATTGTGGCAAAGGACGGCTCAAGCCCGCGCAGAAGGGCAAGCGTCGCGGCCCAAGCCGCCAGCGCGGCCAAAAGACAGATGAGGGTACCGAAGCGCTGGGCGAGCAGAACATAGGTCAGGCACAAGCCCGCATTGGCGAGGTTGGAGGCCATGCCACCCAGCGCGCCCTGCGCGATGAAGGCCGCATCGTGATCGAGCGTCAGAAAGACGAAGACCGGCCCCGCCGAGATCGGCAGCGTCGCGATCAGCGCCGCGATCATCGGCCCGCTGCGCTCGGCCAAAATCGAGCAGCCGACAACGACAGCGGCCGCCGTCGCCATCTTGAAGGCCAGCATCAGGAGCCAGGGGTCGATCATGACCCGATGTCGCTCAAGCCGGCCCGGACGTGTCGCCCCTCGCCCAGCCCTCCTTGGTCTCGGCCACGAAGTCAGCCAGACGGCCGGCGGCGATGGCGGCGCGAAGGCCCGCCATCAATTCCTGGTAATAGGCCAGGTTGATCCAGGTCAGCAGCATCTTGCCAAGCATCTCCTCGCATCTGACGAGGTGGTGGAGATAGGCCCGCGACCAGCCATTGGCGGCGGGGCAGGAGGAGCCCTCGTCGACCGGTCGGGAATCGTCGGCATGCTTGGCATTCTTGAGGTTCATCCGGCCAAAGCGCGTGAAGATCTGGCCATGGCGGCCGGCGCGGGTGGGCATCACGCAATCGAACATGTCGATGCCGCGACAGACAGCCTGGACGATGTCGTCGGGCGTGCCGACGCCCATCAGATAGCGCGGCTTTTCGACCGGCAGATGCGGCTCGACCGTCTCGATCATCGCCAGCATCACGTCCTGCGGCTCGCCGACCGCGAGCCCGCCGATGGCGTAGCCCTTGAGGTCCATGGCGACGAGTTCACGCGCGCTCTCGACCCGCAAAGCGGGAACCGAGCCGCCCTGCACGATGCCAAAGAGCGCCCGGCCCGGATGGTGGCCGAAGGCCTCCTTGCAGCGTTGCGCCCAACGCAGCGACAGCCGCATCGCCTTCTCGGCGACCGCGTCCTCGCAGGGCAGCGAGACGCATTCATCGAGCTGCATGACGATATCGGAGCCGAGCAGGTTCTGGATCTCGACCGAGCGCTCGGGGGTGAGCATGTGCTTGGAGCCGTCGATATGCGAGCGGAAGGCGACCCCCTCCTCCGTGAGCTTGCGCAGATTGGCGAGCGACATCACCTGGAAGCCGCCGGAATCGGTCAGAATCGGGTGCGGCCAGTTCATGAAGCGGTGCAGGCCGCCAAGGCCCGCGACCCGCTCGGCGCCCGGGCGCAGCATCAGGTGATAGGTGTTGCCGAGCACGACATCGGCGCCGAGCGCCCTGACCTGATCGGGATACATGCCCTTGACGGTCGCGGCCGTCCCCACCGGCATGAAGGCCGGCGTGCGGATCACGCCGCGCGGCATGGCGATCTCGCCCGTGCGGGCGGCGCCGTCGCGGGCGTGGAGTCGGAAGGTGAAGTCGGTCGGGCCGGGCTGCGGCGGCGCCGGCTGCGGAAGGTCGGGCTCATCGGTCATGCCCGCGAGGTAGCGCAGAGCGGCCTTGCGGGAAAGAGGCCGGCTGGCGACCCTCCCCTGCCTGGAAGGCAGGCGCTTGGGTTGGCAGCGTCTCAGATCAGCGCCGCCTCGTAAATCTCCGGCTTGAACCCGACGATCGTCCGGTCGCCAAGATCGAGCACCGGACGCTTGATCATTGCCGGCTGGGCCAGCATCAACGTGATGGCCCTGTCCGCATCAAGGCCCTGCCTGTCGGCATCGGGCAGGGCCCGGAAGGTGGTGCCGGCGCGGTTCAACACGACCTCCCAGCTATGCTCCGCGACCCAGCGCGCGAGCGCGTTGCGATCGATCCCGCTCGCCTTGTAGTCATGGAAGGCGAAGGCGACGCCCCTGGCATCGAGCCAGGCGCGCGCCTTCTTCATGGTGTCGCAATTCTTGATGCCGTAGAGAGTGATCATGTTGGCCCCGATCGTGCGGATTCGTCCGGCGCGGCCTCTCGAGCCTACCCGCCTGCAACCGCGCTTTCGCCCGTCATCGCTCCCCGGATCAAGGAGATTTCGCATGTCGACGGTCGAATTCGCGAGCGACACGGTGACAGTTGCCAAGCCGATCGGCCTGTCGCATCGGCGCTGGAAGGGCCACCCGCGCCCCGGCATCGATTTTCCCGACATCAACACGGTCTGCGAAGACGCGGTCCAAGTGAATCGCATCGTGGCAAATCTGCTCCCGGTCCTGCGAGAGGACACGCAGATCATCGCGGGGATCGATCTTGGCGGCGCCGCGCTCGCTGGCGCCCTGGCCGCCTCGCACGGGGCCGGGTTCGTGCATGTCCGCAAGGTCGGATCGCTGCGCACCGACATCATCCGCAGCGTCGTCGCGAACCATGAGATCGGGCATGGGCTGGCGCTTTCGAAAAACGTCCCCATCGCCGGTCGGCGGGTCGCGATCGTGGATGACTGTCTTCTGAGCGGCGCAACCGCCCTGGCCAGCATCCAACTGCTGCGAGAACTGGGCGCGCTGTGCGATCAGGCACTGTTTGCGTTCGAGATCGAGGGGCTTGGGGGCGCCCGCCTGTTGGCTCAGGCCGGCGTCGAGGTTCACGCGGTGGCGATCGTTCCGCCGCAGGAGCCCGCCAGCGGCTGAACCAGCCGGCGACATTTCAGCTGCATAGTTCACGCCAAGGGCTGTGCCCGCGAAGAGCCGCTTGATGGCGGTTTGGGCCACGATGACGTTTCCGGCCCGAGCGAAGTAACCGACTATCTGTCTGCTCGTCCTTCAAGCATATTGGCTCTCGCGTTGAGATCGTTGATGATCTCAACGGGGTTGCCTCTCGGAACGCGTCGATCAGGAGCTTGTCGATCTCTATGCCGCAAAACATCGAGGCAAGCCACGACCATGCCATCGCGGCGGCGTTCGCCATGCTCATGATCAGCTTGCGGCGGAAAGCTGATCATTGATGCCACCAGCCCTTCGGACCGACCGGGACTTCCGCGGCTATGGCGGCCAACCGCCCAATCTCCCCTGGCCGAACGGCGCGCGGCTGGCCCTCTCCATCGTCGTCAATGTCGAGGAAGGCGCGGAGCTGTCCATCGGCCAGGGCGATGAGCGCAACGAGAGCGTCTACGAGGTGGAGGAAGAGGTCACCGGCGTCGGGGATCTCTGCATGGAATCGCATTTCGAATACGGCCCGCGCGCCGGCTGGCCGCGCATCCGCGCCATCCTGAAGCGTTATGGCGTCAGCGCCACCGTGAACGCCAGCGGCCGCGCTGTCGCGCTCTCTCCCTGGCTGGCGCAGCAGGCTGTTGCCGACGGGCATGAAGTCGCAGCTCGCGGCTGGCGCTCCGAGCGTCATGCCGAGATGGGCGAAGCACAGGAGCGCGAGGCCATCGCGCTGGCGGTTGCAGCCATCACGGACGCCATCGGCACGCCACCCGTCGGCTGGCAGACCCGCTCGGCGACCTCGATCAACACCCGCCGACTCTTGAAAGAACACGGCGGCTTCCTGTATGATTCCAATGCTTACAACGATGATATTCCCTATATGGTCGAGGTTGGGAGTGAAGGGCATCTGGTGCTGCCATCCGCCTTCGACACCAACGACATGCGCTTTCAGCGCGGCGGCGGCTTCGTTTTCGGCGAGGATTTCGCGCGGTACTGCATCGATGCTTTCGACCGCCTCTATGACGAAGGTGCGGTGACGCCGCGCATGATGTCGGTGGTGGTGCATCCGCGCATCATCGGCAGGCCTGGACGCATCGTCGGACTGGAGCGCTTCCTGGCCCATGCGGCGTCGAGATCCGGCGTCTGGTTCGCGCGGCGTGATGCGATTGCGAGGCACTGGCTGAGCGCGCTCGGCAGGCGCTGATGCGTTGCCTCTTTGCGACCGTTCAGGGCGCGGTGCCGGTGCCCCACCGCAACGGCGAGGGCGGTGCAGGCTCATCGCCGGGTTTCACCAAACCCCAATGGCGGGCGGCTAGCCGTGTCGGTTGTCGGCAATCTCGCGGCCATGCGAAGATCGCGCGGGTCATGATCCCAGCCTTGCCGGAGAGCCCTGATGCGCCTGCTCCTGATCAACCCCAACACCGATGCCGGCACCACCGGCATGATGCGCGCCATCGCCCAGGCGGCGGCGGCCGCCGGCACGGTGATCGAAGCAATGAGCGCGCCTTACGGGGTGCGGCTCATCACCGATGAAGAGGCGCTGGCGCAGGCGGCCAAGGCCATGCAGGCGCTGACGGGCGCGATCACCACCGCCCTGCCCGATGGCGTCATCATCTCGGCCTTCGGCGATCCCGGGCTGGCGGCGCTGCGGCTGCGCCTCTCTTGCCCGGTCACCGGCATCGCCGAGGCCGGCATGGCGGAGGCCGGCTCGGGCCGGCGGCCCTTCGCGGTGGTGACGACCACGCCCGATCTCGTGACCTCGATCACGAAGCTCGCCCAGGCCTATGGCCATGGCGCGACCTTCCGGGGCGTCGCGCTGACGAAGGGGGACGTGCATGCGGTGATGGCCGATCATGCGACATTGGTGGAGGCGCTGGCCGAGGCCTGTGCGGAGGCCATCGAGACGATGGGCGCCCAGGCCCTGGTCATTGGCGGCGGACCGCTCGGCCAGGCGGCGCAATCGCTCAATCTGCGCTTTGCCATCCCGGTGATCGCGCCGATCCCCGCTGCGGTGCGGCTGGCGCAGCAGCGGGTTTTGCGCGGGCATTGAGCGGGCTTTTGGGCAGCTTTGAACGCTCGCTCACCCGGCGGCCACCCCGAAGCGGTGCCGGTAGTCGGCCGGCGACAGGCCGGTGACGCGCTGGAACAGCTTGCGGAAGGCTGCGGCATCGCCATAGCCGACCTCCCAGGCGATCTGCGCGACCGGGCGCCGACTCTGCTCCAGCGCCTCGCGCGCTTTCGTGATGCGAATCTGCTGGGCGTATTCGGTCGGGCGCAACGAGGTTGCCTTTCGGAAGCGGCGCAGGAAGGTGCGCTCCTCCAGCCCGGCCCTCTGCGCTAGCCCGGGCACGGCATGGTCTTTGGCACCAGTCGCCTGGAGCCAGTGCTGGACCTTGAGAATAGCGGCATCGCCATGGTCGAGGCGGGGCACGAAGCCGCCATAGGGAAGCTGCGAGCGCCCCGGCGGATCGACCAGGAGGAAGCGCGCCGTGGCCAGCATGATGCTGGGCCCCAGCAGCCGCTCGACCAGCGTCAGGCCGAGATCCGCCCAGGCGAGAATGCCGCCGGCCGTGATGATGTCGCCGTCGTCGATGACCATCCTGTCGGTCTCGACGCGTATCGCCGGAAAGCGCGCCGCCAGCGCCTCCGCGAAGGCCCAGTGGGTCGTGGCCGGGCGGCCTTCGAGCAGGCCCGTCTCACCCAGCACGAAGGCCCCGGCGCAAACCGAGCAGAGTGTCGTTCCTGCGGCATGTCGCTCCGACAGCCACGCGGCAAAACCATCCATCGGCTGCATCTTCGCGGGCATGATCAGGCTCGGCGGCGCGATCAGATGGCCCGGCGCATGCGGCGTGCCCGGATGACTGTCGTAGACGCAGACGATCTGCGCCTGTTTGCCGCTCTGCTGCCAGTGCGTCACACGGATGACCCGTGCGCCGGGCCCAGCACTGGCCTCGCTCATCTCGCCGGCGATGCGGAACAGGTCCGTCAGCCCATGGACGGCCGCGAGCTGGACGTCGGGATAGAGAACGATGCCGATCTCGGCAGCGATGGTCGTGTCTGTCGTCATCTTGTCAGTTTTGCCACGGTACATTGTCGGTTCTGCCAAGCGCCATCCTGCATGGCGAGCCCTATAACGTCCATATCGAAGGGCGACGCTCCTGCCGCCCTTGAGAGCCGAAGGAACGCGACGATGAGCACGATCACCACGAAGGACGGCACCGAGATCTTCTACAAGGACTGGGGTCCGAAGGACGCTCAGCCCATCGTGTTCCATCATGGTTGGCCGCTGAGTGCCGACGATTGGGACAACCAGATGCTCTATTTCCTCCACAAGGGCTTCCGGGTGATCGCGCATGACCGCCGCGGCCATGGCCGCTCGACGCAGACCGCGACCGGCAACGAGATGGACACCTATGCAGCCGACGTCGCCGAGCTCGCCGCCGCGCTCGACCTGAAGAACGCCATCCATATCGGCCATTCCACCGGCGGCGGCGAGGTCGCGCATTATGTCGCCCGCGCCGAGACCGGCCGCGTCGCCAAGGCCGTGCTGATCGGCGCCGTGCCGCCGGTCATGGTCAAGTCGGAGAGCAATCCCGGCGGTCTGCCGATCGAGGTCTTCGACGGCTTCCGTGAAGCGCTGGTCGCCAATCGCGCGCAGTTCTATGTCGATGTGCCCGCGGGCCCGTTCTACGGCTTCAACCGCGACGGCGCCAAGGTCTCGCAAGGTGTCATCGACAACTGGTGGCGGCAGGGCATGATGGGCGGCGCCAAGGCGCATTACGACTGCATCAAGGCCTTCTCGGAAACCGATTTCACCGAGGATCTGAAGGCGATCGATGTTCCCGTGCTGGTCATGCATGGCGAGGACGACCAGATCGTGCCGATCGCCGACTCGGCGCTGCTGGCGATCAAGCTGCTCAAGCACGGCACACTGAAGACCTATGCAGGCCTGCCGCACGGGATGTGCACCACCCATCCCGAGGTGGTGAACCCGGATCTGCTCGCCTTCATCCAGGCCTGATCGGCGACGACCGAGGCCATCGCGACGCCTCAGGGCGCCATGCCGTCGATCGGCGGCATGGCGCCCTGCGAATGCGGGGGGCGTTGGCTACTTCGCCCAGCGCAGGGCCAACGGATCGAGCGCGCGCGCCAGTTCGATCAGGCCTTCGCGGGTCTTGGGATGCAGCGGGGTCAACGGGTGCCGCACGGCCTCGCTCTTGATGACCCCGCCCTCCTTCATCACCGCCTTGGCCGAGCGCAACCCGCACTGGCGGTTCTCGTAATTGATGATCGGCAGCACCCTCGCATAGAGCGCCGCCGCCTGCTCGCGGTCGCCTTCGGCATGGGCGGTGAGGATCGGCTTGATCAGATCGGGGATCATCGCTGATGTCATCGTGCCGGTGGCGCCGGCGTCGAGATCGGCCATCAGGGTGATCGCCTCCTCGCCGTCGAAGGGCCCGGCGACCGCCTCGCCGCCGGCCTCGATCAGCGCGCGCAGCTTGTTGGCGGTGCCGGCGACCTCGATCTTGAAGTAGCGGACGAGCGGCACCTCCCTGGCGAGGCGGATCATGAAGGGCACGGTGAGCGTGACGCCCGAGAGCGGCGCGTCCTGCAGGATGATGGGGATGCCGCAGGCATCGGCGACCTGCTTGAAATGCTCGATCATGCCCTGCTCGTCGGCTTTCAGGAGGGCGCCGTGATAGGGCGGCATCATCATCAGCATCTTCGCGCCGGCGTCCGCTGCTGCCTTGGCACGGCTCGCGGCGATGCGCGTCGAGAAATGCGAGGTGGTGACAATCACCGGCACGCGGCCGGCGACCTGCTCCAGCGAAAGCCGCATCACCTGGTCGCGCTCATCATCGGTCAGCAGGAATTGTTCGGAGAAGTTGGCCAGGATGCAGATGCCGTCGACACCCTGATCGACCATCAGGTCCATGACCCGTCGGTTGCCGTCGAGATCGAGATCGCCATTGTCGTGAAAGATGGTCGGGGCGATCGGCAGGATGCCCTTATAGGGTTCGGTCATCGTTTCTGTCCCTGTTCTCTCTTCTTGTCGCGATTCTGTCGCGTGATCGCGGCGCAGCAGTCGTCGCCGCGCCGTCTGTCTTACCGAGGTGGCGTGCCCCCCGGCAGCCCCGTTGGCGCAAGCCCGAGCGGCAAAACTGCCGACGTCGCGCGCGCGAGCAAGGCTGACTGGCCGCACTGCCCGGTGGGTCGTCAGTCGCCCGGCTCGCGCTGCGCTCTTGCCGCGTCGAGCCGCGCGACTGTCTCGTCGAGGCTTTCGCGGACGCCGAGCAGGAAATCCTTGCCGAAGGCGATGATCGTGTCGGGCGGCTGGCCCTTGAAGGTGTAGACCGCGCTGACCTGATCGGGGTTGACGTAGACGGGCTTGCCGTCGGCGGGCGAGGTGAACTGGCAGAGCTTGGACATGGAACTCTCGCGATTCGCTGCAGTTGCGCAGCTATACGACGGGTGCCGCGATCCCGCGATCAGGGCTCGCGCCATTCGACGGTGATTGCGCTGGATCAGGGCGCGCGGCCAGACGGCGTGGTCCCTTCCGCCGGCAACCGCGAAGGACATCGTCATGAGCCAAGCCATGCAGAGCCAGACCCCGCCGAGCCCAGCGACGCTGAACCCGGAAGAGCTTTCGCTGATCCACCGCTACTGGAGCGCGGCGAATTACCTTTCGGTCGGCCAGATCTACCTGCTCGACAACCCGCTGCTGCGCGAGCCGCTAAAACCGGAGCACGTCAAGCCGCGCCTGCTCGGCCATTGGGGCACGACGCCGGGGCTGAACTTCATCTACGCGCATCTCAACCGGGTCATCGCGGCTCGCGACCTCGACATCCTCTATGTCTGCGGGCCGGGCCATGGCGGGCCGGGCATGGTCGCCAACACCTATCTCGAAGGCTCCTACACGGAGACCTATCCCGACATCACGCAGGACACCGAGGGGCTGCGCAAGCTGTTCCGGCAGTTTTCCTTTCCCGGCGGCATCCCCAGCCACGCCGCGCCGGAGACGCCGGGTTCGATCCATGAAGGCGGCGAACTCGGCTACGCTCTGGTGCATGCTTTCGGCGCTGCCTTCGACAATCCCGAACTGATCGTCGCCTGCGTCATCGGCGATGGCGAGGCCGAAACCGGGCCGCTCGCCGCCGCCTGGCATTCGAGCAAGTTCCTCGATCCGGTGCATGACGGCGCCGTGCTGCCGATCCTGCATCTGAACGGCTACAAGATCGCCAACCCGACGATCCTGGCCCGCATGCCCGCCGAGGAGTTGCGCAGCCTGCTCGTCGGCTACGGCTATGAGCCCTTCTTCGTCGAGGGCAGCGAGGCGGAGCCCATGCACCAGCAGATGGCCGGCACGCTGGACATCGTCTGCGACCGGATCCATGCGATCCAGGCGAACGCGCGAGCCGGAGAAGGCGCCAGGACACGCCCGCGCTGGCCGATGATCGTGCTGCGCAGCCCCAAGGGCTGGACCGGGCCCAAGACCGTCGACAACAAGAAGGTCGAGGGCTTCTGGCGCTCGCATCAGGTGCCGATCGCCAATGCGCGCGGCGATGCGGCCCACCTGGAGCTGCTCGAAGCGTGGATGGCCGGCTACCAGCCCGAGACGCTGTTTGAGCCCGATGGCCGGCTAAAGCCCGAATTGCGGGCGCTCGCTCCGTTGGGAACACGCCGGATGGGTGCCAATCCCCACGCCAATGGCGGGCTCTTGAAGCGCGAGCTGAACCTGCCGGATTATCGCAACTACGCGCTCGCGCTGCCCGGACCGGGCGCCGTCAAGGGCGAGGCGACGCGGGTGATGGGCGCCTTCCTGAAGGATGTCGTCGCGCTCAACGCAGACGCCCGCAATTTCCGCATCATGGGGCCCGATGAGACGGCGTCGAACCGCCTCGATGCCGTGTTCGACGTCACCGAACGCGTCTGGATGGAGGCGGTCCTGCCCGAGGATGTGCATCTGGCGCCCGAGGGGCGGGTGATGGAGGTGCTGAGCGAGCATCTCTGCCAGGGCTGGCTCGAGGGCTATCTGCTGACCGGTCGCCACGGCCTGTTTTCCTGCTACGAGGCCTTCATCCACATCGTCGATTCGATGGTGAACCAGCACGCCAAATGGCTGAAGGTCTCGCGCGAGATTCCCTGGCGCGTGCCGATCGCCTCGCTGAACTATCTCCTGACCTCGCATGTCTGGCAGCAGGACCATAACGGCTTCAGCCATCAGGATCCGGGCTTTCTCGACCTGATCGCCAACAAGAAGGCCGACACGGCCCGCATCTACCTGCCGCCGGACGCCAACACCCTGCTCTGGGTCACAGACCATTGCCTGCGGACCTATGACCGCATCAATGTCATCGTCGCCGGCAAGGCCCCGGCGGCGCAATGGCTGGGCATGGAGGATGCGGCGAGCCATGCCGAAGCCGGCATCGGCATCTGGCACTGGGCGGGCAGCGAGCGTCGCGGCGCACAGCCCGACATCGTCATGGCCTGTGCCGGCGACGTTCCCACGATCGAGACCCTGGCCGCCACCGCCCTGCTGCGCGAGGCGCTGCCGCAGCTTTCCATCCGCGTCGTCAACGTGATCGATTTGATGACGCTGCAGAGCCGCAAGCAGCATCCGCATGGGCTCAGCGATCCTGATTTCGATGCGCTGTTCACGCAGGACCGCCCGGTGATCTTTGCCTTCCATGGCTATCCGCAGCTGATTCACCGGCTGACCTACAGCCGCGCCAACCATGGCGGGCTTCATGTCCATGGCTACCAGGAGGAAGGCACCACCACGACGCCCTTCGACATGCTGGTGATGAACGGGCTCGACCGCTTCCATCTCGCCATTGCGGCGATCGACCGGCTGCCGGGGCTGGGGTCCGATGCGGCAGCGGCGCGCCAGCATTTCCACGACCGGCTGATCGCGCATGCGGCCTATATCCGCGAGCATGGCGAGGATATGCCCGAAATCCGGAATTGGCGCTGGCCCCAGGCCGGTGCGGCGGGCTGAGACGGGCGCAGGGTCGGGCATCGGGCCGGCACCCGCATCGCGGCGCCTTCTGGCGAGCCAGGCGCGCGCCCCGTCTTTGCCGATTTCAAAGCGCGTCGGTTTCATAGTATCGGGGCGGCATGGACCTTGCCGCGCTGCCCACGAGCCTCGTCGATCATGGCCCCCTGCTGCTGAGCGTCGGCCATGTCGCCACCGCCGGCGTCGTGACGATCCATGCCTTGATGCGCAAGCGCGACGTGCCCGCGGCGATTGGCTGGATCGGGCTGGCCTGGCTCTCGCCGATGTTCGGGCCGCTCTTGTATCTGGGCTTCGGCATCAATCGGGTGAAGCGCCGCGCCCGGCGCCTGCGCGGCACCGATGATGGCGGCCCGGCGGCGCCGGAGACGGTCGTGATCCCCGCCGGGCCGACCGGCAGCCTGCAACTGGCGGTGCGCCAGATCACCGGCTCCGATACGCAGCCCGGCAGCGTCAGCGCCGTGTTGGATTGCGGCGACGAGGCCTATCCGAAGATGCTGGCGGCGATCGAGGCGGCGACGACAAGCATCGCGCTCTCGACCTTCATCTTCCGCAACGACGAACTCGGTCAGCGCTTCATTGCGGCGTTGACGCGGGCGCATCGTCGCGGCGTCGCGGTACGGGTGCTGATCGACGGATTTGGCGGCGGCTTCCTGTTTTCGCGCGCCTATCACGCGCTGCGCCGCAACGGCGTGCCCGCGGCACGCTATCTGCATTCGCTGCTGCCCTGGAAAATGCCGCTCCTCGACCTGCGGCTGCACAAGAAGATCCTGCTGCTCGATGGTCACAGCGCTTTCATCGGCGGTCTCAACATCGGGGCGGAGAACATGCTGGCGACGCGCCCGGCCGATCCCGTCCGCGACGTCCATTTCCTCGTCGAAGGGCCGGTCGTGCTGCAGGTGATGAGCAGTTTCCAGGATGACTGGGCCTTCTCGACGGGCGAGATACTCGAGGGTCCGCTGTGGTTTCCCCCGATCGAGACCCGCAGGTCGGCACCGGCGCGGACGATCTCGTCGGGCCCCGACCAGAGCGTCGATCAACTGCTGATGGTCCTCTTGTCGGCCATCAACAGTGCCTCCTCGTCGCTGCGGATTGCCACGCCCTATTTCCTGCCCGACGAACAGGTCATTACCGCCCTGCAACTCGCCGCGCTGCGGGGCGTCGCGGTGGATATCGTCATCCCCGCGCGCAACAACCATCGGCTGATGGGCTGGGCGATGCAGGCCCATATACGGCCGCTGCTCAAGGCCGGCTGCCGAATCTGGCGCTCGCCCCGACCGTTCGATCATTCCAAGCTCGCAACCATGGACGATCACTGGTGCCTGATCGGCAGCGCCAACTGGGATGCCCGCTCCTTGCGCCTGAACTTCGAGATCACGATGGAGTTCTATGACGGCGACCTGGCCCAGCGCCTGTCACGCCTGATCGACAGCAAGCGCGGCGGTGCCGTGACGCTGGAGCAGATCGACGCGCGCTGGCCGATCGTGAAAATTCGTGATGCGGCGGCGCGGCTGCTGATGCCCTATCTGTGATGGCGATGAGCGAGGTCCCGTGAAGGTCGCATCCTACAACATCCACAAATGCCGCGGCACGGATCGCCGCGTCCGACCCGACCGGATTGTCTCGGTCCTCGCCGAGATCGGTGCCGACATGGTGGCGCTGCAGGAGGTCGATCGCCGCTTTGGACAGCGCACCGGGCTGCTCGACCCGGCCGCGATCTTGCGCGAGACCGGCCTGCATCTCCTGGTCCAGTCCGATGTCGTCGATGGTCATGGCTGGCACGGCAATGCGCTTTTGGTGCGCGGCGAGCCTTTGTCCTATCGCCGCTTCCGGCTGAAGCTGCCTGGCGTCGAGCCGCGCGGCGCGGTGGTCGCCGAACTCGATCTCGGCGAGGGCCGGTTTCGCGTGATCGCGGCGCATCTGGGCCTGCTGCGCCGCTCGCGCATCGACCAGGCCACGGCGCTGCTGCACGCCTTTCTCGAGTTGACGCCGATGCCGACGATCCTGCTCGGCGACTTCAACGAGTGGCGCCGCAGCCGCCGCTCGGCGCTCGATGTCCTCGTGCCGCATTTTTCCGACATGAAGCATCCGCCGAGCTTTCCCTCGCGCCGGCCGATGCTGCCGCTCGACCGCATCCTGGCCTGGCCGGAAGGATTGATTTCGGAACTCGCGATCCATGACAGCCCGCTGGCGCGCAAGGCCTCCGACCACCTGCCGCTGACGGCGCGCATCGATATCTCGCGCTGGCAGCAGGGAATCGAAACCGCCGCCTGACGGTCAGGCGAGAAGGTGCGCCGACCGGGTCGACTTCAGCCGGCCTGGCTGCGCACCGGTGTCACTGCGGCGCGGCCTGGCAGCGCCATCGTCGCGATGAAGCAGGCCGCCAGCATCAGCCCCGAACCGAGCAGGCAGGCTTGGATACCGCCCGCCTGGTAGAGCAGCCCCGACAGCAGCGTTCCCAGGAAACGGCCGAGCGCATTGGCGGCATAGTAGAAGCCGACATCCTCGGCCGACTTCTCCGACCCGGCATAGGCCAGGATCAGATAGGAGTGGACCGACGAGTTCACCGCGAAGGCGAAGCCGAACAGGCTCAGGCCCACGACGAGCACGAGATCGGGTCGCAAGCCCACCCCGCCGGCCAGCAGCGCTGCGATGGCGAAGGGGATGATGGCGAGCGCCAGCGACCAGAGCCGCGCGGCCGGGACTTCGCTCGACAGCCCGTCGGGGCTGCGGCGGATGAAGGCGGGCGCTGCTGCCTGGATCAGGCCGTAGCCGATCGTCCAGACCGCCAGGAAGGTGCCGACCAGCGTGAAGGTCCAGCCCGAGGCGTAGAGGAAGACCGGCACGCCGACGACGAACCAGACGTCGCGGGCGCCAAACAGCGCGACGCGGGCCAGAGCCAGCAGGTTGACGGCGCGATTCTTGGCGAAGAGTTCACGCGCCGATTTGCTCGCCTTGGCCTTGCCCATCTGGGCCGGCAGGAAAGTGAGCACGCCAAACAGGATCAGCGCCAGCATCGCCGCCATCGCCCAGAGCGCACCGCGGAAGCCCAGCGCTTCCAGCAACAATCCGCCGAGAAAGAAGCCGATGCCCTTCATCGCGTTCTTGGAGCCGGTGAACCAAGCGACCCAGCGAAACAGCCGGCCCTCGGCGTCTTCAATGCGGGCCGCGGCCTCGGCGACCTTGATCGCGGATTTCGAGGCCGTCTTGGTCAGATCCTTGGCGACGCCGCAGATGCCCTGCGCCATCACCACCCAGGCGACGGACGCGGCCGCCGTCCAGTCGGGCGACAGGCCCGAGAGCAGCAGGAAGCCGAGGATCTGCGTCACCAGCCCGATCGCGAGCATACGGGTGATGCCGTAGCGCACGGCAAGCCAGCCGCCGATCAGATTGGCGGCGATGCCGGCCGCCTCGTAGAGCAGGAACAGGAAGGCGAGCGTGAAGGGCGAGTAGCCCAGCCGGAAGAAATGCAGCAGAACGAGCATGCGCAAGGCGCCGTCGGTTAGGGTGAAGCCCCAATAGGCGGCAGTGACGATGGCGTAGTTGCGCGAGCCCTCGGTCAACGGCTCAGATCCCGATCTGTTCGAGATGGCAGGCGAGATCGACCATGCGGCAGGCATAGCCCATCTCATTGTCGTACCAGGCATAGACCTTGAGCATGGTGCCGTCGGTGACCAGCGTCGAGAGCCCGTCGACGATGGCGGAGCGCGTATCGCGCTGGTAGTCGATCGAGACCAGCGGCCTGGGCTCGAAGCCGAGGATGCCGGCCAGCGGCCCCTTGGCAGCCGCCTCGAACAACGCGTTGACCTCGGCGGCAGTCGTCGGCCGCTCGAGTTCAAAGACGCAGTCCGTCAGCGAGGCGTTGAGCACCGGCGCACGCACGGCATGGCCGTCGAGCTTGCCCTTGAGTTCGGGATAGATCAGCGCGATGGCGGTGGCGCTGCCCGTCGTCGTCGGCTGCAGCGAGAGCATCGCCGAGCGGGCGCGGCGCAAATCCTTGTGAGGCGCGTCGACGACCACATTGGTGTTGGTCGGATCATGGATGGTGGTGATCTGGCCGTGCCGGATGCGCAGATTCTCATGCACGACCTTCACCACCGGTGCGAGGCAGTTGGTCGTGCAGGAGGCAGCGGTGACGATCGGGTGCGTGGCGGGATCGTAGAGATGTTCGTTGATGCCGACGACGACGTTGAGGACCGAGGCGTCCTTCACCGGCGCGGCGACGATGACGCGCTTGGCGCCGCGCTTCAGATGGCCCTCCAGCGCAGCCGGCGTCAGGAATTTCCCGGTGCAATCGAGCACCACATCGACGCCGAGATCGCCCCAGGGGATGTCGCCCGGTGCGGCCTCAGCCGAGAACCCCAGCCGGCGCTCGCCGATCGTGATTGCATCCTCGCCTGGGCTTGCGATGCCGCCGCGCCAGCGGCCCTGCATGCTGTCGAATTCCAGCAGATGGGCGATTGCGGCCGCCCCGCCCTTGATCTCGTTGAGATGGACGATGTCGAGGCGGTTTCCGGCGCGCGGGTCGTCGCTCTGCCGCTCGGCCGCGCCCAGCGCCGCCCGCAGGGCCAGGCGCCCGATCCGCCCCATGCCATTGATTCCGACCCGCATGTTTCCAAGCTCCCTTCGCTGTCGCAGCATCGTCCATGCCCCGGATGACGACAATATGTCAACATGTCGGTTGACTCCGACATGATTGACGATCACATTATGTCGACCCTAACCGACATAACGAGATCAATCATGGAAACGTCCCCCCTCAAGGTTTTGTTCGTCTGCAAAGGCAATCACGCCCGCTCGATCATGGCGGAATCGATCATGCGTCGGCTGCCGGGCGACAAGTTCACAGTGTTCAGCGCCGGTTCGCAGCCACGGCCCGAGGTCAACCCCTTCGTGGTGCGGCTGCTCAAATCGCTGAATCATGATTTGACCGGGCTCGCGCCCAAGAGCTGGGACGAGTTCGCCAAGGCCGGCGCGCCGGATCTCGATTTCGTGTTCACGCTGTCCGAGACCGCCGCCAACGCGGTCGCGCCGGATTGGCCGGGCAATCCGACGACGGCGCTGTGGACCCTGCCCGATCCCGCCGCCTTTGAGGGCGACGACGTTCAGAAAGCGCTTGCCTTCGCCGACGCCTACCGCATGCTCAACAACCGCATCTCGATTTTCGCGAGCCTGCCGCTGGCGACGTTGCAGGGCATGGCGCTGCAGCACCGGCTCGACGCGATCGGCAAGGATATGGGGCGGACCGCTCCGCTGCAGAGGGACAACGCTGCGTGACAGCCAAACCAGCCGCTTCGCGGCTCGACTCTCCCGACGCCGTGGCCCTGCTCGGGGCCCTGGCGCAGCCGACGCGGCTGGAGATCTTCAAGCTGCTGATGCGTTATCGCCCGCATGGGCTTGCAGCCGGCGATATCGGCCGGCTGCTGGCGGTGGCGCACAATACGCTGTCGTCACATCTGGCCTCGCTCGAGCAGGTCGGATTGCTGGCTTCGCGGCGCGAAGGCCGCCACATCATCTTCGCCGCCCAGGCTTCGCGTGCCGATGCGCTTCTGGTCTTCCTGTCGGAGGCGTGCTGCACCGAAGCTCCGGCGGCCTGCGCCCCGCAGCGTTCGGTCGTTCCGGCACGCCGGGAATATGTCGCCAGCGACCGCCCCTTGCGGGTCCTGGTCGTCTGCACCGGCAATTCGGCGCGCTCGATCATGGCCGAGGCGGTTCTCAACCGGGAGGGCCTTGGCCGAATCGAGGCATTTTCGGCCGGCAGCCGCCCGCAGGAGGCACCGCATCCGCTGGCGCTGGGCCTGCTCGGCGAGTTGGGCTATGACGTCGGCGCGATGCGGTCGAAATCCTGGGACGAGTTCCTGGGCGCCGACGCGCCGGAACTCGACCTCGTCATCACCATCTGCGACGACGCGGCAGAGGCGACCTGCCCAAGCTTTCCGGGCGTGCCGATGCGAGTCCATTGGGGCCTCGACGACCCCGCCGCGACCGCGGGCCCGGACTCCGCCCGGCGGGCCGCTTTCGTGCAGAGCTACCGGGATCTGACCGCTCGCGTCAGCGCCTTCGTCAACCTGCCCTTCGAGCACATGCGGCTGCAGGACCTCCAGCCCGTGATGGCCGCGATCGGCCGGATGGATGGGGCGACCCAAAAATCGCTGGCCACTGCCGCCTGAGCGCCGAGGCGTCGTCGTCAAACGAAGACGATGGTTTGCTCGCTTTCATCAGGCCCGGCAGCCGCTTAGCTCTCGACACGGACAGGCGCGGCGACGGGATAGCGCGACAGCAGGAACAGCGCGACCGCCGCCGCCCCCGACAGCGCGATCAGCAGCAGCGTGCTCGGCAACAGGCCGGCGCGCTCGACCATGACGGCGAAGGCCACCGGCGCCGCAGCCCTGATGGCCAACCCTGGCGCCGAGAGCTTGCCGAGCATCGCGCCATAGCCGGCCGGCCCGAACAGCCGCAGCGGCACGGTGCCGCGCACGATCGAGCTCAGCCCCATGCTGATGCCATAGGCGATGGCAAACAGCCCCGCCAGCGTGGCCGTGGTGCCGCTGACGAGCAGCAGCGCGAAGCCGATCGGCATCAGCGTTGCGGAGACCCAGGCCGTCGTCGTCGGCTCTAGGCTGGTGCCGAACAGCATCTCGACCAGCCGTCCGGCGACCTGCGAGGGGCCGACCATCGCGCCGATGCCGACAGCCAGCGCGGCGCTGAGGCCCAGCCCCTGCAGCATGGTCAGCATATGCACCGCCATCGCCGAGACGACGAAGCCCTGCAGCGAGAAGGCGAGCGCGAGCAACAGGAAGGCGCGCGTGCGCGCCGTTCCGACGAGATAGGTTTCCGGCGCCGCATCCGGCAGCGCGGACGGCCCTTTGGCGACGGGCTTGAGAGCGCCCCCGGCGGGCAGAAGGGCCAGGTGCAGGGGCAGGCACAGCGCCAGATAGCCGAGCGCGTAGATCTGGTAGATCGCCCGCCAGTCATATTGCGTCAGCAGGGCCGTCGTCAGCGGCCAGAACAGGGTCGAGGCGAAGCCGCCGATCAGGGTCAGCTTGCTGATCGCCCGACGCGCGCCTGATCCGTGAGCCTGGGTCAGCGCCGTGAAGGCGGCGTCGTAGAGCACCAGCGTCGAGACGATCTCGAGCGCGATCATCGCGGCATAAAAGCTCACCGGCTCGCGCGCCTGCGACAGGGCGTAGAGCGAGGCGGCCGAAAGGACCGTGCCCAGGCTCATCATCGCCCGCGTGCCGTATCGATCGATCAGACGGCCCGAAAACGGCGCGGCAATGCCACCCGCGAGCAAGCCGGCGGCGAAGGCACCATAAGTCCATTCGGGCGCCCAGCCGAAGCTCCGGGTCATTTCGGGGGCAAGCACCGCGAAGGCATAATAGAGCGTGCCATAGCCGGCCACCTGGGTGGCGCCGAGCGCGCCGATGAGGCCCAGACCACCGCGCGCGGCGGGCTGGCGAAGCGGGGTGGGCAGGGTCGTCATCAGGCGGTCGCAAGCTCCATCGCTCCAGAGGAGCCTCATCATCGGTCTCAGGCAGCGTCCGGCTGTGCCGGCTGGCAGCGTTCATCGACACAGCATTCGGCGACGAGGAACCCGACCAGCGCGTTCATGACCTCGTAATTCGCCCGGCAGATCAGCGTCCGGCTCTGACGCTCCTGTGTCACCAGCCCGGCCATGATCAGTGCCTTGAGATGGAAGGACAGGGTCGACTGCGCGGTCGCAAGCCGCTGCTGGCACTCGCCGACCGACAGACCGGCGGGGCCAGCCCGCACCAGCAGGCGATAGAGCGCGAGCCTCGTCGGGTTACCGAGGGATTCCAATCTGGCGGCAGCGTCGATCATCTCCATGCCGGCATGGATGTCGCAGGCCCGCCGTGCTGTCAATCGATAAATCCAGATGTGTCGATTGGTGTGGAGTCCGACTGAGCTCGTCCGTGGTTTTCCTCAAGCCAGCACGGCCTGATCGCTCAGATGGACCAATTTTCCCGCCGCGATCACCGCTATGACGCGCGGCTGCTCCTTGTCCTCGACCAGCACGAGATCGGCGCGCTTGCCGGGCGCGATCACGCCGCGATCATCCAGACCGAATGCCTTCGCCGGCGCAGCCGAGACCAGCGACCAGGCCTGCGCGAAGCTGGCCGCGCCGTTTCGAGCGAGGAGGAAGGGCGCCAGCAGCAGCGCCGGATAATAGTAATCGGAGGCAAGGATGGTGCAGAGGCCGGCGCGGACCATCGCCTCGGCCGAGGGGCAGCCCGTATGCGAGCCGCCGCGCACGACATTGGGCGCGCCGAAGACGATCGCCTCGCCTTCGGCTGCGGCCTCGCGCGCGGTCGCCTCGTCGATCGGGAACTCGGCCACCGTCACGCCGAGGCCGCGATACCAGCGCCGCATCTCCGGCGTCATGTCGTCATGGGAGAGCATCGGCACGTTGTGAGCGCGCGCCGCCGCCGCCAGCCGCGTCAGCGAGGCGGCGACCTCGTCCTTGCGGGCATAGACGCGTTCGACCAGCGCGGCGAAGGCCTCTGCGGTCAGCCCCGAGCGCTCGACCATCTTGCCGACCTTGTCGGGGCGGTGCCGCGTCTTCAGCGTGCCCTCGGTGTGGTCGTTGAAGGCAAGGAGCCCGACCTTGCCCGTCGCGAGCCAGGCCAGGATTTCGGTCTCTGCATTGAGGTTGAAGGTCTCGTGGCGCAGATGGAAGCGCGTGTCGGCGCCGAATTCGGGGGCCAGCGCATCGATGCGCGCGAACAGATGGCGCGCATTCTCGGCGCTCCGCAGGCCCGGCTCCCAGGACCAGGTCACGCCATGGAAGGCCGTGGTGATGCCATTGGCGAGCAATGCGCGATCGGTATCGCGGAGCGCCAGATCGATGTCGAAGGCGACCTTGGGGCGCGGCATGATGTGCCGCTCGAAAGCGTCGCCATGGCAGTCGACGATCCCCGGCAGCACCAGCAGGCCCGTCGCATCAAGGCGCAGCGTGCCCGACGGCGCGGGCGCATCGAGCGCTGCGATCGAGGCCCCGTCGGTCAGGACATCGACGCGCGTGAGTTCGTCGAGCAGGGCCGTTCCGCCGGTGATGTAAATCGCCATCTCGCCGTCTCCTGGCCTGCGGCCGCCCGCCGGGGACCGGCCCATGACGCGCGTCGGTGACGGAAGGATGACAACGAGCGTCATCAAACCGAAGCCGGTCCGTCACGGCTGCGTCATCGCCCGGGCTTACCGCCGCCATCCAACCAAAGGAGAAACGCGATGCTGAAGAAGCTTGCCTGCGCGCTCGTCACCGCCGCCTCGCTCATATCCGCCCCTGCCGTCCAGGCGCAGGACGCGGTCCGCTTCGCCGTCACCGACATCGATGGGGCGGAATCGCTGCAGCGCGAATTCGGGCCCTTCAAGGCGGCACTGGAGAAGCTGACCGACGTCAAGGTCCAGTTCTTCGCCGTCTCCGGCCGCACCGCCGCCGTCGAGGCCATGGCCGCCGGCCAGGTCGATTTCGTCCTGACCGGGCCAGCCGAATATGTGGTGTTCAAGGCACGCACCCAGGCCGTGCCGGTGGTCGGCTGGCAGCGTCCCGATTATTTCAGCCAGGTCGCGGTCCTGGCGACCGGGCCGGTGAAGAGCGTCGCCGATCTCAAGGGCAAGACGATCTCCTTCGGCGAGATCGGCTCGACCTCGCAGCATCTGGGCCCGGCGCAGGCGCTGGCCGATGCCGGCCTGAAATACAATGTCGACTACAAGCCGATCTTCGTGAAGCGCAATGTCGCCGTCGAGGCGATGAAGCGCGGCGACATCGCCGCCATCGGCCTCAACCTGACCCATCTCCAGCGCATCCGCGAGAGCGACACCAAGACCGGCTTCTTCGTCGTGGCGCGCGGGCGCGATCTGCCCAATGACGTGATGATCGCCAGCCCGAAGGTGAAGCCCGAGATCGTCGCCAAGATCCGCAAGGCCTTCCTCGACCATGGCACCGATCTGATGAAGGCGGTCGTCACCGGCACCGACGACAACCGCAAATTCGCCGGCGGCGTCTTCCTGCCCGAGGTCAAGGACTCCGATTACGACTATGTCCGGGCGATCTACGCCACGATCGGCATCACCGAATTCAGCAAGTTCATCGAGTGATACCGACCGGTTCCGACACCACCGCGACGACGGGGGAACCCTCCCCCGTCGTCGCCATCTCCGGGGTGAGCAAGAGCTTCGGCCCGCGCCGCATCCTGCACGGCCTCGACCTCGCGGTGCCGGCCGGGGAATCGCTCGCCCTGATCGGCGCGAACGGAACCGGCAAATCGACGCTGCTGCGCATGATCGTGCGGCTCGCCGAGGCCGATGCCGGCCAGATCCGCGTGCTCGGCGAGACGGTCGGCGGGTTGCGCGGCATCGCGCTGAAGCGCTTCCGGGCCCGGGTCGGCGTCGTCTTCCAGAAGCACAACCTCGTCGCGCGGCTGAGCGCGCTGTCCAATGTGGTGCATGGCGTCCAATCGCGGCAATCGGGTCCGCGCGCCTGGGCGCAATCGCTTGCCACCGCCGAAGTCCGTGAGGAGGCCATGGCCTGCCTCGATGCCGTCGGGCTTGCCGACAAGGCTATGCAGCGCGCCGATTCCCTGTCGGGCGGCCAGTCCCAGCGTGTCGCGATCGCACGGATGCTGATGCAGCGCCCGGAACTCGTGCTGGCCGACGAGCCCGATGCCAGCCTCGATCCGCGCGCCGGGCGCGAGGTGATGGAGCTTCTGTTCCGGCTGACCCGCGACAAGGGGCTGAGCCTGATCTTCGTCTCGCACCATATGGCGCATGCGCTGCGCTTCTCCGACCGGATCGTCGGTCTGGGTCGCAGCGAAAGCGGCGGCGGCATCGCGCTCGACCGCCGGGCCCTGCATTGCAACGAGGCCGAACTCGCCGCCTTCTTCGAGGCGCCTGACGAGCCGAGCGACAACATCGAGCCGGCTACCAGGCCGCTGGCGGTGCTGACATGAGCCTGTCCGCCTCACCCCGCCTGGCTGCCACGACCGACCGCTTCGCCCGCCCCAGCGCCACGACCTTCATCGGTACGTTCCTGGCGCTAGCGCTGGTGATCTGGTCGTTCAGCGGCTCCGAACTGTCCGCCGAGAAACTAATCCGGGGCGTGCCCTATATGGGCAACATCCTGGGACGGATGTTCCCGCCGGATCTGTCTCGGCTCGATTCGATCCTGTGGTCGCTGGCCACCACCTTCCAGATGGCGGTGTCGGGCTGCGTTCTCGGGCTGATCCTGAGCTTCCCGCTCGCGGTGCTGGCCGCCGAGGGGCTCTCGCCCCACCCGATCGTGCGGACGCTGGCGCGGGGCCTGATCGCGTTCTTCCGCACGGTGCCGGACCTGATCTGGGCGCTATTCTTCGTCATCGCGGTCGGCCTGGGGCCGGCAGCCGGCGTGCTGGCGTTGATGATCGACACGATCGGCTATGCCGGGCGCTTTTTCGCCGAGGCGATGGAGGAGACCGACAAGGGCCCGCGCGAGGCGCTATCGACCATCGGCGCGAGCAAGACGGGGCTGATCTTCTCGGCCGTGGTGCCCAACGCCATGCCCTCCTTCATCGCGACCTCGCTGTTTTGCGTGGAGAAGGCGACGCGGGCCTCGGTCGTTCTCGGCCTGGTCGGTGCCGGCGGCATCGGTGTCGAGCTCAAGGTCGCCTTCGACCTGTTCGACTACGACACGGCGCTGACGATCATCCTGGCGGTGTTTGCGCTGGTGGTGGCGGTCGAGCAGATCGGCGGCTCGCTGCGGCGCCGCATCATCTAGCGCCGATGGCGGCAGGCGCGACCAGCCTGTCGCCCATCGAGCCGTCAAGCCGCCGTCGGGGAGATCGCAAGAGGAGGCTCGTCATGGCCGTCACGATCTATCATAACCCCGCCTGCGGAACCTCGCGCAACGTGCTCGCGATGATCCGTCAATCCGGCGAGGAACCCAGCGTGATCGAATATCTCAAGACCCCGCCGAGCCGCGAGACTCTGATCGGCCTGCTGGCGGCGATGCAGCTGCCGCCGCGTGCTCTGCTGCGCGAGAAGGGCACGCCCTATGCACAGCTCGGTCTCAGCGATGAAAGCCTGCCCGACGACGCGCTACTCGATGCGATGATGGCACATCCGATCCTGATCAACCGTCCCATCGTGGTCACCGACAGGGGCGTCGGTCTCTGCCGCCCCTCGGAGACGGTCCTCGATCTGCTCGACCATCCGGTCGCGCGTTTCGTGAAGGAGGATGGCGAGGTCGTCGGCGCGGCGAGAAAGACGCCATGACCAACGCGTCTCCCGACGGCCGCGACCTGCCCAACCTCACGCCGACGCAGCTCGCACCAATCGACGTCGCGGCGCTTGGCGGCCCTGATGCCCCCGCTCACAAGCCGCGCATTCTCGTGCTCTACGGCTCGATCCGGGAGCGCTCCTATTCGCGTCTGGCTTCCGAGGAGGCCGGCCGCCTGTTGCGCTTTCTCGGCTGCGAGGTCCGCACATTCGATCCGCGCGACCTGCCGCTGCCCGATGGCGCCGAGCCCGATCACCCCAAGGTCGCGGAGCTGCGCGATCTCGCCGACTGGGCCGAGGGCATGGTCTGGGTCAGCCCCGAACGCCATGGCGCGATGACCGCGATCATGAAGGCGCAGATCGACTGGATTCCCCTGAGCCTCGGCGCCAAACGTCCGACGCAAGGCAAGACGCTGGCGTTGATCCAGGTCAGCGGCGGCTCGCAAAGCTTCAATGCGGTCAACCAGATGCGCATTCTCGGGCGCTGGATGCGGATGATCACGATTCCAAACCAGTCCTCGGTGCCGAAGGCTTTTCTCGAATTCGACGAGGCCGGCCGGATGAAGCCCTCCCCGCTCTATGACCGCATCGTCGATGTCTGCGAGGAGTTGGTGAAGTTCACGCATCTGACGCGGGGGCGCTCCGGCTATCTGACAGACCGCTACTCGGAGCGGATGGAAAGCGCCGACGCACTGATGGCCCGCGTCAACCAAAGCGCGATCTGACCCGCAGGCTGGCCATTCCGGCAGCGACAGCCTATCCCCCCGCCATTGACCGCGCGTTTTCCACGGACAGCTTCATGCTCGCACTCACCATTTTCGTGATGACGCTCGTTCTGGTGATCTGGCAGCCGAAAGGGCTCGGCATCGGCTGGTCGGCGCTCGGTGGGGCTGCGGTTGCCATGCTGGCGGGTGTCGTCGGCTGGGCGGATGTCGGCACGGTCTGGCACATCGTCTGGGACGCAACCTTCACCTTCGTCGGCCTGATCGTGATCTCGCTGATCCTCGACGAAGCCGGCTTCTTCGCCTGGGCGGCCTTGCATGTCGCGCGCTGGGGCGGTGGCAACGGACGGCGCCTGTTTCCGCTGGTCGTGCTGCTGGGGGCGGTGATCGCCGCCTTCTTCGCCAATGACGGCGCGGCGCTGCTGCTCACCCCGATCGTGCTGGCGATCCTGCTGCGGCTGAACTTCCCGCCGGCCGGCGCCATGGCCTTCATCGTCGCCTGCGGCTTCGTCGCCGACACGACCTCGCTGCCGCTGGTGATCTCCAACCTGGTCAACATCGTCACGGCCAACTTCTTCCAGATCTCATTTGGGCGCTATGCGGCGGTGATGGTGCCGGTGAACCTCGTCTCGCTGGGCGCGACGCTGCTGGTCCTCTGGCTGTATTTTCGCCGGGATATCCCCGCCACCTATGCCGTCGGCGATCTCGAGGCGCCCGCCGCCGCAATCCGGGACAAGGCCGTGTTCCGCGCCGCCTTTCCGCTGCTGGGGCTGCTGCTCGTGGCCTATTTCGCGACCGCCCCGCTCGGTATCCCGATCGCCTTCGTCACGGGTGCGGCCGCGCTCATCCTTGTCGCCATCGCCGGGCGCTGGCTGTCGGGGGGCAAGGGCGCCGTGGTCTCGGTCGAGAAGGTGCTGCGCGGGGCGCCCTGGCAGATCGTGCTGTTCTCGATCGGCATGTATCTCGTGGTCTACGGGCTCGGCAATGCGGGGCTCACCGACATCGCGGCCGGCGTTCTGGTCTGGCTCGCCGGCCAGGGCAGCTTCGTCGCCACGGTAGGCACCGGCTTCGTCGTCGCCGTGCTGGCCTCGATCATGAACAACATGCCCGCCACCCTGGTCGGCGCGCTCGCCATCGACCGCGCAGCGGTGGCGCCGCTGACCCAGGAGCTGATGGTCTATGCCAATGTCATCGGCAATGATCTCGGGCCGAAATTCACGCCGATCGGCTCGCTGGCGACCCTGCTCTGGCTGCATGTCCTCGCCGGCAAGGGCCAGACGATCAGCTGGGGCCAATACATGAAGGTCGGGCTCGTCATCACGCCGCCGGTCCTGTTCGTCACCCTGGGCGCGCTTTGGCTCTGGCTGCCGGTGGTGTCATAACCCTGGCGCCGTCGACGACGCTGGACACGGCCTCGCGGAGGAGAGCCGGCATGGACGAACCGCTGGATGTGGTGGTGATCGGCGGCGGCCAGGCCGGGCTTGCCTGCGCTTATTTCCTGCGCCGGGCCGGCCTGCGCTTTTCCATTCTCGACGGTGAGCCGGGGCCCGGCGGCGCCTGGCGCCATGCCTGGGATTCGCTGCGGCTGTTCTCGCCGGCGCAATGGAGCTCGCTGCCGGGCTGGCCGATGCCGGCGAGCCCAGACGGCTACCCCGCGCGCGATGCGGTGATCGACTACCTCACCCGCTACGAGGCCCGCTACGGCTTCAACATCGAGCGCCCTGTCGAGGTCGAGGCCGTCGCGCGCGAAGGCGACGGGTTCTCGATCGCGACCGATAGCGGCCCGAGGAAGGCCCGCGCCGTGATCAGCGCAACAGGCACCTGGCGCCAGCCGTTCTGGCCGGACTATCCCGATCAGGCCCTTTTTGGAGGGCGCCAGATCCACTCTGCGGATTACCGCACGCCGACCGAATTCGCCGGCCAGCGCGTTCTCGTGGTGGGTGGCGGCAATTCGGGGGCGCAGATCCTGGCGGAGCTGTCGCTGATGGCGGATGCCACCTGGGTGACGGCGACGCCGCCGTCCTTCCTGCCCGATGAGGTCGATGGGCGCGTGCTGTTCGAACGCGCGACGGCGCGCTGGCAGGCCGCTCAGGAAGGCCGCACGATCGACCTGCCGGTCGGCGGCTTTGGCGATGTGGTGATGGTGCCACCCGTCAAGGAGGCGCGCGAGCGCGGCGTGCTGCACGCGGTCGCGCCTTTCACCCGCTTCACGCGGGACGGAGTGGTCTGGCAGGACGGGACGGCGTCTCCCGTCGACGCCGTGATCTGGTGCACCGGCTTTCGACCTGCTCTGTCACACTTGGCGCCGCTCGGCGTCGTCGGCGAGGATGGCCGCGTCGCCACGGATGGCACGCGCTCGTTCGCCGAGCCGGGGCTCTGGCTCGTCGGCTATGGCGACTGGACCGGAGCGGCCTCCGCGACCCTGATCGGGGTGATGCGGACGGCGCGTTCCACGGTTGCCGAGATCACGCAGGCGCTGGCCTGATCCCGGCCGGCCACAGCACGCGCCATGGGGGTGGCCGTCACGGTCCGGCATGCAAGATCAGACGGCATCAGCCGGCGGGTCGATCGTTGGATGTTTTTGCAGCGGAGGCGGCTGCTCGCCCGAGAGGGCCGCAACCAGCCCGGAGAGACCATTGCGCACATGCTGGCGCAGCGCCTCGCCAGCTTTAACAGAATCGCGCGCGGACAGGGCATCGAGTATGCCCTGGTGTTCCTGGATCGCCGCCTTCCAGCGCGTCGGCCAGAGGTTGGAGGAGTAGCGCGCGCGATCGACCCGCAGCGCCAACAGATCCCACACCCAAAGCAACACGGGGTTGGCGGCGATCTCGACAATCTTGCGGTGAAACGCGGTGTTGGCCTCGAAATAGCCCGGCAGTTCGTCGCGGGCGTGATGCAGCCGCATCCGGTAATGCAGCAATCCGATCTCGGCGATCGCCTCTTCCGTGATATTGCGCGCCGCCAGTTCGCCCGCCAGTCCCTCGATCGTCGTCACCACGTCGATCAGCGCGGTGACATGGTCGAGATCGAGCTCTGCGACCACGGCCGACTGGTTCGGCAGCGCATGCAACAGCCCGTCCTGGATCAGCGTCTTGATCGCTTCCCGGACCGGGGTGCGCGAGACCGCCAGCTGTTCGCAGATCTCGCGCTCGTTGAGCTTGGCGCCGGGAGCCAGCACGCCCGTGACGATCAGATTGCGCAACTGGGTCACCACGCCGCCATGCAGCGCGCCCTTCCTGCGACCACCGTCGAGAGTCGGGGTGCGTGCGATCAGCGCGGCGAGCGGCGTCGGGATCTGGGAGAGCGTCATGTCGGGACGATCATCATTGGGAGGAGGGCATTGCGATGTGGGCGTGCCCGCATGGGCGAAAACCTGTCCGGTTGCTTGATTGCCGCTCTTGCTTGCATGCAAATTCCGGCCCCTTCAAGTGAGGGCTGCAGGCCGACGCGTCAAAGGATACCCATTCGCGACCATTGTCGACCTGCCTATGCCCATCGCCGCTGTTGGCCGTGGTCGGCCCCCGCCGCGTGCTCAAACTCAGCGACCGGCCGGCCGACGCCGCGTGAACGGCCGCAGCACCGTCATGGTGGTCACCCTGTTCGACGGCAAATCCTAGACGATGACCTCGCTGACGCGGGTCAGCGTATGGTCCATGTGCTTGCCGATCTCGAAAGCGAGCGCCTCGCCGTCCCGCCGGCTCAGGGCTGCGACCATCGCCTCGTGCTCGGCCACGGCACCGGCCCATTTCACCGGCCCCTCATTGCCGATGAAGCGCAGACGCTTGATCCGCGCCTGCAGCGTCTCGTGCATCTCCATCAGCACGGCATTGCCGGCGGCGGCGACGATCGCCGAATGGATCGCCTGGTTGAGCTTGAAATATTCCAGCCGGTTGCGCTGCTCATAAAGCTCCATCATCCGCTGATGCATGGCGGCGATCGCCTCGATCTGCGCATCGCTCGCCTGCGCGCAGGCGATGCGGCCGCCGAGCTGTTCCAGGGATTTGGTGACCTCCAGGATCTCGCGCAGATCACGCACCGAGAAGCGCCGGACCACGGCGCCCTTGGCGTGCTGCATCTCGACCAGCCCCTCGCTGGCGAGGCTCTTGATCGCCTCGCGCAAAGGCGTGCGCGAGACGCCGAGCTGGGCTCCGACCGCGCCCTCATTGATCCGCTGGCCCGGCTCCAGCCGGCCCTCGATGATCATGTCGCGCAGGCGCTCCAGCACCTCGTCGTGCAGCGTGCGTCGCTGGATGCGGGGATAGGCCTCGGCAGCCTCGCTCATGGGCTTGGTCGCTCCTTCTTCGGGGTTACGCCATGGCCACAAGGCGCTGTCAACGCGGCGCTGTATCGCCGAAGAACATCGTATCCTGCCGGATGCGGACCGCCAGCAGCGGCGAGGCATCGTCCACTGCCACATCGCCGAGCTTGATCGCCTCGCCGGCACGGACCGGCCGCACCAGCGTCGCATCGGCCACGAGATAGAACGGGGCGGGATCGCCCTCGCGCAGCGGACCGGCCGGCACCATCGCGCCGCCGACATCGGCGATGCTGTGATGATGGCCGCCCATGCTCAGCACGGTGCCGGCCGGCAGATCAGCCTCCGCCACCGCGACGAGATCCTGACGCGGCCGGTAGTCCGTGCCGTAGCGGGACAGGCCCAGTCCGGCGGCATCGAGCAGCGACGTTGCCGCCTCCAGCCCGAGCAGATGGCGCGGCAGATAGAGCGCGGCGGTGTGCCCGCCGGATGCCACGACATGCCCTTTCTCGGCTAGCAGCGCCCAACTGGCCGGATCCTCACAGCGGACCGTGACGAAAACGCCACCGGCGAAGCTCGCCTCGTCGGCCAGACGCAGGTGATGGAAGACATCGACCCGGCGGGTGCCATTGAGCAGACCACCCTGCCCGCGCTCGCAGAACAGGTCGGCCAGTTCGTTGATGCGCGCTGGCGGTGCATGGAAGCGAGCCGTGTCGGCACCAAGCCCAGTCGCGTTGGCCACCACCGTCATCTCGCAAAGATCGGGCACGGTGCGCAGCGGAAAGGCCGTTCCCAGCACGGCGGCGCGGGCTGCGGAGCGCGCGACTGCGTCAGCACCGCCGAGCGACCACTGCTCAGCAAGCTCAGGCAGCGGCCGCGTCACGCCGTTGCAGGTCACGTCGCCCGTCTTTGGGTCGAAAACAAAATCATACTCGCTGGATTTGCCGGCGCCGATGACGTCGAAGCCGAGCAGCTCGGCCCAGGTCACGAGACCGATCAGAAGGCTCGGCTGGTCGCCATCGACGGGGGTGACAACGACGCCCTTCTCTGCTGCCAGACGGGCAAGCCCCGGCCCGACGACCGAATCGGCTTCCTTGGAGACGAGCGCGACATGGCGGCCGGCCTCGATCGCCAGCAGCGCGTGGCGGGCTGCGGCGACGGGTGCGCCGGTGGCCTCGATCAGGATGTCGAAGGGCAGGTCGATGACGATCGAAAGCGAATCGGCCGCCACGCGATGACCGGCTTCCCAGGCCGTGCGCGCCTCGGCGGCTGTGGCACAAAGCGCAATTTCGCGACGCGCGATCCCGGCGGAGGCGAAGGCCTCGCCCGCGGCCTCGGCGGTCCTGTCCACGGCGATGCGCGCATTGACGAGCGGAATGCGGGCGGCCTGGGTCAGGAATGAGCGGCCGAAGCTGCCGCTGCCGACCAGGCAGGTCTCGATGGGCCGCGCGATGCGCGCATAGTGCTGATGGAAATTCACGAAGGCTCCTCCTGTCGGAAAGAGTCTTACTCCATTCTTGTATGCAAGAATAGCGAATGCCCGAAATATATGCTGCATGCAGCATACTTGCCGGCTCAAACCTCACATGATACCGATTGGGCAAGGAAACGAAGTCAGGACAAACCATGTCGGATCAAGACAGCGCGCGGCCAGTCATCGTGGTTGCCATGGGGGATCCGTCCGGCATCAGCCCGGAACTGACCGCGCGGATCCTGGCCGAGCCGGACCTTCGCGACGCCGCCCGTTTCGTCGTCTTCGGCGACCGGCGCCTGCTCGATCTCGGCATTGCCGACAGCGGCGTCGACCCGCAGGTCGAGACGATCGCCGACGGCACGCCGCTGCCCAACCAGGACAGCCGCCCGGTCTTCATCGATCTCGCCAACCATGATCCCGCCGATCTGCAGCGCGGCGTTGCCACGCTGGCCGGCGGCAAGGCCGCGACCGATAACTTTCGCCGCGCGCTGCGTTTTGCCGCTGCCGGCCATGCCGACGGGGTGTTCTTCACGCCCTTCAACAAGGCGGCGATGCGCTACGCCTATCCCGGCTATGACGACGAGATCCGTTTCGTGCGGGATGCGATCGGCTTCGAGGGCCCCGCCAGCGAGTTCAACATCCTCGACAAGCTCTGGAACGCGCGCGTCACCTCGCATATCCCGCTCTCGGAGGTCGCCGCCAACATCACCCAGGAGCGCATCCTGCGGGCGTTGACGCTGGCGGACGCCAATCTGCGGCTGGCCGGCTTCAATCCGCCGCGCATCGCGGTCGCGGGCATCAATCCCCATGCCGGCGATGGCGGCAATTTCGGCCGCGACGAGATCGAGACGATCGAGCCCGCGGTCAAGGCGGCCAAGGCCCAGGGCTTCACCGTCGAGGGCCCCTTTCCCTCCGACACCGTGTTCCTGCGGGCGAAGAACGGCGATTTCGATGCCGTTTTGACGATGTACCACGATCAGGGCCAGATCGCGATGAAGCTGATTGGCTTCGACAGCGGCGTCACACTGATCGGCGGCTTCCCCTTCCCGATCTGCACGCCCGCCCATGGCACGGCCTATGAGATCGCCGGCAAAGGCGTCGCCAATCTCGGCGCCTGCCGGGCGGCTCTGGCGCTGGCCATCAAGATGGCCAAGGACGGCAAGGCGAGGGCCAAGGCCGCCGCCTGACGACCGACCCCTTCAGACACCACCACCGTTTCCAAGACCGCCGCGCAAGAGCGGTCGTGAAAATCGCTCATCCAGGGACGAAACGCATGCAGGGAGACAGCGCATGAAGACCTTCAGCATCACAGCCGCGATCACGGGCGCCATCGCTTTCGGGGGCGCCGGCGCGGCCCAGGCCTGGCAGCCGACCAAGCCGGTCGAGTTCGTCGTTACCTCCGGTGCCGGCGGCGGCACCGATAATTTCGCCCGCATGATCCAGTCGATCATCAGCAAGCACAAGCTGATCGATCAGTCGATCGTGGTCGTCAACAAGGGCGGCGGATCGGGCGCGGAAGGCTATATCCACGGCAAGGGCGGCAAGGGCGACGCGCACCGGGTCATCTTCGGCACCAACAACGCCTATCTGCTGCCTTATGTCGCCAAGCTTGGATACAAGTTCAGCGACCTCACCCCGGTGGCCGCGCTGGCGCTCGACGAGTTCCTGCTTTGGGTGAAGGGCGATGCGCCCTATGCCGACGCCAAGAGCTTCGTCGAGGCCGCCAAGGCCAAGCCGATGGGCTTCAAGATGGGCGGCAGCCAGTCGAAGGATACCGACCAGACGCTGACCTCGATGATTCAGGACGTCACCGGCGTCAAGATGATCTACGTCCCGTTCCAGGGCGGCAGCGCGGCGGCCGTGCAGCTGGCCGGCGGGCATATCGACTCCAACGTCAATAACCCCAACGAGAATATCGGCCAGTGGAAGGCCGGACAGGTCAAGCCGCTCTGCGTCTTCTCGCCGGTGCGCCTGGCCAAGGGCGAGCCGGTGTTCGACGGCAAGGGCTGGGGCGACATCCCGACCTGCAAGGAATCCGGCCTCCCGATCGAGACCTTCCAGATGCCGCGCACCGTCTGGCTGCCGGCCGAAGTCCCCGCTGACGCGGTCACCTTCTATGAAGGCGTGCTCGAGAAGGTCAGCCAGACGCCGGAGTGGAAGGAGTTCGTGACGCGCACCGCGCAGACCGGCCGTTTCATGAAGGGCAAGGAACTGACCGACTTCGTCGCCAAGGACGATGCCGCCAACAAGAAGGTCTTCGAGGCCGAAGGCTGGATCGCCAAGTAAAGACGCCGCTCGCCGTCATTGCGAGCGTAGCGAAGCAATCCAGGGCTACGCGCTCTACGCCCCCCCCTGGATTGCTTCGTCGCTTCGCTCCTCGCAATGACGTGGCGCTCGACAGCAAATCCGATCACGAGGAAACCGCCCATGATCACGCGCTTCTGGGCCGAGACGGCGACCGCTTTGGCGACGCTGCTGTTTGGCCTCGTCATCGTCTATGGGGCGCTGGAATTCGGCACGGGCTGGGATTCCTCGGGTCCGCAGCCCGGCGCCTTTCCTTTCTACACCGGGGCGCTGGTGGCGCTGGCGAGCCTCGGCACGCTCGTCGTCACGCTGGCTCAGCGCCTGCGCGGCGCGGCAATCGTCAACGAGGTCTTCCTCGATCGCGAGCGCGCCGGCCGCGTCCTGTCGTTCTTCGCGCCGCTGCTGGCGTTTGTGGTGATCACCGCCTTCGCCGGCATGTATGTCGCCACCATCGCCTACCTGCTCTACGCGATGCGCTTCCAGGGCGGCTATGGCTGGCTGGTTTCGATCGCCAGCGCGGTGGGCGCAGCCTTCGTCTTCTATGTCGTGTTCGAACGCTTCTTCCAGATCGGGCTGCTGAAGGGCCCGATCGAGCGGATGCTCGGCTACTGATCCGCAACCGTTCGCAACGAGGACGCTGCCATGGATAACATCGCCTCGCTGATGCACGGCTTCTCCGTCGTGCTGACGACCCACCATATCCTGCTGATGATGGCGGGCGTGCTGCTGGGCATCCTGGTCGGCGTCCTGCCCGGTCTCGGCGCACCCAACGGCGTCTCGCTGATGCTGCCCTTGACCTTCACCATGGACCCGGTCTCGGCGATCATCCTGCTGACGTCATTGTACTGGGGCGCGCTGTTTGGCGGCTCGACCACCTCAATCCTGTTCAATATTCCAGGCGAGCCCTCCTCGGTGGCGACGACCTTCGACGGGCACCCAATGGCCAAGCAGGGCCGGGCGACCGAAGCTTTGTCCTTCGCCTTCCTGTCGGCGGGCTTCGGCGCCATGGCGGGCGTCATCCTGATCACGCTTCTGGCCGGGTGGGTCGCGAGTTTCGCACTGCGCTTCTCTTCGCCCGAATATTTCGCGGTCTATTTCATGACTTTCGCCAGCTTCATCGGGCTCGGCGGCGCGTCCCCCTTCAAGTCGATCGTTGCGATGGGCGTGGGCTTCGCGCTGGCCTCGATCGGCATGGATTCGGTCTCGGGCAATGTCCGCCTGACCTTCGAATTCGATGTGCTGCTCGCCGGCATCTCGTTCCTGATCGCCGTCATCGGCCTGTTCGGCATCGGCGAATTGCTGCTGACGATGGAAGAGGGCCTCAAATTTGACGGCGTCGCCGCCAAGGTCAGCGTCCGCGACGTGCTGCGCACGGCGGCCAAGCTGCCGCGCTACTGGGTCGCGCTGCTGCGCTCCAGCGCCATCGGCATCTGGATGGGCATCACGCCAGGCGGGCCGACGGCAGCCTCCTTCATGAGCTATGCCATGGCCAAGCGCTCCTCGCGCAACCCGGACAAATTCGGCAAGGGCGAGCCCGAGGGCGTGATCGCACCTGAAACCGCCGACCACGCCGCAGGTTCTGCTGCGATGCTGCCGATGCTGGCGCTCGGTATTCCGGGGTCGGCGACAGCGGCGGTGATGATGGGCGGCCTGATGATCTGGGGCCTGAATCCGGGCCCTATGCTGTTCATCGAGCGGCCCGATTTCGTCTGGGGGCTGATCGCCTCGATGTATCTCGGCAATGTCGTGGCGGTCATCGTCGTGCTGGCGACGGTGCCCATCTTCGCCTCGATCCTGAAAATCCCGTTCTCGATCGTCGCGCCGCTGATCGTGATGATCTGCTTCATCGGCGCCTATACGGTGGCCAGCAAGGAGTTCGACATCTGGGTCGCGCTGGCCTTTGGCATCGTCGGCTATGTGTTCAAGAAGCTCGATTACCCGATCGCCCCGCTCGTGCTCGCCATGGTCATCGGCGACAAGGCCGAGGACGCCTTCCGCCAATCGATGATCTTCAGCCAGGGCTCGCTCTCGATCTTCTGGTCGAACGCGCTGGTCTCGACGCTGATGGGCATCGGCTTTGCCCTGCTCCTGCTGCCGCTGCTCGGCACGTTGCTGCGCCGTATGTTTGGCCGGACATCGACAGTTCCCGCCTAAGCCAGGGTGACCGATCAGCGTGCCAACGGGCGTCCCAGCCGAACGGCCGGGGCGGTTCGATGATCGTCGCAACGATCAGCCCCCCCCTTGCCCGAAATCCTAGATCATATAGGATTCGCGGCAATGGACCGCGCGATGGGAATGCGGTCTGCTGATTTGCCTGACGGGAAAAGGTTGACGCCATGTTCGGAGCCCTGCGACTGCCCGATACGATCCTCTTCGGCGAGGGCAAGCGCCGTGCATTGGGGAGCGCGGCCGCCCGGCTCGGCCGCCGGGCGCTGATCTGCACCGACAGCCGCCTCTCGGCGCAACAGGAGTTCTCGGAGGCGCTGGAAGACCTGCGCACTGCGGGTGTCGCGGTCCATGTCTATGACCGCACGATTCCCGACCTGCCGATCGAATGCATCGAAGACTGCGCGCGCGAAGCGACGGCGTTTTCGCCCGAACTCGTCATCGGCATCGGCGGCGGCAGCTGCATGGATCTGGCCAAGCTGGTCGCGGTCGTGCTCGCCCATGGCGGGCCGGTCAGCAATTATTACGGCGAATTCGCCGTGCCGGGCCCGGTGTTGCCGCTGGTCGCGGTGCCGACCACTGCGGGCACGGGCTCCGAGGTCACGCCGGTCGCGGTCGTGATGGACAGCGGGCGGGGTTTGAAAATCGGCGTCGCCAGCCCCCACATCATCCCGCGCATCGCGATCTGCGATCCCGCGCTGACCATGACCTGCCCCGCGCGCCTGACCGCCTGCTCGGGTGCGGATGCGCTGGCCCATGCCGTCGAGGCCTTCACCAGCAAGCGCCGCCCGGCCGATCCGCTGCTGACTGAACAGCAGGTCTTCGTCGGCAAGAACGTGCTATCGGACCATTTCGCCCGGTTGGCCGTCACGAACGTCTTCCGCTTCCTGGCGCGCGCCTGTCGGGACGGCTCGGATGCCGAGGCCCGCGAGGGGCTGATGCTGGCGTCGCTGGCGGCCGGCTGCGCCTTTGGGACAGCGGGCACCGCAGCGGCGCATGCGCTGCAATATCCGGTCGGCAATCTCACCCATACCGCGCATGGCGACGGCGTCGGCGCGCTTCTGCCTTATGTGATGCAGTTCAACCGCAGCGCCTGCACTGAGGATCTCGCGGATCTCGCGGGCATTGTCGGGCTCGGCGAGGCGGGGATGGGCGCGGCCGAGCGCTCGCAGCTTTTCGTCGACGCGGTCGCGGAGCTGTTTGCTTCGGTCGGCGTCCCTAAAACACTCGCCGAGCTCGGGCTGGCTCCCGGCCATGACGATGAGATTGCAACCGGCGCCCTCAAGGCCGAGCGCCTGGTCAAGAACAATCCGCGTGCGCTCGATCTCCAAGCCATGCTCGCCATCACCCGCGCTGCCTTTACCGGCGATCGCGCAGCCCTGCTGAACGCCTGAAGCGACAGGACCCAACGCCATGCATGCCAAGACCGAATATGAGGCCCCTGCCGGCCAGGACTATGTCGTCTCCGGATTCACCGGGGAAGGCGGCTTCCCGATTCCCACCGACCATCTGATCGGCGCCGGCTGGACGCCAGGCACCGGCACGGGCCGCATCGATGTGCTCGATCCTTCGACCGGCACCGTCCTGACCTCGGTGGCCGACGCCACGGTCGCCGACGGGATCGCGGCCGTCGACGCTGCGGAAGCAGCGGCTGCCAGCTGGGCGCAGACACCGCCGCGTCAGCGGTCCGTGATCCTGCAGCGCTGCTATCAGGCGATGGTCGATCAGGCGGACTGGCTGGCCCGGTTGATCTCGCTGGAGAACGGCAAAGCTCTCGCCGATGCCCGCTCCGAAGTGCTTTACGCCGCCGAATTCTTCCGCTGGTATGCGGAGGAGGCCGTGCGCATCAATGGCGAGATCGCGATGGCGCCGGCCGGCGGCAACCGCATCCTCGTGCAGTACCAGCCGATCGGCATCGCGCTGTTGATCACGCCCTGGAACTTCCCGGCGGCGATGGCGACGCGCAAGATCGCCCCTGCCCTTGCGGCCGGCTGCACCTGCATCCTCAAGCCGGCCGAGGAGACGCCGCTGACGGCGCTCGCCGTCGGCGAGATCCTGCGGCGCGCCGGTGTGCCGGCCGGAGTCGTCAACATCGTCAACACCTCTGAGCCGGCGGGCCTCTGCCGCGCTATCCTGCATGACAAGCGCGTGCGCAAGCTCTCCTTCACGGGCTCGACGCAGGTTGGCCGCATCCTGCTGCGCGAGGCCGCCGACAACATCATCAGTTGCTCGATGGAGCTGGGCGGCAACGCCCCGTTCCTTGTTCTCGACGATGCCGATATCGAGGCGGCGCTCGATGGCGCGATGATCGCCAAGATGCGCAATGCCGGCGAGGCCTGCACGGCGGCAAACCGGTTCTATGTCCAGCGCGGCATCTACGACGCCTTCGTGGACAAGCTGGTTGCGCGCATGGAAGCGCTGAAGGTCGGCCCCGGTGCCGATGCCGCCACGCAATGCGGCGCGATGATCAACCGCGCCGCGATCGACAAGATCGAGTCGCTGGTCGCTGATGCGCTCGCCAAGGGCGCCACGCTTCGCCTGGGCGGCGTCACCGGCCCTGGTCCGGGGCTGTTCTACCCGCCCTCGGTCGTCGCCGATCTGTCGCGCGACGCCGCGATCCAGCGCGAGGAGATTTTCGGGCCGGTCGCCGCCGTCACGCCCTTCGACGATGTGGAGGACGCGATCCGCATGGCCAACGACACCGAATATGGGCTGGCAGCCTATGTCTATACCGGCGATCTCAAGGTCGGGCTCCAGATCTCCGAGCGGCTTGAGTACGGCATGGTCGCGCTCAATCGCGGCCTGGTGTCGGATCCCGCCGCCCCCTTTGGCGGCATGAAGCAGAGCGGGCTCGGGCGCGAGGGATCCCATCACGGTCTGCTCGAATTCACCGAGACCAAATACATCGCCGTGAGTTGGTGAGGCTTCCCGGGACACGGCGCGCTGGCTCCGTGTCCCGAATGCCGTGAGGAAGACGATGCGATCGGCCAGGTCGCGGCATCGACGGGGTTGGAGCGCCAAGGGAAGCCCAATATCCTATAGAATTCCCTCTCAGGTTTTCACCGATGGTCGCCAAGACACCCGCATCGCCCGCTTTTTCCCGGCTCCTCACGCTGAGGGAGCAGCCGCTCACCTATCCGAAATCGCTCGTGGAACTCGCATATGAGCAGCTTCTGTCGATGCTGGTGACGATGAAGATCGCGCCCGGCGCCCATATCGGCATCGAGGCGCTGTCGCGGGATCTTCAGATCTCGCCCACGCCGATTCGGGAGGCGCTGACCCTGCTCGAGGCCCAGAAACTCGCCTACAAGATTCCCAATGTCGGCTTCCGGGCGGCCGATCTGCTGACCGGGCCGGAAATCGACGATCTGTTCGAGATGCGCCTGCTGATCGAGCCCAAGGCGGCCGCTTTCGCCGCGCTGCGCAGCAGCCAGGAGCATTTCGACGCGCTGACGATCCTGTCGGACAACATGGCGCGTGTCGCCGGCGGCGAAGAGACCGATTACGCCCAGTTCGCCGAGGGCGATGCCAGACTGCACCACCTCGTCGCCCAGGCCAGCGGCAATCGCTTCGTTGCGCAGACGGTCGAAGGACTTCACGTTCACCTCCACATCTTCCGCTTTCTGTTCCGCACCAACGCGCCCGAGCAGGCCTTGCAGGAACATGCTGCCATCGTCCGTGCGCTGCTGGCGCGCGACGCAGACGCAGCCGAGGGCGCGATGCGTGACCATCTCGAAGCGTCGCGACAGCGGATGGCACGCGCGCTCGCGCGCCATGACGTCGCGACGCCCGATCGCGAAGGCTCAACGCCGCGCCGCATTGACAGCAGCGAACGCTGCCCGTAATCCTATAGGATATGCAGAATAGCGCATACAAAGATCGGCGGCGTCGATAGGCGCCGCCCAATAAGCCCGCGCCAAGCGGACAGCGTCTTCAGCACAGATGCGAAGGCGATCACGGGAGGAACTGAACGATGGCACTGCCACTCGCGGGCATTCGTGTGCTCGACGTCACGCAGGTGATGGCCGGCCCCTTCTGCTGCATGCTGCTGGGGGATATGGGCGCCGACGTCATCAAGATCGAACAGCCGGGCACCGGCGATTCGACCCGTCAGTCCATGGGTTTCCGCCTGAAGGGCACCGACAGCCCAGGCTTTCTGGCGCTTAACCGCAACAAGCGCAGCATCACGCTCGATCTCAAGCAGGAGGAGGACCGGGAGGTTCTCTACGGGCTGGTGCAGACCGCCGATGTCCTCGTCGAGAATGCCCGCCCCGGCGTCGCCGCGCGTCTGGGCATGGATTACGAGACGCTGCGGGCCATCAATCCGCGCCTGGTCTATGCCAGCATCTCGGGCTTCGGCCAGACCGGCCCCTGGTCGCAGCGACCCGGCTTCGACCTGATGGCACAGGCGGTTTCCGGGGTGCTCAGTTCCAACGGATTTCCGGGCATGGAGCCGGCCAAGAACTCGATTCCCGTGGCCGATCTCGGCGCCGGGCTGTTCAGCGCCTATGCGATCCTGAGCGCGATCATCGGCCGCCAGACCTCCAATGTCGGCCAGTTCATCGATTCCTCCCTGTTCGAGGCGGCGCTGGCCCTCTCGGTCTGGGAGACGACCGAACTTTGGGGCACCGGCCGCTCGCCGATCCCGATCGGCTCCGCGAACCGGATGTCGGCGCCCTACCAGGCCGTGGAGGCCTCGGATGGCTGGTTCGTCATCGGCGCCGCCAATCAGGGGCTCTGGCTCAAGCTGATCAAGACGATCGGCTGCGAGGCGCTGCAGGAGGAGGAGCGCTTCGCGACGAACGCCAACCGCATCGCCAACCGCATCGTCCTGATCGAGACGCTGGCGCCGACATTCCGCACCCGGACCAAGCAGGAGTGGATCGACGCGCTGATCGAGGCGGGTGTGCCGGCCGCGCCGATTCTGGATTATGCGCAGGCCGTGGAAAGCGAACAGGCCGTGGCGCGCGAGATGGTCAAGACCATTCCCCATCCGGTCGAGGGCGAGTTCAAGGCGCTCGGCTTCCCCGTGAAGCTCAGCGGGACGCCGCAGGAAATCCGCCTGCCCCCGCCCCTGCTCAATCAGCATGGCGACGAGATCCGCGACGAGCTTCTGCGCAAGGGACTGCTCAAGCGCGCCCGACAGCCGGAGGCCGCACAATGACGGGGCCGCGCATCGTTTTCGAAACCGTCGATGGCGTCGCCCATATCCGATTCGACAATCCCCAGGCCTTCAACGCCCTGACCAAGCAGATGTGGCTGGACATGCGCGACGCCGCGCTGGCCATTGCCGCCGATCCGGCCGTTCGCGTCGCGGTGTTCCGCGGCACGGGCGGCAAGGCCTTCGTCTCGGGCACCGATATCTCCGGCTTCGCCAAGTTCACGGGCGGCGCCGACGGCGTCGCCTATGAGCGCGAGATCGACGAGTGCATGCGGGCGCTCGACGCTATTCCAGTCACGACCATCGCGGTCGTCGATGGCTGGGCTGTCGGTGGGGGGCTCAACATCGCGGCAGCCTGCGACTTTCGCATCGCGACGCCCGATGCCCGCTTCGGCTCGCCGATCGGTCGGACTTTGGGCAACTGCCTGTCGGCGCTCAGCCTGGCGCGCATCGGCGGCGCGATCGGCGTGGCGATGGCGCGGCGCATGGTCTTGCTGGGCGAGATCGTCACGGCGCCGGAGCTTGTGGCAGGCGGGTTCCTGCTGCGTGTGGTCGAGCGCGAGGCAATGGATGATGAGATCGAGGCCTTGTGCCGTCGCGCCGCCGAGAACGCGCCGCTGACCACCCGCACGACCAAGGAAACGCTGCGGCGCATGACGCTGGAGGCGCTGCCCGATGTCGATGCGCTGATCGAGACGGTCTATGGCAGCGACGATTTCCGGCGCGGCGTGCAGGAGTTCCTCGCCAAAACCAAGACGCTACCGACCTGGACGGGGCGCTAAGCGGATCAACGGGCCAACCGAAACCCACGTCAACATCGCGCACCGAGCCCCAGACCGCTCGCTCTGCTGACATCTCAAATCTGGCATGCAAGATTGTCGTCACGAGACGAACCATGCCGAAGGGAGACAAATTGATGGCCAAGATCACAATCTGGCATGACCCATGGCATGCAACCGGCGCCGGCCGCCGTGACGGGAGGGTGTTCGCATGAGCGCCTCGCCTACCCTGCCCCGGATCGGCTTTATCGGCATCGGCATCATGGGCGAAGCCATGGTGCGGCGGCTGCTGGACCTCGGCTACCCCGTCACCGTCTGGAATCTCGAGCCGGAGCGGCTCGACACCGTGGTCCCGCATGGCGCGGTCGAGGCGGCGAGCCCCGCCGAGGTCGCGGCGGCGAGCGACATCGTCATGCTCTGCGTCCTGCATATGGCGGCGGTCGAACGCTGCATCCTGGCCGAGGACGGTGTCGCCGCGGCCGGCCGTGGTCCGGCGCTGGTCATCGACTTCTCGACCGCCGACCCGGACGGCACCCGTCAGGTGGCAGCGGCGCTCAAGGAGCGCACCGGCGCAGGCTGGATCGACGCTCCGGTCTCGGGAGGCCCGCAACTCGCCCGCACCGGTGGCATGACCGTGATGGCCGGCGGGTCGGAAGCCGATTTCGCCAAGGCGAAGCCGATCCTCGACCAGATGGCCGGCAACGTCACGCTGATGGGCCCGGTCGGCGCCGGCCAGACCACGAAGATCATCAACCAGGCGATCGTCGGAACCGGCTATGTCGTGATGGCCGAGGCGCTGATGCTGGCGGAAGCAGCAGGGATCGACGCCGCGCGGCTGCCGCAATGCCTCGCCGGGGGCCATGCCGATTCAAGCCTGCTGCAGCGACTCTACCCGCAGATGCAAGCCCGCGCCTTCGAGCCGCCGTCGAGCTACGCCCGCCAGCTTCTCAAGGACCTCAAGGCCGTTTCCGCCTTCTCCCGCGATCTCGGGCTCGACCTCAAGGTGATCGAGCAGGGCGTGCAGCGCTACAAGGACTATGTCGCACTCGGCCACGAGATGACGGATTCGGCGGCGGTGGTGAAGCTCTACGAGCACGACGCGGCCCAGCGCGCGGCGGGCAAGCCATGACGGCCGCGGCGAGGTTGACCCAGCCTGACCGGCCGCGCGCCGTCATCGACGCGCATCACCATGTCTGGGACCTCGCCAACGATCTCCCCTGGCTGAAGCACGAGCGCGTTCCGTTCCGCTACGGAGACTATTCCGCGATCTGCCGCGACTACATGCCGGTGGATTATCGAGCCGATATTGCCGGCTGGCCGGTCGTGGGGTCGGTCTATGTCGAAGCGGAATGGGCCCGAGACAAGGCGGCCGACGAAAGCCGCTGGGTCGCGGCCGTGTCGAAGGCGGAAGGGCTGCCCTCGGTCGTGGTCGCCTGGTGCGATCCGGCGTCCTCGGATGCCGCCGCGCTGCTCGCCTCCCACGCATCCGTCTCGATCGTTCGTGGGATCCGGCACAAGCCTGCCGCCACCTCGACGCCGACCGAGGCGAAGCGCGGCGCGGCCGGCTCCATGGACGATCCCGCCTGGCGCCGTGGCTATGGGTTGCTGGCGCAACACGGCCTGTCCTTCGATCTGCAGACGCCGTGGTGGCATCTCGACGCGGCGGCCGATCTGGCCAGGGATTTCCCGGCGACCCAGATCGTGATCAATCACACCGGCCTTCCCGCCGATCGCTCCCCGGAGGCGCTTGCGGCCTGGCGGCAGGCCCTGGAACGGGCAGCCGCCCAGCCCAACGTCGCCCTCAAGATCTCGGGACTGGGCCTGCCGGAGCGTCCCTGGACGATGGCGGCCAACGCTCCGATCATCCGCGATGCCATCGCCATCTTCGGCCTCGACCGGACGATGTTTGCGAGCAACTTCCCGGTCGACAGTCTTGTCGGCGATTTCGATACGATCTTCTCGGGCTTTCTCGCCGCGACGGCGAGCTTGCCTGGAAGCGACCGCGACCGGCTGTTTCACGACAACGCCCGGCGCATCTACCGGCTGTGAGCCGCCGAACCAACAAAGCTCATCATAAAAAAGCGGAGGAGGAACACATGACCAGAATGAACAAGAGGCAGACGCTCAAGAGCATGGTCGCGGCGCTGGCGCTCGCGGCGGGTTTTGCCGCCCCGGCGGCGGCCCAGGTGACACTGCGCTACGCCCATGTCGGCTCCGAGGGCGACATCCAGTACTGGTATGCCGAGGAATTCGCCAAACGCGTCCAGGCGCGCACGGACGGCCGCGTCAAGGTGCAGGTCTTCCCGAATTCGCAGCTCGGCGGGGCGCAGGAGACGGTCGACGGCGTGCGCAGCGGCGCAATCTCGCTTGCCCACCACGAATTCGCCTCGCTGTCGCGGCTGATGCCGGAGATGGCGGCCTTCGCGGCCCCCTTCATTTATCGCGACGGCACACATGCGATGACCGCCACCGACCCGGCGAATTCCGAGATCATGAAGGAGATGTCCGAGAAGCTGGTGAAGCAGGCCAATATCCGCATCGTCGGGCGGCTCTATCGCGGCGCCCGCCAGATGACGGCGAAGATGGCGGTCTATTCGCCGGCCGATCTCAAGGACAAGCGCTTCCGCGGCGTGCCGCTGCAGCTCTGGACGACGATGATCAAGGGCATGGGCGCGGTGCCGACGCCGGTCGAGGTCGCCGAACTGCCGACCGCCTTGATGACCGGCATGGTGATCGGCCAGGAAAATCCGCTGACCATGATCAACGCCAACAAGCTCTATGAGGTACAGAGCCATGTGATGCTGACCGGGCATATGCAGAACGTACTGCCGGTCTTCATCAACGAGCGCAGCTGGCAGTCGATCCCCGAGAAGGACCGCGCCGTCGTCGCCGCCATCGCGGCCGAGGTCGGCGAGGAAACGCTGAAGCGCGGGCTCGAGGCCGAGGTCAAGCTGATCGACGAGCTCAAGAAGAAGGGCATGACCTTCATCACCGAGAAGGACGGGCTCAAGGTCGACGAGTTCCGCAAATCGGTGAGCGCGCAGGTCAACACCGACTTCCCGACCTGGGCACCGATCATCGCACGCATCAGCGCCATGAAGTGACGCCGGGCGCCGGGGCGCCACGCCCCGGCTTTCGCCTTCCTGCGACGGTCTCGGTCTTGCCGAGCCGTCTGCCGCTCCTCGATCCCGCGAAGAGACGCCTCTTGCAAAGCCCCGCCATCGCCCCTGACGTTCCTGTCACCGTGACGAGTGTCGACAGCCGGACCTACGCGATCGACCGCGCCGTCGAGCCGGTGCGGTGGCTGTTCCGCTGGGGCAGCCTGGCGATGCTGATCGCCATGGTGTCGCTGCCCTTCATCCAGGTGGTTTCGCGCGAAATCTTCGCCACGCCGATCATCGGCGTGGAGGAACTGGCGCGCTTCATGCTGATCTGCGCGGTGTTCCTGGCCCTGCCCTATGTCATCTCGGCCGGCGCCAATATCCGGATGGAGGAAATCGTCTCGATGCTGCCGGGCGGCGTCGTGCGTGCGGCGAAGATCATCGGCGCGATTGCAGCAACCGCGACCTTCGCGGCGATCACCCTCGCGAGCTTCGTCGCCATCGGCGGCAATCTCGACAATTCGACCCCAACCCTGGGCATTCCCTACTGGATCTTTCTGGGCGCGGCCTGCCTCAGCTTTGCGATGAGCACGCTCGAATGCGCCATCCAGACCGCCAAGGCGATCCAGGGACGGCCGCTTTACGTCACCTTCCCCCAGGAGCACGAGCCCGAAGACGAGCTCGATCTGCCCGACGACATGAAGCACTGAGGGCGGACAGTCATGGCGATCACCATCATCCTGGCCTTCGTGGCGCTGTTCATCTTCGGGTTTCCGGTCGTGGTCGCGATCGCGGTCCCTGCCCTGCTCTATGTCCTGCTGTCGGGGTTCCCGCTGGAACTGGTCGCGCAGCGCATGACCTATGCGCTGGATTCCTTCCCGCTGGTTGCGGTTCCGGTCTTCATCTTCGTCGGCAGCCTGATGAACCAGGCGGGCATCACCAGCCATATCTACCGATTCGCCCATACGCTGGGGGGGCGCGTGCCGGGCGGCCTGGCGCAGGTCAATGTCATCGGTTCGCTGGTGTTCTCGGGCACGTCGGGCGCCGCGCTCGCCGATATCGGCGGCCTCGGTCGCATCGAGATCCGCGCCATGGTCAGGGCCGGCTTCACCCGGGCCTATTCGGCCGCCATCACCGGAGCATCGGCCGTCGTCGGGCCGATCTTCCCGCCCTCGATCCCGCTGATCATCTACGGCTCGGTGACGAGCGTCTCCATCGTGCAATTGCTGATCGCGGGAATCGTGCCGGCGCTGCTTTATGTCGCCATGCTGATGGCGACCGTAGCCTGGCTCGCCAAGCGCAACAACCATCCGCGCTCGAAGCGCTGGCCGACCTTCCGCGAGCTCTGGACGACCTTCTGGCCGGCAGCGCCCGCGCTGATGACGCCGCTCCTCCTCGTCGGCGGCATGCTCGGCGGCTATTTCACCCCGACCGAGGCCGCCTCGATCACGGTCGCCTACATCCTGCTGATCGCGATGGTGTTCTATGGCGGGCTGACCTGGCCGCGGCTGCGCTTTGCCCTGTTCGATACGGTGAAGACGACCTCGGCCGTGCTGATCATCGTCTCGGCTGCCGCCCTGTTCGGCTGGATTCTAACCATTGAGCAACTGCCGCAGAGCTTCACCCGCAGCCTGCTCTCGATCTCGACCGACCCGATCGTGCTGCTGCTGATCGTCAACGTGCTGCTGATCATCGTCGGCATGTTCCTCGACAGCACGACGGCGACGCTGCTGGTGGCACCGCTGGTCTCGGCGCCGCTGGTGATGGCGGGTGTCGATCCCGTGCATCTCGGCATCATCTTCGTCTTCAACCTGATGATCGGCCTGTTGACGCCGCCGCTCGGTCTGGCGCTGTTCCTGCTGTCGGACATCGCCAAGACGTCGATGCCCGCCGTGCTGAAGGCGGTGATGCCGTTCTACATTCCGCTCTTCGGCGCGCTGGCGATCATCACCTTCTGGCCGGACCTGACGCTGTGGCTGCCCCGGATGCTGCGCTGAGGGCGGGCGGCACCGGTCCGATCGATACCGTCCACCGGTAAATCCGCGGCTCACCCTCAGGGCCTCGGCCCCGTTCTCCCTGCGGTCGCCTCGGTACCGGTCTCTTCCCTGTCTCTACCCGCCATGCCTTCCGTCCAAGCCGGGGTCGAAACTCTGGCGAAGCTGCGCGTGAGCGAGCGACCGATGGCTATGCCTTTTCCATCGGCTCACGCGACGCCTGCCGCCGCCCACGCGCGAACAGGATAGAGGCCAGCAAAAATCGCAAGATCTACAATTTAATCATTCTAACTTGGATATTAGAATAGTTCTATTTCTATAGTTTTGTGAGACCTTGCAAATACAGAAGCACAACTGTTAAACGGTCCTCTCGCGGTTGACTGCATGTCCTTATCGATTCCTGCATCACCGCCTTCCATCAATACATCACGACAGTGACGAAGGGTTTGCGAGATGTTCTGCGTCGAGGCCAAGATTTCCCGCAAGGATGCGACCCGCCACCATCGTCGTCTCGACACGATTATCGCAGGATACGGAGCGAGCCACGTCGCGATGGCCGTGCATCTGGCCGGCGGCGTGATGGCGGGTGTGCTCTTCACCTCATCGGCCATCGCCCATACCAGCGGCGCGCCGACGGGCGGGACCCCGTCAATGATGCATCAGCATCCGGCGCAGGCCTCGGCAGCGCGTTCGGGACGTCTGGTCGCGGTCGAAACGCCCCTGCACGGGCTGCGTGGGCCCGACGCCGCAGTCGTGCGCCCCTCGATCCGCTATGCGCAGGCGGCTCCGGCGCCACGCGCGGCCTCGGATGTGATCGACCTGCAGACGATCGAGGTAACGGGCGAGCGCAGGCCCGGCGAGTTGCCCCCCGCCTATGCCGGCGGGCAGGTCGCACAGGGCGGATCGCTCGGCATCCTGGGCACCAGCAATGTGCTCAACACGCCGTTCAGCACAGTCAATTTCACCGAGAAGCTGATCGAGGACCAGCAGGCGCGAACCGCCGCCGACACGCTGATCAATGATTCCTCGGTGCGCCTGACCACCGGCAGCAACGGCTTCGACGACACCTTCCAGATTCGCGGCTTCCAGGTCGGTTCAGCCGACACAGGCTTCAACGGCCTCTACGGGCTGATCTCGTCCAACCGCGCCGCGGCGCAGTACATCGCGCGGATCGAATTGCTGAAGGGCCCGGGCGCGCTCGCCAACGGCATCCCGCCGAGCGGCAGCATCGGCGGCGCCATCAACATCATCACCAAGCGGGCGCCCGACGAGGCTTTCGTGCGCGTGACGCCGACCTTCATCAGCAGCGGCAATTTTGGCACCCATGTCGACGCCAGCCGCCGTTTCGGCGCCAACAAGGAGTGGGGCGTGCGGGTCAACGGCCTGGTGCGCAGCGGCGAGGCCTCGATCGAGGACGGCAACCTGCGTACGGGACTCGGCTCCATCGCTCTCGACTATCGCGGAGAGCGCCTGCGCTGGTCGCTCGACGCGATCACCCAGAACGACGACACCAAGAACTTCCGCCCGCAGATGACGCTGCAAACGAACATCCCGTTCGTCCCCCGCGCCCCGGACGCACGCGGCAACTGGTATCCCGGCACGAAGCTGAAGCAGCGCGACCACACGATCGCGTCCTTCGTCGAATATGATCTGACGGAATGGCTGACGGCGTTCGGCGGCATCGGCTATCGCAAGGGCACGAACGACCAGACCTTCCCGGATTCGCGCGTCGCCGGCTTCACCAGTGGCGCGGATGCGCTCGGCAATTTCAGGCTGGTCAACGCCTATTACGATTCCTACACCGAGACGGTCAGCGGCAATATCGGCCTGCGGGCGCGCTTCGACACCGGCCCGGTCAAGCATTCGCTGAGCTTCGGCTTTACCGGCTATGGCCAGGAATCCGGGAACGCCTATGTCGCTAACACGGCGGCCCAGTCGGTCCCGTCCAACCTCTACAACCCGGCCGCGCTGCCGACGGTGACCGGCACGCGGCAGGATCCGCGCAAGGCCTCCTACCAGACGCTGACCAGCTACGCGGCCGCCGACACGATGTCGTTTCTCGACGAGCGGGTGCTGCTGACCGTCGGCGTGCGCCATCAGCAGGTCACGACGCAAAGCTACAGCACGGCCACCGGCGCCCGGACGACCCGCTACGAAGGGAATGCCACGACGCCGCTCGCCGGCATCGTGATCAAGCCCTGGCAGAATGTCTCGCTCTACGCCAACTACGCCGAGGGCCTGACGGCGGGCACTATCGTCGGCGCCGGCTACAGCAACACCGGCGCGGTGCTGGCCCCGTTCAAATCGGACCAGCAGGAAGTCGGCATCAAGGTCGATTGGGGCCGCATCACCACGACCGCCGCGCTGTTCCAGATCTCGCGGCCGAGCCAGGTCCGCACCGCCTCCAATGCGCTCGCCTATGATGGCGAGCAGCGCAACCGCGGCCTCGAACTCTCCGCCTATGGCGAGATCGTCCCGGGCCTGCGCGGCCTGGCCAGCGCGACCTTCCTGAAGCCGGAGCTGACCTCGCCCACCAACCCGCTCGAACGCGGCAACGACGCCGCCGGCGTGCCGAATTTCACCGCCTCAGCCGGGCTGGAATGGGACACGCCCTTCGTCCCCGGATTGTCGCTCAACGGACGCGTGATCTACACCTCGGGCTCCTATCTCACCACGGCCAACACGGTCGAGTTCCCGGATTGGACACGGTTCGATCTCGGCGCCCGCTACACCACGACGATCTATGAGCGGCCGGTCACCTTCCGCTTCAATGTCGAGAACGTCTTCGACAAGAACTACTGGCTCACCACCGGCAATTTCGTGACCGTCGCGTCGCCCAGGACCTTCGTCGGCTCCGCGACCGTCCAGTTCTGATCGAGAACCGGTGGGACGCCTTCGTCGCCCCACCGAACCCTTTCCGGCAGGAGCCTTCGCCATGCTGACATTCTGGACCGCGCTGCGGCTCGCCATCGGCCTCGCAGTCCTTGCAGCCACCGGCACAGCCGCGCAGGAGGCGACGACCTATCCGATGACCATCAAGCACGCCCTTGGCACGACGGTGATCAAGAAGAAGCCCGAGCGCGTCGCAACGGTTGCCTGGGCGAACCATGAGGTGCCGCTGGCGCTGGGCGTCGTCCCGGTCGGCTTCGCGCGGGCCAATTTCGGCGATGACGATGGCGACGGCCTGCTGCCCTGGGTCGCGGCGCGGCTGAAAGAGCTACCTGCTGCCAAGCCGGTCCTGTTCAACGAGGGCGACGGCATCGATTTCGAGGCCGTGGCCGCCACCCGCCCCGACATCATTCTCGCCTCCTATTCCGGCCTGACGCAGAAGGACTACGCGCTGCTCAGCCAGATCGCGCCGGTCGTCGCCTATCCCGAGGCGCCCTGGTCGACCGATTGGCGCGACATGATCCGGTTCAACAGCCGGGCCATGGGCATGGCCGCGCAAGGCACGGCGCTGATCGCCCGGATCGAGACAGAGATTGCCGGCACCGTCGCGCAATATCCGGAACTCTCCGGCAAATCGGCGATGTTCATCACCCATCTGAGCGCGCAGGATCTGAGCAAGGTCAGCTTCTACACGGCCAATGACACAAGGGTGCGGTTCTTTGCCGATCTCGGGCTGACCTCACCGAAGAGCGTCGTCGAGGCTACCATGCCCGGCAAATATTCGGGCTCGATCAGCACCGAGCGGATCGACATGTTCGACGATGTCGACATCCTCGTGACCTATGGCAGCGCGAGCCTGCTCGACGCGCTGGCGAAGAACCCGCTGACAGCCAGGATGCCGGCCGTCTCGAAGGGCGCGCTCGTCCTGCTGGGCCGCAATCCCACGGGGACGGCCGCCAACCCGACGCCGCTCTCGATCTCCTGGGTGCTGAAGGATTACGTGGCACTTCTGGCTGAGGCAGCCCGCAAGTCGAAATGACCGCAACGACCGCGCCCATGCTGTCGCCGGGAGGCGCGAGCGCCCGGCGCCACGCCATCCGTGGCGTGTCCCTGCTCGGATTGCTGGCCGTGCTCGCGCTTCTCGCCGGGCTCTCGGTCACGGTGGGGACGCGCGCGGTCGGCTCGGCGGATATCCTGGCGGCAATCGGCGGCCACACCGACAGCCTCGGGCAGGCAGCGGTGGCGGTTCGCATACCTCGCACGCTGCTGGCACTTCTCGCCGGCGGGGCGCTGTCTCTGGCCGGCGCGGTGATGCAGGGCGTCACGCGCAATCCGCTGGCCGATCCCGGCATTCTCGGGGTCAATGCCGGCGCGGCGCTGGCCGTCGTCATCGGTGTGGCCTGGTTCGATATCGCCTCCAGCGAAGCCTATCTCTGGCACGCAGTGATCGGGGCTGCAGCTGCGACGGTCTTTGTCTATGCCGTCGGCTCGCTGGGACCGGGCGGTGCGACGCCGCTCAAGCTGACGCTGGCGGGCGCTGCGACCTCCGTCGCCTGCGCCTCCTTCGTCATCGCCGTGGTGCTCCCCCGCGCCGACATCGCCGGCGGCATCCAGTCCTGGTCGGTGGGCGGCGTCGGCGGTGCGACCTTCGAGCGGCTGGTCCCTGCGCTGCCGTTCCTGATGGCCGGCTTCATCATCAGCCTGCTGTCGGCCCGAAGGCTGAACTCACTGGCGCTGGGAGACGATCTTGCGGCCGGGCTGGGCGAGCATGTCGCGGCCTCGCGCGCGATCGCCTCGCTGGGTGCGGTTCTTCTGTGCGGAGCGACGACGGCCTTGTGCGGGCCGATCGGCTTCGTGGGACTGGTCGTGCCCCATCTCTGCCGCCTGCTGGTGGGCGTCGATTACCGCTGGCTGCTGCCTTTTTCGGCTTTGGCAGGGGCCTGCCTGCTGCTCCTGGCCGATATCGTCGGGCGTGTCGTCGCGCGGCCCGCCGAAATCGAGGTCTCGATCATCACGGCGCTGATCGGTGCGCCGGTCTTCATCTGGATCGTCAGGCGCAAGAAGGTGCGCGAGCTGTGACCACGCCCGTCTTCGCCATCGACGCGTCGCCGACGACCCGCATCGCGGCCGGCCGTCAGCGGCGGCTGAACCGCCAACGGCTGACGATCGCTGTCCTTGCATTGTCGGCCGCGCTGATGGTGGCGCTGACGCTGACGCTCGGGCAATCCTTCACGCCACCCGCCACCGTGCTGCGTGTGCTGCTGGGCGAGGACGTCGCGAGCGCCGGCTTCCTCGTTGGCACGCTGCGGCTGCCGCGCGCCGTGCTGTCGCTCCTGGCGGGGATGAGTTTCGGGTTGGGCGGGGTCGTCTTCCAGATCCTGCTGCGCAATCCGCTCGCCAGCCCCGACATCATCGGCATCACCTCGGGCGCCAGCGCGGCGGCCGTCTTCGCGATCATCGTGCTGTCGCTCGACGGACCCGTGGTGTCCCTCGTGGCGGTTGCGGCGGGGCTGGGCGTCGCGCTGCTGATCTATGCGCTCGCGGTCCGCAACGGGGTGGCGGGCACGCGCCTGATCCTGATCGGGATCGGCGTCTCGGCCATGCTCAACAGCGTGGTCGCCTATATCCTCTCGACGGCGCCCGCCTGGAACCTGCAGGAGGCGATGCGCTGGCTCACCGGCAGCGTCAACGGTGCGCAACGCGGCGATGCCTATCTGCTCTTGGCGGCGGTGATCGTCTTCGGCGGCGTGCTGTTCAGCCAGCGCCGCGATCTCGAGATCATGCGGCTCGGTGACGACATGGCGGCCGGTCTCGGCGTGAGGGTCGCGCGAACACGAATCGCCGTCATCTTCGCCGCCGTCGGCCTGATCGCCTGCGCGACGGCCGTGACGGGCCCGATTGCCTTCATATCCTTTCTGTCAGGCCCGATCGCCGCCCGCATCGTCGGCGGCGGCGCATCCCTGCTCCTGCCATCGGCGCTGATCGGGGCCTTGCTGGCGCTCGCCGGGGACTATGCCGGCCAGTTCCTGCTGCCGAGCCGCTACCCGGTCGGCGTGGTGACCGGGGCCCTGGGCGCTCCCTACCTGCTCTACCTGATCATGCGCATCAATCGCAGTGGACGCTCGCTATGACGGCACGCTTGGGCCCCGCCCTGACCACAAGCCAGCTTTGCGCTGGCTATGGTGGCGCCGACATCCTCCACGAGCTCGATGTCGATGTGCCGCCGGGCCGGATCACCGTGATCGTCGGGGCCAATGCCTCAGGCAAATCCACACTGCTGCGTACCATGTCGCGCCTCCTGAAACCCAGCCACGGCCAGGTCCTGCTCGACGGAAAGGCGATCCACGGGACGCCAACGCGCGAACTCGCCCGCATCGTCGGATTGCTGCCCCAGTCGCCGATCGCGCCCGAGGGCATCACCGTCGACGACCTCGTCCGGCGCGGCCGGCATCCCCATTCGCGGCTGTTCTCGCGCTGGAGCGCCCAGGACGAAGCGGCCGTGGAACAGGCGCTCATCGCCACGCGCATCCTCGACCTGGCGGAGCGGCCGATCGACGAGCTGTCCGGCGGACAGCGCCAGCGCGTCTGGATCGCCATGGCGCTCGCCCAGCAGACCAGCATCCTGCTGCTGGACGAGCCCACGACCTTCCTCGACATCAATCACCAGATCGAGATCCTCGATCTGCTCGTCGATCTCAACCGGGCGCGCGGCACCACCATCGTGATGGTGCTGCACGATCTCAATCTCGGCGCCCGCTATGGCGACCATCTCATCGCGCTGGCGAATGGGCGCCTCCACGCCGCAGGGCCACCCGAACAGGTCCTCACGCAAGCAAATGTGCAAGCCGTGTTCGGACTTCAAAGCCACATCCTGACCGATCCGACATCGGGCAGACCGATCATGCTGCCGATCGGGCGGCACCGCATGCTGGGCGACCCTCACCCGTCCGAGGAGACGACGCGATGAACACCAATCAGTCTTATGAGCTGGCGGGCATGGCGCTCCTGGCGAACGCCGGTCACATGCTCGACCAGATCTGCGAACATTTCGTCGAGCATGCCGAGGTCGAGCGCACCGCCGATCTCGCCTTGCTGACCAGCAAGCTCGGCACCGCGCGCATCCGGCTGCGGGACCGAAAGCTGCTGATCGATCTGGCAGCTCCGAGCGAGACGGCCCTTCAGGTCGCGCGCAACAGCATCGCCGAACACATGTTCTATTTCGCGAAGGACGAGCCGCTCAATCTGACCTGGTCGCACACCGCACCGCTCGGCGAGCTGCGCAATTTCCATCAGGCGGTGGTCGTCGGGGCGGACAACATCACGCCTCAGATGAGACGCGTGAGACTGTCCTGCGCGGACGTTGCCCCGTTCGTCGACGGCGACATGCATGTGCGCATCGTCGTCCCGCCGAAAGGCCGGCAGCCGGTCTGGCCGGGCTATCGCAGCGACGGCCGCATCGCATGGCCCGAAGGCGATGACGCATTGCTGGTGCGCCCCTACACGATCCGCGCCGTCGATATCGAGCGCCGCGAACTCTGGATCGACGTCTTCCAGCATCCGGCCGCGGGCGTCGCCACGCCGGGCGGAGACTTCGCCCGCGATGCGCAGGCCGGCGATCTGGTCGCCCTGCTCGGACCGGGAAGCGGAACTGTGCCGAAAGCCCGCTCCATCCTGATGATCGGCGACGAAAGCGCCCTGCCCGCCATCGCCCGCATCGCGGCCGAGGTCGAGGCCGGCACCGAGATCCGGGCGATCATCGAAGTTCTCGACGCGGCGGAAGAACAGAAGCTGCCGTCAGCCGGGCAACTCGACATCCGCTGGCTGCATCGCCGCAGCTATCGGGACGATCAGGCTGGCAGGTTGCTGACAGAAGGGAAGGCGGCGATCGAAACCACCGATGGCTCTACCTTCATCTGGGCCGCCTGCGAAAAGGACGATGTGCGCGCGATCCGCTCACTGCTGAAGCAGCGCGGCCATGACAAAAAGAACATGTATGTCGCTTGGTACTGGGAGGCGTAACAGCGGACCCTGGCGGCCTTGCTGCGCGACAAGGTGCCAGCTTAACCCGCTGCTGCCGCGCCGCGACCGGCGGGCGAAGCCGGCATTCAGCCTGCCCTCAGTCTAGGCAGAGCACTGCCGCCCAATTGACGGATCGCAAGATCGCCCGGACTTCCCGCGTGATAGCCAAACCACACAGATACACTTCATCGTGAAGCCGCGTCAGATTTTGTCATGCCTCGGTCGGCATGCTGCGAAACATGTCGCGACAGCGTGCCAAACCAGCGTCCCGATAGTTTCGAGCACGCAAAAAGCCAGCGATCGCGTTTCCCTGCAATGAGGCTGGCGAGACGGCGGCCATTGGCTTGCCCGCAGAATTGAGTTTCAATTCGTTCCAATTCAACGGTGGCCGCATGTTTGGCGACAGGCCGGAATTGACGGCGAGGCGCGTTGGCACTCTCGCCGTACGTCTTGTGGAGACCGGGAGGTTTACGATGGCGAAGCTTAATGTGAACGGCAAGATGCTGGATGTCGAAGCGGCCGGCGACACGCCGCTGCTCTGGGTCATCCGCGAACAGATCGGCCTCACGGGGACGAAATATGGCTGCGGCGTCGCGCAATGCGGTGCCTGCACGGTGCATATCGATGGCGTCGCGACGCGCGCCTGTGCGCTTCCGCTCGACGCGGTGACGGCCGAGCAGAAGATCGTCACGATCGAGGGGCTCTCGCCAAACGGCACGCATCCGGTCCAGCAGGCCTGGATCAAGCATGAGGTGCCGCAATGCGGCTTCTGCCAGAGCGGCATGATCATGGCGACCGCCGCTTTGCTTCAGGCGAATCCCAAGGCGACGGAAGCCGACATCGCCGCCGAGATCACCAATATCTGCCGCTGCGGCACCTATGCGCGGGTCAAGACCGCGATCCTCGACGTCGTCGCGGGCGGAACGCTCGGCCGCGGCTGAGTTTTCGCCTGTTTCGCATTCCCCGCGCGGGGTCGATGCGGCACGTCCTGGAGACAGCCGCTCCCTCGCGTCCAGCAGATCCGGAGGACGACATGATATCCGCTTCGACCACATCTCAGAAGAATGCCGCCGCCCGCGCTGGCCTGTCCCGGCGCGGCATGCTGGCCGGCTCCGCAGCGGCAGCCGGGGCCTTCAGCTTCGGCTTCGCCATTCCCTTCGGCGAGGCGCAGGCGCAGGGCGCCGTGCCCGAGATCAACGCCTGGGTCGTGATCCATCCCGACGACAAGGTGGTGATCCGCATTGCCCGCTCTGAGATGGGTCAGGGCACGCTGACCGGCCTCGCCCAGCTCGTCGCCGAGGAGCTGAACTGCGACTGGGCCAAGGTCACGACCGAGTACCCGACGCCGGGTCAGAACGTCGCCCGCAACCGCGTCTGGGGCAATTTCTCGACCGGCGGCAGCCGCGGCATCCGCGAATCGCATGACTATGTCCGCAAGGGCGGCGCGGCGGCCCGCACCATGCTGATCCAGGCGGCGGCGAACGAATGGAAGGTGCCGGCGGGCGAATGCACGGCCGAGAAGAGCGTGATTACGCACAAGGCCTCGGGCCGTTCGCTGCGCTATGGCCAGGTCGCGGCGGCTGCGTCGAAAATCGAGGCGCCCAAGGCTATGGCGCTGAAGGATCCCAAGGACTGGACCATCGCCGGCAAGCCGCTGGCGCGACTCGACACGGCACCCAAGACCAATGGCAGCAAGATCTACGGCATGGATCTGAAGATGCCGGGCATGCTCAACGCCGCGATCAAGGACTGCCCGGTCTTCGGCGGCAAGGTGAAGAGCTTCGACGCCGCCAAGATCAAGGACATGCCGGGCGTCAAGCACGTCCTCCCCGTCGGCGACAGCGCCATCACGGTCGTCGCCGACACCTGGTGGCAGGCCAAGACCGCGCTCGACGCGCTGCCGATCGTCTGGGACGAGGGGCAGCACGCCAAGGTCTCCAGCGCGAGCCTGGCCGAGTGGCTGAAGGAAGGGCTAGACGCCCCCAACGCCGTCGTCGGCAACCAGAACGGCGACGTCAAGGCGGCATTCTCCTCTGCTGCCCGCACCATCGAGGCGGTCTATTCCTACCCGTTCCAGAACCATGCCTGCATGGAGACGATGAACGCGACGGCGCTCTACACGCCCGAGAAATGCGAGGTCTGGACGCCGACGCAGAATGGCGAGGCGGCGCTGGCCGCGACCGCCGAAGCCTCGGGCCTGCCGATCGCCAAATGCGAGGCCTACAAGATCGATCTCGGCGGCGGCTTCGGCCGGCGCGGCGCGGTGCATGACTGGGTTCGCCAGGTTGTCGCCATCGCCAAGCAGATCCCCGGCACGCCGGTGAAGCTGATCTGGTCGCGCGAGGAGGACATGCTGCATGGCCGCTTCCACCCGCTGACCCAGTGCAAGATGGTCGGCGCACTCGACAAGGACGGCAATCTGACCGGGCTGCACATGCGCATCTCCGGCCAGTCGATCGTGGCGGGGATCTTCCCGCAGAACATCCAGAACGGGAAGGACCCGGTCGCCTTCCAGGGGCTCAACCCGCCCGGTCCCGAGGCCTCGATCGGCTACACGATCCCCAATCTTCTGATCGACCACGCCATGCGCAATCCGCATGTGCCGCCGGGCTTCTGGCGTGGCGTGAACCTCAACCAGAACGCGATCTATCTGGAATCCTTCCTGGACGAGCTGGCGCATGCCGCCGGCAAGGACCCGCTCGAGTTCCGCCGTGCCCTGATGAAGAACCATCCCAAGCATCTCGCCGTGCTCAATGCCGCGGCCGAGAAGGCGGAATGGGGCAAGCCGCTGCCGGCCGGTGTCTTCCGCGGCATCTGCCAGACCATGGGTTTCGGCTCCTATGTCGCGGCCGTGGCCGAAGTCTCGGTTAGCGACGACGGCAAGCTCAAGATCCACCGCATCGTCGCGGCGACCGATCCCGGCCATGTCGTCAATCCCGCCCAGGTCGAGCGCCAGGTCGAGGGTTCCTTCGTCTACGGTCTCTCCGCTTCGCTTTATGGCGAGATCACGATCAAGGACGGCCGCGTCGAGCAGGAGAACTTCGACACGTACGAGGTGATGCGGCTGGAGGCGATGCCGGCGGTCGAGACGGTGCTGGTGCCCTCGGGCGGCTTCTGGGGCGGTGTCGGCGAACCCACGATCGCGGTCGCGGCGCCCGCCGTGCTGAACGCGATCTTCGCCGCCACCGGCAAGCGCGTCCGCAACCTGCCGATCAAGAACGCCGACCTGAAGAAGGCGTGAGGGCGACGGCAGGAGTGCTATCGCGTCTGGCGCTCGCCGGGGCCGTTCTGGCATCCGGCGGCGCTTCGACTGCTTCGGCACTTGAGACCTACGCCATCGTCGGCGACGCGATCCCGGCGCCGCTCGGTAGACTGGTCGGCAACGCGGCGCGCGGCGAAGTGCTGGTCAAGGATCGCGAGCGCGGCAATTGCCTGATCTGCCATCAGGGTGCGGACCCCTCCGAGCCCTTCCAGGGCAATATCGGGCCGCCGCTGACCGGCGTCGGAGCGAGGCTCGACGCAGGCCAGATCCGGCTGCGGCTGGTCGATGCCTCGCTTGTGAACCCGCAGACGGTGATGCCGCCCTATTTCCGGACGGAAAACCTGCATGATGTCGCCCTGCCATACCGGGGCAAGCCGGCCCTCTCGGCCCAGGAGATCGAGGATGTCGTCAGCTATCTCGCCACGCTCAAGACGTTCTGAAGCTGGGCTCGACCGTCGCTGCGTGCTTGCGGGCGCGGCAGCCGGTCTGCTGGTCTCGGCCCTTCCGGGGCGTGCGGCCACCGAGCCATCGCCTGACCTGGCGCAGCTGATCGCGCGCGTCACCGAAGGCGTGGCGCCCGAGCGCGGCCGCATCACATTGTCGATTCCAGCGCTCGCCGAGAACGGCAACTCCGTCGACACCCGCATTTTGGTCGAGAGCCCGATGACGGGGGCCGATTATGTCCGCTGGATCCATCTCATCGCCGAGAAGAACCCGTTTCCGGACATGGCGCGCTTCCATCTCGGCCCGCGCGCCGGCCGTGCCGAGGTCTCGACCACGCTGCGGATCGCCCAGTCCCAGAAGGTCGCGGTAGTTGCGGCGCTGAGCGACGGACGCTTCGTCATGACCGATGCCGACATCGTCGTGACGCTGAGCGCCTGCATCGACGGCGGTTGAGGAGACACACGAATGAGCTTCAACGCCCGCATCACCATGCCCACCGAGGCAAAGGCCGGCGAGATCGTCGAGATCAAGGTGCTGACCCGCCATGCGATGGATCGCGGCGGCCAGTCCGACGGCAAGGGCGGCACCGTGCCGCGCAAGATCCTGAACCGGCTGACCGCGACCTATGCCGGCGAGCCGATCTTCCGTTTCGACATGCACACCGGCGTCTCCGCCAACCCCTTTGTCTCCTTCACGACGCGGGCGGTCGCGACCGGCGACATCATCTTCGAATGGCGCGAGGACGGCGGCGCGACCTACACCCGGACGGCCAGGCTGACCGTGACGTGAGACGATCGCCGTCATTCCGGACAAGCCGCGAAAGCGGCGCTTCTCCGGAATCCATCATGGAGCGCGATTCGTCGAAGGGATCGGCCTTACGATGGATTCCGGGCCTCCGCTTCGCTGCGCCCGGAATGACGTGGTTCCTTTCCGCCATCGTTGTGCTTGTTCTGCCGTTAGCGTCCCCCGCCCTCGCTGAGATCAAATCCGGCTCCGACTTCCTTTCCCCCGAACTGCGCCGGCAGCAGGCCGACGAGACCCGCAACCCGGCCTTCTTCTGGGTCGAGCAGGGCCGCGAGCTGTTCAGCCGCAAACCGGCAGGCGAAGGGCAGGCCTGCATCGCCTGCCATGCCGACCCTCAGCAGAGCCTGCGCGGCACCGCGACGCAGTATCCGCAGGTCGATGCGGGGACCGGCAAGCTGCTCAACCTCGAGGGCCGCATCGAGCAGTGCCGCGTCGAGCGGCAGAAGCAGCCGGCCTTCGGCCATGAGACGCCCGAACTGCTCTCGCTGACCGCCTATCTCGCCTCCCTCTCGCGCGGCCTGCCGATGCAGGTGAAGACCGATGGCGCCGCCACGCCCTATTACGAGGCAGGCAAGGCCTTCTTCGAGCGCCGTCAGGGCCAGCTCAACCTGTCCTGCCAGCAATGCCATGACGGCCTCGTCGGCCAGAAGCTGCGCGGCGACACGATCAGCCATGGCGCGGGCACGGGCTACCCGGCCTATCGGCTGGAATGGAACGATGTCGGCTCGCTGCATCGGCGCCTGCGCGCCTGCTCGCTCGGCGTCCGCGCGACCCAGTTCGACTACGGCGCGCCGGAATATCTCGCGCTGGAGCTTTACCTCGCAGACCGCGCCAAGGGGCTGCCGGTCGAGACGCCGGGAATGCGGCGCTGAGGGCCACCCAACGCAGCGACGTGGCAGGATCGGCTGTCAGGTGAACATGTCGGCGCAGATGGCGTCATACCAGGCCATATTCTCGGCCTGGGTTTGCTTGCGGGTCTCGGCGCTCTCGCCCGGCTGCGAGATGAAGGTCTCGACCGCGGAGATGCGGCCGTCCCGGGGCTCGTAGCGGCCGCCGACCTTGATGGCATCGTCGGTGTCGATCAGGCTCCAGCAGGTATTGAGATAGCGCGCGGGGAAGGTCTGAGCGCCGACGAGTTCGCCGCGCAGGATCATCGCCGCGACCTTGGCCTGGCTGTTGGCCGAAAAAGCCGATTTCGGCATGTCACCGGCATGGCAGGCATCGCCGAGCACGACGATGGTGGGATCGACCACCGACTTCATCGTCGCCGGGTCGATGGTGCAATAGCCGCCTGCTGGCGCCAGCCCGGCATCGCGCGCGATGGCGCCGGCCATCTGGGCCGGGATGACGTTGACGAAGGCGCAATTCTCGTAAGTCTCGAAGCCGGTGACGACCGTCCCCGTCTTTGGATCGACCGATGTGATGCCGTCATGCACCTTCGGGCCGAGCCATTCGATCATCGCGCCATAGCGCCTCTCCCAATCCGGCATGAAGAGGCCCTGCTTGGAGAAGCTGTCCTTGGGATCGAGGATGATGATCCGGGCCTTGTCGCGGCCGGTCCGCTTCAGCACATGCGCGAACATCGAGGCGCGCTCATAGGGGCCGGGAGGGCAGCGATAGGGGTTGGGCGGGGCGATCATCACGATCGTGCCGCCGTCCGGCACCGCATCGAGCTTTTCGCGGATCAGTTGCGTCTGCCGGCCGGGCTTCCAGCCATGCGGCATGAGCTCCTCGGCTGCCTGCGACCAGCCGGGGACAGAATCGTAGTTCAGGTCGATGCCGGGCGAGAGCACCAGCCGGTCGTAAGGTAGCCGACCGCCATCGGTAAGCACGACCTCTTTCCTGTCCCGGTCGATCTGCGTGGCGCGGCTGCGGACGAGCGCGATGCCATAAGCCGAGGCCAGCCTGTCGTAGCGATGGACGATCTCGTCATAGCGCTTGAAGCCGCCGATGTAGAGGTTGGAGTGAAAGCAGGTCTGGTAGGTCTCGTTCTCCTCGACCAGTGTCACCGAGATCGCGTTCTGGCTGTCCCTGGCAAGATATTTCGCCGCCGTTGCGCCGCCCGGCCCGCCGCCGACGACGACCACGCGCGGCCGGGCCTGGCCCAAAAGGGCGGGCGCGGCGAGCGTGCTCGCGGCCAGCAGAGCGCCGGTGCCTGCTATCAGATCGCGTCGCGAGGTTTTCATGGAAGCTGCCATCCGCGCGGTCAGGGTTGAGGCGTCAACGCGCCGAAATAGGCAGCCAGCGCGGCCATCTCCTCGCGGCTCAAGCGCGCGGCGACTGCCTGCATGACCTGTCCATCGCGCTGCTTCCGGCCAAAGGCGCTTAGCACTGCGACGAATTGGTCTTCGGGCCAGCCAACGATCGGTGGAATATCGGCGTCCCGCGGGCCGGAAGGTTGGTGACAGGAGACGCATTCGGCGGCGAGGTATTGGCCGAGACCGATGTCGCCGGCGGCTCTCAAAGGCGTTGCGTGGATGAGCAAAACCGTGACGCAGAGCAGAGCGACCCTCAAGCGATGCAAAGCCCTATGAAGCTGGTTTTCGTTCCGATCCACGCCGGTGCCCTTGTCGCCGCGCTCTTGTCCAGATCGCGAATTCAAGATCGATACCGACGTGCTTTTGGACCAATTCAGGCCGGAGGTCTTTCACGATCATGTCAGGCGGCCGATATAGGTTTTCAACAGGCCACTCGTTTTGTCGGAACGGGTGCTGTGCGAAACGTTCTGCCTTGAGGCAGCTGCCCGAGGGAGGACACGACCTCGCGCCAGGCCCCTTTCTTTGGATTGGCCAGACCGGGTCGAACGGTGCCGGCGCCCGGCCGCCGACCCGAAATCAGGTCGGCCAGGCAATCATTGGTGTCGGACAGCAGGCACCGCACCGCTCGAGCGTGGCGACGCGGATGGCGGGAGCGATGTCAGGCAGTCACGACCAGCTCTAGCGCATCACGCGTGCGGTTGCTCGCGTCGAGGACGAGGCGGAAAGGGTCGTCGTCGGTCCCGCGCCTGCGGCGTTCAGAAGGTTCGCAAGACGGTCTGGCAAGTCATCTTGCGGCTGACGACCGCAGCCCAAAAAGCAGACCCAGCGCAATATTCTCCACCTTGGCAGCGTCTCACGCTATGTTACCGTGCGTTTAGAGCGGATTTAAAAGCCGCCACCGGCTTCGCCGTAGTGACCTTCGGCGCGGCCAGCACGCAGGGAGGAATACGATGCGAAAGACGCTTGCGGCCGCTGTCGCGGCCTGTTTCGTCGCGGCTTCACCAGCCGCGATCGCTCAGGAGAAACTCAAGATCGGTGTGATGGCGACGCTGTCGGGCGCTTTGACGTCCGGCGGCGAAGACGGTGTCCGCGGCGTCCAGATCGCGGCCAAGGAACTCGGCAACAAGATGGCCGGGCGCGAGTTCGAATTCATCATCACGGCCACCGACGCCAGCCCGGATTCCGCGCTGCGCGCCGCCCGCAAGCTCGTCGAGCAGGACAAGGTGCAGCTCATCATCGGGCCGCTTTCCGGCTCCGAAGGCATCGCCATGCGCGACTACAGCAAGACGGTGCCCAACCTCGTCATGATCAACGGCTCGTCGGGCGCGCTCGAGACGACCTTCGTCAACCCCTCGCCGAACTTCTTCCGCTTCAACAGCGACGGCGCGATGTGGATGGCCGGCCTCGGCGAATATGTGCTGAAGGACAAGGGCTTCAAGAAGATTTCGGTCATCGCCGAGGACTATTCGTTCCCCTACACGCAGGTCTTCGGCTTCGCGCTCGGCTATTGCCGCGCCGGCGGCGAGATCACGCAGCGCCAGTGGGTGCCGCTCGGCACCAAGGATTTCGGTTCGGTGATCGCCAACATCCCCGACGATGTCGATGCTGTCTTCCTCGGGCTGGGCGGCGGCGATGCCGTCAACTTCCTGAACCAGTACAGCCAGACCGGCGGCAAGGCGAAGTTCATCGGCGGCTCGATCATGGTCGATCAGACCGTGCTGTCATCGAAGGGCGCCGCCAAGAAGCTGCTCGTCGGCACGCCCTCCTCGGGCGGTGTCGCTGATGCCTGGGACGATCCGCGCTGGAAGGCTTGGGTCAAGGCCTATCAGGACGCTTTTCCCGCCGATAAGCGCTTTGCCAGCCCCTCGCTCTTCGCCACCAACTACTACAATGCCGTGAAGGCGCTGGCGGTCGCGATGGAGAAGGTCAAGGGCGACATCTCGGATGGCGGCGCCAAGCTGCGGGCCGAACTCGCCAAGGTCGAGCTCGATGCGCCCAACGGCAAGATCAAGCTCGACGACAACCGGCAGGCCATCGCCACGACCTTCATCACCGAGGTCGCGGAACTGCCCAACGGCGATCTGACCAACAAGTTCGTCCGGGCGGTTCCCGACGTAACGCAGACGCTGGGGCTCTCGCTCGAAGCGTTCAAGGCCGTGGGTCTGCCCTCGCGGACCAATCCGGAATGCAAGAAATAGGCGCCTGAGCGCCCGCCGAAGGGGGAGAACGCGCGATGCGCGCCCCCTTCACTCCCCGTCTTGTCCCGACCCGAGCGCCCGCGAACCGATCTCGCGACGCAAAGGGGGGAGGCTTGCCTGATGAGGCAAAGCCCCCATCGCCGGATCATCATTCGCGAGGTGTCATGAGTCGCGCAGTTGCGGTCTGCCACGGTCCCTTCGGCCGGGTTGCGATTTACGATCTCGACCGACCGCTGGTGCTGCATGCCCATCGCGAGGCGCATCTGATCTTCTTCCTCGAAGGCTCGCGCGGGCTCGTCACCATCAACGGCCGCACCACGCTCGTCGATCCCTTCATGGGGGTGGCGATCAACCCCTGGGAGCCGCACAACTTCGTACCGGAGCGTGCAGGCGCACTCGGCCTCTTCCTCGTCGTCTATCTCAAGCCCGAATGGTTGGCGACGCAGACCATGACGCCGCCCGGCTCGCTGGCCTTCCCGGCCTCCGAACTGGTGATCACGCGCGAACTCGCGTCATGGCGCGACGAGGTGGTCGAGATGTTGCTGTCAGCGCACCGCGAACTCAATCCCGCCCCGGTGCTGATGGCGCTGGCCCAGGCCTCGAGCGAGCCGATCGGCCAGGAACTCGCCTCCGCACTGATCCATGTCGCGCCCGAAAGCGCACTCGACCGGCGCGTGGCGCGGGCGCGGCGCCTGATCGAGGCTCACCCGGCCCATGAGGGTGCGCTCGAGCGCGTCGCTCGCGAGGCCGGCCTGTCGCGCGCGCATTTCTTCAAGCTGTTCCGCGAGCAGGTCGGCGTCACCCCGACCGTCTTCGCCAACACCGTGCGCCTCGATGCCGCGCTCGACCGGCTGGTCCTGTCGAGCGACCCGGTGACGGGGATCAGCAATGCGCTCGGCTTCTCCTGCCAGAGCGTCTTCACCCGCTTCTTCACCGCGCATATGGGCATGGCGCCGCGCGATTATCGCCGGGTCCTGCGCCGCGTCGGCCAATTGCCGCTGCAATCTCCGACAGCGCTGCGGGCCTGCCATGTCTGATGTCATCGCCCGCCGGCCGATCTGGTCGCTCATCATCATCCTCGCCGTCGCGATCCTGGTCTGGCTCGTCTTTTCGATCTGGACGCCGGGAATGGAGGCGATGTTCGGCCGCAAGCGCGTGTTCCTGAGCGCGCTGTTCAACGGCATCACGCTGGGCGCGCTGTATTTCCTCGTCGCCAGCGGCTTCACGCTGATCTTCGGGCTGATGCGCAACGTCAATCTGGCGCATGGCTCGCTGTATCTGTTCGGCGGCTACCTCGGCTACAGCATCGGCGAATGGAGCGGCTCCTGGCTGGTGGCGCTCGTAGTCGCCTTTCTGGTCGTGGCGCTCGTCGGCGTCCTGATGCAGGTGCTGCTGTTTCGCTGGATGGAGGGCCAGGACCTGCGGCAGACGCTGGTCACCATCGGCCTCTCGATCATCTTCGCCGACCTGCTGCTGTGGAATTATGGCGGCGACACCTTCCAGGTCACGGCGCCCGACTGGCTCTCGGGTCCGGTCACGCTGCCCTTCGCGGTCGCGCTGCGCAGCAATGGCGAGGCGGTCATGATGACCTATCCGCTGGTGCGCATCGCCATTCTGGTCGGCGCGATCATCCTCGGCGTGCTGATGTGGCTCGCGCTCAACCGCACGCGGGTCGGCATGCTGGTGCGGGCGGGCGTCGATGATCGCGACATGCTGTCGGCGACCGGCGTGCGGGTGCAGCTCGTCTTCGTGATGGTGTTCGCCTTCGGGGCGGGGCTGGCGGGCTTGGCCGGCGTCGTCGGCGGCACCTTCCAGTCGCTGCAGCCGGGCGAGGACACCCGCATCCTGTTGTCCTCGCTCGTGGTCGTCATCGTCGGCGGGATGGGCTCGATTCCGGGAGCCGCCGTCGGCGCGCTCATCGTCGGGCTCGCCGAGCAATTCGGCTCCGTCTACATGCCGACCTATGCCGTGATGCTGACCTTCATCATCATGGTCGCGGTCCTGGCAGTGCGGCCCGAAGGCCTGGCGGCAAGGCGCTAACGATGGCGGTCGCGGACCTCAACCTGGCACAGCAAGCCCGCCCTCGCGAGAGCTTCAGCGACTGGGTGGCGCGCCGTGGCACGGCGTTCTGGGTCGTCGCTGGATTGCTGCTTCTCATGCCGGCGATCGCGAGCCCGTTCTGGCTGGTCCAGATCATTGCCTATTCCATGATCCTTGGCCTGATCGCACTGAGCCTGATGTTCCTGGCCGGCTATGGCGGCATCGTCAGCCTGGTCCAGATGACGGTGGCGGGGTTTGCCGGCTACCTCGTCGCGATCCTGGGCGACAGCGCGATCTCGCAGATCAGCCTGCACTGGCCGTGGTGGCTGGCCGCGCCGGTCGCGATCCTGGTCGCGACGCTGTTCGGCACGCTGAGCGGCGCGCTTTCGGTGCGCACCGAGGGCATCTACACGATCATGATCACGCTCGCGATCGCCTCGGCGTTCTACTACCTGACATTGCAGAACTACACGATCTTCAACGGCTTCAGCGGCTTCAACGGCATCCTGCCGCCGGTTTTCCTCGGCATCGACTGGGGCCAGCAGGTGCCCTTCTACTACCTGACGCTCGCCTGCGCGGCGCTGGCTTATGGCGCCGTGGTCTATGTCTCACGGGCGCCTTTCGGGCTCGCCTTGCAGGGTACGCGCGACAATCCCCGCCGCATGGCCGCGCTGGGCTTCGACGTCGTGGCGCACCGCATCGCGGCCTATACCTTCGCCTCGCTGATCGCGGCCTCAGCGGGCGTGCTGCTGGTCTGGTATCAGCGCCAGATCTCGCCCGGCACGGCCGGGGTCGGCCCGGTCGTCGACATGCTGATCATCGCGGTGGTCGGCGGCCTGAGCCGCCCCATCGGCCCCTTCATCGGCGCGCTGGTCTATGTGCTGCTGCGCACCTTCTCGCTCGATGTGCTGGAGGGTGTCGGTCTCGACGGGCGGCGCTACCAGTTGCTGATCGGGCTGGGCTTCCTCGTCATCGTGCTGTTCTCGCCCGACGGGCTGATCGGCATCTGGCAGCGGCTGCGCGACCGCTATCGCCGCAGCGGCGATATCCGCGACAGCCAGATGGGATCCGGCGGAGGCACGCCATGAGCGCGATCGCCACACGCGAACGGCTGACGGCGGCGGGCTCGGCCAATGCGCTCGAACTGCGCGGGGTCTCGCGGCTGTTCGGAGCGCTAGCGGCGCTGACCGATATCACACTCTCGGTGAGGCCCGGCGAAAGGCGCGCCGTGCTCGGCTCCAACGGCGCCGGCAAGACCACGCTCTTCAACTGCATCACAGGTGATTTCGCGCCGAGCTCCGGCGTCATCCGCTTCTTCGGCGAGGATGTCACTGCCTTCCCGCCGCAGGAGCGCATCCGGCGCGGCCTGCGCCGGACCTACCAGATCTCCTCGCTCTTCGTCGGGCTGTCGGTGCTCGACAATGTCTATCTGGCCTGCCGGGGCGTCTCGCGGAACCGCTTCTCGATGCTGCGGCCACGCCGCGACGATGCGCTGGTCCATGCCGCCGAGACGCTGGTGGAGGCCGTGCACCTTGGTCCCGTCAAGGACAGACTGGTCGGCGAGCTCGCCTATGGCCAGCAGCGCCAGCTCGAGATCGCGCTGGCTCTGTCAGGAGCGCCGCGCTTCATCCTGTTCGACGAGCCGGCGGCGGGGCTGTCGCCGACGGAACGGCGCGACCTCGTCCATATCCTGACCTCGCTGCCGAGCCATATCGGCTACATCATCATCGAGCACGACATGGATGTGGCGCTGCGCGTCGTCGAAAGCGTGACGATGATGCACAATGGCCGAATCTTCAAGGAAGGCGCGCCCGAGGAGATCGAAACCGACCCCGAGGTCCAGGAACTCTACCTGGGAGGCGGTCATGTCGGAGGTGGTCATGGCTGAACGCCTCAAGGCTCCTCCAGGCGTCGGCGTGCCGATCCTGCAGATCGCGGGTCTCAACGTTTTCTACGGCCGCTCCCATGCGGTGCAGGGCGTCGATCTCACGCTGCAGAGCGGCGTGCTCTCGGTCGTCGGCCGCAACGGCATGGGCAAGACGACCATGTGCAAGGCGATCATGGGGCTGGTGCCGATCAGCTCCGGCTCGATCCGCTTCTTCGGCGAGGAGATCGCCGGCCGCAGCCCCGCCGAGATCGCGCGGCTCGGCATCGGCTATGTCCCGCAGGGCCGTCGGCTCTGGCGTTCGCTGACGGTCGACGAACACCTGCGCCTGATGCAGCGCGGCAAGCGCGGGGCCTGGACGCCGGAGCGGATCTACGAGGCTTTCCCGCGGCTCGCCGAGCGCCGCAACAATGGCGGCGCCCAATTGTCCGGCGGCGAGCAGCAGATGCTGGCGATCAGCCGCGCGCTGCTGATGAATCCACGCCTCCTGATCATGGACGAGCCGACTGAGGGGCTCGCGCCGGTCATCGTCGCCCATGTCGAGGAGATGCTGGTGCGCCTCGCCGATCAGGGCGACGTCGCCATCCTCGTGATCGAACAGAATATCGGCGTCGCCACCGAGATGTCGGACCCCGTCGCCATCATGGTCAATGGCCGGGTCAACCGCATCATCGCCTCGGCGACGCTGGCGGGTGATCGTGAACTCCAGCAACGCCTGCTCGGCGTCGGCCGTCACGGCCATGACGAAACGGATGGGGCGCAAAGCGAGGCTCAGGCTCCCGAGAGCGGGGCGGCTCGCGCGCCCTCCCCGCCGACCGGGCCGCTGCGGGTCTACAACGCCAATCCGGTGATCCCGACGCGCTGGTCGCAGCCGGTGCCGGCAGCGCGCATCGAGGCGCAGGCGCGCACCATCTCGCGGCCGACCCTGGCGACGCTCGACGGCCGGGCCGTCGCGGATGGCCGGCGCCAGGCGCCCTCGGCCAGCGGCGAGCCGCATGTCATCGTCGTCGGCACGCTCGACACCAAGGGCGACGAGCTGCGATTCATCCGCGATCTCGTGCAGGCGGAAGGGGTGCGGGCGCGGCTCGTCGACATCTCGACCTCGGGCCGCAGCGCTGGCGGCGACGTCCCCCCCCAGGAGATCGCGCTCGCCCATCCGCGCGGCTCGGCCGGCATCGCATCGGGCGACCGCGGCGCTGCGGTCGCGGCGATGACGCAAGCCTTCAAGGCCTGGCTGCCGCGCCAGCAGGGCGTTCTCGGCGTGATCTCGGCCGGCGGCTCGGGCGCGACCGCGATGGTGACGCCGGCGATGCAGGACCTGCCCATCGGCCTGCCGAAGCTGATGATCTCCACCATGGCCTCGGGCGATGTCGGGGCTTATGTCGGCGCCGCCGACATCACCATGATGCATGCCGTCACCGATGTGCAGGGGCTGAACCGCGTCTCGCGCCTGGTGCTCGGCAATGGCGCGCGGGCGATGGCCGCCATGGCCAAGTCGCGGCTGGCCGACTTGACCAGACCGGCGACGACGCGGCGCGGCGAGCCTGAGAAGCCGCTTGTCGGGCTGACCATGTTCGGCGTGACGACGCCCTGCGTGCAGCAGGTCGGTAAGCTGTTGGAGGCCGAGTGGGAGCCGCTGGTCTTCCACGCCACGGGCACGGGCGGGCGGGCACTGGAGAAGCTGGTCGATTCCGGGCTGGTCGGCGCCGTCATCGACGTCTCCACCACCGAAATCTGCGACATGATGATGGGCGGCTTCCTGCCCGCGACCGAGGACCGGTTTGGGGCGATCATCCGCACCCGCATTCCCTATGTCGGCTCGGTCGGCGCGCTCGACATGGTCAATTTCTTTGCCCCCGAGACCGTTCCCGAGCGCTATCGCGGCCGCAACCTTTACCCGCACAATCCGCAGATCACGCTGATGCGCACCACGCCTGACGAGAATGCGCGGATGGGGCGCTGGATCGGCGAGCGGCTGAACCTGATGGAGGGGCCGGTGCGCTTCCTTCTGCCCGAGAAGGGCGTCTCGGCGCTCGATGCGCCCGGCCAGCCCTTCCACGATCCCGTAGCGGACGCCGCGCTGTTCCAGGCGCTGGAACAGACCGTGCGCCAGACGCCGACCCGGCAGCTGATCCGCTACGCGCATCACATCAACGACCCGGCCTTCGCCGCCGCCCTCGTGCAGCAGTTCCGCCCGCTGCATGCCGGGCGCCGACGCGAGCGGGCGAAGGCATGAGGAGCAAGATGGTGAGCTTCGACAAGAAGAGCCTGCTGAAGCGCTTCCGGGCGATGGTGAAAGCCGGAGAGCCAATCGTCGGCGGCGGCGCCGGCACGGGGCTGTCGGCCAAATGCGAGGAGGCCGGCGGCATCGACCTCATCGTGATCTACAATTCCGGCCGCTACCGCATGGCCGGGCGCGGCTCGCTCTCAGGGCTCATGCCCTATGGCGACGCTAATGCGATCGTCATGGAGATGGCGGCCGAAGTGCTGCCGGTGGTGAAGACCACGCCGGTCGTCGCCGGCGTCTGCGGCACCGATCCGTTCCGGCGGATGGATGTCTTCCTCGACGAGGTCGCGCGCATCGGCTTCGCGGGGGTGCAGAATTTCCCGACCGTCGGGCTGATCGACGGCGTCTTCCGCAAGAATCTCGAAGAGACCGGCATGGGCTACGGCCTCGAGGTCGAGATGATCAGGCTCGCCAACGCCAAGGGCCTGCTGACGACGCCTTACGTCTTCTGCGAGGACGATGCGCGGGCCATGGCGCAGGCCGGCGCCGACATCATCGTCTGCCATCTCGGCCTGACGACGGGGGGAGCGATCGGCGCCGAGACCGCGCTCAAGCTCGCCGACTGCCCGGCGCTGGTCGATGCATGGGCAGCCGCCGCGCTCGCGGTGAAGAAGGACGCGCTGATCCTCGTCCATGGCGGGCCGGTCGCCGAGCCGGCGGACGCCGATTTCATCATGAAAAACACCAAGCACTGCCACGGCTTCTACGGCGCTTCCTCGATGGAACGGCTGCCGGTCGAGGTCGCGATCCGCGAACAGACCCGCGCCTTCAAGCGCATCGGGCGCGATCTCACAGTCAAGAAGCCCGCCGGCAAGGCGGGCAAAGCGAAATGACCCAGGCTACGGGCGGGAGGATGAGGACATGACGGGACAGCTGATCGGATCGCTGATCCTCTGGCTGATCGTGGCGGTGATCGTCATCGCCATCATCGTCTATCTGGTGAACTGGCTGTATCGGCGCTCGTCGAAGGAGGTCTCCTTCGTCCGCACCGGCCTGTTCGGCGAACAGGTGGTGATCAATGGTGGCGCCTTCGTGCTGCCGATCATCCACGACGTCACGCCCGTCAACATGAACGTGCTGCAGCTCGCGGTGACGCGGGCCAACAACGACGCGCTGATCACCCGCGACCGGATGCGCGTCGACATCGACGCCGAGTTCTATGTCCGGGTGAAGCCGGAGCGGGACTCGGTGTCCGTCGCCGCCGCGACGCTGGGCCGGCGCACGCTCCAACCCGACCAGCTTCATGCCCTCCTGTCCGGCAAGTTCATCTCGGCGCTTCGCACCGTCGCCTCCGAGATGACGATGGAGGAGATGCATGAGCAGCGCGGAATGTACGTCCAGCGCGTCAAGGAGGCTGCCGCCGAGGCGCTCGACCAGAACGGGCTCTTGCTCGAATCGGTGGCGCTGACCGATCTCGACCAGACCGATCTTCAGTATTTCAACCCGTCCAACCGCTTCGACGCCGCCGGTCTGACGCGGATCATCGAGGAGATCGAAGACAAGCGGAAGCTGCGCAACGACATCGAGCAGGATTCGATGATCCGCATCCGCACCCGCAACCTCGAGGCCGAGCGCCAGGCGCTCGACATCGAGCGCGACAGCGAGGCGGCCCGCCTCGAACAGCAACGCGAAATCGAGATCAAGCGCGCCGTCCAGCGCGCCGAGGTCGCCCGCGAGCGCGCCGCCCGCGACACCGAGGCCGAGCAGGCGCAGATCCTCTCCCGCGAGGAGATCGAGAAGTCGCGCATCTCCAATGAGCGCGCGATCAGCGAGGCGCGCATCGCGTCCGACCGCGACATCCGCCAGCAGGAGATTGCGAGGACGCAGGCCGTCGAGGAGGCCGAGATCGCCTCCCGCGAACTGATCGAGAAGGCCCGCATCGCCAATGAACAGGCGATCAGCGCAGCCCGCATCGCCTCCGAGCGCGACATACGGCAGAAGGAGATCGAGCGCGCGCAGACGCTGGAAGCCGCCGAGATCGCGGCTCGTGAAGCCACGGAGAAAGCGCGCATCCTGCAGGAGAGCGCGATCAGCGCCGAGCGCATCATCCGCGAGCAGGAGATCCGCAATCGCGAGATCGAGCGCACCCGCGTGCTCGACCAGGAGGATATCGCGGCGCGCGAAGCGGTCGATACCGCCCGCATCGGCCAGGAGGAGCGCGTCCGCGCGCTCGGCATCGCCCGCAACCGTGCGCTGGACGAGGCCGAGATCGCCGCTCGCGAGGCGGTCGAGAAGGCCCGGATCGCCCAAGAGAACGTGCTGACGGCCGACCGCATCGCGCTGGAGCAGCGCAAGCGCCTGCTGGAGATCGAGCAGAGCGAGACGATCGAGGCGGCCGAGATTTCGGCGCGTGAGACCGTGGAGAAGGCGCGCATCAGCCAGGAGCGCATCGTCGCCAGTGAGCGCATCCGCCGCGACGAGGACATCCGCAATCTCGAAATTGCCCGCAACCAGGCGATCGACACCGCCGAGATCGCGGCCCGCGAGGCCACGGAAGCCGCACGCATCGCGCAGGAGAAGGTCGTCGCAGCCGAGCGGATCGCCGCCGAGCTCTCGACCAAGGAGCTGGAGATCCGCCGCAACGCCGATCTCGACACAGCCGAGCTGAAGCGTCGTGATACCGTCGAGCGTCAGCGCATCGCCACCGAACTCAAGCTGGACGAGGAGCGCATCGACGCGGCGAAATCGCGCGAAATGCTGCAGATCGCCCAGAAGAAGGCGGTCGAGGTTGCGGAGGAAGACCGCGCGATCGTGCTCGCCGCCAAGAAGGTCGAGCGTACGGATGCCGACAGCGCGCTGCGCCAGGCAGAGATCACCGCCAGGCAGCAGGTCGAGACCGTCGATATCGTCCGCGAGCAGGCGCTGGAGACCACGCGGATCGAACGCCGCCGCGCGCTGGAACAGCTCGAGATCGCCCGCACCCAGGCGCTGCAGGAGGCGCAGATCGCCTCCAACGAGGAGGTCGAGCGCGCCCGCATCTCGTCGGATCGGGGGCTCGACGAGGCCCGTGTCGGGCGCCAGCGCGAGCTGCGCAAGCTGGAGATCGCTAGGGAGCGCGATGTCGAGGCCGCCGCCATGGACAAGGCGATCGCGCTCTACACCAAGTCGCTCGAGGAATCCGCCGCCCAGGCCAATGCCGAGATCGCCCGCGCCAAGGCGGTCGAGGCCGAGGAAAACGTCAAGACGGTGCGCGAGAGCGAGGGCGCGCGGCGGCGCAAGACCGTCGAGGTGCTGCTGGCCGAGAAGGCGGCCGAGGAATCCAACATCGCCGCGGCGGCCGACAAGATTCGCCGCACCGTCGAGGCCGATGCGCAGAAGCTGCTCTACGAGGCCGAGAACGTGCTCACCGACGGCTCCCGCTACGGGCTCTTCCGTCGCCGCCTGCTCGACAAGATCGAGGGCATCGTGCGCGAGAGCGTCAAGCCGATGGAGAAGATCGAGGGCATCCGCATCCTGCATGTCGACGGCCTCGCCGGTGGCGGCGGTTCGGGCGGCGCAGGCGGGGCGGCGCGCTCGCCGACCGATGAGGTCATCGAATCGGCGCTGCGCTACCGCGTCCAGGCGCCGATGATCGACCAGGTGCTGAAGGAGATCGGCATCGAGGGCGGCAACCTCGCCAAGATGGGCGGGCTGATGCGCGAGGCCTCCGACATGCAGCGCGTCGCCAAGGATGCGCAGCCGGCCAAACCGAAGGATGGCGGCGAGACGAAGAGCGACGGTCAGAGCGGCGGCGATCCCAAGTCGGGCGGCGGGGGCAGAGCGCCCAAAGCCGGCCCCGGCAAGACCTCCTGAGGCTGAAGCATCATGGCCCGCGTCTACGTTTCCAGCGTCATCTCCGCCCCCGCCGCCAAGGTCTGGGCCCGCGTGCGGGATTTCAACGGCCTGCCGAACTGGCACCCTCGCATCGCCGAAAGCCGGATCGAGAATGGCGAACCGGCCGACAAGGTCGGCTGCATCCGTGCCTTCTCGCTGCGCAGCGGCGATCGCCTGCGCGAGCAGCTGCTCGGCCTCTCGGACTACGACATGTTCTGCACCTACGCGATCCTCGACTCGCCGATGCCGCTGACGAACTATGTCGCGACGCTGAGGCTGACGCCGATCACCGACCAGGAGCGGACCTTCATCGAGTGGTCGGCCGAATTCGACTGCGCGCCCGAACGCGAGGCGGAGCTGATCGAGGGCATCGGCACCAATGTCTTCCAGGGCGGCTTCGACGCGCTCAAGCGCGCATTCGGGGGATGAGACCATGCCCCATGTCGTCCGCAGCACGATCATCGACGCGCCGGTCGACCTGCTCTGGTCGGTGCTGCGCGACTTCAACGGCCATGACCGCTGGCACCCGATCGTCGCCCGCAGCGAGATCGAGCGCGGGCACCCGTCCGACAAGATCGGCTGCGTGCGCCGCTTCTGGCTGCAGGACGGCAGCGAATTGCGCGAGCAGCTCCTCACGCTTTCGGATCTCGAAATGACCTTCAGCTACTGCCTGCTCGATACGCCGATCCCGCTGTTCAACTACGTCGCCCATGTCCGGCTTTTGCCGGTGACCGACGGCAACCGCGCCTTCTGGCACTGGGAAAGCCGCTTCACCACGCCGCCCGGCCGGGAAGCCGAGCTCGCCCGCATCGTCGGCGACGAGGTCTACACCAACGGCATCGAGGCGGTGCGCCGCCTGCCCGAACTGGCGAGGGAGGCCGTCTGACATGCTCGATGTGAGAAGCTGCACGACCCTTTCGGAGGCCGCCGGCATCCTGTCGGGCGACCGGCAGGCGGTGCTGATCGGCGGCGGCACGCTGGTCATGCGCGATGTCAACGAAGGCCGCCTGACGGAGGGCACGCTGCTTCGCGTCACCGATCCCGCCTTCCGGCGGATCGAGGCCGGCGGCGGACGCATCGAACTCGGCGCGGGCGTGACCATGGGGATGATCCTGGCGAACCGGGAGCTTGCCTTCCTGCATCCTGCGGCGCGCGCCATCGGCGGACCGGCCGTGCGCAATATGGCCTCCGTCGGAGGCAACCTGTTCGCTCCCGCGCCTTATGGCGATTTCACGGTCGCGTTGCTGGCCCTCGACGCGCAGGTTGTCCTACAGGCGGGTTTCGGCTCCGGCCGGGCGACGCCGCTGGAGGAGTTCCTGGCCGCGCGCGAGCGCTCGGGATCGGCGCTGGTCACATCCGTGCAGTTCTCGCGGCCGGCCAATCCGGGGGACTTCCACTTCCGCAAGATCAGCCGGGTGAAGCCCAAGGGCATCTCGGTCCTGTCGATCGCCGCGCATCTGCCGCTGGCCGGCGGGCGCGTCGCCCAAGCGCGGGTCGCCTATGGCGCGATGGCGCCGACGCCGATCCGCGCGCGCGGCGTCGAACGGGCGCTGGAGGGCAAGAGCCTGGATGCCGCCGCGATCGCCGCCGCGAAGACGGGCGCGCTGGAAGGCTGCCGCCCTGCCACCGACGCGATCGCGAGCGAATGGTATCGCCGCGAGGTGCTGCCCGTTCATCTCGGCCGGCTGCTCGCCGGCGAGCCCCGCTGAGGAGCGCGCCATGGCCAAGATCCCCGTCCAGTTCCGCCTCAACGGCACCGACCGCGCCGCCTTCGTCGATGCGCCCGAGACCCTGCTCAACACGCTGCGGCGGAGCCTCGGCGATTTCGCGCCGAAATATGGCTGCGGCCAGGGGGCATGTGGCGTCTGCACCGTGCTGATCGACGGCGAGCCGCATCTGTCCTGCCTGACGCTCTCGGTCGCCTGCGAGGGCCGGCAGGTCGAGACGGCGTCCGGGATGGCTGATGGACCCGAACTGCACCCGCTGCAGGCCCAGTTCATGGAGCATTTCGCGGCGCAGTGCGGCTTCTGCACGCCGGGCATGCTGACGGCGGCACGCGCGCTGCTCGACCGGAACCCCAACCCCACCCGCGACGAGGTGATCGAGGCGATCAGCGGCAATATCTGCCGCTGCACCGGCTACGAGCCGATCGTCGCGGCGATCCTCGCCGCAGCCGGTTCGCCCGGCCTGCGCCGCGCCTGAGGGAGGCCGACATGCTAGAACTCCGCAAGGACCTCTTCGCCGACGAGCGCGACGACAATCTCAACGTCATCGGCAAGGGCATCCAGCGTCAGGACATGCCCGGCCATGTCACCGGGCTGACGCGCTATTTCGACGACCATGCCTTCGACGGGATGCTGCATCTCAAGGTGGTGCGCAGTCCCCATGCCAGCGCCCGCATCCGCTCGATCGATATCGCGGCGGCGGCGCGCGCACCGGGCGTGAAGCGCGTGCTGCGCGCCGCCGACGTGCCGGTGAACAAGAACACGCTGCTCAGCCTGATCAATTTCGGCAAGGACGACGAGCCCTCGCTGGCGGTCGACCAGGTCCACTACAAGGGCGAGCCGGTCGTCGCGATCATCGCCGAAACCGAGGCGCAGGCACTCGCGGCCAAGAAACTGGTGCGGATCGACTATGAGCCGATGCCCGCCGTCTTCGACGTCGAGGAGGCGCTGAAGCCCGGCGCGCCTGTCGTCAACGAAACCTATCCGGCAAACTATTTCGAGTATCACGAGCGTTTCGACCATCAGAAGCTGCGCTTCGGCGATGTCGAGCGCGCCTTCGCCTCGGCCGACATGGTGCTGGAGCACCGCTACCAGATGTCGCCGATCGAGCATGCGCCGACCGAAACCAATGGTTCGATCGCCGCGCCCGAGCAGAACGGCCGCTTCGTGGTGCATTCCTGCGCGCAGGGCCTGTTCTTCGCGCTTGGGACCGCGGCCAAGATCGTCGCGGTCGAGTCCAACCGGCTGCATTTCATCGGCGGCACGGTCGGTGGCGGCTTCGGCGGCAAGGTCGATTCCTTGACCGAACCGCTGGCGGTGCTGGGCGCGATGGTGACGGGGCGCCCGGTCCGCTTCGTGCTCGATCGCGAGGAGGAGATGCTCTACGGCTCGCCGCGCGGGGCCGAGCGCATCTACATCAAGGATGGGCTGATGCGCGACGGGCGCATCGTTGCCCGCCAGATCCGCAGCTATTTCGACGCCGGCGCTTATACGCGGCTCTCCAGCTATGCCGCGATCAAATGCACGGCGCATCTGCCAGGGCCCTACTGGATCCCCAACGTCTCCTCCGACGTCCATGTCGCCTACACCAACCGCTGCCCCTCCACCGCCATGCGCGGCTTCGGCATCACGGCGGTGGATTTCGCGCTGGAGGTCCAGATGGACCGGCTCGCCGAGGCCGCCGGCATGGACCCGATGGAGTTCCGGATCCTCAACGCCTATCGCGACGGCGACATGAAGCCGCATCGGCGCAAGGCCTCGAACACGGCGTTGATCGAATGCGTCCAGGTCGCGGCCGGGAAGGCGAACTGGCCGATCTCGGAACAGGGCAAGCGGCAATCCTCTCTCACCGGCGGCGGCGCCGGCGAGCGCGCGCAGATTCCCGCCACCGTGCTCGATGCACGCGGCCAGATCGGCCGGCCCGACACGCGTCAATCGGGCCCGACGCAAACCCTGCCGGCCGGCACCTCGCGCATCGCGCCGAGCAAGCAGCCGGTGATGGAGGGCGCGCGAGACGGCCGCGCCGCGCCGACCCAGGTGCCGCGCTACGAACCGGCCCGGACAGCGACGCAGCCGCTGGCACCTGCGGCCTATGCCCCGCCGCCCTCGCCGTACCAGCCGGTGGCGGGCCGCCAGCCCCCGCCCTACCAACCGCCCCCAGCGCCGCCCTCGCCCGCTCCGGCGCCGGCCACCCAGACCCAGCATGGCGCGGTGCGCTTTTCATCCGTCTTCGGCAGGAGGCGCTGACATGGCCCGTCACCAAGGTCGCGGCATGGCGTCCGTCAATTATCCGATCGGGATGAATCTCGGCGGCGATCCGAGCCAGGCGCTGATCCATTCCAACCCCGACGGCAAGTTCACCGTCGCGCTCTCGGCGATCGATCTCGGCCAGGGCATGAAGCAGGTCTCGCGGCAGATCGCGGCGGAAACGCTCGGCGTGCCGGTCGAGGACGTCTATGTCGACACCGCCGACAGCGACACCGGCCCCCATGACATGGGCTCCTTTGCCTCGCGCGGCACGCATCGCATGGGCAATGCCATCATCGTCGCGGCGCGCGAGGCCCGCGGCGTGCTGCTCGAGGCCGCGGCCGAGGAACTGGAGGTCGATGCCGGCGACCTCGTCACCGACGGGCGCGGCAACATCCATGTTCGCGGCGCGCCATCCCGCTCGATCACGGTCAAGGCGACCGCCCAGGCGGCGCAGTTCAAGCAGGGCAAGACCATCGCCGGCCGCGGCATCTTCCTGATCCCGCTCTCGGCGGTCGATGCCGAGACCGGCGAGATGAACCCCAACACCGCCTTCGCCCATGCCTGCCTGGTGGCGGACGTCGCCGTCGATGACGAGACCGGCGAGGTCGAAGTGCTCAGGATGACCAGCGCCTATGAACTCGGCCGCGTCATCAATCCGCGCATGGTCGAGCAGCAGCTTGTCGGCGGCGCCTGGATGGGCATGAGCCACGCGCTGTTTGAGACACCCGAGCCCTATTATCCGGACCCGGCGCACGGCCCGCGCGACTTCAACGAATATCTGATGCCGGGCCCGGGCGAGATCGCGCCCTATCACGTCACGGTGCTGGAGCGCCCGGCGCCGGACGGGCCGTTCGGCGGCAAGGGGCCCGGCGAGATGTGCGCCAATCCCGTCCTGCCGGCGATCGCCAACGCGGTCTACAATGCGGTCGGCGTGCGCGTCGACGAACTGCCGATCACGCCCGAAAAGATCCTGCGCGGCCTGAAGGCCAATGGCGGGGTCAAGCCCGGCCCGCGGCGCGGCGGCCCCGTGAACTGGCGGTGACGGCATGGCGCTGAGGACCACCGTCGCCGGCATATCCAGCCCCGAGGACTTGGCCCAGGCCCTGACGGGGGCGATGTATCTCGCCGATGACGGCATCGCCACCGCCGGCTATCTTTCGCTCGCGCTCGGCAAACCGCTGCTGCTCGAAGGCGCGCCCGGCGTCGGCAAGACCGAGGCCGCCAAGGCCATCGCCGGCATCCTTGGGCGCCAGCTCATCCGCCTGCAATGCTTTGAGGGAATCGACGCCTCTGCCGCGCTCTATGAGTGGAACTATCCGCGCCAGATGCTGGCGATCCGCCAGGCGCGGGAGGGCGAGGCGCTCGACATCTACCGCGACGATTTCCTGATCGAGCGGCCGATGCTGACGGCGCTGCGCCGGCCGGAATCCACCGTGCTGCTGATCGACGAAATCGATCGATCGGACCATGAATTCGAGGCCTTCCTGCTCGAATTCCTCTCCGATTTCTCGATCTCGATCCCCGAGCGCGGGACCTTGCGCGCGGCCGAGCGACCGGTCGTGGTCCTGACCTCCAACCGCACCCGCGAGCTGCACGAGGCGCTGCGCCGCCGCTGCGTCTACCATTACATCGCCTATCCCGAGCCAGAGCGGGAGGCCCAGATCATCATGCTGCGCTCATCCGCCGTAGCCGAGGGCACGGCGCGCGCCGTCGTCCACGCCATCGGGCTTTTGCGGCAGGAGCCGCTGGCCAAGCCGCCGGGCGTGGCGGAAGCCGTCGACTGGGCGGAGGCCGCGACCGCGCTCGCCCAGGCCGGCGCGCCCTGGCCGGAGGCGTTCCGCCGCTCGCTGGGCGCCGCGATCAAGGACGAGGAGGATTTCGTCCACTTACGCCCCCGCCTGCCGCTGATCATTCCGGGGCTGGCGGCATGATCGCCCCACTCCCCGCAGCCGCGCGCCTGTTCGTCGCCTTCCCCACGCTGCTGCGCGGCCATGGGTTCTCTGTCGCTCCGGAGCAGACGACGAGCTTCCTGATGGCCGTCGAGCTGCTCGGGCCGCGCAGCCTCGCGCATGTGCGCAAGGCGGCTGTCGCGACGCTCGCGCCCCATCCCGAGCAGCGCGACCTGTTCGACGCGCTGTTCGACCTGCATTTCCTCGGCGCCCTCGCAGAGCCCGGCGATGAGGATTTCGCGCCCGACGAGGAGATGGCGGTCCAGGAGGATTCCGGTTCGCGCGAGATCCTGGTCGGGGAGGAGGTCAACGAGACCGGCCAGGCGGCAACCGGCGCCGAGGCCTTGTCGGTGCGGGCCTTGCAGCCGCTGGACGAGAGCGAGACATTGCGCCGCTTCGCCCGCGCGCTGCCGGCCGCCCTGCCCCGGCGGCGCGGCTACCGCCATCGCGGCGCACGGCGGGGCCCCAGCGTCGATCTCGCCCGCAGCCTGCGCGCGGCGATCCGCCATGATGGCGAGGTGATGAGCCTGAAGAAGCTCCGGCGGGTGACCCGTCCCCGCCCCATCCTGCTGCTGATCGACGTCTCCGGCTCGATGAAGCAGCGCAGCGACGCAAATCTTGCGCTGGCACATGCGATCGTCCAGGCGACGTCCAGGGTGGAGGTCTTCACCTTCGGCACGCGGCTGACGCGGGTGACCCGGGCGCTACGCCGCAAGCGCCGCGAGCAGGCGCTGGCCGAGGCGTCGGGGCTGGTCGCCGACTGGGATGGCGGCACCCGCATAGGCGACGCGCTGCAGGCCTTCCTCGCCGTGCCGCGCTTCGCGTCTTACGCGCGCGGCGCGGTCGTGGTCGTGCTGTCGGACGGTCTGGAGCGCGGCGACCCCGCCGCGCTGGTGTCGGCCGTGACGCGGCTTGCGGCGCGAGCCCACCGCATCGACTGGCTGACGCCGCTCGCCATCGACCCCGGCTACCGGCCGGAGACCGAGGCCTTGCGGTTGATCGCGCCGCGCCTCGCCAGCCTCGGCAATGGCGCCAGCACGGCTCGGATCTGCCGCCACATCCTTTCGCTCGGAGGCTCGGTCGCGGCATGATCCCAATCGTCGATTCGCATTTCCATATCTGGCGCCAGGCCGACCTGCCCTGGCTCGTTGGCCCGATGCAGCCGCGCATCTTCGGCCCCTATGAGCCGATCCGGCGCGACTACCCGGTCGCGGAATATCTCGCGGATTGTCGGCCCTGCGGCGTGACCGAGGCCGTTTATGTCCAGGCCAACTGGGCGCCCGCGCTTCATCTCGACGAGGTCGCTTTCGTCTCGCAGGCCTCCGACGAATCCGGCTTCCCGATCGCCATCGTCGCCTATGCCGACATGCTTGCAGAAGACGTCCGGCCGCAGCTCGATGCGCTGGCGACGAACCCGCGGGTGCGTGGCGTGCGGATGCAGTTGCACTGGCACGACAACCCGCTTTATCGCTTCGCCAGCGGCGCCGATCTCTGCCGGGACCCCAAGCTGCAGGCCAACATCGCGCTCCTGGCAGATTACGGCTTCAGCTTCGATCTGCAGGTCTTCGCTCCCCAGATGGAGGGGGCGGCCGAACTGGCGTTCAACTGCCCGAAGGTAAATTTCGTGCTGCAGCATGCCGGGATGCTGGAGGACCTCTCGCCGGAGGGCGTCGAGCACTGGCGGGACGGCATGCGGGCGCTGGCGGGCCAGCCCAACATCGTCAGCAAGCTCTCGGGGCTGGGCACCTTCCTGCGCCGCAACGACCCGCAGCACATCACCTTCGTCGTTCAGGAGACGCTCGCGCTCTTTGGCGCAGAGCGCTGCTTGTTCGGCTCGAATTTCCCGATCGAGAAGCTCTGGACGACCTATCCGGAGCTGATCGGCCGCCATCGCGCCGCCGTGCCGGAGGGCGCGGCGGCCTCTGTTTTCAGCCAAACCGCGCGGCGGGTCTACCGCCTCGCCCAGCACTGACGGGAGAACCTCCATGGCGCTCGAAATCAAGATCCTCGACTATGGCGACATCGAGCTGGAATCGAGCTTCCTCGTGCTCGGTCGCGATTGCGGCCGTACCCGCCGCGTCCCGACCTATGGCTTCCTGATCCTCGGCGGCCCCTGGCCGGTGGTCGTCGACACCGGCTACCGCCACAACCAGATCATGGAGACGCTCGGCATGCGCGGGCTCCAGTTCCACGAGAACATGATCGAAAACCAGCTCGCCAAACACGGCGTCCGGATGGGCGATGTGCGCTACGTCATGCACACCCATCTCCATATCGACCATGCCGGGAAGGATGAGCTCTTCTCGATGAACACGACGGTAATCCTCAACCGGCGCGAGCTCGAATACTCCGTCTCGGGGCTGATGCACCCGCAATATCCGGCCCCCGACATCAAGCATTTGATCGACCGGCTGCACACGCGCGACGCGCTGCGTTTTGAGGATCTGGAGCTGTCGGGGATGATCGAGCTGTTCCCGGGGTGCTATCTCGAAGCGGCCGGCGCCCATACCGAGGGCTCGATGAACGTGCATGTCGACACGGTCGAGGGCCGCGCCATCCTCTGCGGCGACGTGATCTATGATTTCAACGACCAGATCGTCACGCCCTTCCACGAGATCAGCGCCAACGAGCCGCGCACCACCGGCAATCACGGCGTCTCCAAGCGCGAGGAGAAGGCCGCGATCAAAAAGCTGCTCTCGGCCGGCAAATTCCTGCTGCCGGTCCATGACAAGCCGGCCAAGATTGCACATGGCCAGGTCGTCGGCCGCATGGACATGGCGGTTCCCGGGCCGGTCGTGCAGTCGCTGCCGCCGCGCAACTGGTTCGCGGCTTAAGGGCCGGCCGCGATGACCACACATACAGCCGTCCGCCCGGCCTTCGCCGACCTCGTCGATCTCTGGGCGCCGGTCCGCCAACTCGGCACCGGCTTCGATTTCTGCGAGGGGCCGGTCTGGCATCCGCGCGAGCAGCATCTGCTGTTCTCCGACATGCCGGGCGATGTCCGCCGTCGCTGGGACAAGAGCGGCGTGCGCGAGGTCAAGCGGCCGGCCAACAAATGCAACGGCATGACCTATGATGCCGAGCTTAACCTGATCGTCTGCGAGCACGCGACCTCGTCGCTGATCCGCGAGCGGCCGGATGGGCAGCGCGAGGTGCTGGCCTCGCATTTCGAGGGGCAGGAACTCAACAGCCCCAACGACGTCGTGGTGAAGTCGGACGGGTCGATCTATTTCTCCGACCCCTGGTATGGCCGCATGCCGGTCTTCGGCGTCGAGCGGCCGCGCCAGCTCGGCTTTCAGGGCGTCTATCGCATTCCCCCCGGAGGCGGCGAGCCGCAGCTCCTGGTCGATCGCTATCTCTTCGACCAGCCCAACGGGCTGTGCTTCTGCCCGACGGAGGACAGGCTCTTCGTCAACGACACGGTGCAGCACAACATCCGCGTCTTCCCGATCCTGGCCGATGGGCGGCTTGGGCCGGGTCGCATCCTCGCCTCGGGCATCGTTTCGGCCTCGGAGCCCGGCGTCCCCGACGGGATGAAATGCGATGCGCAAGGCAATCTTTGGGTCTGTGGCCCCGGCGGCGTCTGGGTCTACACCATCAAGGGCGAGCTGATCGGCAAGCTGCGCGTGCCGGAACTCGTCGGAAACCTCGCCTGGGGCGGGCCGGACTGGCGCACGCTGTTCCTCACCGCAACGCATTCGCTCTACGCAGTCGAGACCAAGATCGGCCCGCGCATGGAGCCCTTCATGAAAGCGGGGGGCGGCACGGTGCGCGGCGGCAGTCCCGCATCCGAGCCGGTCTCGGGCGTCAAGCCTGCCGCGACGGTCGCCCCCAGCGGCGCAAAGAAGGCTGCTGCCGGCTATCACCTCGATCCCGCGCGCTGCGCGCTCATCATCCAGGACATGCAGAACGATGTCGTGATGGAGGGCGGGGCCTTCGCGTCGTCCGGCTCCCCGGAGCATTGCAGGCAGCAGAACGCCATCGCCAACGGCGCGAAGCTGGCGCATGCGGCGCGAGCGCGCGGCATTCCGGTGATCCATGTCTGGTTCGTGGTCGAGCCCGGCGCGCCGGGCGTCACCATGAACGCGCCGCTGTTCGAGGGGCTGGCCGACGCCAAGGCGCTGGTGCGCGGGACCTGGGGCTGCGCGCCCGTGCCCGGGCTGGAGGCTCAGGCCGGCGATCATGTCGTTGAGAAGTGCCGCATGAGCGCCTGGGAGGGCACGCGACTCGAAACCGTGGTCAAGGCGCTGGGCCGTGACGTCGTCATCGTCACGGGCGCCTGGACCAACATGTCGATCGAGCACACGGCCCGCACCGGTGCCGACAAGGGCTATTTCATGCTGGTACCGGAAGATGCCTGCTCGACGATGAACGCCGAATGGCACGCAGCCTCGGTCAATTACGCGCTGCAGAATGTCTGTGTCGTCACCGATGTCGACGCCGTCATCGCCGCGACCGACGGGTGATGCCGTATTCAGCGTGTTTGTACACCAGGGTCAGGGACGCCACATGCCGTGACAGCTGGCCTTCGCAATGCCCTGAGGCGTGCCGTACACGGCTGGTCTCGCGACTTGCTCACAGCCATCATCATACATCGCGAGGATGACAGAGAAACGATTTGTGCGTTTGACCAGGCTAAGAGCGGATGCCTCGGAATGATCGGCAGCATTCTTGCCGCCGGGCGGAATGCAAACTGCTCGACCGAAACCGCTTTCGCCCGCACCGACTTCCCACCGGTGTAATGAGCCGATCTGAGCCCACAGAACGAAGCTATTCTCTTTGAAAATCAATGACTGAGCCACATGAGTGGCGCGACCTACGGGAGTCGAACCCGTCTCCCCAGCGTGAAAGGCTGGTGTCCTAACCGATAGACGAAGGTCGCGGGCTTCAGAACCGCGCGCGGTTCCTGTCGAAGCGGGGCGAGGTATAGTGGCAGCGTTCCCACTCCGCAAGCGTCTGTTTCGCGTTCTGCCCAGCTCATCCTGCGACACAGGGCCCTCCCCGAGGCCGCGCGCCCAAAGGCCGGCACAGTCGTCGGGCCAGGTCAGGTCGGCCTGGCGAGATCGAGGACGCGCAGTTCGGCGGTCTCGTTGCCACCCCAGCGGTTCAAGGTCAGCGTCGCGGCAAGATGGACGCTTTCGCCGCGCGCCGCCATCAGGGCCCGCCCCAGGGGCTCGCTGGCGACGCGGAATGCGATGCCGCCGACGCTTCCGCCATCGCCGCTCCTGAGCTTGACCCGGACATGCCCGCCGCTGCCGATCTCGACCACATCGGTCAGGCGATGTGCCGGAAAGACGAAGACCGGCTCGGGGCTGCCCTGGCCGAAAGGGCCGGCCTTGTCGATCTCGGCCAAAAGGCGCGGGGTGGCGCCGCCGGCGCTGAGCGCCGCGTCGATCAACAGCGCCTGCGAATCGCCGGCGACGGCAACCTCGGCCGCCAGGCGTTCGATCAGGAAGGCGTGGAAGGCGACATCCTGCCCCGGTGCGAGGGTGACACCCGCCGCCATGGCATGCCCGCCGCCCTTGACCGCGAGTCCGGCCTCGACGGCCTCCCGCACCGCGCGCCCCAGATCGACGCCGGTCACCGAGCGGCCCGAGCCGGTGGCACCGCCCTCCCCGTTCAACGCCAACGCAAGGGCCGGCCGGCGAAAACGCTCCTTCAATCTGGCGGCCACCAGCCCGACGATGCCGGGGTGCCAGTCCTTCGATGCAGCCAGCAGGACGGGCAGGTCGGCGTCGCGCAGCAGCGCGTGGTCGGCCTGCGAGGTGGCCTCGATCACCGCCTGGCGTTCGATCTCCTGGCGCTCCTGATTGAGGCGGTTGAGTTCGGCGGCGATGCCGCGCGCCTCGATTTCGTCCGTCGTCAGCAGGAGTCTGGCGCCGAGCCCCGCATCGCCGATGCGCCCGCCGGCATTGATGCGGGGACCCAACAGGAAGCCGAGATGCCAGGGTTGGACCGGCCCATCGAGCCCCGCCACATCCATCAGCGCGGCCAGACCCGGCCTCGCCCGGCCGCGCAGGATCGACAGTCCTTGGCGGACGAAGGCGCGGTTGAGGCCCTGCAGCGGCACGACGTCGGCAACTGTCGCCAGCGCCACGAGATCGAGCGCCGCCAGAAGATCGGGCTCGCCCCCCCGCGCCGCCCAGACGCCCTGGCGCCGCAGTTCGGCGCGCGTCGCCACCAGCGCCACGAAGACGACGCCGGCGGCGCAGAGATGGCCGAGCCCCGAGAGATCGTCCTGACGGTTGGGATTGACCAGCGCCTCGACCTCCGGCAGCCGCTCGGGCGCCTGGTGATGATCGAGCACGACGACGTCGAGCCCCAGCCGCCTTGCCTCCGCGAGCGGCTCGTGGCTGGTCGTGCCGCAATCGACGGTGACGAGCAGCGTCGCGCCCTCAGTGGCAAGTTGGCGGATGGCCTCGCTGTTGGGGCCGTAGCCCTCGATCAGCCGGTCGGGAATATGGATGCGCGGGCGCGCGCCGGCATCCGACAGAAATCCTGCCAGCAGCGCCGCCGAACAGGCGCCATCGACGTCGTAGTCGCCGAAGATCGCGACCTGCTCCCGCGCGACGACGGCTTTCGCGAGCCTTTGCGCGGCGGCGTCCATGCCGACCAGGGTGTTGGGATCGGGCAGGAGGTCGCGCAGCTTCGGTTCGAGATAGATCGCCGCCTCGCTGGCCTCGATGCCTCGCCCCGCCAGCAAGCGGGCGAGAATGTCGGGAATGCCCTCGATCTGCGACAGCGCCTCGGCGCGGCCGAGACCAGCGGCGTCGAGCCGGTCGCGCCAGGGACGACCCAGCGCGGAACGGGTGACGCCGAGAAAGGCGCGGGGAGGTTCGAGACTCATGCGTGGAGGGCGTCGCGCAGGCGCGGGCTTCCGTCAACTGTGCCCGCCTGGCGGGCGCCCGATTCAGGCGCAATCCGCAGCGGCGCGCAAACGAAAACGGCCGGGCGAAGCCGGCCGGATCGCCTCTGGCTTGAAGCAGGCTTCAGTCGAGATTGAACTTGCTGAAGTCGCGATGCTCGCCATGGATACGGCGGACCGTGCCGGTGATCGAGCGGTAGACGATCGTCTCGGTCTCGATGACCTCGCGGCCGAACTTGACGCCCTTCAGCATGCCGCCGTCGGTGACGCCCGTCGCGCAGACGATGGTGTCGCCAGAGGCCATCTCTTCCATGCTGTATTTCTTGTTGGGATCGGTGATGCCCATGGTCAAGGCGCGCGCGCGCTTCTCCTCGGTGTCGAGGATGAGGCGGCCCTGCATCTGGCCGCCGACGCAGCGCAGCGCCGCCGCCGCGAGAACGCCCTCGGGCGCGCCGCCGATGCCGAGATAAAGGTCGATGCCGGTCTTGTGCGGCTCGGTGCAGTAGATCACGCCGGCGACGTCGCCATCGGTGATCAGGCGGATCGAGCAGCCGGTCTTACGGACCTCCTCGATCAGCTTGGCATGGCGCGGGCGGTCCATGATCAGCGTCGAGATCTCGCTGGGCTTGACGCCCTTGGCCTTGGCGAGCGCATAGATATTGTCGGTGGCCGAGGCATCGAGATCGACGACGCCGCGGGCATAGCCCGGGCCGATGGCGATCTTGTCCATGTAGACGTCGGGCGCGTTGAGGAGCTTGCCGGCCTCCGCCATCGCCATCACGGCGATCGAGTCGGGCATGTCCTTGGCGCAAAGCGTCGTACCCTCGAGCGGATCGACGGCGATGTGGACCTTGGGGCCCTGCCGGGTGCCGACCTTTTCGCCGATGAAGAGCATCGGTGCCTCGTCGCGCTCGCCCTCACCAATGACGATCTCGCCGTCGATCGCGAGCCGGTTCAACTCGCGACGCATGGCATCGACCGCCGCCTGGTCCGCCGCCTTCTCGTTGCCATGCCCGCGCAGGCGGGCAGCCGAGACGGCGGCCCGCTCGGTGACGCGCACCAGTTCCATCGAGAGATAGCGCTCGATGATCTGGGAGGAGGAAATGCGGAGATCTTCGGACATGGGTGGCTCCCTTGAGGCGAGTGGCGAATGGCGAAATGGCGACGATGGCGGACGCGGATCGACCTGAGAGTGGGCTTTCCACTCGCCATTCGCCACGCGCTACTCCCGTTCGATCCGGATGACTTGCGGAGGTTCGGCGACATGACCATCGGCGGAAACCTTGTCGAGCGTCGCGCGGATCGCGGCCTCGCTGGTCGCGTAGGTGATCAGCACGACGGGCACGGGCGCGCCGGAGCGGCCGGCGGGGTCCTGAGCGGCGGCGGCGGCCGAGCGGCGCTGCACGATGCTTTCCAGCGAGATGTCGGATTGCGCCATGCGGGTTGCGATGCCCGCTGCCGCGCCCGGCCGGTCGATGACGGAGAGGCGGACATAATAGCCGCCCTCATGACGCTGCATCGGCGCGCGCGCCGCAGTCTCGAGCCGCGCGACCGGCAGGCCGAACGGCAGACCCGCCGTGCCGCGCGCGACATCGGCGATGTCGGCGACGACGGCTGACGCGGTCGGATCGCCGCCGGCACCAGGCCCGATCAGCGTCAGTTCGCGCACGGCGTCGGCATCGATGGTGACGGCGTTGAGGACGCCCATCACCTGCGCGATGGCCGACGACTTCGGTACCATGGTGGGGTGGACGCGCTGCTCGATGCCGGTCTTCGTGCGTTCGGCCACGCCGAGCAGTTTGATCCGGTAACCGAGTTCGTCGGCCATCTTCAGATCAAGCGGAGTGATTGAGGAAATGCCTTCGACATGAATCGCTTCGGCATCGATCTTCGTGCCGAAGGCGAGGCTGGTCAGGATGGCGAGCTTGTGGGCGGTGTCGTAGCCCTCGACGTCGAAGGTCGGGTCGGCCTCGGCATAGCCCAGGCGCTGCGCGTCCTTGAGGCAGGCCTCGAAGGTCAGCCCTTCCAGTTCCATGCGCGAGAGGATGTAATTGCAGGTGCCGTTCAGGATGCCGTAAAGCCGGGTCACGGTATTGCCGGCCAGGGCCTCGCGCAGCGTCTTGACGATGGGGATGCCGCCGGCCGACGAGGCCTCGAAGGCGAGCGCAACGCCGTTCTCCTCGGCCAGGGTCGCCAAAGCGGTCCCGTGATGGGCGAGCAGCGCCTTGTTGGCGGTGACGACCGATTTGCCGGCGGCGAGCGCCGCCTCGACGGCCGCTTTCGCCGGGCCGTCGGAGCCACCGATCAACTCGACCAGGCAATCGATCTCGTCGGATGTCGCCAGGGCGACCGGATCGTCGAACCAGGTCAAACCATTGAGATCGATCCCGCGATCACGCGTGCGATCGCGGGCGCTGACGGCAGTGACGACGATGGGCCGGCCGCAGCGCTCGCTCAGAGCTTTCTCCTGGCGGCGCAGGATGCCCAGCACAGAAGCGCCGACCGTACCGAGGCCGGCAAGGCCGATACGCAGGGGCTTCGAGACGGTCTGGACGGTCGTGCTTGTCATGGGCGCGGGGTCGCATGAGGGGGGCGTCGAGTCAACGCCGCACCCATCGCCTCATCCGAATCGGCAAACGACCTCGGCCGCGAGGCGCCGCAGCTTGCCATCGCCGAAGGTCAGATGGACGCGCAGGAGATTGGTGCCGAAGGCGGTGGTCTTGATGGTGCGCAGCGCCTCCAGCGTATCGCCGGTCCAGGTCGTGGCTGTCTCCATCACGGGCGTCCAGAACCAGGGCTGGGGCGGGACGATCGTCGCGGCTTTCAGAATGGATTCCGCCGCCGCCTGCTCGATCCCGGCCGGGAGATGGCGCGATACGACCTCGGTGGCGTCGCGGCCGCATTCGCGCGCCGTCGTCGCAGCCAGCACATCACCGACCAGGGGAGAGGTCGTCTCCGGCACGCGGCCGCGGGAAAAATCCAGCGTCGCAACGAGGCAGACGAGCGCAAACAGAATGACGCCCCCCGCGAGCAAACGGCCCTTGCTGATCATCGCGTATGAAAGCCCCATTCCGGACATGCTGGTCCGTTTGACGGGGTTCCCATGTTTCGGGGGCGGGGTCCAGAGGAAGCCTTCCATCATTCTCGGGCGCAGTGCAGCGGATGCCAGAGCGTCTCTTACAGAAGTTGCGCCAGCCCGAGGCGTCGCGTCATGCTTTTCGGTCAAGCCCGAGCGTGACGTGCGAGCGCTAAAGCGCCCCTACCCCGCCCTGGGCATCTGGATGACGTTATGCAGCGTGTGATCGGCGCCCTTGAGGAAGCGGCCGACATTGCGGGCCGCCTGGCGGATGCGCTGCTCGTTCTCGACGATGGCGATGCGGACATAGTCGTCGCCATGCTCGCCGAAGCCGATGCCCGGCGCGACCGCGACCTCGGCCTTCTCGATCAGGAGCTTGGAGAATTCGAGCGAGCCGAGATGGCGGAATTTCTCGGGGATCGGCACCCAGGCGAACATCGAGGCTGCGGGCGCCGGAAACTCCCAGCCCGCCTTGCCGAAGCTCTCGACCAGCGCGTCGCGACGCTTGCGGTAGATGTCGCGCATCTCGCGGATGCAATCATCCGGGCCATTGAGAGCAGCCGCGGCCGCGACCTGGATCGGCGTGTAGGCGCCGTAGTCAAGATAGGATTTCACCCGGGCGAGTGCCGCCAGCAGGCGCTCATTGCCGACGGCGAAACCCATGCGCCAGCCGGCCATCGAGAAGGTCTTCGACATCGAAGTGAACTCGACGGTGACATCCATCGCGCCCGGCACCTGCAGCATCGAGGGCGGGGGATCGTTCTCGTCGAAATAGACCTCGGCATAGGCGAGGTCCGAGAGCAGGATCAGGTCGTGCTTCTTGGCGAAGGCGACGAGGTCGCGGTAGAAATCGAGCGAGGCGGTGTAGGCGGTCGGGTTTGCCGGATAGCAGGTGACCAGCGCGATCGGCTTGGGCACCGAATGGATCATCGCCCGCTCCAGCGCCGGGAAGAAGGCCGGCGTCGGCTCTGCCGGCACCGAGCGGATGACGCCGCCCGCCATCAGGAAGCCGAAGGCGTGGATCGGGTAGCTCGGATTGGGCACCAGCACGACGTCGCCAGGGCCAGTGATAGCCTGCGCCATGTTGGCGAAGCCTTCCTTGGAGCCAAGCGTGGCGACGACCTGCGTGTCTGGATTGAGCTTCACGCCAAAGCGGCGTTCGTAATAGCCGGCCTGGGCGCGGCGCAGGCCGCCGATTCCCTTGGAGGCGGAGTAGCGGTCAGTGCGCGGCTTGCCCGCCGTCTCGATCAGCTTCTCGATAACGTGCTTGGGTGCCGGCAGATCGGGATTGCCCATGCCGAGATCGACAATATCGACGCCCTTGGCGCGTTCGGCGGCCTTGATCTTGTTGACCTGCTCGAAAACGTAAGGCGGCAGGCGCTTGATGCGATGAAAATCGGCCATCTCGAACAGTTCCCTTACCGGATCCGGCATATCTCGAACGGGGCGCGGCTCCACTCCGGCACCCCTGCTTATCGGCGGCCCCAACGGTGACGATTCAGATCGTTGCGCCGCATGCCGCTCTCATCGCATCTTTGTTCACGAGAGGCTGAAAAACGCAAGATTCATTCAGGCGGAAGCGCCCGGGCTCCGCGAGCGCAGGATGCAACCTTCAGTTGGTCGGCAAAACTGCCGGCTTGGGCGGGGGCGTCGCGCCCAGTGCCCTTGCCTGGTTCCCGGCGGCTTCGTTTGAAATGCGCTGAGCTTCCAGTTCGGCTTCCATCGTCTTGAAATCCGCCACCGGCCGGCGGGGTGCCGCGCGCGTGATCGTGGAGCCGACGGGCACGTAATCCGTTTCGATTGGCCGCGATTCCTGAACGAAGGGCTTGGCTTCCTGCGGCGTGGTGGCCATGCCGGCCGCCTCCGCGACGACCTTGCCGGCCCCGCCCGCGCATCCGGCCGCGCTCATTGCCCCTGCGACCACGATCAGCAGCGGCAGAAACGACATCCTGGTCGGCTGATGGAACGGCATGAGGTGATCCGGCTTGGTTGATGAATTCTCTTTGTAATCGATATCCGCTACGTCCTTAATAGGACCAAAATGGGGAGCAGGCTGCATCCTCGCCGAAGAATGCGACGGGGGAGAACGCAATGAAGCGGCAGGCGGACGACAAGCCGGGGGATGCGGACGCAGCCACGGGTGCACCGGTGCCGGATTTCGACCAGTTCGCGCAGAATATGGGCCGGCTCGTCGAGGAATACGGCAAGGTCACGGCCGCCTATCTCAAACCCATCGAGCGCGGGGAGGCCAAGGGCGGCCAGGCCGACGAGGCCAGCGAGATGGTCAAGACGCTCGGCCGCGTCGCAGAGCGCTGGGTGTCCGACCCCCGCAAGATCATCGAGGCGCAGGCCTCGATCACCGGTGACTTTCTCAACCTCTGGAGCACCATGCTCAAGCGCGCGAGCGGCGAGGACGCCAAGCCCGTCGCCGAACCCGATGCCCGTGATGGCCGCTTCGCCGATCCCGAATGGTCGGGGCATCCGATGTTCGACTTCGTCAAGCAGGCCTACCTGATCGGCACGCGCTGGGCCGAGTCGATGGTCGACAAGGCCGAGGATCTCGACCCGCACACCCGCGAGAAGGCGCGCTTCTATGTGAAGCAGATCGCCAGCGCGCTCTCGCCCTCGAATTTCATCGCGACCAACCCGGAACTCTTGCGCGAGACGCTGCGGCAGAATGGCGAAAACCTGGTGCGCGGCATGAAGATGCTCGCCGAGGATGTCGAGGCCGGCCGGGGCGAACTCAAGATCCGCCAATCCGATCCCGGTGCCTTCAAGATCGGCGTCAACATCGCCTCGACCCCGGGCAAGGTGGTCTTCCGCAACGACATCATCGAACTGATCCAATACGCGCCGTCGACGCAGACCGTGCTGAAGCGCCCTCTCCTGATCGTGCCGCCCTGGATCAACAAGTTCTACATCCTCGATCTCAACGCCGAGAAGAGCTTCATACGCTGGGCCGTGGCGCAGGGGCTGACCGTGTTCTGCATCTCCTGGGTCAATCCGGACGAGCGTCATGCGAACAAGGATTTCGAGAGCTATATGCGCGAGGGCGTCTTCGCGGCGCTCGATGCGATCGAGCAGGCGACGGGCGAAAAGAAGGTCAGCGCGATCGGTTACTGTGTCGGGGGCACGCTGCTTGGCGTGACGCTCGCCTATATGGCAGCGACAAAGGACAAGCGCATCGACAGTGCGACCTTCTTCACGACGCAGGTGGATTTTTCGCAAGCCGGCGAGCTTGCGGTCTTCGTCGACGAGGACCAGATCCGCGCGGTCGAAGAGCAGATGACCAAGAGCGGCTATCTCGACGGCTCGCGGATGGCGGGCGCCTTCAACATGCTGCGGCCCAACGACCTGATCTGGTCCTATGCGGTCAACAACTACCTCAAGGGCAAGGCGCCGATGCCCTTCGACCTGCTGTACTGGAATGCGGATTCGACCCGCATGCCGGCCGCCAACCACTCCTTCTATCTGCGCAACTGCTATCTCGAGAACAAGCTCTCGAAGGGCGAGATGACGATCGGCGGCAAACGCCTGAACCTGAAGAAGGTCAGGATCCCGATCTACAACCTCGCGACGCGCGAGGACCACATCGCGCCCGCGCAGTCGGTGTTTCTCGGATCGCAATGCTTCGGCGGCCCGGTCGATCATGTGGTGGCCGGTTCGGGGCATATCGCCGGCGTGGTCAACCCGCCCGCCAAGGTGAAGTACCAGTACTGGACCAGCGGGCCGCCGACGGGTGCCTATGGGGACTGGATCGCGGGTGCCAGCGAGCATCCTGGCTCCTGGTGGCCGCACTGGTTCGCCTGGCTGGAACGGCAGGCGCCCCGGCGCGTGCCGGCGCGCGAGCCCGGAGCCGGCAAGCTGCCTGCGCTGGAGGATGCGCCAGGCAGCTATGTGCTGATGAAGGCGTAACGCCCGGGCAAGCCGTCTCCGGAACAGCAACCCACAAACCAGAAAGCCGGCCCGCGAGGACCGGCTTTCTTCGAGCGTTCAGGAACGGCGTGGCTCAGAACTTGCGCACGACCGGCTGGGCGGGGATCGCTTCCGCCGGATTGTCCCAGCGATAGGTCAGGCCGGCCGAGACGATGTGGATATAGGGCTTGGCCTCGGCGGAGAAGAAGACCGGACCCTGCTGCGGGTGGGTGCCGCCATAGTTCACCGAAGCCTTGGTGACATGGATGTAGGTATAGCCAAGGTCCAGCTTGAGCTTGTCGCTGACCTGATAGCTCGCACCCGCCGAGAGCCAAAGCCGGTCATTGTCCGAGATGAAGACCGTGCGATTGGTGTCGTTGACCGCCGAAAGCTCGTAGGCGACGCCGGCGCGCAGTGTCAGCGCCTGGTTGTACTTGTACTCGACGCCGCCGCTGAAATACCAGCTGTCGTCATAGACGAAGTTGAGGCTCGAGATCGGCAGGCCGCTGATCTGGCTGACGATCGGGATGCGGCGGAAGCGGCTCCAGTTCGTCCACTCGACACCGAGATGAGCCTGCCACTGGTCGTTGATGACCTGCGACACGCCGAACACGACGGAGTCGGGCAGATTGAGATTGGCCTTGATCGGTGACACGCCGGCAACGGTCGAGATCGTCCCCTCCAGCGTCTGGCGGATCGAGGAGCGGTAGGCGAGACCGATCGTGGTGCCCTGCATTGGCGTCAGCGTCGCACCGACCCGGAAGCCGTAATCGATCGAATCGCCCTTCAGAATCTGGTTGGGCGCGTTGGGGCCGATCGCCGTCGCCAGCGTGGCGCCCGTCGCGTTCTTGAGGCTGGTCTTCAGGTACTGGACCTGGAAGGCGGCACCGATCGAGAGCCAGTCATTGACCTTGTAGCCGATGGTCGGCGAGACGTTGATGGTGCGCAATGTGGCGGAGCGACCATAGACCTGACCGGCATAAACCTGATCGTCGGCCTTGGATCGCAGGCCGAACGGCGCGCCCGTGGTCAGGCCGACCCAGAACCGGTCGGTCAACTGCCAGGCCGAATAGGAGGCGGGGATGAAGGCCCCATCGCCGCCGATGTTGCCGCTGCCGTTCTGGATCGGGCTCAGCGGACCGACGGGCGAACCCAGCCGGGTCGGCGATGTCGGATCATAGGAGGCGTTGGCATAGAGATACGTCACGTTCCACTGGCTGTTGCGGCCGGGAAACATGGTGATCGTGGCCGGGTTCCAGGCCATCGCGCCCATGCCGATGCCGCCGGACGCCGCGCCCGCATAGGCCATGCCGAGACCCTCGGCGCTCTGGCCGCTGCGGATCGCAAAGGAGCTGGCCTGGGCCGCTCCCGCAACCATGAGCGCGGCTGCCGAGACCGTAGCAACTGCTGCTGTGCGAACAAAGCCCTTCATGAGATCCATCCCGTGTGTCGTTTCTTGGAAGCTGATTTGCTTCGCTGAACACGAACATGGACCGAGCCGTTTGCCGCCGCAATCCCGCCCTCGACGCCGCAATTACGCCGCGCCAACGCCGCTTTGACGGGTCGCTTGGTCGAAAAGGCCCAATATTGTCGATTATTTGCCTTGCCGGCTTCGACGCATGGGCCAAAAGGATGGTTTATATACGAACTATCCCCGGTTTCCGGCTTAGGCTGTGCCGAATTGTTCGGCTGCGCACAAAACCCGGGCACGCAGCTTTCATGATCCTCGTGGCATTCGCGCAACAACATGACCGGCATCACCATGCAGCGGCGCCATGCGCAGGAACAGGCTTGTGTTTGCGCCTGCCATCTTGTCAGGATCACGCCCCAATTAGATCGTTTGAAACGGGGGAAACGACGTGAAACTGCTACGTTACGGTGCGCTTGGCCAGGAAAAGCCGGCTCTTCTCGATGCGAAGGGCGTCATGCGCGACCTCTCCGGGGCGATCCCGGACCTCGCCGGCCAAGCCTTGTCGGCGGCCTCGCTGGCTAAAATTCGGGCACTCGACCCCGAATCGTTGCGGGTGGTTTCCGGGTCGCCGCGCATCGGCGCCTGCGTCGGCGATGTTCGCAATTTCATCGCGGTCGGGCTCAACTTCGCCGACCACGCGGCTGAAACCGGCGCCGAGATTCCCAAGGAGCCGATCCTCTTCAACAAGGCGCCGAGTTGCATCGTCGGGCCCCATGACGACGTCATCATCCCCAAGGGTTCGGTGAAGACGGACTGGGAGGTCGAACTGGCGATCGTCATCGGCGATGGCGGCTCCTATATCCCGGAAGACAAGGCGATGGCCGCGATCGCCGGCTTTGCCGTCTGCAACGACGTCTCGGAGCGCGAGTTCCAGATCGAGCGCGGCGGGCAATGGGCCAAGGGCAAGGGCTGCCCGACATTCGGGCCGCTCGGCCCCTGGCTGGTGACGGCCGACGAGATCGCGGATGTGCAAAACCTCGCGATGTGGCTCGAGGTCGATGGCGAGCGCGTCCAGAACGGATCAAGCAAGACGATGATCTTCGGCTGCGCCTATCTCGTCCACTATATCAGCCAGTTCATGCGGCTGGATCCGGGTGATGTCATCACCACCGGCACACCGCCGGGCGTCGGGCTCGGCTTCAAGCCACCACGCTTCCTGAAGGGCGGCGAAATCGTCAAGCTCGGCATCGAAGGGCTCGGCGAGCAGCAGCAGCACTTCAAGGCCTATCAGGGCTGAGGCGCGACGATCGTCATGCTCGGGCTTGCCCCGAGCATCTCAGGCCGCACTGGCGCCTCAATCTGACAGAGATGCTCGGGTCCGCGCTCAGCGCGGCCCGAGCATGACGGCGTGAACTACTTCTCCGCCAACCCCAGCATCAGCCGGATGTTCTGTACGGCGGCACCCGATGCACCCTTGCCGAGATTGTCGAGCCGCGCGACCAGCACGGCCTGGCGCAGATCGTCGTCGCCGAAGACCCGCAGCTCCAGCTTGTTGGTGTCGTTGAGCGCTTCCGGCTCCAGCTTGCCGCCCGCCTGCACTGCGGGCACGACGCTGACATAGGTCGAGCCGGCATAATGCTCGGCCAGCGCATCGGCGAGATCGGCCGCCTTGGGCTTGCCCGGCAGCAGATCGAGATGCAGCGGGACCGAGACCAGCATGCCCTGGCGGAAATTCCCGACCGAGGGGATGAAGATCGGCCGGCGTGTCAGCTTGGCATATTGCTGCAGTTCGGGCAGGTGCTTGTGCTGGAGGCCCAGCCCGTAGAGCTCGAAGGCCGGCGCGATGCCGGCCTCATAGGCCTCGATCATGCTTTTTCCCCCGCCGGAATAGCCGGAGACCGCGTTGACGGTGATCGGGTGGTCGGGCGCGATGAAGCCGGCATCGACCAGCGGCCGCAGCAGCGCGATGCCACCAGTCGGATAGCAGCCAGGATTGGAGACGCGGGTCGAAGCCGCGATCCGGGCGCCATGGCCATGCTCGAGTTCGGCAAAGCCATAGACCCAGTCGGGCGCAACGCGATAGGCGGTCGAGGCGTCGACGATCTTGGGCGAGTCGTCGCCGAGTTCGTCGGCGAGCGCGACCGATTCCTTGGCGGCATCGTCGGGCAGGCAGAGCACGACGAGATCGACATCGGCCATCATCTGCTGGCGCGCGGCGGGGTCCTTGCGCTTGTCGGGGTCGATGCTCTTGATGACGACGCCCTGCATCGCGGCGAGGCGCTCGCGGATACCGAGCCCGGTGGTGCCGGCCTCGCCGTCAATGAAGATGGATTTCAGGTTCTGGCTCATCGGGACCTCCAAGACCGGCATGGACAAGATGCTTGGTCGGCTTCAGGCATAAAAAAACCGCGCTCAGGGCGCGGTCGCGGGCGTTCGGACATCAAGCCGAGCGTCATCGCGGGCGCGCTAGGGCGGCCGGTGCGGTGCGACGTCGGGACAGTATCGTGGTCATGATCGGGATATGAGGGAGGGCGGACGCGCTGTCAATTGCACGCCGTCATTCTCGGGCGGCGCAAAGCGGCGACCCGAGAATCTCCGGATCGAGAGGCTCGGGTCGAGAGGCTCGGGTCGAGCCCGAGCATGACGGGCGCAAGGGCCAAGGATTTGAACCGCTTGCACTGGGAGGCTGCCAAACCGATTCCAATCCCTCACATCAAGATTCAACCCACCCTCTTCAACGCCAGCGCCTGGATATAGTGCTGCACCAGCGCCGCCCCCGCGATCGCGGTCGTGTCGGCATGGTCGTAGGGGGGCGAGATCTCGACCACGTCCATGCCGCGAAAGTCGAGATCGCGCAGCCCCCAGACCATGCGCAGCGCCTGATCCGAGGTGAAACCGCCGGCCACCGGCGTGCCGGTGCCCGGCGCGAAGGCGGGGTCGAGCGCGTCGATGTCGAAGGTCAAATAGGCCGGCCCCGCCCCCACCCGCTCGCGGATGCGCGCGATCGTGCCGGCGACACCGAGCTCATGGGTGGCATAGGCGTCGAGCACGGCGATGCCGCAATCGCGCGGCGCCACGGTGCGCAGGCCGATCTGGATTGAGCGGTCGGTGTCGATCAAGCCCTCGCGCACCGCCTCCAGCACGAAGGAGCCATGGCTGATCGCGCCGATGCCGTCGTCCCAGGTGTCCTGATGCGCGTCGAACTGGACCAGCGCGAGTTTGCCATGGCGGGCGACATGGGCGCGCAGCAGCGGCAGGGTGATGAAATGGTCGCCGCCCAGCGTGACGAGATGGGCGCCCGCCGCAAGGATGCCCGCCGCCTCCTGCTCGATCGCTCGCGCACAGCCCTGCAGATCGCTGCGTGGCAGCAGGCAGTCGCCATAATCGACGGCGCTCAGGCGCTCGAACGGGTCGATCCGCGAGGGGTACTGCGCATCGCCATCGAAGATCGCGCTGGCGCGGCGCAGGGCCTGGGGCCCGAAACGCGTGCCTGGGCGGTTCGAGACGGCGAGATCGAACGGCACGCCCCAGATCACCAGATCGCAGCCCGAGACGTCCTTGGAATAGCGCCGCCGCATGAAGGAGAGCGCGCCGGCATAGGTCGGGTCCTGGGCGGGGCCGCGCCTGTCGCCGGTGAAGGCGTGGTCGATTGGCGGCGTCTCGGCGGGTTCAGTCATGAGGATGATCCGTGACGTCAGGGCTTGCGGCCAACGAGCCAGACATACAGGCACCAGGGCAGGATCAGCGCCAGCCCCGACAGCACCATCCGCAGGACAGTCCAGCCGACGGGGTTCTGCAGGGCGCGTCCGTCGAGTTCCGGCACGCCATGAATCAGCCCGAGCGCGAAGGCCGGCGCGAGGAAGATCACCAGCGCATTGCCGATGCGACGTCCGCGCGGCAAATCTCGCCGCGCCAGCGCGATCAGGGCCGGCACGGCGATCATGCCGAAGGCGATGAGGATCAGGAGGACGCGCATGGGTCGGGGTCCGGGCGGTTGGAAGGGTGTCTCATGGCTGCGCCTGCGGCGGTCGCGACATGAGTTGAGCACGCAGATCAAGCGTCGCGATGCTGCGTTCGATCGGAGACGGATCGGCACTCTGATCGCCAAGGAAGGGCCGGTCCATCACGAAGAGGAGTCCGATCAGGAGACCGATCCCGCCGGAATAGCCGGCCAGCGGCAGGATCACGGCCCAGCGCGGCACGATCATCGCCGCCTCGGCTGTCATCAGGAGGAGTAGAAGCACCACGGCAAGCCAGAAGGTGTCAGGCAATCCGCCGGCTGCGGCCGCTTCGATCTGAGACTGGACATCGCCCACCGCTTCAAGGCCGGCGGAGATCAGTTCGAGCGCGCTGCGGTCTCCCGCTGACGCGATGGCAAGAGCGTCGATACGCTCCGACAGAAGACCGAGAGCCGTGCCGACCTCGGGGCTCGCCTTCTGGGCGCGCATCGCCGGCCAGCCCCGATCGACCAGGATGCGGGCATACTCGCGCACTGCCCGGCGGGCATCGGCGCTCTCGGCGGAATCGATACGACCCAATGCGCGGTCGAGTTGCAGCAGATTCATCGCCTGGCTCTCGACCAATCGGCGCGCATCATGCAGGCGATTGACCGATTGCAGCAGGAGGAAGGCGGTGAAGATGCCGGTGAGCGGGCCGATCAGCTTGAAGGCATCGAGCGCGGCCAAAGACCGCTCCGCGTTCGGCTTCAGGCGAAACAGGTTATGCGCCACCCAGGGCGCTGCCACACAGATCCCCAGCGCCAGCATCACCGCCAGGCTGATCAGCACGGTGGAGTGTATCTGATAGAGCCATGCGGCCATCGCTTCGCTCATGTCCCCGCTGCAAGGCTGTGGGGCGGAGCTATAGCCGCCGCGCGCCCCAGGGCCAACCGCCGCGTCGCCGCCTGCGGCGATCGCGGCATGTCGGCAAAGGCTACCGACCGCCGCCGACGCGCAGGATCGAGCCGACGACGTAGGAGGCCGCGTCCGACAGGGCAAAGAGCACCACCTCCGCCACCTCTTCGGGCTGGGCGGCGCGCTTGATGGGGATCGTCGGCGCGATGCGGGCGACGCGGCCGGGCTCGCCCGAGGACAAAGCGTGGATCTCGGTCTCGGTCATGCCCGGCGCCACCGCATTGACCCGGATGCCTGAGGGAGCCAATTCCTTGGCCATGCCAAGCGTCAGGGAATCGATCGCGCCCTTGGAGGCCGCATACCAGACGAACTCGTCGGGCGAGCCGAGGCCGGCGGCGATCGAGGAGATGTTGACGATGGCCCTGCCCTTCGCCGCGTCGTTGGCGAGTAGCGCGCGGGTCGCCTCGCGCGCGACCAGGATCGCGCCGGTGACGTTGACGTCGATGCAGGTGCGGATGGTCTGCGGGTCGGCGTCGGCCAGCTTGCTCGCCGGGCCGGTGATGCCGGCATTGTTGACGACATGGGTGAGCGGGCCGAGCGCCGCCTGCGCCTGCGTGAAGACGCAGGCGATGTCTGGCTGTTGCGACATGTCGCCCTGCAGCGCGACCGCCCTCGCCCCCGCCGCCTCGCAGGCCGCGACGACCTTGGCCGCCGCATCGCCATTGGCCTGATAGTTCACCGCGACGTCATAGCCGCGCTGCGCAGCCATGATGCAAATGGCGGCGCCGATGCCCCGGCTGCCGCCGGTGACGAGGAGGACGGGACGGGACATGGGCGGCTCCTTGGGTGGTCGCTTTTCAAACCCGAGCCCACATCCTGAGGAGCGGGCCGAAGGCCTGCGTCTCGAAGGATGCTCCAGATGCCACTGGCGCCTGCTGGAGCATCCTTCGAGACGACCGCTTCGCGGCCTCCTCAGGATGAGGGCTGAGCCACGGCAGTGAATACGAAAAGGGCGGCCCTTGCGAGCCGCCCTTTGCACATGACCGGTGATCGAAAAACGATCAGCGCTTCGAGAACTGGAAGCTGCGGCGGGCCTTGGCCTTGCCGAACTTCTTGCGCTCGACGACGCGCGAGTCGCGGGTCAGGAAGCCTTCCTTCTTGAGCGGGCCGCGAAGCTCGGGCTCATAGAAGGTCAGGGCCTTGGAAATGCCGTGGCGCACCGCGCCGGCCTGGCCGGAGAGCCCGCCGCCCTTGACCGTGACGACGACGTCGTACTGGGTCAGGCGATCGACGAGCTGCAGCGGCTGCTGCAGGACCATGCGCAGCACGGGGCGCGCGAAATACACCACCTGGTCACGGGTGTTGACCGTGATCTTGCCGGTGCCGGGCTTGATCCAGACGCGGGCGATGGCGTTCTTGCGCTTGCCGGTGGCATAGGCGCGGCCCTGCGCATCGATCTTCTTGACGTGGACGGGAGCCTCGGGCTGGGTCGACGTCGCGACCTGGCCGAGCTGCTCGAGAGACTGAAGAATCTCGGCCATGGTCAGACCCTCGCATTCTTGCTGTTGAGCGCGGCGACGTCGAGCGCCTCCGGCATTTGGGCTGCGTGGGGATGCTCGGCGCCCTTATAGACGCGCAGATTACCGAGGATCTGGCGGAACAGCGGGCCGCGGGGCAGCATGCGCTCGACGGCCTTCTCGACGATCCGCTCCGGGAAGCGGCCTTCGAGAATGAACTTGGCCGAACGCTCCTTGATGCCGCCGGCATAGCCGGTGTGGTGGTAATAGACCTTCTGGTCGCGCTTGCGGCCGGTCAGGACGATCTTGTCGGCATTGATGACGATGATGTTGTCGCCGCAGTCGACATGGGGGGTGTACGCCGGCTTGTGCTTGCCGCGCAGACGCAACGCCACAACCGCGGCGAGACGACCCACGACGAGCCCGGAGGCGTCGATCACAACCCACTTCTTTTCGACATCGGCGGGCTTGAGCGAGATGGTCTTCATCGCGGGCACCCTTCGGAGCGTTGAAAAAAGGACAAGCCGCCGGAGGACCGGCGGCGGTGTGAACGGGGGATAGGGGCAGGCCACTGCGGTGTCAAGCGCTACTCGACGCTCGCGACCCGAAAAACGCATTGTTTTCAGCGAAATACCGAAAACGGTATTCGGATACCGCGTCGCCTCATTCGTCATGCCCGGGCTTGACCCGGGCATCTCAGGCCAGAGATTCTCGGGTCAAGCCCGAGAATGACGACGCGTCCGCCTCAGCGCTCGGCCGGAATCGAATAGGTCCCCGTTGCGTGGGCGACCATCTCGCTTTCGCCTTGCGAGAACAGCGCGACCTCGCCCACCGCCAGCCGCTTGCCGAGCTTGAGCAGCTTTGCGTCCCCGATCAGGGCCGTCGGTCCGGGCTTGCGCAGGAAATTGAAGTTGAGGCTCGTCGTCACCGCCAGCGCGACGGGGCCGATCTGGCCGAGGATCGCGGCATAAAGCGCGACGTCCGCCAGCGCCATCATGGTGGGGCCCGAGATCGTCCCGCCCGGCCGCAGATGCTTCTCATGATAGTCGCAGCGCATCCGCGCGCTCATCGGCCCGACCTCCTCGACGAAATAGGTGCGCCCGCCGAGATGAAGCTGCGGGAAGACCTCGTCGAGGAAGCTCTCGAGCTGCGAGGCCGTCATGAGAGGGGTCGTGTCGCGAAGAGGCATTGGGCGTTCCGGCGCAGGCGGGGATGAGGACATGCCTCTTGCAGCATGAGGGGACGCGGCGGACAATACGGCAAAACGCACAGGGAAACGCCAAAGGTCACCGCCATGAACGCCCATGTCCACCCAGACGCGGCCCCAGCGCTGCGACGCGAGGATGCCGACGGCATCACCGTGCTTACGCTCGACCGGCCGCAATCGCGCAATCCGCTCAGCGAGGCGATGCTGGCGGCGTTGCGCGATGCCTTCACCGCGATCGCAGCCGACCGGAGCGTCAAGGCCGTCGTGCTGACCGCGGAAGGCCCGGTGTTCTGCGCCGGCCACGATCTCAAGGAAATGAGCGCGCACCGCACTGATGCCGACCGGGGCCGCGCTTATTTCACCGATATCCTCGCGCGCTGTTCGGGCGTGATGCAGCAGATCACCGCCCTGCCCCAGCCGGTGATCGCCGCCGTCGAGGGCACCGCGACCGCGGCCGGCTGCCAGCTCGTGGCGAGTTGTGACCTTGCTGTTGCGGGCGCAGGGGCCCGTTTCTGCACGCCGGGCGTCCATATCGGCCTGTTCTGCTCGACGCCGATGGTGGCGCTGACGCGCAATCTCGGCGCCAAGCACGCGCTGGAAATGCTTTTGCTCGGCGAGATGGTCCCTGCCGACGAGGCGCACAGAATGGGGCTGGTCAACCGCGTCGTGCCGGCTGGCGGCGCGCTGGCCAAGGCGCAGCGGCTGGCGGCGGTGATCGCGTCCAAGTCTCCGGCGACGATCCGGATCGGCAAACAGACCTTCTACGAGCAGCGCGAGATGGGGCTGGCCGCAGCCTATGACCATGCCAGCGCGGTGATGGTCGAGAACATGCTGGCGCGCGATGCCGAAGAGGGAATCGGCGCCTTCGTCGAGAAGCGTGCGCCGGCTTGGGAGGGGTAGCGCGGGTGCTGTATTGACGTCATTCTCGGGCGGAGCGAAGCGCAGACCCGAGAATCTCTGGCCGGAGATGCTCGGGTCGAGCCCGAGCATGACGTCCCTTTCATCCCCGCCGCCTCACCCTTGGAAATTCATGACCCACGACGCCTACCCCGACAGCCAGATCCGCGAGATCCTCAAGAGCGTGAAGCGCATCGCGCTGGTCGGCGCCTCCGCCAGCGAGGCGCGGCCCTCCTGGATCGTGACGAAATACCTGATCGATCGCGGCTATGACGTCGTGCCCGTCAATCCCGGCCTGGCCGGCCAGACCCTGCTCGGCAAGGCGGTCTATGCCTCGTTGAAGGACGTCCCCGGCGTGATCGACATGGTCGAGATCTTCCGCAACTCGGAAGCGGCGGGACCGATCACCGACGAGGCGCTGACGCTCGATCCCCTGCCGAAGGTGATCTGGATGCAGCTTTCGGTGCGCAATGACGAGGCGGCCGCGCGGGCCGAGGCGAAGGGCGTCACCGTCATCATGAACCGCTGCCCCAAGATCGAATATGGCCGGCTCTCCGGCGAGATCGGCTGGCAGGGCATCAATTCGCGGCTGCTGTCGTCGAAGAAGCCCGTGCTCGCCGGCAAAGGCTTCCAGAAGCTGACAATCCACCGCCCGGGGACGTGAACGGAGGACCACGCAGGCCTTCCATCGTCATTGCGAGCGCAGCGAAGCAATCCAGGGCCGTCAAGCGCTACGTCCTCCTGGATTGCTTCGTCGCTTCGCTCCTCGCAATGACGGGTGGTGGGGATCAAGGCCGTTGCGTCCGCCGCCCCCTCGCGGCCGCCTCCCAACGCCCGTCGAATTGACGCCATCGGGAGCGTTCGTTAAAACGAACGCAATGTCGCGCATTCAGAAGATCGCAGGGAGTTGACGATGACCGACCGCGCCCCAGGGTTCCATACGCTCGCCATCCATGCCGGCGCCGCGCCCGATGCGGCGACCGGCGCGCGCGCCACGCCGATCTACCAGACGACCTCTTTCGTCTTCGACGATGTCGACCATGCCGCTTCGCTGTTCGGGCTGCAGGCCTTCGGCAACATCTACACCCGCATCGGCAACCCGACCAACGCCGTGCTGGAGGAGCGCGTCGCGGCGCTGGAGGGCGGCACGGCGGCGCTCGCGGTCGCCTCGGGCCACGCGGCCGAGTTCCTGTGCTTCCACGCCCTGATGCAGCCCGGCGACGAGTTCGTCGCGGCCAAGAAGCTCTATGGCGGCTCGATCAACCAGTTCAATCACTCCTACAAGAACTTCGGCTGGAACGTGATCTGGGCCGATTCCGATGATCTGGAGGCGTTTGCCGCCGCCGTGACGCCCAAGACCAAGGCGATCTTCATCGAATCCATCGCCAATCCCGGCGGCGTGGTCGTCGACATCGCCGGCATTTCGGCGATCGCCCGCAAGCACAACATCCCGCTGATCGTCGATAACACCATGGCGACGCCGTACCTGATCCGCCCCTTCGAGCATGGCGCCGACATCGTCGTGCATTCGCTGACCAAGTTCCTCGGCGGTCACGGCAATTCGATCGGCGGCATCATCGTCGATGGCGGCTCGTTCAACTGGGTCGGCGATGAGCGCTACCCCATGCTCTCCAAGCCGCGGCCCGAATACAACGGCATGGTGCTGGCCGAGACCTTCGGCAATTTCGCCTTCGCCATCGCGACCCGGGTTCTCGGCCTGCGCGACATGGGCCCGGCTCTGTCGCCCTTCAACGCCTTCATGATCCTGACCGGCATCGAAACCCTGCCCCTGCGCATGCAGCGCCATTGCGAGAACGCGCTCGCCGTCGCCACGCATCTGGCGCAGCATCCGGCGGTGGAATGGGTCAGCTATCCCGGCCTCCCCGGCGACCGCTATCACGAGCTCGCCAAGCGCTACTGCCCCAAGGGTGCGGGCGCGGTCTTCACCTTCGGGCTGAAGGGCGGTTACGACGCGGGCGTCAAGCTCGTCACCGAGCTGAAGCTGTTCTCGCATCTGGCCAATATCGGCGACACGCGCTCGCTGGTGATCCACCCGGCCTCGACGACGCATCGCCAGCTGAGCGACGAGCAGAAGACCGCGTCCGGCGCCGGTCCGCAGGTGATCCGGCTCTCGATCGGGCTGGAGGATGTGCAGGATCTGATCGACGATCTGGATCAGGCGCTGGTTTAGGCGCTGTCATTCCGGGGCGTCGCACAGCGACGAACCCGGAACCCACGACTGGGTGAGCCAGTATTCACACCGCTCCGTCGGCAGGGGACCCACGACCGGTCACCCAGTCGTGGGTTCCGGGTTCACGCCTGCGGCGTGCCCCGGAATGACCGGGAGGATCAGCCGCGCGCGGCGCCTTCGGTGCGCGTCACATGCACCACGCCCATCGCCAGCACGAGGAAGCCGAGCGCCTGGTGGGCGAGACCGGCCCAGAGCGGGACGACCAAGAGCAGCGTGACGATGCCCAGCACCGATTGCGCGATCACGAGACTGGAGATCGCCGTGGCGCGCTTGGCCCCACCCGACCCCGGCGCGGCCTTGCGCAGCGCGAGCATGTGCCAGAGCGCCAGCGCCAGCAGCAGATAGGCGCCGACGCGGTGGTTGAATTGCACCAGCGCGGCATTGTCGACAAAGTTTTCCCAGAAGGCCGGACGCACGAACAGCGTCTCCATGCCCGGCACCAGCGCGCCGTCCATCAGCGGCCAGGTGTTGTAGATGAAGCCGGCGCGCGAGCCCGCGACGAGCCCGCCGAGCGCGATCTGCCCGAAGAGCAGCGCCAGCAGCAGCCAGGCCATGGTCCGGCCGCGCGCGGGCTCGGCCCGGCGCGGCGGCGTCAGCCAGGTCGCGAAGGCGACGACAGAAGCAAAGAACAGCGCGGCGAAGGTCAAATGCAGCGTCAGCTTTACAGGAGCGACAGCGACCATGCCGGGCTGCAGGCCCGAAGCCACCATGATCCAGCCGATCGCGCCCTGCAGGCCAAGCAGCAGGCCCATGCCAAACAGCACCAGCGTCTGGCGCCAGGGCAGCAGGCGCAGCGCCGCCACCACGAGGAAGCCGCCGAGATAGACCAGGCCGATGAAGCGGCCGAGCTGGCGGTGGCCCCATTCCCACCAGTAGATGAACTGGAATTCACCGAGGCTCATGCCCTGGTTGAGCAGCTGGTATTGCGGGCTCGCCCGATACTTGGCGAATTCGCTCGCCCAGGCTTCGGCCGAAAGCGGCGGCAGCGCGCCGGTGATTGGCTTCCACTCGGTGATCGACAGCCCCGAGCCGGTCAACCGGGTCGCGCCTCCAACGATCACCATGACGAAGACCAGCGCCGCCACGGCCCAGAGCCAGCGGCGAATATGGGCATGGCTGGTGGCCGGCAGGGCGGCAGGTCGGGCTCGGTCGAGGGCGATCGTCACGGTGGCGGGGCCTTCGGTCGCAAGGGCTGGCGCTTCACAAGCGGATTGGCAGGTGACAGATAGTCGGCGCGCCGGGGCCCGACAACGCCCGCATTGCCGCAGGCTGGCTGGCGCCAGGGAGATCGCCCCGATGAGACAGACCCACCGCAAGCTGATCGGCGCCGTCGTCATCCTCGTCTTCGTCTGCGTCTATGCGCTCGTCGCGATGGCACTGGCGCAGGGGCGCATCACCACCGCGCCGCAGGCCGTGCAGACGATCGCCTATATCGCGCTCGGGCTCGCCTGGGTTCTGCCGCTCCTGCCGCTGATCAAGTGGATGGAGCGGAAGGACCGGGCCTGAGAGGCGCAGCCGTCATTCTCGGGCGCAGCGCAGCGGAGACCCGAGAATCTCTTGCCGGAGAATCTCTTGCCGGAGAACCTCCAGTGAGAGATGTGCTCGGGTCCATCCCGAGCACGACGCCTTTTAACCCCCCACATTTACCCGCCGCCCCCGGTTCCAGAGCCAGAACGGCAGCCCCGACAGCAGCGCCCTTACGGCCGCGTCGCTCTGGTGCAGGCCGTTGAGGGAGACGCGCGGCAAGGCGTGCAGGTGGTTGGCATGATCGGCGAAGAGATGGCCCGGCCGCGTCGTCACGGCGCTGGCGAAGCCAGCCTCCCGCGCCAGCGCGAAGTCGCGCGGGCTGGCCGAAGTCGGATCGCCGACGGGATAAGCAAAATGGCGGATGGGAACACCTAACTCGGCTTCAAGCCGGGTCCTGCTGTCGGTGATCTCGTCGCGGGCGAAAGCCTCTTCATGCTTCGCCAACATTGGGTGGCTCAGCGTGTGCGCGCCGATCGTCACGCCTGGCGCGCCGGCCAGGGCCCGCAGCGTCTCCCAGGGCAGGCATTCGCGCTCCACGAGGGCGGCGGCATCGATCCCCGCCTGAGCGGCAAGATCTGAAATCGCTGACAGCAGAATCGCTTCCGGCTGTTGGCGCAGACGCCAGTAGAGCGCCTCGAAAGCGCGTTGCTTGTCGGAATCGCTCGCCGTCCGCGCCGCGAAGGGGCCGGCCGGCAGGGACAGCGTGATCGCAGGCAGAGCCCTGATCGCCTCCTCCAGCTCCAGCCACCAGAGCCGCGCGCTGCGGTCGGCGAAGCCCGTGGTGACGAAGAGAGTCCAGGGCGCGCCATGTTTTGCCAGCACCGGCCAGGCGTGCTCGACATTGTCGCGGTAGCCGTCGTCGAAGGTCAGCGCGACGAAGAAGCGTTCCGTGCGGGGTTGCGAAAGGCGCAGCACCGCTTCCTCCAGCGAGACCAGATCGTAGCCCTCGGCGCGGATCAGCGCGAGCGCGCGGTCGAGAAACTCCGGCGTGATATCCAGCAGACTGTTCGGCTGGAAGGTCGCCGGGCGCTGCGGCCGGACATGGTGCAATGTCAGGATGACGCCCGCGCCCTGCGCCAGCCCCCTGCCCCAGCGATCGGCGCCGGTGGCCGCGATCGCCTGGAAAATCGCCGAGAAGGCATGGTGGCGCAGGTTCATCTATCGCTTCCGCAGCAACCGCTCGCTAACGCTGTTTGCCAATCCCGGCCGCACAGCGCCGCGATCTTGCCCAGTCCGTTCACAATAGCGGGTTAAGGACACGCATCGTCGCCCATCCGAGGTCCGGCCCTTCATGTCAGCCCTGGTCGAATCCAGCTCTGCCGCGACGCATCGCACCGCCGCGCCGGCGAGAAGCGAAGACGGCCGGGGGGTCGAAGCCTGGCACAGCCTGTCGGTGACCGCCGACATCGCCGCGGTCGAGGCCGAGTGGCGCGGTCTCGAAGCCCATGCGCTGCTGACGCCCTATCAGGCCTATGGCTGGGTGCGCCCTTTCGTCGAGACCGTCGGTGCAGCCGAGCGTCACGATGTCAGGCTCGTCGTCTTCCGAGCCGAGGACGGCGCGCCGCTGGCGATCCTGCCGCTCGTCATCACCCGCCGCCACGGCATCCGCTTCGCTGAATTCATCGGCGGCAAACACGCCAACTATCATATGGGCGTGTTCGCGCCTGATCTGGCCGCAAGGCTCGATGGGGCCGCTGCCCGGCTGATGCTGTCGCAAGCGGCAGCCGCGATCGGCGGTCTCGACGCCTTCATCTTCGTCAACCAGCCAACGGAATGGCAAGGCATCGCCAATCCGCTGGCGGCACTGGCCGCAGGGCCGAGCCCGAGCGGAGCCTACAAACTCGCGCTCGTGCCCGGCGATGCGGAGGGCTCGCTGCGGCGCTCGATGAGCAGCCACGCCCACAAGAAGCTCAAGAACAAGCGCAACCGCTTCGCCACCTTCGGCCCCTCCGAGGTCGTCCGGGCGCGCGAGCCGGCCCAGATCGCGCGGGTGATCGATGCGTTCCTGCGCCAGAAGGCCGCGCGTTTCGCGATGATGGGCGTGCCCGATCCGTTTGCGTCGGCCGCCATCCGTCGGTTTCTGGAACAGGGCGCGCAAGCCGACGCAGACCGGCAGCCGGTGCTGGAGCTATATTCGCTGGATGTCGCCAGCCAGTCGGTCGCGACCTATGTCGGTGCAGTCCAGGCGGGTCGCTTTTCGGGCATGGCCACGTCCTTCGCGATGGACAGCGACATCGCCAAGACCAGCCCGGGCGAGATCCTGCTGATCGAGTTGATCAAGCTGAAATGCCGCGAGGGGATCACCGTCTTCGATCTCGGCGTCGGCGAGGCGCGCTACAAGACGACGATCTGCAACGAGCGCGACGATCTGGTCGACAGCTTCCTGCCGCTGACGGCGAAGGGGCACGCTTTCGCGCTGTTCAGCCGCGCCAAGCGCGAGGCCAAGCGGCGGATCAAGGCCTCGCCCGTGGCGCTCAAGCTGGCGCACCGGGTCTCGGGCTGGCTCAACCGCGGCCGTGAACGCGGGGGCGAGGACTAGCCGGTCAAAGGGCTGCGGGGTCGCGCTCGCGCAGGTCGCGCATCGGCACGGTGTCGGGCGCGTCCAGCATCAGCGTCACCGGTGCCTTGGCGAGATCGGCCAGGCGATAGGCGGCCTCGACCGCATGGCCATTGCCGAGCTGGCCGGCCATGACGAGCCCGCCCTGCGCCCGTTTCGCCAAAGGAGCCAGAACCGGAGCGGCATCGTTCGAGGCGGCGGCGACCAGGACCCAATCATAGGTCTCGCACAGCGCGTCGAGCGCGACCTCGACCAGATCGGGCGCGGCCAGCACGGCGTCGCGGCCTGCGCGGCCGGGGCCGATGCGATGCAGCCTGGAGCCGGTCTCGCGGGTGATGATGTCGGAGAACAGCGCCTCGCCAGCCAGAAGTTCTGAAAACCCGGGCTGGCTGCGGTCGTCATCGGCGAGATCGACGATGATGCAGCGGCAGCGCTGCGACAGGAGTTCGGCGAGCGCATGGGGCGTGGTCGAGCCGTCGCCTGCGCCATCGAGCACCAGCACCATCGGCGCCATGCCGCGGGCCGGCTCCTCGATGCGCTCGGCGAGATCGGCCAGCGTCTGTTCGGGATGGGCGAGATCGAGCGTGATCTGGCCGAGACGACCGCCATGGGTGAGCAGGCCGGCGACGCGCTCGCGGCGCAGATCGCTGGGCGTGTCTTCGGCCCTCGTCGCAGCGGCGCTGTGGGCGCCGACCCAACCCGGTGCCCGGCGCGGCTGCGGGATCGGCGCATCGCGGCGGCCGTTCATCAGCTCGCGCGACACCACGGTGGCCAAAGAGGCCAGGAAGGTCGCCAGCGTCGCCACCAGCACCGTCGGCAGCTTCTTGGGGAAGGACGGTTCGGTCGGCTCCACGGCACGCGAGATCACGCGGGCGTCGGCGGGCGTCGCATTCTGGGTGTCGCGGGCGACCGCCTCGCGATAGCGCAGCATGTATTGCTCGAGCTGCTCGCGCAGGGTGCGCGCCTCGCGCTCCAGCGCGCGCAGCTGGACCTCGCTGTCATTGCCGGTCGAGACGCTCTTCTTCTGCCCGTCAAGTGCGGCGGTGAAGCTCTCGACGCGCTGGCCGGCGATCTTGGCCTCGTTCTCCAGCGTGCGGACGGTGCGCTCGGCAGCGGCGCGAAGCTGGCCTTCGAGATCGGCGAGCTGAGCGTTGAGCTCCTTGATGCGCGGATGCTCGGAGAGCAGGTTGCGCGATTCCAGCGCGAGCTGGGCGCGCAGCGTGACGCGCTGCTCGATCAGCCGGCGGACCAGCTCATTGTTGGCGACATCGGGAATTTCGAAGGTGCGGCCCTGCTTGATGGCGTCGCGGATGAGGCCGGCCTTGGCCTGCGCCTCGGCCTGCTGGCTGCGGGCCGCCGAGAGCTGGGTCGAGAGATCGCCGAGCTGCTGGGCGTTGATCGTGGTGTTGTTGGCGCCGACGAGCAGACCGTTGCGCGAGCGGAACTCCTCGACCTTGGCCTCGGCCTCGGCGAGGCGCTGGCGCAGCGGCTCGATGGTGGTGGACAGCCAGGAGGAGGCGCTGCGGGCCGAATCCTGCTTGGCGGCCTCCTGCAGCTCGAGATAGGCGTTGGCGATGATGTTGGCGCCGCGAGCGGCGAGCTCGGGGTCCTGCGAGGTGAACTCGACCGCGACGATGCGCGAGCGCCCGACCGGGAAAACCAGCAGCCGGTCGTAATATTTTTCCAGCACGCGATCTTCGGGCGAGCGGTCGGCCGGGTGGCCGCCCAGGCCGACCAGCACGCCGATTTGGCGCAGCGCGTTCAGTGCGCCGGCACCGGAATCGAACTCGGCATTGCCGACGAGACCCATGCGCTTGATCGCCTCGCGGGCGAGGTCGCGCGACATGATGATCTGGACCTGGCTCTGCACCGCCTCGCTGTCGAACTGGCCCGAGCTGTCGGGCGAGGACTGGCCCGGGAGGGTGAAGAAGCCGCCACGGTTCTCGAGCAGGATGCGCGCTTCGCCCGTGTAGCGCGGGGAAACCAGGTTCACCGCCACGAGGGACAGACCCAGGACCGCAACCGTCGGCCCGATGATCCACATCCGGCGGCGCTTGATCGCAGCCCAGAGCGCCGACAGGTCCAGCATGTCGCCACGGTCGTCGCCGCCGCGTGCCGCCGGCTCGCGGAACTGCTCCCTGACATGGCTCTCGGTCTGAGCGGTCATGATCCATCCATTCACGCAAAACTCTCGCGCCCCGAACAGGACGCAGCGTGAATGAAAGCGCAGTAAGGTTAGTGCGGGGTTAAGAACACGGCGACGTGACTTGTCGTCCGGGTTCGCCGCATCTCGCTGAAGTCATTTGTTAACCATATCGCGCCCATGCTCCGCGAGGGTTTTCGCATGGGTATTGCTTGTGATGAGTCGACGTCTCGCCTCTCTCGCCTTGGCTGTCGCCATGACGGCTGGCGCCTGCGCGCCCCGCTATGTCGCGTCCGACTATACGCTGGCGCAGCAGGCCGGCCCCTATCGCCTGGCCAGCGGCGACCGTTTGCGCGTGATCGTCTTCGGCCAGGACAATCTCTCCAACATCTATGCCGTCGATGGCTCCGGCCGGATCTCGATGCCGCTGATCGACACGGTCGAGGTTCAGGGGCGCACGACCCAGGAACTCGAGAAGGCGATCGAGGCCAAGCTGCGCGGCGGTTTCCTGCGCGAACCCAAGGTGTCGGTGGAGGTCGATACCTACCGCCCCTTCTTCGTACTCGGGGAGGTTACCAATTCCGGCCAGTTTCCCTATGTGAACGGCATGACCGTCCAGACGGCGGTCGCCATCGCCGGCGGCTTCACGCCCCGCGGGCAGCGCGCTTACGCCGAAGTCACGCGACAGGTCGAGGACCAGCTCGTCACCGCGAGCGTCCCGATCACCTATCCCGTGCAGCCCGGCGACACGATCGTCATCAAGGAACGCTGGTTCTGATAGCGGCCGGAGAGCTTCGATGACGGACGCGCCTGCGCAGCGGCTGCGGATCCTGCATGTCTTCCGGGCACCGCTCGGGGGCCTTTTCCGGCATGTGCTGGACCTTGCGCGGGGTCAGGCGCTGCGCGGCCACGATGTCGGCATCTTCTGCGATGCGACGACCGGCGGCACGCGTGCAGACGACGTCTTCGCCGAACTCTCTGGCCTGCTGACGCTCGGCATCACCCGCGTGCCGATGTCGCGCTACCCCAGTATCCTGGATGCAAGGGCCCAGTTCAGCGCGATGTCGGTCCGCAAGACACTCGATCCCGACATCGTGCACTGTCATGGCTCGAAAGGCGGGGTGTATGGCCGGCTGCCGGCACTGTTCAGCCCCAGACGACGCTATGTCACCGCCTACACGCCTCATGGCGGCAGCTTCAACTACAAGCCCGGCGGGCTGGAGCACCGGGTCTATATGACGGTCGAGCGGAGGCTCGAGCCTGCCACCGACATGTTCCTGTTCGAGAGCCGCTTCATCGCGGGGCGCTTCGAGGCCTATATCGGGCATATGCCGCGCACCGATCACCGCATCGTGCTCAACGGCATCTCCGAGCCCGAATTCGAGCCGATCGATCATTCCGGCGCGACCTTCGATCTCGTCTATCTGGGCGAACTGCGTTCGGCCAAGGGCATCGACACACTGATCGACGCGCTGAGCCTGCTCAAGAACCGCGACCGATTGACCCCGCGCATCCTCATCGTCGGCTCGGGCCCCGACGAGGCTGCGCTGAAGGCGCTGACCTTGTCTCGCGGCATTGCCGAGCAATGCGTGTTCGAGCCGCCAGGGCCGATCCGGCGGGCCTTGTCGCGCGCCCATGTCATGGTCGTGCCGTCACGGGCTGAATCCCTGCCCTATGTTATTCTGGAGGCGGCTGCCGCAGCGCAACCGCTGGTCTCGACCGATGTCGGGGGCATCAACGAGATCTATGGGCCGCAGCATCGCGACCGGCTGATCCCCACCAACGATCCCTTAATTCTCGCAAACGCCATCGCCAACGCGCTGTCGATGCCGGAAGACGAGCGCGCCGCCGAGGCCACCGATCTCGCCCGGCATGTGCGCGAGAACTTCCAGCTCGACGCGATGATCGACGGCGTCCTGGCAGCGTATCGCGTCGCGATGGGCAAGCGCAGGCGGGCCTGAGCGCGCTCAGGCCAGCTTGAGTGCGACGACGCCGACGATGACCAGCGCAATCCCGGCCCAGCCCGTCGGCCGGATCCGCTGCCCGAAAGCAAGCGCGCCGACGATCGCCGTGATCACCAGCCCCGCCCCGCCCCAGACGGCGTAGGCGACGGAGAGATCCATGCCCTGGATGGCCTGGGCGAGTGCCGCGAAGGCGCCGATCACCAGCGCGATGCCAAGCAACCCGAACATGCGATGGCGCAGGCCGTCCGAGAGCTTCAGCAGGCAGGAACCGGCGACTTCGAGCACCACCGCCAGCGCCAGCCAGGCGAAGGCGAGCGACGGTGGCAGCAGGGGAGCCATCATGCCAGCCTCCCCTTGGGCAGCTCGACCCGGGGCTTGGCGGCCGGCGCCTCGCCGACACCGCGCTCAAGCAGCAGGATGCCCGCCAGGATCGCCGCCAGCGCGACGACCCGCTCCGGTGTAAGATGCTCGCCGAACAGCAGATGGCCGATGATGGCGATGCCGACGATGCCGAGCCCCTCCCACACCGCATAGGCAACGGCGAGGGGAATCACGCGCAGCGCGATCGAGAGCAGGGCAAAAGACAGTCCGATCAGGGCCAGCGGCAGGAACGCCACCAGCCAGGGAGCCGAAACGACCGACTTCAATGCGGCCGTCGCGACGATCTCGACGGCGATCGCCGCGAGCAGGAAGAACCAATGGGAAGACATGTTGCACACGGGCAGAGCCGACGAAGGGCGTCGCGGGGGCGATGCCAGGCAGCTCAGCAAAGGTTAGGGTTTGGAATCAGCGTCCGGATCGAAAAGGCTTCCGGTGGGACCACCACGAAAGCAGCACGGCAACCTGGCATCGGCCGAAACGGCCGAAAACATGATCGCGCAGCAATGTGCTTCTCAGACACTCATCGAGGAGCCGTATAGCCTCGACAATGCTTTACGTCAACCTGAAACGACTTCAACCTCCCTTGAGACGCTTCGCAACGCGTCGAAAACGCGTGAGTTCGACTGCGCCAATACACTGGCGGGCCAAGGAAAATTCGTGTTTTTTCGCTGGCGCCCCGTCGCAGCGGAAACGCCTGCGCCGCGGCGGGTTTCCTGCGAAACAGCGAGCGGTCCGGTTAAGGCTTCCGTGAGCATTGTCGGCTAAGCCCACAACAAGATCAGGGGCCGGTGACGACAACGGATCCGGCGCCGAAATCGACCAGGGTTGCAGCGACCAGGGATGTGACGATGGGTGCCTTCGATGTCCGCGATCTGATGAAGGCGGATGCCGCCGCATCGGCGACGCCGGAGATGTTCGGTTCGACCGGCGGCGGAACACGGGCCTTTCACCCGCTCGCAGAGCGGATCGCGGCGATCCCGGTCAAGCCGACGCTGTCTCCGGTGATGATCGAGGGGCTGGTGCGCCTGCTCGACGTGCTCGCCGTGGTCGGAGCGGCCAGCCTGATCTACTGGCTTTACGCCGCAGGCCATGTCGAAAACACCCTGCCCTATCAGATCACCATTCCCGCGCTCGCAGTTGGCGCCTTGGCCGTGTTTCAGGCGCTGCATCTCTACCATGTCGGCGCGCTGCGGAACTTCATCGCCATGACGGTCAGGCTGATCAGCGGCTGGACCCTGCTGTTCCTGATCACGCTTGCCGTGTTTTTCTTTCTCAAGGCGGGCGACCAGGTCTCGCGCGTCTGGCTGCTCGGCTTCTATGGCTTCGGTGGCGCCGCGCTGCTCGCAGAGCGCCTGCTCGTCACATTGGGCGTGCGCCATCTGACGCGCTCGGGCCGGCTCGAGCGGCGCACCGCGATCGTCGGCGGCGGTGAGGCCGGCGAGGCGCTGATCCGCGCGCTCGAAGCGCAGCGCGACACGGGCCTGCGAATCTGCGGCGTCTTCGACGATCGCAACGACGATCGCTCGCCCGATCTCGTCGCAGGCTATCCCAAGCTCGGCACGATCGACGACCTCGTCGAATTCGCACGGCGCACCAAGCTCGACCTCGTGATCTTCACGCTGCCGATCTCGGCCGAGGCGCGGCTGCTTGCCATGCTGCGCAAGCTCTGGGTGCTGCCGATCGACATCCGCCTCTCGGCACATATGTCGAAGCTGCGCTTCCGGCCGCGCTCCTATTCCTATTTCGGCGCGGTGCCGGTGCTCGACGTCTTCGACCGGCCGATCGCCGACTGGGACATCGTGGTCAAATGGGTGTTCGACAAGATCGTCGGCACGCTGGCGCTGATCCTGCTCTCGCCGGTGATGCTGACGACAGCGATCGCCATCAAGCTCGATTCCAAGGGCCCCGTGCTGTTCCGGCAGAAGCGCTACGGCTTCAACAACGAGCAGATCGAAGTCTTCAAGTTCCGCTCGCTCTATCACGAGATGAGCGATTTCACGGCCGCCAAGCAGGTCACCAAGGACGATCCGCGCGTCACCCGCGTCGGCCGCTTCATCCGCAAGACCTCGCTCGACGAATTGCCGCAGCTGTTCAACGTCGTCTTTCGCGGCAATCTCTCGCTGGTGGGGCCGCGCCCCCACGCCCTTCACGCCACGGCTTCGAACCGGGCCTATGAACAGGTGGTCGACGGCTATTTCGCGCGCCACAAGGTGAAGCCCGGCATCACCGGCTGGGCCCAGGTCAATGGCTGGCGCGGCGAGACCGACACCGAGGACAAGATCCAGCGCCGCGTCGAGCATGATCTCTACTACATCGAGAACTGGTCGGTGCTGCTGGACCTCTACATCCTGGTGAAAACGCCGTTCTCGCTGATGACCAAGAACGAGAATGCTTATTGAGCGCGCTGGCTGACAGGACCGGGGCGGCATCGGGTCGGCACGGCCCCCTGATTGCCCATGCCTCGATCCAGCGCGGGGCGCTCTGGCTGCTCGGCGCGTCGAGCGGGCTCGCCCTGATCGAGCCGTCGCCCTACGAGTTCGTCTTTCTGCTCGTCGTCTTCGCCTTCCTGCTGACCGGCATCAGGCTGTCGCAGAGGCTGCTGCCGCTGATCCTGCTGCTTTTGCTTTATAATCTCGGCGGCGTTTTTTCGCTCATCCCCTGGATGGACGAGGCGCCGTCGGTGCGCTTCACCGCCGTCTCCGTCTATCTGATGATCACCGCGATCGTGCTGGCGGCGATCATGGCCGAGGACACCGCCAGCCGGATCGAAACCCTGCGCAAGGGCTGGATGATCGCGGCCTGGTATGCGGGGCTGGCAGGCATCCTCGGCTATTTCGATGTCGCCGGCCTGGGATCCGTCTTCAGCTACGCCAGCCGCGCTTCCGGCACGTTCAAGGATCCTAACGTCCTTGGACCCTTTCTCGTTCTGCCGATCGCCTTCACGCTGCAGCATGTGCTGACGGGGCGAACCAGCCTCCTGCGCGGCCTTCTGGTGATGAGCGTGCCCTTGCTGGCGCTGTTTTTGACCTTTTCGCGCGGGGCCTGGGCCCATCTCGTCGTCTCGCTGCTGCTGATGACGGCGCTGACCTATCTCGCCTCCGGCAGTGCGCGGCAGCGGGGACGGATCGTGGGCCTGTCCCTGCTGGCGATCGGGCTGGCGGTGGCGGCGCTCCTGATCGCGCTTTCTTTCGAATCGATCCGTTCGGTGTTCGAGATCCGCGCCTCGCTGGAGCAAAGCTATGATCTCGGCGTCACCGGCCGGTTCGGAAGCCAGCTGCGCTCGATCCCGCTGCTGCTCGACGCGCCCAACGGCTTCGGCCCGCTGCGCTTTCGCTTCATCTTCCCCGAGGATCCGCACAACGTCTACATCAACGCCTTCGCCTCCTATGGCTGGCTCGGCGGTATCTCATGGCTCGCGCTGACGTCCGCGACCTGCCTCATCGGCTGGCGGCTGGTGTTCCGGCGCAGCGCCTTGCAGAATCAGGCTATCGTGCTGTGGTCGGTGCTGTTCGTCACGATCCTGCAGGGCCTGCAGATCGACACCGACCATTGGCGGCACCTGTATCTGATGCTCGGCCTCGTCTGGGGCCTGGCGGCGTTGCCCCGCAACACAGCTCGGGACAGGGCGGATGTCTGAGATCCCGCCATCCCTGTGCAACAATCCCGCAAAGCTGATTGCATCCGCGCGAGCCCGCCCCTATAAGCCGGTTCGTCGGAGCGTAGCGCAGCCCGGTTAGCGCACTTGTCTGGGGGACAAGGGGTCGGAGGTTCGAATCCTCTCGCTCCGACCATTTCGTACCATCGCATCCCCAGCGATTGCCGCGCGGCTGTGCCCGGCGACTTCGTGTCGGCTTGTTCGACGCCCTTCAAGCGCCAGTCATCGAGCATCATTCCTGACAAATTCGATGCCGGCGCGATATCGCATCATCCGGCTCGTATCGCAGCGCAATAGCGGTTAAGCTTGCGTCTCTCAGCGTGTGACAGAAGGACGAGAGCGATGGCAGGGGAAAACCGGGGAACACGCGCCTGGCACGACGTCAACAGCGTCCAGGAAGCGCCTCGCGAAAAGCAGAAATCCAGCGGCCGCATCGCGGCCGAAGAAGCGGCCGCGCGCAAGAAGATCGACCTGCTGAAGGCGCAGCGCCTGGCCAGACAGGCGGCCGAGCCGCCGGCTCCGCCCGCGCCGGCCAAGACCTCCAAGCGCAAGCCGGCAGCGCCGGCGACCTGACCGCTTGAAGCCGACGGCGCCGACAAGCTGAACGACGAAGGCGGTGCACGGGCGCTGCCTTCGGTTACGCGCGGGCGCCGCCCTCAGATACGTCAAGCCGCATCCAGCCAGCCCTTGAGCAAGCCGATATCCGGCTGTGACAGGCCATGCCCTGCCGGGAGCACGCGATGATCGACGCTGGCGCCGTTGCCCGAGAGCGTGCGGGCCAGCCGCTTTGCATCATCGCCGGGGATGATCGGGTCCATTGCTCCCGACAGGATCAGAACGCGCTTGCCCGACAGATCAGTCTGCGGCGGTTGCGCGAAAGGCGACATGGCCCGTAGCAAAGCGGCTCCGGCCAGCGCCTCCGGCCGCAGCAGCAGCAGGCTGGCGGCGATGTTGGCCCCATTCGAGAAACCGACCGCGATCGGCGCGGCCAGCCCGTGACGTTCGCGTGCGAGCGAGACGAAATCGGCGAGTTCATGCGTGCGGCGGCGCAGATCGTCCTCGTCGAAGACGCCCTCCGCCAGACGCCGGAAGAAGCGCGGCATCGCGCCTTCCAGCACCTTGCCGCGCGGGGACAGCAGGGCCGAGCCTGGCGCGACCGCCCGGCCAAGCCCCAGCAGATCGCGCTCGTCCCCGCCGGTGCCGTGCAGCAGCAGAAGCGGCGGCCGGTTCGCATCCGAGCCGGGCTCGTAGACATGAACAAAATCGGTGGTCGCGGCGGCGTCCATCGGGAATCTCCTTATTTCTGTGACGAGCGCCCTGCCCGGCCGCAAGGCCAGGCAGGGCGTCGGGGCGGCGCTTTTAGACCAGCGCCGGCAGGACGGCTTCGATCCGGGCGCGCTGGCTTTCCAGCCCGGCCGGGAGCTTCAGTGCGTGGCCGAGCGTCTCGGCGGGCTCGTCCACGGCAAAGCCCGGCGCATCGGTCGCGATCTCGAAAAGCACGTGGCCGGGCTCGCGGAAATAGACGGAGCGGAAGTAATTCCGGTCGCGCTGCTCCGTCGTGCGGATGCCGTGGTTCTCCGCGAGCTTGCGCACCATCTCGTCCTGCGCCGCATCATCGGCGGCGCGGAAGGCGATATGGTGGACCGAGCCCGCGCCCTGGCGCGCCGGCAGGAAGCCGCCGGCAACGCGCAGATCGACGATGTCGCCGAAAGGCGCGCCTTCGGCCCGGTAGCGAACCAGCGTGTCGTCGCGGCCGATCTCGTGAAAGCCGAAGACGTCGCTGAGAATGGCACCGGTCGGCGCCGCATCAGCAACGAGAAGGCTGACGCCCTGAAAGCCGCGGATGGCGTATTCCAGGGGCACGTCGCTGCCCGCCCAAGCGGCCTCAGCCTCAATGCCGGACACTCCGACCAGCGCAAGCCGCATCCCGTCGGGATCGCGGAAGGCCAGCACCGTTTCGCCAAAGCGCTTCACCGGCGCGTCATGGGGAACGCCCTGCGCGACGAAACGATGCGCCCAGTAGCCGATCGCGGCGGCCGGAACCCGGAAGACGGTTTCCTGCGTCTCGCCGACGCCGAGCCGGCCAGGTGCGGCATGCTCCCAGGGGAAGAAGGTCAGGATCGAGCCCGGCGCAGCGGCGGCGTCGCCATAATAGAGATGATAGGTGCCGGGATCGTCGAAATTGACGGTCTTCTTGACGAGACGCAGACCGAGCACGCGGCCGTAGAAATCGAGATTGCGGCGCGCCGGTCCGGAAATCGCCGTGACGTGATGAATGCCGTTGATCTGCATGACGAAGGTCCTTCCAACGCTGTTGGCCAAGGGCGGCTGCCCTGTTGGCGAGGAAGATCGGCCCTGTCGGCCTAAAGCGCCAGAGCGAAACGGTTGCGTTGATGCAATCTCATCATTGGTATTTCGCTGTTTGCATTGCGATCGAGCTCGGACGATCTGTTGGTCCGAGACCAGCCCGGTCCCGTTGTTCTGGAGACTTTTCGTCATGATCGACCATCGCCTCGCTCCCTACGCTGCCTTGACCCTGCGCGTCGCACTCGGCGTCATGTTCATCGCCCATGCCTATCTCAAGCTCGCGATCTTCACGCCCGCCGGCTTTGCCGGCTTCCTCGGCCAGGTCGGACTGCCCGCCTTCCTCGCCTGGCCGATCATCCTGGCCGAACTCATTGGCGGTCTTGCGATCCTGACCGGTTTCTATGGCCGCTATGTCTCGATCGCGCTGCTGCCTGTGCTGCTGGGCGCCCTGATGGTGCATGCCGGCAATGGCTGGGTGTTCAACGCCTCCAATGGCGGCTGGGAGTATCCGGCCTTCCTGGCTCTCACCGCGCTGGCCCATGGCCTGCTCGGCGACGGGGCGCTGGCCCTGAAATCGGCACGCCTGCCGACGCTGGGTGCGCCCGCCGCCGCCTGAACGACCGCGTCATTGCGGCGACCGCTTCGCCGTCATCGGGCCCCCCCGGCCTTGATGGCGGCGAAGTCCTGTCGGAGAGTGCGGCATGACCGCGCCGACCAAACCACCCCTTTCCCAGCAGCTCATGGCCAAACCGCCTCTCACCAAGCTGGCGCAGACGAAAACGCTGGCCTGGGACGATTTTCGCCTGATCAAGGCGATCGCGGACCGGCGGGCTTTGCCCGCGGCCGCCGCCTCGCTGGGACTCAACCATTCGACGGTCTTCCGTCGTCTCGGCCAGATCGAGGACGGGCTCGGCGTCAAGCTGTTCGAGCGCCATCGCAGCGGCTATGTCGCGACGCCTGCGGGCGACGAGATGGCGCAACTCGCCGGACGGGTCGACGACGACATCAGCGCCTTTGCGCTGAAGCTCGCCGGCCAGGAGATCAAGCCGGCCGGTGAGCTGCGCGTCACCACCAATGATTCCCTGCTGGTCGACCTTTTGACCCCGGTCTTCGCCGGCTTCCTGGCGCAGTGCCCCGATATCCGCCTTGATGTGCTGCTCAGCAACCAGGCACTGAACCTGTCGAAGCGCGATGCCGATGTGGCGATCCGCGCCACCGACAATCCCCCCGAAACGCTGGTCGGCCGCAAGGCGGCGCGGATTGCCTGGGCGCTTTACGGGCGGGCCGGCGACTTTGCGGAGGCCGGGCCCGTCGAGATCGAGAGCCTGTGGGAGCATAGCTGGGTGTCGCTCGGCGAAGGCTTCAACGGGCTCAAGGCGGTGCGCTATCTCGCCTCGCATGTCGCGCCCGAGCGCATCGTCTACAAGGTCAACACCGTGCTGGGCCTCGCCGAAGCTGTCGAGGCCGGCATCGGCATCGGCTTCCTGCCCTGTTTCATCGCCGACACGAAGCCCGGCCTGACCCGGCTGGCGGCTCCCGATCCGGGCTTTTCAGCCGATCTGTGGCTGTTGACGCATCCCGATCTGCGTCATTCGCCGCGCGTTCGGCTGTTTCTGGATTTCATGGCGGGGGAATTGGGGCGGATGAAACCGTTGATCGAGGGCGCCATGGCGCTTTCGCCGCGCGAGCCGCGTGTCGCGATCAATGAGGGGATGCCCGCGTGAGCAGCGACTGGAGTTTTTTGCCCTGGCTGCTGTTCGGGTCGATCCCGCTGGGGCTCGTCTTCGCCGGTTACTGGGCGCGCGGGCGGGCCGGCGACAAGCCGCCCAAAGTTCCGCCCGGCGATCCCGGCAACCCGATGTGACAGCAAAACACCCGCGATGGCAGCCATCGCGGGTGTCGTCGTGCCAGTGAAAGCGATGGAGGATCAGGCCGCCTTGCGGTTGATGCCCGATTCCGCCAGCTTGGTCAGCTTGTCGTCGGCGCTGTGTTCCTCGTCGAGGTTCTGCTGCAGCAGGGCCGCGCAATCGTCGCGCCCGAGCTGCTTGGCCCAGGCGACCAGCGTGCCGTAACGGGCGATCTCGTAATGCTCGACCGCCTGGGCGGCGGCGATGATGGCGGCGTCGAGAACGCGCTTGTCAGCGACTTCACCGGCGACCTCGTCGGCCTCCTCGAGGATGCCGTCGATGGCCGGGCAATTGACCGCCTTGGCCTCGGCACCATGCTGCTTGAAGACCTGCTCGAGCCGCGCGATATGCCCCTGCGTTTCGGTGCGATGGGCTTCCAGCCCCTGCTTGAGCGAAGGGTCGGTCGCCTTCTCGATCATCTTCGGCAGGGATTTGTGAATCTGCTTTTCAGCGTAATACACGTCCTGCAGCTGATGGACGAACAGGTTGTCCATCGTCTCGATGTCTTTTGAAAAAAGTCCCATGTCGCTCTCCTGTCGCGTGTCGCTGTGATGAGCCGGGGTCGACATGGCGCCTGGCCATTGCCTCCCCTTCTCCAGCGAACGTCCGCGACCGGGTTGGGTTCCCCATGACATTACCGGTCCGTCACGGCTCGGTGATGCGCGACCGACCCGATCCGGGTTCCTTTGCCGCGCCGGTTGCTCTAAACTTATCGCATGGAATTGCTCGTTCCCTTGATGATCGGCGTAACGCTGATCTGGCTGATCGGCCGCGGCGTGCCGTGGAACGCAAAGCTGATGACGCTGGTGGTGACGCTGGCCGTGATCGTGCTCATCGTCGCGATCGAGCGCGGCGGCTACTGGCCCGAAGCCCTGCAGCGCCGCTAGAACGGCGCTTCAGGCGACGAGCTTGAGGCCGATGATGCCGGCGACGATCAGGCCGATGCAGGCGAGGCGCAAGGCGGTCGCCGGCTCGCCAAGCAGGACGACGCCAAGCGCCGCCGTCCCGACCGTGCCGATGCCGGTCCAGACCGCATAGGCGGTGCCCACCGGCAGCGACTTGAGGGCAAGCCCCAACAGGCCGAGGCTCACCGCCATGCTGGCCAGCGTCAGCACCGTCGGCACAAGCCTGGTGAAGCCTTGGGTGTATTTCAGCCCGATCGCCCAGCCAACCTCGAACAGACCGGCGATGAAAAGGTAGAACCAGGCCATGATGGCGGCGCTCCTGCCCGTCAGGCGCTGTCGGCAGGCGGCTGGAGGGCCCGGTCGAGAATGCGCTTGCACTCGCCGAGTTCGGCCATCACCGCCGTCAGGAGCGTGATGTCGTCGAGACCCCGCGGCACAGATGCACGCATCGGCCCGGGATTGGCACCCGGCCCCGGATGGCTACCGATCGTGCTCTTTTCACCCGCAGGCGGCGGGCCGATCGGTCCGCCCCGCCCAATCGCCTGGACATGGCGCGGCCCCTGCTCCTTGAGGATGCGCTGCAGGCCCTTGATCGTGTAGCCCTCGCCGTAAAGCAGCCGGCGGATGCCCTTGAGCAGGGCGACGTCGTCGGGGCGATAATAGCGCCGTCCGCCGCCGCGCTTGAGCGGCTTGATCTGGGAAAAGCGCGTCTCCCAGAAACGCAGGACATGCTGAGGTATGTCGAGGTCTTCAGCGACTTCGCTGATGGTCCGGAAGGCATCTGGGCTCTTGGTGTCCATGTCGGCCTCGGTGTCGCCGTTGTGGAACGCCCCACTCACTGATCACGGCTCACGCGTCTTCGCCTTCACCCGACTGCCCGTTGATGCGGGCCTTCATGACGTTCGACGGCTTGAACACCATCACACGACGCGGCTCGATCGGGACTTCGACGCCAGTTTTGGGATTGCGCCCGATCCGTTCCCCCTTGTCGCGCACGACGAAGGAGCCGAACGAGGACAGCTTGACGTTCTCGCCGCGGGCGACCGCATCGCAGATCTCGTCGAGCACAGCCTCGACGAGCTTGGACGACTCCGTCCGCGACAGGCCGATCTTCTGGTAGACGGCCTCGCACAGGTCGGCCCGCGTTACCGTTTGCCCCGCCATTCATATCCTCCAAGGCGTTATCTCGGCCGGCGGGTCTACCACCTGCCTTTCGCCATTACGGACGAGGAACGCTAGGCGCAGCCGCGGGCCGGGTCAATGCTCGAGCGCGCGCTGATGCGCTCGCCCTGTGAAAATTAAATGAAAACAGCGCGATAATCCGTCAAATGCGCCGGGAATCCGCCTCGGGGGCTACCAGCGGATCAGCGCCGACCCCCAGGTGAAGCCGCCGCCCATCGCCTCGATCAGGACCAACTGGCCGCGCTTGATGCGGCCGTCGTGATGGGCCTCGGCCAGCGCCATCGGGATCGAGGCAGCCGAGGTGTTGCCGTGGCGATCGACCGTCACCACCACCCGCTCGCGATCGATGCCGAGCTTGTCGGCGGTGGCGTCGATGATGCGGCGATTGGCCTGATGAGGCACGAACCAGTCGATGTCGGCGCCGCTCAGCCCTGTCTGCTCGAAGGTGTGGCGCACGGTCTCGGCGAGGTTTTGGACCGCGTGGCGGAAGACCTCCTTGCCCTCCATGCGCAGGAAACCGACCGTCTTGGTCGAGCCAGGCCCGCCATCGACATAAAGCTTGTCCTTGTAGCGGCCATCCGAGCGGATATGCGTCGTCAGTACGCCCCGATCGGCGAGCGTGCCGTCACCGGGCGCAGCCTTCATCACCACGGCGCCGGCGCCGTCCCCGAAGAGGACGCAGGTGGTGCGGTCCTCCCAGTCGAGAATGCGGGAAAAGGTCTCCGCACCGATGACGAGCGCGGCCTTCGCCGCCCCCGTGCTGAGAAACTTGTCGGCGGTGGCGAGCGCGAAGACGAAGCCCGAGCAGACGGCCTGCAGATCGAACGCCGCGCCATGGCTGATGCCGAGTGCCGCCTGGATCTGCGTCGCGGTCGCGGGAAAGGTGTGGTCGGGCGTCGCGGTCGCCACGATGATGAGATCGATCTCGGCGGCGTCCATGCCCGCATCGGCAAGGGCGGCCTGCGCCGCCTTCAGGCCCAGGGTCGAGGTCGCTTCGTTTTCGGCTGCGACATGGCGCTGGCGGATGCCGGTGCGCTGGACGATCCAGTCATCGGTCGTGTCGACGCGCTGCGCCAATTCGGCATTGGTGACGATGCGCGCAGGGAGATAGGAGCCGCAACCGGCGATCTGGGAACGCAGAATAGACAAGATCGGTCTTCCCTATTGGACGACGGCTGCCTGCACAGCCGTTTCCGCCTGAGCCGACGCTTCCTGCCGGGCCGACGCCGCCACCATCTCGCGGACTTTCGCCATCAGGTTCTCGCGCGCCATCTCGTAGCCAAGTTCGGTCGCGCTGGCGAAACCGACCGCATCCGTGCCGCCATGGCTCTTGATGACGATGCCCTCGAGGCCGAGAAACACGCCGCCATTAACCTTGCGCGGATCCATCTTGTCCTTCAGCGCCGCAAAGGCGCCGCGCGCGAACAGATAGCCGATCTTGGCCATCAGCGAACGGCTCATCGCCGCCTTCAGATAGGTACTGATCTGGCGAGCGGTACCCTCCGCCGTCTTCAGCGCGATGTTTCCGGTAAAACCTTCGGTGACGACGACATCGACCGTGCCCTTGCCGAGATCGTCGCCCTCGACGAAACCGTGATAGCTCATATTCGGCAAATTGAGTTCGCGCAGGATGCGACCGGCCTCCTTGACGGCCTCGACGCCCTTGATCTCCTCGACGCCGACATTGAGCAGGCCGACCGTCGGCCGGTCGAGATCGAAGATCACGCGGGCCATGGCCGCGCCCATCACCGCGAGATCGACGAGATGGCGGGCATCCGCGCCGATGGTCGCGCCGACATCGAGCACAACGCTCTCGCCGCGCACCGTCGGCCACAGGCAGGCGATGGCGGGACGATCGACCTCGGGCATCGACTTCAGGCAGAACTTTGACATCGCCATCAGCGCGCCGGTGTTGCCGGCGGAGACGGTGACGTCGGCCTCGCCGGTCTTGGTGGCGTCGATGGCGCGCCACATCGAGGATTTGTAGCGGCCATAGCGCAGCGCCTGGCTCGGCTTGTCGTCCATCTTCACCGAGACGTCGGTGTGGTGGAACGTCGTCACGGCCTTGAGCTTGGGGTGCTGGTCGAGGATCGGCAGAACGAGCCCCTCGTCGCCGAAGATGACGAAACGCGCATCCGGGCGGCGCTCCAAGGTGAGCGCGGCGCCGGGGATGACGATGGCAGGGCCGTGATCCCCGCCCATCGCATCGAGCGCGATTGTAACCGGTCGTGTCATGGAGTGATGGTTGATCCCAGGAGCGGCCGACCTGCGTTCCGGGGCGGCTCGATGCGGGCGGGACAATAGCGACTTGGGCGTCCGCCGCAAGCCACGTTAAAGCCGCCGGTGCGCGTCATTCGCTGCGCTTGAGACGCGCCAGCGCCGCAAAGGGCGATTCGGGCGGGGCTTCGGGTGCGGGTTCGGCGAAGCTCGCGCCGGGTTTGCGCGGATAGGGATCGAGCCCCAGCGCGAGAAATTCGAGCGTCACGGCGCCAAGATCGATCACGCCGTCGATGATCGGCTCGGGCGGATCCTCCTCGTTCAGCCTGACCTCGAGTTCGATGGCGCCAGCTTCGAGTTCGGGGCTCTTGCGCCGCGGGTTCATCGGCTCCTCGGGCGCGAAATCGAGCTTGAGCGGCACGGTCAGCGTCACCGGGAAGGCATCGAGCGTGACGGCGCAGGTCTGGTGCAGACGGGCCGTCATCTCGCCCTCCAGCTTGACCTTCTGTCCGCTGCGCGTGAGCACATAGCGCGCCTCGAGTGCCTCGACCGAGGGCAGATCGAGCATGCGGGCGATGCCGGCAAGTTCGCTTGCCTCCGCCCGGACCGCGATGTGAGAGCCGCGCAGCTTGATCTCGTCGACGCGGATCGGCCGCTGCAGGGGCAAGGGTGCGGATGGGGGCAAGGGGGTGTCAGTTGCCATGGTCGGTCTCGCCGGGCTGCAGCGCCGGAAACAGGGGGGCTTCTGCCAAAATGGCCTCCAGATCGCGCTGCGCCAGCCGGGTTTGGATCCGGCGGGCATAAGCAGCGAGATGGGCTGCTCCTTCCCCACTGGACGCCTGAGGCGCCGCATTGCGGCGCAGGGCCTCGGCCAGCTCTGCGGGGTCTTGTGCCAGCAGTGCCGCCTCATAGGCCTGGACGCGGCCGTAGAACATCTGGCCGATCTTTTTCATGCGCTTGGGCACCGCGATGTCGCTGGTGCCGCTGTTGCGGACGCCAAGTTCGAGATAGGCAAAACACGCATCGACAAGATCCTGGGCCACGTCACCGGCAGGGGCCGGCAGTTCCCGCAGCCGCCGCATCACCAGGAAGACATGCAGCGTCAGCGATTCGAAGCGTCCTTCGAAATCATCGGCGATCCCGCCGTCGAGATAGAGCGCAGGCTGGCGCGAGGCGTCGACGATACGGGTAAACATCGCATCGACGGGTGACGGCTTGACCTCGCGCTTGCCGAATAAACCGAACATGGGGCTTGTGCTTTCCCGGCGGGCGGCGCGGAGAACGTCCTTGCCTTGCCAAAGCCATCCTCGGGCGTTACGCCAACCTCCACCTGTTTGACAAGCGGCGCGGGCCTTGGCCCTTTGCCGCAGCGCCACTGGATGCCGTCCGCATGATTGCCGTTTCCCGCCGTACTGCCCTGCTCGGCCTTCTCGCGACAACCTCCCTGGCTCTCGCCGGCTGCGGTCCCAATGCCGGCGGCTTCAAGCTCGCGACCTCGTCGGGCATGAACGAAGAGTTCAAGCGCGGCTTTGTCGCCGACGAGGCACTGATCGCGCAGGTCAGGGTCGGCATGGATGTCCAGCAGGTGCTGTCGACGCTGGGTACGCCTTCGACGACATCGACCGTCGGCAACCGGACCTTCTATTACATCAGCCAGACGGTCTATCGGCGGTTCCAGTTCCAGGAGCTGACCGTCGTCGACCAGAAGGTGCTGGTGATCTATTTCAACAAGGCCTTCAAGGTCGAGCGCATTGCCAATTACGGGCTGCAGGACGGCGTGATCTTCGACTTCATCAGCCGCACCACGGCCACCGGCGGCGAGGAGCAGAGCTTCCTGCGCAACCTCTTCCGCGGCGTGACCCGGTTCAACCCGCTGGGGTCGTAACCCCCGGCAAGCTCTCAGACGACCAAGCCCGCGGCTCTCGCCGCGGGTTTTTTATTGGACTGTTCGCCTCAGACTGGCGCGGGCGGCGTGCGCACCGGCAGCGTCATCGCCAGGACGCCGCCGACCACGAGAACCAGCCCGGCCCAAGCCGTGGGGGCAAGGGTCTCACCCAGGAAGACCATGCCGATCAGGTGAAAATAGATCACGAAGGCCAACGCCGACCCGCCCTGGGATGAGAAGCGGCAACGGCATGCGTGGTCATGGTGGTCTCCCTGGCTGGAGACGTCATGACAGCGAAGCCGAGGAATGGCTCGGGGGAACGCTACGGTCGCGGCGGTAGCTTCCTGAAGCGATCAGCGCGGCAGCTACGTTGATTCAAAGATCGGCGGTAAGTGACTGACAGAAAACGAAAACCCCGCGGATTTCTCCGCGGGGTTCGTCGTCGTGGCGGGCGATGTGGCTCAGCTATGCGCCAGGATCGCCAGCAGCAGCAGCGCGATGATGTTGGTGATCTTGATCGCCGGGTTCACGGCGGGGCCCGCCGTGTCCTTGTAGGGGTCGCCGACGGTGTCGCCGGTGACGGAGGCTTTGTGCGCCTCCGAGCCCTTCATGTGGCGCACGCCGTCCTTGTCGACGAAGCCGTCCTCGAAGGACTTCTTGGCATTGTCCCAGGCGCCGCCGCCCGAGGTCATCGAGATCGCGACGAAGATGCCGGTGACGATGACACCCATCAGCATGGCGCCGACGGCCGCGAAGGCCTGGTTCTTGCCGGCAATCGCATTGATCGCGAAGAAGGTCACGATCGGCGCCAGAACCGGCAGCAGCGAGGGGATGATCATCTCCTTGATCGCCGCCTTGGTCAGCAGATCGACGGCGCGGGCATAATCGGGCCGCTCGGTGCCGTCCATGATGCCGGGCTTCTCCTTGAACTGGCGCCGGACCTCCTCGACGACGGAACCCGCCGCACGCCCCACCGCCGTCATGCCCATGCCGGCGAAGAGGAAGGGGATCAGGCCGCCGAGCAGCAGGCCGACGACGACGTAGGGGTTGGACAGCGAGAAATCGACGACCACGCCACGGAAGTACTGGAAGGTGGTCGAGCCCGCCTTGTTGGCCTCGCCGATGAAGAAGTTGAGGTCCGAGGTGTAGGCGGCGAAGAGGACGAGCGCGCCGAGACCCGCCGAGCCGATCGCGTAGCCCTTGGTGATGGCCTTGGTGGTGTTGCCGACCGCGTCGAGCGCGTCGGTGGACTGGCGCACCTCCTTGGGCAGCCCCGCCATCTCGGCGATGCCGCCGGCATTGTCGGTAACGGGGCCGAAAGCGTCGAGCGCGACGACCACGCCGGCCAGCGCCAGCATGGCCGTGGTGGCGATGGCGATGCCGAAGAGACCGGCCAGGCCATAGGAGACGATGATGCCGGCGATGATCACGATCGTCGGCAGCGCAGTCGATTCCAGCGAGACCGCGAGGCCCTGGATGACGTTGGTGCCGTGGCCGGTGACCGAGGCCTGGGCGATCGAGACCACCGGGCGCTTGCCGGTGCCGGTGTAATATTCGGTGATGACGACGATCAGCAGCGTGACCGCCAGCCCGACCAGTGCGCAGGCAAAGAGCCCGCCCGAGGTGAAGGTGACGCCCTGGACGGTGGTGAAGGAGGCCTCGAAGCCGCCGAACATCAGATAGTTGACCGCTGCGATCGCGCCGATCGAGAGCACGCCGGCCGCGATGAAGCCCTTGTAGAGCGCGCCCATGATCGACTGGTTGGCGCCGAGCTTGACGAAGAAGGTGCCGATGATCGAGGTGACGATGCAAGCCGCGCCGATCGCCATCGGGTAGAGCATCATGGTCGGCAGCGTCGCCTGACCGGCGAAGAAGATCGCGGCGAGAACCATGGTCGCGACCAGCGTCACTGCATAGGTCTCGAACAGATCGGCCGCCATGCCGGCGCAGTCACCGACATTGTCGCCGACATTGTCGGCGATGGTGGCGGGGTTGCGCGGGTCGTCCTCGGGGATGCCGGCCTCGACCTTGCCGACGAGGTCGGCGCCGACATCGGCGCCCTTGGTGAAGATGCCGCCACCCAGGCGCGCGAAGATCGAGATTAGCGAGGCGCCGAAGCCCAGCGCCACCAGCGAATCGATGACGACGCGGCTTGAGGGCGAGAAGCCCAGCATCGAGGTCAGGATGCCGTAATAAACGGCGACGCCCAGCAGGGCGAGGCCCGCAACCAGCATGCCGGTAACCGCGCCGGCCTTGAAGGCGACGTCGAGGCCGTCCCCCAGCGACTGCATCGCCGCCTGGGCGGTGCGGACATTGGCGCGCACCGAGACGTTCATGCCGATGAATCCGGCCAGCCCTGAGAGCACCGCGCCGATCAGGAAGCCGATGCCGACCCATTGGCCGAGAAGATAGATCAGGACGACGAAGAGCACGGCGCCGACCATGGCGATGGTGACGTATTGGCGCTTCAGATAGGCCTGCGCGCCCTCGGCGACAGCGGCGGAAATCTCCTGCATGCGCTGGTTGCCAGCGTCACGCTTCATGACGTCGGCATAGGCCCAGACGCCATAGGCGATCGACAAGGCACTGAGTAAGATGATGACAAGCAAGGCTGACATGCGGTTTCCTGACCTTGAGCTTCCGACCGATCGGGAGCGCTGTCGCCCCTCGTTTTGCCGTTTTGGACGGCGGGCCTAAGAAATCTGGGCCGAACGACTGCTCGGCCCGCGTCGCGTCGCCCGCGTCAGGCGAATTTGTGGCAAGTTTCGTCCGGAAGCGCAAACGCTGCGACGCGCGATCGCTGTTATCACTCCGTCGAGCATCGCGGCCGCGACCACGTTGTGCTAGCGTGTGTACATGCGATGAGCGGAGCATTCATGAGCAGCGCGACGATGACCATTCGCCTGAGACAGGACACCAAGGATGCGCTCGGTCGTATCGCCGCCGCGACACGCCGGACGAATTCCTATCTCGCGGCCGAAGCGATCGAAGCCTATGTCGCGCGTGAGCAGGCCATTGTCGAAGGCGTCCAGGCCGGTCTCGAAGACCTGGAGGCCGGCCGGACGGTCGCGCATGATGCGGCGATGGCACGTCTCGAAGCAACGATCGCGACTGCCGAGCGCGCCAAGAGATGAGCCGACGGGTCGAATGGTCGTCCAGCGCGATCGACGATTTCGATCTCGCCATCGCCCATATCGCCCAGGACAACCCGGCCGCCGCGCGCAAGGTCGCACTTGGGATCGGTCGCTCCGCCTCCGCGCTTGGCACTCACTCGACCGGGCGGCCGGGTCGCATTCCCGGGAGCTATGAGAAGAGCGTCACCGGCCTGCCCTATGTGATCGCCTATGCGGTGCCCGACGATACCCGGATTGTCGTGCTGCGCGTCATCCACACGTCCCGAGACTGGCCACGGGGCGGCTGGCCGCAGGCGTAGAGACAGGGTCGCGTTCTGCTTGCTACAATACCACGTCGCGGTTGACGTTCTTGTAGAGCAGGTAGCAGGCGTCGTCGAAGCCGGTGGGGTAGAATTGCTGCGGGCAGTAGCCGCCCATCCAGATGAAATCCTGCGCCCAGATCTCGTGCCAGTCCCGGCCAAGGAAATAGAGCCCCTGCCCTTCCAGCATGTAGAGCCCGTGTTCCATCACATGGGTCTCGACATCCGGGAAGCAGGTGCCGGGCTTGAACCACATCAGGTTCATCTCGAAATCGAAGCGCAGATCGCCATAGGGCAGCAGGAACTGGAAGCCGCGCCCTTCCATGCCGGTGTGATTGGTGAGCGGAACCGCGTCGCGGTGCGACAGGATCGGCTCTGGCACGGCCAGCCCGGGTGCGGGTTCATAGCGCTTGCGCAAGGCGAGCACGCGAACGGGCCCCGCGCTCTCGTTGCGCAGGCTGAAGGACGTTCCAGGCGGGACATAGGCGAAGGCCCCGGCCGAAAAGGCGGTAGCCTCGGTGCCATCGATCGCAAAGGCCGCCTCGCCCGAGAGGCCGTAGTAGAAATGCTGGATGCCCGCCTCGGCAAAGGGCGCGCGCGTGCCGCCACCCGGCTCGATCTCCAGCACATATTGTGCGAAGCGCGCGCCCAGCACGGGCGCGGCCAGGATCCGAACGATCGTCTTCTCGAAATGCGGCAGACGGCTGACGAGGACGCCTTCCGGCGGCATGAAGGCGTAGTTGCGCGCCACCACGCCTCGGTTATGGCCGATCGCGCCAACAGCGGGGCGTCCTTGAACTTGCGGAAGTTGGTGGGGGCGCATCGCTTCTGTCTCCTGCTCGTGTATCCATTCTGGCAAGGATCAGGCCGGGGCGACGGGCTTCTGAAACGCCTGCCAGGCCACCAGCGCCAAGGCGATCGCGACGGGCGGAAAGACCAGCCAGTTGACGCTGTCCCAGCCGCCGGCATGGAGCAACCCGCCCGACGAGAAGGAGGCGATGGCGACGGAGCCGAAGACCAGGAAGTCGTTGGCGGCCTGGACCTTCACCCGCTCCTTGGGCCGGTAGCAGTCGGTCACCAGCGCGGTCGCGCCGATGAAGCCGAAATTCCAGCCGACCCCGAGCACGACGAGCGCGATCCAGAAATGCGCGACGCTGATCCCCGACAGGCCAATGATGGCGGCCAGCGCCGTCAGCAGCAGGCCCGCCACCGTCACCTGCGCCTTGCCGAAGCGCGCGATCAGCCGGCCGGTGAAGAAGCTCGGCCCGAACATCGCCAGCACATGCCATTGGATGCCAAGCGCGGCATCGCCGACCGAATGGCCGCAGCCGACCATGGCGAGCGGGGCTGCCGTCATCACGAAGCTCATCAACCCGTAGGCGACGAGTGCCGCCGTGACGGAGGCGATGAATTTCGGCTGGCGCATGATTTCGGGAAGCGGCCGGCCACCGCTCTGCACGACGGCGGCGACCGGCGGAGCCCGCAGCTGCAGGATGACCAGGATGGCGATCAGCGCCAGGCACCCTTGCGCGAGGAAGCTCGCAGCGAAGGGGGCGTCGGGGGTGAGATCGCGCGTCCAGTAAACCGATTGCGGGCCGATCACGCCGGCCGCGATGCCGCCGATCATGACCCAGGAGATCGCGCGCGGGCGGAAGCTCTCGGTGGCGGAATCCGCCGCCGCGAAACGATAGCTCTGCACGAAGGCGCCGTAGAGCCCGCAGGCAAAGGTGCCCAGGCAGAACAGCCAGAACAGCCGTGTGCTCGCACCGGCAGCGGCGACGCTGGCGGCTATCGCGCCGATCAGCGCGCCGAGCAGATAGCCGTTGCGACGCCCGAAGCGTCGCATCAGCATGGCAGCCGGGATCACGCCCACCGCGATGCCGAGCTGCATCAGGCTGACGGGAACGGTCGCGAAGGTCTGATCCGTGACGAGTTGCGAGCCGACGATGCCGCCGAGCGAAATCACGATCGAGGGGCTGGCGCCGCCGAGCGCCTGGGCGCAGGCGAGAACGACGGCGTTTCGCTTGGCCAGCGTATCGCCATCATCGACCCGGACTTGGTGGTTCATGCGTCTGCCGCCCTCAACGGCACGCGCCGTCTTTAAAAGTGAGCGAAGGAGCCCTGCGCGAAGCTGCGCGCCCTGCCCTGTTCGCTGTATCTCGCCACGCCCGCCTCGCCGGTCACGCGACCGATCGGAGTCAGTGCGATTCCGGCTGCCTGCGCCGCCGCGACCAGAGCAGGATATTCCTTTTCCGAGGTCGTGCAGAGAATTTCGTAGTCGTCGCCGCCGGTCCAGGCCAGTTCCGCCAATGCGGGATCGGCCATGATCGCAGCGCGCGCCACCACTGAGAGCGGTACGGCGTCGAGATTGATCTCGGCACCGACGCCGGATGCCTTTAGCAGCTTGGCGAGGTCGCCGACGAGCCCGTCTGAAACATCCATCGCGGCGCTCGCATGAGCCTGCAGCGGACCTGCGAGATCGAGACGCGGCTGCGGATGCAAATAGCGATCGGCCAGAAAGGCGCGGTCGTCATCGCCCAGCAGAAAGACCCAGTCCGGCTTGTCAGGGCCGTGAACCTTGAGACCGAGGGCGCCGTCGCCGATCGTGCCCGAGACCAGCACGACGTCGCCGGGCTTGGCGCGCGAGCGCGGCACCATGCGCCCGGCCGGCACGCTGCCGAAGGCCGTGATCGAGATCATCAGCGGGCCGGGCGTCGACACCGTGTCGCCACCCAGCAGTAAACAGCCGCTGCTCGCTGCCAGAGCCGACAGCCCGGAGGCGAAATCGGCCAGCCAGGCCTCGCTCCACCCTTTGGGCAGCACCAGCGACAGGACAAACCCGTCCGGCCTTGCGCCCTTGGCCGCGAGATCGGAAAGGTTGACTGCCAAGGCCTTGCGGGCGATCGAGCCCGGCGGGTCGTCAGCGAAGAAATGCACGCCGGCCACCAGCGCATCGACGGTGATGACGACCTCGTAGCCCCGCGCCGGCCGCAACAGCCCAGCATCGTCGAGCAGGCCGAGGCCGCCGGGCCCCGCGATCGGGGCGAAATGGCGGGCGATGACCTCGAATTCGCCGGGTCTCGTCTCGACTGCCATCGCGTCCATCCTCAGCCCTCATCCTGAGGAGCCGCGAAGCGGCGTCTCGAAGGATGGTCCAGCGGTCTCCGGAGCCTTCTCGACCATCCTTCGAGACGCGTTCCTGTGGAACGCTCCTCAGGATGAGGGCTGAGGAGGTTCACAGACCATCACGCCGCAGGCGCATCGAACTCGTCGGCACGGAAGTCGCGGGCAAGCCGGTCCAGCACCGCATTGACCATGCCGATCTCCTCGCCCTCGTAGAAGGCGCGTGCGACCGCGACATATTCCGAAATCACGGCACGTGCCGGCACATCCTTGCGGAAGGCGAGCTCGTAGGCGCCGGCTCGGAAGATGGCGCGAACCACAGCCTCGACGCGCTTCAGCGGCCAGCCAGCCGCCAAAGCCTCATCGACCGAGCGATCGACCAGGCGCTGTTCACGCACGACGCCGCCGAGCAGATCGCGGAAGAAGGCGATTTCGGCCTGGGGAAGCTCGATGTCCTCAACCGATTTGCCGATCCAGAAGGCCTCGAACTCGGCCATGGCCTCGACCACGCCACGCCCGCCGATCTCCATCTCGTAGAGCGCCTGCACCACGGACAGGCGCGCGCCCCGGCGCAGTTCGGCCCGGTTCGATTCCGGCCGGCTCACTTGGATTGCTCCGGGGAGCTGGACTGCTCGCCCAGCGAACGCTTGTAGCGCAGCACGGCCAGCGCGGCCTCGGCCGCGCCGCCGCCCTTGTTCATCTCGGAGCGGTTGGCACGGGCCCAGGCTTGCGCCTCGGTCTCGACGGTGAGGATGCCGTTGCCGAGAGGCAGGGCAAAAGCCACGGAAATATCCATCAGCGCCCGCGAGCTTTCGCCGGCGACGATGTCGTAATGGCCGGTTTCGCCGCGGATCACGGTGCCCAGAGCCACCACCGCCTCGTAGGGGTCGACCGCCTCGTCGGCGGCACGCATCCCGATGATGATCGCCGAGGGGATTTCCAGCGCGCCGGGCACGGTGACGACATCGACGCGGCACTGGGCCGCATCCAGCACGTCGAGCGCGCCTTCGAGCAGTTCGTCGGCGAGCGTGTCATAGAAGCGGGCCTCGACGACGAGGACGCGCGCACCGTCCAGCGGGGCGGCAGGCATGGCGGCCTTCTCAGCCGAGATCTGCCGGGGTCCGGCCATGGTTCTTGTCCTTGTCGAAAGTATGAGGCCGCTGGTTAGACCTAGCTGCGCGCCTCTGCAAGCCGCGCGGCATAACGGGCCATCAGATCGACCTCGACATGGACGGGATCGCCCGTCTTGCGCTGCCCCCAGGTGGTCACCGTGAAGGAATGCGGAATCAGCAGCACGGTGAAGACGTCGTCCTCGACGCTGTTGACCGTCAGCGAGGTGCCATCGAGGCAAATCGAGCCCTTGGCGGCGATGAAGCGCGGCAACCCTTGCGGCGCGCGGATATGAAAGCGCGCGGTGGCGCCCCAGGGCTCGTCGGGATCAGGCGCGATCGGCTCGATCTGGAGGATCTCGCCGACGCCGTCGACATGGCCGGTGACGAGATGGCCGCCGAGTTCGTCGCCGACCTTGAGCGAGCGTTCGAGATTGATCGCGGTGCCGGGCTCCCAGGTCCCGACCTGTGTCTTCGACAGGGTCTCGGCGGCCGCCTCGACCTGGAAGATGCAGCCCGGCTCGCCATCCTCGCGCGGCCGCAGGGCCGTCACCGTCAGGCAGACGCCGCCGCAGGCGATCGAGGCGCCGATCGCGATGCCGTCCGCCTCATAGGGGCTGGCGATGGCCAGCCGCTTCAGGCTCGGGCCCTTGCGCTCGGCCTCGACGACGGTGCCGATGGCGGTGACGATGCCGGTGAACATCAGCCTGTCCTCGTGAAATGCTCGAAATGGTCGTGACCGATGAACGCGGTCTCGGCAAGGACGTAGAGATCGGGGTCGGCCAGCAGCGCCGCAAGAGCCGGGCGCACGGCGACGATGCCGGCCTGCCCCAGCGCGTTCGGCGAGGTCGAGACCACGACCTCGTCGAGCAGTCCTGCGAGTGCCATCTTTTCGGCAACCGTCGGGCCGCCTTCCGAGAAGATGCGCGTGATGCCGCGCATGCCTAGCAGTTGCAGCGCCTCGGTGAGATCGAGATGGCCGTCCGGACCGGCGCCGACGCGCATGACCTCGACGCCGGCGGCGACAAGCGCCGTCTCGCGATCGACCGGAGCGGCCTCCGTCGCGATTACCCAGACGGGGACCTGCGCAACGGTCTTCACGAGCTGCGAGCTCAGCGGCAGCCGCAGATGCGAATCCAGGATGATCCGGATCGGCGAACGCCCCGCCATGCCCGGCAGGCGCACGGTCAATAGCGGATCATCGGCCATGACCGTGCCGATGCCCAGCATGATCGCGTCGTGATGGGCACGCTGCAGCTGGACCCAGCCATTGGCGGCGGGGCAGGACACCGCAATGCGCGCGCCGCCCGGCCCGCCGGCATAGCCATCCGCCGTGCGAGCGATCTTGAACGTCACCATCGGCCGTCCGCGCGTCACCCGCAGCACATGGCCGCGATGAGTGGCGTGCGCCTCTTTCGCCAGGATGCCCGTCGTCACAGCGATGCCAGCCGTCCGCAGCAGCGCGAAACCGAGGCCCTGGAACAACGGGTTGGGATCGGCCATGGCTGCGACCACACGCCGGACGCCAGCCAGGATCGTGCGCTCGACGCAAGGGGTGGCGGCGCGGATCGTGCGGTGCGAGCAAGGTTCCAGCGTGACATAGAGCGTGCCGCCGGCCGCCCCCTGCGGCCCCGCCCGGTCGAAGGCATCGGCTTCGCCATGGGGACGGCCGCCCGGCTGGGTGCGACCGCGCGCGACGATGACGGGGCCGTCGGCGGTGTCTTGCGTGACGATGGCGCCGACGGAGGGGTTGGGCCAGGTCGTGCCCTGGCCGCGCGCGCCGAAGGCCAGCGCCTGGCGCATGAAGGCCTTGTCGGTTGCTGCCTGCGCGCTGCCCGGATCAGTCATCGGCGCGCGCTGACGGGGCTGGCGCTTCGCCTACCTCTTCATCGGCATTGAGCTGGCCCAGGATCTCCTCGAAATCGCGAGCCTCGCGGAAGTTCTTGTAGACCGAGGCGAAGCGGACATAGGCGACGTCGTCGAGCGCCTTCAGCCCTTCCATGACCAGTTCGCCGATGGCGGAGCTGGCGATCTCGGCCTCGCCGGAGCTTTCGAGCTGACGCACGATGCCATTGACCATGCGCTCGATCCGCTCGGGCGCGACCGCGCGCTTGCGCAGCGCGACCTCGATCGAGGTCTGCAACTTGTCGCGGTCGAAGACGGTGCGCCGGCCCGAGCGCTTGACCACGGTGAGTTCGCGCAATTGCACCCGCTCGAAGGTGGTGAAGCGGCCGCCGCAATCGGGGCAGACGCGGCGCCGGCGGATCGATGCGGAATCGTCGGTGGGGCGCGAATCCTTCACCTGCGTGTCGAGGGAGCCGCAATAGGGACAACGCATGGCGGGCTTTCAGGGGTTCGCGACGGATGCGGCGGTCTCGTCGCCGAGAGCAGCGGCGAGATTGGCGCTGGACCATGACGGCCAGCCGGTGCCGGCGAAATCGCGGTCGTGAGACCAGATGTCGGCGTCGTAGGCCCACGCCAGCGCGAGAATGTGGGCGTCCTTGACGCTGCCGTTTCTGGATGCGGCCGCGTTGCGGAGAGTGTCTGCTGCCTGCGTCAGTGAGTCTCGATAGCGTGCTTCCTGCGGGACCTCCATCAGACGCAACACATTTTTCGCGTCATCTTCGGCATCTGGCGCGCGATCGCGCAAATGCCAGAGTACGGCCGTCAACTCCGCGACCGATTCCACCGAAAACAGCAGACGCCGGCGTGTCACAATCCTATCCCAGACCCCACGCAGCCTGAAGCCCAAAACCATCGATAGAACGATGTTGGTGTCAACAACCAAAGCAGCCGAAGGTTTGCGGCCGGCGGTCACTGTTCGCGCGCGTCGAGGAACTGCTCCAGCCAAGCCTTCGCGTCTGGGCTCAATTGGGCATGATGCGCCTCGATCTGGTCAAGAACACGCGTCCAGGCCTCCGGATCCGGCACTCTCAGCGGTGTCAGAAACGCGACGGTTTCCCCGTCGCTCTGGATCGGAACAGCATGCGGCAGCGCCTTGATGGTCGCAGCCGACATCTTCTGCAACTCTCGCATTGTCACAGCTTGCTTGCTCATACCGACCTCCAGCGCAGGCTTGTATGTAACCCTGTAGGGCAGCAAATTCAAGCCGTGCTTGCGTCTGAACGTTCTCTCAATAGATCGGGAAGCGCCCGGTCAGCTCAAGCGCCTTGGCCTTCACCGACTGCTCGGTCGCCGCGTTGCCCTCTTCGCCATTCACCGCCAGGCCGTCCAGCACCTCGGCGATCAACTCGCCGACCTTCTTGAACTCGGCAACGCCGAAGCCGCGCGAGGTCGCCGCCGGCGTGCCGAGGCGAATGCCGGAGGTGACCATCGGCTTCTCCGGGTCGAAGGGGATGCCGTTCTTGTTGCAGGTGATGTGAGCGCGGCCGAGCGCGATCTCGGCGGCCTTGCCGGTGACCTTCTTCGAGCGCAGGTCAACCAGCATCAGATGGTTGTCGGTGCCGCCGGTGACGAGGTCGAAGCCCTTGGTCTTGAGCGTGTCGGCCAGGGCCTTCGCATTCTCGACGACGGCGCGGGCGTAGATCTTGAACTCGGGCTGCAGCGCCTCCTGGAAGGCGACGGCCTTGGCGGCGATGACATGCATCAGCGGCCCGCCCTGGATGCCGGGGAAGATCGCCGAGTTGAACTTCTTCGCCAGCGCCTCGTCATTGGTCAGGATCATGCCGCCGCGCGGGCCGCGCAGGGTCTTGTGCGTGGTCGTGGTCGCGACATGGGCATGCGGGAAGGGCGAGGGATGGGCGCCGCCCGCGACGAGGCCGGCAAAATGGGCCATGTCGACGAAGAGCCAGGCGCCGACCTCGTCGGCGATGGCGCGGAAGCGGGCGAAATCCCAGTGGCGGGCATAGGCCGAGCCGCCGGCGACGATGACCTTGGGCTTGTGCTCGCGGGCGAGGCGCTCGAGCGCGTCATAGTCGATGAGCTGATCGACGACGCAGACGCCGTAGGAGACGACGTTGAACCATTTGCCGGACTGGTTGACCGGCGCGCCATGGGTCAGGTGCCCGCCGGCGGCGAGATCGAGACCCATGAAGGTGTCGCCGGGCTGCATCAGCGCCATGAACACGGCCTGGTTGGCCTGGCTGCCGGAGTTCGGCTGGACATTGGCGAAGCCGCAGCCGAACAGGCGGGTGGCGCGCTCGATCGCTAGCTTCTCGGCAATGTCGACGAACTGGCAGCCGCCATAATAGCGCCGGCCGGGATACCCTTCCGCATATTTGTTGGTCATCACCGAGCCCTGCGCTTCGAGCACGGCCCGCGAGACGATGTTCTCCGAGGCGATCAGCTCGATCTCCTCGCGCTGGCGACCGAGCTCGAGTTCGATGGCGCGGGCGATCTCGGGGTCGGAATCGGCGAGCGAGGCCGCGAAGAACGCGTTCGAGAGGTGGTGCTGGGCGGCGGCGTCATGGCTCATGGCGAGGCTCCATCGGCGCTGGATCGTCGCAAGGCCGAAAGGCGTTACGAGCCCAGGCGGCATGCGGTTGCGAAGGCTTGCGGAATCCGCGCGCGCGATCCCGCCATTGCGGGTCCCGTAGCATTCGCGGCGCGCCTTTTACAAGCACGAAGCCGGCGACAAGAGCGCGCAAGCGGAGCGACAATGAACCGCTTTGTCCGCAGCGCGAGGCCTGTCGTCTCAGTGCGCGGCGACGGCCGCGGCGATCGAATCCGACATGATCTCCAGGCCGCGATCGATCTCGGCGTCGGAGACCGTCAGCGGCGGCGCGATCCGGAAGACGCCGCCCATGCCCGGCAGCTTGACGATGTTCATGCTGAGGCCGCGTCGCATCGCCTCCTCCATGATCGCAGCGCCCAGCTCGAAGCCCGGCGCCTTGGTCTGGCGGTCGGCGACGATCTCCAGCCCGAGCAGGAGGCCCCGGCCCCGGACATCGCCGACGCAATCGTATTTCTGCTGGAGCGAGAGCAACCCCTCGCGCAGCCTGGCGCCTCGCGCGCCCGCCTGCGCCACCAGCCCATCGCGTTCGACGACGTCGAGCACCGTGACGCCGACGGCGGCCGGCAGCGGATCCGAGACATGGGTGGTGTAGAACAGGAAGCCACGTTCATGGGCCTTCTGCTCGATGGCCTGCGTCGTCATCACGGCGGCGAGCGGCAGGCCGGCGCCCAGGGTCTTCGACAGGGTCATGATGTCGGGGGTGACGCCGTCGCGCTGGAAAGCAAACATGTCGCCAGTGCGGGCGATGCCCGTCTGGGCCTCGTCGAGGATCAGCAGCATGCCGCGCTCCTCGCATTTGCGCTTCAACGCGGCGAGATAGCCCGGCGGCAGCTCCAGGATGCCGCCGCTCGACAGGATCGGCTCGGCAATGAACGCCGCGAGGTTGCCGGTCGACTGGCTGTCGACCAAAGCGAAGGCGTCGTCGAGCTCGGCCTGCCAGTCATTGGAGCCGTCGGGATGCGTGAAGCGCGGGCGATAGGAATTCGGCGCTGGGATGACGAAGGAGCCGACGGCGGCCGGTCCATAGCCCTTGCGCCCGGCGCTGTAGGTGGCCGAAGCCGCCGCGCCGGTCATGCCGTGCCAGCTCTGCGCGAAGGCGACGATCTCATGGCCGCCGGTGACGAGCTTGGCCATGCGGATGGCGGCCTCGTTCGCTTCGGCCCCGGTGGTGAGCAACTGAACGCGGTCGAGCCCCGGCGCGAGCGCCGCGAGGCGCGCGGCCAGATCAACGACCGGGCGCGACAGCATCCCGCTGAAGAGATGGGCGACCGACCGCATCTGCCGGTCCACTGTCGCGACGATGTCGCGATGGGTATGGCCCAGCACGGCGCTCATCTGGCCGGAGGTGAAGTCCAGGATCGCACGGCCATCGGCGTCATAGACGAAGCTGCCTTCCGCCCGCTCGACGATGATCGTCTCGAAATCGGGCCCATAGCGCGTCAGGTGCTTGTCGGCAGCTGCCCAGAAGGCGGGATCGGCGTTGAGCGACATGGCAACCACCTCGGACAGGGGACGTATGTCCCATGGTTAGAGGCGCCGACCGCAGTGCGCAAATTGATAGTCTTGCAAGCCGATATCGAATAATTTGATGGCATGCGCATGCTCGATCTCGGATTGCTGCGGAACTTCGCCGTCGTCGCGCGGGCGGGTTCGATCAGCGTCGCCTCATCGCAGGTCGGGCGGACGCAGTCGGCGCTCAGCATGCAGATCCAGCGCCTCGAAGCCCTGACCGGCCAGCCCCTCCTCCACCGGACCGGGTCGGGCGTGAGGCTGACCACGGCCGGTGAAAAGCTGCTGGCGCATGCCGAGGCGCTGCTCGCCCGCCATGACGAGATCCTGGCCGACATGCGCGGGACCGGCCTCAAGGGATCGGTGAGCCTGGGCTGCCCGGAGGATTACGCGACCGCGTTCCTGCCGGACCTGCTCAGGGGCTTTTGCGCGCAGCACCCCGATGTCGAGTTGCGCATGGTGTGCGCGCCGACATCGGAGTTGCGGCCCCTGCTCCATCGGCGGCAGATCGAGATGGCTCTGGTCTCGCTGCCGGACCCTGACGCCGGCACGGCGCTGCGGCGCGAGGATTTCGTCTGGGTCGCGAGCGAAGCGCAGCCGGAGATCCTCTCCCAGGACAGCCTGCCGCTGGCGCTGTCGGCGCCGATGACGCTGGATTATCGCGCCGCCTGCGCCGCGATGGAGGCGATCGGCCGGCGCTACCGCATTGCGTTTGCCAGCAGCAGTCTCGCCGGGCTGATCGCGATCGCGCGCTCGGGCCATGCCATCAGCGTTCTCACACGGATGGCCGTTCCGCCCGACCTGCACATCGTCTTGGGCGGATTGCCGCCGCTGCCGGCGATAGGGATCGCGCTGGAATTCTCCGCATCGCGCCCCTCGCCTCCCGCCATCGCATTGGGCGAGCATATCCGCGCGGTCCTGCCGACGCTGGGCGTGGCTGGCGGTACCGTCTGATCCGAACCACCGTCGGGCCAAGCCGTCGCAAGCCACGACGGGCCACGACAGCGCTCCATGATGGATCCCGGCCTGCGCCGCTGCGCGGCTGGTCCAGGATGACGGCGCGGAGGTTTGAGAGCGGGTTCCCGAGCGCGACGTCGTCGCGGGCGTCCCCCCACGAAAAAACCCGCCGTCTCCGGCGGGTTTCCTCGTCTCACACGGCCCGTGAAAGCCGCTCAGATGTCCTGTTCGCCCTGGAGCGCGGCGACGGGGGCCGGGCCCATGCCGTCCTTGTTGTAGATGTCGTCGCGGAACTGGACGCCGCCATCGGGCGTCGCCCAGGCGGTGACATAGACCCAGTAGCACGGCACCGGGGTGCTGATGCGGGCGTTCACGCGCTCGCCCGAGGCGATCGTGGCGTCGATCTTGGCGCGGTCCCAGCCGGGGGTGTCCTTGAGCAGCCAGGCGATGTAGTCGCGCACGTTCTGGACGCGCATGCAGCCCGAGGAGACGAAGCGGAAATCGTCGCCGAAGATGCCCTTGGCCGGGGTGTCGTGCATGTAGACGCCGTGCGGGCTGGGAATATTGATGCGTACGAAGCCCAGCGAGTTGAACTCGCCGCCGGGGTCCTGCCGGAAGGTGTAGCGCGTCGCCTCGTCGGAGTTCCAGTTGACGCGCTCGGGCGCGATCTCGCCCTGCGGCCCGATGATGCGGATCTTGTTCTCGGTGAGGTAGCTCGGCTCCTTCCTCATCTTGGGGATGAGGTCCTTGCGGATGATCGAGGCCGGCACGGTCCAGGTCGGGTTGAAGTTGACCTCGGGGATCTTGGTCGAGAGCAGCGGCGACTGGCGATCGACCTTGCCGACGCCGGCGGCATGGCGGGTGGCGACGACGCCGTTCTCGACGGTCTCGACCATCGCGGCCGGGATGTTGGCGACGACATAGCGGTTGCCGAGATTGCCCGACCAGGAGCGCAGGCGCACCACATTGGTCTCGAGCTGGCGGATGCGCTGCTCGATCGGAACGTTCAGCGCGGTGACGGTGGCGCGGTTGATCGCGCCGGTCGTCGACAGCCCGACGCGGGCCTGGAAGTTGCGCACGCCCGCCTCGACATAGGAATCATAGACGGGGCTGTTGCCGGTGTTGGCCGGAAGGTCGCCGGTGATGATCAGGCGCTGGCGCAGGGCCACGACGCCGGGGCCCTTCGAGCCCACGGCCATCTTGCCGCCGAGCTGGACGGCGGGCCAGCCGCCGCGGGCGGCGAGATCGCGGTAGGCGATGATGGCGGCTTCCGTCGCCTGCAGCGATTCCGGCGACAGCATCGGCGTGTGCGAACGGGCGACCGCGTTGCGGGCTCCCGAATCGTAGCTCTGGCGCCACTCCGCCTGCTGGGCAAAGGCTGGCACGGCCGTGGTCGCGGCGGCGCCCGAAAGCAGCGCCATCACTGTCTCGCGGCGGGTCAGGCTCATCGTCGGCATCATGTCCCTCTCGAACTCAATTCCATGCGCCCGGGCGCACACACACCAAACGGTGGCCGCTCCATGCGGGCCGCCGTCTTCCATGCGACGCTGCCGTAGCACAGTTAATGACGCGTGATGAGAGCGGCGATTTTAGGGCATGGCGTCGATGTCGCCGCCGAATGGCATCGGGTGCGGGAGGCCTCTCGAACGGGAGGGCCATCGCCGGCCCGAGGCAATGGCAAAGCTCCCCGGCGGAACCGGGGAGCTTGTCAGACCAGGCGCGTTTCGTCGAAAGCCGGCGATCCTGCCGCTCTTTTAGAGCTTGTAGCGGATCTGGTCGGTCCAGAAGCGCTCGAGCCGCAGCAGGGCGTTGTTCATCCGCTCGAAGTCGTCGGCCGCGATGCCGCCGATCTGCTCGACCGTGCGGACATGCTTGTCGTAGACGCCCTTCACGAGATTGTGCACCTCGGCGCCCTTCTCGGTCAGGCTGATGCGCACGGAACGACGGTCGATCCGCGAGCGGGCATGATGGAGATAGCCGAGCTCGACCAGCTTCTTGACGTTGTAGGAGACGTTCGAGCCGAGATAGTAGCCGCGCGTCCGCAACTCGCTGGCGCTGAGCTCGGCATCGCCGATATTGTAGAGCAGCAGGGCCTGGACGCTGTTGACGTCGTCGCGGCCACGGCGCTCGAACTCATCCTTGATCACGTCGAGGAGCCGGCGATGCAGCCGCTCGACGAGAGTGAGTGACTCCAGATAAAGCGGCTTGACCTTGAGATCCGCTTCTTCCGACTTGACGACGACCGAAGTCTTGACGCTCGCTTTCATGGTATTACCCGCCTGTTGACTGTCGGCCGGGATTGTTTCCCGATCCGCTTCTGAGAAACACCATAGGCGGGGCGGATGAAAACGAGTTTAAATATCAGGATGAATCAGGGATTTACCCCTTTGGGTGAATGCGAGGTGAAGCGGGAATTGCTTAAGCTAAAGCGTTTGTTACCGCGGCGCGTCGCAATGGCGCGCCGGCTTGCCTCAGCTGCCTTCGTTTTCGGCCGCCCAGGTCGCCAGGAAATAGGTCAGGATCGCGGCCACATAGGCCCCTGCGAGCCAGGGGGTCATCGGCAGCAGGCGCGGGAAAAAGAAGGCCAGCAGCAATTGGCTGATGGCTGCCAGAAGCCAGAGCACACCGCCCCAGGTCGAGGTCAGCCAGAGACCGACGGCCGCGACGAGATCGATCACCGCGAAATAGACGGTGATCGCCTGGAATGACAGCAGGCGCGCCTCGAAGGGCGGCTCGCTCTCGCCGCCGATCCCGAAGATCACGGCCCAGGCGAGCAGGCCCTTGGCGAGCCAGAGCACGGACAGGATGCGCAGCAGCCAGACGAGGACCGTCCGCCAGCGCGTCGCGGCCGTCTCGCCATCCCGAGATCCGTCGATCTGAACCCCGCGGAGAACGTCCGCCTCGCCACCCGAGCCCAATCTCATCCCTCCAGCGCCAGTTCGCCCGCGCCGAGCGGCGCGAAATAGGCCTCGATCGCAGCGGGATCGAGCGCGTCCAACGAGGCCGGCCGCCATTGCGGCGCCTGATCCTTGTCGATCACGACGGCTCGTACGCCCTCGTAGAAATCATGGCCATGGGCAATGCGCGAGACGATGCGGAATTCGGTTCGCATCGCTTGCGCGAAATCCATACCCCCGCCGCGCCGCATCTGCTCGAAGGCGATGGCGACGCTGGTCGGCGATTTGGTGGCGAGCGTCTGGCGCACCTTCGCCGCGAAGGCGCTGCCGTCCGCCGCCGCATCGAGCCGCGTCAGCACGTCCGACAAGCTGTCGGCGCCGAAACAATCCGCGATGACCGGCTGTTCGGCGGCGAGCTTCGGCGGTCCCGGATCGAGGGCGTATCGAACGAGAATTTCGTCGAGCGCCTCGCGCCGCGTGAGGGCGTCCAGCAGTTCCGGCATCCGCGCGCTGGGGACGGCGTGGGTCGCCAGTCCGCAGGCCAGCGCATCGGCGGCGCCGATCCGGTCCCCGGTCAAGGCGAGATAGGCCCCCATCGCGCCGGGCAGACGCGGCAGCGCATGGGTCGCGCCGACATCGGGGAAAAAGCCGATCCCGACCTCGGGCATGGCGAAGAGATAGCGGTCGCCGGCGATTCGGTGGCTGCCATGCAGCGAAATCCCGACGCCGCCCCCCATGACGATGCCATCGATCAGCGCCACATAGGGCTTGGGATAGGCCTTGATGCGCGCGTTGAGGATGTATTCCTCGCCCCAGAAGGCGAGCATCTCGTCATGCCGTCCGGCACGGCCGAGATCGTGCAGCGCGCGAATGTCGCCACCGGCGCAGAAGGCCTTCTCGCTCGTGCTGGTCACCACGATGCGCTCGACCTTCGGGTCGTTCTCCCAGGCATCGAGCGCCCGGCTCAGTTCGCGCACCATCGGCAGGGTCAGCGCGTTCAGGGCCCTGGGCCGGTCGAGAATGACCATGCCGGCCGCGCCGCGCAGTTCGCACAGGATATCCGGGTTCTGGGACATGCGGCTCGGCTCCCCTTTGCGCGGCTCGGTTCTGTGCCGGGGCGACGACGCTTGTCAAACCTGGCCGTCTCCGTTTGCACACCAGGCAGGACGCCATGCCGCCACAGCCTCTTTTTTGGAACGGTTCCGATGTGCTAGATGTATCCGACCTGCTTTGCCCGGCTTCCCAAGCCCCCGGCCCGGCCGGCAGCATCTCGCCCACGGAGGCATGATTGGACATCCGCAACGTACGGCCTTTCCCCGCGCCCCAGGCTCGCCTGGACATCGACACGCCCTCGCTCGGCTTGACGCGTCGGCTGCGCCGCAACCGCAAGGCGGACTGGTCGCGGCGGCTGGTGCGCGAGACGCGCCTGACGACGGACGATCTGATCTGGCCGCTGTTCCTGATGGACTCCAGCGAGGCCCGGACGCCGGTGGCCTGGATGCCGGGCGTCGACCGGCTCAACATCGAGGAGGCTGTGCGCCAGAGCGTGCATGCCGCCTCGCTGGGCATCCCGGCGATCGCGCCCTTTCCCTTCGTCGACAAGGCGCTGCGCGACCCGACGGGCTCGGAGGCGCTGAACGCCCGCAACCTGATGTGCCGCGCCGTGCGGGCGATCAAGGCCGAGGTGCCGCAGATCGGCATCATCTGCGACGCCGCGCTCGACCCCTACACCTCCCATGGCCATGACGGCGTGATGGAGGGCGAGCGCATCCTGAACGATGCCAGCGTCGCGATCCTGGTCCAGCAGGCGCTGGCGCTCGCCGATGCGGGCGCCGATGTGATCGCGCCGTCGGACATGATGGACGGGCGCGTCGGCGCGATGCGCGGCGCGCTCGATGCCTCGGGCCATGAAGACGTGCAGATCATGGCCTATGCCGCGAAATACGCCTCGGCCTTCTACGGCCCGTTCCGCGACGCGATCGGCACCAACGCCACGCTGATCGGCGACAAGCGCACCTACCAGATGGACCCGGCCAATTCCGACGAGGCCATCGCCGAGGTGGCGCTCGATCTCGAGGAGGGCGCCGACATGGTGATGATCAAGCCCGGCCTGCCCTATCTCGACATCGTGGCGCGGGTGAAGGACCATTTTCGGGTGCCGACCTTCGCCTATCAGGTGTCGGGCGAGTACGCGATGATCATGGCGGCCGCCGGCAATGGCTGGCTCGACGGCGAGCGGGCGATGATCGAAAGCCTGATGGCCTTCAAGCGCGCCGGCGCCGACGGGGTGCTGACCTATTTCGCGCCGAAGGTGGCGGAGAAGCTGAAGGCGATGGGCTGAGGGCTGCACCCGGTCGACGAAGCTTCACGTCATCCCGGACAAGCCGCGAAGCGGCGCCGCTCCGGGATCCATCATAGAGCGCCGCCGTGCCCTACGATGGATCCCGGAGCTCCGCTTCGCTCCGTCCGGGATGACGTTGCGTGTTTCAATGCCGCATGGCGACCGCTACGCTCCCTACCACATGCGCCCTCTCCTGTTCCCGATTCTGCTGGCCCTGGTGCTCGCCTCCTGCGGCGAGCCTTTCGAGCCCGCTCAACTGAAGCTGTGCCGGCAGGCGATCCCGGCGCTGAACCGGCCCGACACCCCAATTGCGATCGAGACGACGGGGCCGGGTCCGCGGCCCCACACGCTTCGCATCACCTATGTCGCGGGGGCGTCGAACGGCCCGGCGCGACGGCGCAGCATCGACTGCCTGTTCGCCGGCGACGGACAGGGCTCGCGACGCGGCGCCCTGATCGGCATAGCGTCCGACGGTCAGCCGATGAGCGAGGCGAGCTTCTATCTGCTGAGGCGCTTCTATCTCGAGAACCGCGACGAACCGCCCCCCGATCCCGGCGCGCCGACGGCACCCGGCCGCCCGCCACGCGAGCCGATGATGCGCGTGCCCGATGATCGGGCACCGATCCCGCGTCGCGCCGGCACGAGCGAAATGAGGCCCGCCGACCGGCCCATCCCGCCGCGACCGAACATCGACCGCAACGAGACGGAAATCCCGCCATGAGCGAGCCCTTCGCGATCACGCCCGAGGACGTCGAGGAGGCCGCGCGCCGGATCGAGGGTCATGTGCTGCGCACGCCGCTGGTTCCGGCGCCCAGGCTCTCGGCGCTCACCGGCGCGACCGTGCTGGTCAAGCACGAGAACATGCAGGCCACCGCCTCCTTCAAGGAGCGCGGCGCGGTCAACAGGCTGCTGGCCCTGGACGAGGATGAGCGCGAGCGCGGCGTCATCGCCATGTCGGCCGGCAATCATGCCCAGGCGGTCGCCTATCACGCGCGTCGCTTCGGCATCCCGGCGACAATCGTGATGCCGCAGACGACGCCGCTGGTGAAGGTCGAGAACACCCGTTCCCACGGTGCCCATGTCGTGCTTCATGGCGAAACGCTGCATGAATCAGCACAGAAGGCGCGTGAACTGGCTCAGACCGACGAACTCGTCTTCGTCCATCCGTACGACGACCCCGCCGTGATGGCCGGCCAGGGCACGATCGCCCGCGAGATGCTCGATGACGAACCCGATCTCGATGTTCTGATCATCCCGCTGGGCGGCGGCGGCCTCATGGCCGGAAATGCGGTGGCGGCCAGGGCACTGAAGCCCGGCATCGAACTGATCGGCGTCGAGGCCGAGCTCTACCCGTCCTTCTTCAACGCCATCAACGCCGAGGACCGGCCCGTCGGCGGGCCCACGCTGGCCGAGGGCATCGCCGTCAAGACCGTCGGCGTTCAGACGCTGCCGATCGTCTCCAGCCTGGTCTCCGATATCGTGCTGGTGGGTGAGGATCTGATCGAGCGGGCCGTCTATGCCTATGCCAGCCTGCAGCACAGCCTGGCTGAGGGGGCGGGCGCGGCCGGACTCGCCGCCATGCTGAAGGAGCCCGGGCGCTATGCCGGGCGCAAGGTCGGGCTCGTGCTTTGCGGCGGCAATATCGACACGCGGCTCCTGGCGGCGATCATGGTGCGCGAACTCGAGCGCGAGGACCGGATCGTCGCCTTCCGCCTGACGACCAGCGACCGGCCGGGCCTGCTCGGCAAAGTCGCGAGCCTGCTCGGCGATGAGGGCGCCAATATCCTCGAAGTCAGCCATGGCCGGCTTTTCCTCGATGTGCCGGCCAAGGGGGTGACGCTCGACGTCACGGTCGAGACCCGGGGCAGTGCGCATTCGGCCGCCATAGAGGCGGCACTGCGCGAGGGCGGCTTCGCGCCGCATCGCATCCTGCCGCGCGGTCTCGTTTAAACCCGCGCCACGGCGCGCTTTCTGTCCGACGAACCAGGTCGGGCGCTGACGACCTCCCGCCTTCGAAATCGCTCACACACGGCCTTGCAGAACCGCGATGGTGATCAGACATTAAGGGCGCGGAGGAGCCCATCCGCCCATGACAGGATCAGACACACCGATGAGCGACACACGCTACAGCCAGTCCCCGATCGTCTCGGTCGGCGAGCGCCCCGTCCAGGACGTCAGCGGCGTGCTGGGCTCGCGGATCTTCGCTTGGATCGGCGATATCATCGTCCTGGCCATCCTGGGCACGCTGGTCTGGCTCGGGCTCGGCGTGCTCGGCATCGTGACCTTCGGCGCGACCTGGCTCCTGATCCCGATCGCGACGGTGGCGACCGCGCTGGGCTATGCGGCGCTGACCATCGGCGGGCCGCGCCAGGCGACCTGGGGCATGCGGATGGCAGGCCTGCGCGTCGAAACCGCCAGCGGCGGCCGGCCCGACGGCCTGGCTGCGGCGGTGCATGCGCTGCTGTTTTACGTCGCGGCCTCGACAGTCGCGCTGTGGGTACTCGACATCCTGTGCGGCGTCGTCCGCAGCGACCGGCGGCTGGGCCATGATCTGCTCACCGGGTTGGTTATCGTGCGCGCGTGAGATCAACAGGCGCTTGTTGCCGGCACGTCTGCTGATAGACTGCTGCGCCAGACCCTTGCCGGAGCCAAGCTGCCGTGACGCGCCCGTTGCGGGATGCCCCGCAATTCTATCTGACGTCGGCGACCACGTGCCCCTATCTGCCGGGGCGCGAAGAGCGCAAGGTGTTCACCCATCTGGTGGGCGGCCGCGCGCGCGATCTCAACAACGTGCTGAGCCAGGGCGGTTTCCGGCGCTCGCAGAGCATCGCCTATCGACCAGCCTGCGAGACCTGCCGGGCCTGCATCTCCGTTCGCGTGCTCGTCAACGAGTTCCGGCCCTCCCGCAGCTTCCGGAAGGTGATGGCGCGCAACAGCGATCTGATCGGCGAGGGTCTGCCGCCGCGGCCGCGCTCGGAGCATTATTCGCTGTTTCGTTCCTATCTCGACGAGCGCCATCCCGATGGCGGAATGGCGACGATGTCGGCGCTGGACTTCGCGATGATGGTCGAGGACACCCATGTCGACACCACGCTGATCGAATACCGCCGGCGCGGGCCCGATAGCGGCTTCACCGGGCGGGGCCGAGGCGATCTTTACGCGATGGCCCTGACCGACACGCTGAGCGACGGACTCTCGATGGTCTATTCGGTGTTCGACCCCTCCCTGATCGCGCGCTCGTTGGGGACCTTCATGGTGCTGGACCACATCGAACGGGCGCGGCGCCTGCGACTGCCTTATGTCTATCTCGGCTATTGGGTCGATGGTTCGCCGAAGATGGCCTACAAGGAACGCTTCCAGCCGCAGGAGCGCCTGATGGCACAGGGCTGGGAACGCGCCGAATAGGCCGCATTCGGCCTGGGCTGCGCCCGGCGACCGTGCCGATCCTGACGGCTGAAACCTGGACCGATCTGCTGCGCGCCGGCGTTCGTGGCAAGGGCCTTCAGACCACCATCGGCAGAACGGCGGTCCGCGACCGCAGTGCCCTTTGGTCGGATCACGCACAGTCATCTTAAGGATCGATCAATCGCTCTGCGCTAGATTGCGGCATTCAACTTTGCCCGGACGACGCAATGTTCAATTCATTGACCCGAATGCCAGCGGAGATGTCGTCGGATTCCCGGCGGCAACTGCTCAATGCGGTCACCGATCTGTTCCTGCTCGACGACGCGCCCAATGAAGCCTCCCAGGCGCATTACGGCGAGATCGCGCTGCGCTCGCTGCCGCATCTCGAGACCGGTTCTCGCCGGGACTATGCGACGCGCGTTGCGGCCGCCCCGGCGCTGCCACGCGATGTCGCCGTGACCCTGGCCTCCGACCCCGATGCGGATGTCGCGCGGCTCGTCCTGAAACTGTCCCCGGTTCTGACCGACACCGATCTCGCAGCCATCGCTGTCAGCCAGTCGCAGCATCATCTGGTGGCGATCGCCGAACGCGCCCGCCTGTCGGAAAGCGTGACCGATATCCTGGTCGAGCGCGGCGACCGTCAGGTCCTGCACACAGTCAGCGCCAATGAAGGCGCCAGCCTGTCTGAAAAGGGCTTCGACAAACTGGTCGCGCGCGGCGGACAGGACGGCCAGATCAGCCTGGCCCTCTCGGCGCGCTCCGACCTCACGCCCGACCGGGCGCAGCGGGTGATGCGCATTGTCGAACAACTGAGCGAAGAGGGCGGCCTCTGGTCCAAGCCGGGCAGCGAGGCGCTGACGCTGGCGCGTCAGGCCCGCCAGCAGCGGCTCGAGATCAAGCTGCTCCTGGTGGATCTCGCAGCCGGCACGCGCCCGCTCGACGAGATCGTCACGATGCTGGCCGACGAAGACCGCGCCTTCCACCTCGCGCTCGTCTTCGCCCAGGTGGCGAGCCTGAGCACCGACCAGGCCCTGCGGGTGCTGATGCAACGCGACGCCAGCGGCATCGCAGTCGCATGCCGGGCGCTCGGCGTTGGGAGCGCGGCTTTCGAGGCGGTCCTGACCCTGCGGGCTCGCAGGCTGATGTTCGGCAAGGCCGCGACCGAGGACGATCTGCGCGCCTATGCGGCCCTCGACCCCGCCATGGCCGAGCGGACGATGCGCTTCCTCAAGCTCAAGACCAAGCTGTCCTGAAGACCGGCCTGGCCCGTCGTCGCGCCACAAATCCGCGACATTCGCTCCCCCTCATGCTAACTTCGAGTGATGCGGCGATGGGCGCGGGCCCTGGCGCGACGTGGCGAGGATGCATCCGACGGTGAGATTTCCGCTGCTTTCCGGCGCGCTTTGCGCGGCCATGTTTTCGACCGGCGCAGCCCAGGCGCAATCCTGGCTGCCATTCAGCGGCTTTGCACCGCTGCCCTCCTTTGCCTGGTCGGAGCCGACCGTGGCCCCTGGCGGGGTCAAATGGGAGGGCTCCTACGCCCGCATCTCGACGGGCTTCAACGTCACCACCTCGAGGCGCATGGGCACGACCGCCGGGCCGACCTTCGGTCTCGAAGCGGGCGTGATGAAGCGCGAGGGCGATTTCGTCTATGGCATCGTCGGCGCACTCGACTATATGCCGGCGCTGGGCGGCTATGGCACACCGGGCTTCGGCCAGGCAGCCTACACGCGCGACTTTTCCGGAGCCTTCCAGATCAAGACGGGGGTTCTGGTGACGCCCGAGGTGCTGCTCTACACCAAGGTCGGCATGATAGCTGCCAACGAGACTTACCGCTTCGGCGCGACACCGTGGTCGGCCCCATTCTCGCGCAGCGACATCGCGGTCAGACCCGAGGCGCGGGCCGGCGTCGAATGGGCGGTGACCAACAATCTGACGCTGGGACTGGAAGTCGGCGTCGTCGGCCAGGCGATCCGCTGAGAGTTTGATTCAGGCGGTTGCGGGATTGATTCAGGCGGCGCGCGTAAGCTTCTGATCTCACGCGTCGTTCTCGGGCTTGACCCGAGAATCTCGTAACCAGAGACCTCTGGTTTGAGAGATGCTCGGGTCAAGCCCGAGCATGACGACCAGCCGCTACCCCCCGAATTTGTTGTTCTTCGGGAACCCCTTCGGCGGTAGCCGCCCTGCCTCGCCGCGATGGCCGAGCCATTCCATCAACTCGCTCTGCGCCACGGTCCAGGTCCGGCCCGAGGTGTCGCGCCAGGTCAGGCCGTCCGCCAGCTTGAAGACCTTGGCGTCGGAGACGCCGCCATCCTTGTAGCGCTGCAGCCGGACGCCCTTGCCGCGGCCCATCTCGGCGACCTCGGAGAGCGGGAAGCAGACAAGCTTGCGGTTCTGGCCGATGATCGCGACATGGTCGCCCTCGGCGGGCGTCGCCAACAGCGCCTCAACGGGCATCTCGACATTGAGCACCTGCCGGCCCTTTCGGGTGTTCGCGACGATGTCGTCTGTCGGCGCGACGAATCCGCGCCCGTCGGTCGTCACCATCAGGAGCTTGAGGCCGGGGCGATAGGGGAACGCCGCGATGATCTCGGCATGCTCCTCCAGCTCGATCATCAGCCGGATCGGATCGCCGAAACCGCGCCCGCCGGGCAGCTTGGCGGCCTCCAGCGTGAAGACCTTGCCATTGGTCGCCAGCACCAGGATCTTCGCCGTCGTCTCGGTGAAGAACGCCGTCTTCAGACCGTCATCGCCCTTGAAGGTGAGCGTCGACTGGTCCTGGACATGGCCCTTGAGCGCGCGGATCCAGCCCTTCTTCGAGATGACGACGGTGACCGGCTCGCGCTCGACCATCGCCTGGGCGAGGTCGATATCGGTGGTGTCGGGCATGTCGGCGAAGGTGGTGCGGCGCTTGCCGATTGCGGTCTCCGGGCCGAACAGCTTCTTCACCGCGCGGATGTCGTGCTGGATCAGCTTCCACTGCACGGGTTCCGACGCCAGCAATTCCTCGATCTGGCCCTTCTCGACGGTGAGTTCGTCGAGCTCGGTCTTGAGCGCCATCTCCTCCAGCTTGCGCAGGGCGCGCAGGCGGGTGTCGAGGATGGCGTTGGCCTGAACCTCGCTGAGCTCGAAAAAGCGCATCAGCTCGATCTTGGGCTCGTCCTCCTCGCGGATGATCTTGATGACGCGGTCGAGGTCGAGATAGACGATCAAGAGGCCGCGCAGGATCTCCAGCCGCTTCTCGATCTGGCCGAGCCGGAAGCGCGAACGCCGCAGCAGCACGTCGCGGCGGTGGTCGAGCCAGGCGCGCAGGGCCTCGTTGAGGCCGAGCACACGCGGCACCAGCCCGCCGGTCAGCACGTTCATGTTCATCGAGATGCGCGCTTCCAGCTCGGTCAGCCGGAAGAGCGATTCCATCATCAGCGTCGGATCGACATTGCGCGCGCGCGGCTCGATGACGACGCGGATGTCCTCCGCCGATTCGTCCCGGATGTCGGCGACCAGCGGCAGCTTCTTCTCGTTGAAGAGTTCGGCGATCTTCTCGATCAGCCGGCCCTTCTGGACCATGTAGGGAATCTCGGTGACGATCGCGACCCAGGTGCCGCGGCCGAGATCCTCGACATGCCAGCGCGCCCGCGTGCGGAAGGCGCCGCGCCCGGTGCGATAGGTCTCGGCCATCGAGGCGCGGCTCTCGACGATGACGCCGCCGGTGGGAAAATCCGGCCCCTGCACGAAAGTCATCAGCTTTTCCGACGGCGTGTCGGGATGCTGGATCAGATACAGCGCGGCGTCGCAGAGTTCGGCGGCGTTGTGGGGCGGGATCGAGGTCGCCATGCCGACCGCGATGCCCTGCGAGCCATTGGCGAGCAGGTTCGGGAAGGCGGCGGGGAGCACGATCGGCTCCTCGTCTTCGCCGTTGTAGGTCTCGCGGAAATCGACCGCATCCTCATCAATCCCGTCCAGCAGAAGCCGGGCGACTTCGGTCATCCGGGCTTCGGTGTAGCGATAGGCGGCGGCGTTATCGCCGTCGATATTGCCGAAATTGCCCTGGCCGTCGACGAGCGGGTAGCGCTGGGCGAAATCCTGCGCGAGGCGCACCAGCGCGTCATAGACCGACTGGTCGCCATGCGGGTGGAACTTGCCGATGACGTCGCCGACGATGCGGGCGCATTTCTTGTGGACCTGGCCGGGGTCGAGCCGCAGCAGGCGCATCGCATGGATGATGCGGCGGTGGACGGGCTTCAAGCCGTCGCGCGCATCCGGCAGGGCGCGGTGCATGATGGTGGAGAGCGCATAGGCGAGATAGCGCTCTTCGAGCGCCGTCTTCAGGTCGATGCGCTCGGATTCGTCCTCCGGCGGCGGATCGACCGGCTTTCCCATTGTTTGCTCACCCCAGCTCTCATTTCGTCCGCGCCTCTATCGCATGGCGCGAATCACCCCGCTAGAACGATGGCGGGCGATATCCCCCTATACAATCGATCGCCGCACGCGCGAGACAACGGAGAGCCGCATGACGAGCCATGATCACAGCGCGGACAATGGCACCTGCTCCTTGACGGGGCAGACCGTGCCGAAGCGCGACCTCATCAGCCTCGATGCGCTGCGGCCGGCGCTCGCCGATGCGATCCGGCAGGACCATCCGGAGTTGCCGGCGCATGCGCTGATCGGCCAAGACCAGGTCGCGCTCTACCGCTCGCGCTATGTCAACGCGATGCTGGCGAGCGAACGCGGCGAGATGAACGACCTCGACCGGCAGGTCGCCGAAAGTCTGGCCCGCTCCGAGCTCATCACCAGCAACACCGATGACGAGATCGACCGCGACCGAACCTTCGGCCAGCGGCTAGCCGACCATGTCGCCAGCTTCGGCGGGAGCTGGGCTTTCCTGATCTCGTTTGGCGTCATCATCGCCTTCTGGATGTCGATCAACCTGCTCGGGGCCACCCATTTCGACCCCTATCCCTTCATCCTGCTCAACCTGCTTCTATCCTGCGTCGCCGCCGTGCAGGCACCGGTGATCATGATGAGCCAGCAGCGGCAGGAGGAGAAGGACCGCGCGCGAGCGCGCAACGACTACCAGGTCAACCTGAAGGCGGAGCTCGAGATCCGGCATCTGCACGAGAAGATGGACCATCTGGTCAACCGGCAATGGCAGAGGCTCGCCGAGATCCAGGAGGTGCAGATCGAACTGCTCCAGGAACTGCGCAGCGCTCAGGCCTCCGACGCGACCGAGGCGCGCGCCGCGATCTCGACCAGCCGCGCCCGCTCGGGCGGCTCGGCCAAGCCGCGCGGCTCGAAGACGTGACGGCGCAGGAAATAGCCGGTCAGCGCAAAGCCCGCCGTGAGATCGGCGGCTGAGGGCTGGCGGGCGCCCTGCCCTTCGCTAAGGAAGGGCGGCAGCGCCAGCAGCCGATCGCGATAGGGCTCGGCTTCCTTGCGGCTGACAGCCTTGCCTGATTTCGGCGAGACATGGCTCAGATCGTCAGGCGAACCGGTGACGGCGCAGCGCGCGAGGTCCAGCCCGAAGCCGAGTTCGGCCAACATCGCGATCTCGAAGCGCACGACCAGCGCCGGCGCGAGGCCGGGTTCGTGCAGATGCTCGACCATCACCGCCAGCGCCCCATGCAGCCCGGGATGCGGGTCCCGCTCCGGCAGCAGACGCAGGAGGGCTGAAATCGTGGCGAGCCCGTAAAGCGCGACCGGCGCCTCGATCAGCCGCGCCGCATGCGAGGCCAGCAACTCGACCTTGTATTCGCCGAGATGCTCGTCGAGCCGCGCCCGCCAGGTCAGCGACACCGCGTTGCCGGGCTGGAGCACGGGCTGCTGCTTCGACGAGCGGCCGCCGCGCACCAGGCCGAGATGGCGGCCATGGTCCCGTGTCATGGCCTCCAGGATCACGGCGCTCTCGCCATGCCTGCGGATTCCGATGATCGTGGCCTCGTCGCTCCATTCCATGGTGAGGGTTTAGGGCGGACCGCGCGACGCTGCAATTTCAGGCGCGCCGTCAGCCCAGCCGAAGCGAAGCGGAGCGCCGGGATCCATCATAGAGCACAGCGGAGCCCTATGATGGATCCCGGAGTTGCGCGGCTTCGCCGCTGATCCGGGATGACGCGGGGGATGGTTGGGAAGCCCCCCTACCCCACCACCCGCTCGACCTTGCTGATCACGCGCTTCTCGCGCAATTCGCTGATGATGGCGCTGAGATGCTTCAGGTCCCAGACCGTCAGGTCGATGACGACGTTCGTGAAGTCAGGGTTGGGGCGGTGCATCGCCACGGCGTCGATATTGCCGTCATGCTCTGCGATCGTTGTGGTGATCTGCGCCAGCGAGCCGGGCTCGTTGATCGAATGCAGCGAAATCCGCGCCGGGAAGCGCTGCGGCGCCTTGTCGTCGAGATCCCAGCGGACATCGAGCCAGCGCTCGGGCTCATTGTCGAAGGCGGCCAGCGCCGAGGACTGGATCGGGTAGATCGTCACGCCCTCGCCGGGCGTCAGGATGCCGACGATGCGGTCTCCCGGCACGGCACCGCCATGGGGCGCGAAGCGCACCGGCAGATCGCCGCCGAGGCCGCGGATCGGGATCGCGTTGTCGTCGGGGCCCTCATCTGCGGGTGTCTCGCCCGGCAGCTTGAACTTCAGATTCTCGCCCTGGCGCAGTTCGAACCAGCCCTTGCCGTTGCCGGTGGTCGCGCCGGCGGCCCTGGCTTCGGGCGCTCCGCGCTTCTCGGGCTCGAGGTCGGGGTAGACGGCCTTGACCACGTCGCCGGAATACATCTCGCCGCGCCCGACCGCCGCCAGCACGTCATCGACGGCCGTACGGGCGAGGCGCTTGAGGGCTGCCTTGAGCTTCTCGTCGGTGAAAGGACGCTCGGCCCGGTGGAAGGCGCGCTCCAGGATCTGGCGGCCCAGCCCCGAATACTGCCGGCGCACGGCGGTGCGGGTGGCGCGGCGGATCGCGGCGCGGGCCTTGCCGGTGACGACGAGCGATTCCCAGGCGGCCGGCGGCGTCTGCCCCTCGGCGCGGGTGATCTCGACCTCGTCGCCATTGGCGAGCTCGGTCAAAAGCGGCGCGATGCGGCCGTTGATCTTGGCGCCGACCGCGCTGTTGCCGACATTGGTGTGGATCGCATAGGCGAAATCGATCGGGGTGGCGCCGCGCGGCAGCGCGATCAGCCGGCCCTTGGGGGTGAAGCAGAAGACCTGGTCGTGGAAGAGTTCGAGCTTGGTGTGCTCGAGAAACTCCTCGGGGCTGTCGCCCTCGGCCAGCAGATCGACGGTGCGCCGCAGCCATTGATAGGCGCGGCTCTCATCGGCGTATTGCGCGAGATCGGTGGTGCGACCGTCCTTGTAATGGGCGTGGGCGGCGATGCCGAATTCGGCGATGCGGTCCATCGTGTCGGTGCGGATCTGCAGTTCGACGCGGCTGTGGCCGGGGCCTACCACGGTGGTGTGGATCGAGCGGTAGTCGTTCTGCTTGGGTGTCGAGATGTAGTCCTTGTAACGGCCGGGCACCATCGGCCAGGTCATGTGGACGATGCCGAGCACGCGGTAGCAATCCTCCGGCGTCTCGACGATGACGCGGAAGCCGAAGATGTCGGAAAGCTGCTCGAAGGAGATGGATTTGCGCTCCATCTTCTTCCAGATCGAATAGGGGCGCTTGCGCCTCCCTGAGACCTCCGCCTGGATGCCGCTGGCGGCGAGCTTGTCCTTCAAATCCTTCTCAATCGCGCCGATGACCTGGCCTTCGCGCTCGGTGACCTCTTCCAGCCGCTTGGTGACGGTTGCATGCGCTTCCGGCTTGATATGGCGGAAGGCCAGTTCTTCCAGTTCCTCGCGCAGCTCCTGCATGCCCATCCGGCCGGCGAGCGGGGCATAGATTTCCGCAGTTTCCTCGGCGATGCGCAGGCGCTTTTCGGGCGCCATGAAGTGCAGGGTGCGCATGTTGTGCAGCCGGTCGGCGAGCTTGACCAGCAGGACGCGGACGTCGTCGACGATGGCGAGCAGGAGCTTGCGGAAATTCTCGCCCTGAGCGGCCTTCTTGGAGACCAGGTCGAGCTTCTTGATCTTGGTCAGCCCATCCACCAGCCGGCGGATATCGGGCCCGAACATGCTCTCGATCTCTTCGAGCGTGGCGGCCGTGTCCTCGACAGTGTCGTGCAGGACGGCGGCGACGATCGTCGCGTCATCGAGCTTGAGATCGGTGAGGAGGGCCGCGACTTCGAGCGGATGGGCGAAGAACGGATCGCCAGAGGCACGCTTCTGGGTGCCGTGCGCGCGCATGGCATAGACATAGGCCCGGTTGAGCAGGTCCTCGTCGGTGTTGGGATTGTAGCTGCGAACCCGGTCGACGAGTTCGTATTGCCGCATCATGGCCATGCGGGCCCTCTGTCACGCCTGCCTGCTTCGGAGTCGGTCAATATCGGCGCGACGCAAGCAGGCAGCAAGGCGTATTCCCTGTTGGGGCCATGGAAAAAGCCCGGCTGGGCCGGGCTTTCACGGAACTGGTGAAGAGAGCATTGGCAATAAGCCGCTGGAGGATCAGTCCTCGTCGTCGGCGCTCTCGGTCGGGGGCACGAGGCCATCGAGGCCGCGCAGCAGGTCGTCCTCGCTCATGCGGTCGAACTGGACCTCCGAATCGGGGGTCGAGGCGCTCTGGCCGGGCGCTGCGAGCAGCGGCACGGTCTCGGCCTCGGGCTCGTCGACCTCGACATGCTTCTGCAGCGAGTGGATAAGGTCTTCCTTGAGATCCTCGGGCTTGAGCTTCTCGTCGGCGATTTCGCGCAGCGCGACGACGGGGTTCTTGTCGTTGTCGCGGGAAACGAGAATCGCCGAGCCCGACTGGATCATCCGCGCACGATGGCTGGCGAGGAGAACCAGCTCGAAGCGGTTGTCCACCTTGTCGATGCAATCCTCAACGGTAACGCGAGCCATGGCGCGGCTCCTTCTGATCTTTAGCGATGCAGGGAAGATGATGTGAGCCGGCCTTACAGCCAAAGCGGACGAGATGCAAGATTTGCGTGCCGCCCTGGCGCGCCGTCCCCCTCCCCCGCTTGCGGTGGGGAGGGAATTGAGGCGGTCGGCGCGCTCGCCCGGCTCACCCGCGCATCCGCCTGACCATCTCGTCCAGCCCTGGCTCGCGGCGGCCCTCGACCCCCGCGACAAGGTCCATGGCCGGCAGTTCATGGCGCGGCACTTCGGCAAAGCGCATGCGCATGGTCGTGGCAACGCCCTCGCCGAAGGCGATCGCCTCGCGATTTCCGACCGAGGACAGGAATTTGAGCGTGCTCGCCGAGGCGTCGGAAATCGCGGAGCGGATGATCTGCTGATCGACCTCGTTGGCCAGGCGCATGGCGAAGATGGTTGAGCATTGCGACAGGATGGTCGGATCGAGTTCGCCGGGTCGCTGCGTCACCACGCCGAGATAGGCGCCGTATTTGCGGCCTTCCTTGGCGATGCGGGCGATCGCCTGGCGCGTCGGCAGGAAGCCCAGCGACTGGTCGGCCGGGACGTAGCGATGGGCCTCCTCGCAAAGCAGCAGGATCTCGTAAGTGCCCTGGCTCGCCATGGCGAGGTCGAAGGCCAGCCGCGCCAGCACGGAGGCAACCGCGTCGACGACCTCCGAGGGCAGTCCGCCAAGCTGGAAGACCGTGATCGGCCGGCCATGATGGGGCACCCGGAAGATCTGCGCCACCACCGGCGCCATCGTCTCCATCATGTTGGCGCGGGCGAACATGAACTGGTAGCGCGGATCGCCATGCAGCGTCTCGAGGCGAACTTTGAGCGAGCGCAGCGAGGGGCGCGGCCAGCGCATCTCGTGCAGGCCGATCAGTTCGTCGATGATGGCGATCGCATCGATGATCCTGTAGGGCGTGGGCATGTCGCCGGCACTGCCCGCGCCGTCCTCCCGGCGGGCCATGCCGGCATCGAGCGGGCGTTTCAGCAGGGTCGAGTTGAGATCGCGCATCGGGTTGCGCTGGGTGCCGCCGCGATAGCGTTCACGCGCCGCGGACACGACCTCGCGCAGGATGTCGGCCTCCTCCTCGAAGGCCGCCCGGCCACGGAAGAGAACCTCGGCGAACTCCTCGAGCTTGAACATCCAGAATGGCAGATCGAGCCCTTCTGCGTCGATCGACAAGGCCCGGTCGGGAAAGGCGCCGGCATATTCGTTGTGCGGGTCGAGGATCAGCACGCGCAGCCGCGGCCGGGCGGCGATGGCCTTGCGCAGCAGGAGCGCCACAGCGCTCGACTTGCCGACGCCGGTTGTGCCGAGCAACGCAAAATGGCGCGCCAGCATGTCGTCGATGCAGACGGTGGCCGGGATCGTCGGATCCTGGGTCAGCGCGCCGATGGCTACGCCGTTGCGCGAGCCCAGATCATGGACGAGCGCAAGATCGCCGGTGCGGATGCGATGGGCGATGGCCCCGATCGGTGGATAGGTCGAGATGCCGCTCTGGAAGCGGACGCGATTGTCGGGCGTCTCGGTGACCTCGCCGAGCAGTTCGACCTGAATGTGGATGACGTTGTCGGTCGCCTCGTCCCAGACCGGGCTGACGGCGTGCATCTCGTAGACCAGCCCGACGATCCGCGTGGCGCCGAGATTGATCGAGATCATCCGGCCGACCGTCCAGGATTCGGGATCGAGCCCGGCCGCGCCGGCAACCGTGCTGGCGATCGTTGCCCGCGAGCCGTCGCAGGAGACCACCCGCCCCAGCGAGCGCCTGGCATCCTGGCTGCGATCGCGCCTGTCGGCGGCCACCTCGTTTTCGAATAGCTCCGATTTCACAGCAAGCTGCACGGTCGATGGTCCCTGACTTCCGGTCTTCCCCCAGCAGCGATCGTCCCACCAAGCCGTTACGATAGCCTTAGCCGGGATCCGGCCGGCCGCCGCCGCTGCCGACGGGGTTAGAAAACCGCCAACAGGGCCCGTCGCAGTTTCGCGATTTCCCGCGACGCAGTCTCCAAGCGTGACCAAGAGGCGCCTTGAGCGCGGCCGCCGTTCTCGTCTATGCACGCTGTCATCTTTGGGGAGGGACGATCCATGGCAGACCGGCTGCGATTGGGCGTGAACATCGATCATGTCGCGACCGTGCGGAATGCCCGCGGCGGCGCCCTGCCCGACCCCGTGCGTGCCGCGCATCAGGCCGTGGCCGCGGGCGCCGACGGCATCACCGCGCATCTGCGCGAGGATCGCCGCCATATCCGCGATGCCGACATGGCGCGGCTCGCCACCGAACTGACCAAGCCCCTGAACTTCGAGATGGCCGCGACCGAGGAGATGATCGCGCTGGCGCAGCGGCTCAAGCCTCATGCCGCCTGCCTCGTGCCGGAGAAGCGCGAGGAGCGCACGACCGAGGGCGGGCTCGACGTCGTCGGCCAGCACAACATGCTCGCGCCGCAGATCGTCCGGCTGCGGGAGGCCGGCTGCCGCGTCTCGCTCTTCATCGAGGCCGACGAGGCGCCGATCGCGATGGCGGCGAAGCTCGGCGCTCCGGTGGTCGAGCTGCACACCGGAACCTGGTGCCATGCGGTTGCCGACGGGCATCACGACAAGGCGCGCGCCGAGTTCGCGCGGCTGGCGAAAGGCGCGGCGTTCGCGGCGTCGCTGGGGATCGAGGTCCATGCCGGGCATGGACTCGATTTCGACACGGCGCGCCAGCTCGCCGCCGTGCCGGACTTCGCCGAGTTCAACATCGGCCACTTCCTGATGGGCGAAGCGATCTTCGTGGGTCTCGACGCGGCCATTGGCCAGATGCGGCAGGCCATGGACGAGGGACGGGCCGCCGGCTAGAGCTGAGCCATGATCCTGGGCATCGGCTCCGACCTCTGCGACATCGACCGCATCGCGAACTCGCTGGAGCGGTTCGGCGAGCGCTTCACCCACCGCGTCTTCACAGCCGGAGAGCGCGCCAAGTCCGATCGCCGGTCGACACGGGCTGCGTCCTATGCGCGGCGCTTCGCGGCGAAGGAAGCCTGCTCCAAGGCGCTCGGCACGGGGTTGCGCGCCGGCGTGTTCTGGCGCGACATGGAGGTCGTCAACCTGCCCGGCGGCGCCCCGACAATGAAGCTGACGGGCGGCGCGGCTGAGCGCCTCAAGGCGATGACGCCGGCCGGCCATGAGGCGTTCGTGCATGTCTCGATGACCGACGATCCGCCGATGGCGCAGGCCTTCGTGGTGATCGAGGCCCGGGCGCTGCCGGCCTGAGGCGGAGACCGACAGACATGCAGATGGCGCGAGAGGCGCAGGTTCGCGCGGCCTTTGCGGGCCAGGCCGATGGCTGCCGGCGCATGGGGTCCCCCTTCACCGCCCTGGTTTGCGACCTGCTCGGCGAACGTCTCGATCCATCCAGCAGCTTCGGCAACCGGATCCTGAACTGGCGCGGCGAGCCTCGTGACGATGCGCTGGCCCTGAGAGCCGCCGGCGGACTCAACGCGCTGGCCCGCTCCGGCCGCGACGCAGGGCTGGCGGCGCTGTATCCGCCCAACCAGCCCGACGCCGAAGCCTTGTGGCACGGCCTGGCTCGCGCCATCGCCGCGCATGACGCCGTCCTCACTGCCGCTCTCGACAGCGCCCCCCAGACCAACGAGGTCAAGCGCTGTGCGGTGCTGCTGGGCGGCGCGCTGCTGATCGCCCGCGACACCGGGCTACCGCTCGACCTACTGGAGATCGGCGCCAGCGCGGGGCTCAATCTCGGCTTCGACGGCTATCGCTACGAACTTGGCAACAGCCGCTGGGGGCAGCCGACGGCCTCGGTCACGATCCGCAGCGACTGGCGCGGGTCGCTGCCGCCGATGGAGGCGCCGCTGACCGTCGCCAGCCGCCGCGCCTGCGATCTCAACCCGCTCGATCCGGGGAACCCTACGGATCGCGAGCGCGTGATGTCCTATATCTGGCCGGACCAGAGCGACCGGATCACCACGACAGGATCAGCCTTCGATGCGGCTGCCGCCCAACCCTGGCGCGTCGAACAGGCGGATGCGGCGGAATGGGTCGAGGCCAGGCTGGCCCTGCCGCAGCGCGACGGCATGGCCCGGGTGCTGCTCCACACGATCATGTGGCAATATCTGCCGGCGGCGACCCAGCAGCGCATCGCGCAGGCCATGGCCCGCGCGGGCGAAGCCGCCACGCGCACGCGCCCCCTCGCCTGGTTGCGGATGGAAAGCGACCACCAGAGCGGGAGCGCGGCCGTGACCCTGACCACGTGGCCGGAAGGTGGCGAGCGCGAGATCGCACGCGCCGACTTCCACGGCCGCTGGGTGGAGTGGCGCTGAGAGCGCCCTTTTACTCCGCCGGCGCGGTGCCCACGACCTGGCCGCTCGGCTCCTCGCTGAGCCAGCGATAGGCGATACCGCCGAGCGCACCGCCGATCAGCGGCGCCAGCCAGAACAGCCAGAGCTGCTGCAGGGCCCAACCGCCGACGAAGAGCGCCGGGCCAGTGCTGCGCGCCGGATTGACCGAGGTGTTGGTGACGGGAATGCTCACCAGATGGATCAGGCAGAGGCCGAGCCCGATCGCCAGCGGCGCGAAGCCGGCCGGCGCCTTGCCATGGGTCGCGCCCATGATGATGAAGAGGAACATCGTCGTCATCACCACCTCTGTCAGGAAGCCGGCGACGAGGCTGTATTTGCCAGGCGAATGCTCGCCGTAACCATTCGAGGCGAAGCCCTTGGCGAGCTCGAATCCCGGCGCGCCGCTCGCGATCAGATACAGCACGCCCGCCGCCACGATGCCGCCGATGACCTGCGCCACGACGTAAGGCAGGATCTGGCTCGTCGGAAAACGGCCACCGGCGGCCAGGCCGACGGTCACGGCAGGGTTGAGATGGCAGCCCGAGATGTGGCCGATCGCATAGGCCATGGTGACGACCGTGAGCCCGAAGGCGAGCGAAACCCCGAGCAGGCCGATGCCGACCTGCGGGAAGCCCGCCGCGATGACCGCGCTGCCGCAGCCCGCAAAGGTCAGCCAGAACGTGCCGATGGCTTCCGCTGCGTATTTCTTGCCGTTCATGATTGTGTCCCCCCAATCCGATCCTTCGATCGTGACTCCCGCGTTCCGATAGGTCAATCGCGGCTTGGGCGGGTGGGACGGGCGATGGACCTCGATCCATCCTGCTGCGTTGCACCATGAACCCGCATGGCCAAAGGGAGCTCATGGACACCGCGATCTGGCTGGGTCAAACCCCGTTCTTCCTGCCGAGCTGGCTGATCAGCCTGGCGATCTTCGCCGGTGCCATCGCGCTTGCGATCGTGGCGCATCGCATCGTCTTCGCCGTGGTGAAGCGCCTCGTCGCCGGCATGGATCTGTTCTGGCGGTCGCTGGTCTCGCGCACCCGCGGTCCGACGCGTTTTGCCGTGATGACCATTGCCATGGGGTTCGGAGCCAGCGTTTCGCCGCTGAGCGCCGACCAGGCGGCCCTGATCCGTCAGGTGCTGCTGCTGTGCTTCATCGCCCTGATCGGATGGATCGCGACCACGGCGCTGCATATCTGGACGACCGTCTATCTGCGGCGCTTCAAGCTCGATGCCGACGATAATCTTCTCGCCCGCAAGCATGTCACGCAGACGCGCATCCTGCGCCGGGTCGGAGACATCCTGATTGTGATTATCGGTGTCGCGACGATGCTGATGACCTTCGACAGCGTCCGGCAATACGGCGTCAGCCTGCTCGCTTCGGCGGGGGCCGCCGGTCTCGTCGTCGGCCTGGCGCTGCAACCGGTGCTGAAGAACATCTTCGCCGGCATCCAGCTGGCGGTGACGCAGCCGATCCGCATCGACGATGCGCTGCTGGTCGAAGGCGAGTGGGGCAATGTCGAGGAGATCACCTCGACCTATGTCGTCCTGCGCCTGTGGGACTGGCGGCGGATGATCCTGCCGCTCAGCTATTTCATCGAAAAACCGTTCCAGAACTGGACGCGCGACAATGCCGCGCTGATCGGGACGGTGATGCTGCATCTCGATTACGAGACGCCGATCGCCGCTTTGCGCGCGAAGGTCGAGGAGATCGCGGCCGCATCACCGCTGTGGGACAAGCGCGTGGTGAATGTGCAGGTGACCGATTTCGGGCAGTCGACCATGGAGGTGCGCATCCTCGTCAGCGCCAAGACGGCGCCGAGGGCCTTCGACCTGCGCTGCGAGGTCCGCGAGAAGGTGGTCGCCTTCCTGCAGCAGGAGCACCCGCGGGCGCTGCCGCGGCTGCGGGCCGACACCGTGTCAGAGCGCGCCGGCTCGCCGGGCGCGACGGCGCGAAGCCCGGACATGGCGGCGCATTGAGCAGCGTCAGATGGGAAAGTCGACCTGCGTCGCCAGACCTGGTCCCGATCGCCGCGTGATCGTCCCCTTGAGCTGCTTGGCCAGCGCCTCGATGATGCGGTTTCCGAGGCCGTGTCCCGCCTGCGCATCCTCGGGGACGTCGGGCAGGCCGATGCCGTCATCGGCGATGGTCAGGACCGCCCTCGCCTCATCGGCGCGCTCGATCCTCACCGTGATCAGACCGCTGCGACCCGCCGGAAAGGCGTGCTTGAGCGAGTTGGTCACGACCTCGGAGACGAGCATCGAGATCGTCGTGAGCTTGCGGATATCGAAGCTCATTTCCGGCACATCGACCTGACATGAGACACCCGTCACGCCGCTCGCCTCGATGACGTCGGAGCACAGATCGATGAGATAGCTGCCGATCGGCAGATCGACCTGGCTGGGGTCGTGAAGGCGGCGATGGATGCGCGCCATGGTCTCGATGCGTCCGCGGGCCTCGTCGATGATCGCCGGGGCCGCTGCAGGGTCGGCCAGGATGCGCCGCCGCGACATGTTGAGCAGGCTGGCGACGAAGGCCATGTTGTTGGCGACACGATGCTGCAGCTCCTCGAACATCGTGCGCTGCTGCTCGGCCAGCGCGGTCGAGACGCCCTTCTCGACCTCCAGCCGCTGCATCGCCTTGGTCATCGCGTGGATGAGGGCGATATCGACGACGACAATGAAGACGTAAAAGGCGAGCGCAAAGCCGCTCTGCCAATCCAGCACGAAGCCGACGGGTGGGATGAACCAGTACCAGGCGGCCAGCCCGGACAGGGCGGCACACAGCACCCCGGCGCGCGTACCGCTCACGAAGGTGGTCAGGATCACCGCGGGGAAAAAGGTCAGGAACGGATAACCCGGTGGCAGCGTACCCTCGAGCGCATAGCGCAAAAGCACGGCGAAGCCGGTGATCGCGCCGGCCAACCCCCAGGCCAAAAGAGGCGTCCGGGTCGAGCGCAGACGTGACAGGGCGGAGGGCAAGCGGTCGAAGGACTTCACGGGGACCTGGGCGGGCGGTCGATGGAGGAGCAGGCTGGCATGCGAGGCGGGATCGAGCAACGGTGCGCGTGGCCTATTGGCGGATGTGCATAAAGCGGTTCTGCGCCGGGTCCATGTGAAAAGACGCATTCCCTGAAATAGGCTTGCCCCGTGAACGAACCGTTGCGATAGCAGCCAGGTGCGCAAAGCCTTCTTCCCAGGCGATGACGCCTCCGCCGCCAGAACCCATCGAGCATCGGACCATTGCCTTCCCCGGCCGCCGGGGCACTCCTGGCGGCGTGACATTGTCTGCGGAGGAACATTCCGCTAGACCGCGCGCTGGACCACCGTCCCAGGAGCGCCCGCGTGGCCAACGACGTCGATACCAAGAAGAAGACCGCCAAGGACGAGGGCGGCGTCCTCGAGACGATCAAGGTCGTTGTCCAGGCGCTGCTGATCGCGCTGGTGATCCGGACGCTGCTGTTCCAGCCCTTCAACATTCCGTCCGGATCGCTGATCCCGACGCTGCTGATCGGCGATTATCTCTTCGTCTCGAAATACACTTACGGCTATTCGAAGCACTCGATCCCGTTCAGCCCGCCGCTGTTTGACGGCCGTGTCTGGGCGGCTGAGCCCAAGCGCGGCGACATCGCCGTGTTCAAGCTGCCGACCGACAATTCGACCGACTACATCAAGCGCGTCATCGGCCTGCCGGGCGAGCGCATCCAGATGATCGACGGCATCCTGCACATCAACAACCAGCCGGTGAAGCGCGAGCGCATCAGCGACTTCGTCACCACCGACAATTGGGGCCGCAGTACACCGGCAATCCAGTATCGCGAAACCCTGCCCAACGGCACCACGCACCAGATCATCGAACGCGAGGGCGACCGGGGCAGCTTCGACAACACGCCGGTCTTCGTCGTGCCCGCCGGGCATTTCTTCATGATGGGCGACAACCGCGACAATTCGCTGGATTCGCGCGACCGCAGCGTCGGCTTCGTACCCTTCGAGAATTTCGTCGGCCGCGCCGAGATCATCTTCTTCTCGATCGAGGACGGCGCCTCGGCCTGGAAGCTCTGGGAATGGCCCTGGACGGTTCGCTGGAACCGTCTGTTCAGCGCGATCAAGTGATGAAGATCTGCAAGTGATGAAGATCCGCAAGTGAGCAAGGCCGGTGAAAGCGGGCGCAAGGCGCCCGATACGGCCCGCCTGCAAGCGACGCTGGGGCATGTCTTTGCCGATCAGGGGCTGCTGACCACCGCCCTCACCCATATGAGCGCGGAAGGCCCGCGCCTGGAAAGCTATCAGCGGCTGGAATTCCTCGGCGACCGCGTGCTGGGCCTGAGCATCGCCGACATGCTGTTCATGCGCTATCCGCTCGCGGCCGAAGGCGACATGTCGCGAAGGCTCGCCGACCTCGTGCGCAAGGAGACCTGCGCCGAGGTTGCGCTGGCCTGGGACCTCGGCGCCTTCATGCGTCTCGGCGAAGGCGAAATCCTCGGCGGCGCACGCAAGAACAAGGCGATTCTCGCCGATGCCTGCGAGGCGATCATTGGTGCGGTCTTCATCGATGGCGGCTATGCTGCGGCGCGCGGCCTGGTCGAGCGCGCCTTCGGCGAGCGGCTGCTGAAGCCGGTGCGGCCGCTGCGCGATGCCAAGACCGCCTTGCAGGAATGGGCTCAGGGCCAAGGCTACCCGACGCCGACCTACACCGAGCGCGGCCGCTCGGGGCCAGACCATGCCCCGGTCTTCCGCGTCGCGGCGCGGATCGCGGGTCTGGTCGATGCCGAGGCCCAGGGACAATCGAAACGACTGGCCGAGCAGGCTGCGGCGGAAGCCTTCCTGCGGCGCGAAGGCCTGTGGAGCGAAACGATGGAGAGCGACAATGGTTGAAGCGGAGATGGGCACGATTGCCCCTGCGCCGACGCGCTGCGGCTTCGTCGCGCTGATCGGTGCCCCCAATGCCGGCAAGTCGACGCTGCTCAACCAGTTGGTCGGCGCCAAGGTGTCGATCGTCTCGCGCAAGGTGCAGACGACGCGCACGCAGGTGCGCGGCATCGCGCTGTCGGGCCCGATGCAGGTGATCTTCGTCGATACGCCGGGCATCTTCCAGCCCAAGCGCCGGCTCGACCGCGCCATGGTGACGAGCGCCTGGGGCGGCGCGACCGATGCCGACCTGATCGGCGTGCTGATCGATGTCGAGCGTTTCGACAACGAGGAGAACACCCGGCTGCTCGAAAAGCTCGCCGAGCTGAAGCAGCCCAAGTTCCTGATCCTCAACAAGATCGACGTCATCGCCAAGGACAAGCTGCTCGAGATCACCACCAAGGTGAACGCGCTGGGCACCTTCGAGACGACCTTCATGATCGCGGCTTTGACCGGCTACGGCGTCAAGGACATCCTGACCTGGCTGGAGACAAGGCTGCCGCTCGGGCCCTGGCTCTATCCGGAAGACCAGATTTCCGATGCGCCGCTGCGCTTCCTCGCCGCCGAGATCACCCGCGAGAAGATCTTCGAGCGGCTGCATGACGAGCTGCCCTATCGCTCGACGGTCGAGACCGAGCAGTGGCAGCAGCGGCCCGACGGCTCGGTGCGCATCGAGCAGACGATCTATGTGGAGCGCGAGGGCCAGCGAAAGATCGTGCTCGGCGAAGGCGGCCAGACGATCAAGGCGATCGGCCAGAAGGCCCGCATCGAGATCGCCGAGGCCGCCGAGGCGACCGTGCATCTGTTCCTGTTCGTGAAGGTGCGCGAGAACTGGAGCGACGACCCGGCGCGCTATCGCGAGATGGGGCTGGAGTTCCCGAAGGGCTGAGCGCGGACGGGACTCGCCGGCCTGCACCGGACCGGCTCGTGAGCGATTTGCGGTCAGTACTGGAATCCCGTAATCTTTCACCGCGATGACGGAAGACAGGTTCGACCCTTCCAAGGATGCGGCCAACCGCGACAGGCACGGCGTCGCTCTCGCATTCGGCGACGAGATCTTCGCTGACGACGACCACCTGATCCTCCCCTCGATCCGCGAGATCGACGGAAAGGAGCGCTACAAGGTGGTCGGCATGGTCGGAGGGAAGCTGTTTGCGGGCATCTTCGTCTGGCGGGGTGATCGACCTCGCTTCATCTCGGTGAGAAGGAGCAACAAGGGTGAAGAACGCGCCTATCGAATTGGCTTCTGATCCAGCCGACGCTGAGGATTTCGACGTCACCGCCGAGGCGCTGGACCGCGCCCAGCGCGCCCGCCTGATCCGCCGCACACGGACGGGGCTGGGGCTTTCGCAGGCCGATTTCGCCAGCCGCTTCCGGGTTCCCGTCGGCACCTTGCGGGACTGGGAGCAGGCCCGGACCACCGCACCCGATTTCGCCATCGCCTATGTCCGCGTGATCGGCAAGCATCCGGAGATGGTGGCGAAGGCGGTCGCCTGAGGGGGCCACCACGGCCTTGAGTTTTGCGCGCCGATGCCTTTTATCGCGCACACCAAACGATGCACGACAGAACGATGACGGGGCTTCCATGACCGACGAAGAGGTTCTCGCCGAATTCCGCGAGGCGGGCGCGCTACTCGAAGGGCATTTCATCCTGTCGTCGGGCCGGCGCAGCGGCGTCTTCCTGCAGAAGATGTTCGTGTTCCAGGACCCGGTGCGCACCGAGCGGCTGTGCAAGGCGCTCGCCGCCAAGATCGAGGCGCGCTTCGGCAAGATCGACTATGTCGTCTCGCCGGCGGTGGGGGGCATTGTGCCGGGCTACGAGACGGCGCGGCATCTGGGCGCCAAGGCCGTCTTCGTCGAGCGCGAGGGCGGCAGCTTCACGCTGCGGCGGGGCTTCACCTTGCCGGAGGGCGCGCGCTGCATCATCATCGAGGACATCATCACCACGGGGCTGTCGCTGCGCGAATGCCGGGACTCGGTGATGGGCGAGGCCGGCACCATCCTCGGCGCCGCCTGCCTGATCGACCGTTCGGCCGGGCGCGCCGAACTCGGCATGGAGCTGGTCAGCCTGATGGAATACGCCGTGCCCGACTATGCGCCCGATGCGTTGCCGCCGGAACTCGCCGCCATTCCCGCCACCAAGCCCGGCAGCCGGGGTCTAAGCGCCTGAGGCCGCCTCATCGTTTGCCGGCTGCGGCGAGAGGTCACAGAACGCCCTGACGCGTCACGCCGGATTGCCGGCGATCAGACATGGTTCGACTGCCTTTATTTTTCATTTTGCGTGTTCAAAGCTTTTTCAGACGGAGTAATTTCAATGGCGGCCGACCCGCGCATCGCGCTTTTCATCGATGGGGCCAATCTCTACGCGACCTCGAAGCAGCTTGGCTTCGACATGGATTACCGCCGCCTGCTGCGTGAATTCCAGGGGCGCGGCAATCTGATCCGGGCCTTCTATTTCACCACGCTGATCGAGAGCGAGGAGTATTCCTCGATCCGGCCGCTGGTCGACTGGCTCGACTACAATGGCTACCGCGTCATCACCAAGGCGGCCAAGGAGTTCACCGACGCCACCGGGCGCCGGCGGATCAAGGGCAATATGGACATCGAGCTGGCGATCGAGATGCTCGAGCTCGCGCCCCATCTCGACCAGATCTACCTGTTCTCGGGCGATGGCGATTTCCGCCCGCTGGTCGAGGCGGTGCAGCGCAAGGGCGTCAAGGTCTCGGTGGTCTCCACCGTATCGACCAGCCCGCCGATGGTCTCCGACGATCTGCGCCGGCAATGCGACGAGTTCATCGACCTCGCCCAGCTGATGCAGAAGATCGGCCGCGACCCCTCCGAGCGCAATGCCCGCAGCAGCGCTGCGCCGGGCGCTCCGGTGACGCCGGGCAATCCCGGGCTGGAGCGGCGCTACGGCATCCGGCAGGGCGACGAGCCGGTCGAGGGCTGAGTTCCGCGGTAGGCAGAGCTCAGTTGTCGAACTCCAGCACAATTTTCGTGAAGCAGTTCTTCTTGTTTTGGTCGAACCCGAAGCTGACCTTATGGTTGCCAACGACGTAGCTGTAATAGGTTGGCGCAGCCGGCGGCGCACGCGGGGACGGCGGCGTGAACGCGAAATTCTTCCCGAAGGCTTGGGTCACCGCCGCTTCTTTCAGACAATGCTTGTTGACGTCGACCGACACGATCAGAAGCTTGACCAGCCCATTGGCGCGACGGACTCGCATCTCGATCCCTGAGACGAGCCCCCCACGGACGGGCGAATTGCTCCTCAACACGTCGAAGGACGGGTTGGACTGTTCGTCGAGCCGATGAAAGCGGCTTTCGAGATGCTGGGCGAACAGCGCCGGCCCGGCCTTCGGGTTGGCGCCGAGCTCCCTCACGAGGTCAATGACCGGATCACTCATGGATCGCCCTTCCGTCACGGCTGGGGATGTTCATCATAAAACTTCTTGTACGTCTCGCCATAATATTCCCGATAGGTCTTTGACGGATCGGTGCTGGGATGCTCGCCGTCGGCGAATACGTCGGCGATCTCCTTGCGCGCCTTATCGCGGTCGGCGGGATCAGGATATTTGTCGGCGATCGCCTGATACTTGTCCGTATTCGTTCCCGAAATTCCAATATCCGGCCCACCCGCGTCGTTGATCTCCGTGCGCACCTGTGCGTTCGTCAACGTCGCCTCGCCTTCGTCCTTCAGCCCGCTTTCTGTATTACGGCTGACGTACTCGTCCCGTGTCAGACCCGTATGCGGAACATACGGATCGGCCGTGTATAGCGCGTGGCCCGATTCATGCGCGAGCGTCTTGGTGATCGACGCCGTGTTGCCCTTATCGTTGGGGTCGATGACGATTGTCTTTCCAGGCTTGTCGCAGAATGATCCCTTGCCTGGCTCGCCGTATTTGATGGTCCAACCTTCATCCTGCAGCTTCTTCAGATTGGATTGCAGCGTCGGCGACTTGGCCGCGAGTTTGTCAACGTCGGCGCCCAGTCCGGTCTTGACTGGGGGATTCACGGCAGCGTCCCACGCCGACCGAAGAAGGTCGAGACCTTTATGGATCGCAGCGAGGACAGAGGCGGCGACCTTGGTGATGAGGCTCTTGAGTGCCTCCTTGACCCTCGCCACTACCTCTCTGACGAAGGTGACGATATCGCCCAACAGCGAGATAGCGGCGGCGACCGCCTGCTTGATCATGTCGGCGAGCGCGCCGAACAGAGCGCCCAGCCCCATCCCGCCTACGCCGGCGGGCTTGCCGATCAACACCGTCGGCAGTCCCATCACGATGGGATCCAGCGGCCCTAGCGCCTCGAGCACATTATCGCCCACCGAACAGGCCGGCAGCCCGTTGATGAGCACCGAAGGACTGCCGTCGATCACCATGCCGGGGCCGTGCGGAATGGGCGGAGGGACGGGCGTCAGGCAGATATGCGTGTCAGGCATTCCCCCCAGCGCGGCCGACGCGGCGCCGAGGGCCTTCATCACCGTGCCCATTGCCGTGGAAGCCAGATTTTTGGCTGCGATCTCGAGCGCCAGCGCTGCGGGCGCGCCCGGTGTTCCCGCTGCGGCCTTGGTGGCCGTCTCGGCAGTCGTTATAACCGCGTCCGACACGGCCTTGGCCGCCTGGAGCGCCATTGCGGCGAGGGCAGGAAGGCCTCGCCAAGCCGGTATCGATCCAATGTGGACGTTCATCGACCCAATACCGGGCGTCAGAACCCCCGGCAGCGGGTGCGCCACCTTGTCGCCCACGCGTGCCGCCGGGTTGCCCATCAGCGATTTCCGTTAAATCGGCCGATGGAGGCTAAAACAACGGTATAGATCGCGTCAACAATAGCTTGCACGTATTACAGGGCCTGGCGTCAATTTCAGCATGGGCCGACGATGAGTATCGTTGATTGTGATTTGTCGGCTAGCTAGAGAGCCGTCGTCGTACAAGAGCGAAGCATCGCGCCTCACGCACCGCCCTTCAGAATCCTTGCCTTGTCGCGGTTCCAGTCGCGGTTCTTTTCGGTTTCGCGCTTGTCGTGCAGCTTCTTGCCGCGGCCGAGGCCGAGTTCGACCTTGGCCCGGCCCTTGTCGTTGAAATAGACCTTGAGCGGGATCACCGTATAACCGTCGCGCTGGATCGCGCCCATCAGCTTGTTGATCTGCTTGCGGTGAAGCAGGAGCTTTCGCGGGCGCTTGACGTTGTGGTTGAAGCGGTTGGCCTCGAGATATTCCGGGATATGGGCGTTGAACAGGAAGAGCTCGGTGCCCATCGGCCCGGCATAGCTCTCGCCGATCGTCGCCCGGCCGCTGCGCAACGACTTGATCTCGGTGCCCTGCAAGGCGATGCCGGCCTCCAGCGTCTCCATGATCTCGTAATTATAGCGCGCCTTGCGGTTGTCTGCCGCGAGCCTGAAGCGTTCCGGATCGAGCTTGCTCATGCCGTGCCGCCCAGCGCATGCGTCCTGACGAGCTGCGCCATCACTTGGGATTCCGATTCAGGATCGGCGCTCAGACCGTCGAGAACGCTGTGCTTGTCGGCCTCGGGCCGATTCTGGCTGAGCTTGAACTTGCCGACCAGCGCGGCGATCTCGATCTCGATGCCGACGATGCCGCGCGACAGCGCATTGATGAAGGGCGCGGGCGCATCCGTCACCGCCCAGGGCTCGGCGCGCGGCCGCTCCTGCTGCGCGGTCAGCGCTTCCAGATGGGTGTGGAGCCAGACCCCGTCCTCGATCGCGCGGGCAGGGCCGCGCGCCTGCACCGTGACGTAATTCCAGGTCGGCACGACCTTGCCATGCTCCTGCTTGGAGGCATACCAAGCCGGCGTGACATAGCGCTCGGTGCCGGTGAAGATCACCAGCGTCTCGGCTCCCGCGGCGATCGCCTTCCATTGCGGGTTGGGCCGCGCGAGATGGGCACGCAGCACGCCCTGCTCGCCCTCATCGGCATGCAGGACGAAGGGCACCGGATTGGCGATCAGACCGCCCTCGCCCATCGTCACCAGCGTCGCCAGCGGATGGGCGCGCATGACGTCGAAAAGCGCGTCGCGATCCTCGACCTTGAAGTGGCTGGGCTCGTACATCGTCTGGTTCCCTGGCGTCGGCCGGGGCAACCGGACTGACGCGACATTCCCTATCTAGGCATTCAGCAGGCCGGCGAACACCATCGCCTCGCGAATGACCTTGCCCGTCGGCGCGGTGACCGGCAACAGCGGCAGGCGGACCTCCTCCTCGATGCGGCCGAGCAGGGCCAGACCATGCTTGGCGCCGGCGAGGCCGGGTTCCTTGAAGATCGCGTCATGCAGCGGCACGAGACGGTCCTGGACCTTGAGGGCACCGGCATAGTCGCCCTTCAGCACGGCGGCCATCAGCTGCGCGCACAATTGCGGCGCGACATTGGCGACGACCGAGATGCAGCCATGGCCGCCGGCCGCCATATAGGCCAGCGCGGTCATGTCCTCGCCCGAGAGCTGGATGAAATCCGGACCCATGGCGTGGCGCTGCTGCGAGACGCGGGCGAGATTGGCGGTCGCGTCCTTGACGCCTGCAATGTTCTTCAGCTCGTAGAGCCGCGCCATCGTCTCGACCGACATGTCCACGACCGAGCGCGGCGGGATGTTGTAGATGATGATCGGGATGCCGATCGCATCGTTCACCGCCTTGAAGTGCTGATACATGCCTTCCTGGGTCGGCTTGTTGTAATAGGGCGTGACCACCAGAACCGCCTGGGCGCCGGCCTTCTCGGCATGAACAGCGAGATCGATCGCCTCGGTGGTGTTGTTGGAGCCGGCGCCGGCGATGACGGGCACCCGCCCCCCGGCTTCAGCGATCACGATCTCGACGACGCGCTTGTGCTCGTCATGGGAGAGCGTCGGGCTCTCGCCGGTGGTGCCGACCGGCACGAGACCCGAAGAGCCGCTCTCGATCTGCCAGGCGACGAGCGCGCGCAGCGCATCCTCGTCGATCAGGCCGTCCTTGAACGGCGTCACCAGCGCGGGTAGCGAACCGGTGAAGGCGGAATGCTTGGTCATGACGGCGGCGTCCTGGCGTGAAGCGAGCGGCGAGAGGGCGACACACATAAACCGTCCCCCGCGGCCCGCAAAGCCGGCTCGCCATAAAAAGGCGGCGGCGCATGGTTAAGACTTCATAAACCCGCTTCCGCGAGCATCACAGGCTACGCGTCCGACCGTGGAGCCTGCCATGGCCTCGCCTGCCATCCGTTTGCGGATGATCTGCCTTCTGTTGCTGCCGATTCTGGCCGCCGTGCCAGCGATCGCGGCCGATGATGCCGGAAACCCCGGGCAGCTCGACGAGATCGGCATCATCGATGTCGGCACAACGGGTTCGCTGCCACCCGATGCCGGCGCCGATCAGCGCCCGCAGGATATCGACGACGACGCCGTCAAGAGTGCGGTGCTGGCCTATCGGCGCGGGCAGCTGCGCGAGGGCGACGCCATCGCCGCCACGATCGCCGACCGGGCGACCCGCATTGTGCTGGAATGGGTCGCGATCCGCGCAGGCGCGAGCCTGATTCCGTTCGCGCGGATCGACGCCTTTCTCAAGGACCACCCCAATGGCCTGGCAACGTCGGTGTTTCGCCGCCGGGCCGAGGAGATGCTGATCGCCGAGAAGAAAAGCCCGGCCACCATCCGCGCCTTTTTCGACGGCCGGCAACCGGTCAGCCCGGCGGGCCGCATTGCGCTGGCGCTGGCGCTGAAGGCCGAGGGCCAGACCGAGGCGTCGCACGCGCTGGCTCGGCAAAGCTGGGTACAGGACCATCTTGGCGTGCCGCTGGAGAAGATCGCGCTCGATGCCTTCGGCGAGGCACTATCGGCTGCGGACCATCGGCTGCGCGCCGAACGCTATATTTTTGCAGGCAATGCCACGGCCGCGCTTCGCAATGCGGCCCGCGTCTCGGCCGATTATGTCGTGCTGGCGCGGGCGCGGCTTGCCAGCGGCCGGGCCAAGCGGCCGATCGCGCCCTCGCTGATTTCTGCGGTGCCGGCTTCGGTGAAGAGCGACATCTCGTTTTCCTTCCTGCAGGCGCAGCAGCTGCGGCGCGAAAACAGGCCCGTGGAGGCCGCTCAGGCGCTGGCGGAGATCCCGCGCAATCCGGCCCTGCTCGGCGACGGCGATGGCTGGTGGATCGAGCGGCGGCTGATCGCGCGCGAACTGCTGGACGACAACGATGCCGCCCGGGCCTATGCCGTCGCGGCCGGGCATGGCGCCGAGGATGCCGCCGAGCGTATCGACGCCGAATGGCATGCCGGCTTCATCGCGCTGCGCTTTCGCGATCAGCCCGGCATCGCGCTCGAGCATTTCAAGGAAGCCAGCCGGCATGCCGAGACACCGATCTCGGTGGCGCGCGCCGCCTATTGGCAGGGGCGCGCTCATGAGGCGATCGGCCAGGCGCAGGATGCGCGAGCCGCCTTCGAGCGCGCGGCGCAGCACCCGATCGCCTATTATGGCCAGCTGGCGCGCGCCCGGCTTGGCCTGCCCGATCTGCCGCTGCGGCGCTCAGCCGCCGGTTCGCTCCAGCATCTACCCAGCCATCGCGGCGTGGGGCTGCTCTACCGCATTGGCGAGCGCGATCTCGCGGTGAGGCTGCTGACGGACCTTGCCCAGCATCTGCATGCCACGCCGGCCCTGGAGGCGCTGGCGGCCATCGTCCAGCGCGAGGGCGACACGCGCGCGCTGTTGGCTCTGGGCAAAAGCGCGCTGCAGCGCGGCTTTCCGCTCGACACAGCCGCGTTTCCGATTTCGGGCGTGCCGGAATTTCCGGTGCTGGGGGACCCGATGGAGCGCGCCATCGTCCATGCGATCGCCCGCCAGGAGAGCGCCTTCGACCCGACCGCGATCTCGCATGCCGGTGCGCGCGGGCTGATGCAGATGATGCCGGCGACCGCGCGCGAGACGGCGCGGCGCGCCAACCTCCCCTTCGACTGGCCCAGACTGGGACGCGACGCGCTCTATTCGGCGCAGATGGGCGCTGCCCATCTCAACGATCTGCTGAAGGAATGGCGCGGCTCGTATATCCTGACATTTGCCGCCTACAACGCCGGATCAGGAAATGTCCGCAAATGGATCGCGGCCTATGGCGACCCGCGCCACGCGGATGTCGACGCCGTCGACTGGGTCGAGCGCATCCCGTTCTACGAGACGCGCAACTATGTGCAGCGGGTGATGGAAAACCTGCAGGTCTACCGCCAGCGGCTGAACCAGCGCACCGCCTATCTGATCGACCACGACTTGAAGCGCGGCGGGCGGCGGGATTAGTGTTGCGGGTGGAGTTCATTCGATGTCGTCATTTTGGGCGCAGCGAAGCGAAGACCCGCAATCCATCGGAGCGCGCCCTTCTGGCAAAGCCGAGTTCGACGATGGATTCCGGAGCGTCGCGGCTTGTCCGGAATGACGGCGCAATGGTGATAGCGGTCGAAGCCCCCCAGGGGGCTCTCGGGATGAGGGTTGAGTGTTGACTGCGACGACGCCCGACACCGGCTTCACCTCGTTCTACACCAGCGCGCGAGACGGCCTGCGGCTGCATGCGCGCGATTATGGGCCGCTGGCCTCGAATGCCTTGCCTGTCGTTTGCCTGCCGGGTTTCGCGCGCACGGGTGCGGACTTCCACGAACTCGCGCTGGCGCTGTCGCGGGACGAGGCCAAACCCCGTCGCGTGCTGGCGCTGGATTATCGCGGGCGGGGTCTCTCGGCCTATGACAAGGATTGGAAGAACTACGACATCCGCGTCGAGCTCGACGATCTGATGCAGGTGATGGTCGCTGCCGGCATCGAAGCGGCGGTGTTCGTGGGCACCTCGCGGGGCAGCCTTCTGACCATGGCGCTGGGCGCCGCCCGTCCGGCCATGATCAAGGGTGTCGTGCTGAACGACATGGGGCCGATTATCGATGCGCGCGGCCTTCTGCGCATCCGCAACTATGTCGGCAAGCTGCCCCTGCCGCGCAGCTTCACGGAAGGCGCCGAGATTCTGAAGCGCCTCTCGGACCAGCAGTTCCCGCTGTTCGGCGATGCCGAATGGGAACTGATGGCGCGCCGGACCTGGACGGACCGCGACGGCACGCTGAAGCCCGATTACGACGCGAACTTGATGAAGGTCCTGGAGGAACTTGATCTCGAGGCTCCGCTGCCGGTGCTGTGGCCCTATTTCGACGGGCTCAACGAAGTGCCGATGCTGGCGATCCGGGGCGCGAATTCCGACCTGCTGGGCGAGAAAACCCTCACCGAGATGGGCGAGCGCCATCCCGATTGCGAAACCTTCACGGCGCCAGGCCAGGGCCATGCCCCAATGCTTGGATCCAAGGACATGGTGCGCCGGATCGGCCGCTTGATCACCCGCGCCGAACGCAGGGCGGCCTGAGCCAGGTGTGCCGGGGCGCGGTCAGGCGGCCGGGGGATCGTCCGTCGCCCGGGTGCCGCGCAGCAGGCTGGCCACGACACAGCCGCCGGCATAGACGCCGGTGAACAGCAGGGCCGTCTCGACCCAAATCGCCGGCTCGCCATTGAGCAACTGCAGCCATGTCAGCGCGGCGCCGATCCCCCAGAGCACGGCAAACCAGCCCGCGACGGCGCCGCCGACGCGAAGCCTGCCGCCGTCATGGCTGATCCAGCCCATGACGAGGCCGATCATGAAGGCGGCGGCGAGGAACCAGACGAACTGGCCGGCCAGATACAGCATGGTCGCCCCCTATTTCGCGACGGTGAACTGGACGCGCCGGTTCATCGGTCTGGCATCGGGCGCGCCATGCGGCACCAAAGGACGCTCCGTGCCGAAGCCGCGTGTCTCGAGCCTCTCGGGATCGACACCGCGCCGCACCAGTTCATTGCGCACCCGCAGCGCCCGGCGGGCGGACAAGTCGAGATTGTTGAAGCGCCGGCCCTGTCCGTCGCTGTTCGCGTGACCCTCGATCGTGATCCGGGCGCCCGGGCATTGCTGCAGGATCGCCACAGCCTCCCCGATCACGCGCTCGGTCTGCGGATCGAGCGTCACGACCGTCGTCCCTTGCGCGAACAACACCGTGTTGCGCTTCGTCAGGGCGTCGAGATCGTTCTGACAGGTCGCGGGCGCATCGACGACGCAGCCGGTCTGGCGCAGGCTAATGGCGGTGTCGGCCTGGAAGCCAACCGGCAGGCCGTTGCCGGCGCTGGTCTCGACCTCGCGCTGGATCAGGTCGCGGCAGGTCAGGCCCCGGAGCGTGACACGATCATCGACCAGCGTCGCGGATCCGAGATCGAGCCGCAGCAGGTTGGCGACAGCGACGCCCGCCGCCGTGCCGAAACCCTTGGGGGCGCCCGGCAGAATCTGCGTCTCGTCGGTGAGTTTGCCCTTGAGCGCCGAGACCGCGACGAGGGCCTGAACGGCTTTGCGGGCGGCGATGTCGGGCAGATATCCCGACAGGGTCAGTCCGGTCCGATCGGCTGAAATCGACAGCGCATAGGGACGCACCGCGACGGCGGCAGCGCCCTCCCCCGCAAGGCTCAGCCCTGCCGGCAGGGGCTGCCGGCGCAGCGCCGCATCGAGCCGTAACCAGGCTGCGCCATCGGCAACTTCGCCCCTAACGCCCAGCGCGTCACCGGCGAGCGAGACCGAACCCTGCTTCAAGGTGCCAAGCAGATCCAGCGCGAACGCGGTCGCGGGCCCATAATCGGGGGCGTCACGCAGATTCGGCTCGAGTGCCAGGCGGTCTGACACCGTCGCAGACGGCGCGGCTGCACGTGCCTTAGCGACAATGGCTTGTCGCGCTAGCTCGCTCGGTACCATCCCCTGGAGAGACACACCCTCCTCACCGATCGTTGCGGACCAGATGAGCGCGACCGCGGGTCGCGGGGCCGGCGGCGGAACGCTTGCCTGAACAGGCGGCGTCGCAGCAGGCGGAAGCTCGGATGGCAGGAACACCGGCGCCGGAATCTCTGGAAGCGGCGGCATCAGGCTTTCGACAGGAACGGATGGCGCCACCGGCGGCGGCGGTGGTGTGTCCGACGGCAAGAAAACCGGCGCCGGGATGTCCGGCAGCGGCGGCATCAGGGTCTCAATCGGCGGAGGCTCGGGCGGGCAGGCGATCGAGGCCTGCGCGACGGAATCAGGGCCGTCGCCCTGCGCGATCTGCAGCCGCAGCGCCTGGCACGCCTCGAACGTTTCAGGCCCGTCACCGGAAAGCGCGTAGACATCGCCCGTCAATTCGGCTTTGCCCTGCCTCAGCCGGGCGAGATCGGCCACGGCGCGGGTGACCCTCACCAGAAAGGCGGGCGGTTCGCCGGCGGCGGGCTTCAAGCCATCGTCGATGCCGCCGGCGTTGGGGAAGGCGCGGCCGAGAAGCGTAAGGATCTGCTGGCGGACATCGTCCGAAGGATAAAAGCCTTCCAAACGCAGCCTGTCATCGGCGAGGCGTTCGAGGCTCCAGCGATAGGGCAAGACAACCGGCGGCTCGAGCGCACAGGGCACCGCCTGAAAGCCATCGGCCGCCAATGAGTTCGCTGCTGCCTGCAGCGCAAGGTATTGCTCCGGCGTCTGCGCCCTGCCCTCTATGCAAAGACGCTGATCGTCGAGGGCGACCTTGCCGCTGGCGAGTTTCGGCAGCTGCGCGATCACGGCAGACAGCTTGCCCTGAAAACCCTCTGGCGCACCGAAGGCCAGGCTCTGACGGTCCTCGATCCTGAGCCCCGGCAGGGCGGCGCTTGCCGCCGCGACGGCGGCGCGAGCGGTGTCCTCATCGGGCACGAAGCCGTTGAGCGTCACCACCTCGCCCTGGCGCGTGGCCGACCAGCTATAGGGTTTTTGCGCAACGACCTGCGACAGCCCGCCGAGCGCGCGCCGGACGCCGGGTTCGGCCCGCAACCGCGCGATCGCCCGGGCTGCACCATCTGCCGACAGCGCCTCGCCGCTGATCGTGACGTCCCGGCCATCGACCAAGGCGGTCACGGGGCGCGCACCGGGCGCCTCGCCGGCGACTGACGACGCGGCCTCGACGGCGCGACGACCGACATCGCGCTCGATCGTCTCGTCCAGCAACAGGTTGGCGACGCCCCAGAGCAGCACCAACGGCACCAGCCCCCAAAGCCAACGTCCCGCCCCAGCCATCCCGTCTCCCCCAAGATGTCCCCAAGGACCTTGCCGATTTCGGCACCGGCCCTCGTCTTTCGCGTGGCACGCCCCACAGAACCGGGCGCGGTGCATCTGGCAAACGTCGCATCGCCCGCGAATTGTGTCCCAAACAAGACCTGAATCCTACAAGACGTCTGGGAAGCCGGCTGTCAAGGCATCGATGCGACCAACAGGGAGTACCTGGCCCCAAACGCAAAAAGCCCCGGGTTTCCCCGGGGCTTTCCGTTCAGATCGCGGTGAGGCGATCAGAAGTCGCGCTGGATGCGGAAGCGGCCAGCGATGGCGTCGTCGGACTTGACGAGACGGCCACCAGCGGCCAGCGGCAGACGCACGCCGGCGTTGTTGGCCTGCAGGACAGCCTGCTTCAGCTCGGTGCGGGTGTAGAGAACCTCGACGCCGATATCCAGGCCGGAAACCGGCGACCAGATCAGGTTGGCGCCGACGATCAGCTCCTTGGGGTCCAGCGGACGCGAGACAACACCGGGAACCGCCTGGGCGGCGAGGGTGTAGCCAAGCTTCAGCTCGGAGTACGAACCGAAGAGCTCCGAACGCAGCTGCGGGGTCCAGAAGTGACGCAGAGCAGCGACGAACGACCAGCCGGTGGCCGAGTCGGTGTTGCCGAGAGCGTTGACGCCGAAGTCACCGACGAGCAGCTGAGCGCCGCCGACCGAAGACGTCTGACGACCGGAGCCGAACTGACCGCCCCAACCGAGATAGCCGAGAGCGCCATCGGCGTAGGCAGCCTGCAGGAACAGGGTGTCGCCAGCAGCCAGCATCGGCAGGTTCAGCTTGACGCCGCCCTGGATGGCGAAGCCCATCTCATCCTTGGAGCCGTTGAACAGGATGCCGGTGTTGGAGATGTTGCGCTGGGTGAGAGCACCCGACAGCTGAGCCGAGCCCCAACCCTGATCGACGCGCAGCGAAGCGACGACATCGGGGAAGTCCTGGCCGAGCAGGGTCGAACCAACGGCGCTAACAACGCCGTTTTCACGGCCGCCGGTGCCGGTGTTACGATCTTCGAGCGAGATCGTGGCCGAGAAGCCCGAACCGAAGGTGGCGGTGTAGGCCAACAGGTTCAGACGGCTGTCAGCCGTGCGCAGGGTCGAGAACGAGAAGTCGTTGGCGTAGAAGTCGAAGAACGACTGAGCGCGACCAGCGGTGATCGGGCCGAACTGGACGAAAGCCAGGTCGAGGTTCGAACCGGTGGCAGAAGCCGTGTTACGGCCGGTACCCGGAGCGATGATGCCCTGGTTGCCGCCGATGGTGCCGGAGTAGAAGCCCGACGACACGGTCAGCTCATAGCGGAAGAAGGTGCGCAGCGTGCCATAGGCAGTCGCGGTGCGGGCATCGACGTTCAAACGGCCGCGCGAGCGGGTGCCGTAAGCGTCCTGCGTCTCACCGTAACGGGTGCCGACGGTGTACTCGGCGCGAACACGGCCGCCGATGCGGAGGCAGGTCTCGGTGCCGGGGATGTAGAAGAAGCCAGCGCCGTAGGCAGAGCAGACGCGGACGTATTCGACGGGAGCTGCCTTCCGCGAGGGAAGATCGGCAGCGTGAGCCCCGGCAACCGCGGCGAAGCCGGCGGCGGAACCGAGGAGGAGGCTCTTAACGAGCTTCATTGGTAACCTCCAAAAGAGTTTCGAGACCCTCGGGCTTCGGCCGCTTCATTGGTGACTGGCCCCAGGAGACCCAACCACTGAAACGACCTGTTCCCGGCCTTTCGCCCGCGTCCCTGACCATTCAGAGGCGAAGACGAAAAACAGCGACCGGGAACGTCCCGACGCAGGTTCACCATACGAATGCGGGGGGGGCGATCAACCTTCATCACGCCGCCGAGAGGTCCCGAGGGGTGCTTTGGACCCCGGTGTTGCAGGCAAGTCACGCTTTGACCGCTGAAATTAACCACTCGTTAACTGCACCCATCCGGCAAGGCGTTTTTTGCGGCGTTCCGAAGCGGAATCGCTGATCTCCGCTTGGAGTTCGGAGGGCTTCGGCGGGGCGCGATTCTCCGCCGACAAGCCGATTGGCCGCGCCTCAGTATTCCCACTCGGCGCCGACGCCGACCGAGGCGCTGCCATCGGCATTGGTATCGGCCTGGAGCTTGATGCGGCGGGTGACGTCGATGCCGACCGATACGCCGCTGTCTTCCGGACGGGCGCCGGCCTTCACGCCGATCGTGACGTTGTCGCTGATCGCACGCGAGAGGCCGACGGTCGGCCCCCCGGCGCCAACCTGGATGTCGAGATTGTCGACGCCGAGCGATTTGCGCAGCCGCTCGAAGGAATCGTCGCCGCCGCCACCGGCGAACTGAGCCGCCGTCTGCGCCAGCTGCAACGCCTGGAAAGGCGAGAGCGAGCCCGAGGCCCGCGCGAACAGCAGCCGCGACAGAACCTCGTCCTGGGGAAGATCGGGGGTCGAGGTAAACGCGAATTCCGGCTGATCGGCCGGGCCGGAGACGATGATGCGGGCTGTGACATCGGCAGCGCGGGTCTCGGCGACGAAATCGAGCTCCGGAATCACCCCGCCGCTGAAGGCCAGACGCCCACGGCTGAAATCGAGGCGCTGGCTCAGCACGGTCAGGCGCCCGCGCCGCAGTTCGAAGCCGCCATCGAGCTGCGGCGACGCCAGCGTGCCGCCGACGCGGAGCTGGCCGCCGAGTTCGGCATCGATGCCGCGACCGCGCACGAAGACGCGGCCGGGCGCGGACACCGTCAAAGCCAGAGCCGCATCGAAAGCCGGCGTCGGCCGCGCGCCGCGCACGGCCGGGCGGGCGGCGCGCTTCTGGGCTGCGAGACGGGCGGCGGCCGTGCCGGTGGGGCGGATATGCTTGATGCCGTCAACGGGGCGCAGCGAGCCGGGCAGACGGTCCGGCACGGCGACCTCGATCGAGAGGACATCGATGCGCCCACCGATCTGCGGCCTTTGCGCCAGGGGCCCGGCGAGTTCGAGGTTCAGATTCGCCACCGCCGTGACGAGGTCGCTGGAGAGCAACTGGGCGCGGTTGCCCTGGATGCGGATCTGGCCCGGGAAGCCAGCCGCCGGATCGAGTGCCAGCCGGCCGCTGGCCGAGAGCGTGCCGCCATTGGGCGTGGCGGCGCTGGCGCGCTCGATCACGATATTGTCGCCGGTCGCCGCGACACGCGCCGTGATCGCCGTCAGGCGGATGCCCTGCAGCACGTCGGTGAAGCTGCCATTGGTCAGCGCCGCCGATCCGCTGAGGCGCGGGGCCGACAGGGAGCCGGCGGCGCGCAGATCGAGCGCGACCGCGCCGGTGACGCGACGCCCCTGCGCTCCGATCAGCGGGTTGGCGAGGGCGGCATCGAGGCGGCCTTGCGCGGTCAGGTTGAGCGTCCCGAGCGCATCAAGCGGCGCCGTTCCGCGAATCGTCAGGTTGGCGCCGCGGCCGGCGTTGATCGTGGCGTTGACGCTGGTCTCGTCGCCGGCGAGGGCGCCCTGCCCGGTGATCTCGATCGGCGCCAGGCCGGCCTGGCGGGTCTGCGGGGTGACAAGGCGGCTGATCCGCACGTTCCAGGGCCCGCTCAGATTGCCAGGCGATCCGCCGATCCGGGCCTGCGCGTTTAGCGTGCCGGCGAGATCGAGCGAAGGTGCGAGGATGCGGGCGGCCGAGAGCGGCACGTCGCGTGCGGTCAGATTGAGGTCGAGCGCCTCTCCGGCGCGGCCGTCCAGAGAGAGGCGACCCTTCTCGATCGCCAGCGCCAGACCGGCGATCTCCACGCCTGTCGCCGGGAAGCTGAAGGTCGCCGGGCTGGCGAGCGCGATGCGGCGCCCATCGCGGCGCGCCTCGAAGGAGGACAGTTCGAGACGCAGCGGTTCGGCGGGTACGAGCCGGCCGGCGCCGTTCAGGGCAAAGCCGCGCGCGGCGGCGCTGAGCGTGAAGGCGCTGGCCTCGGGCGAGCCCCTTGAGTCGAAACGGATCGCGCTGATCGCTTCGCCCGCCACGACGGCACGATCGATGGCGAGCGCGGCGTCAAGCGTCGGGCTGCCATAGACATCGGTCGCGGCGGCGGTGAGATCGAGCCGGTCGATCGCGACGGAAGGGCCGGCGAGCTTGGCGCCCCTGGCCGTCAGATCGAGGTTCTGGCGACCATCGACGACCGCGAGCCGGATATCTGCGTCGAGTTGGCCGCCGAGCTTCGTCAGGGCCAGCGCCGAGAGGTCGTCGAGATTGCGCGCAGCCAGCGTCAGGCGGCCATTGGCGCGGCTCGTCGGATCGAGCGTCAGCGCGCCATTCAGGCGCACCGCGCCGATGGCGAGATCGAGCGCCGAGAGATTCCAGCCATCGCCCGGCAGGCGCGCCAGCGCGAGCGTGCCCGTGGCGGGCTTGGAATCGATCTCGCCATCCAGCGTCAGGCGTGTGTCGAGCGCGCCCTGGAGATCACGCACCACCGCATCGATGGCCAGCCGCGGAATCGGGCGGGCGAGCGCTGTGGCGTTCGCGATGGCGATGCGGGCGGTCGCGTCGAGCCTGTCGCGGGGGCCGGTGATCTGCGCGGTGACGTCGCCGCGGCCCGAGAGGCGCGGATCGGCGCGCTTGAGATCGGGCATGGCCAAGGCGAGCTTCAGATCGGAGGACTGTCGCCCGATGCCGCCATCCGCGGTGAAGGCGGCATGCTGGCCGGCGACCCGCAGGCCAGCGACCGTGAGATCGCCGGCGAGCGCGCGGACCTGCCCGGCCAGCGTCAGATTGCCGGCGAGCAGCCGATCGAGCCTGGCATCGCCGGTGGCGAGACGATCGCCGCGGCCGGTCAGCGTCGCGGCATAGTCGTCGCGTCGGGGCGTCGCGTCGATCTCGGCGCCAATCTCGGCGCGGCCGGCGAGCGGGCGCCCGGCCAGGCCGCTCAATCGCGCGAGATCGGGCAGCACCGCCTGCAGGCGCCCGAGCACCCGGGCATTGCCAGCCTTGCCGGTATAGTCGAGCTCGACGCCTGAGAGCGTCAGCCGCAGCGTCTCGAAATCGGCTGTGCCGTCATCCTGGGCGACACCGCGCAGCGTGAACGTCACGCGTTCGCCGACGGCGCGGGCGAGCGCGCGATCGACAAGCGTGATTCCGGTGGCCTGGCCATCGGCAGTCAGGTTCACGCGGGTGCCGGGCTCGCCGATCGTTCCCGTCGGCGTGGCATTGAAGCTCATGCCCAGCTGCGAGAAGCCGCCCGCCGGCAGCTTCGCATCCTGCGCATCGAGCGTGGCGACGACGGTGGGCCCCGCAACCGGACCCTTGATCGTGGCGTCGAAGGCAAGCTTGCCGATCTCTGTGCCCGAGGTGACCGTCTTGCCCTCCGCATTGGGGCGGGCGGCAGCCGTGACGCGCAGATCGAGCATCTTGTCGGCGGTGTAGCGGCCGAGCACGTCGAGCCGTGCCAGTGCCGAGACCAGCGCCATGTTGCGGATGTCGATGCCGCCCTCGTCAGCAAAGCCGACCGAGCCGTCGAGCCGTGTCGAGCCGGCGAAGACCGGCGCAACGGGCGCAGGCATCAGCCCTTCGATCCGGGCATCCAAAGCGAGATTGAGCTTGCGCTCGGTTCCGGTGCGATCGAGCCTGGCATCGCCGCGCGCGCCAATGGTCGGGCCCGCGTTGAAAATGAGCGTCGAGCCGAAGGAATCGAGCGGCCCGTCGCCGCCGAGATCGAGCGTCACCGGCGGCTCGCCGGGCAGGCCGGCAACCTTGGAGATCAGGCCGCCCGCAGGCTCCTCGAGCTTGATGGCGAGTGTCAGCCGCGTCGTGTCGGGCACGAAGGCGATATTGACGTCGAACTGGCCGGGCGAATCGAGGCGGCGCGCCGCGAGTTTCAGATCAAGACCCTCGCTCGGCGGACCAAGCGAGGCGGACCCGCTCGCGCTCAGCGTCGCTGGCACGCCAAAGAGCGGCTCACCCAGCACAAGTTCGTTGAGCTGAAAGGCGCGAACGATCACCTTGAGCGGCAGTTCGGGCAGGATCGGCTGGTCGCTGGGGGGCGCGGCGCCCGGGGGCTGCGGCGACTGCCGGCGCAGGACTTCGAGCCGGCCGATCTCGAGCCGGTCAATGTCGAGCCGGCGCAAGAACAGCGCGCTGCGCGTCCAGATCAGCCGCACCCGGTCGAGCCGCAGCCAGGGCCCGTCGCGATCCGACAGCACGATATCGCGGATCTCGACATCGGATGAGAGCGCGCCGTTGACGGCTCCGATCGAGACCTGGCTGGTGTCGCTCGACAGGGCCTTGGAGATCAGGTCGGCGACGACGCCGCGATCGGTCTGGGCGTTCTGGGCGAACCCGCCAAAATGGGCGGAGGCAAGGACACCGGTAACGACCAGCGCGGCCAGAAGCGCCAGGCGCGGCAGGTTCAGGCGAAAGCGGTTCATGAAGCGGCGCATCAGAAGGACTGCCCGATGCTGACATAGAGCGCGACGGGCTTGTCGCCCCTGCGCGGATTGAGCGGAGCTGCGACATCGACGCGGATCGGGCCGATGGCGGTGTAGTAGCGCAGGCCCAGACCCGCGGCCATCTGCAGACGCTGCTTGAAATCGGGGACGCTGCCCTCGAAGGCGGTGCCGGCATCGAAGAAGGGCACGATACCGATCGTGTCGGTGACCTTGATGCGGGCCTCGACCGAGGCCTCGAACAGGCTGCGGCCGCCGGTGAGACGGTTGAGCGGGCCCAGCGGCGAGAGCGTGCGATAGGCATAGCCACGCACCGAGCCGCCGCCGCCGGCATAGAAGCGCCGCGTCGATGGCACCTCGTCGAGATCGGCGCCCGCGATCGAGCCCAGCCCGACGCGGCCGGCCAGCACGTAGCGGGCATCTTCGTCGAGCGCGTAATAGGCCGAGAACGCGGCCTTGCTCTGGAACAGCCCCACGGTCGAGCCGAGGAACGTCGGATAGGGCGTGACCGAGGCGGTGGCGCGGTAACCGCGGGTGGCATCGAGCAGGCTGTCGGTCGAATCGTATTTGACCGAAAGCGGGATGCCTACGAGCGTGTAGTCGACCTGGCCGAGGACATCGCTGGTCTGGCCCTTTTCGACCTCCAGACCGGCCGAAATCGAGAAGGTATCGCTGAAGCGGCGCTGGATCGCGGTGGTAACGTTGCCGTAGCGCGCGGTGTAGCCGCCGAAGCGGTTGGTGCCGACCCGCTGGCGCGTGGCGACGCCGTCGAGCAGCCAGTCATAGCGGCTACCGCCCAGCGCTGGCTTCAGGAAGCTGAAGGAGAAGCGGCCGCCGAGATCGGAGCGCTCGAAATCCTCGAATTTGGTGATCTTGCTGCCGTCGATGCGCGGAGCGAGGAAGACATCGCCCTCGAGCCGCAGGCGCTCGGCGCCGCCGAACAGATTGCGGTGCTCCCAGTAGGTCTTCACCGCCGGGCCGTCGATGGTCGAATAGCGGGCTGCAAAGCCGATCAGGCGCTTGGGCCGCTCGGTGACCTCGACGAAAATCGGCAGGTTGCCGGCACGGTCCAGGCTTTCACCCTCGCGGATGCGGACGGACGCGATGGCGGGGATGGTGGCGATGGATTTGCGCGTGTCGGTCAGGGCCTTGGGCGAATAGGGATCGCCCGGCTCGAGATAGATGAAGGAGCGCACCACGGCGGGGGGAATGTCTGCGGTATCGCCGAGTGTGACGTCGCCGAAGCCCGCGACCGGGCCCGGCTCCACGACATAGGTCACGTCCATGATGCGCGCGGCGTGATCGACGACCGGGCGCAGTTCGACCACCTTGGCGAGCGGGCGCGACTGGGCGCGCAAATGATCGACCAGCGCGGCCTGGGCCGCTCGCAGGGCCGATGCGGTGGCCGGATCGCCGGGATCGAGCCGTGTGACCTTCTGCGGGTTGGCGATGGCGGGGGCACCGGCAACGCCACGCTCGGTCACCGCGATCTCGCGCAAGCCGAAGACCGGGCCGGGCGTCACCGCAACCGCGATCGGCACAGCCTCGCGATTGCGGTGGCTTTCGAGCGCGCGGATCAGCCGGGCGTCCGGCTCGGCACCGACCTTGAGCGTCACGCCATCGACGACGAGCGCGACCTCGGCATTGAAATAGCCTTGCGACCACAACGCATCGACCAGCGGGTTGAGATCGGCGGCCATGCGGCGTGCCAGCGTCTCGCCATCGGGCGGCGCATCCGCGCGCAGGCGATAGAGCAGCGAGGCATCCTGCAGCGTGCGCGTCAGCGCCTTGGCGTCGTCGGCCTCACCGAGATTGAATTCGAGGCGATAGGGCAGCGTCGCCGCGCTGGGAGCGGGCGGCTCGTCCTTTTTGGTGAACAGTCCGAAGACGTCCAGCGAGGACAGATCGAAGGCATGCGCCGGTCCAGCCCGCATGCCCAGGAGTGTGGCGAGCGCCAAACCGCTCAGCGCTGCTGCGCCGCTCGCCCTCCGACAAAACCGCATCCGTCCTCCAAGCAACCCCCCGCTCGACGCAACAGGACCGGAACTTCGATGTTCCAAGCCCAACCTTAGATAGCCGACCTTGAGCCGCAATCTACGACGAATTCGAGTGACATTGCTAACGAAGCGTTAGCGATACACTTCCCAGCGGGCTCAGCCTCGTCTCGATCTCGCCCTTGCCCGGCGACAAAACGCCGCCGCAGAGGCTGCCTGTCGTCACGATCTGGCCGGCGCAAAGACCGCCCATCAGCTCGGTCTTGCGGTTCGCCCAAGCCAGGAAAGGCGCCATCGGATCGCCGTTTCCATGGACCGCCGGCTGGTCGTAGATCGTGACGCCGTTGAGCGAGATGAAGCAGCCCAGCCCGCTGAGGTCGTCGAGCACCGTCATCTCGAGTTCGGGGCCGAGGTAGTAGCCGCCATGGCCGAGTGCGTCCGCCAGCCACAGCGCAAACGGCACGCCCTGCCAGTTGGCGAGGCGGCTCTCGACGATCTCGATGCCGAGATAGGCCTTGTCGCAGTGGCCCAGCAGTTCGGCGCGGGAATAGGGCTGGCCCGGGCGCATCGGCACGTCCTTCGAAAGCCGCAGCGCGATCTCGATCTCGACGCGCAACTCGGCGCCGATCGCACCGTCATAGACGTCGCCCGGCGCGAGCCAGGGGCCCGGCATCAACCCGGCGACCGGCAGGCCATCCTCGGCGATGGCGACTTTCCAGCCCGCCTCCTGATGGCCCAGGCGCCTGGCGATCTGAGCCTGGATTTCGAGCCCTTCGAGAAGAGCTCCCGGAACCGGCTGGGCCGCCATCTCGATCAGCGACTTGTCGCGGCGGGCGGCGACCAGCGCGTCGCGCAGGGTCTCATTCGTGGTTGGCATTCCGTCTCGTCCCTGTCGCTGGTCCGGCTCTGCGGCCGTCACGTCTTCGCTACCCTGCACGAGCCCCGTCGTCGATGCCACCCTGCTAGACGGATGGCAGGTTGCAGCCAAGAGCCTGAGAGGTCTTCCTCCGGCATGGTCTGTCAGCATGTTGAGCTTCGAACACCACCTCTTCAACCTCCGGAAGGATGACGTCGTCAGCGTTGCTAGCCGGTTTTCGCGGAACCATGGCCGCCCACCGGGGTTCCCCGAATTGGTTCCCCAGACAAGGAGGCTTGTGCCCAGGATGAAATGGCTTCGATGGATCGCGACCGCCGCCCTGCTGCAGGTTGCTCCCGCTGTCGCGCAGACGGCAATGCCGGCCCAGGATTTCGCCGCCCGCGCCGCCGTGGCGTCGATGGTCGGGATCGAATCGGCGACCCTTGCTCTGCACAAGACCGGTTCTCCTGAGATTAAGAGCTTTGCTCATCGTCTCGCCAATGTTCACGGCGTGGCCGGAAGCGGGCTGCGACAGATCCTGGCGCGGCGCTCCGACATCGCCCTGCCCCAACGCCCGGAGGGCCGCCATCTCGACCAGCTGCGCGATCTTGCCGCGATGCAGGGCCCGGAGTTCGAGCGCGCCTATGTGGCAGCGCAGCGGGCGGCGCAGGCCGAAACGCTGGCGCTGGTGACGACCTACAAGGACAGCGGCACCGACCCCGAATTGCGCGCCTTCGCCGAGGAAACGCTGCCCACGCTGCAGGAGCTGAACGAAAAGGCCCAGGCGCTGCCGATGCCGCCGCAGTAAGGGCGGATTGCCGTCTCTTCCCCGCCCTCTCCCTCCTCTGGCCCGCCGATCCCAGGTCGGGTATGGCGATCCTGCGGGTCTCGCCAAGGGGCGAGCGCCCCGGGAACCTTCGGCCATATGCGCCGGGGTTGGGCATGCCAGACGGGGACGAGACGATGCAGGGCTACCCTATCGCCAACCGCACAAAGCGCGTGCTGCTGGGGCTGATCGGCACTCCGATTGCGCATTCAGCCGCGCCTGCGATGCATGAGGCCGCCGCACATGCCGCCGGTTTCGAACTGCATTACCACCTGATGGACGTGGCAGGCGCCGGGCGCGCGGACCTGATCGCGATGCTCGACGGCGTGCGCCGCATGGGCTTTTCCGGGATCAACGTGACCTTTCCCTACAAGGAGGCGGTGGTGCCGCTGCTCGACGCGCTGGCGCCGGACGCGGCCGCCATGGGCGCGGTCAACACGGTCGTTGCCCGCGACGGCATCCTGACCGGGCACAACACCGATGCGACCGGCTTCGCCACAGCCTATCGTGCGCTTGGACGCGACGATGGCGACGCGCCGGTCGCGATCATCGGCACCGGCGGCGTCGGCAAGGCGATCGGCTTTGCGCTCGCCGGCAGCGGCGTGTCGCATCTTCGGCTGTTCGACACGGATCGCGCCAAGGCGGATGCGCTGGCCACGCAGATCGGCAAACGCGCGCGGGTGGAAATCTGCAGCAGCGTCGCCGAGGCGGTGTCCGGCGCGGCGGGCCTCGTCAACGCCACACCGATCGGCATGCTGCCCAATCGCGACAGCCCCGTATCGGCCGAACTCATCGGAAAGTCTCACTGGGTGGCGGATGCGGTCTATCATCCGCTCTGGACACCGCTGCTGAAAGCCGCGCAGAAGGCGGGCGCCACCGTGATGACGGGTCGCGAACTCAGCATCAATCAGGCGGCCGATGCCTTTGCGCTGTTCACAGGCGTGCAGCCCCCCAATCGCGCGATCGCGGCGGCCTTCGACCGATCGCTCGCGGCGCAGGACGCCAACCACGACGCCGCGTGATGGCTGGCTCTCCCCCTCTCGCATCCCCTCCCGCCTCCCCTCTCGCATCCCCTCTCGCCTCTTCCCTTGCAGAGGGACAGGAAGCGCGTCGCCGCTCTTCGAAAGGCATCCCGTCATGACCTCTCCCCTCGACATCGCGCTCGTCGGCGCCGGCCTGATCGGGCGCGCGCATCTGGAGCGGCTCGACGCCTCAGCCGACTGCCGCTGTAGCGCGATCTGCGACCCCACCGAGGGCGCCAAGGCGCTGGCGACTGAGCGCGGGACGCCATGGTTTGCCTCGATCGCGGATATGCTGGCGGCGATGAAACCGGATGGCGCGATCATCGCGACGCCCAACGCGCTGCATGTGGACGGCGCGATCGAATGTCTCGAGGCGGGCGTCCCGGTGCTGGTCGAGAAGCCACTCTCGGACAGCGTGGCCTCGGCGCGGCGGCTCGTCGTGGCGCAGGCGCGCACCGGAATCGCGGTGCTGGCCGGTCATCACCGTCGCCACAACCCGATCGTCAAGGCGGCGCGCAAGCTGGTCCAAAAGGGCGGCATCGGGCGGCTGGTGGCAGTGACCTCGCTTTTCCTGATCCGCAAGCCCGATGATTATTTCGACGTCGCCTGGCGGCGCGAGCTTGGCGGCGGGCCGGTGCTGATCAACCTGATCCACGACATCGATAACCTCCGCTTCATCTGCGGTGAGATCGAGAGCGTGCAGGCGATGACCTCGAACGCGACGCGCGGCTTTGCGGTGGAGGACACCGCCGCGCTCGTCTTCCGCTTCACCAATGGCGCGCTGGGCACGGCGACCGTCTCGGACGTGACGCCGACCCCCTGGAGCTGGGAGCTTTCATCGGGCGAGAACAAGGCCTATCCGCAGCGCGACGGGCTTTGCTACCTGCTCGCCGGCAGCGAAGGCTCGCTCTCCGTGCCGGCGCTCGACCGCTGGCATTACGAGGGCCGTCAGGGCTGGTGGGAGCCACTCTTGCGCGAACAGCTCGCCATCACCCCGCTGGAGCCCTTGGCCGAACAGATCCGGCATTTTTGCGCCGTGATCCGCGGCACCGAACCGCCGATCACCACCGCAGCCGACGCCGCGCGAACGCTCGCCGTGATCGAAGCCGTGGCGGAAGCCTCCAGACAAGGCAGGCCCGTCAGCGTCGGGGAGGCCTGAGACGACACGGCGGAGATCGGCTGTTCGCGTCGTCAGGCCGCGCGCCCCGATCTTTGCACGATTCCATGGAAGGCCCGCACCAGCGCCGCATCCAACTTCCCACCCATCTCCAGCAGCATGCCATAGGCTTGCGCCGGCGGCGTCGGATGTTTGTAGCTGCGCTGTTCGATCAGCGCGGCGTAGATGTCGCAGATCGTGATCATGCGAACCATGTCGCTGATCTGGGGCCCGGTCAGCCCGTCGGGGTAGCCAGAGCCATCGAGATATTCGTGATGCGAGCGGACCGCGGCCAGGACCTCGGGGCAGAAGCCTCCCTGCGCCAGCAGCATCTCATGGCCGATCGCAGGGTGGGTGCGCATCACCGCCTGCTCCTCCCCGTCGAGCGCGCCGGGCTTGTGCAGGATGTCGAGCGAGATCCGTGCCTTGCCGATGTCGTGCAGCACGGCGGCCCGGGTCACCCGCCGGCGATCGGCGAGCGCGAAGCCCAGCTGATGGGCAAAGCTCGCGGCCAGGCCGGCGACGAGCATGCAGTGCTGATAGGTCAGATCGTCATAGCTCCAGACCACCTGGAGCCAGTCGCCGATGTCGCTGGAGCCTGCGGCCTCGTCGATCGCCACGACCGAGGTCTCCACGATGCGGGGTGCGATCGTCCCGCCAGCCGCTGCGGCGCCCAGCATATCGGCGAGCGAGGCAGCCGCGGTGGCCAGCTGGGCGCGGGTGAAGGCGAGCGCCCCCCTGGCGCTATCGGGCTCCTCGCCCTCGCGCAGAAGCTGCTCGATGGCCGCAATCAGCCTTGATGCCTGCGTGTCGAAGGGCATGATCTCGGTGGCGCCGATGGCGCGCGCCTGGATTGTGGAACGAGCCGTCTTGTCCCGCAGCAGGCACAGATAGGGTGCGCCTTTGCGCCGATGACGCGACAGCACGGTCCGCATCGCCTCGACCGATTGCTGCCTGGCAAGATCGACGTCGCTGACGATGATCGACGGCTGCATGAGCGCCGCGTCGCCAACTTCATCGAGACCGACGACCCGACAGGGCCCCCAGAGAGCAAGCCGGCGCGCCAGATCGCCACTGTCGCCCGGGCGGTCGGTGATCAAAAGCATTCCAGCAGGCCCCCCAGCCTGTCATGACGTCCGACGGATAAGGGACATCGGATGTATGAACAGACTGCCTATTCCTTAGCGGAATGCCGCTGCTTTCCGCAGATCACGCACAGTCACTGATCAGGGCGCGATCTCGAAAACGAGGTCGACGCTGACGCGATAGTTGTTTTCGCCGCGCTCGACGGGAACGAAGCTCTCGGCAGCCGCTGCCCGCATCATCTTGCCCATCGGCACGGGGCCGGGACGCAGCGACTGTTCCTCGATCGAGAGGATGCGGCCAAGCGTGACGCCGGCCGCCTCGGCCAGCGTCCTTGCCCGTTGCGTTGCGTCGGCGACGGCGCGCTTGCGGGCCTCCGTCAGGCTCGGTTTCATGTCGTCATTGACGAAGCTGATGTCGCCGCCCTGGTTGACGCCAAGCGCGATGGTCTTGTCGAGAATCGCGCCGACCGCAGCAAGATCGCGGATGCGGACGGTCAGCCCCTGGCTGGCGGAATAGCCGCTGATCTTCGGCGCCTGGGGCTTCGCCTGCGGGCCGGGCTGGGTGTAGCGCGGCTGGAGGCTGAGGCCGGCCGTCTGAAGGTCGCGCTCGGCGATGCCGGCCGCCTTCAACGCCGCCAGCACCTGCTTCATCGCCTCGCTGCCGGCGGCCACCGCCTCGCGCGCCGTCTCGGCTTCGCGCAGCACCGAGAGATTGAGAATCGCCATGTCGGGGGCGACGCTGACCTCGCCTTCCCCGGTGACGCTGATGCGGGGCGAAGGCTGGGCCGGGGCCTGCTGCGCCATGGCGGGCGCCGAAACGGCGGCGGCGCAGATCAGTGCCGATCCAAGGAACAGGGTGGCCAGGCGTTTCGACATCTTATGATCCAGTTGCGTTCGCGCCGTCAGCGGCGGAGCCAGCAAAGCAGGGCCATCATGTCGAAATTATTGCCGGAGGGCCGTCAGCCCTCCGCCAAACGCCGCGCAATCACCTGCGCCTGGATTTCCGCGGCGCCCTCGAAGATGTTGAGGATGCGGGCGTCGCAGAGCACGCGGCTGATCGCGTATTCGAGCGCAAACCCGTTGCCGCCATGGATCTGCAGCGCATTGTCGGCCGCCGCCCAGGCGACGCGGGCGCCGAGCAGCTTGGCCATGCCGGCCTCCAGATCGCAGCGGCGCTCGGCGTCCTTTTCGCGGGCGGCAAAATAGGTGAGCTGTCGGGTGATCATGATCTCGGCGGCCATCATCGCCAGCTTGTCGGCGACGCGCGGGAAGGCGATCAGCTTCTTGCCGAACTGGACGCGCTCCCTGGCATAGCGAAGGCCGAGATCGAAGGCCGATTGCGCCACGCCGACGGCGCGCGCCGCAGTCTGGATGCGGGCGGCCTCGAAGGTCTGCATGAGTTGCTTGAAGCCCTGGCCTTCGACACCGCCGAGCAGGTTCTCAGCCTTGACCTCAAAGCCGTCGAAGGCGAGCTCGTATTCCTTCATGCCGCGATAGCCGAGCACCTCGATCTCGCCGCCGGTGAGGCCCTCGACCGGGAACGGATCTTCGTCGGTGCCGCGCGGCTTCTGCGCGATCAGCATGGAGAGGCCCTTGTAGCCTGTCTCCGTGGGATCGGTGCGGACCAGCAGGGTCATGATGTCGGCGCGGACGGGATGGGTGATCCAGGTCTTGTTGCCGGAGACCTTCCAGACATCTCCATCCTTCACCGCCCTGGTGCGCAGGCTGGCGAGGTCGGAGCCTGTGTTGGGCTCGGTGAAGACGGCGGTGGGCAGGACCTCGCCCGAGGCGAGCTTCGGCAGCCAGTGCTCCTTCTGCTCAGTGGTGCCGCCGCAGAGGATCAGTTCAGCGGCGATCTCTGAGCGGGTGCCCAGCGAGCCGACGCCGAGATAGCCGCGCGACAGCTCCTCCGAGACGACGCACATCGAGACCTTGGTCAGGCCCATGCCGCCAAACTCTTCAGGGATCGTCAGGCCGAAGACGCCAAGCTCGGCCATCTTCTCGACGACCGCCATCGGGATATAGTCGTTCTTGAGGTGCCACTCATGGGCATGAGGCGTGACTTCCGCAGCGCAGAAGCGGCGCATCTCGGAGCGGATCGCCTCCAGCGTCTCGTCGAGGCCAGGATCGCCGACACCGGCCGCACCGTCATCCTGGCTGAACAGTTCGACCAGGCGGGCGCGGTTCTGCGGCGTGTTGCCTTGCGCAATCAGCATCTGGGCGGCCGGCGTGTTCGCGGCGGCGATGGCCTGCTCCGATAGCCCGAGCGCCGCGAGCCGCACGATCTCGCCCTGGCTCATCGGGATGCCACCGAAGATCTGCGCGGCGTATTCGCCGGCGCCGATGCGGATGGCGTGGTCCTCGATCGCGCCATAGCGGTCTTCCGCCGCGAGGCGCTCGCCATAGGCCTTGAGCTCGCGCAGTGCCATGACATAGGTGGCGAGCCAGGCCAGCCCATGGGCGGCGTGCTGCTGCGCTTCCAGCAGGGCCGAGGAAATCCGGCCATCGGCCGTGACCTGCTGGCGGACGGCGGCGATCGCCTCCTGAAGCAGGGTCTCGAAGCCCGGCAGCGCGGCGGCGATCAGGGTGACGGCGCTGGCTGGGGCGGTGAAGGTGGCGGACGGGGCGGTGGCGGCTTGAGCGCTCATGGTTGTCTCTCCCTTGTGCGACGCAGCATAGGGCGAGATTTTCAAAGGCGGAATGCCTCTTTCGGCGCAAGAATGCCGCAGCCAGACGACCGCGGCCTCCTATTTCCGGCTGGCCAGCGCAACGCCTGCGATCGTCAGCGCCATGCCCGCGATCTGGATTGGCGACAGCGTCTCGCCGAACAGGATCCAGGCCTCGACCGCGACCAGCGCCGGGACGAGATAGAGGAAGGTCGCGATCCGCGACACCTCGCCGCGACGCAGGATCAGCAGATAGAGCCCGATCCCGCCGAGCGAGAGCGCCAGCACCGACCAGGCCAGCACCAGCGCCATGGTCAGGTTCCATTCGATCCGCATCGGCTCAAGGGCGAAGGCCAGCGGCAGGGTGAAGGCAAAGGCGGCCGCATACTGGATCGTGGTGACGGTGCGCAGATCGCCCGAGACGATGCGGGCCTTCTGGAAGAACGAGCCGAAGGTGACCGCGACCATGCCGACGATGTTGACGACGACCGGCAGGACGATGCCCCACAGCGCGACGGGATCGACCCCGACGAGCTTGGGTTCGAGCACCAGCGCGATACCGAGGAAGCCGCAGGCGATGCCCGCCCAGCGGACGGGCGAGATGCGCTCCCCCGCCAATGCAGGCGCCAAAAGCGCGGTCAGGATCGGCTGCAGGCCCGCAATCAGGCCCGAGATGCCGGCGGGCAGACCGTGGCGCACCGCCCACCAGACGCCGCAGAGATAGATCGCATGCAGCAGGATTCCGGCGATGATGCAGTCGAGCCAGCCGCGCGGCGTCTTCGGCCAGGGTGCGCCCACGGCCAAAGAGAGCGCCGCCAGCAGGATGGCGGCGCTGGCGAAGCGGACGGAGAGGAAGGTCAGCGGATCGGCATATTGCGCCGAATAGCCGGCGACGATCCAGCCCGAGGACCAGAGCAGGGTGAAGACGAGCGGGACGGCGCGCAGGAACAGGGGCGAGGTGAGCATGGGACGCTTTCGGGAGCGCGATGCTCTACAGGGCTTCGCATCCCGGCGACAGCACGGTCGTGCGCGGTCGCCATGCCGGGGTCGCGGGAGCGCGAGGCGCCCGCCTCAGTCGCGCTCAGGCGCGCCTTGCGGGAAGAGATGCCGATAGGGTCGCGCCTCCTCGACGCAGCGCGCGACGGAAGGGCGCGCCAAAAGCCTGGCCCGATAGGCGCGCGTGTTGGCATAGGCCGCGTCGATCTCGTGGGCCCAATCGGCATAGAAGAGCGACGGCGCCGCGGCACAATCGGCCATGCTGAACGCGCCGCCGCAGGCCCATTCCCGGTCGGCGAGCTTGCCGTCCAGCCATTGATAGGCGGCATCGAGCAGCGCACGCGCTTCGGCGACGCCAGGGGGATCACGGTCTTCCGTGACGCGGATACGGTCGAAGACGATCTTCATCAGCGGCGACATGACATAGTTGTCGAAGAAACGATCCATCAGCCGCACCGGCAGCGCAGCCTTGGGCTCTGCTGGCAGCAGCCGGCGCGAACCGGGATGGTGCAGCTCGAGATGCTCGATGATGATGCTGGATTCGAGGATGGTCTCGGCACCGTCGACCAGGACGGGGAAGCGCTTCACGGGCCAGAGCGCAGCGAACTCCTCGCCGTTCTTCGGATTTTCGCTGCTGAGCAGGCGCAGCGTGAAGGGCGTGTCGCTTTCATAAAGCGCGATCAGCACCTTCTGCGAATAGGAGGAGAAGGGATGGGCGAAGAGCTGGAGCGACATCGATGCCTCGTCCGGTAAATTGCTTTACCGGACGTTTAAGTTTTATCGCTCCAGCGCGCAAGCCCCGGATGAAGGCCCCTACCCCGCCAGCGCCTCGGCCACATCCTCGTACGTCCGCAGCCCCGTGCGCGGGGCATAAACCAGCACCGACATGTTGCCCGGCGCGTGCTCGTTCTTCCACATCTTGTGATGGGCGAGCGGGATCTTGTCCCAGGGGAAGACCTCGGACATGCAGGGGTCGATGCGGCGGTCGATGACGAACTGGTTGGCGGCTGACGCCTGTTTGAGATGGGCGAAATGCGAGCCCTGCACGCGCTTCTGCCGCATCCAGACATAGCGGGCGTCGAAGGTGATGTTGAAGCCCGAGGTTCCGGCGCAGAAGACGATCATGCCGCCGCGCTTGGCGACGAGGCAGGAGACCGGGAAGGTCGCCTCGCCGGGATGCTCGAAGACGATGTCGACATCCTTCTTGCCGGTGATGTCCCAGATCGCCTTGCCAAACTTGCGGGCCTCCTTCACCCAGGAATCGTATTCCGGGCTGTTGACGGTGGGCATCTGGCCCCAGCAGTTGAAATCCTTGCGGTTGATCACGCCCTTGGCGCCCAGCCCGAGCACATAGTCGCGCTTGGTCTCGTCGGAGATGACACCGATCGCGTTGGCGCCCGAGGCCGCGCAGAGCTGCACGCCGAAGACGCCGAGCCCCCCGGACGCGCCCCAGATCAGGACGTTGTCGCCGGGCTTGATCGTGTGGGGGCTGTGGCCGAAAAGCATGCGGTAGGCGGTGGCCAGCGTCAGCGTGTAGCAGGCCGCTTCTTCCCAGGCCAAATGCTTCGGCTTGAGCATCAACTGCCGCGACTGGACCCGGCAGAACTGCGCGAAGGAGCCGTCGGGCGTCTCGTAGCCCCAGATGCGCTGGGAGGAGGAGAACATCGGGTCGCCGCCATTGCACTCCTCGTCGTCGCCATCATCCTGGTTGCAGTGGACGATGACCTCGTCGCCGATTTTCCAGCGCTTCACCTTGGAGCCGACGGCCCAGACGATGCCCGCAGCGTCGGAACCGGCGATGTGCAGCGACTGTTTGTGAACGTCGAAGGGCGAGATCGGTTGACCGAGCCCCGCCCAGATGCCGTTGTAGTTGACGCCGCCGGCCATCACGAGGAGCAGCACCTCCTCCTCGCCGATCGCCCAGGTCGGCACGACCTCGATCTGAAAGCTCTCCTGCGGCGGCCCATGGCGCTCGCGGCGGATGGTCCAGGCATACATATTCGCCGGGACATGGCCGAGTGGCGGCAGTTCGCCGAGTTCGTAGAGATCCTTGAGCGGTGTCGCGGCGGCCTGCGGTGTCGGCATCGTCGTCTCTCCCCTGCTATGGCTGCCGGCTCGCAAGCGCCAAACAGCGGCTTGCGGCCAGCTTGTCCCGATCATGCATCTTACGCTGCGGCGCGCCATCAGCCGATCGGACTATGATGCGCCGCAAAATCTCTCCGATCCTCCACGCCCAGGGCATGCGGCGGCGCTGCGATCAGCAGCAACCCCTTAACGGCTGATCGCGTATCCTAAGCTTCGTTTGCCGAGGATGCACCATGCGCGCACTGATCCTGATGCTGGGCCTGCCGGACATGTCGACACCGCAGCTCGTGGTGTTCCTGGCGCTCGTGGCCGTCGGCGTGCTGCTTTTCGGCTGGCTCTCGGACATGCTGCTGCGCGACGGCGCCTTCGGCATCATCCTCAACGGGCTGATCATCCTTACCGGAGCCGTCGGCGGCACGTTGATCTGGCGCAAGCTTGACTATGCGACGGCATGGCGGCAGCTCGGCTACACGATCGGCACCAATCCGGCGCTGACGGCGTCGCTCGTCGCGCTGGGATCGGGCCTTGCCCTGCTCATTTTGCTCACGACGATCCGGCGCTGGCTCTGACGGCCCTGCGACGCGGCGGCGTGTCGCTCAGGCCGGGCGGTGGGCCGACAGCATGTAGTTGACGTCGGTATCGCGAGCCGCCGACCAGCGATCACTGAGCGGATTGTAGACCACGCCCGTGCTCTCGCCGAGCTCAAGCCCACCCCGTTCGATCGCATCGCCCAGTTCGTCGGGCGTCACGAATTTTTCCCAGTCATGGGTGCCGCGCGGCAGCCAGCGCAGCACATATTCCGCGCCAACGATGGCGAGTGCATAGGATTTCAGCGTGCGGTTGAGCGTCGCCATGACCAGCAGCCCGCCGGGCTTCACCGCCGCGCAACAGGCGGCGACGAAGGCCTCGACATCGGCGACATGCTCGACCACCTCCATGGCGAGCACGATGTCGTAGCGGGCGCCGTCGGCGACCAACGCCTCGATCGTCTGCTGGCGATAGTCGATCGAAAGCCCGCCGGCATCGGCATGGGCACTCGCCACGGCGATGTTGGTCGGCGCGGGATCAAGCCCCGTCACCTGCGCGCCCAGCCGCGCCAGCGGCTCGCAGAGCACGCCGCCGCCGCAGCCGATATCGACCAGCGTCAGCCCCTCCAGCGCCCGCATCGTCTTGGGGTCGCGGCTGAAGCGTTCGCAAGCGAGGTCGCGGATGAAGGCCAGCCGCACCGGATTGAACTTGTGCAGCACCGCCATCGGGCCCTTGGGGTCCCACCAGGTCCTGGCGATCGCCTCGAACCGCGCCACCTCGGCGGGATCGATCGTCGAACCGCTCCGGGCCGATCCCTCGCGCTGCGCGGTCGCCGCCATGGTCGTGCTCTCCTGCCTGGCCTTGGCCTCGTCGCATTGACAGGCCGACCGCTGCCCGTCATCTACACCCGCCTCGCGCCCGGCGCGAGGGTGACCTTTCGTCCCGGCTGCCGGGACATGCAACGTTCGAGAGCCTCTGGACCGCCATGGCCCGTCTGGTGATGAAATTCGGCGGAACCTCCGTCGCCACGGTCGAGCGCATCAAGAACGCCGCCCTCCATGTCAAACGCGAGTTCGACGCCGGCCACGAGGTCGCGGTCGTCGTCTCGGCGATGTCGGGCAAGACCAACGAGCTGGTCGGCTGGTGCAAGGAAGCCGCACCGCTCTATGACCGCGCCGAATATGACGTCGTGGTCGCGTCGGGCGAGCAGGTGACATCGGGGCTGATGGCGCTGGTGCTGCAAGAACTCGGCCTGCCCGCACGCTCCTGGCAGGGCTGGCAGATCCCGATCTATGGCTCGGACGCACATGGCTCCTCGCGCATCGAAAGCGTCGACGGCGCCGGCATCCTGGCGGGCTTCGACCGCAACCGCGAAATCGCGGTCTGCTCGGGCTTTCAAGGGGTGCATGCGCAGACCAGCCGCATCGTCACGCTGGGACGGGGCGGCTCCGACACCTCGGCCGTCGCCATCGCCGCCGGGCTCAAGGCCGATCGCTGCGACATCTACACCGATGTCGACGGGGTCTACACCACCGATCCGCGCGTCGTACCCAAGGCCAAGCGCATGGACAGGGTCTCCTTCGAGGAGATGCTGGAGATGGCCTCGCTCGGCTCCAAGGTGCTGCAGGTGCGCTCGGTCGAGATCGCCATGGTGCATCGCGTTCCGACCTATGTGCGCTCCTCCTTCGACGACCCCAACAATCCCAATCCCGGCACCCTCATCTGCGACGAGGACGACATCGTGGAACAGCAGATCGTCACCGGCATCGCGTTCTCGCGCGACGAAGCCCAGATCACCCTCCGGCGCGTCGCCGACAAGCCGGGCGTCGCGGCCGCGATCTTCGGCCCGCTGGCGGACGCCAACATCAATGTCGACATGATCATCCAGGTGGTCTCCGACGACCAGGCGACGACCGACATCACCTTCACGGTGCCGACCGCCGACTACGAGCGGTCGCGGACGCTGCTGGAGAGCCTGCACGGGCAGATCCACTATCAGGCGCTGCAGGGCGCGACCGACGTGGTCAAGGTCTCGGCCATCGGCGTCGGCATGCGCAGCCATGCCGGCGTCGCCGCGCGCGCCTTCCGGGCGCTGTCGGAAAAGGGCATCAACATCCGCGCGATCACGACCTCCGAGATCAAGTTCTCGGTGCTGATCGACGCCGCCTACACCGAACTCGCGGTGCGGACGCTGCATTCGCTGTATGGGCTGGATGCGGCTTGAGGGGCCGGCGGTCAGCCTGTCGCGTTGACCTGCGCTCCTCCGCTCACGATGATGGCGGCCATGTCAGCCGGTTCCGCCTCGATTGCTCCCGAATTCGACACCGCGCGGCTTGACGCCTTCCTGCGCGGCGCCCTGCCCGGCCGCGCATCGGGCGCGATGACGCTGGAGCGGATCAGCGGGGGGCAATCCAACCCGACCTTCTTTTTGTCCTATGCCGAGGCCGGCACGCGGCTGGTGCTGCGCAAGAAGCCGCCGGGACCTTTGCTGCCCTCGGCGCATGCGGTCGATCGCGAATACCGCATCCTGAAGGCGCTGGCGGGCTCGGCGGTGCCGGTTCCACCGGTGGTGCTGTTACATGGGCAGGACGACGTCGTCGGCACGCCGTTCTACCTGATGGAGCGGCTGGACGGCCGCGTCTTCCACGACACCGCCCTGCCCGGCGTGGCACCTGACGATCGGGCAGCAATGTATTTCGCGATGGCGGAGACGCTGGCCGCACTGCACGGCTTCGACTGGCAGGCGGCGGGGCTTTCCGACTATGGCAAGCCCGGCAATTACTATGCCCGCCAGATCGCGCGCTGGAGCCGGCAATGGCGCGAGACGAAAACGCAGGACATCCCGGCGGTCGACCGCGTCTTCGCCTGGCTTGGCGAGCATCTCGACGAAACGCCCGAGACGACCATCGTCCATGGCGATTTCCGCCTCGGCAACCTGATGTTTTCGCCCACAGAGCCACGGGTGATAGCCGTGCTCGACTGGGAGTTGTCCACGCTCGGCCACCCGCTGTCGGATGCCGCCTTCTCCTGCCTGCCCTGGCATTCGACGCCGCAGATGTATGCCGGGATCGTCGGGCTCGACCGCGCGGCGCTGGGCATTCCCACACAAGCCGAGTATCTCGACCGCTATTGCAAGGCTGCGGGACGCAGCGACGGGCCCGGCCGCTTCCACCTCGCCTTCTCGCTGCTGCGCTTCGCCGTTATCCTCGACGGCATCGCGGCGCGCGCGAAGGTCGGCAATGCAGCAGCCGAAAACGCCATCGTGGTCGGCGAGATGGCCGAGAGTTTCGCGCTGCGGGCGGAAGCGGTCATCGAGGGTGGGGATTGAGGGGCGCCGCACCGCATCACCACGTCATCATCCTGGAGCAAGCGGCAAAGCCGCGCCGCTCCGGGATCCATCATCGAGTTCGCCTTCGCCCTATGATGGATCCCGGGCCGACCTGCAGTCGCCCCAGGATGACGGCGTGTTTCAGAGCTAAAACCGATCAGGCTGACGAGGACACACATCATGGATTTCGCCTATTCCGCCAAGGTCGAGGAACTGCGCACGCGGCTGCAGGCGTTCATGGACGCCCATGTCCAGCCGGCCGATGCCGCATGGCGCGAGGAGGTCGAGGCCGGGCGTTATCCGATCGCGCTGATCGACGGGCTGAAGGCGCGCGCGCGCGACGAGGGCTTGTGGAACCTGTTCCTTCCTGCGCTGAAGCCGGACGAACCCGGCACGCGTCTGTCCAACCTCGAATACGCGCCGCTGGCCGAGATCATGGGGCGGATCTACTGGTCCTCGGAGGTATTCAACTGCAACGCGCCCGACACCGGGAACATGGAAATCCTGCACATGTTCGCGACGCCGGAGCAGCGCGAGCGCTGGCTCGAGCCGCTCATGGCCGGCGAGATCCGCTCCTGCGTCGGCATCACCGAACCGGGCGTCGCCTCCTCCGATCCGACAAACCTGCAGACCACGATCATCCGCGACGGCGACGACTACATCGTCACCGGCCGCAAATGGTGGACGACCGGGGCGCTGCACCCCAACGTCAAGTTCTGCATCGTGATGGGGCTGTCGGACCTGGCTGATGATGCCGACCCGCACAAGCGCCATTCGATGATCATCGTGCCGATGGATACGCCCGGCGTGAGCGTGATGCGCAACCTGCCGCTGCTGAATCATCATTCGCCGGAAGGCCATACCGAGACCGATTTCGACGCCGTTCGCGTGCCCGCCACCAACATGCTGGGCGAGGAAGGCGCTGGCTTTGCGCTGGCGCAGGCGCGGCTGGGGCCGGGCCGCATCCACCACTGCATGCGCTCGATCGGGCAATGCGAGGTTGCGCTCGAGCTGATGGTCGAGCGCGCCCTGCAGCGCAAGGCCTTCAGCCGCAACCTGGCCGACTACGCCAATGTGCAGGACTGGATCGCGGAGGGCCGCATGGAGATCGATCAGGCCCGGCTCTTGTGCCTGCGCGCCGCCTGGATGATGGACACCCACGGCAACAAGGCGGCCCGCACCGAGGTCTCGTCAATCAAGGTCGTCGCGACAAGGCTGCAGACCAGGATTGCCGACCGGGCAATGCAGGTCTTCGGGGCGGCGGGACTCTCCAACGATACGCCGCTCGCCTTCATCTACTCCTGGGGCCGGGCGCTGCGCTTCATCGACGGGCCCGACGAGGTGCATTTGCGCACCGTCGCACGCGCCGAAATCAAGAAGCGCCAGCAGAGCAACCGGAGCACCTTCGCCGAGCAGGGCGTGCGGATGCCGTATCAGAAGCCGGCGGGTTGACGCTTCGTTCTTACTGTCGGGCTCGTGACGCGGCGGCGCGCATGGCGACCGTCCTACGTCGCGACTGGACACGGCGCGACGCCGCGCGATGATCGCAGCGCCTCTCATTCCACGGGACATTGTCGATGAGCCAGCTTTTCAGCCCCTTCCAGATCGGCGGATTGACGCTCGCCAACCGCATCATCATCGCGCCGATGTGCCAGTATTCGGCGGAGGATGGCCAGACGACCGACTGGCACACGATCCATCTCGGCAGCCTGTCGCATTCCGGAGCGGGGCTTTTGATCATCGAGGCGACGGCGGTCGAGCCGAGGGGCCGCATCAGCGCCCAGGATGTCGGACTCTGGAACGATGCGACAGAGGCCGCGCTGGCCAGGACGCTGAAGGCGGTGCGGACGCATTCTCAGATGCCGATCGCGATCCAGCTCGCCCATGCCGGGCGCAAGGCCTCCGTCGCGCAGCCCTGGCATGGCGGTGGGCAACTCGGCCTCGATGCTGGCGGCTGGGAGACGGTGGCGCCCTCCCCGGTCGCCTTCGACGGCCACGCGCGCCAGCCGCGCGCGCTGAGCACCGAGGACATCGCGACGCTCTGCGACCAGTTCGTCGACGCGGCCCGGCGTTCGGTGCGGCTGGGCTTCGCGGCGATCGAGCTGCACGCCGCCCATGGCTATCTGATGCACCAGTTCCTCTCGCCCCTGTCGAATCGGCGCGAGGATGATTTCGGCGGCTCGCTGGAGAACCGCATGCGCTTCCCGCTCATGGCGTTCGAGGCGGTCAAGGCCGTGGTGCCGGCAGGCTATCCCGTCGGGGTGCGGGTCTCGGCGACCGACTGGGTGCCGGGCGGCTGGGACCTAGCGCAGACGATCGCGTTTTCGCAGGCGCTGAAGGCGCGCGGAGCCGATTTCATCCATGTCTCCAGCGGCGGCAATTCCGGCGCGCAGCAGATCCCGCTCGGGCCGAACTACCAGGTGCCGTTCGCGCGGGCCGTGAAGCAGGCGACCGGCCTGCCGACGATCGCGGTCGGGCTGATCACCGAGGCCGAACAGGCCGAGGCGATCATCGGCACGGGCGATGCCGACCTCGTCGGCATCGCGCGCGGCATCCTCTACGATCCCCGCTGGCCCTGGCATGCGGCGGCGGCGCTCGGCGCCAGCGTCAAGGTGCCCAACCAGTATCTCCGCTCGCAACCGCGCCAGTTCAAGACGCTGTTCGGGTGAGCCCCCTCGTCACGACCACGCCGTCATTCCGGACAAGCCGCGAAGCGGCGCAGATCCGGAATCCATCGTAGAGCTTCGTCCGTCACAAGATGAGCCTTATGATGGATTCCGGAGCTCCGCTTCGCTGCGTCCGGAATGACGGCCAGGATGATCGAACCGTTCCAGATCCCCCGGAAACACCACCATGACCGCCTATGCGAACCTCTCAGCCCATTTCGGCCGCGCCGCAGCGCTCGGCAATGCGGTCGGCATCCTGCAATGGGACAGCGATGTGATGATGCCCGCCGGCGCGGCGGGCACGCGGGCCGAGAGCCTGGCGCTGCTACGGGTGATGCATCACGGCATGATCACCGATGCGCGCATCGGGGACTGGCTGGCGGATGCAGATGCGGATGACGGGCTCGGGCCTTGGGAGCGGGCTAATCTGCGCGAAATCCGGCGGCTCTGGACGGGGGAGACCGCCCTGCCTGCGGACCTCGTCGAGGCCTCCTCCAAGGCGATCTCGGCCTGCGAGATGCGCTGGCGGCAGGCGCGGGCGGAGAGCGATTTCGCCGGGCTCCTGCCCTATCTCGCCGAGGTTTTAACGATCCAGCGCGAGATCGGCCGGGCGAAGGGCGAGAAGCTCGGACTATCGCCTTACGACGCGCTGCTGAACGACTACGAGCCGGGCGGGCGATCGGCCAAGATCGACGCGCTGTTCGACGATCTCGCCGCCTTCCTGCCGGGCTTCACCCAGGAGGTGCTGGCGGTTCAGGCGCGGCGCCTACAAACGCCCGATCCGCAGGGGCCGTTCGCGATCGAGGCGCAGCGGGCGCTCGGCCTCAAGATGATGGCGGCGCTGGGCTATGATTTCGCGCGCGGGCGGCTCGACGTGTCGACGCATCCGTTCTGCGGCGGGGCCGACAATGATGTGCGCATCACCACCCGCTATGACGAGGGCGATTTCGCCAAGGCGCTGATGGGCGTGCTGCACGAGACCGGACATGCGCTCTACGAGCAGGGCCGGCCGCAGGCCTATCTCAACCAGCCGGTGGGCCAGGCGCGTGGCATGAGCCTGCATGAAAGCCAGTCGCTCCTGGTCGAGATGCAGGCCTGCCGCTCGGCAGAGTTCATCGCCTTTGCCGCGCCGCTGATGCGCGAGACCTTTGGCGGCTCAGGCGCAGCCTGGGAGACGCAGGCGCTGTGGCGGCGCTACACGAAAGTCGAGCCCGGCTTCATCCGCGTCGATGCCGATGAGGTGACCTATCCCGCCCATGTCATCCTGCGCTACCGGCTGGAGAAGGCGCTGATCGCGGATGCCATGCCGCTGTCGGAGCTTCCCGCCGCCTGGAATGCCGGCATGAAGGAACTGCTCGGTGTCACCGTCCCCAATGACCGGCTCGGCTGCCTGCAGGACGTGCATTGGCCAAGCGGCGGCTGGGGCTATTTCCCTACCTACACGCTGGGCGCGATGACGGCCGCGCAGATTTTTGACGCGGCCTGCAAGGCGCAGCCCGACATCCTGCCGGGCATCGGGCGGGGCGATTTCGCGCCGCTGCTGGCCTGGTTGCGCGCCAACATCCACAGCCAGGGCTGCCTGCTGGAGACCGACGATCTGCTGACGCAGGCGACGGGCCGCCCGCTCGACGCCGGGGTGTTCAAGGCGCATCTGCGGGCGCGCTACACCCTGCAGGGCTGAGCCCCTCTCAGGGCCCGACGAGCTGGCCGCCATCGACGATAATGGTCTGGGCGGTGACCCAGCTCGCCTTGGCCGAGGCCAGGAACAGCACGACCTCGGCGACCTCTTCCGGCCTGCCCATGCGGCCGAAGGGGATGCTGGCCAGCGTCGCGTTGTAAAGAGCTGGGTTCGAGGTCCTGCGGTCCTCCCAGGTGCCGCCGGGGAACTCGATCGAGCCCGGAGCGACGCCGTTCACGCGGATGCCCTTGGATGACAGCATCTTGGCCTGGCTGGCGGTGTAGTGGATCACGGCGGCCTTGACCGCGCCATAGGGCGCCGAGCGCGACGAAGCGCGCAGGGCCGAGATCGACGAGATGTTGATGATCGAGGAGCCCGGTTTCATGTGCGGGATCGCGGCATGGCTGCCGCGCACGATCGCCATCATGTCGACGCTCAGCGAGGCGGCCCAGCCCTCCTCGTCGTCGCTATGGCCGAAGCCCGAAGCGTTGTTGACCAGCACGTCCAGCCCACCCAGCGCCTCGACAGCCGCGGGGACATAGGCCTCAATCGCCTTCGCGTCGGCGAGATCGACGCTTGCCGCATGCGCCGCGACGCCTTGCGCCTCGATCTCCCGGCGCGTCGCTTCAAGCGGCCCCGCGCCGCGGGCACAGATCGAGACGGCAGCACCTCCAGCGGCGAAGCCCAGCGCGATCGAGCGCCCGATGCCCCGGCTGCCGCCCATCACGATCACACGCTTGCCTGCGAAGTCCCTGGTCATGTCGACGCCTTGGGCTGAATTTCTGATCGCCCTTCATAGCAGCGTCGAAGAGTCGGTTGGCAATCCAGACGGCATGATGCGGCAGCGCGGTCGAATAGTGGAGCCGTAAACGAGCCCGAGCGCAACCTGATCGGCGAAAAGCCATGGACCTGACGCGCATGATGCAAGACCGTGACGGTATGGTCCGAATCATCGCCGCCCTGCTCGCCGCCTTTATACTATTGCCCGCTCCCGAGGCCCTGGCGGCCAGCGCCTGCCGTCCGACGCGTGATGGCAAGGACCGCATCGAGCCCGTGGGCGGCTGTCCGAGCGGTTATACGATGCGTGGCGCATGCTGCGAGTCGCTAAGGACCATGTCGCAGCCCAGCACGGTCGTGAAGACGTGCCCGGCCGGGATGGTGTCGGCTCTGGGGACCTGCGTCGCCCGGAAATGATGAGGCATGGCGCGTTCATACCGCCTTCCTGATCGCCTCCACAATCGTGCGGCTGGTCTGGATCCGGCATTGCGCGCTGAGCGGCCATGCCCCAGCAATCTTGCCATCGCTGGGACAGCATGATCATAGGCGCGCGACCACCCCGGAGACCTCCCCATGACCGACACCGCCGACAGGCCCCTGCCCCGCATCGCCATCACCTATTGCTCGATGTGCCAGTGGATGCTGCGCGCCACCTGGCTCGGCCAGGAATTGCTCTCGACCTTCGGGCAGGATCTCGGCGAGGTCGCGCTGATCCCGCGCACCGGCGGCATCTTCCAGATCCACTATGACGGCGAGCTGATCTGGGACCGAAAGAGTGACGGCGGCTTTCCCGACTCCAAGGTGTTGAAGCAGCGCGTGCGCGACCGGCTCGATCCACAGCGCAGCCTCGGCCATGTCGATGGGCATGTCGCGGTGGAGAGCGTTTGAGCGCGATTTCGTCGCCCTCGGAACCACACCGTCATCCTGGGGCTTCGCGCAGTGAAGGCCCGGGATCCATCATAGGGCAGCGGGGGTGCCTGACGATGGATCCCGGCCTGCGCCGCTGCGCGGCTTGTCCGGGATGACGGGGGTGGTTCCTCGCGAACGACCAACCGTTAGGCGGCGGAGCGTGTCGCCGCGATCCAGGCTTTCAAGCGCGCCTCGGGGTCGGCGTTCAGCGTGATGTCCGTCACCGCCGAGACGATGTCGGCACCGGCCGCGAACACGCCCGCTGCCCGCTCCAGCGAGACACCTCCGATGCCGACGAGCGGGATGTCGCCAAGGCGCCGCTTCCAGTCGGTGACGCGTTCCAGCCCCTGCGGCGCCCATTTCATCGCCTTCAGGATCGTCGGATAGACCGGGCCAAGCGCGACATAATCGGGATCGGTCGCCAGCGCCCGTTGCAGCTCCGCCTCGTCATGGCTGCTGACGCCGAGCTTCATGCCGGCCTTGCGGATGGCGGCGAGGTCGGCGCCGTCGAGATCCTCCTGGCCGAGATGGACGAAATCGCAGCCCTCCTCGATGGCAAGGTGCCAGTAATCGTTGACGACGAGCACGCAACCATTGGCTGCACAGAGGGTCTTCGCCCGGGCGATCTCGCGGCCGGTCTCGGTCTCGCTCCTGTCCTTGATGCGCAGTTGGACCAGCTTGACGCCGAGCGGCAGCATGCGCGCCAGCCAGTCGGCGCTGTCGAAGATCGGGTAGAAGCGGTCAAGCGGCATGCTGGAAACCTTCACGAGAGAAAAGCCTTGCCCATGACGGGGGTGGAGGGCGCGGCCATGTCGCGCGCCTCGATCGGCTGCGCTTCAAAGGCGTCGCGGCCGGCCTCGATCGCCCGGGCGAAGGCCTGCGCCATCCGGACGGGATCGCCCGCCTTGGCGACGGCCGTGTTGAGCAGGATCGCGTCATAGCCCAGTTCCATCGCCTGGGCCGCGTGGGAGGGCAGGCCGATGCCGGCATCGACCACCAGCGGGATGCCTGGGAAATGCGCTCGCATGCTGCGCAGGCCGTAGACATTGTTCAGGCCGCGGCCAGAGCCGATCGGCGCGCCCCAGGGCATCAGCACCTCGCAGCCGGCATCGAGCAGGCGCCCGCCGACGACGAGATCCTCGGTGGTGTAGGGGAAAACCTCGAAGCCATCATTCGTCAGGATGCGCGCCGCCTCGATCAGGCCGACGACATCGGGCTGGAGCGTGTCATCCTCGCCGATCACCTCAAGCTTGATCCAGTTGGTGCCGAAGACCTCGCGCGCCATCTGGGCGGTGGTGACAGCCTCCTTGACGCCGTGGCAGCCGGCGGTGTTGGGCAGCACGCGCACGCCGAGATCGCGGATCAGCGACCAGAAGGCCTGGCCCGCCCCGCCCTCCCCGGCCTCGCGCCGCAGCGAGACCGTGACGATCTCGACGCCCGACGCCTTGACGGCATCAGCCAGGATCGCGGGCGAGGGATATTGCGCGGTGCCGAGGAAAAGCCGGCTCTGCGGCGCGAAGCCATAAAAGCTCGCCATGGTCAGCCTCCCTGCATCGGTGCGACGACCTCGACACGGTCGCCATCATGCAGCGTCACGCCATCGCGGTGGCGGACGGCGACGAAATCGCCGTTCACCGCAGTCGCGACGACCTTGCCGGCATAGCCGAGTTCGGCCAGCGCCTGTTCGAGCGTGGTCGCTTCGACCTCGCGGGGCTCGCCGTTAAGCAGCAATGTCATGAAGCCTCTCCGGGACGCTTGTCGGGTCCAGCACGGCCTCAGCCGCCAGCCGCGCCATGGCGGGGCTGAGCAGAAAACCGTGACGATAGAAACCGTTGACATGGAGGACCCGGCCGCGGCGCGTCAGGCGCGGCAGGTTGTCGGGATAAGCCGGGCGGGCATCGACGCCGATCTCGACCACCTGCGCCTCGCCGAAGGACGGGTGCAGCGCGTAAGCGCCGCCAAGCAGCTCCAACATCGACCGAGCCGAAATCGCGCTGCGATCGCCGCTTTCGATCATCGTCGCGCCGACCATGAACAGCCCGTCGGCACGGGGCACGATGTAGAGCGGGATGCGCGGATGCAGCAGCCGAATGGGGCGCGACAGGGTGACGTCGCGCGTCCGCAGCAGCAGCATCTCGCCCTTGACGCCGCGCAGATCGGGCAGCGCCTCGCGGGCGCCGAGGCCGCGACAGTCGAGCACGACGTCGCCGTCGAGATCGGCGGCTTCGACCTCGCTGTCGAAATGGATTGTCCCGCCCAGCGCCTGCACCTTCGCGGCGAGGCCTGTCAACGCGCGGCGCGGATCGAGATGGCCTTCGCTTTCAAAGAACAGGCCTTTGGCAAAGCGCCCCGCCAGATCGGGCTCGAGCGCGGCGATGGCTTCGCCGTCGATCTCGACGCAATGGGAGGTGCGGCTGGCGAAACGGCGCAGTTCCGTGCGATCGCGGCTGGGCGCCACGACCAGCGTGCCCTTGCGGACGACGCCCTCGACATGGCGCTCCCACCAGGCGGCAGCCTCCTGGCCAAGCCGCACCACCGGCTCCTCGGCGCTCTCGCCCTCGCACCAGGGCGCGAGCATGCCGCCAGCCCACCAGGAGCAGGCCTGCGCGCCGGCAAAAGCGCCGCGCTCATGCACGGTCACGCGGGCGCCCCGGCTCAAAAGCTCGACCGCGCAGGCGAGCCCGACGACGCCCGCGCCGACGATGCCGACATGCGGCTGCGCCTTCGGCGCGACGCCGCTCTGGCCGTGATGGATCGACGATGGCGACATGCCGTCTCCCTTCGCACCGAGGAAGGGGGGCGGCCATGGCAGGGCGGGTGAAGCGACATGCCGATGACCGTTCCCTTCGCCGGCATTATCCGGATCAGGTTCGATGGGTTGGCGCCTTTAGCACCTCTCAGCCTTTCAGCACCCCAACGGATCGCCCTTGATCTAAGCTTGGCCAGGCCCTGCGGCAAGCCCGGGGCCATGCCGGCGCCGCCGGCCCGCCCTGCGCGCGTCAGGCCAGCGGCGGCATCACATCAGCGGCTTGGCGAAGCGGGCGAAAGCATCGGCCTTGGGCGTCGTGCCGGCGCCCGGCCGCTGCGGCTTCAGGAAGCAGCCATCGACGACGTCGGCCGGCTCCTCGAACGCGTCCTTGATCCAGGGGATGTATTCGAGAACCGGCGTCGCCTGGTGCCAATAGGCGAGGTGGACATGGACCTGGCTCATCTCGCCGGCATGGGGCGCCACCGGCAGGCGGCTGGCGAGCGCCAGATCCGCGACCTGGATGTATTCGGTGATGCCGCCGAGCCGCGTGACATCGGGCTGGACGTAATGGATGGCATCGGCCGCCATGAAGGTGCGGAAGGCGTCGAGCGAATAAAGCTGTTCGCCGAGCGCGATGGGGATGGAGGTCGAGCGGGCGAGCGCCGCATGCGAGCCGACATCGTCATACCAGAGCGGTTCCTCGAACCAGAAGATGTCGAGCGGCTCGGCGCGCGCACAGAAGCGCTTGCAGGTCGGCAGGTCCCATTTGCCGTTGCCGTCGATGGCGAGTGCGACATGGGGTCCGACCGCCTGGCGCACCGCCTCCAGCCGGCCGATATCGATGCCGGGATCGGCATGGCCGACCTTGACCTTGATGCGGTGGAAGCCGTCGCGCTCGACTGCCCTACGGCAGCCCTCGACGAGTTGGTCCTTCGGGATCGAGAGCCAGCCGATATCGGTGTTGTAGGCTTCCAGCCGCGGCTTGCTGGCGCCACCGAGCAGGTGCCACAGCGGCACCTTCGCGTGCTTGGCCTTCAGGTCCCAGAGCGCGACGTCGACCGCCGCCAGCGCGAGTTGGGTGATGCCGGCGCGGCCGACCCATTGCAGCGCCGGCTGGCGGGCGAGCTTGAGCCAGAGCCGGCTGGTTTCCAAGGCATCCTCGCCGATCAGCAGCGGCGCGTAGCAATCGCGGATACAGGTGGTGATCAGCCGGTCGGAGGGCAGATCGGCATGGGTGCCGGTGAAGCCATAGCCTTCGAGCCCCTCCTCCGTCACCACCTTCACGCCGACCACGCCCCAATGGCTGATGCGATGCGTCGAATCGGCGATCGAGCCGCCGGTGACGGGGATATGCAGGATGAAGGGTTCGATTCTGGCGATGCGCATGCGTGTCCTCCCGGGCCTCTGCTCGCGACCGGACCGGCCACGGCGGCTTGTTGGCGAGGAGACGACCACAGCGGGAGCCCGGCTTCAACGCCAGTGACGGCGCAGCCGCCCTGCATCGCGTGGGGGGCCCTCACCCGGCATGGGACCGGCCGACGGGCAACGCGACGCGCCGGTTTGCACAGCACGTCCGGTTGGCACGCAGATCATCAGTCGGAAAGAAGAATGGTGCCCAGAGCTGGATTGCGCTTTTGCGACCCAATTTCGTTGAAACTAAAGAGAAATTTGGTGCGGTCAAATGGCTTTGTTACACAGTGGTGTTGTTCGTACGGAAATCCTGCCTCGCTTAACAGACCGGCGGCGTTATTCTCAGCACGGCTGGCCAGTCCGCATCTCCTATTGACGGGCAGTCCTGCGGCCGGCTGCATCGCAATTGCCCTCGATAGGTAGCTCACAAAAACTGTTCGGCCTGCTGCCTCAGCGCCGGAAGGCGGTTATGCATAATGGCACTACACCAGCTCTTATACTTCTCGATCAATTTCCAATAACGCTCCCTAACTGGCCGCATAATGTAGCCTTGGAGCTCTAAAGTTGGATTATCGCTGCGCCTTTGTATTTCACGAATGCGTTCTGAGTAATGCTCCAAGAAATTATCAAGATCCCCCGCAACGGTATCTCGTCGGATAATACTCGGGCCATAGACAGCGGTCTCTAACTCACGCACGAAAGCGGGCGCACCAGCAATCCTGTCGGAGAAGCTCTTGCGGAATAGACCTATTCCCGCGTGAAGGAGCAACACTGCTGCTAGCTCTTCCTCCAGCGAGGCCATTTGCCTTTTAACTTTTGAGGTCGGCTCCAGAATTTGTAGAGTTGCGTGAAGGGCACTTGGAGAGTTTGAACGGACCATTTCCGTAAGATCGCTGATAGCATCAATCAACGATTCAGCCTCTTTGCGGGTCAGCTTACGCTCCAATATTGGACCGTCGGGAAAAAAGACCTGTTGCGGATTAGCTAACTGCTGCTTCTCAGATAGCTCCGCCGCCAATCTACCTGTGATATTCGTAAGCTCTTGCTCTTTTTGAGCTAGTTGTTCTTTAAGCACCTTCTCCCGGAGTTGAAAAGCTAAATCCGCGTTTTCTAATTGACAATTCTGAGTTTCAGGCGAGGCTTCACTAACTCTGCTAACTGGACCAAGGATGCGCACTTGACGACGAATTGAATTACACGCGGACCCAAGCGCCGCTCGTAAGTTTCGGTCTTTCCGACTTGGGTCGAAGAGAGCTGGTGTTATTCCAGTCAAGTCAGTCGGTAAATGGAGATCGCCGACTCCGCGCGGCACTACAATGAAACAGCGGTCAGGACCTAAACGACCTACAAACAATCCAAGTTCGAAGATAACATTATCTCGAATAGCCCTTTTACTCTTGTCACGGATGGCAACGATATCATCGGGTGAGAAGATGAATACACCGAAGTCCGATGCATCCAATTGCGCTATGAGCGAAGGCACGGCTGTTTTAGAAAGTGCAAAAACGGACTGAGGCCAAACTGTTGCCTCCACGTCATACTCAAGTTCCTCTTGAGCGGCATATGCTAAATCGAGCTTCTCCGCAGAGGAGCCTATAAAGAGTGCCGGTTTCATTCGCTTCTCAATGACTCCAAGCAGACAGAATGTCGTTGCTACGCAAGCAAGCGTCACCTTAAATGATGTCACGTCAAGGGTGAACGCGGGCGCCTTTCGCCTCGACATTCGCTCGTTGCCCACAGAAATTGGGCTCAGTGATGACGCGCTCTCGGGATAGCGTTGAGGTCCGAAACGTTGAGTGATGACTATGCCTACTGATTGGCCGATGCGGTTCTGCACGAAGTGCAACGGTCTCACGCCGTTCAATTCCCATAATCGTTGCCTCGTCTGCCAACGAGAAAGAAGTCTGGCCTACGCTGTGCGGAAAAAGGCGTCCGGCGGCGCTTTCTCAAAAGCAATCCGCGCCAAGCTGATCGCAGACAACCCCAATAAATGCCCGAAATGCGATACGCCTTGGACGGACGTTCCTCGTCATAGCCAGCATCTCGATACGCCCTGGCATTTCGACCACCACGTCTCACCTCAGAATGGCGGCACCAACGCGGATTCGAACGCGCGGATTCTCTGTTGGCGATGCAATCTGGTGAAGTTGAACAAGGCTGCCAGCTAACGCGGCCAGCAGGTAGTGTAAACCACCGCCTCCACCACTGTATGGGCTCCACGTACGGAAGAGAGACCCACCCCCCATTGGTCCCGGAGGTGGCTGCACCAGCGATCCGTCTTGTGACTTCGCGCACCACCTCATGCCCCACCACGCGCCCTACCCCCGTCAACGCGATGCCTGCACCCCATGGCATGAGGTGGGACCGCAAGGCATCGGGGAAGAGGTCGGCCTCATTTTAGGGGTCACCCATGTGAGAGGTCGGATACGAGGCAACGGCGCAGAGTTTCCCCCATGTGGGTCTGCCGAATGCCACCATGGGTAAGCGACACGCCACCCACCCGCTCCATGTGCCCGGCCTGCCGCTGGCCTCCGGCTGGATCGACGGCTGCCCGCCCTTTGAACGGGGAGCGACCGAATGTGGCCCGGATGTCTCACGCAGAGGCCGGCCGCACCCTTCTCAACCTCTGGGCAGCCAAGCATGTGGAGTCCACGCGAACGGCGGGCGCGGGGAAGTTACAGAGGATGCGCGAGGGTGAAGCTCGCCCGGTCGCCATCACTGCGCTGGGCGCCTTGCGCATGGTCTCGAATCCACCCGGCGGGCGTGTGAACCACCGCGACCGTACGCTCCTCCGGGCGCTCCGAAGCCCACGCCCGGTATAGCTCACCGGCGAGCGCGGTTGCTTGACGATGCATGAGCGACAGGGGCTTGGTCGCGCGGAGACCCCGCCACACCTCCTCCAAGAATGCCGCCGCCATCGCCTGCCGACCCTTGGCTTCGCTGGGGTCTCGCGTCCGCAAGGAGAAACGAATCGCTTTGCTTTGGGTCGTCACGGTGAGGTGGTGAAATTCTCCCCCGCCCAACGGGATAGAAAGCCTGACACCAGCCGCTCGCGACAAAACGTCAGCGGGGATGCGCTGGACGAACTGGAGATGGGACGAGCCTGGACGCTTCACCGAACGGACGAGCCTATAGAGCATTGTTGCGCACCGTTGTTACACAGTCGGTGAGGCGCAAGGCTCTGTAAAGGCTTAAGTTCTTGAGGTTTAAGGCTTCAAGAAAGTGATGGTGCCCAGAGCTGGAATCGAACCAGCGACACTGCGATTTTCAGTCGCATGCTCTACCAACTGAGCTATCTGGGCGCCGGGGAGGCGAAGCCGCATCCCTGTTGGTCGGCGCGGTATAGCCAGTGATGGCTACGCTGTCCAGTCGCTTTGACGGCTTTGCGACAACGAAGCGCTGCAAGCCCTGCAGCACTCACCCACGTGGTTGCGAAAGACGCGGGATTGTCGTTTCAACGGCTTGTCAAAGCGGGCGACCATCGGGCATAGAGCATTCAACGGAGACGTGGCCGAGAGGCTGAAGGCACTCGTTTGCTAAATGAGCATACCCCAAAAGGGTATCGAGGGTTCGAATCCCTCCGTCTCCGCCACATTTTTCCAGTCAGCAATACTTTCCAGCGCCATACTGATCGCGGACCCAGGTCCGTTCGGCGATCGTCGTCGTCCTGACGGTGCCGCGATTATCCAGCAACCCGGTCAGTGACGGGCGCGCGCTGATCCTGGAGCGATCCCGCCAGATCGTGATCATTCGGATCGACTTTTGGCTGCCTTGGCGGGCGTTTCGACCGCGCCGTCATGACCATGGACGATCAGGATCGGCTCTTGCCTTCGTCGGAGGTCTCATCCCCTGTTGGCTGACCATGTTCACCAATTCACGACTTCCTTGCCATGAGGCGACAGATCTCTGCGCGGCCCTCTTGACCTTCCCCTATGGGAAGCACCACTTCGCCATCTGGATCCACCGAATCAGCGGAACGACGTGACGGCATTCGATGTCCTGGCCAAGGCACTGAAGGCGACCGCGCTGGTCGTCCTGCTTTCGTTCGCTTGGGCCATGCCGGCGAATGCCCATGCCGGCCACGGCGCCGCAGTCAAAGCCGTTGCGCCGGCGGCGGCGATCCTGCCGCAGGACGCGCACCAGGCCCTTGCCACCGCTTCACTCGCAGCCGATTCTGCGGGCCTCTGCGACTGGTCGGCGACGAGCGCGCCGGCTCCGACGGGCTGTCCACAGGGCGAAAATGCCCCGGAACGGACGTGCTGCGGCACGATGTGCATCGTCGTCCTCATGGAGCACGGCATCGCTTCGCTCCCCCTGCGGACCCCTCATCGAATCCGGCTGAATGTGCCGCCGGAGACGCCGTCGCTGGTGAGGGCGCCACATCTCCCCTCGAGGCCTCCACGAACCACCAACATCGCCTGAGCGTCGGCCGGCTTTTCAGCCGCGCCGCCGGATGTTCATGCCGATCGCGATGGGTTCGTTTCATGTTTTTGCTCGTCCGCAGCCTCGCACGCTGCCTGATGGCGCCCTTGGCGCTGGCTTCCCTTCTGTCCGTTGCCCCACTCGCGGCCCATGAGGGCCACGACCATGGCGCCCCGCCCGCCCCCGTCGCCACGGAGGGCTCGCCGAGGGTTGGGCTGCATTCCGACGCCTATGAGCTCGTCGGCATCCTGCGCGGGGACCGGCTGACGCTGTTCCTGGACCGCTATGCCGGCAACGCCCCCGTCACCGATGCCGGCCTCGTCGTGACGATCGGAACCGGGGCGGATGTCGCGGCGACACCAACGCCGGATGGGACCTACGTCGTGGCCTCGGATCGGCTTGTCGGCGCGGGCCCGCTGGAACTCGTCTTCGCCATCACCCATTCCAGCGGAGACGACCTGCTGATCGGAACGCTGGACCGCCCGGCCGCCCCCACCCCGGCGGCCGGCGCGCCGGCGGGATCGGTCCCGGCCGCACTGCAGCCAGCAAGCGTATCGATCGCGGGCCGGCCGATTCCGGTTTTGTATCTCGCAACGGCTGGGGCGCTCGCACTGGGGCTCCTGCTCGGCGCCGGGCTGCGCCGCTCGCGAGCGGCCGCATCGATGGCGAGCCTGGTTGCCCTTCTGCTGATCGCGGGGACGGTCGTCACGAGCGCCCATGAGGGCCATGATCACGGCGACGCCGCCAAGGTTGCGCCGCCCGCCGGCGATACCCCGCGCCGTCTCGCGGATGGCTCGGTGTTCGCGCCGAAGCCGACGCAGAGGCTGCTCGACGTGCGTACCCAGGTCACCAAGACCGAGGAGGTCCGCAAGACCGTGGCCCTGGTCGGCCGCGTGATCGCCGATCCCAATCGCTCGGGCCAGGTGCAGAGCATCACCGGCGGCCGGATCGTCGCGCCCGACGGCGGGCTGCCGCGTCTGGGGCAGGCCGTCCGGCGCGGCGAGATCCTCGCCTCCGTCGAGCAGGCCGTGCCGCAGGCCGACCGCACCACCATCGCCGAGCGCGTCGGCGAGATCGAGCAGCAGATCGCCATGGTCGAGGCGAAGCTGAAGCGCTCGCGCGGACTGGCCGAGCGTGCCATCGCGCCGCAAAGCCAGGTCATCGATGCCGAGATTGAACTCGACGGGCTGATGCGGCGGCGCGAAATCGTCGGGCGGATCCGGATCGAGCCCGAGGTGCTGCGCGCGCCGCTCGATGGCGTGGTCTCTGCGGTGCGGGTCGTGGCGGGACAGGTGGTGGGCTCGCAGGATGTCCTGTTCCAGATCGTCGATCCCGCGGGATTATGGGTCGAGGCATTGTCCTATGGCGATGTCGACCTTTCACAGCTCAGCGGCGCTTCGGCGTTGCTGGCCGGCGGCCAGCCGCTCAGCCTGTCCTTCCGGGGCATCGGACGGGCGCTGCAGCAGCAGGCGACGCTGGTGCAGTTTGCCGTCGAAGACGCGCCCGCCACGGTCGCGATCGGCCAGCCCGTCCGGGTGACGGCCCAGAACGGGGCAAAAGTCAGCGGCATCGTCGTTGCGCGCGACGCGGTCGTGCGCGGGAGCAATGGCGAGGCGCTGGTCTGGCGCCATACCGACCCCGAACGCTTCGAGGCCAGGCCCGTTCGCACCGAACCTTTTGATGCGACGCGGCTGGTGATCCGGTCCGGCATCGCGCCCGGCGAACGGATCGTCGTGCGCGGCGCCGAACATCTCAACCAGATCCGCTGAGGCGAGAGCGATGTTCAACCTCCTCGTCTCGGCCAGCCTGCGCAACCGGCTCTTCGTCATCGCCGCCGCGCTCGTCCTCGTGGCTTACGGCTCCTATGTGCTGCCGCGCGTCCCCGTCGATGTCTTCCCCGATCTCAACCGCCCGACCGTCACCCTGATGACGGAAGCCGAGGGGCTCGCCCCGCAGGAGGTCGAGCAACTCGTCACCTACCCGCTGGAAACGGCGATGAACGGCATGCCCGGCGTGCTGCGCGTGCGCTCCGTCTCGGGTGTCGGCCTGTCGATCACCTCTGTCGAGTTCGACTGGGGTACCGATATCTACCGGTCGCGCCAGCTCGTTGCCGAGCGGCTTTCGCTGGTGCGCGAGCAACTGCCGCGCGGCGTCAACCCGCAGATGGGCCCGGTCTCCTCGATCATGGGCGAGATCATGCTGGTGGCGGTGACGGCCGATCGGGCATCCCCGATGGAGGTGCGCGAGATCGCGGATTTCACCATCCGCCCGCAGCTCCTGAACATTGCCGGCGTCTCTCAGGTCATCCCGATCGGCGGCGAGGTCCGGCAGTACCGCATCACGCCCGATGTCGCGGCCCTGCAGGCGCTCGACGTCACTCATGAGCAGATCGAGGCGGCGGTCACGCGCTTCGGCACCAACACCGGCGGCGGCTTTGTCGACCAGCAGGGTCGGGAATACCTGATCCGCAATGTCGGATTGACGCAGCGGCTGGAGGATCTGCGCAACACCGTCGTGATGCAGCGAAACGGCCAGCCGATCCTGCTGCACCAGGTCGCGCGCGTCGAGTTCGCGCCCCGCGTCAAACGCGGCGATGCCGGTTTCCAGGGTAGGCCTGCGGTGATCATCGGCATCCAGAAGCAGCCCGAGGCCGATACCGTCGCGCTGACGCGGCAGGTCGAGACGGCCCTCGCCGAGATCCAGAAGACCCTGCCCGCCGGCATCTCCGCGACGAACGTCCAGTTCCGGCAGGCGACGTTCATCGAGACCTCGATCGCCAATGTCGAGCGCGTGCTGCTGGAGGCGGCCGGCGTGGTCGCCGTCATCCTGCTGCTGTTCCTGATGAACATCCGCGCGACCCTGATCTCGCTAACGGCGATCCCGGTCTCGATCCTGACCACGGTGCTGGTCTTCCAGGCCTTCGGCCTGACCATCAACACCATGACGCTGGGCGGGCTCGCCATCGCGATCGGCGAACTGGTCGATGATGCGGTCGTGGACGTGGAAAACATCCTGCGGCGGCTGAAGCACAACCGGGAGAGCGCGGCGCCCAAACCCGTGCTGGAGGTGATCGCGGCGGCCTCGCAGGAGGTGCGGTCGGGCATCGTCTATGCGACCGCGATCATCGTCCTCGTCTTCATCCCGCTCTTTGCCCTGTCGGGCATCGAGGGGCGGCTCTTCGCACCCCTCGGCATCGCCTACATCGTCTCGATCCTGGCGTCGCTGATCGTCGCGGTCACGCTGACCCCGGTGATGGCCTATTACCTGTTGTCGCGCGCTCCCAGCGGCCATGAGCGCGACTCCTTCGTCGTGCGCCATCTGAAGCGGGGCAATGCGGCGCTGCTGCGCTGGGCTTTCGAGACCCGCGCCGCGCTGATCGCGCTCGTCTTGGTCGGCGTGTCGCTGGCCGTCTATGGCGCGACCCTGCTGCCGCGCACCTTCCTGCCGCCCTTCAACGAGGGCACGCTGGTGGTCTCGCTGCAGTACAATCCGGGCATCTCTCTGGCTGAGAGCCATCGCCTCGGGCTGATCGCCGAACAGCTCGCCCTCAAGGTCCCCGAGGTGAAGTCGATCGGTCGCCGCACGGGCAGAGCCGAGCTCGACGAGCATGCGGAGGGCGTCCATTCCTCGGAGGTCGATATCGATCTGCATCGCTCGGACCGGCCCAAGGAGGCGATCCATGCCGATATCCGGGCGGCGCTGAGCGTCCTTCCCGTTTCGGTCAATATCGGCCAGCCGATCAGCCACCGGCTCGACCACATGCTCTCGGGCGTGCGGGCCCAGATCGCGCTCAAAATCTATGGCGAGGATCTCGACACGATCCGCAGCCTCGCCGAGACGCTGCGCGAGCGTCTGGCGTCTGTGCCCGGCCTCGTCGATCTCCAGATCGAGCGGCAGGTCCGCATTCCGCAATTGCGCATCGATGTCGACCACGAGAAGGCGGCGCTTTACGGGCTGACGCCGGCCAGCGTCACCCAGGCGCTGGAGACGCTCTCCAACGGCCGCACAGTTTCGCAGATCGTCGACGGCAATCGCCGCTACGACGTCGTGCTGCGGCTGTCGGACCAGGACCGCTCGACCACCGGGCTCGAGGATCTGCTGATCGCGACGCCCGGTGGCCACATCCCCTTGCGCCTGATCGCCTCGGTCTCCGAAACCGACGGCCCCAACCAGATCCAGCGCGAGAACGGCCAGCGCCGCATCGCCGTCTATGGCAATGGCGATGGGCAGCGCGACATGGCGGCGATCATCGCCGAGATCCGTCAGATCGTGGCGCAGACGCCGCTGCCGCAGGGCTATGTCACCCGCATGGAGGGCACCTTCCAGGCGCAGGAGGAGGCGACGCTGCGGATTGGGCTGCTCAGCCTGGTGTCGCTGGCGCTGATCTTCGTCGTGCTGTTCACGCGCTACCAGTCGGCGGTGCTGGCGCTGATCATCATGGGCAACATCCCGCTCGCGCTGATCGGCAGCGTCGTCGCGCTGCACCTCGCGGGACAGCCGCTCTCGGTCGCCTCGATGGTCGGCTTCATCACGCTCGCCGGCATCTCGGCGCGCAACGGCATCCTCAAGGTCTCGCACTACATCAACCTGACGCTCTATGAGGGCGAACGCTTCGGGCGCGACTTGGTCATCCGCGGCAGCCTGGAGCGGCTGACGCCCGTCCTGATGACGGCGCTCTCGGCGGGGCTCGCGCTGATCCCGCTGCTCTACGGCGCCGACCAGCCCGGCCGCGAAATCCTGCATCCGGTCGCGGTCACGATCTTCGGCGGCCTGATCTCGGCGACGATCATCGACACGGTGCTGACGCCCGTCCTGTTCCTGACCTTCGGCCGCAAGCCGCTCGAGCGGCTCATTGCCAGCCGGATGGCGAGCGAGGGCGGCTCATCGCCCCAGGAAGCCTTCTGAAACCTCCAAGGAGACCAGCCATGCTCAAACGGATCACTGCCCTGGCACTGATCGGCCTCGCGTCGACGGCCGCGGCCCACGAACTGGCGAAAGGCCCCAATGGCGGCCCGCTCGTCGATGTCGCTGGGCACCATATCGAGATGGTGGCGAAGGGAACCGAGCTCGTTCTCATCCTCACCGACGCCGCCGACAAGCCGCTGTCATCGGCAGGAACGAAGGCCGCGCGCGCCATCGTCCAGGACGCCGGCAAGACCGCGACGGTGGCGCTGAGCGCCGTCGAACCCAACAGGCTGGTCGGGACGCTCGCCCAGCCGCTGGGCGCGGGCGCGCGCATCGTGATTTCCGCCACGCTTGCCGACGGCCACGCCCTGCAGGCCCGTTTCACCAACAACTGACCCCCAAAGAAGGACACGACCCATGACCCGTTCAACACCCATGACACGTTCGATCCAGACCGCGCTGATCCTCCTCGCGCTTGCCGGCCCAGCCTTTGCGCAATCGTCCCATCAGGGGCATGGCGGACACGGTGCCGCTCCCGCCCCAGGCGCCGGCGCGCCCAAGGGCCAGATGGGCGCCGGCACAGGCATGATGAACATGGATTCCATGCAGTCCATGATGAAGACGATGATGCCCGCACCCGGCGATACGGCCTCGACGAAGGACTTCAAGAGCGCCGATATGAAGATGATGCACGACATGGCCGTGCCCTATACCGGCAATGCCGACGTGGATTTTCGCACCAAGATGATCCCGCATCACCAGGGCGCGATCGACATGGCCAGGGCCGCACTGGCCTATGCCAAGGACGAGACCACGAAGACGCTGGCCGCGCAGATCATCAAGGACCAGGAGCGCGAGATCGCCGAAATGCGCGAATGGCTCAGCAAGAACGCACCGAAGTGAGCATCGCGGTGCGGGGGGAGGGCTTGCCGTCCCCCCGCACCGGAAGGCTCTCGCCCGCACCGGAAGGCTCTGGCAGCAATGTCTCCAAGCCGCCGAAGAGCGGCTTCGGCTGATGGCGCACCCTCTCCGCAGGTGGACAGGGTGGTTAGGGTGCGCGGCAGAGCGCCAGACCGGCGCTGATCAATGTTCCAGCTGTTTGACCAGGGTTCGCGCGGCCTGGACGGCGACGGGATAGCCCTCCGCCCCCAGCCCCGCGATGATCGCCGTCGCAACCAGCGACACGAAGGAGCGATGATAAATCGGTTCACGGCGATGAATGTTGGTGATGTGCAGCTCGATGACCGGCCCCGGAAACATCTTCAGCGCATCGAGGATCGCCATCGAAGTAAAGGTGAAGGCCGCCGGGTTGATGACGATGGCGCAGCCGCCGTCGATTGCCTCGTGGATCCAGTCGATCAGCTCGTATTCCCGGTTGGACTGGCGAAACTCCAAGGGCGCGTCCCCGGCCGCAGCGCGGCACATCGCCTCGATCTCGGCAAGCGTCGTGCTGCCATAGAGATGCGGTTCTCGCGTGCCGAGACGGCTCAGGTTGGGTCCGTTGATGACATAGATCGGCTTGGTCACGTGAGCACCAATGCTGGATTGGAGAAGCGGGCCCCGGCTCAGCCGGGATAGCCCATGAGGCGCGGCAGCCAGAGCACGAGGCCTGGCAAGAGCGTGATCAAGGCGAGCGCCACGATCAATGCGGTGAGGAACGGCATGCACTCCCGCACGATGTCTCGCAGCGGAACGCCGGTGATGTTGTTCATGATGAAGAGCAGCAGCCCATAGGGTGGCGTGATCAGCCCGAGCATGATGTTCACGACGACAACGACGCCAAAATGCACCATGTCGATGCCGAGCGCCTTGGCCGTGGGGATCAGGACCGGCACGACGATGAGCAGGATCGCAGTGCCTTCCAGCAGGCAGCCGAGCACCAGCAGGACGACGTTGACGAGGAGCAGGAAGCCGAGCGGCGAGAGGTTCCAGCCCGAGAGCAGCACTTTCAGGGTCTCGGGGATGTTCTCGATCGTGACGACATAGTTGAACACCAGGGCGCCGGCGATGAGCATGCCGATCGAGGCCGTGGTGCGGGCGCTGTAGGCGAGCGAGCTGTAGAAGGCCCGCAGCGAGACGCTGCGATAGAGCAGCACGGAGATCGCCAGCGCATAGGCAGCTGCGACTGCCGCGGCTTCCGTCGGCGTCGTGGCGCCGCCATAGATGCCGCCGAGCAGGACCACCGGCATCATCAGCGCAGGAAGGGCACGCCAGGTGATGCCCGGTAATCGGCGCAGCGGGACCGGCGGCTCGACCGGGAAGTTCCGCCGGCGCGCCGTCGCAGCGACGATTGCCATCTGCGCGCCTGCCATCAGCAGACCAGGCACGACGCCGGCCAGGAAGAGGAAGCCGATCGAGGCGTCGGAAACGAGCGCGTAGAGCACCATCGGGATCGAGGGCGGGATGATCGGGCCGATCACGGAGGATGCGGCCGTCAGCGCCGCCGCGAAGCTCGGCGGATACTTGCCGTCCGTGGTCATCATCGCCTGCATCATGCGTCCGGTCCCGGCCGCATCGGCGATGGCGGAACCGGACATGCCGGCGAAGATCACGCTCTGGACGATGTTGACCTGGGCAAGGCCGCCCCTGAAGCGCCCGACCAGCGCATCGCAGAAGCGCAGCAGGCGCTCCGTCATCGATCCGATATTCATCAGCTCCGCCGCGAGGATGAACAGGGGCACGGCGAGGATGACGTAATTGGTGTACATCCCGTTCAGCAGCTGCTCGGCGGCAATGCTGAGATCCTGTCCCGCGAGCAGCAGATAGAAGATCGAGCCGGCGATCATGGCGTGGCCGATCGGCAGGCCCAGCAGCGACAGCGTGACGATGGCGAGAATGCACAGACCGAAGGGGCTGGTCATACGCCGGAGCCTGCCTTGGTCGGATCGAACGCTTCCGGCGCCGAACCGCGAAGCGCCTGCCAGCCGAGCCAGAGATAACGCGCGATCGCGGCCACGGCGAAGGCAAGGTAAATCGCATAGACCCAGTTGAACGGCAGCTTCATATAGGCGGTCCGCTCGACCTTCATGAACGAGACGTACTCCGCCATGGCTGGGAGCGAGACGCCGTAGAGTGCGACGAGCGCGGTGGCCGTGATCACCGCCATTACCCGGCGTGCGCGTGGCCCGACCGCGCCATAGATGATGTCGAAACGGATCTCATCGCTTTCGCGTGTGACGAAGGCGGCGCCGAACAGCACCATCCACAGCCAGAGCAGCACGCTGATCTCGTGCGTCCAGCCGATCGACAGGTTGAGCCCGTATCGGAAGACGATCTGCAGGATGAAGACGACGAACATGGCGCCAAGCATCAACGCCAGCACATTTTCGGCGCGACGTGCGAGCCAGCCGCCGACCGCGGCCATTCGATACTTCACCGCACTCTCCCGGCGTTGAAAGGGGCGCCGGCGCGAAGCCGGCGCCGTATCACCTCAGAGGGCGTTGATCTTGTCCACCATCCCGGCTGGCCAGCTCTTGGCCAGATCAGAGGCGAGATACTTCTTCTGGGCGAAATCGCGGAAGGCCCCCACGTCGGGCGCATAGACCTCGAGCCCCTGCTTCTTGAAAAAGTCGACGAGCTCGCCTTCCTTGCGGACGTGTTCGCGGGTGCTCCAGTCGATCGCGGCATCCGCTGCGGCCTGGAAGGCCTTCTGCTTCTCGGGCGACATCGCTTTCCAGATCTTGTCGGTAACGCAAAGCAAATCGAAGCCGACGAGATGCGAGGTCAGCACGATCTGCGAGGAGACCTCGTAGAATTTCATGTTCTGGACGTTGGGCAGAGGATTGTCCTGACCGTCGATCGCGCCGCTCTGAAGGCCGGTATAGACCTCGGCATAGGCCATCGGCGTCGGGTTGGCGCCGAGCGACTGGCCCAGGAACTGCCAGGCGTCACCACCGGGCATGCGCAGTTTGACGCCGACCATGTCGGCCGGCGTGCTGATCTTCTTCTTGGGCTTCAGACCGACATGGCGCGCGCCGAAATAGGTCGGCCCGAGGATGCGGATGTTGAGCTTTTCTTCCGCCATCTTCTTCAACTCGGCGCCGACATTGCTGGCGAACACCGCCTGCAGATGCGCCGCGTCCCGCAGGAGATAGCCGGAGGTGAGAATCGACCACGCGGGAATCTGGTTGGAGATGTCCTGGGGGGCGATGTTGCCCATTTCCAGATTGTTGCGCTGCATCGCCACCAGCTCGGTGCCCTGCTTGAACAGGTTTCCGCCGTAGTAGGGCTGCAGCGTGAACTCGTCCTTGATGGCATCGCCGAAGCGCTTCATCATCTCAGCGCGGATATCCTGCTCGGAGAACACCGCTGAAAAGCGCAAATTGGGCTTGGCCTGCGCCATAGCGCCGCTGGCCAGCCCGGTGCCGATGGTGGCCATGCCGCCTGCGATCAGAGCACGCCTGTCAATTGAAATGGCCATTTCGATCCTCCCGTTCTGAGCGGACTATGACGCCGCCTTGTGCGCGAAGTATCGGCGGACGCCGCGCTCGATGCAACATGGATTATCCATTTCGTATGAGATTTTAAATTTCGCCATTTGAATTGATCCCAGCGCCGGCTCGTCTATGTTGGCGGATCGACCCGTCTTGTTTTGCTGCCGTACGAGACAACGAGTCCAGGCAACCGCATGCTGACCATCACCCCCACAGCGCCCCCTGTCGGTGAAACCGCCTATCGGCGGATCCGAGCCGACATCATCTTCGCCCGGCTCGCGCCCGGGCAGAAGTTGAAGCTCGATGTCCTCAAGGAAGCCTATGGGGTGAGCGTCAGCACCTTGCGGGAACTGCTCAACCGCCTCGCCTCGGAAGGGCTGGTGGAGGCGGAGGGCCAGAAGGGTTTCCTCGTCGCCCCCGTCTCGGCCATCAATCTGCGCGAGATCGCCGCGATGCGGCTGCTGCTGGAATCCCACGCCCTGGCGCAGTCTTTCGCGGCGGGCGACATGGAATGGGAAGGCCGTGTCGTCGCAGCCCATCACAAGCTCGCTTTGATGGAACGGCGCATGCTGTCGGGAGATCGCGGCGAAGCCGAGTTATGGAAGCGCTATGATTGGGAATTCCACCACGCCCTGATCTCGGCCTGCGGGTCCAAGGTGCTCCACGAGACGCATGCGGCGATCTACGACAAGTATCTGCGCTACCAGATGGTGGCGGTGGTGTTCAGGGGCGAAATCGCGGCCGAGGAACACAAGCTCCTGCTCGATTGCGCCATGGCGCGCGACACGGCGCGCGCCATCGCCATCCTCTCCACCCATGTCGATGCCTGCGTCGATCACACGGCGACCGCAGGTTTCCTCTGAGATGAGCCCGTCCAGCGCATGACAGATGCTCGGCACCACACAGGCACGGCGTCATGATCCGCAGCTGTGCCGGCTGGCGCGGATCGATCGCTGAAAAGGACGTCCCATGATCCCTTCGATCGCCACGGTTTGTGTCTCCGGGACGCTGTTGGAAAAGCTTGAGGCGATTGCGGCGGCAGGGTTCCGTGCCGTGGAGATCTTCGAGAACGACTTGATCGCCTTTCCCAGTTCGCCCGCCGAGGTCAGGCGCATCTGCGGCGATCTGGGGCTTGCAATCGTCACCTGCCAGCCCTTCCGCGATTTCGAAGGCATGCCCGATGCGCGGCGTCAGCGCACCTTCGAGCGGGCCGAACGCAAGTTCGATCTGTTGCAGGAGCTGGGCACCGACTTGCTGTTTGTCTGTTCCAGCACATCGCCGGAGGCTCAAAGCGGGATCGACCGGCTTGCCGCCGACTTCGCCGAGCTGGGCGAGCGTGCGGCCAAGCGCGGCCTGCGCGTTGGCTACGAAGCGCTGGCCTGGGGCCGGCACGTGCATGATTATCGCGATTCCTGGGAGATTGTCCGCCGGGCCGGGCGGGACAATGTCGGCATCATTCTCGATAGCTTCCATATCCTGTCCCGGGGGCTCGAAACCGCCACGATCGGCACCATCCCATGTGACCGCATCGTCATGGTTCAGATGGCCGATGCGCCGCGGCTGCAGATGGACCATCTGTCCTGGAGCCGCCATTGGCGCTGCCTGCCCGGACAGGGCGAACTCGACATCGCCGGCTTCATGCGCGACCTCGTCGCGACCGGATATGAGGGCGTGCTGTCGCTTGAAATCTTCAACGACCGCTTCCGCGCCGGGTCGGCGCGGTCGGTGGCGCTGGACGGCCATCGCTCGCTGATCTGGCTGCTGGACGAGACATCCAGGGCGCTGGGCAGGCCAGTGCCGGGGGCGATCGCGATGCCGCCACCCGCGCCTGTCGAGGCTGTCGAATTCATCGAATTCGCGGTCGCGGAAGCTGAACAAGCGGGCTTTGCCGCCTTGCTCGCGGCGCTCGGCTTCACCCGGACCGGCACCCATCGCAGCAAGGACGTCGATCTCTGGAGCCAGGGCGACATCCGCATCGTGCTGAACGCCGACAGCGATGGCTTTGCGCATAGCTATCAGATCAGCCATGGCGCGGCGGTGTGTGCCATCGCGCTTCGCGTGCCCGATGCGGCGGCCGCAACGGAACGGGCCAGACTCCTGCTCGATTTGCCGCACACAGGCGCCGCAGGTCCAGGTGAGCTCGATTTGCCAGCCGTCCGTGGCGTGGGCGGCAGCCTCGTCTATTTCATCGACCGGACCTCGGCGCTGGGCGGCTGGTCGCAGGTCGATTTCGAGCCGACGGGCGAGACAAGGGACGGCGCCGGGTTGATCGCGGTCGATCACATCTCCCAGACCATGCAGTACGAGGAAATGCTGACCTGGCTGCTGTTCTACTCGTCGCTGTTTGCGACGACGAAGATGCCGAGCCAGGCCGTGATCGATCCTGGCGGCGTCGTGCAGAGCCAGGTCGTCGAAAGCGGGCTCGATGCCGAGTCTCGGAAGGGCCTGCGCCTGATCCTCAACGGATCGCAAAGCCACCGCACCATGTCGGCGCGGTTCATCACCGACTTCTTCGGCTCGGGCGTGCAACACGTTGCGTTCGCCACCGCCGATATCGTGGGAACGGTGTCGAGGCTGATGGCGAATGGCGTTGCCATGCTGCCTGTTCCCGAAAACTATTACGACGATCTCCTGGCCCGATCCGATCTTTCAGCGGAGGCGATCGCGACGCTGCAAGCCCTCGGCATCCTTTATGACCGGGACGGCGAGGGATGTTTCTGGCAGGCCTATACGACCACGCTCGATGGCGGGATGTTCTTCGAGATCGTCCAGCGCGAGGGCTATGGCGGCTATGGCGCGGCCAATGCAGGCGTCAGGCTCAGCGCCCAGTCCCGCCTCGCCCGCCCGGTTTCAATGCCGGCGCCCTACAGTCAGACTGCGCCCGCGTGAGTGAGATCAAAACGCCGACGCCATGGCGGCGATGCGTCACGGCGTTTTTTTGCTTTCGCTAAGGCGCACGGAGCCTCGGGCGGACGGAACCATCCCGTCAAGACAGGCGGCGGTCGCGGATGTCCAGGATCCGGTCGCACAGCGCGCGGTGTTCGCTGAGCAGCGCCTGAAGCGGTGTCAGCGGACGGAAGGCACGGGCGTCGTGGTCGTCCTCGCCATCCTCGCACCAGGCCTCGATGGCGGCATCGGCGGCCTGGACGTGAAACTGCGAGGGCGAGCCGCCATTCGGCTCGCCCTGCTCCTGCGCGATCTGCAGGGCGATCAGGCGCCGCAGCGCCTGCTCGGCTTCGAGGACCGCATCGAGTTCGTCGCTATAGGCCATGGCGTCCGAGCCGAAGGAGCGCCTAGCGGATGATGCCGCGTTTCGGCAGCCCGTCGATATCGCAGCGGCAGGAGGTCCCGACCGGCTGAGGGCGCGTCCGGCAGGCGCCGCGCGAGGTCGCGCAAAAATCGCCAAAGCCGCCTCCCCCGCCGCGCCGATAGCGCGGGCCGTCATCATCGAAACGGGGCCCGCGATCATAGCGCGGCCCGCGATCGTCATAGCGCGGGCCGCGGTCGTCATAGCGAGAGCCGCGATCGTAGCCGCGCTGGTCGCCACGACCATAGGGCTGAGCCTGTGCCGGCGGCTGCTGGGGACGCTGCCGGGGCTGAGCGGCCGGCGGCGGAGCCTGGCGGCCCGGGCCCGGACGAATCGTCGCGAACGGATCCTCGTTACCCACGATCTGAGAGTTGGCGGCAGCCCCCCATAGCAGCGCGGCGCCGGCGACGGCCACCCATGCGAGCTTCTTGAACATCGAGCGTCTCTCCTGGCAGCGGCCACCCTGCTGCAACCCATGCGCGGATAGCCTATCCGCTTGTCATAGCGGGTGTTCGATGAACGGGGGCTGACAGCTTTTTGGCTGGTTGAAACCTCTCCCCGTCGCAGCTCTCAGGCCTCGTCGTCGCGATCGCGCGACGGCAGCCCCGTCTCGGTTTCCTCGACCGCCTCGCCGGGGATGACGTAGCTGCCCTTGAGCCAGCGGCCGAGATCGATGTCGGCGCAACGCGACGAGCAGAACGGCTTGTAGCGCGCCACCGCCGGCTTGCCGCAATTCGCGCAGGGTTTCAGAGCGGGCGCGGCAGCCGCGGCCGGCGGGGTGTTCTCGTTGTCAGCCATATTTGAGCGTGATTCCTCCATCGACGACCATTTCGAGGCCGGTGACATAGCGCGCCTCATCGCTCGCCAGGAACAGCGCGGCATAGGCGACGTCCCAGGCCTCGCCCATATGGCCCATCGGGACCTGCGCGTCACGCGCCGCCCACATCGCCTCGATGTCGCCCTGGCCGTAGACCTGGGCCAAGCCCGCCGAGTGCTCGACCATCGGCGTCTTCATCAAACCCGGCAGGATCGCGTTCACGCGGATCTTCTGGGCGGCGTACTGCACGGCGGTGGTGCGGGTGAGCTGGTTCAGCGCCGCCTTGGTGGCCGAGTAGCTAGCATAGGGCACGCCGGTGTAGCGGATCGAGGCGATCGAGGAGATGTTGATGATCGAGCCGCCCTCCCCGCTCTCCTCGAACTGGCGCTGCATCACCGGGATGACATGCTTCATCGCGAGAAACGCGCCGGTGAGGTTGACCTTGAAGACGCGCTCCCAAACCTCTTCCGAGAGTTCGACGACGCCGCCGACCTCGGCGATGCCGACATTGTTGTCGAGGATGTCGATGCGGCCATAGCGGCCGAGCGTGCGGCCGACGAGATCGGCCATCGCCTCCGTGCTGGTGACGTCGGTCTGCACCGCAAAGGCCTGGCCACCCTCGTTCTGGATGAAGGCCGCCGTCTCCTCGGCCGCAGCGAGGTCGATGTCGGCGCAGATCACCTTCGCGCCCTCGCGGGCGAAGACCGTGGCGGTGGCCTTGCCATTGCCCCAGCCCGGCCCGATCGACCCCGCTCCGGCCACGATCGCGACCTTGCCCCTCAGACGTCCCGTCATGCGTATCCTCCCGTTTGGCGCGCCTTGTGAGGCTGGCGCGTTTGCACGCACAAGGATCGGGGGTTATGGCGCGGCGTGCAAGGGCGCGGCGCGGCAAGGTCGGCTGACGCGTACCCTCACGCGGCTTGCGCGAGCGCGGCGTTCAACCGGACATGGGTCTGCCGCAGGATCGCGTCGAGCTCCCGGCAGTCGTCCTCGCTGGCTGGCGCGGCAGCGTTTTCGCGGGCGGCACGCTCCATCTCGCCGGCAAGCGCCGCGACACGGCTGGCTCCGAGATTGGCGCTCATCGATTTCAGGGCATGGGCGCATTTGGCGATCCGGTCGCGGTCTCCGGCCTGCGTCGCCGCGCTCAGGGCCTGCGCCTCCTCGACCGATTTCACCGTGTAGAGCTCGGCGATGCGGCGGGCCGTCTCCAGCGAACCATTGGTCATGGCGATCAGGTCTCGCAGCACGGTCTCGTCGAGATAGACGTCGCTGTCGGGGGTGGCGGGCGACGGAGGTGCGGCTTCCTCTGGAGCGGCCGGCGACGTCCCGAGCGCCCCCTCCGCACCAGAGGGCGCAAAGGCGGCGATGACCGCGCCGAGCCTGGCCAGGGTGAAGGGCTTGTGGACGACATCGTCCATGTCGGCCTGGCGCCAGGCATGGGCAGCGGCGCCGACGACATGGGCGGTCAGCGCGACGATCGGTACGCGCGACCGGCCGGTCTGCGCCTCATGGGCGCGGATGGCGCGCGCCGCGTCGAAACCGTCGAGCCGCGGCATACTGCCATCCATCAGGATCAGATCGAAGACCTTCTGCTTGGCCGCCGCGACAGCCTCGACGCCATCCTCCGCAAAGTCGGCGGCGATGCCGAAGCGACGCAGGGCCGCGTCGGCGACCTCACGGTTGACCGCGCTGTCATCGGCCACGAGGACGCGCAACTGCGGGAATTGGCGCAGCTCGCCCGCATCGGCGCGCGCGGTCGGCATGCGGCGCAGCGGCTCGCCGGCCAGCACGGAGGCAATGATGCGGACGAGGTCGCGGCGTTGGACCGGCCAGGCCAGCACCTCATCGGCGCCAGCCGCGATCAGCGCATCGGCGTCCTCGGTTGCCCCGGCCAGCACGATGACGGTCTGCGCCCGGTCGCGAGCCTGCATCAGCGCCTCGGCAGCGACGATGGCAATGGTGGGCCTGGCCTCTTCCTCTGCTGTGGGGATGGCATCGGCGGTGTGGCTGTTGAAACCAGCAGCGGCGCACGCGGCCTGCAGCATCGCGGCCGTCTGCAGCTGGGGCAAGGCAATGAGGGCGGTTTTGCCAGAGATCTCCGGGGCCTGCCACGGCGGCACCTGCGACGCTTGCGCGACCGGCAGCGCGAAGGAGAAGGTGCTGCCGCGACCAACCTCGCTTTCAACCGTCAGCGTGCCACCCATGGCCGTGACCAGCTGGCGCGCGATCGACAGACCCAGCCCCGTGCCGCCATGGGTGCGGGTGGTCGACTGATCGGCCTGCGAAAAGGATTCAAAGATCGTGCCGAGCTTGTCGGCAGGGATGCCAATGCCAGTATCGGTCACGCTGAACCGAAGATGGCTGTCGTTCTCACGGGTCACCCGGACGGAGACGCCGCCCTGATCGGTGAATTTCAGGGCGTTGTTGACAAGATTGCTCAGAACCTGGCCGAGCCGCACCGGATCGGCACTGATGGTCAGCCCCGTCGGGCTCTCCATGACGGGGCAGAGATCGAGCGCCTTCGAGCGGGCCCGGTCGCCGAAGAGCTGCAGGACGGCGTCGACGGTGTCCTCCGGGTCGATCTCGAGGATCTCGACCTCGAGTTTGCCGGCCTCGATCTTCGAGATGTCGAGAATGTCGTTGATGATTGCGAGCAGGCTGGTGCCGGACCGCGCGATGACCTGTGCCTGACGGCGGGCGCGCTGCGGCAGTTCGGCCGCCGCCAAAAGCTCGGCCATCACCAGAATGCCGTTCATCGGCGTCCTGATCTCGTGGCTCATCGTCGCCAGAAAATCCGACTTGGCCTGGTTGGCCTTGTCGGCCGACAGCGCCGCGCGCTGATAATCGGCGGTGCGGTCGGCAACATCGCGTTCCAGCTTGTCGCGATGGTCGGCGAGCCTGCGGTCGCGCTCGCGGATGTCGCCGATCATGCCGTTGAAGCTGTCGACCAGGATGCCGATCTCGTCGCGCGAGGTGGCCTGCAGCGTCACCCCGTAATCATGCTCGTCGCGGACGCGCGACATCGTCTGCGTCAGGGCACCCAGCGGGCCGGTGATGCGGCGCTGCAGCCGCAGCGCCAGGGCCACGGCAAACAGCGTCGCGATGGCGCCGGTCAGCAGGGTGCCTTCGATGGCGCTGCGGATCAGCGCCGGCAGGTCCCGCGTATCGGCGATGACGCGAAGGCTGCCGACAGGCACGCCGCCATGAACGATCGGGACCGTGGCCTCCATGGTTCGGCTGCGCAGGATCGCAGGCAGTGACCAGCGCGTATCGGGTGCCGCGACGATGAGATCGCCGGCGAGCTGTTCGGCTGCGCCGATATCGGCCAGCGCCAGACCGTCACTCGTTTCGATGCCGGCGAAGGTGATCCCCTTCATGCGGGCAATGGCATTGATCGCCTCATAGGCAGCGCCGGAATCCTGTTCGGACACCGGCCGCGAGGCGGCTGCCGCAATGGCCTGGGCTGCGCTCAGCAATCCGTCACGACGCGACAATGCGTAGCTTTCCGTCTCCCGCCAGACCGATACGGCCACGAGAATGAAGCTCGCCAGCAAGGTCGAGGCGACGACAAGCAGGATCAGCCGGTTGCGAATGGACAAATGCAGACGAAGGGGCATCCGGGAACGATAGGCAGCCCATGCTTACTGAATTCCAAACGAACTCGGCGTTTTCCCGACGTAGCCGCAACTGTTTATTTGCAACTGCTCGCCATGGTTGCTGGGTCAGGCACCAGAACAGTGCCGTGGGAGCGTGTCATGGCGACAGACGGCAACAGCATCCCGTTCAGTTACGTGCTCAGCGATCAGCTTTTGATCCTCGCGGTGGACGATGATCCGATCCAGCGGGAATTCTGCTCGGTCTATCTGGCGACACCGGAGGGTTCGGTCACGACGGCAGCCTCGGCCGAGGAAGGGCTTGCGCTGCTGGCGACCTCCGCTTTCGACGTTGCCCTGATCGATGTCGACATGCCCGGCATGAGCGGCATCGAGATGGTGCGCCGACTGCGCGCCGACCCCCGCTTCGACGATCTGCCGGTGATGGTGATCACCGGGCGCGAGGACATGGTCTCGATCGACGAGGCCTATGCGGCGGGCGCCACCTCTTTCATGTGCAAGCCGGTGAACTGGCGGCTTCTGGGCCACCAGATCCGCTTCATGATTCGGGCGCATCGCGCCCTCAAGGCGGCTTGAGATGACAGCCCCGTTCATGAGCCGCGTCTTGGCGTGTTTTGGCCGCGACGACCGCGGCAGCGCGCTGATCGTGTTCGGGGCCGCTTTGCCCGCCCTGCTGATGGGGGCCGGCATCGTCGTCGATTATGGACTTTTGAGCCAGCAGCGGACGGCCTTTCAAGCCATCGCCGACGCGTCGGCGCTGGCAGCCGCGCGGGAGTTCCGGCTCGCCAATGCCACCCCGACGGCGGTGCAGTCGGCGGCGGAGAAATTCGCGGCGATGTCTCTGCAAGCCGCGAACCATACCGGCACGGTCTCGACGACGATCGACATCAAGAAGCTGACGGTTACCGTCGAGGTCAGCAATGTCGCCAGAACCACCATCATGCATATGTTCGGGACCGAGACGGTGACGGTCGGCGCGCGTGCCACCGCGCGGGTCCTGGGCACGGCATCGATCTGTGTGATCGGTCTGGAGAAGGACAAGAACGAGACGATCTATCTCGAGAAAGACGCGAAGCTCGAGGCGCCGGAATGCGCCGTCTACTCCAATTCGATGAAGAAGGACGGTCTGAAGGCGAAGGACAACTCGCTTCTGCGTGCTCGCTTCATCTGTTCGGCCGGCGGCAGCTACAAGGACAAACACGACAGTTTCGTCCCCAGCCCGACGCTGGACTGCCCCGTTCTGGCCGACCCCCTGGCCTCGCGCCCGCCGCCCGCGATCGGCGGCTGCAGCGCAACCGACCTGAAGATCACAGGCAGCACGACGCTGAACCCTGGCACCTATTGCGGCGGCATCAAGGTCAGCAAGAACGCCGTCGTCACGCTGACGTCAGGGATCTACGTCTTCAAGGACGGGCCGCTCGACGTCTCCGGGACCGCATCCCTCACCGGCGCCAATGTCGGCATCTACCTGAACGGCAAGGGCGCGGTGCTGCGTTTCGACAGCGGCACGAAGATCGATCTCACCGCGCCGAAAGACGGCACGATGGCCGGCATCCTGTTCTTCGAGGACCGCAATTCGCCGGCCAACCAGAAGCACGAGATCCTGAGCAATGACGCAAAGGTGCTGCTGGGAACCCTCTATTTCCCGCAAGGCGAACTGAACATCGGCGCCAACAAGCCGGTCGCCGCCGAGTCGGCCTATACCATCGTCGTCGCGCGGCGCTTCACCTTGTCGGCCGGGCCGACCATGTTCCTCAACGCGAAATACGGATCGACGAACATCCCGGTTCCCGAAGGCGTCGGCCCGGGTTCGACCGCAGCCCATCTGGCTCGCTGACGTGGCGCAGGAACCGCCGCAAAAAGGTGCCGTCACCTGCATGAAGATCGGCGCATGACAGCTCACGGCCCCGGCCCGGGGCCGTCCAGGCGGGCGCGTGCGGCAAACATTCGGGGTGGCGACGCCATCATCGTCATGGTTCGACGCTTCCGGAGCAGCAACCAGGGCGGCGTCGTGATCGCGGCGGCGATCGCGCTGCCCGTTCTCCTGGTCGGCGCCGGCATCACCATCGACTACGGATACGCGACCCGCGACCGGGTGGTGATGCAGGCTGCGGCCGATGCCACGGCGATCGCGGCGGCGCGGGAGTTGTCGAACGGGTACCTTACGGACAAGCGCATTTCCGAGGTGGTGAACGGCTTCGCGCTGCGTCAACTCGAATCACACAGCCTCCATACTGGGAATTCCGTGACGGCGCGGATCACCAATGACAATCGATCGGTCGAAGTTCGCATCGCTCGCCCCATGCGAAACTCATTTCCGGGCCTGCTGCCGACCAATGAGGCCGGCATCAGCGCCACGGCCACAGCCACCGTCGTCGGCAATCAGAAAATCTGTGTGGTCGCTCTCGATCTGGCGAGCACCGAGGCGATCTACATGAAGTCGAATTCCTGGCTGACAGCGCAGGATTGCAACGTCTACTCGAATTCGAAGAGCGCCACCGGCGTCAAATCCGACAGCGGCATCCGTGTGACCGCGAAGCTGTTCTGCTCGGCCGGCGGCTATTCCGGTTCGGGCCAATTCGTCGCTCGCAAGCTGGTCGACTGCCCTCCGGTCGACGACCCCCTCGCGGCGCGACCGGGGCCGCCCGCCGAGGCCTGCAAGGCGCAACACCTCAGCGTCATCGACAAGGGATCGACGAACGCACGCCATGTCCTGACGCCCGGCACCTATTGCGGCGGCCTCTTCATCGGCGGGAACTCCGTGGTGAAGTTCGAACCCGGAGCCTATGTCATCAAGGACGGGCCCCTCGTCGTCGACTCCAATGCCGATATCCGCGGCGATCATGTCGGCTTCTACCTTCAGGGCGAGAAGACCACGTTCCAGTTCCTCAGCAACGCCAAGGTCGTTCTCAACGCGCCCAAGGACGGGCCTCTGGCCGGTTTGCTGTTTTTCGAAGACCGGGCCGTGTCGCTGGACCGGGAACATGTGATCAAAAGCAATTACGTGTCCAACCTGACCGGCACGATGTATCTGCCGCGCGGCAAGCTCGTGATCGACGCCACCAACGAAGTGGCCCAGCAGTCCGCCTTCACGCTGATCGTGGTGCGGAAGCTCTATCTTTCGGCAAACCCGAAACTCGTGGTGAAGTCCGATTACCGCGCGAGCGAAGTGCCGGTTCCAAAGGGCCTGGGACCGCTGGGCGGGGATCCCGTCCTGTCGCAGTGAGACATGCCGCGCCATCTCCCGCTTGCGGCAGTGCGATCCTGCAGCCTCACCGCGTCGCCGGCCACCCGCTCGCGATGAACGCATCGATGTCGCTGGCGCTCACCGCAGGCGAATAGAGGTAGCCCTGCAGAAGATGGCAGCCGGCCACGCGCAGGAATTGCTGCTGGGCTTTCGTTTCCACGCCTTCCGCCACGACCTTCAGTCCCAGGGCGCGCGACAGCGCCGTGACCGCCTGGACAATGGCGGCCGCCTTGAGTTCGCCCGTGCTGCCGATCAAAGAGCGATCGAGCTTCAATTTGTCGATCGGGAGCTTCTGCAGATAGGCGAGGCTGGAATAGCCGGTGCCGAAATCGTCCAGCGCGATGCTGATCCTGCTTTGACGCAGGAGGTTCATCGTCGCGATGGCGCCCTCGAAATTCTCGATGATCCCGCTCTCGAGCAATTCGAGTTCGAGCTGCCCGGGGTCGATGCCGATCTCGCCGATGACATCCAGCAAAAGGCTGGCAAAATCGGGAGACTGGAATTGACGGGCACTGATGTTGATCGCGATCGTCAGCCCCGGCCAGCGCCGGGCGTCCGTGCAGGCCTGCCGGATCACCCACCAATCCAGCTGATCAGCCTGCGCGTCGCTGTCGATCCGGCCCAGAATGCCATCCGGGCCAGACACGGCGCCGTCAGGATGGACGGATCGCAGCAGGCACTCGACCCCCAGCAGCGTCTTGCCGTCCGAACTGACCTGCGGCTGATAGAAAAGGCGGGCGTCTGCGAGCATGGGGTCTTGCACACTCGGACTCACTGGCAAGCGCCCCGTTCAATCGTGAATGGTGGGCCCTCTGAGGGCACAGTGTAGGCGCTCTCGCGCCAGGCCACAACCACCGGAGGCATGAGGCTGGTCAACCCACGTCGCTGAAAACGGTTCCTCATGCGCTGAAGCCTCGACCATGCCGGAAGCCCGGGCGCCCTACCCCACATTCATCCAGCCGAACCGCACGGGAAATCCCTCGCCGCCGAGCAAGTTCACCGTCTCATAGAGCGGCAGACCCACCACGCCGGTGTAGGAGCCGACGAGCTTGACCACGAAGGAGCCGGCGATGCCCTGGATGGCGTAGCCACCGGCCTTGCCGCGCCATTCGCCCGAGGCGAGATAGGTCTCGATGTCCTCGGTCGCGAGGCGCTTGAAGCGCAGCCTGGTCTCGACCACGCGCTCGCGGATCGCGCCACCCGGCGTCACCAACGCGACCGCGGTGTAGACCCTGTGAGCCCGGCCCGAGAGCAGGCGCAGGCAGGCTGCGGCTTCATCCACGATCTCGGCCTTGGGCAGGATGCGCCGGCCGACCGCGACGACTGTGTCGGCGGCGACGATGTAGCAGCCTTCGAGATCGGGCCGGCTGGCGGCGCCGATCTTAGCAGCCTGCGCCTTCTCGCGGGCGAGGCGGCGGGAGAGATCGCGCGGGCGCTCGCCCTTCAGCGGCGTCTCGTCGAGATCGGCCGGCAGCATCGCATCGGGCTTGAGGCCCGCCTGTTCGAGAAGCGCGAGCCTGCGCGGCGAGGCCGAGGCGAGGACCAGCATCGGCCGCCAACCGGGATGTTTGGGAGAGGCAAAGAAGCTCACGGGCAGTCCGAACCGATTCCGGCGCGGGCGGGACGCCGCGCATAGGCAACAGGCTCTAGAGCATTTTGGGCAGGGGAGAAATACGCAGCACGGCGGCCAGCCCAGCGATGCGCCAGACGCACGCCATCACACTGTTCTTGCTCTCGGCATTCACCATGCGCATCATACATGCAACCTCCGCCGCTACGCGGCGTTGCACCTTTGACCGCGAAAGGCCACAGTTGATCGACCTGTCGGCCGGTGCACTATCTGGCCGTTCTGCGCCCTTGGCGCGATCTTTCCCATCTTTCCGGAGCCTTCCGTCATGGCGTCATCGACCCGAAAGACGCGTCCCGCGGCCGCCGCCGGGGTCGAGGCGCAGGCGCTTGCCGCCCGCATGGTGACGTTGCAGGCCGATGCCGGCATGACCATCGCGCTGCGCATGCCGATCCTGATGCGCGGCGCGCTCGGCGATAGCCACGGCCAGCGCGAGGCGGCCAGTGCGGTCAGCGAGAAGATGTCCGCCGTGATGGAGAGCGGCTTTGCCGCCAGCCAGGCCGCCGTGATGTTCTGGTGGGGGGTCGCGCTCAATCCGCTGGCCGCCGTCGATTATGCCGAGGAAGCCGCCAAGGTCGCCAATTCGACGCTCGAGCCGTTCTCCAAGCGGACCCGCGCCAATGCGGCGAGGCTGACGCGCCCCGGCCGCAAGCGCTGATCGCCCTCAGGCTGATCGCAGCCGGCTCCGCAGACCCGCCGGTGCGATGCGGCGGAAGTGCCGTCGACGGGTCCAGAAACCCTGTTCGACGTCTCACTCTCACTCGTGAATCGCGCCGCAGCGCCTGACCTTGGAGACCACGCCGTCTCTTGACGGCCGACCCTGGAGCAAACGCATCGCGCAGCGTTCGTGGAGCGCCGATGAATGGTCACGTCAGCGGCTTTCGCTGCCGAACCCGACAGCCCCCGCTGACGGCCTTTTGGAGTTTCAACGCGTCAGGGGCGCACCAGCCCAGCGAGCCGGCGCGCTCCTGACGTCGCAAGCGCTAGAACTCGTCCCAGCCCGTCGCCTGCGGACGGCCATTGGCGACCTGCTTGGTGGCCCGGCCGGGAGAGAAGGCGGCGGCGGCAAGCTTGCGCAGGCGCTCGGGCTCGGCAGGCACGATCGGAGCGCCGGTATAGCCCCCCTCCCTGGCCGCCAGCCCGAGGCCGGCCTGTTGGCTGGTGCGGAAAGCAGCGACCAGATCGTTCAGCTCGCCGACCTTGGCGAAGAGCAGGCTGGCGGATGCGGCGCTGCGCTCGGCGAGCGACGCGTTCTGCTGGGTCATCTGGTCGAGCTGCGCGACCGACTGGCTCATCTCGTCCACTCCCGTCGCCTGCTGGGCGGCTGCTGCCGAAATCTCGACGATGGTGTCGGAGACCGCACCGGAATCGACGACGATCTGCGTCAGCGCATCGCCAGCCCGGCGCACCAGCGAGACACCCTGCTGCACCTGGACGTTCGACGATGCGATCAGCGCCGCGATGTCCTTCGCCGCTTCACCGGAGCGCTGCGCCAGCGTGCGGACCTCGCTGGCGACGACCGCGAAGCCGCGGCCGGCATCGCCCGCGCGAGCCGCCTCCACCGCCGCATTCAGCGCCAGCAGATTGGTCTGGAAAGCGATGTCGTCGATGACCCGGATGATGTCGGAGATCTTGTGGGAAGCCTCCTCGATCATGTTCATGGCCTCGACCGCCTGTGTCGCGATCTCGCCGCCGGAGCGGGCGCTCGACATGGCACGGGAGGCGAGATCGGCCGCCTGACGCGCGGCATGGGCCGAAGCCTTGACGGAGGCCGCCATCTCCTCGCTCGTCGCCGCCGTCTCCTCCAGCGCCGAGGCCTGCTGCTCTGTACGCTGTGAGAGGTCGTTGGCGCCGCTCTTGATGTCCGCCGACTTGGCCTGCGCCTCGGCGGAGGCGGCCTTGATCGTCGTCATGGTGCGGGAGAGCTTCTCGACAGTGACGTTGAAACTCTCCTTCATGCCCTCGAAAATTGCAGGCACGGAATGGTCGATGCGGGCGCTGAGATCGCCGGCGGCCAGCCGGCCGAAGGCATCGCCGAAGAGGCCGACCACCTCCTGCTGCGAGGTCCGGATCGCCTCCGCCGCGACCTCGGCCTGCTTCGCCTCAGCCTCGAGGCGTGCCTTCTCGGCCGCCTCGAAATAGACGCTCACGGCGAGTTCGATGTCGAGCAGCACGACCTTGCTCAGGCTGGCCAGCGAATTGGCGAGTTGCTCGCTGTCGCCCGAGCCGGCAAACCAGCCCTTCTTGCGGCCCTGTGCCGACACTGCGGCTCGGATCAGGTCCTCCAGCACCAGCGCATAACCGCCAATGTACCAGCGCGGCTCCAGCCCGATGCGGGCATGCGTCTGACCGACCGTTGAAACACGGCGATAGTAATCCTCGCCGAACTCACCCTCGACGATGATTTCCCAGTGCGAAATCTGGCGATCTCGCGCCGATTTCATCATAGTCTCCGAGGAGAAGAACTTTCGCGTCTCGGGATAACGCTTGATGTGCTCGTAGAACCGCGCTAGCGCGACCGGCATCTGCGCGGCCACGATCGGTTTCAGCCGCTTGACGTCATCTTTCGTCTTCTGGTCGATCTGCAGAAATTCGAGGCGATCGTTGATGGGGGACGTCACGAGGGGCTCCTCTAAAGAAACCTTGGCACTGACCATGATGGGTGAAGTGTAGCGCCGCCGAACCGCATCATGCCTGATGCGTCGAGGCGCTTGACCCTTCAAAATAAGATGCAAAAATAATAATAATTCGTTAAAACTGATTCCTAGAGGTTTATTATATGACATTCCATTACGTCAGCTTTTGAATATGCTGTGTAAATCTGTCCTTACATGGAATAGTTGCGTTTTTTTGACATGTTCGATCGAGCTGTGCGCCAGCCTTACCCTGCGTTCACGCGGATCGCTGCGACACCTCTCCACGCCGCATAGCGCGATGGCCGCGCGGAAGGGCCCTGCAAGGGCCGCCCTGTCCGTTCCCCGGAAATCTTCCATAGCGTCATCGACCCCGAAAGCCGCGTCCCGCGGCCATCGCCGGGGTCGAGGCCCAGGCGTTCGCCGGCCGTATGGCGACGCCGCAGGCCAATGCCGCCAGGACGCGGTCGCCGACATGCCGAGACACCCGCCAATTCGACCCTTGCGCCGCTCTTCGGGCGCACCCGCTCCCATGCGGCGAGGCTGACGCGCCTCGGCCGCCAGCGCTGATCGCCCCTCAGGCCGACCGCAGCGTGATCAGGCCGGACCCGCCGGCGCATCCTCGGCAACGGGGGACGCCGCCGCAGCCGCCTCGTGTTCGCGGTCGAGCTTGCGGTAGCGGGCCGCGCTGAGCGGGATCGTGGCGAGATAGGCGAGCACGATCAGCGCCAGCATCTCGAAGGGATAGGCGAAGAACAGCCCCGCCACGACCACGACCGCCACGAAGATCGGCAGCACCCTGTCGCGCGGGATGCGGGTGCCCAGCGTCTTGCCGGCATAGCAGGGGATGCGCGAGATCGTCAGGAAGGCGATGAACAGGATGTAGAGGCCGACCGGCACCGCGCCGTAGTCCTGCACCGGCACGCCGATGAAATGCAGATAGAGCGGCAGCATCGCCGTGATCGCTCCGGCCGGGGCCGGCATGCCGACGAAGAAGTTCTTCTGCCATTCCGGCCGATCGGGATCGTCGATCATGACGTTGAAGCGCGCCAGCCGCAGCGCCATGGCGCAGGCCAGGGTCAGCACGATGATCCAGCCGAAGGAGCGCAGATCGTGCAGCACGAAGATCCACAGGACATAGCCGGTGGCGACGCCGAAATTGACGAAATCCGAGAGCGAATCGAGCTCGGCGCCGAAGCGCGAGGTGCCCTTCAGCATGCGCGCCAGGCGGCCATCGACGCCATCGAGCGCGGCGGCGACGAGAATGCAGATGGTGGCGGTCTCGAGCTTGCCCTCGACGACGAGGCGCATCGCCGTCAGGCCGAGGCAGAGCGCCAGCAGCGTGATGACATTGGGCGCGATCAGCCGGAATGGAATCGACTTGAAGCGGGCGCGCCGGGATTCGGCGCGTTCGGGCTCGAAGGGGGGAAAGAGATCGCTCATGCCAGCCGGGATACGCGGTTTTGGGGCCGGAGGCTAGGCGGCACTCAAATCCCGCGGAAGAGCCGCAGCGCCGGCTCGCTGCCGGCGAAATCGGCCAGCACTGTCTCGCCTGCAAACGCCGTCTGGCCCTCGCCGACCAGCGGAATCACGCCGAGCGGAAGATAGACGTCAACCCGCGAGCCGAAGCGGATCAGGCCAAAGCGCTCGCCGGTGCCGATCAACTCGCCCTCCTTGACGAAGGGCACGATGCGGCGCGCGATCAGGCCGGCGATCTGGACGACGCCAACGATCCCGTGGCTGGTTTCGATCGCCAGCGCGTTGCGTTCGTTGTCGTCGCTGGCCTTGTCGAGATCGGCATTAAGGAAGAGGCCCGGCGTGTAGGCCATCTTGACGATGCGGCCCGGGACCGGGGCCCGATTCACATGGCAGTCGAAGACGTTCATGAAAATCGAGATGCGCGTCATCGGTTCGGCCGGGAGGTTCAATTCCGGCGGCGGCAGGGCCGAGGCGATCTGGCTGACGCGGCCGTCGGCCGGCGAGATCACCAGCCCCTCGCGCTGCGGCGTGATGCGGATCGGATCGCGGAAGAAATAGCAGATCCACAGCGTGACGATCGCGCCGATCCAGCCGAAGGGCGACCAGAGATTGGCGAGCACGATCGTCGCCACCAGGCCGATGGCGATGAAAACATAGCCCTCCTTGTGGATGGGCACGATCACCTTGCGGACGGAATCGACGAGCGACATGGGTTTTCAGGTTCCGTGGTGCGGAGGGCGCGGATGGTGCGCCGTCTGATGAGGTCTGCGACAAGGCTGCGGCGAAACGGTGTCGCCGCCGGCTGCTCTGCCGCCGCTGGGATATCAGCGCTGTTTAGGGCGTTCGAGGCGCCGGGGGAAGAGCGTCATCGCCGCGCCCTCGCGGGGAGCGCGAGCGCGCGGAGGATGGAACCCCCTGTTCGCCCACCTGTTCACCCCTCGACAGGCGCGCGACAGGCAAGGACCCTCCCATGGCGAAATCCACGAAGAAGCCCACCTCCGGCAAGACTGACAAGGCGGCGCAGCCCGACAAGGCGGTGAAGCCCGGCAAGCAGTCGAAGCCCGACAAGGCGTTGAAGGCGGCTGGCGAGCAGCAGCGTCGCATTCAGAAGGACATTGCCCGGTCCGACAGGAAACCCACCAAGGAGGCCGAGGGCGCGATGCAGGCCGGCGCGCGAAACTACCCGGAGCCGCCCTTCAAGAAGCAGCACCAGCCCAAGCCCGGTTCGGAAGCAGCGCTCGATCCGGCGCCGATGTATGACGCGCCCTATTACAAGGGTTCGGGCAAGCTCGAGGGCAAGGTTGCGATCATCACCGGGGGCGATTCCGGCATCGGACGGGCCGTTGCGGTGTTTTTTGCGCGCGAGGGCGCGGATGTCGCCATCCTGCATCTCGACGAAAGCCTTGACGCCGCCGACACGCTGAAGGCGATCGAGGCGGAAGGCCAGCGCGGCATGGCGCTTGCTGGCGATGTCCGCGATGCCAATTTCTGCCGCAAGGCCGTCGACACGGTCGTCAAGGCCTTCGGGCAGCTCGATGTGCTGGTCAACAACGCCGCGTTCCAGGTCCATGCCTCGCGTCTCGAGGATCTGAGCGAAGAGCATTTCGACACGACACTGAAGACCAATCTCTACGGCTATTTCCACATGGCGCAGGCGGCGGTGGCGCAGATGGGCCAGGGCGGCGCGATCGTCAACACGGGGTCAGTCACGGGGCTCACCGGCAGCAAAGAGCTGATCGACTATTCGATGACGAAGGGCGGCATTCACGCCTTCACCCGGGCGTTGTCGGCGCAGCTCGTGGCGCGCGGCATCCGCGTCAACGCGGTGGCGCCCGGGCCCGTGTGGACCCCGCTCAATCCATCCGACCGGGAGGCGGACGACGTCGCGCAGTTTGGCTCGCAGACGCCGATGAAGCGGCCCGCCCAGCCGGAGGAGATCGCGCCGGCCTATGTCTTCCTCGCCTCGGCGCAGTGCTCCAGCTACATCACGGGCGAAATCCTGCCGATCATCGGCGGCTACTGATTGCGGCCCCGATGACGCCGCATTGCACCACGATTCTGGCGCGCGACGATGGAGACGCGCCATGGCGATACTCGATGCGCTTGAGATGACGGCCGAGCCGTCCGGCTTGGTGACAAGCCGGCGGCCCACCTTGTCCGTCATCGCTTCGCTGCTGCGCAATCCACTTCAGGCGATGCCGCCGGAGGTCTATCGCGAGACCCTTGTGCTGGCGAAGACCGGCCGGCGAACCAGCCTTTATGTCTGCGACCCGGCGCTGATCCAGGAAGCGCTGACGAAGCAGGCGACCAACCTTGGCAAGGGCGATCTGATCCGCAAGGTGCTGGGCCCGGCCATCGGCGAAGGCCTGCTGACGGCCGATGGCGCCCATTGGCGCTGGCAGCGCCAGGCGGTGGCGACTGGTTTCCAGCATGAGCGGCTGCTCGGTTTCCTGCCCGCGATGATCGCGGCCGCGGAAGCGACGCGCGAGCGCTGGCGTGTCGGGGGAGCCGCGCTCGATATCGGCCATGAGATGATGCGCACGACCTTCGACATCATCGTCGAGACGATGATGTCGGGGTCTCAGGCGCTCGACGTCGCAAAGGTCGAGCAGGCGATCTCCGACTATCTCGAACCGACCAACTTCATGTTCGTCTACAATCTGTTCCGCGCGCCGGACTGGCTGCCTTATCCCGGGCGAGGCAAGGCACGGGCTTCGACCCGCTATCTGCGCGAGAGCCTCGGTGGGCTGGTGCGCCAGCGCCGCGCCGAGCCGCCCGAGCGTGGCGATCTGCTCGACATGCTGCTGGCGAGCGCCGACCCCGAGACCGGCCGGGCGATGAGCGATGGCGAAGTCGTCGACAACCTCCTGACCTTCGTCACCGCCGGGCACGAGACCACTGCGCTGGGGCTGGCCTGGACCCTGCACTTGCTGGCGCAGCACCGCGACTGGGAGGCGAAAGTGCTTGCCGAGATCGCCGTGGTTACCGGTGGCGGGCCGCTGCTCCCGGTGCATATCGCTGCCCTGCCTCTGACGAAGGCCGTGTTTCAGGAGGCCATGCGGCTGTACCCGCCTGCCCCCGTGATCACGCGCCAGGTCGAGGCGCCGTTCACGCTGGGCGGCGTTTCGCTGAAGGAGGGCATGGTGCTCTATGTGCCGATCCAGGCGGTGCATCGGCATGAGCGGCTCTGGGACCGGCCGGACATGTTCGACCCCGCGCGGTTCCTGGGGGACGCCGGTCGCGGACGGCATCGCTATGCCTATCTGCCCTTTGGCGCAGGCCCGCGCATCTGCATCGGCAGCGCGTTCGCGACAATGGAGGCGGTTGCGATCCTCGCCGTGCTGCTGCCGGCGCTGCGACTCGACCCGGTCTCTGGAAAGGCGCCCGAGCCGACGCTCAAGATCACGCTGCGGCCGAAGCACCCGCTACGGATGACGGCGAAGGCGCGTGCGTAAGCGGCGTCAGGCCAGCGCGCGATAGGTCGTGAAGCGGCGCGCCGCGAGCCAGGTCAGTGCCACGAAGACCACGAGCAAGAGCCCTTCGGCGATCGCGAAGGGCGGCTCGGACCCGGTCGGCGCCATGGCGTGCAAGGCGGGGACCTTTTGGAAGAGCTGTGCCACCAGCACGAAGAGCAGCAGATAAAAGCTCAGCATCGCGGTGATGGCGTAGAGACGGCGCCAGGCGCCGTCGAGCCGGCGGGCATAGAGCGCGTAGCCGGCCACCGTGACGATGACGAGCGCAATCCCGCCGATGATATGGGACGGCAGCACGCCATTGAAGGGAAAGCCGAAACCGGTCGCGCTGGTGGCGAAAGCGGTCGAGAGGAAGACGCCGGTCCAGCCGGAGCGGATGTGACCGTTCAACAGCCCAGCCGCGACGGGAAACCCCGCTACGATGGCAACCAGGCTGAGCCAAGTGTGAAAGCCTACGAATGTGGTCGGATCGAACATGGAAAGCCCCCCGGCTCGCGAATGTGGAGCTGGCGGCTCCTGCCGTCAGGATGCAGAAACCGCGCCGCAGTTGCGAGCGGATTTAAAGTGGACGCCGGCTGCGCTCGCAATGACGGGAAGCACAGTGCGACCCCTCATCCGGCGCTGCGCGCCACCTTCTCCCGCAAGGGGAGAAGGAAGAGCCCTACGGCGCCAGCGTCACGCGCACGCTCGGCTCTTCTTCGGCACTGGCGCGCTGGAGCGTCGCCTTGGCCTCGTCGACCTGGCGCTGGCGGTTCCAGAGCGCGGCATAAATGCCGTCGGCAGCGAGGAGTTCGCCATGGTTGCCGCGCTCGGCGATCAGCCCCTTTTCGAGCACGATGATCTCGTCGGCATTGATCACGGTGGAGAGCCGATGGGCGATGACCAGCGTGGTGCGGCCGCGGCTGACCAGATCCAGCGCGTCCTGGATCTCCTTCTCGGTGAAGGAATCGAGCGCCGAGGTCGCCTCGTCCAGGACCAGCACGGGCGGGCCTTTCAGGATCGTGCGGGCGATGGCGACGCGCTGCTTCTCGCCGCCCGAGAGCTTCAGGCCGCGTTCGCCGACCGAGGTGGCGTAGCCGTCGGGCAGGGATTTGATGAAGCGGTCGATCTGGGCAAGCCGCGCGGCCTCCTCGATCTCGGCCTCCGTGGCGTCGGGGCGGCCATATTCGATGTTGTAGCGGATCGTGTCGTTGAACAGCACCGTGTCCTGCGGGACCATGCCGATCGCGGCGCGCAAGGACACCTGCTGGACATCGGCGATGGGCTGGCCGTCGATCAGGATGCGCCCCTTCTGCGGCTCGTAGAAGCGGAAGAGCAGGCGCGAGATCGTCGATTTTCCGGCGCCAGACGGGCCGACGATGGCGATCGTCTTGCCGGCCGGCACGGTGAAGGAGATGCCCTTCAGGATCGGCCGCTCGGGGATATAGGCGAAATGCACGTCCTCGAAGGTGACTTCGCCCGCTGGCACGACCAGGGGCTTCGCGCCCGGCTTGTCCTGGATCTCGGGATCCTTGCCGATCAGAGAGAACATCTGCTCGATGTCGAGCGTCGCCTGCTTGATCTCGCGATAGACGGTGCCCATGAAATTCAGCGGCTGATAGAGCTGGATCAGCATGGCGTTGATCAGCACGAAATCGCCGACCGTCAGCGTGCCCGCACGGAAGCCCTGCACCGCCATCACCATCGAGATCGTCAGGCCCGTGGCGAAGATCGCGGCCTGGCCGAAATTCAGCCAGGCGAGCGAGGTGTAGGCCTTGATCGAATTGCGCTCATAACGCGCCATCGAGATGTTGTATCGGGCGGTCTCGCGGGCCTCGGCGCCGAAATACTTCACCGTCTCGTAGTTCAGCAGCGAGTCGATCGCCTTCGAATTGGCGTCGGTGTCGGATTCGTTCATCTGGGTGCGGATAGCGATGCGCCACTCCGTCGCCTTGATGGTGTAGGCCATGTAGGTGGTGACCATCACCACCAGCACGACGACATAGACCCAGTTGAAGATCGTCAGCAGCACGGCGGTGATCAAAATCAGCTCGATCACCACCGGCACGAGCTGGTTCAGGCCGAGACGGACCATCTCCTCGATGCCGTTGCGGCCGCGCTCCAGCACGCGCGTCAGGCCGCCGGTCTTGCGCTCGAGATGGAAGCGCAGCGAGAGATGGTGCAGGTGCCCGAAGGTCTGCAGCGCCAGCGTGCGCACCGCATGCATGAAGACGGGCGCAAACAGCGCATCGCGCGCCTGAATGAAGGCTGCCGAGCCGACGCGGGCGAGACCGTAGAGCACAGTCAGGGCAAGCGGCGCCCCGACCAGCCAGGGCAGCCAGTTCTCCAGGCTCGACGGCGTGTTGGCGAGTGCGTCCGTCGCCCATTTGAAGGCGAAGGGCACGCCCATCAGCACGACACGGCCCAACACCAGCAGGATGAAGGCCAGCACGACGCGGCGGCGCAGATCGGCTCGATCGGCCGGCCAGAGATAGGGCCAGAGCGCGCGGAAGGTTTCCACGAAGCCCGAGCCCGGCTGGAGCACGGCGGAGCGCGCGAAGGTCTGCGCCGGTGGCGGCGCGGCAGGCGGTGACATCTTGGGACGATTCCAGGTTGGGAGGTCGATATAGGCGCATTCGCCGGGGAATGCATGAGGTGGAGAACAACATTCTCCCAGCCCCGCAGCCGCCTTGCTTCCGTCCCAAGCCGGGTGTCAGATCGCTTAGCGCTGCAAGCGCGTCATCGGGGACAAAAAGTCATGACGATCGACCGACTTGTTCTGGCGAGCCTGCTCGCTTTGCCCGCCGGCCTGCTGGCGGCGACCCTGCCCGCCACCGCCCAGAGCGCCAAGCCGCCGGCCCAGATCACCGTGACGAATATGCGTTCGGTGCCGCTGACGCTGTTCGAGATCGCCACCGGCGGCGACCAGCCCCGCCTCGTCGGCAAGATCGCCAAGCCGCTGGCACCGGGCAAAAGCATCGCGGTGAAGCTGAACAAGCCCGCCGGCTGCAGCTATTTCGTGCTGGCGCGGTTCGACGACGCTGTCGAGAGCGACGCCGAGGACATGAATCTCTGCAGGGACAAGGTCATTCGTTTGACGGAGTGAGGAGCGCTGCCACCACCCTCCCCGTCATCCCGGACAAGCGGTTGAAAGCCGCGCCGATCCGGGATCCATTCCGGAGCCTCTCCGGTTTAGGCTCCGGAATGGATCCCGGGTCTCCGCTTCGCTGCGCCCGGGATGACGGCGCGTATAGGATAGCCGGGTCTACCCCGTCGCGCCGGCCCGCATCAACTTGTAGGTGATCGAGTCGACAAGCGCCTGAAACGACGCGTCGATGATGTTGGCGCTCACCCCCACCGTGGTCCAGCGCTCGCCGGTCTCGTCCGCCGACTCGATCAGGACGCGGGTGACGGCGTCCGTGCCGCCCTGGAAGATGCGGACCTTGTAGTCGACGAGGCGAAGCCCTGAGATCAGCGACTGATAGCGGCCCAGATCCTTGCGCAGCGCGACGTCGAGCGCGTTGACCGGGCCGGCCGCGCCCTCGGCAGCCGAGATCAGGACATCGTCGCCGACCTTCACCTTCACGATCGCCTCGGAGAAGGTGACGAGATCGCCGATCGCGTTGTAACGGCGCTCGACATTGACCTTGAAACGCTCGACCTCGAAATAGGCCGGGACCTCGCCCATGATGCGCCGGGCGAGCAGATAAAACGAGGCGTCGGCGCCCTCGAAAGCGTAGCCCTGCGCCTCCTTCTCCTTGACCTCCTCCAGCACGCGGCCGAGCCGGGGGTCGTCGCGGCCGAGCGTGACGCCGATGCGCTCCAGTTCGGAAACGAGGTTGGACTTGCCGCCCTGGTCCGAGATCAGCACCTTGCGCCGGTTGCCGACGGCCTCCGGCGGGACATGCTCATAGGTGCGCGGGTCCTTCAGCACGGCCGAGGCATGGATGCCGGCCTTGGTGGCGAAGGCCGAGGCGCCCACAAAAGGGGCGTGGCGGTTGGGCGCGCGGTTGAGCATCTCGTCGAGCGCGCGCGAGACATGGGCGAGCTCGCCGAGCTGCTTCTCGTCGACGCCGATGGCGAAGCGCTCGCGATAGCGCGGCTTCAGCTTCAGCGTGCCGATCAGCGTCACCAGATTGGCGTTGCCGCAGCGCTCGCCCAGCCCGTTCAGCGTGCCCTGGATCTGGCGCGCGCCGGCCTCGATCGCGGCCAGCGAATTGGCGACGGCGCAGCCGCAATCGTCATGGGCGTGGATGCCGAGATGGTCGCCCGGAACGATTTTCGTCACCGCGGTGACGATGGCACCGATCTCGTCGGGCAGCGTGCCGCCATTGGTGTCGCAGAGCACGACCCATCGGGCGCCGGCCTCATAAGCTGTGCGGGCGCAGGCGAGCGCGTAATCGGCATTGGCCTTGTAGCCGTCGAAGAAATGCTCGCAATCGAGCATGACCTCGCGGCCGGCGGCCTTGGCGGCTTCCACGCTTTCGCGGATGCCGGCGAGGTTGTCTTCAAGCGAAATCTCGAGCGCGACATGGACATGGTAGTCCCAGGCCTTGGCGACGAAGACGATGGCATCCGCCTTTGCCTGCAGCAGCGCATTGAGCCCGGGGTCGTTGGCGGCCGAGCGCCCGGCCCGCTTGGTCATGCCGAAAGCGGCGAATTTGGCGTGTTTCGTCGGCTTTTCCGCGAAAAAGGCGGTGTCGAGCGGGTTGGCGCCGGGGTAACCGCCCTCGACATAGTCGATGCCGAGCCGGTCGAGCAGGCCCGCGACCGCGCGCTTGTCGTCGAGCGAGAAATCGACGCCGGTGGTCTGCGCGCCGTCGCGCAAAGTCGTGTCGAAGAGATGGATGCGCTGGCCGGTCACGGCTTGCGCCGCAGCTTGAAGCTGAGCACGCGCGGCACGACCATGGCGAGCATGACGAGCTTGATGGCGACGGAGAGCGAACCGGCGGGGCGGATTTTCGGGGTCATGGGTTTTCTTTTTCTTGCAGGGGGATGGGTAGCCGCCGCAAATCGACGGGCGTTTGCGGATCAATATCGCCGATCATGGCGGGTTTCAGATCGTAGAGTGCGGTGACCGCCTCCAGCGCGGCCGGCGCATCGAGATTGATCCCCCAGGACGCGACCGTTCGCACAAAGGCGCGCGTCGTCATCAGGGTGACGGGATAGTCGACCTCCAGGAAGAGGTTGGGCACCTTGCGGTCCTCATAGAGCACGACCGCCGAGGAGAGGCTGTCGGGCCGCCAGAGATCGACGAATTCGCGCAAGGCCAGTTCGCCGGAGTTGCGCAGGCCGGATTTGAGCCGCGCATCCTCGTCGGGCGTGCGGACGCGGGCCTTCAGCGCCGCGATGCCCTCGCCGATGATCGTCTGGACGCGCAGCAAAGCGTCGCCCTCGGCCGCGATCCAGGCCGCGATCTCGGCGGCGTAGGGCTTGCTCGCATCGCCGACGAGTTCGTCCTCGACGCGATCGACCAGCACGATGCGCCGGTTGAGGCGGGCCAGCATGGGCAACAGCCCCGCCGCCGCCAGCCGCAGGAGCGGGCCGGCATCGGCGATGACGATGGGCTCGCGGGAGGCGGGGGACATCATGGCGACATCCCTCCACCATCGCGTTCGATGAGATCAGCGCATGCCGTAACGAAATCGGTGGCCTGAACGACAGCCAACTCTGCCTCGGCGCGCTCCTGGACGCCGTCTCCATAGTCCGCGAACAGTCGCAGCTGCTCCTCGCGGCCGATCAATCGGCCAATGGCCAGCGGCATCAATCCCGGCTTCACGATCTTGAGATTGAACAGGCGAATGAGGCCGGCATGCGTCTTGACCTCGCGGGTATCCAGATGTGCGATCGTCTCCAGAACCGCCCGCGCTGCATCGTAGCAGGCATAGTAGGCACGATTCACCGCGCCATCGAAGTCTGCCGCCTGCAGGAGCAGGCCGGCCGACCGCAAGGACTGCCGCGCCTTTTCGAGATGCGGTCTCATAGCGCGCCTTCAAGCGGCTTGGCATCCCGCCGTGCCGCGGCAAGCAGGCCGGCAAAGCGGCCACGTGCCTCCTGCGCGCTCCACTCATCCTCAGTGAAAGGCCAAGGCTGGATCATCAGCCCTGCCTCAGTCAACGCGTCGAAGCCAAGATCGACCAGCCGCATCTTCTCGTCGAGCGCCGAGCCCTCGAAGCGGTGCAGGATCACGGCAACATCCGCGTCGCTGCCGGCATGGTGGTCGCCGCGAGCACGGCTGCCGAACAGATACAAGCCAACCAGGCGGTCCCCATAGGCTGCCGCTACGAGGCGCGCATAGGCGTTGAGAGCCTCGGCCACAGCCGCGAGGCTCGGAGGCGACAGCAGGTCGGCAACGACGCTCATCGCTTCACCTCCCAGGTCGTGGTCGGCTCGCCGGTGACGGGGTCCTTGCCGTCCTTGAGGGCGATGCCCATAGCGGCGAGTTCGTCGCGGATGCGGTCGGATTCGGCGAAGTTTTTTGCGCGGCGGGCTTCGAGGCGGGCGTTGATCAGGTCTTTGATCTCTTCATCGCTCACCTGTGTTTCAGACACACTGGCTTGCTCATTTGCCCACTCGTTCTCATTGAACTTCCAAAGATCAATGCCAACCAAATTCAGCATAGCAAGCAGCGAACGCTGCCCAACACCTTCTTTAATCGAAGCCTCAATGACGGCTAACGCCTTTGAGAAATTCAGGTCATCGGCAAGCGCTTCAACGAAGCCCGATGGCAGCGAAGGCCCAGTGTCTTCATCCGAAGCAAATTCTACGGAAGCAACCCAAGATCTCAGTTTATTTCGCGCCTCCTCCAGCGCCTTCACCGTCCAGTCGATCGGCTGGCGGTAATGCGTCTTCAGCATCGCCAGGCGCAGCACCTGACCCGGCCAACGCCGTTCGCCAAACGTCTCCGTCTCCAGCAGCTCATTGATCGTGACGAAGTTGCCGAGGCTCTTCGACATCTTCTCGCCTTCGACCTGCAGGAAGCCGTTATGCATCCAGTAGTTGGCCATGCGCGGCGCCCCCGCAGCACCGCCGAAGGCGCAGCAGCTTTGCGCGATCTCGTTTTCGTGGTGGGGAAAAACCAGGTCGATGCCGCCACCATGGATGTCGAAAACGTTCCTGGCGGGGTCGTCGCAGGCAAGCCCGCCGCCGAAGGGCTCGAGCAGCTTGGCCATCGACATGGCCGAGCATTCGATGTGCCAGCCCGGGCGGCCGGGACGGGTGATGCCCTCGGGCGCGCCGTCGGCCCAGAGCCAGCCGGGATCGACGCCGTCGCGGCTCGGCTTCCAGAGCACGAAATCCATCGGGTCGCGCTTGTAGGGGGCGACGTCGACCCGGGCGCCGGCGATCATCTCGTCGAGCGGGCGCCGCGCGAGTGCACCGTATTTGGGCGCGGTACGCAGATGCGCCACGGCGGGCACATGGAACAGCACATGCTCTTCCGCCACATAGGCGACGCCGCGCGCGATCAGGCGGTGAATGATCGCCTGCATCTGCCCGATATGGTCGGTGGCGCGGGGCTCCTCGTCGGGCGGCAGGCAGCCGAGCGCGGCGATGTCGGCGTGGAACTGCGCGGTCGTGGCTTGCGTGACCTTCGCGATCGCCTCGTTCAGCGGCAGGCCGGGAAAATCGCGGGCGGCGCGGGCATTGATCTTGTCGTCGACGTCGGTGAGGTTGCGGGCATAGGTCACCCGTGTCTCACCCTTCCCGCCATCCCACACGCCCTGCTTCGCGAGATGCTTGAGCAGCCGGTAGAGCACATCAAAGACGATGACCGGGCGGGCATTGCCGATATGAGCGTAGTCGTAGACCGTCGGGCCGCAGACATACATGCGGACATTTTCGGGATCGACGGGGACGAAGTCCTCCTTCGTCCGCGTCAGCGTGTTGTAGAGCCTCAGGGTCGGCGACATCGGAGCGGGGTATCCTGGTCAACGGTGAAAACGAACGAAGGCGGGCCTGGCCGCTGGCCGGGGCGCTGTTGCGTCTTTACCGTTTCAGGATGAGGACGTGAGCAGCCGGCCAGCGAAAGCTAGCGGCAAATCATGCAAATTGGGTTGAGGGCTCGCGTCATCGTGCGAACTTTGCCGGCGACCGGCGCTTACGTCAAGAGGCGCCGTTTTTCTGCCGCAGTGCAGCATCAAAAGGCCGCTGATTCATTCTAATTTAACCGATTGGAACCATTCTCTCGGATCGAGGGTTGTGCGCCCATCGAACACGAGGAAGCCACCAATGCGCCGCGCCGTTGCCCTGATCGGCCTGTTCGGGATCGTCGGAGCGGGCCTGTCCCTCTCGGTCCTGCCGACGACCCGCACGAACGCCGCTCCCAGCGACCAGCGTACCTTCCTGATCCCGGCCGGAGACGGCTACGGCGTTGCCGATTGCATCTCCAGCAAATCGGAATGCGGCAAGATCGTTGCCGATGCCTGGTGCGAGGCCCAGGGCTATGCCAAGGCGAGTTCTTTCGGCCTGGCCTCGCGCGAGGATTTCACCGGCTCGCTGTCGAAGGCGAAGGTCACGCCGTCTGCTGTCCCCGAGCAGCCGCTGGTCATCACCTGCGGGGGGTGAGGTCTGCTCAACTGAAGGTCGCTGAGGTCATCGACCTCACTTGATCCAGTCGGCGCACTTCGCCGGTTCGCCAACCCCGCCCCAGGGCATGATCGGCACGGTCGAGGTCGAGTTCTGCGGCGAACCCTCGATCAGCTTGTCGGAATACGCCATGTAGATCAGCACGTTGCGCTTGACGTCGCAGCCGCGCACGATCTGCATCTTCTTCCAGATCAGCGAGCGGCGCTCGCGGAACACGACATCGCCCTGGTCGGTCTTGTCCTTGAACCTGATCTGGCCGATCTGGCGGCAGGCGAGCGAAATCTCCGAGACCTCCTCGGCGACGCCGAACATGCCGGCGACGCCGCCCTTCTCGGGGACGGTGTAATGGCAGGCAACGCCCTCGACGACGGGATCATCGACACCGTAGACCGCGAGCTTGTGGTCCGGCGTCAGCATCTTCCAGACAGTCGATTTCTTGAAGATCAGATCTTCCTGCGCCGAAGCCGGGGCCGGAAAGGCCGCAAGGCCGAGCAGAACAGCTGAAACGGTGGCAGCAAGGGCTTTCATGGTCTCGTCTCTCCTGCGGCCGCGCGCCGCCGGACCGGATATGGTTGTCGCAGCCCCGTCCTGCCAGAGCAGCGAAGCTTCAAGCTGCCAGCGGCTTGAACACCAGATAGGCCGCCATGATCGCCCCGACCGTACCAGCCAGGAACAGCACCAGCTTGAGCTGCGTCACGCGGCTGGCGAAGGCGACATCGCGGGCCTCGACCTTGGGATAGTTGTCGAGCAGCCGGGCGACGGCCAGGTTCTCGGCGACATCGGCCAGGCCGCCCAGCAGCCAGCCGCCGCCGCACAAGGCCGCCAGCCACAGCGGCTGGCCGCGCATCGTCAGGCCAGCGATCAGGATCGCGCCGACGATGGCATAGGTGAAGGCGCAGGCGACGTCGGCCGGCAGCACCCGGTTGCGGTAGCGGGCACGATGTTTCTCGCCATACATGGCGAAGAGCTTCTCGACATCGGCGACGTTAAAGCCGTTCCAGTCATTCTCCAGCATGCGCGGCACGCCCTGCCGGCTCGACCAGATGCCGACAGCCCAAAATAGCACCATCACCAGAACCGGCCCCCAGACGAAGAAGGCGAGCGGCACGCTGGCGGTGTAGAACGGCACGGGATCGATCATGGCGGCGTTGAACTCTGGCGACAGGCTTCAGCGGTTTCAGCCACAGGGTAGCCGCCGCGTCGGCGGGCGCCAAGCACTTAGCGCCGCCAAGACCGAAGTCTTGCCCGGTTCAGCCGGCGGGCAGAAGCTCCTGCTCGATCGCGCCGAAGATGGAATGACCGGCCCGGTCCTTCATTTCGATCCGGATCGTGTCGCCAAAGCGCAGCGGCTGAGCCGGCGGCATCGGCACGCCCGCCATGACGATCGTTCCAGCGCCGAGCGTTTGCCCCCGCGCCGCTTTCGCGACCAGGCCGGCGAGATCGGCCGCGGCGCTCTCGCCATGCTGCGGCGGCTGCTGGTTGATCTGGCGCAGCAGCGGCAGGTCGATGCGGCCGTCCCGCCAGGCGGCATCGATCTCGTCTGGCGTCACCGCCACGGGCGAAAAGCTCAGGGCCTGCTCCGGGCCTCCCTGTTCCTGCTGCCGCACCGTGCAGGAAAGCATGACGAGGTGGATCCGGGCCAAGGCCTGCGCCGGGCTCGCACCGGCGGGCAGATCGCCCATGATGGCGGCCAGGCCGGCCTGCGCGACGAGGCCCGCGCTTTCGTCCAGAGCGCGGATGGGCTCGCGGGGACCCAGCGTGCCGTCCGAGCGCATCGGCACCGGCACGCTCGTATCCGACACGACCAGCCGGCTATAGGCGCGTGGCAGCGGCGCCGCGCAGTCATGCTCGTGAAAGCGGAAGGAGGGGACCGATCCGTGATCGAGACTGACCGCCAGATCGGCCAGGCGTGGCGCAAGACGATCCCAATCGTCGAGGGCGGCCTGCAGCGTCGGCACGATCGGAAAGGCGTCGGTGGCGCGGGTGAGATCCTGCGAGACGACGACGAGGCGGCCATCCCGGCCGTGCTGAAGCGAAGCGAGTTTCATGTCTTTTCATTCCTCGCGCGACGGGCCAATAAGGGCTCAACAAGAGCCCCGGGAGGAGCACCTTATGAAACGTCGCGACTTTTTGAAAACAGGCGCGCTTGCTGCCGCAGCGACGCCGGTGGCGATGCCCGCGCTCGCCCAGTCCCAGCCCGAGGTGAAGTGGCGGCTCACCTCGAGTTTTCCGAAGTCGCTCGACACGATCTTCGGCACGGCGCAGCACTTCGCCAAGCTCGTCAGCGACGCCACCGACGGCAAGTTCCAGATCCAGGTCTTCGCGCCCGGCGAGATCGTGCCCGGCCTGCAGGCGCTCGACGCGGTGTCCTCGGGCACGGTCGAATGCGCGCATTCGCCGACCTATTTCTACATCGGCAAGGACCCGACGCTGGGCCTGGGCACCGGCATTCCGTTTGGCCTGAACGCCCGTCAGCAGCATAGCTGGTGGTATTTTGGCGGTGGCGAGCAGATCGTCAACGGCGTGCTCGACCGCTTCAACGCCTATTCAATTCCCTGCGGCAATTCCGGCTGCCAGATGGGCGGCTTCTTCCGCAACGAACTCAAGAGCGTCGAGGATCTCAAGGGGCTGAAGTTCCGCATCGGCGGGATGGGCGGGGCGGTGCTGGCCAAGCTCGGCGTGGTGCCGACGCAGATCGCGCCTGGCGATGTCTATCCGGCCCTCGAGCGCGGCACGATCGACGCCGCCGAGTTCGTCGGCCCCTATGACGACGAGAAGCTCGGCTTCATCCGCGTCGCGAAATACTACTACTATCCCGGCTGGTGGGAGGGCGGCGCGATGCTGCACCTGATCATCGGGAAGGAGGCCTGGGCCAAACTGCCCAAGCACTACCAGGCGATCGTCCAACAGGCTTGCGAGGCGGCCAACAACTGGATGCTGGGCAAATACGACTTCGTGAACCCGGGCGGCCTGCGCCGGCTCGTGGGCCAGGGCGCGCAGCTGCGGCCCTTCCCGCTGCCGGTGATGGAAGCGGCGCTGAAGGCGGCGGAGGAGTATTACGCCGAGACCGCGGCGAAGAGCCCGGACTTCAAGAAGGGCTATGAGTCGATGGTCGCCTTCCGGGGCGAGAACCTGCTGTGGTGGCAAGTGGCAGAGTTGTCCTTCGATTCCTTCATGAACCGGCTGAAGGCGCGCTGAGCGACCCCGCGACGGCCGGAGGTGGCAGACCGAGATGACGACGAAACCGTCCGCCTCCCCGCCGGAGACCCCGCTGCGGCTGGAGCAGTTCCTGCCCTATCGCCTCAACGTCGTCGCCTTCCATTCGGCGCGCGCGCTGGGGCGGATCTATGACGCGCATTTCGGCATCGGAATCCCCGAGTGGCGGGTGGTGGCGCAGCTCGGCGAATTCGGCAAGCTGACCTCGCGTGACATCGGCGAGCTCGCGCAGATGCACAAGACCAAGGTCTCGCGCGCGGTCTCGGTGCTTCAAGAGCGCGGGCTGGTTTCGCGAGCCGAGAACCGGCAGGATCGGCGCGAATCCTTCGTGGCGCTGACTTCGGCCGGCGAGCGGATCTACGCCCAGATCGTGCCGCTGGCGCTGGCCTTCCAGGCCCGCTGGACGGAAGGGATCGCGGCGGAAGAGCTCAAGGTGTTCGAGCGGGTGCTCTCGACCCTGACCGAGCGCAGCCGCCATCTCGCGGGCGGCTATCGCGACGACGAGGGCTGAGGGCGCTCGTTCTTTACCCCTCTTACCCCTCACGCCGTCATTCCGGGCGCGGCGAAGCGGAGGCCCGGAATCCATCGTAAGGCCCGACAGTGCTCTATGATGGGTTTCGGATCAGCGCCGCTGACGCGGCTTTTCCGGAATGACGGTGAGAGAACCAGCGAAGGCAGGTGCAGGACGTCGCCCTGCTCAACGACGGCTCGCGATCAAAAGAACCGCGCCAGGTTGCTGCGGATACGGTCCAGCGGCGGCTGGCCGGCGGGCGGGGGCACGAAGCTGCGGCCGGTGATCATCTCATAGGCCTGGATATAGACTGCGGAGGTCTGCGCGATCAGCTCTTGCGGGATTTCCGGCAGTTCCTGCGTGTAGGGGTCGCAGCGCGCGACCACCCAGTTGCGGACGAAGTCCTTGTCGAAGGATTCGGGCTTCTCGCCCGCCGTGAAGCGCGCGCCATAGCTGTCGGCCATCCAGTAGCGGCTCGAATCGGGGGTGTGGATCTCGTCGGCCAGCACGATCGTGCCGTGATTGTCGGTGCCGAACTCGTATTTCGTATCGGCCAGGATCAGCCCGTGTTCTGCTGCCAACGCCTGGCCGCGCGCAAACAGCGCCAGCGCATAGCGGCTGACGGTGTCCCATTGCTCGCGGGTCAGAAGTCCGTCGGCGACGATATGGGCGGCCGAGAGCGGCGCGTCGTGGCCGCCGTCGAAGGCCTTGCTTGTCGGGGTGATGATCGGCTCGGGCAGCTTCTGGTTGTCGCGCAGCCCGTCTGGCAGGCGCACCCCATACATCTCGCGCAGGCCCTGCTTGTACATCGTCAGGATCGAGGTGCCGGTGGTGCCGGCGAGATAGCCGCGCACCACGATCTCGACGGGCAGGATGTCGAGCCGCGTGCCGATCACAACGTTGGGATCGGGGTATTCCAGAACATGGTTGGGGCAGATGTCGGCGGTCTCGTCAAACCAGTACCGGGCCGTCTGTGTCAGGACCTGGCCCTTGTAGGGAATCGCCGCGATCGCCCGGTCGAAGGCGCTGAGACGGTCGGTCGAGATCAGGATGCGGCGACCGTCGGGCAGGTCGTAATTCTCCCGGACCTTGCCGCGGTAGTGGTTCGGCAATTCGGGAATGAAGGCGTCTTCGAGCGGCAGGATTTCGGTCATGTCGGCATCGCCCGGTGGCAACCGCCGCGCTGCATGCGTCGGCGGGGTTTGAGCGTTCTAGACAGTCCACGGTCGCTCGCCAACCGCTTCCGGCACTGGGTGACTTCAACCATGATCCGGCGATTGCCCGGCGGCGGCGAATATGGCATGCGACCCGTGCGACGCCCGGGGGGGGCGGCGAGGCGCTGCTCCATAGTTCCGTCGCGTTTGGCGGGTTTGTTGCGCCAGATGACGAGCCCCCGGCCGAAGGCTAAGGATCGTCAGGGCCATCGAGACCGACAGCAGGTGACGTCATCCAAGCCGCCATGACACAGAAAGACCGCTGGCCCCGATTTGTCAGGCTTCAACGCTATGCCCGCCTGGGCGCCACGCTGCTGGCGATGGCGACACTCAGCGAAGCCGCGATGGCCCAGTCGCCATCCTGCGCGGCTTGGCGCTCCGAACTCGCCAGCCTTCAGGGCCAGCGCGGTGGCGATCCACGTGCGGCGCAGATCGCCCGGCGCGTCGCCTCCCAGCTCGGGCAGGCGACCAGCCAGTACCGCGCCATGGGCTGCGAGCGCGGCTTTTCCATCTTCGGCGATGGGCCACCGGCGCAATGCGGCGGCTTGCGTGCCCAGATCGGCCAGTTGCAGGCGCAGTATGGCAACTTGATGCAGCAGGCTGAGGGCGGCGCGCTCGAGCAGCGTCGGGCCCAGCTTGCAGCCGCGATCAACAACAATTGCAGGGCGCCGGAGCAGCGCGGCTTCTTCGAGACGATCTTCGGCCTCGAGCCGCGCCGCGGCGAAATCGATTCGACCATGCCAGAGCTCGACCCCGAGCAGCCGATCGAGCCGGAAAAGCCTCGTCTGGGCGGGCCGCAGACCGTCTGCGTGCGAACCTGCGACGGCTTCTTCTTCCCGCTCGCCAATAATCCCGGCGGTCGCGACAATGCCGACGAGATGTGTCAGGCGCTCTGCCCGGGCGTCGAGACGCTCGCCTATGGCATGAGCAATGGCGGCGAGATCCAGAATGCGGTGGCGCGCGCCACCGGCCAGCCCTATGCGTCCCTGCCCAATGCCGGGAAGTACCAGCGGTCCTTCGATGCCTCCTGCACCTGCCGGGCTCAGGGCCAGAGCTGGGCTCAGGCGCTCAAGGAAGCCGAGTACCTGCTCGACAAGCGCAAGGGCGACGTCATCGTCACCGAGCAGCGGGCGGCCGAACTCTCGCGCCCGAAGGAGGCCAAGCCCGATCCGCGCAGGCGCGGCGCGGCCCCGGCCCCGGTGGCTCAGCCAGCCGCGATCCCCGAGATCGCTGACGAGAAGCCGATGCCCTCCGAGAACTCGCCAACGTCAGGGACGGAGTCGGCCGGCGTGGGTCCGAGTTCGGTGGGCGAGCGCGTGCTCGACAAGGGCGACGGGTTGAAGCGGGAGAGCCAAAGCGTCACCGGCGAGCGGCGCACAGTGCGGATCGTGGCGCCGAATCTGGCACCAAACCTGGGGCCGGCCACAGCGCGTCCCTGACGACAGGTCGTTAAGGGCGTAAGACCTGTGAAGCAGGGACGACAGCCGGCCGAGGCTGTTATTGGTGATCTCAGGCGCTCTCGCCCTTGAGCCGCCGCAGTGCCTTCTCGCGGCCGATCAGCGGCAGCAGCGCCGCCAGTTCCGGGCCGTGCTCCTGGCCGGTCAGGGCCTGGCGCAGCGGCATGAACAGGGCCTTGCCCTTGGCGCCGGTCTCGGCCTGGACCGCGCCGGTCCAGCTCTTCCAGGTGGTCGCATCGAAAGGCTCGGGCGGGAGCAGTGAAGCTGCCGTCGCGGCGAAGCCGGCATCGGCGATTGCCGGCGCAATCGGCCCGCGCACGACATCGTCCCAAAGGCGCGCCTCGTCGAGCTTTCCGAGATTGCCGCGGATTGCCAGCCAGAAGGCCTCTCCGCCGGCGATGCCAAGTGCGCGGAGGCGTTCCGCGACCGCGTCATAGGGCAGTTGGTGCAGGGTGCGGGCGCTCAGCGTGTCGAGGTCGTGCTCGTCGAACTTTGCCGGCGCGCGCGAGATGTGGCCGAGATCGACCAGATTCGCCAGTTCCTCAAGGCTGGCGACCGGACGCACAGCGTCCGACGAGCCCGTCAGCACCGCGAGCGCGGCGACCGCGAGCGGCTCGACGCCCGCCTCGCGCAGGCCGCGCAGCGAGAGATGGCCGAGGCGCTTCGAGAGCCCCTCCCCGCTTGCCGTGGTCAGCAGGTTGTGATGGCCGAAGGCCGGCAGCGCCGCCCCCAGCGCCTCGAAGATCTGGATATGGACGGCGGTGTTGGTGACATGGTCCTCGCCGCGGATGATGTGCGTGACGCCGGTGGCGGCATCATCGACGACCGAAGGCAGATGGTAGAGATAGCTGCCATCCTCGCGGATCAGCACCTGGTCCGACAGCGAGGCGCAGTCGACATGGGCGTCGCCGCGGATCAGATCGTTCCAGGCGACGATGCGCGGCTCCAGCTTGAAGCGCCAATGGGGTTTGCGCCCCTCGGCTTCGAGCTTGGCCCTGTCCTCGGCGGTCAGGCTCAACGCGGCACGGTCGTAGATCGGCGGCAGGCCGCGCGCGAGCTGGCGCTTGCGGCGCCGGTCGAGCTCGTCGGCGGTCTCGTAGCAGGGATAGAGCCGGCCCGCCGCGCGCAGATCCTCCGCCGCCGCATCGTAAAGCGACAGCCGCTGCGACTGGCTGATCACCAGATCGGGCACGATGCCGAGCCAGCCGAGGTCTTCGGCGATGCCTTCAGCGAATTCGGGCCTGGAGCGGGCCAGATCGGTATCGTCATAGCGCAGCATGAAGCGGCCGGCATGGCGGCGGGCATAAAGCCCGTTCAGCAGCGCCGAGCGAGCATTGCCAATGTGGAGATAGCCCGTCGGCGACGGGGCGAAGCGCAGGAGCGGTGTCGTCATGGCCGCGCTTATGGCGCTTTTGCGCGGCAGCGACAATCGCGCCGATCCGCCCAGCGTCAGAAGTCGATGCTTTCGCCGCCGCCGCGTCCGATGCCTTTGACCAGACTAGCGTCGGGGATATGGGCCTGCTCGCCTGTATCGATGAAGGCGTGGCGGCTCCTCGCTGCCGCCGGCCGATCGCGTTCCGCACGATGCATCTGGCGCTGCAAAGCCAGCACCGTCTCGCGGTCATGCCCAGCGGCAACGAGATCGGCGACGCGCGCCCGGCCCTCGGTCAAGGCGCGCAGGATGGTGTCGCGTTGCGCATCGGGCGGCTGCGCCAACAGCGCCACGGGGATCACGCCGCCGTCGGGCCCTCGTGCCCCGGCCGGCCTCCAGCGTTTGCGCAGCGTAGCAAGCCGGAACACCTCGGTCTCGTAGAAATCGGCAATCGGATTGACGGCACCTCTTAGGCCCTCGCCCTGGGTCGCCGCCGACCTGCTGGCCGGCAGCAAAGGCAAGCGACCAAGGCCGGCAGCAAGCGCGCCCAGCACCGTTGCGCGTGCGCGGTTGCTCCGATCATCATCGGTGAAGGGCTGCGCGGGCGCCGCGAAAGGCGACAACGCGGTTGCGAGGGCCTCGACCAGTCCGCCGACCGGCACCGTCTCGCAGCTGATTCCGAGCGCAGCGGCGAAAGCGTTAGCGTCGGCCGTATTTCCATCCGGCGTCGCGGCCGAGGGCAGCGCCACGCCGGTGACGCGCTCCGGCCCCAGCGCATCCACTGCGATGACGGCGCCGAGCGCGGCATCGAGGCCACCTGTGAATTCGAGCACGACGCCGGCGGCGCCGCTTTTTTCGACATGGTCGCGCAGGCCGAGAACGCGGGCGGCATAATCGGCCTCGTCGCCGGTTTCGACGGTGGCGATCTCGCCTGGCAGGCAGCGCCAGCGACCCGCTTCGCGCTGCCACTGGATCGTGACAAGGGCCTCCCTGAATGCAGGGAGTTGATGGGTCAGGGTCCGATCGGCAGCCAGCGCGAGGGAGGCGCCATCGAAGACCTGCTCCCCTTCCCCGCCGATCCGGTTGAGACAGACCAGCGGCAGGCCTGACTCGACCACGCGCGCGACCGCGAGGTTCAGGCGCTCATCGGCTTTGCCGGACCGGAACGGCGAGCTTTGCGGCGAGAGCAGAATTTCGGCGCCCGTTTCGGCGAGGCATTCGACGACCTCCTCGCCGCTGATGTCCCCGCCGATCGGCAGCCCGAGCCGAACCCTATCGCGGAAGAGCACGGGCCCAGGCAAGGGGCCAGGCGCGAAGACGCGGGCCTGATCGGACCCGCCATCATCGGACAGCGCGACCTTGAAGCGCACGGCCTGAATGACGCCTCCATCGAGCAGGGCATAGGCGTCGTAGAGCACACCGCCCTCCAGCCAGGGCAGGCCGATCAGCAGCGCGGGCCCGCCATCGGCGGTTTCGCGGGCGAGGTCCTCACAGGTCTTGCGGCAGGCATCCTGGAAGGCGGGCGTGAGGGCCAGGTTCTCAGGCGGGGCGCCGGTCAGACTCAACTCGGGAAACATCACGAGGTCCGCGCCAGCCTCGCCCGCCTTGCGCCTGACCTCGCGGATGAGGTCGGCATTGGCGGCGACGGCGCCGACAATGGAATTCATTTGCGCAAGCGCGAGGCGGAAGGTGGTCGCGGTCATGGCGGGGCTGTAGCGCGGCGGGCGATGGGCGGCAATGTCGGGCATGGCGTCGCCACGCAGATCCGGAGCGGCGCTTAACTCCGCGTTAGGGTTAATCGCCCATAAATCGTTGACGAGCCGCTCTTGCACGACTGCCGGCCGCCGTTCGGAGAAGCGATCATGCGTACCCGCCAGATCACCAGACTGCGCAAAGACTTTGCCGTCGGAGCCTTGCTCGCCTGCGCCCTCACCGCCGCGACGGCCGTGCGAGCGGCCGACTACCCGGTGCTCCGCGGCTCCCAGATCGAGGATGCGCCGCAGGCGCCCGAATTCGACAGCAGGACGAACTGGTCGGGCTTTTATGTCGGTGGCGGCGCCGGCGTTTCCGAAACGAAGTTCAAGCCAGGAGACGGCCTGCAGAGCCTGGCGAACTATGCCTTCCGGAACACGCTCCTCGGCACCGAAGCCGATATGGGATCACAGATCGGCAACCTGCCTGCGAAGCGCGACAGCGGTTCGACCTTTTTCGGCTTCACCGGCTATAATTTCGCCTTCGGCGACGTGATCCTCGGCCTCGAAGCGGATTACACCCGCTCGAACCACCAGTATCTCGTCAGTGACTTCATTGGCCGGCAGTTCACCACATCCAATGGAACGATCAACAACTACACGCTGACGACGCGGCAGGGCGCCGAGTTGCTCGACTATGCGACTGCCCGCATCAGGATGGGCTGGGCCTATGGGCGGATCATGCCCTATGCCACGCTCGGCGGCGCCATGGGACGCTTCGACACGATCTCGACCATCGATGCGACCTGGCGCTTCACCCGCACCAACGCCGTCACCGGTGCCATCGAGAACAATGTCGTCGCGTCCGGTTACCCCCTGACGGTCGGCCAGGCCAAGCGCGATGTCTACGGCTTTGGTCTGGCAGCAGGCCTCGGCGTCGACATGGCCCTGACCGACAACCTGTTTTTGCGGGCCGAATATCAGATCATCCGCTTCGCCGATGTCGAGGGGACATCGACGACAATCAACACCGGCCGTGTCGCCGCGGGCCTGAAGTTCTGAGGCTTCGACGACGGCTCCCATGAAGAAAGCCGGGGCGATCGCCCCGGCTTTCTTCATTATCAGGCCATGCAGCGCGCGCGCTACTCCGCCGCCTCGACCTCCGGACGCACCCGGCCCGCGCGCTCGCGCTTGACGAGCTCGGCCACGAGGAACGCCAGCTCCAGCGCCTGCTCGGCATTGAGGCGCGGATCGCAGACCGTGTGATAGCGGTCGTTGAGATCCGCATCGGTCATGCCGCGCGCGCCGCCGGTGCATTCAGTGACGTTCTTGCCGGTCATCTCCAGATGCAGACCGCCGGCATGGGTCCCCTCCGCCTGGTGGACCGCAAAGAAGTTTTTCACCTCGGTCATGATCAGGTCGAAGGGGCGGGTCTTGTAGCCGCTGGCGGCCTTGACCGTGTTGCCGTGCATCGGATCGCAGGACCAGACGACGTTGCGCCCTTCCCGCTTGGTGGCGCGCACCAGGGCCGGCAGCGTGTCGAAGACCTTGTCAGCACCGAAGCGCGCGATCAGCGTCAGGCGGCCGGGCTGGTTCTGCGGATCCAAAACGTCGATCAGCTTCATCAGCCCGTCGACGGTCATGGACGGCCCGCATTTCAGGCCGATCGGGTTGCGGATGCCGCGGAAGAACTCGACATGGGCATGGTCAAGCTGGCGCGTGCGGTCGCCGATCCAGACCATGTGGCCGGAGGTGTCGTACCAGTCGCCGGTGGTGGAATCGACGCGCGTCATCGCCTGCTCGTAGCCGAGCAGCAGCGCCTCGTGGCTGGTGTAGAAATCCGTTATGCGCATCTCGGGATGCGTCTCGGGATCGATGCCGATGGCGCGCATGAAGTCCAGCGCCTCGGTGATGCGCTCGGCGACCTCGTTGTAGCGCGAGGAGGCCGGCGCATCCTTGACGAAGCCGAGCATCCAGCGATGGGCGTTGTCGAGATTGGCGTAGCCGCCGGTGGCGAAGGCGCGGATCAGGTTCAGCGTCGCGGCCGATTGGCGATAGGCCTCGATCTGGCGGCGCGGATCGGGAATGCGGGCTTCCGGCGTGAAGGCATTGTCGTTGACGATGTCGCCCTTGTAGCTCGGCAGCTCGACGCCATCGATCGTCTCGGTAGGGGCCGAGCGCGGCTTGGCGAACTGGCCGGCGATGCGCCCGACCTTCACCACCGGCGAGCCGCCGGCAAAGGTCAGCACCACCGCCATCTGCAGGAAGAGCCGGAAGAAATCGCGGATGTTGTCAGCCGAATGCTCGCCGAAGCTCTCGGCGCAATCGCCGCCCTGAAGCAGGAAGGCCTCGCCGCTTGCGACTTTCGCGAGCGCCTTCTTCAGCTTGCGCGCCTCACCCGCAAACACCAGCGGCGGAAAGCCGGCGAGCTGCTGCTCGACCGCCCTCAGGGCAGCCTGGTCGCAATACTCCGGGATCTGCTGGACAGGCTTGGCCCTCCAGCTCTCGGGCGTCCAACGCTCCGACATGGCTCCTGCTCCTAACTCAAAGTCGCGCCGGTTAACCTCTTTGAAGCGCGAAGGCGGGCCTATACACCCCTGGGCGCGCGATGGCCACCGTGACCTGTTTGGAGATCGATCTCTGCAGGCCCGCAAACATGGTTAGCAAAAGCTGAATCGTTTCAGGAGCATGCAGGCAACGGCTCCCAGATCGATTCCGGCTCCTCGCAAACCGCACGAAGGCGATGAGGCCGCGATTCAACCTGTTCGGAGCCTGCATCAACGGCGACGGCGGCGCGCCGGCCCTATTCGGCGGTTACGCCGGCTCGATGTCAGTCCGGCCGAAATCATTGCCCTTGAACAGCAGCGCAGCACCAAGATGCTTGGCCGTGGCGTAGGAAAAGCAGTCCCCGAGATTGAGGATGCCAGGACGTCCCGGTCCCATCCCGTAACGCTCGGCCGCCTCGACAGCGAGTGCTGTGACTGCGATGTCGGGAGCAATGGGGGCGATCGCGAGCGTCGAAATGATCTCGTCGACCAACTGCAGGCCGAGCTTTCGGTCGCAGTTTTTGAGCCTGCCAACCGCGCATGCAGCCTCCCAGATCGAGACCGTAGAGACGAAGCGCCGCGAGGACCGGTTTCGGCTAAGGCGTTCGGACAGGAGAGCGCCATCATGTTCGGGCATCAAGATCGAGACGAGCGCCGACGCATCGATAACGATCAACGTCGTTCATCCTCGCCGTTGATCTCGTCATAGAAGGCCCGATCGGCGGGAAGGCCGCTATCTGGCATGGCAGCTAGCTTGGCATGGATCGGCGCGAGCTTCTCCCATAGCGTCGGCTCGGCGGCCTCGCGCTCGGCCTTCTCGCGCAAGGCGTCGTGGACGATCTCGGTCAGGCCCTTGCCGTGCTTGGTTGCAAGCTTGCGGGCCAGCGCCTCGACCTCGTCGTTCTTGATGCTGATGCCCATCGGCACACCTCGTTCTAGAATGCGCTCCAGGCTTTCTAGAATAGGCTCGACGGCGCCTCGACGCAATCGTCCCGCTACCTCGGTCCGCTACTTTGCCCGCGCCGTCCGCATCGTCACCAGTTCTTCAGCCGCGCTCGGGTGCAGAGCGATGGTGCGGTCGAAATCGGCCTTGGTCGCGCCCATCGTCACGGCGATGGCCACCGCCTGGATGATCTCGCCCGCATCATGGCCGAGGATGTGGACGCCCAGCACCTTGTCGGTCTGCGCATCCACGACGAGCTTCATGTAGATGCGCTCAGACCGGCCCGAGATCGTCGCCTTCATCGGACGGAAGCCGGATTCGAAGATGCGAAGTTCGCGATCTCCCGCTGCCGCCTGAACCTCCGACAGGCCGATCGTGCCGATCTCCGGCGTGGTGAAGACCGCCGAGGCGATCAGGCCGTGGTCCATCTGCCAGGGCTTGCCACCGAAGGTCGAGTCGGCGAAGGCATGGCCCTCGCGGATGGCGACCGGGGTCAGGTTGACGCGGTTGGTGACATCGCCGACGGCATGAATCGAGGGCACGCTGCTGGCGGAATTGGCATCGACGATGACCTCGCCCAGCGAACCGAGCTCGACGCCGGCTTCCGCCAGGCCAAGGCCGACCGTATGGGGGCGGCGGCCGGTCGCGACCAGAACCACCTCGGCATCGATCGGATCGCCGCTGGCACAATGGGCACGGCGCGCGCCGTCGGGCAGAAGCTCGATACGCTCGACCGTGCAGCCCAGGCGGAACGTGATGCCCGCATGTTCGAGCGCGTCGCGCAGGCGGTTGCGGATGTCCTCGTCGAATCCGCGCAGAACATTGTCGCCGCGGTGAAGCACGGTGACATCGACGCCCAGGCGCACGAACAGGCTGGCAAATTCGAGCGCAATATAGCCGCCGCCAACGATCAGCATCCGCTTGGGCAAGCTCGGGAGATGGAAGATCTCGTTCGAAGAGATTCCGAGCTCCCCGCCCGGGATCGGCGGATCGAAAGCGGGCCAGCCCCCTGTCGCCACCAGGATGTGGCGGGCGCGGACCGTCTCGCCGCTTTTTGCCAGACGCACGGTGTGGCCGTCGACCACGGTCGCACGCTCCTCGCGGATCGTGACGCCGGCAGCGTCGAGCCCCTTGCGATAAAGGCCCGATAGCCGCGTCACCTCGTTGGCCACCGCATCGCGCAGGGTCGGCCAGTCGAAGCTCGGCTTTTGCACGGTCCAGCCGAAGCCGGCCGCATCCTCGACATCCTCGGCGAAGCGGCTGGCATAGACGAAGAGCTTCTTGGGCACGCAGCCGCGGATCACACAGGTGCCGCCGATGCGGTCCTCCTCCGCAATCATGACACGCGCGCCATGACCGGCCGCGATTCGGGCGGCGCGGGTGCCGCCGGAGCCAGCCCCGATGACGAACAGATCGACGTCGAACTCAGCCATGATGCCCTCTCATATGTCCCGTGTGAGCGCGGTCGGCGAGCCGGCTGTTTGCGGCAGCGTCGCCGCGAGCCAGAGGGTAGCGACGGTCAGCGCCGCGATCCACCAGCCTTGCCAGGCGCCATGCGCCACCGACGCGATGCCGAAAGCCGATGCAAACAGCGCCAGCCGCGGCGCCAGATCCCGCGCGCCCAGTCGCCTCAGCCGATACAGCAATGCCAGACCTGCAAAGGTCAGCAGCGCCGCACCGATCGCGCCGGTCTCGGCCCAGGCCTGCAGCGGCGCATTATGCGGGTGGCCGACGGCAAGCAGTTTGCGATGCGGCTCCGACACGGCGAGCGCGACCGGGTGCCGGTCGAGCGTCGGCGAGGTGCCGAAGCCGGCGCCGAGCAGCGGGCGGGCCATTGCCGCCTCGCCGAAGCTGAGCCAGATATCGACGCGGTCGCGCGAATGCGAATTCGCCAGGCGCTCGTGCAGCGACGGCGGCAGGGCTGCGTCACCGAGCCGACCCATCGCGGGGGCGAAAGCCATCGTCGCGGCAAAACCCGCCATGACGGCCCAGAGCGTCAATCGCGGCAGCACCCGCGCCGCCATCCAGACGAGTGCCATCAGGATGAAGCCGAGGCCGGCGGCACCGCTCTCCGAGCCGAAACTGGCGATGCCGGCGGCGAGAACCACGAGCGCCGCGAGCAGGCCGTCGCGTCGGCGCGTGCCGGCACCGGCCCGCAGCGTGGCCAGAGCTGCCGACGACAGCATGAGGCAGGTCAGGATCGGCCGGTTGAAGATGAAGCTCTGCTGCCGGCCGATGTCGAGCATGATGCGCAATGCAAGATCCGTCGCCAACTCCACCAGCATGAAAGACACAGCGGCGATGATGCTGAGCGCGAGGGCGCGGCCTAGCGAGATGCCGGGCCGGAACAGGCGGCTGACGGCGATGACGGCGCCGCAGGCCAGCGGCAAGGCGAGTTCGCCCCAGGCCGCGAGGCCCGCAACAGGGCGGTGGCTCCCGGCCAGCGTCACCAGCGACCACAGCAGGAAGCCGCAGAGCGCAAGCCCGATCGGATCGCGGCAGAGAGCCAGTATTCGATGCGCCGGGGCGCGCCAGCCCTCGGACAAGAGGCAGGCGGCGGCAAAAGCCACCGCGGCCAGAGCGAGCATCAGGGGAGCAGAGCGGTTGGCGATCCACATGGACAGCGGCAGGGCCACGAGCAGGGCGTGGCCCACCATCGCCCATCGCGCCGACCAGAGCGCAGGCGCGGAACCGGCCCGCAACGGCTGGCGGGAAAAGGTGGGGTTGCTCATGGGGCTGCGCTTACGCGATCGCGCTTCGGACGACTAGGGGTGAGATGCCGCTGCGGCGGCAAGGCGTTGGGCCCGACCAGCATTTTTGCAGCCTGCTTGCACCGGACCGGAACAGTCATATTGTCGTGTCTTGCGATTATTCGATCGACCGCAATTGACGCCCGACGCGGCAAAGTGCCACTGGCGACGTCGTCCCAAAACTGCGCGGGCAAATCCGCGTGCGGAGGAAACACCATGCTCACATCCGTTTTGAAACGCGGCGCCATTGCGGCAGTCGCCCTGGCCGGTCTCTCAACCGCCGCCTTCGCCCAGCTCGAGCTCAAAATCATGGCCCCGGCCTCGCCAGGCGGCGGCTGGGACGGCACGGCGCGCTCGATGCAGCAGGCGCTGACCGCGTCGGGCATCGCCAAGAGCGTGCAGGTGACCAATGTCACCGGCGCCGGCGGCACGATCGGCCTCGCCCAGCTGATCAACGCCAAGGGCGACGGCTCGCAGCTGATGGTCAACGGCTTTGTCATGGTCGGCGCGATCCTGCTCAACAAATCGCCGGTCAACCTGTCGCAGACGACGCCGATCGCAAGGCTGACCGCCGAGGCGCTGGTCATCGTGGTGCCGACGGATTCGCCGATCAAGACCGCCAAGGATCTGGCCGAGCGCGTCAAGGCCGATCCGGCCAAGGTGACCTGGGCCGGTGGCTCGGCGGGCGGCGCCGACCACATCCTGGCCGCCCTCTTTGCCGAGGCTGCCGGCGGCGACCCGAAGAAGATCAACTATATTCCGTTCTCGGGCGGTGGCGAGGCGCTGGCCGCCATGCTCGGCGGGCGCGTCACGGCCGGCATCTCCGGCTATGGCGAGTTCGAGGGCCAGATCAAGGCTGGCAAGCTGCGCGTGGTGGGCGTCTCGTCGGCCGCCCGTCTGGCCAACGCTCCTGATGCCCCGACCCTCAAGGAAGGCGGCGTCAATCTGGAGCTGATGAACTGGCGCTCGGTCGTCGCCCCTCCCGGCCTTTCCGCCGAGCAGACCAAGACGCTGTCGGAGGCGATCGGCAAGCTGGTCAAGTCCAAGGAATGGGCCGAGATCCTCAAGGCTCGCGGCTGGGACGACGCCTATCTCGGCGGCGCCGATTTCGAAACCTTCCTGAAGGCCGAGCAGATCCGCGTCGCCAAAGTGATGACGGATGTCGGCCTGGTGAAGTAAGGCCTTCACACCGCCCTAAACGAGGAAGGGGGCCGGGCCATCGGCCCCCTTCGCGCCTGTGGCAAACCTTTCCAGCTGACACATCGCCCGACGACGGAACGGCCATGACGAACGAAAAACTGGCGCGCGGCGCCGACCGGCCCGCCCTGATCGTCGGATTACTCCTGCTCGCGCTCGCAGGCGTCGTCTATTACGACGCCTCGCAGCAGACGATCACCTCGAATTACGGCATCGGGCCGACGGCCATGCCCTATGTCGCCTGCGTCGGGCTGGTGGTGCTGGGGCTGGCGCACTTCTTCGTCGCCTTTCGCAACGGCCTGCCCAAGCCCGAGGAGGCCGATCGTGGCGCCCTGCTCTGGATCATCGGCGGCCTCGTCGGGCTGATTGCCTGCATCGGGCTGGGCGGTGGCTTCACCATCGCCGTCACGATCCTGTTTTCGTTCACGGCGCGCGGCTTCGGCCGGCGCGCGCTCGCGACCGACGCCGCCATCGGCTTCGTCCTCGGCCTGACCATCTTCCTCGTCTTCGCCAAGCTCCTGACCCTGCTGCTGCCGGCCGGGCCTCTCGAACGCCTGTTCCTCTGAGGACCGCCGGCCATGGAAACCACGCTTTCGCTCCTCAACGGCTTCAGCGTCGCGCTCGAGCCGTCCAAGCTGATGTTCTGCCTGATCGGCGTGTTTCTCGGCACCGCGGTGGGCGTGCTGCCGGGCATCGGCCCGGCGCTGACGGTGGCGCTCTTGCTGCCGGTCACCTTCAAGCTCGACCCCGCCGGCTCGCTGATCATGTTCGCCGGCATCTATTATGGCGGCATGTATGGCGGCTCGACGACCGCCATCCTGCTCAATGCGCCGGGCGAAAGCGCCTCGCTGGCGACCGCGCTCGAAGGCTCGAAGATGGCAAAGGCGGGCCGCGGCGGCCCGGCACTGGCCACTGCCGCGATCGGCTCCTTCGTCGCCGGCTTGATCGCCACGATCGGGCTCGCCTTCCTGGCGCCCTGGCTCGTCGAGGTCGCGATCAAATTCGGGCCATGGGACTATTTCGCGCTGATGATCGTCGCCTTCGTCACGGTCTCGGCAACCTTCGGCGATTCGCCGCTGCGCGGGCTGACCAGCCTGTTCCTGGGCATCACGCTCGGGCTCGTCGGCATCGACCGGCTGACCGGCCAGGCGCGGCTGACGTTCGGGGTGCCCGAACTGCTCAACGGCATCGAGGTGACGACGCTGGCGGTCGGGCTGTTTGCGGTTGGCGAGGCGCTCTACGTCGCCTCCAAGCGCTTCCGCGATCCCGAGGAGATCATCGCGATCAAGGGCTCGCTATGGATGAGCAAAGAGGATTGGAAGCGCTCCTGGGCGCCCTGGCTGCGCGGCACCGCCTATGGCTTCCCGATCGGTGCGCTGCCTGCCGGCGGCGCCGAGGTGCCGACCTTCCTCAGCTACTCGACCGAGAAGAAGCTCTGCAAATACCCCGAAGAGTTCGGCAAGGGCGCGATCGAGGGCGTCGCGGGGCCGGAAGCGGCCAACAACGCCTCGGCGGCCGGCACGCTGGTGCCTTTGCTGACGCTCGGCCTGCCGACCTCGGCGACCGCGGCGATCATGCTGGCGGGCTTCCAGCAATACGGGCTCAACCCCGGCCCGCTGCTGTTTGCCGAAAAACCCGATCTGGTCTGGGGCCTGATCGCCTCGCTGTTCATCGCCAACGTCATGCTGGTGATCCTGAACCTGCCGTTGATCGGGCTATGGGTGAAGCTGCTCGCCGTGCCGCAGCCCTGGCTCTATGCCGGCATCCTGGTCTTCGCGACGATGGGCACGCTCGCGGTCAACGCCTCCCCGGTCGAACTCGGCCTGCTCTTCCTGTTCGGCTATCTCGGCTATCTGATGCGGCGCTACGACTATCCGGTCGCGCCGATGGTGGTCGGGCTGATCCTGGGCCCGATGGCGGAGGCGCAATTGCGTCGCGCGCTGCAGATCAGCCTCGGCGACCCGATGATCCTGCTCGAAAACCCGATTTCCGCGACGCTGCTGGGCGTGGCCTTCATCGCGCTGGTTGCGCCCTTCGTGATGAAGGGGCTGAACCAGTTCAAGGCGAGCGAGGATTGAGGAGACGACCATTCGCGGTCGCTCACCCGTCAGAGAGGCGTGACGGGAACCCGAACCGTGGCCGCGTCAGCCGCTTCGCCCGACCAGCCCCAGTCGGATCAGGCTGTCGCCGGTCGCGGCCAGCGCGTCGACGGCCGGGCGCGGCTCCCAGCCCAGCATGGCGCGCGCCTTGGCGCTGCTGGCGGTCTTGCTGCGGCCGAGTTCCGGTGTCGCGGCTTGCCGCGCGGCTGCGCTGAAGACGGCAACGAGGCGCACCAGCCAATCCGGCAGCACGCGGGTCGAGACCTTGCCGGCAGCCGGACCGAGCCGATCGCGCAACACCTGGGCGATCTCCTGCATTGTCATGAAATCGCCAGCCGTGGCGATGAAGCGCTCATTGGCGGCGGCCGGGTCCGTCATCGCCCGCAGATGCAGATCGGCGACGTCGCGCACATCGACCACGCCGAACATCAGCCGAGGCAAAGCGGGGAGCCTGCCTTCGAGCATCGCCTTGATGAGCAGGATCGAGGCGGACATGTCGGGCCCCAACAGCGGGCCGAAGATGCCGACGGGGTTGATCACCGCAAGCTCCAGTCCCCTGCCCTCGCCATCGATAAAGTCCCAGGCGGCGCGCTCGGCCAGGGTCTTGGATTGCGGATAGGCGGCAAGCCCAGGGGCCGACGCATCCGTCCAGTCGCCCTCGGAAAAGGGCCGCTCGAGGATGCGCCCATAGCCGATGGCCGCAAAGGACGAGGTCAGGACGACGCGCCCGACGCCGGCTGCGTGGGCTGCGCGCAGGACCCGCAGCGTGCCCTCGCGCGCCGGACCGATCAGCTCGTCTTCGTGCTTCGGCGCCGCCGATGACAGGGGCGAGGCGACGTGCAGAACCAGGCCGCAGCCGGCCACGGCCCCGGCCCAGCCTGCGTCCGCCGTCAGATCGGCCGTGCAGACCTGCAAGCGTCCTTCCGGGTTTGCTCCGGCGACGGCGAGTTCGGCGCGCAAGGCGGCCTCGCGCTCCGGTGAACGCAAGGTTGTGCGGACCTCATGCCCCGCCTCCAGCAAGGCGAGGATGCAGTGGCCGGCGAGGAAGCCGGAGCCCCCGGTCACGAGCACGGGCGTCGTCTTGTTCATTGCGGAAGCATCCGTTCACGAATGTCGCTGGAGCTAAACCCCGAGCCACTCTGACGCTCGCGGCACTGATGTCACGCGGGCCCTGGAGAATGAACCTCGCCGCGGGTGAACAATTGCGGCACGACTGTGTTCGTAGCATGCCGCCTTCAGCCTGCGGCCGGAGCCTGACATCATGAGTGCTACCCCCGTCTCCCCTGCCCCCGCCGCGCAGACGGGGACACAGCCCGCCCTGAAGCGCGTGATGGGCCCCTGGCTGCTCCTGTTGTTCATCGTCGGCGACATTCTCGGCACCGGCATCTATGCGCTGACAGGCCAGGTCGCCAAGCAGGTCGGCGGCGCCGTCTGGCTGCCTTTCCTGGTCGCCTTCGTCGTCGCGATGATCACCGCCTTCAGCTATCTCGAACTGGTCACCAAATATCCGCGGGCGGCGGGTGCGGCGCTGTATACGCACAAAGCTTTCGGCGTCCATTTCATCACTTTCATCGTCGCCTTCGCAGTGATGTGCTCGGGCATCACCTCGGCTTCGACCGCCTCGCGCGCCTTTGCCGCCAATCTGTCGGATGCGCTGGGGCTGGCCCTCTCTGGCACGGTCTGGATCACGGTCGTCGGGCTTGGCTTCATGGCCCTGATCGCGGCTGTCAATCTGCGCGGCGTCGGCGAGAGCGTGAAGGCCAATGTCGTCCTGACCTGCGTCGAACTCACCGGGCTTCTGATCATCATCATCATCGGTGCGATGGCGATCATGGCCGGCCAGGGCGACGTTTCGCGCGTTCTCGACTTCAAGACGACGGGCGATGGCGGCGTTTTCTGGCCGGTGATCGCAGCGACGACGCTCGCCTTCTTCGCGATGGTGGGCTTCGAGGACTCGGTCAACATGGCCGAGGAGAGCAAGGACCCGAGCCGCATCTTCCCCAAGGTGCTGCTGTCGGGCCTCGTCATCACCGGCGTGATCTATGTCCTGGTTTCGATCTCTGCGATCACGCTCGTGTCGCCGGAGGACCTTAGCGAGGGCGAGACGCCGCTCCTGAAGGTCGTGCAGGCCGGCGCGCCGAACTTCCCGCTCTGGATCTTCGGTTTCATCACGATGTTCGCGGTCGCCAACAGCGCGCTGATCAACATGCTGATGGCCAGTCGCCTGGTCTATGGCATGAGCCGCGAGCATGTGCTGCCACCGGTTCTTGGCAAGGTCCATGCGACCCGGCACACGCCCTATATCGCGATCGGCTTCACCACGCTGCTCGCCTTCGGGCTGATCACGTTCGTCGGCGAAGTGCCCGCGCTCGGCGGCACGACCGCGCTTCTGCTGCTTTGCGTGTTCACCGTGGTCAACATCACCGTGTTGATGCTGCGCAAGGACACCGTCGAGCACGCGCATTTCCGCACGCCGACCGGTCTGCCTGTGCTCGGTGCGCTGACCTGCGCCTTTTTCGCCGGACCGTGGACCGGGCGCGACATGGTCCAGTACGAGATCGCCGGCATATTGATCGGGATCGGCGTGCTGTTGTGGTTCATCACGATCCTGGCCAACCGCGCCGCCGGCGTTCACGCCGAACCGCCGGTCCCGAGCGAGGAGCATGTCCGGATCGGATCCAAGAATTAGCGCGGTTCAGGATGGGCTGCGCGCTGGCCAGCCGGAGGCCGTTCTAGCGACCGAACGCCGCCGCCTCCTGCTAAACACAAACGCCGCCGGCCCGAGGCCAGCGGCGCAAAACTGTCGGGCCACTGGGGGCCTGATCACATCTGGTGGCCGCGCTTGCGCATTTCCTCGCTGAAGCGGTCGAACAGAAAATTGCTGGTCTGGAGGCTCCAGGGCTGCAGCAGCGCGAAGATCTCGTCGATGGCACGCGGACGCATGGCATTGTAGCGCTGCCCGACCGGCGACTTGAAGAAGGCAGCGACCTCCTTGAGATCGGCCTCGCTCATGCGCCTGGCGAAGATGTAAGCGGCCGAGGCGATGATCTCCTGGCGCTTCTTCTCGGCCTCGGGCCGGAGCGCGGCGATGATCTCGTCCATATCCTTGCGAACCTCGGGCCGCGTCGTGGCCACCGTCTGGGTCACACGCTCGCGAAACTCCAGATAGATCGCCTCGAAGGACTCAGCCAGGCCCGACAGGATCACCACGTCGCGGCCGGCTTCGAGGTAGGATTGCGGAATGTCGGGCTGGGCGGGCTGGGCGGGCTGCGGAGCCGTCTGTGACTGCGCCGGCATGGCGCAGAGCAAAGCCAGACTGACGGCCGCGCCGGCGAAATGGTAACGGATCATGCTGAGCCCCTTCATCATGCGCCGGTTCGCGCATCTCATCGGTATGTGACGACCGGCATTGCCCGTGCCGGGCCCGCCGCGTCCTCGTTCAGGCCATGGCCAACGGTGACGCCCAAAGCCAAACCGGTGCAATCGGCACCTCTTTCGTCTCCATAGAGCATCACGTCGCAATGTGGAAAGCAGATTTAAACCGTGGCGATGTCGCGGGCCGTGCACCGCACCCGGCGCCGATGGATCGAGACGAGCCAGCTATTCGAGTGTTCCCAGGATGGTGAGACCACCGCCGCCGGCCAGAATGGCGGCCGTTGCGAGGCCGAGGAACAGGCCATGCTCGACCACGCCGGGGATGGCCGCCAACGCGGCCGAAAGCGCCTCAGGCCGGGTGATCGTGCCGAGATGCGCGTCGAAAATGTAATGTCCGCCGTCGGTGACGAGCACGCTGCCGTCGGGCTTGCGGCGCAGGACGATCTCGCCGCCGGCACCCACCGCCGTGATCGCCGCAATGACGGCGCGGCGGGTGGCTTCGAGCCCGAAAGGCACGACCTCGATGGGCAGCGGAAACTGCCCCAGCTGCGTCACGAGCTTGCTGTCGTCGGCGATCACGACCATGCGGCTGGATGCCGCCGCGACGATCTTCTCCCGCAACAGCGCAGCGCCCCCGCCCTTGATCAGGCGCAGCTGCGAATCGACTTCGTCGGCGCCGTCGATGGTGAGGTCGAGTTCGGGCGTCTCGTCGAGTGTCGACATCGGAATGGCGAGCGCGCGCGCCTGCGCCTCCGTGACCTGCGAGGTCGAAACGCAGATGACGTCGAGCCCGGCCGCCACGCGCGCGCCGAGCAGATCGACGAAATGCTTGGCCGTCGAGCCGGTGCCGAGCCCCAGCCGCATGCCGGGCGTCACCAGTTCGAGGGCGCGCGCGGCCGCACGTTTTTTGAGTTCGTCGGAATTCATGCGCAAAGCCCCCTCGGCGGGCAGGACGGATCGATTGGAAGAACGGATTGTCGGGATCGTTCAGGGCAGCGCCGGCAACGGCTGCCGCCGTGGTCAGCGAGCTATTTGGCCTGGGGCGTGCAGACGGTCTTGTCGTCGAAGACGTAGCAGATGCTCATTTCGCCGGTGCGGATGTTCACCCGGAAGATGCCGCCCTCGCGCTCGTGCCGCGACGGCATCAGCGTATAGTCGCTGGGTGCCTGGGCGCCCGCACCCTCGCCCGGCGGGAAGCAGACCGTGACGCCGACCCCGCCCTCCTTGAGCTGGAACTGGCAGGCGGCGACCTCGCCGGTGGCCTTGTCGATGCGGTAGACGCGGTTGAGATCCGTCTGCGGCGCCGGTGCGAACTCGAAAGGCGCCGCCTGCACCGCGCCGGACAGCGCCAGCCAAAGGCCGAAAATCAAAGCAACCAGACGTCCAAGAGATTGCGGCACGATACTCTTCCCTATGCGCGAATCGGCGGCACGATAGCATCATTGCCGGAGGCGACGATGTCTCTCGCCGGTCCGTGAGGTGACAGACGCCGCAACATCGCCGGCGGTCGCTTGCCAAGCCCGCGGCGAACTGCCTTTAAGCAGGCGCCCCGCCACAGGAACGCCCCTCATGAGCCTGCGCCCCATCGTCGTCTTCGATCTCGACGGCACGCTTGCCGAGACAGCGCCCGACATCATGCGCGTGCTCAACGTCATTCTCGAACGGGAGGGGCTGCTGGCCCTGCCGCTGGAGCGCGCGCGCGAACTGGTCGGGGCCGGCGCGAGGGCGCTGATCGCGCGTGGCTTCATGGTCTCGGGCCGACCACTCGATGACGAGACCCTGGAGCGGTTGTTCGAGGATTTCCTGCTGATCTATGCCGAAGACGTCGCCTCCAGCAGCCATCTCTTCGACGGCGTGCAAGACGCGCTGGATACGCTGACCGCCGAGGGCTATCTGCTGGCCGTCTGCACCAACAAGCCGATCCTGCACACGCGGCTGATCCTCGACCATTTCAAGATTTCGCAGCGCTTCGCGGCGGTGGCCGGGCGCGACAGCTTCCCCTACCACAAGCCCGACCCGCGGCATCTGACGCTGACGATCGAGGCGGCTGGGGGCGATCCGGCGCGGGCCGTGATGATCGGCGATTCGCGCACCGATATCGCGACCGCCAAGGCCGCCGGCATCCCGACGATCTGCGTGCCCTTCGGCTATACCGACGTGCCGATTGAGACGCTCGATCCCGATGCCGTGATCCAGCATTTCGACGCGCTGCCCGCGGCGGTGCGCAAGGTGATGGGCGCCATGCCTTCCCGGATCGAGGCCGAGGCCATCGCCCATTCTTGACGGCGCGCCGCGCGCCGACTAGGAGAAGCGCCGGTGCGGGCGACTAGCTCAGCGGTAGAGCACTCCCTTCACACGGGAGTGGTCACAGGTTCGATCCCTGTGTCGCCCACCATCTTCCTGCCATTTGTCGACGAAATCTGCCCGATGGGCCGCCAAGCCCTTGCGCGCACGCTGGCGCTGCTGGGCCACTGAGCTCGGCAGGCGTCCTCCCTCCCCTGACAGACCCTGTCGAAAGGCTGGTTCAATCTGCAGCCCTGCAACCCGGCCGGCTTCCGCGCGTTGATCCGCGATCGCCGCATCGGCGTAAGGCAGTGGTTTGCGAGGTGGGCCCATGGACAGGATCATCGAGACGGCCGGCCGCCACCGGGCCGACGGCGTGCTGGAGCGGTTCTCCAGCCTGCATGACTGGCGACGCCAGGTCGCCGATCTCTATGCCGCGGTCAGGGCGATGCCCGAAGGCGAAGGTTGGGCGCATTGGCGCAGTGTCCGCGACCGGCTGTTTCGCGAGCATACGCAATCGCCGCTGTCCGTAGCGCGCCGGGCGCAGTTTCGCGGCATCGACTGCTTCGCCTACGATCCCGGGCTGCGGTTTTCGGTTGCGCTCGATCCCGCCACCGACCGCGAGATGATCGAGCTGGAGGCCGGCAAGGATGGCAGCGTCACGCTCGTGCCCTTCGCGCTGACGCGCGGGCTCGAAGCGGCGTTGGGCAAGGAGCTGACGCTCTACTGGATCGACGGCTATGGCGGCGGCGTCTTCCTGCCCTTCGGTGACGCGACCAATGGCCAGGAGAGCTTCGCCGGCGGCCGCTACCTGCTCGACACGATCAAGAGCGCCGATCTCGGCTGCGATGGTGACGGCCGGCTGATCCTGGACTTCAACTTCGCCTATTACCCGTCCTGTGCCTATTCGGAAGCCTGGGTCTGCCCGCTCTCGCCGATCGAGAACCGCCTCCCCGTTCCCGTCCGGGGCGGCGAGCGGAACGCCCTGCCCTGAGCCGCCGGGCGCTGGGCGCATCACGCGCCTTTGTCTCGCCCGATCCTTGCATCGCCCGCCCCGCTTGCTAGCCTGCCTCACCCGACCTGAAGGAAACCAGAGCCATGCGCATCCTCACGACCCTCGTTGCGGCTGCCGCCATGCTGGCGGGCGGTCTGTCGGGCGCTTTCGCCCAGACGATCAAGATCGGCTCGAAGAACTTCACCGAGCAGTTCGTCGTCGCGGAACTCTATGGCGCGGCGCTCGAAGCCGCCGGCTTCAAGGTCGAGCGCAAGATCAATCTCGGCGGCACGCTGGTTGCGCATGAAGCGCTGAAGAGCGGCGCGATCGATCTCTATCCGGAATATACCGGCACCGGCCTCAACGCCGTGATGAAGGCGCAAGGGGTGACCGAGACCGACCCCGAGAAGGTGCGCGGCATGGTCAAGGCCTTCTATGAGAAGGAGTTCAACCTGACCTGGCTTAAGCCGTCGGGCATCAATAACGGCTATGCGATCGTGGTCCGTCCGGAGACGGCCAAGGAGTTCAACCTCAAGACGCTGAGCGATCTCGGCAAGGCCTCCTCCAAGCTGCGGCTCGGCGCCGGCACCGAATTCGTCGACCGGCGCGACGGCATCAAGGGTCTCAAGGAGGTTTATGGTGCCGAATTCGCCGAGTTCAAGCAGTTTGCCGCGCTGCGCCTGCGCTATGACGCGCTGAACCAGAAGCAGATCGAGGTCGCCAACGGCTTCTCGACCGACTGGCAGATCGCGGCCGACAAGTTCGTCGCGCTCGACGACGACAAGTCGCTGTTCCCGCCCTATTTCCTCGCTCCCGTCGTGCGCCCCGAGATCGCCGCCAACGCCAAGATCGTCGACATCCTGGAAAAGGTCGGCGCCGCCCTCGACAACCCGACGATGCAGGAGCTCAACCGCCAGGTCGAAGTCGACAAGAAGGAGCCGCGCACGGTGGCGGCCGCCTTCCTCAAGGCCAAGGGGCTGGTGAACTGAGCGCTGGTCCTGCGCCCGGCGCCGATGGGGGCGCAGGCACCTCTGTCGTTCTCGGCGAGGCATCTGTTGGCCTTGAGGCGATTCTCGCGATCGCCGTCGACGGCACGCAAGTCGTGCTCGCCGACTGCGTCGCAACCCGTCTGGAAGCCGCGCGCGCGGTGGTTCTGCGCACGCTAGAACGGGGGGACAGGGTCTACGGCCTGACCACCGGGCTCGGTGCGGCCGTCGATACAAGCCTCGACGCGGACGCCATCCCCGCCTTCCAGGCCCGCGCCATCCGTGCCCGTGCCGTCGGAGTCGGCGAGCCGCTCTCGACGGTCGAGGTACGGGCGATGCTGGCGGCGCGCCTCGTCGCGATCTGCCATGGCGCCTCAGGGCTCACGCCTGCGCTGGCGCAGACGATCGCGGCCATGCTCAATGCTGGCGTTCACCCAATCGTGCGTCGGATCGGCTCGCTCGGCGAGGCCGATCTCAGCCCGCTCGCGCAGGCCTTCCTGCCGCTGATCGGCGAGGGCGAGGCCGAATTCCGTGGTGTGATCCTGCCCGGCGGCGAGGCGCTGGCGGCGGCCGGGATCGCGCTGCCGCTGCTTGGCCCCAAGGACGGGCTGGCCCTTCTCAACGCCAATGCCCAGAGTGTCGGGCTGGCGGCGCTGGCGGTCGATGCGATGGGCAAGGCGCTCGACGCGGGAATCACGGCCGGGGCTCTCTCGCTCGAAGCGTTTCGGGCCAATCTCTCGCCGCTCGACCCCGATCTTTCCGCGTTGCGCGGTATGCCCGGCCATGGCGTCGGTGTGGACCGGCTGCGCCAGCTTCTCGATGGTAGCGACCTGTGGAAGCCAGATGCGGGCCGCCGGCTGCAGGATCCGATCTCCTTTCGCTGCCTCGCGCCGGTGGCGGGCCACGCCACGCGCGCTGTCGCGGCGGCCAGGCAGACTGTTGACGCAGAACTCGCGAGCGCTCCCGACAGCCCGGCCGTGATGGTCGCGCGCGATCTCCTGCTGTCGGGCGTCAATTTCGACACGACCGAACTGGCATTGACCTTCGAGGCCGCCGTTCTTGCGCTTTCCCATCTGGCGGCGACCTCGGCGGCCCGCATCGTCAAGCTGATGAATGCCGGCATGAGCGATCTGCCGCGCTTCCTGACGCGCCATGGCGGCTCGCATTCCGGTTTCGCGACGACGCAAAAGACCGCAGCCGCGCTGGAGGCAGAGATTCGCCATCTCGCCTTGCCGCTCGGCGCCATGACCCTGCACGTGGCCGACGGTGTCGAGGATTATGCGCCGATGACGCCGGCCATCGTGGAGAAGACGCATGCCATCGCCAAGCGCCTGACGCGGCTGGCCGCGATCGAGCTCGTCGTGGCAGCGGAAGCCGTCGATCTGCGCGGGGCGATCAGGCTCGGACGCGGCACGGCCGCCGCGCATCGCTTCGTGCGTGGCCATGTCACGCGGCTCGACGACGACCGGCCGATGGGGCGCGAATACGAGGCGCTTGCGCTGGCGATCGAGGCCGGCGAGCTGATGCTTGCGGACATGGCGACCGGCGAAGGCCCGGCGCCATGAGCTGGACGATCGACAACTACGATCGGCTGCTGATCGCGCTGTGGGAGCATATCCAGCTCGTCGGTGTCGGGCTTGCCATCGCGCTCGCCATCGGCCTGCCGCTCGGTGTGCTCTCGGCGCGGCGGCCGGGCTTTGCGCTCGTCGTGCTGCTGGTCTCGGGGGCACTTTATACGGTGCCGGCGCTGGCGATCTTCGCGCTGCTGATCCCCTATCTGGGCTTAGGCTTCTGGCCGGCGATCGTCGCGCTCGTCGCCTATGCGCTCTTGATCATCATCCGCAATGTCGCGACCGGCCTGCAGGAGATCTCGCCCGACGTGCTCGATGCCGCCGACGGCATGGGCTATAGCAAATGGCGCCGGCTGTTTGCCATCGAGCTGCCGCTGGCGCTGCCTGTCATCATCGCCGGAATCCGCATCACGGTCGTCACGCAGGTTTCGGTGGCGACGGTGGCGGCCTTCATCAATGCGGGCGGGCTCGGCGACATCATCTTCCAGGGCATCACCCAGGATTTCGGCGAGAAGGTCGTGGTCGGCGCGGTGGTGACCTCGGCGCTGGCGATCCTCTGTGACGAGAGCCTGCGCCGGGTCGAGCTGCATCTGCGCGCCAACCAGGCGGAGAGCGCCTGATGGTCGAGTGGATCGCCGCCAACCCGTCCATCTTCACCGGAGCGCTGCAGAATCATCTCTGGCTGACGGGCGTCGCGCTTGCCGCCGTGCTGCTGATCGCGCTGCCGCTCGGCCTGCTGCTGACGCGACATCGCGGCTTCGCCAACGCCGCCATCGCCATCGTCAACATCCTGCGGACGATTCCCTCGCTGGCTTTGCTCGTCATCATGCTGCCGCTTCTGGGCACCGGCTTCCTGCCCTCGGTGGTGGCGCTGACGTTGTACGGGCTGCCGGCGCTGCTGCTGAATACCTATACCGGCCTCACCGAGGTCGATGCCGACATCGTCGAGGCGGCGCGCGGACAGGGCTTGGCCGACCGGCAGGTGATGACGCAAATCGAGATCCCGCTGGCGCTGCCGGTGATCTTCGCGGGTATCCGCACGGCGGCTGTGCAGATCGTCTCGGCGGCGACGCTCGCGGCCTTCATCGGCGGCGGGGGGCTCGGCGAATTGATCACCGCCGGCATGGCGAATTTCAACTTTCCGCAGCTGATCGCCGGCGCGGCCGCGGTGGCAGGACTGGCTTTATGCGTCGAGGTCACGTTCGCCCTGATCGAGCGGCTGATGACCCGGCAATTGCGATTGGGAGCCTCATGACGATCCGGCTGGAGAAGGTCACCAAGCTGTTTCCCGGCGTGTCCAGGCCCGCGGTGGATGCGCTCGACCTGACGATCGAAACCGGCCAGGTCTGCGTGCTGATCGGGCCGTCGGGCTGCGGCAAGACCACGACGATGCGGATGGTCAACCGGCTGATCGAGCCGACATCGGGCCGCATTTTCGTCGGCGACGAGGACGTGACAAAGGCCGATCCGGTCGAGCTGCGCCGCCATATCGGCTATGTCATCCAGCAGATCGGCCTGTTCCCGCATATGACGATCGCGCAGAACGTCGCGACCGTGCCCAAGCTGCTCGGCTGGGAGGCATCGCGCATCAAGGCGCGTGTCGCCGAGATGCTGGAGCTCGTCGGGCTCGATCCGGCGCAGTTCCTGTCGCGCTATCCGCGCCATCTCTCGGGCGGGCAGCGCCAGCGCGTCGGCGTCGCCCGCGCGCTCGCCGCCGATCCGCCGGTGATGCTGATGGATGAGCCCTTCGGCGCCGTCGATCCGATCGTGCGCGGGCGGCTGCAGGAGGAGTTCCTCGCCATCCTGAAGCGGCTGAAGAAGACCGTGATCCTGGTAACCCACGACATCGACGAGGCGATCCGCATGGGCGATGTCGTCGCGATCCTGAAGGATGGGCGGCTGGTGCAATACGACACGCCCGACAGGCTTCTGGCAGCGCCGGCCAACGAGTTCGTCGCCGATTTCGTCGGCGCCGACCGGGCGCTGCGCCGGCTGTCGCTGGTGCGGGCGGTGGATGCGGTGGAACCGGGTGGCGATGGCGCCTTCACGCTGCCGGGGACGCTGTCGGTGCGCGAGGTGCTCTCGGCGCTGCTCGCCGAAGGCCGCGACGCCGCGACGATCGCTGGCGAGGACGGCACCGCGTTGGGGCAGATCACGCTGGCGGGCATCCGGGCGCGCAGTGCGGGCGCTGCGCTGCCGTGACCGTCACTGCGAGCGCAGCGAAGCAATCCATAGCGATGCGCTCGACGGCTTCTGGATTGCTTCGCTGCGCTCGCAATGACGGTGACGTTGCGCCTCACCCCGGCTGGAGATAGCCGGCGCGGTCGGCGGTTGCCGCCTCCTCGATCAGCATGCGATAGGTCTCCGCTTCGACGGCCGCGAAGCCCGAAAGGCGCAGGCGGGCGAGGATCGCGCGTCCGTCATCGTCCCGATGCGCGGTCAGCAGAGCCGCGCGCATCCGCGCGATGACCGTATCGTCGATCCCGCGCGAGGCCACCAGCAGCGGCATCGGACGCGGCGCCGTCGTGGCGACGATGCGCAATCTTCCTGCAGTTGCGGGCTCGGCCTCCAGCAGCAGGTCGTAAAAGTAAGAATCGAGCGGGCCGATGTCGATTTCGTCGGCCAGCAGAGCCTCGATGACCCGGCGTGGCGTCAGCAGCGGCCCTAAACTCTGCGCGTAAAGCGGCCCCCTCGCCTGCCATCGCGGCAGCAGATGGGTGCGCAGCGCGTTGAAGCCCGATTGCGAATGCGCGACCGTCCAGCCGAGTCTGCGGCTGAAGCTCTCCTCCAGCGTGGCGATGTTGCTCTCGGCCCGCACGACCAGATGCGTCGCGTAGAGCGGCCGGCCGTCGCCGGAGGCCGGGACGGGAACTGCGACCGGCTGCACGGGGAAGCCGCCTCGCACAAAAGGGTAGCCGCAGATGAAGGCGAGCCCGAGGTCCTCGCGCCGCCAAAGCTCTTCGAGCGGAGCCGGCGCGGCATGGGCGATCACGTCGAGCGGGATGCCGGAGATCGCAGCGATCCGGGCGAAGAGCGCCGTCCAGTTCGCCGCCGTCGCCGCATCGACGGCATACATTCGGGCGTTGGCAATGAGCCTCACGCGTAGCGCAGCCGCTGGCCGAGCCCCATCGTCTTGGCTTTCTCCAGCATGAAATGGCCGAGCGCGATATCCGACAGCGAGAGACCGCGATGCCAGAACAAGATCGTCTCGTCCTCGCGCTCGCGACCGGGTTTGAGGCCCGCGACGATCTCGCCCATCTCGGCATGCAGCGTCTCTTCCGAGAGCTTACCGGCCTCGACATGGGCGCGCAGGCTGCCGAAGGGGCCGCCCTTGCACTGTCCCCAATCATCGACGACGAGCTTGCTCATGATGTCGGTGAGCGAAAGCTCAACCGCGCTCATCGTGCCGTAAGGCACCACGAAGGCGCCCGGCTTAATCCAGCAGGTCTTCAGCATCGGCTCGGGCGCGTTCAACCGTGACGCCTCGACGACAATGTCGGCCCCTTCGACGCAGCTCTGCCAATCTTCCGTCACGACGACGCGCTTGCCGAGATCAGCCGAAAGCCGCGCCCCGAAGGCGTCGCGGCTTTCCGGCCTTCGCGAATGGACGCGGATCTCGTCGAAATCGAACAGGGAATGGAGCAGGCGGACATTCCAATAGGCGGTGCCGCGCGCGCCGATATGGCCGAGCACTTTTGAGCCCTTGCGGGCGAGATATTTCGCGCCGATCGCGGTGATCGCGCCGGTGCGCATATCGGTGAGATGGCTGCCGTCGACGATCGCGGTCGGCACGCCGGTCATCGGATCCATCAGCAGCAGCAGGCCCATTTCGGAGGGCAGGCCGAGTTTGTAGTTGTCGACGAAGTCTCCGATCACCTTGACGCCGGCCCGGTTGATGGGATCGCGAAAGGCGCCGCGCAGCACGTTGAAATGGCCGTTGGCACCGGCCTTCGGCATCAGATGCACGCGCGGCTCGATCTCGGTCGCCTTTTGACCCTGGGCGGCAAGACCGGCCTCGACGGCGGCGATGATTTCCGCATCGGTCAGCTTCAGCGCCTCGACATCGAGCGCGTTCAGGAAATCGATGTGCAGAGGGGGATGCGGCACGTCTTCAACCTCGTCTGGGCGCGGAATGGTAAGCACAGGCGAGCATACACGCCCACGAGGAAGAGCCATCCCCCGTCCACGGGAGAGGACGCATACGCACGCCGCGCATCGCATCGCGGCAAAGACCTTCGCAGCCGATGTGGCCGGCGCGCAACGACGCCTCGCAAAGCCCGCCTGCTCGCACCGATGTGATGACCGCTCGATTGCGCCTGTGGCGATCCTCTGACAGGAAATTGAGGAGATGTTGACCTTTTAACGTCAGCTTTCTGTTCCGCGCCCCCTTTTCGCCGCCGCCCGAGGTCCCGATGAACCGCATTTTCCGTATGGCCCTGCTGAGTGGGCTTGGCCTGCTTGCCGTCGCGACATCCGCCCGCGCCGAGATCGACCCGCTGACCCGCCAGCCGCTGTTCACCTATGAGGATCCGGCGAAGGCGCAGGCCACCGCGATCCCGCGCGAAATCGTCTCCTATGACGGCAAACAGCGTCCGGGAACGATCGTGATCAACACCAGCGAGCGCCGCCTGTATCTCGTCATGCCCGACGGCAAGGCGATGCGATACGGCGTCGGCGTCGGCCGCCCGGGCTTCGACTGGGCCGGCTCGCAGACGATCACCCGCAAGCAGGAATGGCCGACCTGGACCCCGCCCGCCCAGATGCTGAAGCGCCGGCCGGACCTGCCGCGCTTCATGCCTGGCGGCCCGGAAAACCCGATGGGTGCCCGCGCGCTCTATCTCGGCTCGACGCTCTACCGCATCCACGGCTCCAACGAGCCGGAGACGATCGGCCAGGCCGTCTCGTCGGGCTGCATCCGCATGCTCAACGAAGACGTCATGGACCTCTATGAGCGCGTGAAGGTCGGCACCCGGGTCGTCGTCGCCCGCTGAGCCACCCTCGACTGCGCCAACAGATCAGGGCCGTCCTTCGGGGCGGCCCTTTTTTGTCTTGCGCGTTTGTCTTGAGCCTTTGTCTTGAGCCTTTGTCTTGCGCCCGCTGCAGGGGCCCGGCGCCGGGGTGCATGGCGACAGGCGCCGCCGTGGCTGGCATCCTGCTTGCGGGGCAAGCTGCTCAAAGCGGGTGGCCGTGAACAGGTTTCGGGAATGACCATGGATGATGTCGTCAACGCCTTCGTGCCGGGCGCGCGGGTTCACATACCGGGTCGCGCCGGCGGGCCGCTCGCGGGGCTGAGCTTCGCCGCCAAGGACCTGTTCGACGTCGCGGGCCTGCCCACCGGCGGCGGCAATCACGACTGGGCGACGTTCAATCCCATTCCCGAGCGCCATGGCTGGGCGGTGCAGACCCTGCTCGATGCGGGGGCCGATCTCGTCGGCAAGACCATCACCGACGAAGTCTCGCTCGGCATCCTCGGCGAAAACGCTTTCGATGGCACGCCGATCAACACGGCCGCGCCCGATCGCGTGCCGGGCGGCTCGTCCTCAGGCTCGGCGGCGGCTGTCGCGGCGGGGCTGTGCGACACCGCGCTGGGCACCGATACCGGCGGCTCGGTGCGTGTGCCGGCGAGTTTCTGCGGGCTCTACGGCATCCGCCCGACGCATGGGCGCGTCGATGTCACCGGCATGCTGCCGCAGGCGCCGAGTTCCGACACCACGGGGTGGTTCGCGCGCGATGCGGAGACCTTCGCGAGGGTGTCGAGCGTGCTGCTGGGCGAGGCGCCGGGCGCGCTGCCGACACGGCTTCTGGTTGCGACGGATGCCTTCGGCTTCGCCGATCCCGAGGTCGCCGAGGCGCTCCAGCCCCTCGTCGCACGCCTGAGCCGGATCGTCGGCGAGGTGCGCGAGGAGATCATGGCGCCGCAGGGGCTTTCGGTCTGGGCCCGGGCGCAGCGGACGCTGCAGCCGGTCGAGGCCTGGACCACCTTCCGCCGCTGGGTTGAGGAGACCAATCCGCGCATGGCCTTCAGCGTCGCGGCGGGCCTGCTGCACGGTGCGCGGATGCCCGAGGCGGACCGCCACTGGGCCGAACTCATGCGCCAGGAGGCCCGCGCCCGGCTGCGCCATCTGCTGCCCCCGGGCACGATCCTGTGCCTGCCGACGACGCCCTTCCCCGCCCCGCTGCGCGGTCTGTCGCAGCCGGTCCTGCAGCCGATGAAGGACCGGATCACCTGCCTGTGCGCGCAGGGCGGGTTGACCGGCTCGCCGCAGGTCAGCCTGCCCGGCGCGACCGTGAACGGCGCGACCGTCGGGCTCTCGATCATCGGCGGACGCGGCACGGATGCCGCGCTGATCGCCGTCGCACAAGCCATGGAGAACGCCGCGTGAGCGATTTCACCCCCAATTTGCCCGAGGTCGTCGCCGAGGTGTCGGCCCTGTTCGAAGCCTATGAACAGGCACTGATCGACAAGAATGTCGACGTGCTCGATGCGACCTTCTGGAACAGCCCGCACACGATCCGCTATGCGCTGCACGAGAACGGCTATGGCTTTTCCGAAATCCACGCCCATCGCGTCGCCCGCCCGCCGGGCCCGGGCATCAAGGAGAAGCGGATCAGGCTGGAGATCCTGACGCTGGGCCGCGACATCGCCACCGTGAACCTGGAGTTCAAGGTGCGCGGGCGCGATCTCGTCGGCCGCCAGAGCCAGAGCTGGGTGCGCTTCCCCGATCTCGGCTGGAAGGTGATTTCGGCGCATGTCTCGACGATGGACGGCCTGCGGCTCTACTAAGGGCCAGTCGCAGCCTTAAACTAACCGTCCGCGACGCGGCTTCATCCGCCAGACCGCATTGAGGCCTTTCGGTCGTCCAAGCACTGCCTGAACGGCGGCCGATCTATGGAAGATGCGCGAGGATCATGATCCGGTCGTCGCGAAACGAGAGGGAGACCGCGTCGCCGGCGGCGAAGACGTCGGTCGCCGACATCGCGTTGATCGGGCCCCAAACGGTTTCGATCTCGAATTCGCGCCAGTCGCCGACATAGGTGGCACGCGTGACCTTGCCCGCCAGGCCATATCCGCCGTCCGTTCCCATTTCGACGGCGTAGGGGCGGATGGCGAGCGTCGCCGGGCGCTCGGTCAACCCCTCGCGCTCGCCGAGCGCGATCGTCGCGCCATTGCGGCTGAACGTCCAGCCGGCCTCGCCGCGCGACAGCTCGCCCTCGAACAGATTGGCCTCGCCCATGAAATCGGCCACGAAGGCGTCCGCAGGCTGCTCGTAGATCGCACGCGGCGGCCCCATCTGCGCGATTCTACCCCGGTTCATCACGATCACCGTGTCCGACACGGCCAGAGCCTCGCTCTGGTCATGGGTCACATAGACCACGGTCAGGGCCAGATCTTGCTGCAGCGCGCGGATGTCGTCGCGGACCTTGCGCCTGAGGCGGGCGTCGAGATTGGAGAGGGGCTCGTCGAACAGCAGGATGGTCGGCTCCAGCACGAGCGCGCGCGCCACCGCGACGCGCTGCTGCTGGCCGCCCGAGAGCGCCGAAGGAAGCCGCTCCTCCAGGCCCGACAGGCCGACCAGCTCGAGCTTGGCACGCGCCAGCCGGTCCGCCTCGCCCCGCGCTTTGCCCGAGGCGAGCAGGCCATAGGCGACGTTGCGCAGCACGCTCATATGCGGAAACAGCGCGTAGGACTGGAACACCATGCTGACGTCGCGTTCGGCGGCTGAGAGCCGCGTCACATCCTCGCCGCCGATCAGGATGCGGCCGGCGCTCGGCAGTTCGAGCCCGGCGATCATGCGCAGCGTCGTGGTCTTGCCGCAGCCCGACGGGCCGAGAATCGTGGTCAGCGTGCCGGCTTCGACGCTGAAGCTGATGTCGTCGACGGCGGTGACCGGACCGTAGCGGCGGCTGACGCCCGCGAATTCGAGTGCGCCGCCGCTCATGCCGGACCTCCTGATACCGCCTGCGGCTCGCCGAGGCGCCGGCCGAGATTCTGCTCGCCGACGACGAGTCGCACCGCCCAGATCACCATCAGCATGAAGGCGATCATCAAGGCGCAATAGGCGATGGCGAGGGAATACTCGCCGGCCTCGACGCGCCCGACGACGTAAGCCGTCGCGAGGTTGTAGCGCGCCGTCACCAGGAAGATGACGGCCGAGACCGCCGTCATCGCTTGGATGAAGCTGTAGATCAGCGTCGCCACGATCGCGGGCTTGATCAGCGGCAGGATGACCAGGACGAGCGTGCGGGCCGTGCTGGCGCGCAGCGTGGCCGAGGCCTCGTCGAGCGATTTGTCGATCTGGCTTAAAGCCGCCATGCCGGCGCGCACGCCCACCGGCATGTTACGGAAGACGAAGCAGGCGATGAGGATCGCGAGCGTGCCGGTGATCTCGACCGGGGCGACGTTGAAGGCGAGGATGTAGGAGATGCCGATCACCGTGCCGGGGATCGCGAAGGACAGCAGCGTCATGAATTCGAAGGCGCGACGGCCCCGGAACTCCTGGCGCGCCAGCACATAGGCCGTCAACAGCCCCACCATCGCCGTCAGGGGTGCCGAGATGCCGGCGACCCAGACGGTGACCCAAAACGAATTCCAGGCCGAGCCGAGCCAGACCAACCCTGCGTCTCCGGTCCCGACGGCAAAACCGGTCGCGAAATGCGCCAGCGTCGGCGTCAGGTCGAAGCGGCCGATATCGACGACGAAGCCGCCGATCAGGACGACGCCGTAGACGGCGATCGTCAGTGCGATCCAGGGCGCCGCGATCAGCCAGAGGCCGGCCGGCATCGCGGCGGGCAGGGGCGAAGGCAGGCCGGAATCGCCCTTGCCCGAGACGGTGACGAAGGAGGTCCCTGCCAACAGGCGCATCTGCAGCGCGAAGGCCGCCAGCGTAAAGGCGAGCAGGATGAGCGCCAGGATCGCGGCGCGGGCCGGCTCGTGCTGGGCACCGGCGATGGCGAAGAAGATCTTGGTCGACAACACCTCGAAGGAGCCGCCCAGCACCAGCGGATTGCCGAAATCCGACAGGCTCTCGACGAAGGCGAGCAGGAAGGTGTTGAGCAGCGCCGGCGCCAGCAGGGGCAGAGTCACGGTCATGAAGATGCGCAGGCGCGAGGCGCGCAGCGTCTGCGCGGCCTCTTCCAGCGTCGGACTGAGCGCCTTCAGCGCGCCCGACAGGATGATGAAGGATAAGGGTGCCTGGCTCAGCACCTGCGCGATCGTCACGCCGGGCAGGCCATAAATCCAGCGCGTGCGCGGCAGCCCGAACCAGTCGCTCAGCGTCGCCGTGACGATGCCGGTGCGCCCGAACAGCACGATCAGCGCCAGCCCGACGACGAAGGGCGGGGTGATGATCGGCAGGATCGCCAGCGCGTCGAAAAGCTTCGGCATCCGCACATTCGTTCGCGTCGCCAAGAGCGCGAAGGCGAGGCCGAAGACAGTCGATAGACCGGCAACGAGCAGGCCGAGCCCGAGCGAGTTCACCGCGACGCCGCAGGCCTGTCCGCCGCCGAGGCATCCCAGGCTCCAGATGTCGGGTGCGCTGAGCCGATCGAGCAACTCCCCCGCCGAAACGAAACCGGATGGGCCGGCGAAGGCCTCGACCAGCATCCGCGAGACCGGCCAGAACACGAACAGGATGACGAGCGCGCCGATCACGGCGACGCAGGTGGCAACGAAGCGGTCGTTGCGGAAGGCTCCGAGCCGCGCCGAGGCTCCCGCCGCGAGAGCCACCAGCGCGACGGCGGCAATGGCGAGGCCGGCGCCGAGATTGAGGGGCGCCGGCGAGGGCAGCAGGCCAAGGCCCGAGAGCGCAAGCGGCCGGAAGCCGGCGACCCCGATCAAAAGCAGCGCGAGAGCAGCCAGCCCGAGTTCCACCCACGAGATGGCGCGCCTGGACGGCGGAACGGCTGCAATCACCAGCACCGCGAGCGTAACCAACACCACGCCATGCCCGGAGGCAGCGAGCGCCAGCCCCGAGCGGGCATCGCCGTTGAGCGCCGGCAGCAGGGCGAGGCCGAGCAACCCCGCCATGCTCCAGAACAGCGAGAAGCGGTCGAGCTTCATGGTCGCGCGGCCGCCCCTCTCAAGCCGTAGGTTCAGTTCTTCGGCGCGGTCTTGACCTCGGCGTCCCACTTCTTCAGCAGGCGGGTGCGCTCGACCGACGAGCCGTATTTGGCGAAGTCGTAATCGATCAGCTTGGTCTCTGCGAGGTTGGGGGCGGCCGGCGGCACCTTGGCGGATTTGTTGGACGGCACCTGATAGGCCTTCGCCTTCTCGCCGATCTCCTGCGCTTCGGGCGTGAGAGCCCAATCATACCAGATCTTGGCGTTGGCCAGGTTCTTGGCGCCCTTGATCAGCGACATCGAGCCGATCTCGTAGCCGGTGCCTTCGCAGGGCGAAACCACCTTGAGCGGTGCACCAGCGACCGCCTGGGAGACGGCGTCGTGCTGGAAGACGATGCCGACCATCGATTCGCCCGTCGCCGCCGCGCGTGCCGGCGCGGCGCCCGATTTGGTGTACTGGTTGATGTTCTTGTGCAGGGCCTTGAGATAGTCGAAGGCCTTGTCCTCGCCCATCAGCTGAACCATCGTCGCCAGCATGGTGTAGGAGGTGCCCGACGAATTCGGATCGGCGACCTGAACCTCGTCCTTGAACTCCGCCTTGATCAGATCGGCCCAGCATTTCGGCTCGGCGATCTTCTTCTCAGCCAGCATCTTGGTGTTGACGCCATAGCCGAGCGCGCCGGCATAGATGCCGACAGTGCGGAATTTCGACTGTTCGGCCTGCTTCACAGCCCAAGGCAGCAACTGCGCCAGCATCGGCGAGCGGTATTCCTCGGTGAGGTTCTCTTCCGCTGCCTGCAGATGCGGGTCGCCCGTGCCACCCCACCAGACGTCGCCGCGCGGATTGGCGGCCTCTGCCTTGATCTGGGCATAGGTCTCGCCGGAGGATTTGCGGGTCATCGAGACCTTGATGCCGGTCTTGGCTTCAAAGGCCTGGACCATCGGACGGCACCATTCCTCCTGGACGGTGCAATAGACCACCAGTTCGCCCTGCTGGGCCTGGGCGGAGGGCATGGCATGGGCGCTGAGCGCACCGGCGATGGCAAGACCGATCAGATGTTTGTTCATGGCGTTACTCCCCTGGGTTGAAGCGCCCGATCCTGGACGCCCATGATGACGCGGTGCCAACGATTCAGATGATCGCGTGGCGAATCTTCGCCGAGACCCATTCGCTGACGACGACGGTCGCGAGGATGACCAGCAGAAGCAGCGTCACCTGCGGCCAGGCCAGCGTGTTCATCGAGCTTTCGAGATTGACGCCGATGCCGCCGGCTCCGACGAGCCCTAGCACCGTCGCCTCGCGGATGTTGATGTCCCAGCGGAAGACTGTGATGCCGGCAAAGGCCGGGGTGATCTGCGGCCAGATGCCCCAGGCCAGAACCTGCTGGGGCGAGGCGCCGGTGGCGCGGATCGCCTCGACCGGCTCGACATTGATCTCCTCGATCGCCTCGTAGAGCAGCTTGGCGATGAAGCCGATCGAGCGCAGCGCGATCGCCAGGATGCCGGCGAGCACGCCCGGACCCAGGATCGTGACCAGCACGAGCGCCCAGATGATCGCGTTGATCGAGCGGGACGAGACGATGACGAGCAGCGCGATCGGCCGGATGAAGGTCGCGCTCGGCGTGGTGTTGCGCGCGGTGAGGAAGGCGATCGGCACGGCGAGCACGATCGCCAGAAGCGTGCCCAAAGTCGCCATGTTGATGGTGTCCCAGAGCGGCTTCCAGACGGCGCTCATATAAGACCAGCGCGGCGGCCACATGCGCGAGCCGATATCGGCGGCCTGGCGCGGGGCATCGAGCACAAAGGCCCAGATCGTGTCCTGCGTCATCACCTGCCAGGTGAAGACGAAGAGCAGGAGCAGGGCGAACCAGCCGGCGAAATGCAGCCATTCGGCCCGGCTGGTGCGGCGCTGCCAGAGTTTGGTGCCGTCCTGAGCGATGGAGACCGGCATCACTGCACCTTCGCGCGGATGAAGCCGGATGCGTATTCGCAGGCCAGCACGATGCCGATGATGATCAGCAGGATCGCGGCGGCGCTGTCGAATTCGTAGCGGTCCATCGCCGTGTTGAGCGTCGCGCCGATGCCGCCGGCGCCGACGATGCCGACGACGGCCGATTCCCGGAAGTTGATGTCGACCCGGTACATCGACAGGCCGATCAGACGTGGCGCGACCTGAGGCAGGACGGCGAAGATCAAAACCTGCCACCAGCCTGCGCCGGTGGCGCGGATGGCCTCCAGCGGGGCGGGGTCGATATCCTCGATATCCTCCGCCAACAGCTTGGCCAGAAAACCGATGGTCGCGAATGCCAGCGTCAGGAAGCCCGCGAAGGGCCCAAAGCCGAACAGCACCACGAGGAAGATCGCGATGATGACCTCCTGCAGGCTGCGCGCCACTGCGATGAAGGCGCGGCAGAAGGCATAGACCGGGAGCGGCGCGATGTTGCGGGCCGCCCCGATGCCGAAGGGCACGGACAGGATGATGCCGATGATGGTCGAGGTCACGGTCATCGTCAGGCTCTCGAGCAGCCCGGCCTTGATGTCGCCCCAGCGCGAGGTGAAATCGGGCTGGAGGAACCCGGCAAACAGCCGGCCGGCGCGCGCGGCGCCTTCCGACATGCGGGCCCAGTTCAGCTCGACCGTGCCGAAGGCGACCACGAGATAGAGGGCGACACCGGCATAGATGGCGTAGCGCAGGGTGGGATTGGCGATGAGGGGCGGCGGCGTCCAGCGCCGCGAGACCGCGCTCATGCGGTCACCAGCGGCGTATCGCGGACGAGAACCGCCGGCGCGCCGGCGGCGGCGGCTTGCTCGTCCTCTTCCTCGGCCTTGCGGATCGTGGCGGTCCAGTCCTCGGCGCCGTAGATCTCGGTCAGCACCTCCGGGGTCAGCCCATCGGGCGGCCCGTCGAAGACAACCTTGCCCTTGCGCAAGCCGACGATGCGCTGGACGAACATCTGCGCGAGCGCGACGTCGTGAATGTTGACGATCGCGGCGAGATTGCGCTCGGCGCAGAGCTCGACGATCAGCCGCATGATCTGGCGCGAGGTCTTGGGGTCGAGGCTCGCGGTGGGCTCGTCGACCAGCAGCAGATCGGGCTCCTGCACCAGCGCGCGGGCGATACCGACGCGCTGGCGCTGGCCGCCCGAGAGCGCATCGGCGCGCTTGTCGACATGGTCGGTCAGGCCGACGCGCTCCAGCACCGCGAAGGCGCGATCGATATCGGCCTGCGGGAAGCGGCGAAAGAACGAACGCCAGAAGCCGACATAGCCGAGCCGGCCCGACAGCACGTTTTCCATCACCGACAGCCGATCGACCAAGGCGTATTCCTGAAAGATCATGCCCATGCGGCGGCGCGCCTGCCCCAGGGCGCCGCGGGAGAGGCGCGACAGATCGAGATCGCCGAGCTTGATCGTGCCCTCGCTGGGCTCGACCAAACGGTTGACGCAGCGGATCAGCGAGGATTTGCCGGCGCCAGAGGGTCCGATCAGGCCGACGACCTGCCCGGCCGGGACCGACAGGGTGACCGCCTCCAACGCCAGATCGCCGGTGGCGTAGCGCTTGGTCAGGTTCTCGATGACGAGCATGTGGGCCTCCAAAACGATGCCGGCCGCGCGAGGGCGCGGCCGGTGGTCTGAGAACAGGCCCGGCTTACTTGCAGGCGTAGCTGACGTTCAGCGCCTTATCGATATTGCGCACGACTTCCCAATGCTCCTTGAAGGTGATCGGGATGAACTTCTCCTGCGGCGGCTCGGCCGAGGCGAACTCCTTCTGGAGGGCGGTGCCGTCCCAGTTGAAGCTGAAGAACGCCTCTTTGATCTTGGCGGCGAGTTCGGGCTTCAGATTGTGCGCGTAGCCATAGCCCGTGGTCGGGAAGGTCTGCGACTTGTAGATCACCTTGGTCGCATCGGCCTTGATGACGTTGCGCGCGATCATGCGGGACTTGACCGAATTGGCGATGGCCGCGGCCGGATAGTCCTTGTTGGCGACGCCGATGATCGAATTGTCGTGCTTGCCGGAGAAGACGGGCTCGTAATCCTTCTTGGCTTCCATCTTGAACTCCTGCGCGAGCAGGGCGGACGGCGCCTTGAAGCCGGAGTTCGAGGTCTCGGAGGTGAAGGCGAGCTTCTTGCCCTTGATGTCCTCGATCTTCTCGATGCCGGAGCCGGGATAGGTGATGATCTCCATCTCGTAGCCGAACTCGTTCTTCTTCGAGGCCATCATGGTGAAGGGAACGAAGCCGGAGCAGGCGACGGCGATCGGGTTCGAGCCGGTGTTGAAGCCGGCGACATGCAGGCGGCCGGCGCGCATGGCCTCAAGCTGTGCGGCATTGCTCTGCACGGGGAAGAACTGCACCCGCTTGCCGGTGACCTTTTCCATGTGCTTGAGGAATTCATCCCAAACCTTGGCGTAGACGGCGGGATCTTCGACCGGGGTATAGGCGAAGATCAGGGTCGCGGGATCAACAAGGTCGGCAGCAGCCGTGGGCGCGTCGGCAACCATGTCGCCGTCGGCATCCTTGTAGCGGGCGTCGAGCGCGGAGGCGGCGCCGACGGAAAGGGTGAGCGAAAGCGCGGTCGCGCCGGCGAGGGTGGCCAGTGTCTTCAAGAGGCTCATGGTCAACTCCCGTGGGGTGGATCGAGTGTGACGGTCTGTCGGCTCCCGATGACAGTTGGATGACAAAGCCAACATCAAGTGCCGGTCAACGCCGCCCGCCTCGTTCCCGCGACAGGCCCTGCGCCTCGAGCGCATCGAGATAGGCCTGCAGCTTGGCCACGCCGGTCTCGCCGAGTTCGCGCAGATAGTCCCAGCCGAAGATGCCGGTGTCGTGCATGTCGTCGAAGGTCAACTTCACGGCATAGTGACCAACCGGCTCGACCTTCAGGATTTCGACCTCGCGCTTGCCGGGGATGGTCTTTTTCTGCGTCGGCCCATGCCCCTGAACCTCGGCCGAGGGGCTCTCGACGCGCAGGAGTTCGGCAGCGATCGCAAAGGAGGCCCCGTCCTCGAAGGCGACATGCAGGGTCCGGCGGTCCTTCGACAGGCGCAGTTCGGTGGGCCAGGCTGACATGGTTGCGTGGGCTCGCTTGCTGATGCGGCCTTAGCCGCGCTTGACCTTGGCCATGCCAATGCCAATGTCTGCCCTCTATACAGGACAACGCGGTCGCAGCCACTCCGGGCCGGCGGCACAGGATATGCCAGACGTGCTGATCGAGACCCAGAACCCGCTGACCCGCCCGGCCCTGGTCGATCCGTTCGGCCGCGACATCTCCTATCTGCGGATCTCGGTGACGGATCGCTGCGATTTCCGCTGCGTCTATTGCATGTCCGAGGACATGACCTTTCTGCCCAAGCGCGATCTTTTGACGCTGGAGGAGATCGACCGCGTGGCGTCTGCTTTCGTTGCGCGCGGCACGCGGAAGCTCCGCCTCACCGGCGGTGAGCCTTTGGTGCGCCGCGACGTGATGAGCCTGTTCCGCTCGCTCTCGCGCCACCTCGCGTCTGGCGCGCTGGAAGAGCTGACGCTGACCACCAACGGTTCGCTGCTCGACCGCTATGCCCAGGAACTGGCCGATTACGGCGTGCGGCGGATCAATGTCTCGCTCGACACGCTCGACCCCGACAAGTTCCGCAAGATCACGCGCTGGGGCGATCTCGGCAAGGTGCTGGGCGGCATCGAGGCGGCGCGCAAGGCCGGCATGCGGGTCAAGATCAACGCGGTGGCGCTCAAGGGCGTCAACGAGGACGAGATCGAGAGCCTGATGACCTGGTCGCATGGGCTGGGCATGGATCTGACCCTGATCGAGGTGATGCCGCTGGGCGAGATCGAGCCGGGCCGGATCGACCAGTTCCTGCCGCTCTCGGTGGTGAGGGCTCGGCTGATGGACAGGTACAACCTCGTCGAGGACCCCTACCGGACCGGCGGGCCAGCGCGCTATGTTCGGGTCCAGGAGACCGGCGGGCTCGTCGGTTTCATCACGCCGATGACGCATAATTTCTGCGAGAGCTGCAACCGGGTGCGGCTGACCTGCACGGGTACGCTCTATATGTGCCTGGGCCAGGAGGATGCCGCTGACCTGCGCGCTCCGATCCGGGCGTCGAGCGACGATGCAGCCCTGCACCGCGCCATGGACGAGGCGATTTCGCGCAAGCCCAAGGGCCATGACTTTGTCATCGACCGGCGGCGTAATGCCCCGGCCGTCGGGCGCCATATGAGCGTCACCGGCGGCTGATTGCCGTTGGCCCGGCCGCTGCATGGCGCATTGGGGACGGTTCGCGGACCCTGCCGTCCTTCGGCTTGACGGCCCCCTGCAAAGGCTTAACGGTTGGTTGATGGTGTTTGTCGCGGGCGTTCGATGATCAGAAGCGTCTTTCTTCGGCTGAACGCGATCGCATCCAGTGCCTGGCGTGTCCTGCTCGAAACCCAGATCGCCAGGCTTGCGATCTTCGCCGTCAAACTCTGGCCGCGCTCCCGCCTGCTCTCGCTGCTGCTGGCCCTTCTCGCGCTTGGCTGCGTCGCGCTGGCGGGCTGGTCGGCCCATCAGGTCTTCGGCATCCTGGTGCCGGCTTCCCCCATCAGCGCCTGGATCGCTGCGGCGCTGACGGCGCTGGTCGTTCTGGCGCTGTGCGCCTTCACCGCGATCGCCGGCATCGAGGCCCTGCTGCAACTGGCTTATGATTTTGGCCGTCATCGCGTCGGCGTGCTGCTGGCGCTCGCCACGATCCTCGCGGTGCTGGCGGCGGTCGAGGCCTTGCCCGGCGCGACCGAGCTTGCGACGGCCGACTGGCTGGCGCTGGGTCTGGCGGCCGTCCTGCTCATGATGGCCGGCTGGTTCCAGCGGACCTATCGCACACCGGCGCGACGCGGCTTCCGGGATTTCCATGTCGATGTCGTCGAGGCCCGGCAGGTGCTGGCGAGAGCCGCCCATGGCGTCTGATTCCAGCCGCGCCGGCGCCGCGATCCCGCCGATCACGGCCCATCACCTCGCGGAGGTGGTGCAGGCCGGGCATCATGGCGCCAGCGACGCGCTCGACAACAATCCGCCGCCGCATTCAACTTTACCCTCGCAGACCGAACTGACGCTTCTTGCCCGTGTCATGGAGCTGTTTGGCGCCATCCGCCAGGAGGCGGCGGCGGCCCTGAACGATCTCCATGCCGAGATCGCCAGCCGGCGCGAGCGCTTCACCCAGGAGCGCTATGAAGGGCGCGTCCGCTCGATCGAGGCCTCCATGCGCGCGCTGCTCAACCGGCATGGCGGCGAGCTGGAGCAGCGGGTCTATGACGCGCTCAAGGCCAAGCGCGAATATGCCTATTTCAACTACACCCACCGCCGCACCGCCGACCCCAAGATCGACAAATGGCAGTTCATCCTGCTGTTCCTGATCGTGCCGCTGGCGATCGAGAGCCTGCTCAACGGCAATTTCTTCGCGGAGGCCAGCGAGTTTGGCCTTGTCGGCGGTGCGGCGACGGCCGTGATCATCTCCGCGCTGAATATCGCACTTGGCTTCCTACTGGGCTTGTGGCCGGCGCGCTATTGCCAGCACGTACGGGCCTCGCATCTGTTCTGGGCCCTGCCCGTCTATGTCGCGCTGATCGTTCTGATCATCCTGTTCAACCTCTCGGTCGGACATTACCGCGAGATGCTGATCGCCTCGCCCGATGCGCGCTCGCTGCAGGTGCTGCCGCGCGTGCTCGCCAATCCCCTGGCCATCACCGAGCTGAAATCGGCGGCGCTCGTCCTGATCGGCTGCATCGTCGCCTTTGCATCGGCGGTGAAAGGGTATTCCGCCTTCGGCAGCTATCCCGGCCATGGCAACGCCTACAAGCGCTGGCGGCAGCGCTGGGACGCCGTCGAGGAGGAGCGCCGCCGCTTCGATGTCGAATTGCTTCCCGAACTCGAAGCGCTGCGTTCGGGCATCGACGGCTTCAAGGATGATTGCGCTCAGGAGCTTGCCGGGCTGCAGGCCTCGAAAGCCGCCGCCGACCAGATCCGCGACCTCTATCAGGCGCGCCTCGCGCAGTTGCGCTCGGCCAAGGATGCGGCGCTGATGCAGTATCGCGAGGCCAATCTGCGCGTGCGCACCGATGTACCGCCCGCCTATTTCTCGCAGTCGCTCAATGTCCCCGAACTGGACCAGCCGTACGACCTGGCGGAGCACCGCGCCGTCAGGGCCCTGATCGCCGATTGCGAGCGGCAGCTTGCCAATATGCCGGCGCTGGTCGAGACCAAGCTGCGCGAGCGGCTCGCTCTGGTGCGCGGGCTCGATCTCGCCGGCGAGATCGAGCGGCTGAAGACGCGCGCTGCAGAAGCCGGCCGCGATGCCTTCGAGCAGGATGAGGCGGCGCGCCGGCAGATGGATGCAGAATTTGCCGCAATGCCGCGCTAATGCCGCCCCGCCCCTGAAGCGCGAGATGAAGAGCACGACATGAAGAGCGAAAGCTGGGCGATCGTCGCCTCGATCCTGGCGGGCGTCGCGCTGGTCGGCTTCTTCGCCGCGCCGTCCTTGCTGAAAGGCCCACCGCGCGATACCGAATCGCTGTGCCTGAAGACGGGCGCGGTCGGCCATACGCTGGTGCTCGTCGACAAGAGCGACCCCTGGAGCGAGATCCAGGCCGGGCGGCTGAAGCGGCTGGTCAAGCAGATCGGCGACGATCTGCCAGCCGACCGGATGCTGTCGATCTATGTCTTCAACGACGCGTTCGAGCCGGGCTTCCCGCCGCTTCTGTCCCTGTGCAATCCGGGCCGAACCGCCAGCGAGTTGATCGGCAATCCGCGCCGCGACTATGTCCGCTGGGTCGAAAAGTTCGGCCGCCCGCTCGACGAGGCTTTGTCGGTGCTGACGCAGCCGGCGAAGGGCAACCTCTCGCCGATCGTCGAAGCGTTGGGCGATGTCGTGTCGCGACCCGAAACGCGGGTGCGCGAGGGCGACAAGGCGCTCGTCCTGGTGTCCGACATGCTGCAGAACTCGCCGCAGTTCACGGTCTTTGGCGGCAACGCCACGGCGCGCGATCCCGAGCGGCTGAAGCGCCTCGTCGGCAAGGTCTGGCAGGACACCGGCGCGAAGGATTGGAAGCTCCAGATCCATCAGGTTCAGGGCGTCTACGATCCCCAGCGGCTCGAACAGGCCGGCACCTTGTGGCAGCAGGTGCTGCGCGGGGCCAATATCCCCTTCGTCTGGGAGCGGCTCTGAGCCCGCGCGGTGGCGGCGCTACATGCGGTAGGCCATGCGCACGCCGCCCCAATGCCGGCCGTTCACCCTGAGCGGCGCATCGACCTCGCGCACCATCTGCGTGACGCCCCCGCCCATGTCGCGCGGATAGGACTGGACCAAGAAAGGCCGTACGGAGCGCGCGGCCGCGATGCCGGCGCGGTCGTCGAAAATGCGCATGTTGCGTGAGTGAGATGCATTCCAGACGGGGTCTTCGCGGCGCTGCTGCAGCGCATAGGCCGCGTTATGAACCGGGATAAAGCCGTTGCGGTCGATCGGCACGGTGAAGAGCAAACGCATGTCCGAGGCCAGGGTACGGGCCAGAACGGGCGGCAGGATCGCCTCCAGGGCCACCAGGGCGCGGTTGCGGTATTGCTGCGGATCGGTGTCGGGCACGGCGGTGTATTCGACGTCGAAAAGATCGGCTTCGGACAGGCGGCGCGCGCCGAGTGCGTCCTCGATCAAGGCTTCGACCTCGGCGGAGAACGCCTGCGCCCGCTCGATCAGCGGACGATAGGAACTCTCGATGGTTTCGATCAGGCCGTCGAGCAGCTGCGCCTGGTGAATTGCCGGACGATCGAACGCCATGTGCAGGCCAAGCTCGCTGGTCGCTGCCATTCGGCACGGCATCGGCGGCAGATCGGCGATCTCGATGACGCCCGACAGACCGGGCCTGAGCTCGCGGTCATCGGGGCGGGCAAGCAGCACGCCGCCGCGGCCGAGATCGATGGTCCGGCTGGTGAAATCGAAGGCGCCGAGCCGTGCCTTCGCGCCATGCTCGACCGGGAAGCGGTCATGCTGCCGACGATCGGCGAAGGAGGAATGCCGCAAGGTCGGGATGAAGCGCCGCAGCATCCCGCCGGCCTGACTCGCGCCCTTGGTCGTCGCCTTGCGGGCCTTTGCGCTCTCCGTTGCGGCCGACAGGGCCACGGCGTCGATCTCGTCGACGCGTTGCGCGACAGTCTCAATGAACCGGGCCGTCTCGCCGGCACTGCGCGACAATTCAGCGGTCGCCGCCGCCTGCTCCTGGGATGCGCTGCCGATGGCGGCGATCACCGGATTGACGTCGCGCACCATTTGGAGCGCGTCGGTGACGATCGCCGCCGAACCATGCGCGGCCTGGGTCAGGCGGTCGACCCGGTTGCGGATGTTCTCGACCGCCTCCCGCACCTCGACGGATAGCGACTTCACCTCTTGCGCCACGACGCCGAAGCCGCGGCCGGCCTCGCCGGCGCGGGCGGCCTCGATCGACGCGTTCAGGGCCAGGAGATTGGTCTGGCGGGCGATCTCGGCAATTGAATCGACGATACCGCGGATCTCCGCCGTCGCCATGGCGAGACCGGTCATCATCTCCGTTGCTTCGCCGGCCCGGGTCGCGGCAGCATCAAGCCGGTCGCGCGCATGGCACATCGAACTGCCGATTTCCTCGGCGGCATTGGAAACCTGCTGCGATGCCGTGACCAGGGCTGCGGAATTGGCACTCGCGGTCGCGGTTGCGGCGCGCATCCCCAGGACGCTCTCGTGGATCGCGCTCGAACGCGTCTCGGATTCGGCGGAAAAATGCTCGGCATGACTGAGGTCGAGCGTCAGGCGGCGCATCGCCGCCACGACATCCTGTTCAAGGACGGTGACCGCCTCGCGATCTGCGGCGCTTGTCGCCGGCCCGGACTCGACGACCGCGCCGACAGGCGGCGTGGCCCCGACCGGTGCGGGTTCCACGGCGTCCGTCCGGCTTCGACTGCTCAGCCAGCGTCGAACCCTGCGGTGCATCACCCCATCCAGTCCCTTCAAGCCATGTGCCTTTATGGGTCGATGTCGTTAACAAAGGCTAACCACCGCGCGCTGGCGACAAGGCGACCGGGCAGCAGAGCGCATGGATTCTCATGGCCTGTCCTTGTAAGTCTCGACGACACCGACTGCTTCGCCCACCGACGCCTCCTTCCCCCTTCTCGTCGCGCCTTCCGAGCTATCCCGCCATGACCAGCAACAGCTATGACGTGATCGTCGCCGGCGTCGGCGCCATGGGATCGGCCGCCTGCTGGCACCTCGCCCAGCGCGGTCTGAAGGTGCTCGGGCTGGAGCGCTTCGATCTCGGCCATGCGATGGGATCCTCTCATGGGCTGACGCGGATCATCCGGATCGCCTATTTCGAGGGCTCGCATTACGTGCCGATCGTCCAGCGCGCGCATGAGCTGTGGCGGCAGACCGGCGATGAGGCCGGGATGAAGCTGCTTCATGTCACGGGTTCGCTCGATCTCGCGCCGGCAGGCGCCGGGCAGGTCGAATCCTCTCTGCAATCCTGCCTCGATCACGGGCTCGTGCATGAGCAACTGGATGCCAAGGCGCTCGCGGCGCGTTTTCCCGGCTTCCAGCTGCCGGCAGGCCATATCGGCCTCTGGCAGCCCGATGGCGGCTTTGTCGCATCGGAAAAGGCGATCTACGCCCATGTCGGGCTGGCGCAATCGCGCGGTGCGGACATCCGCACCAACGAGCCCATGCTCGACTGGGCGCCCACGGCCGATGGCGGCGTGACGGTGCGCACCGCTCGCGGCAGCTATTCGGCCGGGCGTCTCGTCATCACCTCGGGCGGCTGGATCGCGGATGCGGTGCCCTCGCTGGCGAAGACCGTCACGACGGTGCGGCAGGCGATCGGCTGGTTCACCACCCGCCGGCCGGAGCTTTACCGGGAAGGCGTCTTCCCGGTGTTCATCCTCACGGTCGAGGAGGGTAGTTTCTACGGTTTCCCGCTCTACGAACATCCGGGCTTCAAGCTCGGCGGCCCGCATTTCGGCCGCGAGCCGATGGATCCGCGCGACGATGACCGCACGCCGAGCCCGCGTCAGGTGGCGCTGATCCGCGACTGCCTGGCGCGCTACCTGCCCGATGCGGCCGGCGAGCCGCTGACCCTGAAGGGTTGCGTCTACAGCGTGACGCCGGACGAGGATTTCATCATCGACACGGTGCCCGGCGTCCCGCAGGCCGTCTTCGCCTCGTGCTGCTCCGGGCATGGCTTCAAATTCGCCAGCGCGATCGGCGAGATCCTCGCCGATCTCTCGACCTCGGGGCAATCCGCCTTCGATCTCGAGCCCTTCTCGCTCCACCGTTTCGCGGCCTGAGCCAGGCCCGCACACAAAACCGGACGCCGCCTTGGCCAGCCCAGACGAAAACCGCCGCGGCATCCTTGCCATGTTGGCCGCGATGGCACTCTTCGTCTGCAACGACGCGCTGATGAAACTTGCCCGCGAGGTCTATCCCGCGGGTCAGGCCATCACCCTGCGAACGATCGTTGCCGTCGCGACGGGCTTTGCCATGGTGCTGCTGCTGCGTGAAGGCGGAAAGCTCAGGCTGGCGCTACGGCCGGTTGTTTTGCTTCGCGGGCTGATCGAAAGCCTGGTTGCGCTCAGCTTCATCTGGTCGCTCGGGCTGCTGCCGCTGGGAAACATCACCGCGATCCTGATGACCTCGCCGCTGATCATCGTCGTGCTCGCCGTCATCCTGCGCATCGAGCGGGTTGGCTGGCGCCGCACGCTGGCGGTGGCGGTCGGCTTCTGCGGCGTGCTGCTGATCGTGCGCCCGGCCGCCGACGGCTTCAATATGGCGGCCATCGTGGCGTTGATCAGCGCCGTGCTGGTTGGAGGGCGTGATCTGCTGACACGCAGCATCGGCAATGAGGTGCCCTCCACCGTGATCTCGCTGACCACCACCGCGCTCGTCGGCATGGTTGCGGTCGTCTACGGCCTGTCGGAGGCTTGGCAGCCGATCTGGCGCATCGAGACGCTTTACGTGGCCGGCGCTGCCGTATTCGTCGCGACCGGCAGCTACTTCATGGTCGGCGCGTTCCGCAACACCGACATCGGCGTCGTCTCCGGCTATCGCTACAGCGTCGTCGTTTTCGCCGTCATCCTCGGCTATTTCGTCTGGGCCGAGGTTCCCGATGGTCTGGCCAGCGTCGGCATCGCGCTGATCGTCGCCAGCGGGCTCTACACCATGCACCGCCAGCGCGTTTTGCCCGAATCCAAGCTCAAGATCGCGAGCACGCCCCCTGCATGACCGCCATGGCGCCAAAGCCGACCTTGACCGTGCTGGTCGCGATTTCGGCGCTGCAGCCGCTCGCGCTGAATTTGCTGGCGCCGGCGGCTCCGGCGCTGTCGCGCCATTTCCTGTCGAGCTACGCGACGATCCAGCTGACGCTGACGCTGTTTCTGGTGGCCGTAGCGCTGACCCAGCTCGTCAGCGGGCCGCTATCGGACCGTTTCGGTCGCAGGCCTTGCGTGAATGCCGGAATCGCGCTGTTCGTGGCGGGGTCGGTGCTCGGTGCGCTGGCGCCCTCGATCGAGGTGCTGCTGTTGGCGCGCATCCTCGAGGGCGCCGGCTCGGGCTCGGCTTTCGCCCTGTCGCGCGCCATCATCCGCGACACTGCGAGCCGCGACGAATCGGCAAGCCAGATCGCCAGCGTCACCATGGTCATGGTGATCGCCCCAATGCTGGCGCCCTGGCTCGGCGGGCAGATCGAAACCGCGTTCGGCTGGCGCATGATCTTGTGGTTCATGACCGGAGCTGGTGTCGTGGTCCTGGCGCTGACGCTGGCACGTCTGCCGGAGACGGCGCCGAATGTCGGGCAGAGAACCCCGCTTCTGGGGGTGTTCCGAGCGTTTCCCGCGTTGATCGCCAACCGCGTCTTCGTTCTGAATGTGGTTGCCGTATCGACCAGTTCGGCGGCGTTCTTCGCCTTCATCGCGGCGGCACCCTATATCGTGGTCGAGACGATGGGGCGCGGCAGCGACACCTATGGTGCCTTCTTCATCCTCAGCGCCGCGGGCTACATGGTCGGCAATTTCGCCATGGCGCGGCTTGTGGTGCGCATCGGCGCCCCGCGCATGGTCTGGATCGGGCTCGCCATCTCCTCGGCGGCGATGACGATCGCGGTGCCGCTCTCGCTGAGCCCCGGCTGGTCGCCGCTGATGCTGTTCCTGCCGCTGGCCTTCAACGCCATCGGCAACGGCATGACGATCCCCGGCTCGACCGCCGAGGCCCTCTCCGCCCGGCCCGAGCTCGCCGGTTCGGCCGCCGGGCTGATGGGCGCCATACAGCTCGGGCTCAGCGCCCTGATGACGGTTCTGATCAGCTGGCTGGTGACGATCTGGCCGCCATCGCTGGTGGTGCTGATGTGGCTCTTGACCGTGATCGGCCTGGGCGCGATCTATCTGGGCCGTCGCGGAACTGCCCCGCGCATTTGACGCGGGGCGTGCTCTGTCGCGGACGTCTCAGTCTTCGAGACGGGCGAGCAGGCTCGATGTATCCCAGCGCCGGCCGCCCATCTTCTGGACCTCGGCATAGAACTGATCGACTAGCGCGGTGACCGGCAGCTGCGCGCCGTTGCTGCGCGCCTCCTCGAGCACAATGGCGAGGTCCTTGCGCATCCAGTCGACGGCGAAGCCATAGTCGAACTTGCCGATATTCATGGTCTTGCCGCGGTTTTCCATCTGCCAGGAGCCGGCGGCGCCCTTCGAGATCACCTCCAGCATGGCCTCGACATCGAGCCCTGCCCGCTTGGCGAAATGCACGCCTTCCGACAGGGCCTGGACGAGACCGGCGATGCAGATCTGGTTGACCATCTTGGTGAGTTGGCCGGAGCCGGCAGGGCCCATCAGCTTGCACATGCGGGCATAAGCCGCGATCACCGGCTCGGCGCGGGCGTAAGTCTCAGGCTCACCGCCGCACATCACGGTCAGCACGCCGTTCTCGGCGCCGGCCTGGCCGCCTGAGACCGGGGCATCGACGAAGCCGAAGCCGCCGAGTTGGGCCGCCGCAGCGAGTTCGCGCGCGACATTGGCCGACGCCGTGGTGTGATCGACGAAGATCGCCCCTCGCTCCATGCCGGCAAAGGCGCCGTGCTCGCCCAGCGTGACGGAGCGCAGATCCTCGTCATTGCCGACACAGGCGAAGACGATCTCCTGGCCTTTGGCCGCGTCAGCGGGCGTCGGCGCCGAGATGCCGGCATGCTGCGAAACCCAGGCCTGCGCCTTCGTCGGGTTGCGGTTGTAGACCGTGACCTCGTGGCCCTTGGCCTTGAGATGGCCGGCCATGGGATAGCCCATCACGCCGAGACCGATGAAGGCGACTTTGGTCATGTTTCGCTCCGCTGGATTTTTTGTCTCGTGAAGGGGTCTAGCGCGCCGAATGGCCGGCGCAAAGCGGCGCGTATGCGATATCGGGTTGCGCGGAAGGGGGCGGAGGCCGCCGGTTCGGAAATGCTTCAGTCATCGAATTCGTGTTGATAGCGGAACCCTGTGACGACCACCCGGTCGGCTGTCGCATCAAACCGATACCGGGCGACATAACCTGAAGCGCCAAAGTCAATGATGAGTTCGCGAAGCCCGGGCCTGTCGGCCACCAGCCGCCCGATTTCTGGCTGCGATCTGAGCACGGCGATTTTGCGCTTGATCGCCTGAGATGCTGCATCGGCTGCCCTTGGATTTCGGGCGAGCAGGAAAGTTCGGCAGCGACGGATACCCGACAACGCCTCTTGCGAGATCGTCAGGTGTGGCAAGCGGGAGGCTCTTTTTCAGGATCGGTGCCCCAGGTGTCCAGCCAGGCAGACAATTCATCACCGGTGATGTGCAATCCCGTCGCCTGATAGTCGCGCCAGGAGGCTTCTTCTTCCTCGTCGAAGCTGAGCCGCGCTTCCGCGCGCGCGACATATTGCTCGATCGCCTCCACCACGACCGAATCGGCAGAGCGCTGCTGCCGTTCCGCCAGCTCACGGATCCGCGCTTCGAGTTTCGGGTCGAGATCGAGTGAAGTGTCCATGCCGTCCTCGGCGCGCGACGATGATCGCCTCCAATCTAGGCGCCAGGGTCTCCGCTGTCCAACCTCAGCGCAGCGCCATGTGCCGCGTCAGCCGGAGCTCCAGCCGGTCCCAGACGCGCCGGATGACCTCGACCAGCACGAGATAGATCAACGCGGCATAGAGGTAGATCGTCAGGTCGAAGGAGCGGGCGAAGGCCAGACGCGTCGCGCCCATCAGGTCGAACAGTGTGACCAGCGAGGCGACCGCGCTCGACTTGATCATCACGATCAACTCGTTGCCGAGCGGGCGCAGGGCCAGGATCATCGCCTGGGGCATGATCACGTGGCGCAGGCTCGCCCAGCGATGCAGACCGAGCGCGAGCGCCCCCTCGAACTGGCCGCGGGGAATCGACTGGATGGCACCGCGCAGGATCTCGGCCTGATAGGCGGCGGTGTTGATGGTGAAGGTCAGGAGCGCGCAGTAGAACGGCTCGCGGAAGAACCACCACAGGCCGACATCCGTCCAGAACAGCCGGAACTGGCCCAGCCCGTAATAGACCAGGAAGAGCTGGCAGAGCAGCGGCGTGCCGCGAAAGAAGGTGGTGTAGCCGTTGATCAGGGCCTGCGCCCAGCGCGGGCCATAGAGTCTCGCGACCGCCAGCCCAACCGCAAGCGCGAAACCGAGCGTCACCGAGATCGCCACCAGCTCGAAGGTCACCCAGAGGCCGGAGAACATCCGGCAGCCATAGTTCTGGAAGACCTCGCTGCCGACGATGTAGCCTGGGTATTCGCACCACCTCATCGCGTCGCGCCCCCGAAGGCCGCGTATCCGCGGTTGGTGCGCGCCTCCAGCCGGCCCAGCCCCCAGGCCGAGACGAGGGAGAAGAAGAGATAGATCAGCATCGCCGCCCCGAAGAACAGGAACGGCTCCTTGGTCGCGACATTGGCGCGGGTGGTGATGAACATGATGTCGGGCAGGGTGATGACCGAGACCAGCGAGGTCTCCTTCAGCAGCACCATCCAGTTATTGCCCAGCCCCGGCAGCGCGACGCGGACCAGTTGCGGCATCACCACCAAGCGAAAGGCCTGTCCTTTGGAGAGGCCGAGCGCGGCGGCGGCTTCGCGCTGACCCTTCTGGATCGAATTCAGCGCGCCGACCCAGACCTCGCTGGAGAAGGCCGAGAGAACGACCCCGAGCGCCACCATGCCGGCGACGAAAGGCGGCATCGAGAAGGAGCCGGGCAGGCCCAGCCACTCCCAGAGCCGCTGCAGCAGGATCTGGACGCCGAAATAGATGATGTAGAGCGTCAGAAGTTCGGGCACGCCGCGGAAGACGGTGGTGTAGCCGGTCGCGAGCCAGCGCAGCACGGCGTTGTCCGAGCGCTTGCCCAGCGCCACGATCAGCCCGAGCGCCAAGCCGAAAGGCAGCGTCGCCAGTGCGATCGAGATGGTGATGCCGGCGCCGTGCAGCAGGGCGAGGCCCCAGCCGCCATCGCCGAAGCCGAGCAGGGCGAGCTTTTCGATCATGGCGACCTATGCCGGCGCGACGGACGCGGGAACCACCCGCCGGCACGAGGCCGGCAGGTGCGGACACTGGCCAGTCAGTTGGTGGCTGCCAGCTTGAACCACTTCTCCTCGAGCTTCTTGTTCGAGCCGTCAGCGAGCGTCTCGGCGATCGCCTTGTCAAACAGGGCCTTCAGCGCGGTATCGCTCTTGCGGATCGCGCCAGCGACGCCGGGGCCATGAATCGCGGCGTCGCGCGGCACCTCGGCGATGAGCTTGCAGCAGTCCTTGCCCTTGCCGTTCAGGAAATCCGAGAGCGCGAGCGCATCGGCGACGATATAGTCGAGCCGGCCGTTGATCAGGTCGAGATTGGCCTCTTCCTGTGTCGGGTAGAGGCGCGGATTGGAGCCGGTGTAGAACTTCTCCAGGAAGTTCGCGTGAATGGTCGAGCCCTGCGCGCCGATCGCCTTGCCCTTGAGCGCAGCGGGCGTGATGTCATTGGTCTTGGTCGCCTTCGGCCCGACCATCCAGATCGGCGTCTTGTTGTAGACGGCGGTGAACTCCACCTGCTTCTTGCGCTCGTCGGTGGCGTTCATGCCGGCGATGATGATGTCGTATTTGTTGGCGAGAAGGGCGGGAATGATGCCGTCCCAGTCCTGCACCACCCAGGTGCATTTCACCTTCATCTTCTCGCAGAGCAGGTTGCCGTAATCGATCTCGAAGCCTTCCAGCTCCTTCTTGGCGTTGAGGTTGTTGTAGGGCGGATAGGCGCCTTCGGTGCCGATCCGGACCTCCTTCCACTCCTTGGCCTGGGCCAGGGCGCCGGTGGCGCTGACGGATGCCAACAGCGCAGCGGCGACGAATTTCACGAAACCCTTCATCGGGACCTCCCACACAGATTTGGCCGGGCGGGCTGTCAGCGCTGCCCTTGCCGGCTGTGCCCACAGATTGGGCGATGGCGTGCCCTGCCCGCAAGTGGGCATCCGCAGCTTTTCTGAGCCGGCACGCCGAATTATGCGGCAGGACGCGCAGGGCCGTTCGATGGCCGTCAGGTTCGCCGGACCTTTGCGTCTCGGCGGTCGTCGAGCACGGCGACGATCCAGATCGCGAAGCCGCCGAGCGCGAGCGCGGTGCCGACCCAACCGGTCGAACTCCAGCCATGGCCAGCCGCGATCGCCATGCCGCCGAGCCAGGGGCCGAGCGCATTGGCGGTATTGAAGGCCGAGTGGTTGAGGGCCGCCGCCAGCGTCTGGGCGTCCCCTGCGACGTCCATCAACCGCGTCTGCAGCATCGGTCCGAGGCCGCCGCTGGTGCCGATGAGGAAGACCACGGCCGAGATCGCCCAGATGTTGCCCGTCGCAAACGGAAACAGCGCCAGCGAGGCAACTGTCCAGAGCAGCATGCCGGCGATAGATGGCATCAACGCCCGATCGGCCGCCCAGGCACCGACGAGCGTGCCTGCCGTCAGGCCGAGCCCGAAAATGCAAAGGACGAGGGGGACCAGCGCGGGCGAAACCTGCGTGACCTCCATCAGCGTCGAGGCGAGATAGGTGTAGACGGCAAACATGCCGCCGAAGCCGACCGCGCCGATCGCGAGCGTCAGCCAGACCTGGCGTCGCTTGAGCGCGCCAAGCTCACGAAAAGGGCTGGCTCCGGGACGAATGGTGTCGCGCGGCGCATAGGCGAAGAGCAGCGCCATGGTCAGCAGCGCGAGCAGGGCAACGATGCCAAAACCCCAGCGCCAGCCGAGCGCCTGCCCGATCCAGTTGGCGAAAGGCACGCCGATGATGGTGGCGACAGTGAGACCCAGCATGACGCGCGCCACCGCCTGAGCGCGCCGGTTGGGCGGCGAGATCGACGCGGCAACCAGCGCTGCAACGCCGAAATAGGCGCCATGCGGCAGGCCGCTCAGAAATCGGAAAGCGAGCATCCAGCCATAGCTCGGTGCCAGCGCGCTCAGCAGATTGGCGATGCCGAACACCGCCATCAGCGCGATGAGCAGCGTCCGGCGCGCGACTTTCGCCGCCAGCACGGCAATGATCGGGGCGCCGATGACCACGCCCAACGCATAGGCGCTGATGACATGGCCGGCCGTGGGCTCGTCGATACCAAGCCCGACCGAGAAATAGGGCACCAGGCTCATCACCGCGAATTCGGTGGTGCCGATCGCAAAGCCGCCCATGGCGAGCGCAAACATCACCAGCCCGACATGGGCGACCGGCCTGATCTCGTCCGTTCCAGGCACAGCCATGCGAGGGCCGGTGTCATCGGTCGCCAGGGTCATCGGGATCGGGAGCTCATCTGCTGAACGCGCCATCGGCGCCACGCTGCAACGCAGCATGCCATAGCCATGCACCGGTTGTCGGATCAACACGGCGTGAGGCGCACGAGCATGATTTTTGTGCATGGGTGCGTTCTGGAGGCTATAGACGGCTGCAAATCTGCGCCTTCGCCTGTGCCACACGCCCCGATCAACCGCTTTAGAGATCTGCTGTGATACCCTGGATCCCGCTCGACACCGCCACGCTGCCCGGCGAGGGCCGCGAACTACGGCTGAAGCGCCGCGGCGCCGAATTCTCGATCATGCTCGGCACGATCGAGCTGATGAACAGCCGCCTCAGCGGCTCGGAGGAGGCGCTGGCGACGCTGGTCGCGACGCGGCTCGCCGGGCGGACGAAGCCGCGCATCCTGATCGGCGGGCTCGGCATGGGCTTCACCCTGCGCGCGGCGCTTGCGAGTTTCCCGGCCGAGGCCGAGATCACCGTGTCGGAGCTGATCCCCGCTGTCGTCGGCTGGGCGCGCGGGCCGATGGCCGAGCTCTTCGCGGGCTGCCTCGACGATCCCCGCGTGATGATCGCGGTGCAGGATGTCGGGCGCATGATCGGCGAGGGCGCCGGGCGCTACGACGCGATCCTGCTCGATGTCGACAATGGCCCGGAAGCGCTGACGGTGGCCGCCAATGACCGGCTCTACGAGGATGGCGGGCTCGGCCTCGCGAAGGCAGCCCTGCGCCAAGGCGGCATTCTGGCGGTCTGGTCGCAGGGGCCGGACCGGCGTTTCACGGGGCGGCTGAAGCATGCCGGATTTTCCGTCGAGGAGGTGATGGTGCGCGCCCATCGCGGCAAGGCCGGCGCCCGGCACATCATCTGGCTGGCGCGGAAGGGGTAACGGGCCGCCCTTGGGGCCGGCCCTTGCCCAGCTGTCAAGCCTGGGGATAGAGCCGCGGAAACAGGGTTTCCAGAGTATCGGCGGGGAAGCGCAGCGACACGGGCCCCTTGGGCGTGTCCGAGGCGAGCAAGCCTTCCGACACGACGTCGTTCAGGATGCGCCGCGCCGTTCTTTCGGGCAGACCGGTAATCCTGGCGGCCTCGCCCCGTTCGAATTCGCCGCGAAATAAGGCTTCCTCGAGAAGACTGGCCGCTTCCGGCCTGAGCTTGTCGCTCCGCTCGACATAGCTTCGCAATCGACGCGCCAGCGCATCGAGTTCGAACAGCCCGGTCATGAAGGTGACCTGATCTAGGCAGATTCGGAGGAACCACAGCACGAATTCGATCAACGCACGCTCGGACAGATTACCCCGCCCGTCCCTGTCGCCCTGGCGTGGCATGTCAGCATGGCTCATCATCATCTTGTACTCGGTGCGGCTCTCCAACCCGCGCGCCAAGCCCCGCGAAACCGACCACAGCCCATGCGCGCCGATGCCGGCAGAATGCGCCATGGCATGGCTCATCAGGCGGCTGACGCGGCCGTTGCCGTCGGGAAAGGGGTGGATGTAGTTCAGCCGATGATGCGCCGCCGCCATCGCCATGATCCGCCCGGCCTTGCCGAGGCGTTCAAAGCGGAAGCGGGACTCGAAATGCTGCATGAAGGCAGCGACGTGATCGCTCGACGGCGGGATATGCCGCCCAACCTGAACATCGTGCTCCGGGCGCGAGCGCAACTCGCCCGGCTGCATGATGAAGCTTCGGCCCGCACCTTCGATCCGAAGCATTGCGCCCGGCGCATCGCGATAGAATTGATAATGCAGCCAGTGCAGAAATTTTCGAGAGGCAGGCTCGGGGAGGAGTTCTTGCCGCTCCATGCCGTCGATGCTCGATTGTAACCTTACATGCGCAGCAGCCTCTATCTGAAGATTACGGCTGCCTTCGTCGTGGTCGAAGCTTCCTGCCAGCGCGCGCTCGATGTCGCGGGGCCGAGTGTCGTGGCCCTCGATCAGGTTGCTGTAATAGGTGTTCATGATGCGAACGAGGCCGGACAGGTTCGCCGCCGTCCGGGGATGCAGGCTACGCCCCAGCACCGCCGACGCGGCCGACAGGTCGGCGATCACATCGGCGATCGCGGCTGTCGGCTCCTCGATCAGCGCCGGCTCAATGCGGCTCGGCGATTCGATTGCTGAAATCATAGGGTTGGCCGATCTTCCGCTCGCCACACGGCCTGTTATACAGCAAAAATCTTAAGTTCCGCCAGCAGCTTGCTAGCGACACGCGATCGAAATGCGCTGCGGCGCCCAGGAGACTGGCCGATCCTGTGGCCGATCCTTGGCTCGGCTTTCGGCTATTGCGGTGTGAGCGCCCCCCTCTCAGGGCCGCCCCTTGCCCAGCGCCCTCGCCTCGGCGATCAGGCAAAGCTCCGTGAACAGCACCTGCGCCGCGCACTGAGCGGTGTTGGTGGTCGCGTCATATTGCGGGGCGATCTCGACGACGTCGGCTCCGACGATGTCGGCGCCTTTCAGCCCGCGCAGGATGGCGAGCGCCTCGCGCGGCGTGAGGCCGCCGACCTCGGGCGTGCCGGTGCCGGGCGCGAAGGCGGGATCGAGGGAATCGACGTCGAAGGAGACGTAAGTGGGCCCGTCACCGATGACGGCGAGTGCCTTGGCGATGACCGCCGCGATCCCGAGATCGTCGACCTCGTTGGCGTGGATCACGGTCATGCCGCTTTCATAGGAGAACTCCCAGAGATATTCGGCGCCGCCCCTGATGCCGATCTGAATGACGCGCTCGGGATCGAGCACACCATCGAGCACCGCCTGGCGGAACGGCCCGCCATGGTGGAATTTCGAGCCCTCATAGGCGCCCGAGGTGTCGCAATGGGCGTCGATATGGACCATGCCGACCGGGCGCTTCTCGCCGACCGCCTTCAGGATCGGGTAGGTGATCGAATGGTCGCCGCCGACCGCGAGCGTGGAGACACCGGCCGCGACGATGGTCTTGAACGTGGCCTCGATGTCCTCATGGCAGCTTTCGAGCGAATAGCGCGAGCGGAACGGGACGTCGCCGATATCGGCAACCTTCAGCATACCGAACGGCGCCGTGCCGAGCACATGGTCCATCGGCCCCATGCGTTCAACGGCGCGCACGGCACGCGGCCCCAGGCGGGTGCCGGCGCGGTTGGTGACGCCGAGGTCCATCGGCAGGCCGATGATCGCGACGTCGAGACCTCCGAGATCGGGCAGGTTCAGCGCATCGGGGCGATAGGGCGCGCTGATGAAGGTTGCGACGTCCGAGAAGGGCCATTTGCGCTTGTCGCCCTTGAACTGATCGGCGGCGACCTTGGCGAAATGCGGGTCGTGGATGTCGGCGCCGCTGGCGTCGGCGTAGCGCGCCCGGAGTTTCGCGAGCTTGTCCTGGTCCATGATGCCTCCCCTTGCGGCCCCTCAGGCCGGCAGATTTTCGAGCAGCGTAACCGAGCCGCCATGATAATCGGCCGATCGATAGCGCTTGTACCCGAGCTTGGCGGCGACCCGGAAGGAGGCGTCGTGGGCGGGGTCGATCATGCAGACACAGCGCCGCTCGCCCTGCGTCGCGGCAAACCATGACTGCGCCGCCATCGCCGCCTCGGTCGCATAGCCCCTGCCCTGGGCCTTGGCGGCGAGAATCCAGCCGATTTCGGGCGCTGCATCGAAATCCGGCCCGAGGCCTCGGCGGCCGTAGAACAAGCCGACCTCTCCGATGACGGCGCCGCCAGCCTTCTCCTGCGCCATGAACAAGCCATGCCCGAACAGCGACCAGTGGCCGGCGATGCGCAGCAGACGCTGCCAGGCCTCCTCGCGATCGAGCGTGCGCCCGCCCACGAAGCGCACCACGACGGGGTCGCTGCGCCACGCATGGAGCGCGTCGAGATCATCCGGGCGGGGCGGTCGCAGGAGCAGGCGATCGGTTTCGAGCATGGCCGCTGTTAACCACCCTCGAAGGGCCCTGACAAAGCGGCGCCAAACCTAGCCGAAAGTCGAAGAGCGTGCCGCTGAAAAGGCTCGCGATCAGTGAAGCCATGATTTAGAACGCAAGGGAAGCGGGGCCGACCCGCTTGGACGTCATAACGCTCGGAAAAAAATCCGGGACCGACCGAGGAGATGTGCCCATGAAGCGTCGTCAGTTTATCCAGACCGCCACCGCCGGTGCTGCCGCCGCCGCGGTCGCCTCGCCCGCCCTCGCGCAGTCGGCCCCCGAGGTGAAGTGGCGCCTGGCCTCGTCCTTCCCGAAGTCGCTGGACACGATCTATGGCGGCGCCGACGTCATGGCCAAGATGGTCTCCGAACTGACCGACGGCAAGTTTCAGATCCAGGTCTTCGCCGCCGGTGAAATCGTGCCGGCCCTCCAGGCTGCCGACGCCGTGACCAACGGCACCGTCGAGATGTGCCACACCGTGTCCTATTACTATGTCGGCAAGGACCCGACCTTCGCGGTGGCGGCCTCGGTGCCGTTCGGCCTCAATGCGCGCGGCCAGAACGCCTGGCTGTTCCAGGGCGGCGGCAACGACCTGTTCAACGAGTTCTACAAGAAGTTCAACATCTACGGCCTGCCCTGCGGCAACACCGGCGCGCAGATGGGCGGCTGGTTCCGCAAGGAGATCAAGACCGTCGCCGACATGCAGGGCCTGAAGATGCGCATCGGCGGCATCGCCGGGCAGGTTCTGGCCAAGCTCGGCGTCGTGCCGCAGCAGATCGGCGGCGGCGACATCTATCCGGCGCTCGAGAAGGGCACCATCGACGGCGCCGAATGGGTCGGCCCCTATGACGACGAGAAGCTCGGCTTCTCCAAGGTCGCCCCGTTCTACTACTACCCCGGCTTCTGGGAAGGCGGCCCGACCGTCCACGCCTTCGTCAATCTGGAGAAGTGGAACGCGCTGCCCAAGGCCTATCAGGCCGCGCTGACCGCCGCTTGCACCTATGCCAACACGCAGATGGCCGCGCGCTACGACGTGCAGAACCCGCCGGCGCTGAAGCGCCTGGTCGGCGCCGGCACGCAGCTGCGCCCCTACTCGCAGGAGATCCTGGAAGCCTGCCTCAAGGCCTCCAACGAACTCTACACCGAGATCTCGGCCAAGAACCCCGACTTCAAGAAGGCGATCGAGGCCATGGCCGCCTTCCGCGGCGACCAGTATCTCTGGTGGCAGGTGGCGGAATTGAGCTTCGACGTCTTCCAGGTGCGCTCGCGCGCCCGCTGAGCCAGACGCGCCCCGGCGCGGCATGTCAGTCTTCAAAGCCCGGCTTTCGAGCCGGGCTTTGTCGTTTGTGGGGAAGGCGGCTATCGTGGCGCGCCATGGTCGCGCCTTGTTGTTGAGTGGTGATGGCGCGCCTGCCCGTCTGTGGACCGAAGCCATGATCCGCCCCTCCACCCTTAGCGTCCTTGCCCTGCTGGTCGCCGCATCCGCGCAAGCGCAGACGATCGGCGAGCCGCTGCCGGGGCGCGGACCGACCAAGGAGCGCGCCAAGCCGGCCCATGACCAGCGGGGCGCGGCCCGCCCCTGCCCCGAATACGGGCCAGGCTTCGTGAGGATCGACGGCTCCTCCTTCTGCGTGCGGGCCGGCGGCTCGGTGCGGGTCGATTTCGGCAAAAGCTCGCGCAGCGGCTATGGCTCGTCGGCAGGTGCGCTGGTCCAGCTGGAAGGCCGTGGCGAATCGGCACTAGGCCCAGTGCGGACCGTCGTGCGGATGCGCGGCCAGGTCGATCGCGGGCTCGAATCCGGCTCCTACAGCTTCCGCTGAAAGCGTCAACGCGCCTCATGCAACGCGCCTCACGCCATGAGGCGTGCGACCTCCCGCTTCAGCACCGGCACGAGTTCGTTCTCGAACCAGGGATTGCGTTTCAGCCACATCGTGTTGCGCCAGGACGGGTGCGGCAGCGGCAGGATGCGAGGCCATGCGGGACGATCGAGGATTTCGCGCCAGTTCGTCATGGTCTCGGACAGGGTCGCGCCGGCCTGCGCCCCCAGATGCCAGAGTTGGGCATGGCGGCCGATCGCCAGCACCAGTTCGACCGCCGGCAGCGCGGCAAAGACGCGAGGGCGCCAGAGCGGCGCGCATTCCCGGCGCGGCGGTAGGTCGCCGCCCTTGGCATCGAGGCCGGGAAAGCAATGGCCCATCGGCACGATCGCGACCTTCGCCGCATCGTAGAAGGCAGCTTCATCGAGGCCGAGCCACCGGCGCAGGCGCACCCCCGAGGGATCGGTGAAAGGCCGCCCGCTGGCATGGACGCGCGTGCCCGGTGCCTGGCCGGCAAGGCAGAGCCGCGCCGTTGCCGCCGCCTGGATCACCGGGCGGGGCTCATGGGGCAGCGGCGGGCGATAGAGCGGCGCCTCGCGGCAGACGCGACAGGCCCGCAGATCGCGCAGGACCCTTTCGAGATCGGCCGGGTCCGTCATGGCGTCTGCCGGAACGAGGATCAGCGCGCCGCCAGACGCCGACGCGACATCAGCGGGGCCGGCGCTTTCGAGATCAGCCCATCGCAATACCAGGGCTCGCCCTGGTCGCCATGTTTGCGGGGGTTGCCGAGCTCCACCGAGGCCAGCGCATTGATCTGCCCGTTGCTGGTGTTGCGCAGCACATAGAGATCGCGATTGAGCTCCACCGTGAAGCAATGCACCGTGCGGTCGCTCTGGGGCCCGTAATAATAGCAGACCTCGCTGGCGCGTGTGGTCCAGCAGGCGTCGCGGTTGGGCTGCCAGCCATTATGGCCCAGCGCCCGGCCATCAGGATCATGAAACTCGGTGAAAAAGCCGCCATTGGTGTAGCGCCCGCTGACCGTATTGCCCTCGAAGGCGCGCCTGATGGCTTCACCATCGAGCCGTTCGATGGCGAGGGCCGGGAATGGCAGCGCGATCAGCAGCGCCACGAGGATCATCGCCCCGCGCATCAGGCCGTCCAGCTCGGACGGGCCGACAATTCGGCATGCCAACGCCGGATCTGAACGAAATCATCGGGCAGCGTGATGCGGGAGGGCTTCATGAAATCGATGGCGATGCCCGCCGTGATGTCGGCGACCGTCAGATCTTCGCCACAGAGATAGCGGTTGCCCGCGAGTTGCAGCTCGAGGATCCAGAGATGGTCGTCGATCTGCTCGCGATTGGCTTCGGCCCATTCGGGCACCTGCGTCTCAAGCTCGACCATCGACGGGTGTGAGTGACGGAAGATCGCCGCGACCGCTGCAAACAGGCCCAGCTCGATGCGCCTGTTCCACATCTCGACCAGCGCCTGCTCGCGGGCATCCCGCCCGAAGAGCGGCGGCTGCGGGTGCAGGCTTTCGATGTAGCGGCAGATGGCGATGGTCTCGGCCAGCGCCGTGCCGTCTTCCAGAACCAGAACGGGCAGCCTCTGCGCCGGGTTCAGCTTCGTGAAGGCTTCGCTCTTGTGCTCGCGCTTGCCGATGTCGACAGGAACGATCTCGGGCAGCGGAACGCCCTTCTCGGCAAAGAAAATCCGCACCCGTCGCGGATTGGGCGCGCGACCGCCATCATAGAGCTTCATCGACATCCTCTCCCCATCGCGCGCGACCCGATCATGCCGGAGGCCGGATGGTCAATCCTTTCAAGGCTTATCGTGATGGTTGTGTGGCAGTTGAGCGCGTTCAGCGTGCCTGACCGCGCCGCCAGGTCGCGGGCTGCTCGAACGTCAGCGCCCAGATGCCGCGACCGGCCGCTTTCGCCGCCGCCTCCTCCGCGCGATAGCCGCCATAGGCCACGGCATGCCCTTCTCTCACCAAGGTCGCGTTGATGTCGGTCTCGCCTTGCCGACAGGTCGCCAGCCCGCGCCCGTACCGGTCGCGCTTGCCGATCTCGCAGGTGACGATCCCGCGCGCCAGCATCGCCTCCAGCGCGCGCCGCGCCACTCGGCCGCAATCGACCGGGCGGCCGGAACGGTCGGTGCAGCTTTGCCTCAGTTCGGGCGCATCGAGACCCTGAAGTCGCAGTTCCTCGCCGGCAAGTCGCAAGGAGTCGCCATCGATCACACGGGCTGCACCAATGAGCGTCTGCGCCGGCCCCAGGCGATATTGCAGGACGGCCCCTGCGATTGCGAGCAAACCGAGGATCCCCAGCGCCACGACGAGATCGACCGGGCGGCTGACGCGCCGCCAGCCGAGCGGGCCGAATTTCGACGGTGTGAATCCAAAGCGCGACATCAGGAAGAGCTTAACGATTTACCGACCATGATGGCGAGCCCGTCGCGCATACCGCACCCGGGATAAGGAAGACTGCGTTCCAGACGATGGCGGAAGTGACGGCCGAACAGGTGCAGCGTGGGCGCGGGCCAGACCCGAACGCACTCGCACGCCGCAAGCTCGTCACCCGCGAGGTCAAGTCCGTGCGCGAGCGACTGACCTCCTCGACCGGACTCGAACGCGCATTCGACAATGAATTGCTGCGGGTTTTCGCCGAATACCGGATGAATGGCTCGGTCGGAACGCTGGTTCTGGCGCTCGCCATCGCCGCGGCCGCCTGCCTGTGGGTGCCCGTCTACACGGTGACGCCCTGGATCGGGGCCGTGCTGCTGGCGACGATGATCATCGTCGTGCTGAGCCGGCGCTTTCTATCGCAGGCAACCGATGAAGCCCCGATCAGACACTGGCGCCGCGCGTTCGTCGTGGCGGAAGGCCTCCACGGCATCTCCTGGGGATTGATGCTGGTCGTCTTCGCGCAGGTCGATGCGCCCGGTGCCAAGGTCTTCGTCACCACCACGCTGCTCATCGTCAGCGCGCTGACGGTCATGCTCGCAGCGTCCATTCCGATGGCAGTCTATGCGGGAATCGTTCCGGTCGCGATCGGAATTGCCGCCTTTTTCTGGGGGCGCACCGATATGGACAGCATGACGACCGCCGTGATGGCGGCTTCGGCGCAGCTGTTCTTCATCTTCCTGGCCAACCGCCTCTATGCCAGCTCGGTTTCGACGATCGCGTTTCGCGCCGAAAAGGACGCGTTGATCGCCGAACTCGAAACCGCCAACGCCAATTCCGATGAGGCGAGACGCAAGGCAGAAGAGGCCAATCTCGCCAAATCACGCTTCCTGGCGACGATGAGCCATGAATTGCGCACGCCGCTCAACGCCATCCTCGGCTTCTCGGAGGTGATGAAGAACGAGGTTTTCGGCGGACACGCCAACGCCGCCTACAAGGAATACTCGGGCGATATCCACAGTTCCGGCCAGCATCTGCTGGAGCTGATCAACGAAATCCTCGACCTGTCGCGCATCGAATCGGGCAAATACGAGCTCAACGAGGAGGCGCTGTCGCTGGCCGACATCGCCGAAGATTGCCGGCATATGCTCAACCTGCGTGCCAAGGCCAAGGGCCAGACCATCCGCGAGGCGGTCGAGCCAGCCCTGCCCAAGGTCTGGGCCGATGAGCGCGCGATCCGGCAGGTGGTGCTCAACATCCTCTCGAATGCGATCAAGTTCACCCCGCAGGGCGGCGAGATCGTCATCAAGGTCGGCTGGACGGCCAATGGCGGGCAGTATGTTTCGATCACCGACACCGGGCCCGGCATCCCGGAAGACGAGATCCCGATCGTACTGCAGACCTTCGGGCGCGGTTCGCTGGCGATCAAGACGGCCGAACAGGGCTCGGGTCTCGGCCTGCCGATCGTCAAGGGGCTGATCGACCTGCATGGCGGCGGTTTCAGCCTGAAATCGAAGCCGCGCGCCGGCACGGAGGTGACGGTCACCTTGCCGCCCGTGCGGGTGATGGACACGCTCGCCGCCTTGCCGGAACCGGAAACCTGGGCGGCGTGACATCCGCCGAATTCGCGCCACAGCCTGCCTTCATAGACGCCCTCGCCTCGTTCTCTTCCTCCCTCCTGCCTTGTCGGATTCGTCGATCATGAACCGGAAAACGCGCGTCGCCGTGCTCTATGGCGGAAAGTCCGGCGAGCATGAGGTTTCGCTGAAATCGGCGGCCTCCGTCCTGCGCTATCTCGACCGCGACCGCTTCGAGCCCGTGCCGGTGAGCATCGACAAGGAGGGCCGGTGGCAGTGCCACGACCTTGCCCGGATCGATGCGTCCAACACTGAAAGCCTGCCGATCCCGTCGGAATCGCCATCGGTCCGCTTCGAGCCGCGGGCCGATGGGCGCACTGCGATCCTGCCGTCCGACAGCGGCACTGCCGCCATCGCGCCGGTCGATGTGGTGTTTCCCGTGATCCATGGCCCGCTTTGCGAGGATGGATCGCTGCAGGGCCTGCTCGAACTTTCGGGCGCGGCTTATGTCGGTTCGGGCGTGCTGGGTTCGGCCGTCTCGATGCACAAGGACATCGCCAAGCGGCTGGCCGCGCTGGCGGGGCTGCCGGTCGCGCCCTATTTCGCCCTGGCGCGGCGCGACTTCCGGAGCGATCCCGATGGCTCAACGAAGGCGGCACGCGCCGGCCTGACGCTGCCGGTCTTCGTCAAGCCCTGCAACATGGGCTCCAGCGTCGGCGTGCATAAGGTGAAGCGCTGGGAGGATCTCGACAGGGCGCTTGCCGACGCATTCCAATACGATCTCAAGGTCCTGATCGAGCAGGGCATCGATGCCCGCGAGATCGAGGTCGCGGTGCTGGACGGGCAGCCGCCGGTGGCGAGCATCGCCAGCGAACTGAACGCCGGCCCGCAGCATGAGTTCTACTCTTACGAGGCCAAATACATCGACCAGGATGGGGCGAGCGTCGATTTGCCGGCCAAGCTCGATCCCGCGCAGATGGCGCGCGTGCGGCAGTTGGCGATCGACGCTTTCGTCGCACTCGACTGCAACGGGCTGGCGCGCGTCGACTTCTTCCTCGACCGCCAGAGCGGTGAATTCTACTTCAACGAGATCAACACGCTGCCGGGCTTCACCGCGATCAGCATGTATCCCAAGATGATGGAAGCCTCCGGCCTGCCCTACCCCGCGCTGCTGACCCGGCTGATCGAACTGGCGCAGGAGCGCCATGCCGAGCGGGCGGGGTTGAGGACGAGCTACGAGGGGTAAGGCGAAACGCACCGGACCATTGCCGTGGTCCAGGAGCCGGGAGCCTGATCGATGCGCCCGCAGCACTGCCCAACCCGTGCGTGTGAGCGGCCGCAGGTCTAAACGTGGCTCAATTGGACACCTTGTCGCCCAGCCGCTCTGCAATCCAGAGCTTGATCAGCGACTGCCGGGTCACGCCAAGATGCTGCGCCTGACGGTCCAGACCTTGGACGACCCAACTCGGAAAATCGACATTCACGCGTTTCGTCTCGATGTTCGGGCGACGCGCCTTGGCCCAGTCGATTTCGTCTTCAACGGACTGTCCGTCATCGAAAGCCTGATCGAAATCACCCGTTTTCATAGTAGTCGATCTCCTCGCTTCGAGCGCGCCGCACCGAGATGATCCGCACCCGATCGCCGCGATAGACATCAATCGCGGACCAGTGCTTTTGGCCGATCATTCCCACTGCCATGAAGCGCAGTTCGCCCTCGGTCCGGGCAGGTGCTTCAAGCAGACGCACATCTTCCCAGAGAGCCTGCGCCTGTTGGAAATCGATCCCGTGCTTGGCGAGGTTGGCCGCGCTTTGGAGAGGATCGAACTCGAATGGCATGAGTCAATATAGTATAGAAATTATACCTTTTCCATCCCTCGCAATGAGTTGCTTATATCAACGGCACCAATCTATTCCTTCCCCGCCACGCCCGCCTGGGCGAAGGTCGCCATGCCGTTGTGGATCGCGGCCGCCGCCTTGACGAGGCTGGCGGCGAGCGCGGCGCCTGTTCCCTCGCCCAGCCGCATGTCGAGCGCCAGAAGCGGCAGCTTGCCGAGCCGGGCAAGGACCTCAGCGTGGGCGCCCTCGGCCGAGAGATGACCGGCGAGGCAGTGGTCGATCGAAGACGGCTCCAGCGCATGCAGGATGGCGGCGGCGGCGGTCACGACATAGCCGTCGAGGATCACGGGGATGCGCTGCGAGCGGGCAGCGATGATGGCGCCGCAGATCGCCGCGATCTCGCGTCCGCCGAGCCGGCGCAACACCTCGAGCGGATCCTTGAGATGGGCGGCATGCAGGCTGAGCCCGGCCTCCACGGCGGCGATCTTGCGCTTCAGCCCGTCATCGTCGAGCCCGGTCCCGCGGCCGCACCACATCGCCGCCCCGCCGCCATAGAGCGCGGCATAGATCGCGGCGGCCGAGGTGGTGTTGCCGATGCCCATTTCGCCGAGGCAGAGCAGATCCGTGCCGCCGACCAGCGCCTCCATGCCGAAGGCCATGGTGGCGACGCAGGCGCGCTCGTCGAGCGCGTCTCCTTGCGTGAAATCCCCTGTCGGCAGGTCGAGCGCAAGATCGAAGACCTTGAAGCCGAGGTCGAAGGCGGCGCAGATCTGGTTGATCGCGGCGCCGCCGGCGGCGAAATTTTCCAGCATCTGGCGCGTCACGGCCTGCGGGAAGGCGGAGACACCTTGCGCCACGACGCCATGATTGCCGGCGAAGACGCAAACCAGCGGACGATCGACCGAGGGTTTGCCCTTGCCCTGCCAGGCAGCGAGCCATTCGGCGATCTCCTCCATGCGGCCGAGACTGCCGGCCGGCTTGGTCAGATCCGTGTCGCGGGCGCGCACCATGTTGGCGGCGGCCATGTCGGGGCCAGGCATGGCGGCAATGAGTTCGCGGACGTCGTCGAAGGGCAGTGCTGAAGCGGCCATGGCGGAAAAACTCATGCGGCAATGATGCGGTGGGCCGCGCCACCGAGATGGCTGGCCTGATGGCGCTGCTGCTATAGGTTGCGGCGCATGAAGACAATCGAGGACAAGGACGTCGCGGGGAGGCAAGCGCCGACCACGCCGCCAACGGCGCCCGGGCCGGTCTGGCCGGGCTGGGCGATCGCGACAGCGATCTGCATCCGGTTCTATTCGCGCCTGCCGGTGCCGGCCCTGCGCGGCGAGGCGGACCCGCATGCGGCGCCCGATTTCCGCACCGTGCCGCGCGCCCTGCCCTTCGCGGCGCTGATCATCGCCCTGCCCGCGACGCTTGTGCTGTTTGGGGCCGGAGCGGCCGGTCTTGGCGGCCTTCTCTCCGCCACGCTCGCCATCGCGACGCTCGCGGTGACGACCGGCGCACTGCACGAGGACGGGCTTGCCGACAGCGCCGATGGTCTGTTCGGAGGGCGCACCCCGGAGCGGCGGCTGGAGATCATGAAGGACAGCCGGCTGGGCAGCTATGGCGCGCTGGCAATGGGGCTTGCGCTCCTGCTGCGCGTTTTCGCGCTCGCCGTTATCATCGACCGCGCCGGGCCCGTCGCGGCGATGGGCGCGTTCCTGATCGCGGCGGTGCTGTCGCGGCTGTCGGGCGTGCGGCTTCTGGCCACGGTGGCGCCTGCCCGTGTCCATGGCGCCTCGGCCGCGGTCGGGCGACCGTCGCGGCGGACGGCGTGGCTGGCCTCCGCGATCGGCGTCGGTCTGTCGACGGGCTTCTGTCTCGCAACGGCGTTGCCGCTGCGGGGGCTCCTGCTGGGGCTGGCGCTGAGCGCGCTCAACGCCCTGCTGGTCATGCGGCTGTGCCGGCGCCTGATCGGCGGGCAGACCGGCGATATCGCCGGCGCGACGCAGCAGCTCGACGAGATTGCGCTTTATCTCGGCTTCGCGCTGATGCTGGGGACAGCCGCGTTGTGACTGCCATCTCCTCGCCCTGTGTCAAACTGTGTCAGCTCGACGCCACGACCCGGCTCTGTCAGGGCTGCGGGCGCTCGCTCGACGAGATCGGGCGCTGGAGCCGCCTGAGCGAAGCGGAGCGGCGCGCGATCATGGCGCGGCTGACGGAGCGGCTCGTCCACAAGCACGATAGGTCCCTGCCGCCAAAGTTATGATGATCGTGGCCCGATGGCCAGCGGATGTTCGACGAGAGCACGGTCAACCGTCACCAAGCGCATGCCTTCCAGCTGGCATTGGGCCAGAAGCAGGCGGTCGAACGGGTCGCGCGTCGGCGGATCCTGCTTCAATTGCACGACCACATGGTCCGGCCTTATCGCAAGGATCGCAATGCCTGCCCGATCCGCGACCTGAGGGAGCGCTTCGAGTTCCGCGTTCAAGGGCAACTTGCCCAGCCGAGACTTGATTGCAATTTCCCAAAGCGAAGCGACACTCAGGTGAAAATCGGCAACAGGATTTTCAAGCATCGCCGCGATGTCACGCCCGAAACGATGGGTCTGTTGCTCAAGCAAACCAATGAAAATGTGCGTGTCGAGCAAGCATTTCATCGCCAGGCAGCATGCTCGCCCAAGAGAATATCGTCGGGCAGAGGATCGTCGAAGTCATCAGGGATACGCATGACGAAACGCTCGATCCCGCGCTCTTTCTTGAAGGCTTCGATCGCTGCCAGATTCAGTCGGCGGCTGGGGCGATGCGGCACGAGATCAAGGATCGGACGGCCATCGCGTGTGACGATGATCGTCTCTCCCGCCTCGACAGCGCTCGCGAGTTCGGCGATCCGATCTTGCATTTCGGCGAGCGTGACGTGATGCATGGGCGCAAATCTGGCCCTGCGCGCAACGAAAGTCCAGCATACGATAGCAGGGTCTGGTCCGGCTGTTTGCGATGCGACTGATTAAAAGCCATCCGCCCCAGCGCCTTTGGCCGTCCGGCGAAGGACTATCTTCTCCGCCTCAGACCACCAGCGACCAGATGAACCGCGCCGCGACCAGCAGCAGGAAGATGCCGAAAACAACCTCCAGCTTGCGCTTCGAGAGCCGGTGCGCGAGGCGCGCACCGATCGGGGCGGTCCAGATCGAGGTCGGGATGAAGAGCATGAAGCCGATCAGCGACACATAGCCGAGCGAGAGCGGCGGCAGGATGTCCATCTTCGGCCAGCCGGCATAGATGAAGCCGAGCGCGCCGGGGATCGAGATGATGACACCCAGCCCCGAGGAGGTCGCGACCGCCTGGTGGATCGGGCGGCCGTAGAAGGTCATGAACAGGCTCGAGAGCTGGCCGCCGCCGATCCCCATCAGGGCCGACAGCACGCCGATGATGCCGCCATAGATGTTCATCAGGATCTTGCCCGGCATCTCCGTGCCGAGTTGCCAGCGGTCGGAAGCGAAGAGCAGCCGCAGCGCGCTGAAGAACGCGACGATGACGAAGATGATCTTGAACAGGTCGGCCGGCGCGAAACGGGCGATATAGCTGCCGACGAGCACGCCGAGCACGACCGGCACCGCCCAGATCTTGAGGATCGACATGTCGACCATGCCCTTGGCGCGGTGGGCGTTGAAGGAGCGGATCGAGGTCGGGATGATCACTGCCAGCGAGGTGCCGACGCAAAGCGGCATGCGAACCTCCTCGGGCACGCCGATGACCCGGAAGACCTCGTAGAGGATCGGCACGATGACCGCACCGCCGCCGACGCCGAAGACGCCCGCGAGAAGGCCGGTGAGAGCGCCAGCCGCGACGAGCGAGACCGCGAGGAAAACGAGGTCCCCGATGGGAATTCCAGCAAACATGGCAGCGATCCGACCAGAAGGAAGGCTGCTTTGGGCGATTTCGCGGGCCGGGGCAAGCGCGGCACGGCGGGGCGGATATGCACCGCCGGGATCAAGCATCGCCGCCAGCCTGCCGTTCCGCACCAGCGATGCGCAAAAGCGATGCCGGGCCCGCGCTCCACGCATGCTTGGGCTGCACGACGGCCCCACCATCAGCACCGCTCGACCCGGGGCCTCCGCCCTGATGATCTGACGTCTCGCTCACGCGTCCGCCGGGCGCTGCGACGACAGGAAAGGAACCTCAAGAGACAATGCAAGGCCGGCACAAAGCCGGTTTCAACAACAATCCAGGGAGGTAAACGATGACAGACCCTACTGCTCACGACCGCGATCCCAAGCCGCACCAGCCGGCCATCCTGTCCCGGCGCAACCTGATCCAGGTGGCCGGGCTCGGGGCGCTGGCCGCCACGGCCGGCCCCGCTTTCTCGCAGAGCGCAGGCAGCCCCGCCGCACCGCCGACCACGATCACCACCCCGCCGCGCGATTTCAGCCGCCGCGGCGCGCCGACGACCTATTTCTGGGACCCAGACGTCATCGCCGTCGACCCCGCCTTTAACGGGCTGGCCCAGCCCAATGCCGCGATCCAGCGGATCTGGACCGGGGGATTATGGGTCGAGGGGCCGGCCTGGAACGCGCAGGGCCAGTACCTCGTCTGGAGCGACATCCCGCGCAACCGGCAGATGCGCTGGATCGAGGATGACGGGCATGTCAGCGTCTTCCGCGCGCCCTCGGGCAACAGCAACGGCAACAGCTTCGATTTCCAGGGCCGGCAGCTCTCCTGCGAGCATCTCAACCGGCGCGTCGTGCGCTACGAGCTCGACGGCTCGGCGACCGTGCTCGCCGACTCGTTCGAGGGCAAGAAGCTGAACTCGCCCAACGACATCGTGGCCCACCCCGACGGCAGCTACTGGTTCACCGATCCGCCTTATGGCGGGCAACTCTACGAAGGTGCGCCCGATGCGCCGGGCGGCCCGAGCAACGCCAATGGCAAGCTCAATCCCCGCCTCGGCCAGCCGCCAGGCATCGGGCTCGCCAAGCGCGAACTGCCGACCAGCACCTACCGCCTCGATCCAAGCGGCAGGCTCGATCTCGTCGTGCCGGAATCGCAGGTGCCCGACCCCAACGGCCTGTGCTTCTCGCCGGATTTCAAGAAGCTCTACATCGCCTCGACCGGCAAGGGACCGGGCGATACGGGTGCGGGCGGCAAGGGCGACATCCACGTCTTCGATGTCGGCACCGACAACAAGCTCAGCAACGGCAAGGTCTTCTCCGACTGCATGATCGATGGCGTGCATTGCGGGCCCGACGGGCTGCGCTGCGATGTCGAAGGCAATCTCTGGGCCTCGTCCAATGCCGGGCGCAATGTCGGCTATAGCGGGGTCAACGTCTTCAACCCCGCCGGCAAGCTGATCGGCCGCATTCGCCTGCCGGAGGTGTGCGGCAACATCTGCTTCGGCGGGCCCAAGCGGAACCGGCTGTTCATGGCGGCGAGCCAGTCGATCTACGCGCTTTATCTCGGCACGCAGGGCGCCGGGCCGGGCTGACAGGGCTTTCTTCCGAGCCGTTATCGCGAGCGCAGCGAAGCGATCCAGGCCGTTGGGTTCGGCGCCCCCTGGATTGCTTCGTCGCTTCGCTCCTCGCAATGACGGAAGGGCCCGGCCGCGTCAGGCGAACAGCGCCTCCAGTTTGTCGAGCGAGCCCATCCAGCCATGGCTGTGCCCCTTGACCGCCTGCTCGTCGAAGAACTGCTCATGCAGAAGCGTCAGGATCGTGCCGTCGCCGTCTGGCTTGAAGGTCACGGTGACGCGCGAGACGCGCTCGGGTGTCGTGATCCAAGACCAGGAGAAGACCAGCCGCTCGTTCTCGACAACATCGGAATAGGTGCCGGAGACCTCGTGGCGCTCGCCGGTGTACTCCAGCATCACCACCCGGAAGCCACCGCCGATGCGGGCATCGACCTTGACCTCGTGTGTCGACACGTTCTCCGGCCCAAACCAGCGCATGAGCAGTTGAGGGTCCGTCCAGGCCCGGTAGACCGCCGCCGGCGCGGCCTTCAGCCGGCGCTTCATCGTCAGGCTGGGCGTGGTTGCGACCCGCTGGTCCAAGGCTTGGCCTCCGATGCGCTGCGTCAGCGCCTATCGGCGCCGCCTTTGGGTCCTTCGTCGGGCCGGACTTCACCGTGGCCCTCGTTCAGCATGGCCTCCAGTGCGTCGAGACGCTGCGACCAGAACTGCTGATATCGCGCGAGCCAGCCCATCGCCTCCTCCATCGGATCGGCATTGAGCCGGCAGGAGACCACGCGGCCAGTCTTGACCCGCGTGATCAGCCCGGCATCCGACAATACGTCGAGATGTTTCATGACCGCCGGCAGCGACATGGCAAAGGGCTGCGCCAGCGTACTGATCGACAGCCCGTCCTGCTCCTGCAGCCTCGCCAGCAGGGCCCGGCGCGTCGGATCCGACAGAGCCGAAAACGTGCGATCGAGACGCGAATCTTCAAACTTAACCATAAAGTTAAGTTACCATAAGTACGCCTGACTCGTCAAGCGCGATCTCGCCTCAGTCCGCAACGCCATCCCGGCTTATCATCGTCATGCAGGTCGCTGTCATCAGGGCGCAAAGCCTGGTGGCGCCGTCCTTGACGGCGAAGACCTCCGCCATGGCCAATGTCAGCGTGCGGCCGGCTTTCACGACCCTGCCCTTCGCGATCAGCCGCTCACCGGCGGCCGGCGCTAACAGGTTGATCTTGAACTCGGCCGTCAGCACACCGGCGCCGGGCGGCATCAGCGTCAGGGCGGCATAGCCGCAGGCGGAATCGGCGATCGAGGCGACCGCGCCGGCATGGACGAAGCCGTGCTGCTGGGAAACATGGGCTGCGATCGGCAATGCGATCTCGACCTCACCGGCGGCGACATGGCAAAGGGTGGCGCCCAAAGTCGTCATGAAGCTCTGCTTGCCGAAGCTCTCGGCGATGCGCTGCGCGATCTTGGATTCGGACAGGGATGCAGCGGTCATGACGCGGCCCCTCAGGCGGCAGCCTGCGCGCCATCGAGGCGCGCGACATGGGCAACCGCGGCGCGCAGATCGTCGATCCCCGCGCCTGCGGCGACGCAATGCTCGGCGAGATGGCGGCGAAACTGGCGCGCGCCGGGACGCCCCGGGAACAGCCCGACGAGATGGCGAGTGAAAGCATGCAGCCGCCCGCCGGCTTCGAGATGGGCAGCCAGATGCGGCTCCAGTGCCTCCAGCATGGCAAAGGCGTCGGACACAGGCGCGGCCTCGCCAAACAGCAGCGGATCGACCCGGAGCAGGATCTCTGGGTTCTGATAGGCCTCGCGGCCGACCATCACCCCGTCCACATGGTCAAGCTGGCCCGCCCATTCGTCGGGCGCACGAATGCCGCCATTGATGGCGATCGGCAGATCGGGATGGGCGGCTTTAAGGCGATAGGCACGGCCATAATCGAGCGGCGGCACCTCGCGATTTTCCTTGGGCGAGAGGCCCTGCAGCCAGGCCTTGCGGGCATGGACGATGAGGGCATCGACCCCGGCGGCCTTCACCGAGGCCGTCAGTGCATCGAGCGCTGCTTCCGGGTCCTGGTCGTCGACGCCGATACGGCATTTCACCGTGACGGGGATGGAGACGGCGGCCTTCATCGCGGCGACGCAATCGCCGACCAGCACCGGCTCGCGCATCAGGCAGGCGCCAAAGGCCCCGCCCTGAACGCGATCGGAGGGGCAGCCGCAGTTCAGGTTGATCTCGTCATAGCCGAAGTCGGCGCCGATCCGCGCGGCCTGCGCCAGCAGGACCGGATCGTTGCCGCCAAGCTGGAGCGCGACGGGATGCTCGAAGGCGTCGAACCCGATCAGCCGCTGCCGGTCGCCCCGGATCACGGCTTGGGCCGTCACCATCTCGGTATAGAGCCTGGCGCGGCGCGACATCAGGCGATGGATCGTCCGGCAATAGCGGTCGGTCCAGTCCATCATGGGCGCCACGGAGAAGCGCAGGAGCTCGGGCGAAAGGGCTGTCATAAGCGCTGATTACCGCGAAACACGCCCGGATGCACCTGCCCCCATGGTTGTGGGGGTTGCGGGGGGATCTGGTCCAGCCCAGTTACCGTCAAAGCGGCCCTGCTGCGGCTGCGTCGAACGGGCAGGACATTCTGGCACAATGGCAAAGATCCCGCCGCCTCCCGAAGCCCACCATCTCGTTGTCGTGGGCGCTGGTTTTGCCGGCCTTCAACTCGTGCGCGATTTGCAGGGGGCGGGCTTGCGGATCACGCTGATCGACCAGCGCAACCATCACCTGTTTCAGCCGCTGCTGTACCAGGTCGCGACCACCATCCTTGCCACCTCGGAGATCGCCTGGCCGATCCGGCGGCTGTTTCGCGAGCGGGCCGACGTCACCACGCTGCTGGGGCAGGTCTCCGGCGTCGATCCTCAGGCCAAGCGGGTGCTGCTCGATGATGGCGGCACAGTGGCTTACGACACGCTGGTGCTCGCCACCGGCGCGCGGCACTCCTATTTCGGCCGCGACGACTGGGAGGGCGTGGCGCCCGGCTTGAAGACGCTGGAGGATGCGACCACGATCCGGCGGCGGCTGCTGCTCGCCTTCGAGCAGGCCGAGCGCGAGACCGATCCAATCGCCCGGCAGGCACTGCTGACCTTCGCGGTGATTGGCGCCGGGCCGACCGGCGTCGAACTCGCCGGAATCATCGCCGAATTGGCCCAGAAGATTTTGTGGCGCGAATTCCGCAACATCGACACCCGCGAGGCCCGGGTTCTGCTGATCGAGGCCGGCGCCAGGGTGCTGGCAGCGTTTCCGGAGTCGTTGTCGGATTATGCGCAAGGAGCGCTGGAAAAGCTCGGTGTCAAGGTCCTGTTCGGTCGGCCGGTCTCGGACATCCGCGCCGACGGGGTGACGATCGGGACTGAATTCGTCGGCTGCCGCACCGTGGTCTGGGCGGCCGGCGTCGCTGCCTCGCCCGCCGCAGCATGGCTCGGCATCGCTGCCGACCGGGCGGGACGGGCGAACGTCGATGCGAACCTCAACGCGCCCGGCCGGCCTGAGATCTTCGTCATCGGCGATACGGCGGCGGTCGCGACAAGCGACGGAAAGCCCGTGCCAGGGATCGCTCCAGCCGCCAAGCAGCAAGGCGCCCATGTCGCCAAGGTCATTCGCGCGCGGCTCGCCGGGAAGCCAGCCCCCGCCCCGTTCCGCTATCGCCATCAGGGCAACCTCGCCACCATCGGCAAGAGCGCGGCCGTGGCCGATTTCGGCTGGCTGCGCCTGCGCGGGGCGATCGCCTGGTGGATCTGGGGCATCGCCCACATCTTCTTCCTGATCGGCGCGCGCAGCCGCGTCGCCGTCGCCTGGAGCTGGTTCTGGACCTTCATCTCCGGCCAGCACAGCGCCCGGCTGATCACGCAAGGTCGTAGCAGGGTTCCGGATCGGACGCCCTGACGATCAGGCGGCGAGCAGCCCAAGCGCCCGTTCGATGCGCGAGCAGCCGCCGCGCGCCTTGGCCTTGTCGAAGCAGCGCTTGAGGCGCCCGCTGGCATGGGAACGCACGACGATCTCATGGACATAGCTCTTGCGAACCACGGCCGGCGTGTTGACCAGCCGCTCCGAGATCGCGCGCATGATGTCGGCGAGCTGGCGCCTGCGGCCGGTTTCGGTCGCGACGAGTTCTCCGGCCAGCAGCAGCTCGGCGGCGGCGGCATTGGCGGCCAGCATGCGCAGATCCTTGCTGCTGACCGGCAGGCCGGAGACGCGCTTGAGATAGGCGTTGATGTCGCCGGCCCTCAATTCGCCGACAGTACCGTCCTCGCGCTGGTACTGAAAAGCACGGCGGCCTTTCAGGGTCATGACGCGCGTCAGGGCGCGGGCCAACGTCGCGTCCTCATGCGCGCAAGCGATCTCCTTGCCGCTCTTACCCTTGAAGGCGAGTTCGACGCGGCTGCCGGTGATCGTGACGTGACGCTTGAGCAGCGTCGAGGCGCCATGGCTGCCATTGGCCTTGGCGTAGCTCTCATTGCCGACGCGGATATGGCAGCGGTCGATGATCGCGGCGGCACAGGCCAGCGCCTTGTCCCGGCTGAGCTTGCGATCCTTGAGATCGCGCGCGATCGCGGCCCGCAGCTTGGGCAGCGCATCGATCAGGCATTTCAGGCGTTTGAGCTTGCGACGCTCACGCACCTTGTCCCAGGCCGGATGATAGCGATGCTGGATGCGGCCGGCTTCGTCATGGCCGACAGCCTGAAGATGGGCGCGAGGGTCGGCGGCGATGCGGACGTCCGCATAGGCCGGCGGAATCGCGAGCGAACGGATGCGGGCCAGCGTCGCCGCGTCGGTGATGCGCTGGCCTTCGGCATCGCGATAGCTGAAACCCTTGCCTGATTTGCGGCGTGTGATCGTCAGCTTGGCGGCCGAGCTGCGTTTCAGCCGTGTAGGGGGCGGTGGGATCGGAACGGCATCGTCGAAGATCACGCGCGCCATGGCTTGACACTCCGGACGGATGAGACGCCATCCGCGCTGCCCGGGTTCAATCGCGACCGCCCCCGTCCGGTTCCGGCCGGGGGCGGATTTCTTTCGCGCCTGGCGCGGGCCCGATCTGCGTCGGAGGATGCCCAGCGCCAGCAGCGGCAGCAGGAAGAGCAGCATCACCAGCTTCCTCTCCCCATATCCATGGCGCGCGCTGATTGACGCGGGCTCGGATTAGTCGGTATCCTAGTATACCAGTCGATAAGAGCTTGGTATGGCCCTTCCCGCGACCCGTCAAAGCACCGAACAGATCCACCGCCTGTTGCGAGGGGACATTCTCGCAGCGGTGCTGCGCCCGGGCGAGGCGATGTCGGAGGCGGGCATGGCCGTGCGCTTCGGCGTCAGCCGCACGCCGGTGCGCGAAGCCTTCAAGCGCCTGGTCGAGGAAGGCTTCCTGATGGTGGTGCCGCAGGTCGGCACCTTCGTGGCCCCGATCGATCTCACAGCCGTCCATGACAGCCAGTTCGTCCGGGAAACGCTGGAATGCCGGACGGTCGCGCTCGCCGCGCGCCATGCCGACGACGCCGGCAAGGCGGCACTGGAACAGAATGTGCGGCAGCAGGAGCGCTTTCTCGCCATGGGCGACCGCGCGGGCTTCTTCCGCCAGGACGAAGCGTTCCACGCCGAACTGGCACGGCTGGCCGGCCACCCCTCGGTCTGGAGCCTGATCGAGGGCGTCAAGGCGCAGCTCGACCGGGTCCGCTGCCTGTCGCTAGAGAGCGAGGCTTGGCCCGGCATGATCCTCGCCCAGCATCGCGAGATCACGCATTGCGTGGTGATCGGAGACGAGCCCCGCGCCGAAGCGGCGATGCGCGCGCATCTGCGCATGGTCTTCGACGCCATCGAGGCCATCGCCCGCGAGCATGTCGATGCTTTCGCCGGCAGCGCCACCCCCGCCCGCCTCGATTGACGGCGATGGCCTTACCACAACAAGCAACGCTGGAGGATTCGCGACCATGACCCATGCACTGACGGAACGGGCCTCCTGATGGAACAGAGCTGGCGCTGGTTTGGACCCGACGACGTGGTGACGCTTGCCCAGGCACGGCAGGCGGGCGCGCGCGGCATCGTCAACGCGCTCCATCAGATCCCCTATGGCGTGGTCTGGAGCGTCGAGGAGATCGAGGCGCGCCAGGCGATCATCGCGGCCGATCCGAGCTTGGGCCTGCGCTGGAACGTGGTCGAGAGCCTGCCGCTGCATGAGAGCATCAAGATCGGCGAAGGCGATCTGGAGCCGGTCTTCGCAAACTACCGGCAGTCGCTGCGCAACCTCGCTACCTGCGGGCTCGAGGTGGTCTGCTACAATTTCATGCCCGTTCTGGACTGGACGCGCACCGAACTCGCCTTCCCCCTGCCCGGCGGCGGCACGGCGCTGCGCTTCAACATCCACGAATATGTCGCCTTCGACCATTTCATGCTGCAGCGCCCCGGCGCCGACGAAGGGCACTCGGCGGATGTGATGGATCGCGCCAAGGCCTGGTTCGAGAGCTCGACGGAGGCTGATCGCGACAGGTTGCTGGCCAATATCATGGCGGGGCTGCCGGGCGCCTATGACCGCTACGACGTGCCGGGGTTGGCACGCATGCTGGAGCGCTATCGCGGCATGAGCCATGAGGCGCTGCGGGCCAATCTCAAGCGCTTCCTCGAAGCCGTGATCCCGACGGCCGAAGAGGTCGGCATCCGGATGTGCATCCACCCCGACGATCCGCCGCGCCCGCTCTTCGGCCTGCCGCGGATCTGCTCGGACGAGGACGATATCGCCTTCATCATGGGTGCGGTCGATCGACCAGCGAACGGGCTGACATTGTGCTCCGGCTCGCTCGGCGCCAATCCTAAGAACGACGTGCCGGGAATCGCGCGGCGCTTCGCCGACCGGATCTGGTTTGCGCATCTGCGCAATGTCGCCAAGGACGCCGACGGCTCCTTCATGGAGGCCGAGCATCTCGGCGGCGACACCGACATGGTGGCGCTGGTCGAGGCGCTGCTCACCGAGGAGCAGCGGCGCAAGGCGGCGGGCTTAGCCCATTGGCAGATCCCGATGCGGCCCGACCACGGCCATGCCTTGCTCGACGATGTCGGCAAGGGCTCCTTTCCCGGCTATCCGGCGGTCGGGCGTCTGCGGGGGCTCGCGGAACTTCGGGGCGTGATGGCGGCAGTGAGCGCACTGCGCGGCTACGAAGGCTGAGGCCGTCTTTGTGCGGCGATCTGCGCGGGGCGACGCGAGACCGCGCTGGCGCATGCTCATTTGACAGGGAACCATGGCGTCGTCCCGGGCTTGTTCCGGAACGCGTCCGGTCAAGGTTCAGGCATGGATCCCGGATCTCCGCTTCGCTGCGTCCGGGATGACCCGCGTTTCCCTGAAAAATATCACGCCCTAGCTGGCGAGAATGGCCATGCCCGCCAGCGCCAGACCGCCGCCGGCGACCCGGGCCAGCAGCGGCGCGCGCGTCGCCATGATACCGGCGAGGCCAAGCCCGGCGCCGTGCAGGGCAAGGGTCGCCAGCACGAAGCCGATGGCATAGCTCATTCCGCTCGCCCCATCTGGCAGTTCGGCGCCATGGGCGTGGCCGTGGAAGATCGCGAAGATGGCGCAAGCCGCCGCGCCCGCCGCCAGCGGCGGGGTTGCCTTCAAGGCGATGGCGAGGCCCAGCACGATGACCGAGACCGCAATCCCGATCTCGACGCCCGGCAGCAGCGCGCCCGACATGCCCCAAAGCCCGGCGAGGATCATCATGCCGACGAAGGCGAGCGGATAGGCCAGGCGCGCCCGGCCGCCCGTCAACCCGGCCCAGAGGCCGACCGCGACCATGGCCAGGACGTGATCGAGCCCGAACAGCGGATGCATCAGGCCGGACTCGAAGCCGTGTACGGCGCCGACACCCGTATGCGCCAGGGCCGGCCCGGCCAGCGCCGCCATCACCAGGACCAGTCCCGTTCGTTTCGCCATCGTCCGCATCGTCGTTTCCCTTGCACCTTCGTCACGCTGCCGAAGCGGCCCGCAGGCCGCCTGCCGTCTCGATGAATTCGATCACGGCATCGACGCCTTCGCCCGCCTTCGTGTTGGTGAAGGCGAAGGGTCGCTTGCCGCGCATCAGCCTGGAATCCCGGTCCATCACTGCAAGATCCGCGCCGACATGGGGCGCGAGATCGGTCTTGTTGATCACCAGAAGATCCGAGCGGGTGATGCCGGGCCCACCCTTGCGCGGGATCTTCTCCCCGGCGGCGACGTCGATGACGTAGATCGTGAGGTCCGCCAGTTCCGGCGAGAAGGTCGCGGCGAGATTGTCGCCGCCGGACTCGATCAGGATCATGTCGAGGTTGGGAAACTTAGCCCGCATCTCCTCGACGGCGGCGAGGTTGATCGAGCAATCCTCGCGGATGGCGGTGTGCGGGCAGCCACCCGTCTCGACGCCCATGATCCGCTCCTGCGGCAGGGCGCCAGCCACGGTCAAAAGCCGCGCATCCTCCTTGGTGTAGATGTCGTTGGTGATGGCGCAGATGTCGTAGGTGTCGCGCATGCGCTTGCAGAGCACCTCCATCAGCGCGGTCTTGCCGGAGCCGACGGGGCCGCCAATGCCGACGCGGAGGGGGCCATGGGGAGAGCGCGACATCGTCAAATTCCCTTGAACGGAAAGGCAACCCCGCCGGCCGGAACGGCGCGGTGATAGGCGGAGGCATGGTGCAATTCGCGCGCCGCGCTCACGATCGGAACAGCCGCGAATACTGGGTCTCGTGGCGCAGCGAGGCGAGATCGGAGCGGTAGCAGCAGCCGCCGAGATCCTCCAGGGTTGACAGCGCGGCCTCTGCCGCCGCCGCGCGCAGGGCTGGCACCAGGGCGGCGGTGAGTTTCTGCCCGTCGGTCTGGCCGACGATGCCGAGCCGAACCGATGCCGAAACGAGATTGGCGACGAAGGCCAGCCCATAGGCCTCCAGCGAGGCGGGCAGCGGCAGGCCATGACCCGCGCTGGCGGCGGCCACCGCGACCGGATAGGCGACGTCGCCCGGCCAGACCTGCTTGAGATGGTCGACGGTCGCGCAGGGCCAGGCGGCCCGCAGTGCCGAGACGAAAGCGTTGCCCTGCGTCACCGTCTCCAGCCTCCGCTCGGCGGAATTCGCCAGCGCCAGAGCCAGTTCGGCGATCTCTGTCAGCGCCGCATCGTCGCGAGACTCGAGTACCCGGACGGTACAGGCGAAGAGGATCAGGTCGTTGCGCAGCGAGCCATGAGAGACGAGCGCATCGAGCCAGTCATGCAGCGTCTGCGCATCATGCAGGTCGCCGCTCTCGAAGGACCATTCCAGGCCGTGCGAATAGGCGAAGGCGCCGACCGGGAAGGACGGCGACAGCCAGACCATCAGGGGCAGATGCGCCGCCATGCCTGCTCGCTCGGTGCTGCCTGCGTCGCTCAATGATCGTGCGTGTGGCCCTTGGGGCTGTGTTCGGCACCGTGCTTGTGGCCGTGATCGTGATGGGCGTGATCATGCCCGCAGCCGCAGGCGTCGCCATGGGCATGCGAATGCTGTTCTGCATGGCTGTGGGCGCGGCCCTTGTCGTCGTGAGCATGCGCCTCTGCATGCCCATGGGCATGCGCCGCGTGATCGTGCCCATGGTGATCATGATCGTGGCCGTGATGGCGGTGATCATGGCTGGGATGGTCGCAATTGGAATGGTCGTGGTCGTAGGCGCCGCGCTCGGGCTGGAACGGCCGCATCACCGCGCTCATCGCGCAGCCCTGCCCGCGTACCATTTCGGCCAGCACATGGTCGTTCTCGATATAGATCGCGTCGGCTGTGATCTCGGCCGGGGTGTGGCGGTTGCCGATATGCCAGGCGACGCGCATCAGGCGCAGCGGATTCTCGGCCCGGATCTCGAGCAGGCTCTGCGGCGCGGCCTTGACCAGGACAAGCCGGCCATCCTCGAGCTTAACCGCGTCGCCATCGCCGATCGCGGTCGCCTTGTCGAGATCGAGCAGGATGCCGAGCCCGCCATCGGCCTTCAGCGCCAGGCGGCGGCGGTTGCGGTCGTCATGGTCGAGCGTCAGCGTATCGACGACGCGGTCTTGCCTGACGGCGGCCTTGCGAACGACGGATGTGGCGCGAAGCATGATGAATACGTCCGTGTAGATCGTGGATCAGAGGCGGTCGATCGACCGCGGTTCGACCACTTCGATCACTGGAGGCGCCGCGGCGCAAGCCCTCACCGCCTCCAGAAAGGCCCGCATGTGATCCGAGCCCATGTGCCGGTCGATGTCGGCGCGGGTTTCCCAGCTTTCATAGGACACGAAACGCCCCGGCTGCGTCAGGCTCTCATGGATCTCATAGGCGAGGCAGCCCTGCTCACGTCTGGTCGCTTCGATACAGTATCCGGCGGCAGCGACGAAACACTCCCAGGCATCGGAGCGAACCTCGATGCGGGAGATCACGATGAAAGGGTCGGACAAGCGGGCAGGCTCCGATACGCAACAGGTATGGAGCATGGCTACGCGCCGCGCCCGAGTGCGGATGCAGATCGGTCGGAGAAACAATCATGCCGTTCGACGCCATCACGCGCTGCATCCGGCACACGTCATCAGCTTTCTCGCGTCCGGTCGGGCAGCGCATCGACCGCCTCGTCCGCACCCTGATCGCGCTTGAGCACGCCTTCGCGCAGCACTTTCGTCGCGGCCTCGGCCTTTTTCTCGCTCGATGTCGGCACGGGTCCCGTTTCCGGCGTCGCCGTCAGCCCGACATCGTCCGGCTTCTTGCCATCATTGCGAGCACTGGCAGCGAAAGTGGCCAGCGCTTCCGGCTGCTGTCCCTTGTTGACGTTTTCATTGGCCATGGCGAACCTCCCTGTTCTGGCAGGTAAGGAACGTCGGGCCCGCGCGCGCTGTTCCGCCGGTGGCGTTCCTCGCTCAGAAAAGGAAATACCGCTGCGCCAGCGGCAGTTCCTTCGCCGGTTCGCAGACCAGCAGTTCGCCGTCGGCGACCACGGCATAGGTCTCCGGGTCGATCTGGATGTCGGGTGTGGCGTCGTTGTGGATCATGCTCTTCTTGGAGATGCCTCCGCGGGTGTTCTCGACCGCGACCATCTCCTTCTCGGTGCCGAGCCGGTTGCGCAAGCCGTTGGCCATCGCGGCCTGCGATACGAAGACCAGCGAGGTCGAGGTGACGGCCTTCCCGAAGGCGCCGAACATCGGGCGGTAATGCACCGGCTGCGGCGTCGGGATCGAGGCGTTGGGGTCGCCCATCGGGGCGGCCGCGATCATGCCGCCCTTGATGATCAGATCGGGCTTCGTGGCGAAGAAGGCCGGCGACCACATCACGAGGTCTGCGAGCTTGCCGACCTCGACCGAACCGATATGGCGCGAGATGCCGTGCGCGATCGCGGGGTTGATGGTGTATTTCGCGACATAGCGCTTGGCGCGGAAATTGTCGGCGCCGATGCCGACATCCTGCGCGAGCGTGCCGCGCTGGACCTTCATCTTGTGCGCGGTCTGCCAGGTGCGGGTGATGACCTCGCCGACGCGGCCCATGGCCTGCGAATCCGACGACATCATCGAGAGCGCGCCGAGATCGTGCAGGATGTCTTCCGCCGCGATAGTCTCCTTGCGGATGCGGCTTTCGGCGAAGGCGAGATCCTCCGGGATCGAGGGCGACAGATGATGGCAGACCATCAGCATGTCCAGATGCTCGTCGAGCGTGTTGACAGTGAAAGGCCGTGTCGGATTGGTCGAGGACGGCAGCACGTTCTCCAACCCCGCCACCTTCATGATGTCGGGCGCATGGCCACCGCCCGCCCCTTCCGTATGGAAGGCGTGGATGGTGCGGTTTTTGAAAGCGGCGATGGTGTCCTCGACGAAGCCGCTCTCGTTGAGCGTGTCGGTGTGGATCATCACCTGCACGTCGTAATCGTCGGCGACGGAGAGGCAGTTGTCGATCGCGGCGGGCGTCGTGCCCCAGTCCTCGTGGAGCTTGAGCGCGCAGGCGCCGGCCTCGACCATCTCGACAAGCGCGCCCGGCAGCGCGGCATTGCCCTTGCCGGCGAAGGCGAGGTTCATCGGGAAGGCGTCGGCCGCCTTGATCATCTGGCCGAGATGCCAGGGGCCGGGCGTGCAGGTCGTCGCCAGCGTGCCGTGCGCCGGGCCGGTGCCGCCGCCGAGCATGGTGGTGAGCCCGCTCATCAGCGCGTCCTCGATCTGCTGCGGGCAGATGAAGTGGATATGGCTGTCGAAGCCGCCGGCGGTGACGATCTTGCCTTCGCCGGCAATGACCTCGGTGCCCGGACCGACGATGATCGTCTCGGCGGGATCGAAATTGCCGAAGCCGGCCTGGATGTCGGGGTTACCGGCCTTGCCGATGGCGCAGATGCGCCCGGCGCGAATGCCGATATCGGCCTTCACGATCCCCCAATGGTCGAGGATCAGCGCGTTGGTGATGACGGTGTCGACCGCGCCGTCGGCATTGCGGACCTGGCTCTGGCCCATGCCGTCACGGATGACCTTGCCGCCGCCGAACTTCACCTCCTCGCCATAGGTAGTGAAGTCCTTCTCGACCTTAATGACGAGTTCGGTGTCGCCGAGGCGCACCGTGTCGCCGGTGGTGGGGCCAAACATCGCGGCATAGGCATTGCGGGGGTAGTTGAAGGGCATGGTTGATCCTACAGTACAGCAGCTTTGAAGCCGGCCTCGTAAGGGGCCCCATGATCGAATGTCCAAGTCGCGCCGCAGTCTGCGCGCTGATTCAAGTATCCGATCAGCGCGTCGGCAAATCCATATCTCCCAGCCTTCGCCAGCGACAGCGCCGCGACGACTTCGTTTCGGCTCTGAACGACATAGGCTGCCCCACTCAATAGGGTCTCAAGCGCTGCGTGGAGATGGTCCGGCTTGCCCTTGAAACGAGTCCGAATGGTCCAAACGACCTCCATCAGCACGACGAGGTTGATATAACCGGCCTGTTCCGGCGTCAGTTTTGCAAGCAACTCCCGGGCCATCGGAGATTGGACCGCGTCGTCGTCGAGCAGGACCCGCAACAGGATGTTTGCATCGAGGCCGATCAAGCCGCACGCGGCTTTCGGCCCTTCGACTTGGTCGCTTCGTCCTCGGCCACGATCTGGGCACCAATGGCGTCGTCGTCGCTGTCGTAGGCCGGATCAGGGGTCAGATGGGCCAGCAAGCCGAAGATTGCAGACGCCGGCAGGTTGCGGGGTCTAAGACAAACCCGTCCGTCATGCGTATGATAAAACTCAACGGAATCGCCTTCTTCGAGCTTCCACTCCCGTCTCAGTTCGACGGGCAGCGTCAACTGGCCTTTGGAGCTGATCTTGACCTCATAGCTCGCCATTCCGGTGACCCTCATAATTCCAACTTACGCCAAAATGTAGGGAATGCCCATCACGCGCTTACAATTTCCCCATCACTTCCTGGCGGAAGCCGTAAACCTCGCGCTTGCCGGCGAGCGCGACGAGTTTCACCTCGCGGGTCTGGCCGGGTTCGAAGCGCACCGCCGTGCCGGCGGGAATGTCGAGGCGGAAGCCGCGGGCCTTGTCGCGATCGAAATGCAGCGCCGGGTTGGCCTCGAAGAAGTGGTAATGCGAGCCGATCTGGATCGGCCGGTCGCCGGTGTTGGACACCGTCAGGCTGAGGCTCTCGCGGCCCTCGTTCATGATCAGGTCGCCGGGCACGGTCGTCACTTCGCCCGGCTTCATCGCGTCGGAGGCGCCGCGGATCGGCTCGTGCACGGTGACGAGCTTGGTGCCGTCGGGAAAGGTCGCCTCGACCTGCACATCGTGGATCAGGGCGGCGATGCCATCCATGACCTGGTCGGCCGTAACGACATGGGCTCCGGCCTGCATCAGATCGGCGACGGATCGGCCGTCGCGCGCACCTTCGACGACGAAGTCGGTGATCAGCGCAACGGCCTCGGGATAGTTGAGCTTGACGCCGCGCTCAAGTCGTCTGCGGGCCACAATGGCGGCCATGGCGACGAGCAGCTTGTCCTTTTCGCGCGGCGTCAAATTCATTGCTTGCCCTTCTTCTCATCCTCGTCGGAGCCGTCCTCGGACACCTCTTCATCGGCGTCGTCGTCCTCGGCGTCCTCGTCTTCTTCGTCTTCGTCTTCTTCGTCATCGGCGCCGAAATCGGCGTATTCATAGGCGAAGATGATCTCGCCGGTGGCGGGATCGAAGGCGCTGGAGGTCGAATCCTCGAAGGCTTCGATCAGCATTTCGGCGTCGTCGGGCCCATCGACGTCGAAGCGGCGCACCGCTTCCTCGCCTTCGCCGCTGAGCGCCAGTTCGATGGCCCAGCCCCGCGCGCCGGTGTCATAGATGCATTTCAGACCCTGGATCGCCAGCATGATGCTCTCCTCAAGTTGACCAGGTGCGCGGCAGCGCACGGCCAGTCAGTTGCCCGAGCAGCGTGACGAGAACGCGACGCAGCGCCTGGGCATCGGGCGAGAGCAGACGAATGACGAGAAGATCCGCGACGATGCCGGCACCGATCTCGACCTGGAGTTCATCGGCCGCCAGCGCGCGGACCTGTTCCAGCTTGTCGGCGAGATCGGAACCGGCGGCGACAACCGTGGCGGCCGCCTTCGCGCCGGCGCCGATGGCCGAACGCGTCAGCGTCTCTGCGATAGCGCCCTCCAGCCGCACATCCTCGGCGAAGATCAGCCTGCCCTCGCGGCGGATGCGCCAGCGGTCGCGCAGCGCACCGCGCAGCATGGTCTCGCCCATGGCGCCACGGCCGAAGAAGACAGTTTCGCAGGCGATCAGGCGGGCATCGGCGGCGAGGTCGACGGCGAGATGGCGCGCCAGTCTCGCGCCGGAAAACAGGATGGTTTCCTGCGGCAGCCAGGCAAGGCGCGCGCCTGCGGCGACCGACAATTGAGTCTTGATGCGGGTGTCCGAGCCCTGGCTGCGATAGATCTTCTCCGCCGCCTGCGTGGTCACGATCGCATCGGCGCCAGCACCGAGGTCGATATTCACAGCCATGGCGTCGCCGCCGGCCATGCCGCCGCCGGTGTTGATCAGCACGGCCTCGCTGGTCGCGTCGAAGGTCGTTGGAAAGCGCGCGCGGTAGCCGCCGGATTCACCGACATCCAGACGGTGGGTCCGCGCCCCGACAAGCCCGAAGCGCAGCCGAACGCCGCCGGCCGCGCGGACATAGGCCGGAAGCAGCGGCTCATGGGCTGCCGGAACGGGCGGCGCGAACATGGAGGATCCCGAGACGAAGAATGCAGCCTATCTTCCGCGTGCCGGCCGGCCGGGCAAGAGCCTCGAGGCCCTCAGCCGCCTAAATTTCAGGCATGCATGCCTTGCAAACCGTTCAGCCGGCGGCGGCCAGGAAGGCCAGGACCTCGTCGCGCCCCGGCGCGCCGGTCCGGCCACCGAAGCGGGTGCATTTGATGGCCGCAGCGGCGGAGGCGAAGCGGATCGCCGCGCGTGCGCCCTGCCCTTCCGCCAGCGCCAAAGTGAAGGCGCCGTGCCAGACATCGCCAGCGCCCAGCGTATCGACGGTCTCGATCGGAAAGGCCGGCGTATGGACGACCTCGCCATCCTCGACGAACAGCACCCCCTCCCTGCCCAATGTGACAGCGAGCCAGGTCGCGGCGTCCTTCGCCAGCCGGGCCAGCCCGCGCCGGGGATCGGCCTCGCCCGATAATTCCGCCAAAGCCTGGGCGCTGAAGGCGACATGGCTCGCGGTCGCCACGAGATCGGGATGGGGCGGCGTGCGGTCGCCGTCGAGGACGCCGGGAATACCCGCGGCCCGCGCCATTTGCAGCGCGGCGAGCGACCCCAGGCCCCAGCGTGTGTCGGCCAGCACGGCGCCCACGCCGTCGGGAAGTTGCGAGGGCAGCCAGCCGGCCTCCTCCGGCATGTCGGGATCGGAATAGGAGATGATCATGCGCTCGCCCTGGGCATCGACCAGAATGGCCGAAACCGGCGAGCGCAGGCCGGCCACGCGCCGGACGAAGTCCGTCTCGACGCCCTCGCTGGCGAGATCGGCCACAATCTGGTCTCCGGTGACGTCATCGGCCAGGCGTGTCGCGAGCCAGGAGCGGCCGCCGAGCCGCGCGATCGCGACCGAGGCGTTGCCGGCGCAGCCGCCGCCGACCACCGCGAGTCCCCTGGAGCGGTATTTCTCGCCGCGGGTCGGCAGCGTCTCGACGCTGTAGACATAATCCAGCGTCGAGATGCCCAGGCAGAAAACGCCGGTCATGAGCGAACAGGGCCGGCTTCGGGCCCGAAGCGGGCGCCATCGATATCGGTATGGACGAAATCATTGCCCTTATAGGCCAGCTTCAGTCCCGAGGTTCGGGCGGCCGCATAGGCGAAACAGTCACCCATGTTGAGTCGGGCGGGGTGGCCCGTGAGGTGATGATAGCGGGCGGCGCAGGCGTGAGCGACAGCTCCGACCTCGGCATCGATAGCCAACTCGGCGACACCCAGTATCTGCAGAAAGTCGATGACCTCACGATGAGCATCCGCGACCGAAAGGCCCCGCAGTTTCGCCAGACGGCAAGATGTTTCGAAGATCGCGACCTGCGATGTCGACAACGTCATGGTCTGCAGCATAGCGGATTTGACAGCCAGGGCCTCGGGCTCGCCCGCCAGGACAGCAATGAGTACGGAGGCATCAAGAAACATCAAGCGTCGCCATATTCGCGGTCGAAGAACTCCTTATGCGATAGTCCGTCGTCGATCACGGGAAATGCCGTGAGCCGTTCCTGGGCGCGGCGGAAGGCCTTTTCCACCTGCTCCCGACGGGCATCGATACGCTGGAGTTCGTTTTCGACCGCCTGACCGATCGCACCCTGGAGCGTCTTTCCGGACTTGGCCGCGAGTTCGCGCACCTGCCGATCGATCTTTTCGTCCCGAACCAGAATTCCCATTCAAGCCTCCATGATATCAAACCTTGATATCATGGAGGCTATCCTCGGGCAATCAAGTCGTGGGGGTCACCAAACGCCGGTATTCGGCATGCTCGCCCAAGGCTCGGCCGGGGGCTTGGGGTCGCCCTTCTGGAGAAGCTCGATCGAGATGTCGTCGGGCGAGCGGATGAAGGCCATGTTGCCGTCGCGCGGCGGCCGGTTGATGGTGACGCCCGCCTTCATCAGCGCCTCGCAGGTGGCGTAGATATCGTCGACCTCATAGGCGAGATGGCCGAAATTGCGGCCGCCGGTATAGGTCTCCGGATCCCAGTTATAGGTCAGCTCCAGCGTCGGCCGGCCGCGCGAGCCGGTCGCCTTGACGGTATCGAGATCGTCGGGCGCGGCGAGAAAAACCAGCGTGAAGCGGCCCTTCTCGCTTTCGATGCGCCGGGTCTCGATCAGCCCGAACTTGGTCACGTAGAAATCCAGCGCCGCGTCGAGATCGGTGACGCGCACCATGGTGTGCAGATATCGCATCTTGAAGTTCCTCTTTGGTCGGCTGAAGGCCGCGCTCCGCCCATGTCGGCAAGATAGTATCGGTTGATCCTACCCATGAATCGGGCGAAAGGATCGCCGCTCACGAAGACACTTCCAAGACGCGAGCGCGCAGGACAGGCCATGACCTCAACGCAAGACGGGCCAGGCGGTTCGCCTGCCCGCGCGACGCCCGCCCAGATGGCGCAGATCAAGCAGCGCGCCGCCATCCTCTCGGTGATGGCCACGCTGCTTTTGACCGGCGCGAAGATCATCGGCGCGATCCTGTCTGGCTCGCTTGCCCTGCTGGCCGACGCACTGCAGGGCCTGATCGATGTCGGCTCGACGCTGTTCACCTGGTTTGCCGTGCGCGTCTCGGACAAGCCGGCCGATGACGAGCATCATTACGGGCATGGCAAGGTCGAGGCGCTGGCCGCTCTCGTGGAAACGGCGATCCTGTTCACGCTCGCTGGCGCGATCCTGTGGGAGGCCGGCAACCGCCTGTGGACGGGGCTGATCGAGACGGTTCAGGTCACGCCAGTGGTGATCGGCATCCTGCTGCTGTCGATGGTGGTGGACGCCATTCGCTGGCGCTCGCTGACGCAAGTCGCAAAGGAGACCCGCTCCGAGGCCCTGGCGGCGGAAGCGACGCATTTCGCCGCCGATTTCGTCGGCTCCACCCTGGTGCTGCTCGGGCTGCTCGGCGTCTGGTACGGGATTGCCCGGGCCGACACGGTTGCCGCTTTCGCAATCGCCGCCTTCACGGCACTGTCGGCTTACAGGCTCGGCCGCCGCACCATCGACACCCTGCTCGACGCCGCGCCCAAAGGGGTCAGCGAGCGCCTGCGGGAGGCTGCCGAGGCGGTACCCGGCGTGGTCGGCGTCAACTGGCTCAAGGTCCGCCCCACTGGTGGGCGGGTGCTGGGCGAAATCGGGATCAACGTGTCGCGCACCCTGCCGCTGGAAAGGGTCGCGACGATCCGCGAGGTGCTGGCCAGCGCGTTGCAGCGCATCGAGCCCGGCGCCGAGATCGCGGTGACCACCGACCCGGTGCAGGTCGATGACGAGACGGCGCTCGAGCGGGTGCTGCTGATCGCGCTGAAGCTGAAGATCCCGGTCCACCATGTCTCGGTCCACACCATCGGACAACGGCTCTCGGTCAGCCTCGATATGGAGGTCGAAGCGCAGTTGCCGCTGGGCCATGCACATGAAATCGCGACACGACTGGAAGCGGCGATCCGCGACGAATTCGGCGGCGAGACCGAAGTCGAGACCCATATCGAGCCGATGGAGACCGGCGCGCCCGAAGGCCATGACGCCGCCTGGGACACGGTCGAGGATATCGGCAAGGCGCTCGCCACCGAAGCGGCGAAGCTTGCCGGCCCCATCCACGACATCCACAGCGTCCGGGTGCGGCAGACGCGCAACGGGCTGGTGGTCAACTACCATTGCCGCGTCGATCCCGCTCTCGACGTCGCCTCCGTCCACGCCGCGGTCGACCAGATCGAACGGGCGGTGCGGATCGCGCGGCCGCAGCTGTGCCGGCTGGTCAGCCATGCCGAGCCGATGATCGCGAGCGCGAACCGCTAGCGCGACACCAAGCCCCCGCCCCCGCCCTTTCAGGCGCCTGGCCTGCACGCTACACAACGAGCTTGACGCCGCGACCTTGTCCAAGGCGCAACCGCCGGCTGTATTCCAGAGATGTCCATGCGCTCCGAAGACACCAAGCTAATTCGCCTCGAGGACTACCGCCCGTCCGACTGGCTGATCGACACGGTCGATCTCGATATCAGCCTCTATCCGGTTAAGACGCGGGTGCGCGCGCTTCTCGGCCTGCGACCCAATCCGGCCGGGCAGCCCGACGCGCCGCTGGTTCTCGATGGCGACGAGCTATCGCTGTCCGCGCTGCTGCTGGATGGTCTGCCGGTCGAGACCAACGCCTACAGCGTCACGCCCCAGGGCCTGACGCTGCATGCCCCCCCGGCGCGCCGCTTCACCCTGACGATCGACACCGAAATCGACCCGTCCGCCAACACCAAGCTGATGGGCCTCTACCGTTCGTCGGGGGTCTACTGCACCCAATGCGAGGCCGACGGCTTCCGCCGGATCAGCTATTTCCTGGACCGGCCGGACATTATGTCGGTCTACACGGTCCGGCTGGAGGCGGCGCAGGCAGAGGCGCCAGTTCTGTTGTCGAACGGCAATCTCGTCGCGGCGGGCCAGGTTCCCGGCGGCGAACGCCATTTCGCTGTCTGGCACGATCCCCACCCCAAGCCGGCCTATCTGTTCGCGCTGGTCGGCGGCGCGCTCGATGTCGTGCGACAAGACTATGTTACCGCCGATGGGCGTAGCGTCGAGCTGGCGGTCTATGTCGAGCCTGGCAAGGCCGATCGCGCCGGCTGGGCGATGGACTGCCTGGTGCGTTGCATGCGCTGGGACGAGCGTGTCTTCGGCCGCAATTACGATCTCGACATGTTCAACGTCGTCGCCGTCTCGGACTTCAACATGGGGGCGATGGAGAACAAGGGCCTCAACATCTTCAACGACAAATACGTGCTCGCCGATCCCCAGACCGCGAGCGACGGCGACTATGCCTCGATCGAGGCGATCATCGCGCATGAGTATTTCCACAACTGGACCGGCAACCGGATCACCTGCCGCGACTGGTTCCAGCTCTGCCTGAAAGAGGGCCTGACCGTCTTTCGCGACCAGGAATTCTCGTCCGACGAGCGCTCCCGCCCGGTGAAGCGCATCGCCGATGTGCGCACCCTGCGCACGACGCAGTTCTCCGAGGATGCGGGGCCGCTCGCTCATCCGGTCCGGCCGCGCGCCTATAAGGAAATCAACAACTTCTACACGCCGACCGTCTATGAAAAGGGCGCGGAAATCATCCGCATGCTCAAGCTCCTGGTTGGCGATGACGCCTTCAGGGCGGGCATGGACCTCTATTTCTTGCGCTGCGATGGCATGGCAGCAACGATCGAGGATTTTCTCGCCTGCTTCGCCGAGACCTCGGGCCGGGAGCTGGCGGCCTTCGCGCGCTGGTACGAACAGTCCGGCACGCCGACGATCGTGGCATCGGGCCATTACGACGCCGCCGCCCGCAGCTACACGCTCGACCTCGCCCAGACCACCGCGCCGACGCCGGGCCAACCGGACAAGGTGCCCGTCGTGCTGCCCATCGTGCTCGGGCTTGTCGGTGCCGGCGGCGACCTGCCCCTGCAGACGACGTCGCCTGCCTATGCCGGCGCGGGCATGATCGTGCTCGACCAGGCCTGTCTGTCGGTGACCTTCACCGACGTGGCCGAGCCGCCGATCCCTTCGCTGCTGCGCGGCTTCTCGGCACCGGTGCGGCTGGAGCTCGATCTCGGCGACGCCGAACTGCTGCGGCTGTTTTCCGCCGACAGCGATCCGTTCAACCGCTGGCAGGCCTGGCAGACGGTGGCGAGCCGGGCGCTGGTGAGCGCCGGGCGCGACCCTGCCAAGCACGACACGCTCGCTATGAGCGCCGCCGCCATGGCCGATGTGCTGGGCGTCTTCCTGCGCGACCAGGCTCCGGCGGACCCCGCCTTTGCCGCCCAGGTGCTGCGTCTGCCAAGCCTGGGCGACATCGCACGCGAAATTGGCCGAGACGTCGACCCCGACGCGATTTTCGCCGCCCATCGCGGGCTCAGCGCAGAACTCGGCCGCCGGCTCGGGCCGCAGTTGCTCGCGTTGCGCGATGCCCTGGACACGCAGACGCGTTACAGCCCCGATGCCGCATCGGCCGGACGGCGCGCCTTGCGCAACGAGGGGCTGGGCCTGATCGCGATCGCCGCTCCGCAAGAGGGCGCGCGCCTGGCCGAAGCGCAATTCTCGACAGCAGACAATCTCACCGACCGGCTGGCGGCGCTGGCGGCGATGACGCTCGTCCCCGGTGAGGCCCGCGAGGCGCTGATCGCGCGGTTCGCCCAGAGTTGTGCGGCCGAGCCGTTGGTGATGGACAAATGGCTGATGGCGCAGGCGCTGATCCCGGAGCGCGCGACCCTCGACCGGGTTCGGACGCTGATGCAGCATCCGGCCTTCTCGCTCGGCAATCCCAACCGGGTCCGGGCGCTGATCGGCGGCTTCGCGGCCAATATGACCCAGTTCAACCGGCCCGATGGTGAAGGCTACGGCTTCATCGCTGATATGGTGATCGCGCTCGACCGGACCAACCCGCAGATTGCCTCGCGCCTGCTTGGTTCGTTCAAGAGCTGGCGCATGCTGGAGCCCGGCCGTAAGGCCCTGGCCGAGGCCCGCCTGGCGATGGTGGCGCAGACGCCAAACCTCTCGCGCGACGTCGCCGACATCGCCGAGCGCACGCTCGCCTGAGCAGGTTAACGCAATCCTGTCGGGAAGGTTAACGTTTCATTACCCGCGCAGGATTCATCGACCCTGATCACGCAACCTGAGCGCGAATTCGATACAGTCGATTCAACTCAAAGCTAGACAAATCAGACCGCGCGGATTCTATTGAATGTGATTCGCGGGGATGCGGCACGTCTCCCGATCTACTCACGGTAAAGTATCCGAAGGGGGACGGGCATGACGCGTGCCAACGCGAGCTGCGCACCTGTGCGCGCAAGTTCGATTCTGGGTGTCGCGAGATCGCTGACACATCCGCTGTATCGGCGCTTCGAAAGCTTCGAGCCGACATTCCGGACCGTCATTCCCGGCCTCGTTGCCCTCTTCATCGTTCTGCTCGCGACCGGCGCCGCGATACAAACCACGGCCATGCGCGACGATGTGCTGCAGGATGCGGCAGCCGACATCGACCTCGTCTCCGCCCTGCTCGCTCGCGAACTCGACACGGCAACCCAGAAGGGCGTTGCCGTCGCCACGATTCTCACGGCGCTGTCCTCCCGCCATCTGGCCGCTCATGGCCGTTCCGTCCATGTCAGCGGCGAAGGCGGCCAGGTCGTCTCCAGCGAGCCCACGATCGGCCAGACGCAGCGCACCCTGGTCGACCTTCTCGGCCCGACCCAGCCGCTCACCGCCTTCGGCGATCGTGCTGGCGTGATGCGGATCACACTCCCCAACGGCACCGAGGTTCTCGCCGCGGTCAGAAACCTCACCGCGCCGCTCGGGCAGGTTGCGGTCCTGCAACCGGTATCGCGCGCCCTGTCGACCTGGCAGCAGCGTCGCGGCGGGCTGGCGCTTCTCTTCGCCACGGCCGGAATCGTGCTGGCGGCGATTACCATCGGCTTCGTGGTGCAATCGCGGCGCGCCCGCGCCGCCGATGAGGATTGCGACTGCATCCGCGAGCGGATCGACACGGCGCTCAACCGCGGCCATTGCGGCCTGTGGGACTGGGATCTGGCGCGCGGACGCATCTACTGGTCCGATTCGATGTACGCGATGCTCGGCTATGACCGCGTCGGCCAGTATATGTCTTTCGGCGAGGTCAGCGGCTTCATCCACCGCGACGATGTCGATCTCTATGCGCTGGCCGATGCGATCAGCCGGGGCGAGGCCAACCATCTCGATCAGGAGTTCCGGGTCCGCGACAGCGCCGGCAACTGGATCTGGCTGAAGGCGCGAGCCGAACTCGTCACCGACCGACGCACCCATGCCAAGCATCTTGTCGGCATCGTCGTCGATATCTCCGAGCAGCACCGCATGGCGGAGCGCACGGCCACCGCCGATGCCCGGCTGCGCGACGCGGTCGAGGCCATCTCGGAAGCCTTCGTCCTGTGGGACGCCGACAACCGGCTCGTGCTCTGCAACGCGAAATACCAGCAACTCCATCAGCTGCCCGCTGAGATGGCCCAGGGCGGCGCCAGCCATGACGAGATCATGCAGTCGAGCGCGCAGCCGACCATCGACCGCGAACCGGTGCGTTCGTCGCGCGGCAGCGACGGCTCATCATCCTACGAGGCGCGGCTCTCGGACGGGCGCTGGCTCCAGATCAACGGCCGGCGTACCAAGGATGGCGGTTCGGTCTCGGTCGGGACCGACATCACCAAGCTGAAGCAGCAGGAAGAGCGGCTGACCCAGTCCGAGCACCAGCTCCTGATGCATGTCACTGACCTCAAGGCCTCGCGCCAGAAGTTGGAGGCGCAGGCGCAGCAACTCGCCGACATGGCCGAGCGTTATCTCGAGCAGAAGGCCGCCGCCGAAACGGCCAACCGCGCCAAATCCGAATTCCTGGCCAATATGAGCCATGAGCTGCGCACGCCGCTGAACGCCATCATCGGTTTCTCCGAGATCATGGACAACGCCATGTTCGGACCCCTCGGCGAAAAATACACCGATTACGTCCGCGACATTCGCTCCAGCGGCGGCTATCTGCTCGGCATCATCGAAGACATCCTCGACATGTCGCGGCTCGAATCCGGCAAGGTCCAGCTCGAAAAAGCCGAGATCTCGCTCGGGCTCGTCATCGAGGAAGCGGTCCGCAAGGCCCAGGACGAAATCGACCGCAAACGCCTGGCGCTCACCATCGAAGGCTCGCGCGACACCCATGTCGAGGCCGATCCGCATGCCCTCTACCAGATCCTCGGCAATCTCCTCGACAACGCGGTCAAGTTCACACCCGACGAGGGCCAGATCGCCATCCGAATCCGGCAGGTACCCGGCGCGCTCAACATCTTCATTGAGGATACCGGCATCGGCATCCCGAAGGACAAGATCGACCGCATCGGCCGACCTTTCGAGCAGGTCGAGGGCGATCTGACGCGCTCCTACAAGGGCTCGGGTCTCGGGCTCGCCATCGCCCGCTCGCTGACCGAGTTGCATGGCGGCTCGCTGCGGCTGCGCTCGGCGATCGGCGCCGGAACCATCGTGATGGTGCGTCTGCCGATCAACGGCACCACCGCCCGGATCACCGCCCGCGCGGCCTAACGGCGGGGCGGCGTCAGCTGGCCTTCGCGGCTCCCAGGACACGGTTGAAGATTACCCGCACGCCGGCGCGAACCTCGTCGAGTTCAGCGCGCAGTACCTTGGTGTCGGGCCGCCCGACAGCGGTGGCGATCCGGTTCATCACCCTGGCCGGCACGGCGGCGGGGTCGAAGGCCTCCTCCACCGTGAAGCGCTGCCAGAGCTGGACATCTCCGATCAGCCGCGCCGCCTCCCCCAGGGCCGCCGCATCGGCCGCCGCCAGCAGGCCGGCCTCCCGTGCCGCGGCGAAGACGGAGGCTGTGTCGCGCACCAGCAGCCCGGGATGGTCGCAGGCATAAGCCAGCACGAGGAACTGGGCGAGGAAGTCGAGATCGGTCAACCCGCCGAGCGCGAGCTTGAGATCCCAGGGGTTGGTCTCGCCCTTTTCCTTGGCGATCAGCGCCCGCATCTCCGCCACGGCCGTAGCGACCTTCGCGGGCTTGCGCCGGCGGCTCAGGATCGCGCGGATCGAGGCCTCCGCCCGCTGCGCCAGCTCCGGGTCGCCGGCGACGACGCGGGCTCGGGTCAGCGCCATCTCCTCCCAGATCTCGGCCTCGCCTTCGTGATAGGCCGCGAAACCGGCAAACTGCGTCGCCGCCGGGCTCTTGTTGCCCGAGGGCCGCAGCCGCATGTCGACCTGGTAGAGCGAGCCGCGCCGCGTCGGCACCGTCAGCGCGGCGACGAGGCGCTGGGTGAAGCGGACATGCCAGGTCACGGGATCGAGGCTCTTGCGGCCCTGGCTCGGCTCGGCGTCCTCCGGTCGGTCGTAGAGCAGGATCAGGTCGAGATCGGAGGACGGGGTGAGTTCGCCCGCGCCGAGCCGGCCGAGCCCCAGCACAACGCTCTGCGCGCCCGCGACGACGCCGTGATCGGCGGCGAAGGCCTCGCGCGTGTCTTCGAAGGCCACACGCAGGCAGGCTTCCGCCACCGCGCAATAGGCTTGGGCCGCTCCCTGCGCGGGATAGACGCCCGAGAGCAGCCGCGCGCCGACGAGGAAATTCTCCTGGCGCGCGGCGTCGCGCAGCCGGTCGAGCCCATCCTCGACGCTGGGCGGCGGCGAGCCGACGACGCTGCGGATGCGGCGGGGG
>NZ_LJHQ01000029.1 GCF_001295925.1 Allobosea sp. AAP35 | reverse complement strand
AAAGCGGCCGCCGAGATCGGCGGGACCGCGACCGGACTCGGCATCGACGTCACCGACGCGAAGGCCGTGACGGCCGCAGCCGATGCGCTGGAAGCCCGGCAGGGCAGCGTCGACATCCTCGTCACCAGTGCCGGCATCGCCGGCGCCAATCTCAAGACCTGGGAATACCCGCTCGAGGAATGGGCGCGGGTGATGCGCCTCAACGTCGACGGCACGTTGCATTGCTGCCAGGCGGTGATCCCCGGCATGATCAAGCGCAATTACGGGCGCCTCGTGCTGGTCGCCTCGATCGCCGGCAAGGAGGGCAATCCCAACGCCTCGGCCTATTCGGCGTCGAAAGCTGCGGTGATCGCGCTGACCAAATCGCTCGGCAAGGAACTGGCGACGCAGGACATCGCCGTCAACTGCATCACGCCCGCCGCCGCGCGCACCCGCATTTTCGACCAGATGAGCGAGGAGCATATCGGTTACATGCTCGCAAAGATCCCGCGCGGGCGTTTCCTGTTGCCAGACGAGGTCGCGTCCATGGTCGCCTTCCTCGCCTCGGCCGAGAACAGCTTCACCACCGGCGGCGTGTTCGACCTGTCGGGCGGCCGGGCGACCTATTAGGACTCGGCAATGACGCAGTCCCTTCCCTCCGCCGCGGTGCTGGGCGCGCGCGCCTTCGCCGCGCTGCAGGGCCTTAACCGCTTCACCGACGAACCGGGCAAGCTGACGCGTCTTTATCTGTCGCCGTCGCACAGACAGGCGGCGGAATGGACCAAGGGGGCAATGGAGGTCGCGGGGCTGAGCGCCTTCATCGATGCCGCAGGCTCGGTGCAGGGACGGCGCGAGGGGCCGGTCTCCGGTGGGCCTTGCGTGATGATCGGCTCCCACATCGACACGGTGAAAGATGGCGGGCGCTTCGACGGCAATCTTGGCGTCGTCGCCGGGATTTTGGTGGCGCAGGCGCTGCGTGATGCCGGGATCGTTTTGCCCTTCGCGCTAGAGGTTATCGCCTTCGGCGACGAGGAGAATGTCCGGTTTCCGACCCATCTCTCGACCTCCGCCGCGCTCGCCGGGCACTACGATCCGGCCTGGCTCGATTCGCGGGACGCAGACGGCATGCGGCTGACTGAAGCGCTGGTCGCCTTCGGCGGCGATCCGTCGGGCATCCCGAAGCTGGTGCGCAAGCCCGGCTCGGTGAAAGCCTATCTCGAACTGCATATCGAGCAGGGGCCGGTGCTGGAGGTCGAGAACGAGCCCGTCGGCATCGTTACCGCGATCAACGCCCAGCGCCGGGCCCGCGTCCGCGTGACCGGCGAGGCGGGGCATGCCGGGACCGTGCCGATGAGCCTGCGCAAGGACGCGCTGACGGCGAGCGCCGAGATGGCGCTGGCGCTGGAGGCGATCGCGGCCGCAGAGGAGCAGGCGGTGGGCACGGTCGGTGTGTTCACGGTCGAACCCGGCGCGGCCAATGTCGTGCCCGGCAGCGTGACCTTCACCGTCGATTTCCGCAGCCCCTCGAACGAGACGCTCACCCGCATGGAAGCCGCGATCCGCAGCCGTTTCGGCGAGATCGCGGCGCGGCGCGGCGTCTTCCTCGACATCGCGGTCTATACGAATGCGCCGGCGGTGCCGATGGATGCCGGTCTACAGGACGCGCTCGCAGAGGGCGTCGCCCGGGCCGGCGGCAATGGCACGGCGCGGCGGCTGCCTTCGGGCGCCGCCCATGACGCGATGGCGATGGCGGCGCTGTGCCCGGCAGCCATGCTGTTCGTGCGCAATGAAAAGGGCATCAGCCATTCGCCGCTGGAGACCATGACCGAGGCCGATGCCGGCATCGCCATCCGGGTCATGCTCGAAGCCGTCCTCGAACTCGCCCGTCGCGAAAACTGATCCCAATCAAGGTCGGGCGCGACACCGCGTGCCATTTCCCTGACCCGGCTACGGGCCTAGATAGCGGGCGCCGCAGGAGTTTGGCGATGGACCACGAGACATTCTTCCGCACGGAACTGGACGGTTTGCGCCGCGAGGGGCGCTATCGCGTCTTCGCCGATCTGGAGCGCAAGGTCGGCGAGTTTCCACGCGCCACCTATCATGGCGAGAGCGGCCCCCGCGAGATCACCGTCTGGTGCTCGAACGACTATCTCGGCATGGGGCAGCACCCATCCGTGCTCGCGGCGATGCATGAGGCGCTCGATTCATGCGGCGCCGGCGCCGGCGGCACCCGCAATATCGGCGGCACAAACCACTACCATGTGCTGCTGGAGCAGGAGCTCGCCGATCTGCACGGCAAGGAAGCCGCGCTGCTGTTCAACTCCGGCTACATGTCGAACTGGGCTTCGCTCGGCACGCTGGCGTCGCGGATTCCCGGCTGCGTCGTGCTGACGGATGCGCTCAACCATGCCTCGATGATCGAGGGCATCCGCCATTCGCGGGCCGAGCGGCACATCTTCGCTCATAACGACCCCGAGGATCTGCGCCGCAAGCTCGCCGCGCTCGACCCCGCCCGGCCCAAGCTGATCGCGTTCGAGTCCGTCTATTCGATGGATGGCGACATCGCGCCGATCGAGACCTTCTGCGACATCGCCGACGAATTTGGCGCGATGACCTATCTCGACGAGGTCCATGCGGTGGGCCTCTACGGCCCGCGCGGCGGCGGCATCAGCGAGCGCGACGGTCTGTCTTCGCGCCTGACCGTGATCGAGGGCACGCTGGCCAAGGCTTTCGGCGTGATGGGCGGCTATATCGCGGGCTCCGCGGCGCTGTGCGACTATGTCCGCAGCTTCGCCTCGGGCTTCATCTTCTCCAGCTCGCTGCCGCCGCCGGTGGCGGCCGGCGCGCTCGCCGCGATCCGCCATCTCAAGTCCAGCACCAGCGAGCGCGCGGGCCATCAGGACCGGGTCACCAGGCTGCGGCGGCGGCTGGATCTGGCGGGAATTCCGCATCTGCACAATCCCAGCCATATCGTGCCGGTGATGGTCGGCGACCCGGCCTTGTGCAAGGCGATCAGCGACGAGCTGCTGGAGCGCTTCGACATCTATGTCCAGCCGATCAACTATCCGACCGTGCCGCGCGGTACCGAGCGGCTGCGGATCACCCCCTCGCCGCTGCATTCCGACGCCGACATCGCCCATCTGGTCGAGGGGCTGAGCGCGATCTGGGGACGGATCGGTTTGCAACGGGCGGCGTGAATTACTGCAGCGGCGGCAGACCTCCATCTCAGCCCTCATCCTGAGGAGCGCTCGGCACGAGCGCGTCTCGAAGGATGCTCCAGATGGTGCCGGAGCATCCTGGATCATCCTTCGAGACGCCGCTTCGCGGCTCCTCAGGATGAGGACTGAGGGAATGGCGAGTTGGCCCTTATCGCGCCATGCTCTTGATACCGGGCTTCAGCCTGAACATGTTGGCGGCTCCTGTTCACCCACAAGGCCGGGCCGAATCGCAATGCCAGAGACTAGCAACGCCCCCCTGATGCACGCGACCACCATCCTGATGGTGCGCAAGAGCGGGCGGGTCGTGATCGGCGGCGACGGGCAGGTCTCGCTCGGCCAGACCATCATGAAGGGCAATGCCCGCAAGGTGCGCCGCCTGGCCAAAGGCGCGGTGATCGCGGGCTTCGCGGGCGCCACCGCAGACGCCTTCACGCTGTTCGAGCGGCTGGAGACCAAGCTGGAGCAATATCCGACGCAATTGCTGCGCGCCTGCGTCGAGCTCGCCAAGGATTGGCGAACCGACCGCTATCTGCGCCGGCTGGAAGCGATGCTGCTCGTCGCCGACAAGGAGGTTTCGCTCCTGATTTCGGGCACCGGCGACGTTCTCGAGCCCGAAACCAGCGAGCATGGTTCGGTGATGGCAATCGGCTCGGGCGGCAACTATGCGCTCTCGGCGGCGCGCGCGCTGATCGACATCGAGCCCGACGCCGAGACGATCGTGCGCAAGGCGATGAAAATCGCCGGCGACATCTGCGTCTACACCAACCATTCCCTCGTGATCGAGACATTGGAAACGCCATGATCATCGAGCAGGACCTGCAGGCTGCGGTCGCGGAAGGCATCATCGACCAGGCGCAAGCCGTCCGGATCGCGCATCTGGCACGGCTGCGGCTGGCCGCGCAGGCCGCGACCCCGCCGGGCCTCGGTGCGAGCATTACCGCCGATGCCGGCCGCGCCATTGACCCCGATGACGAGCGCTTCCGGCTGATCGGCGGTTTCAACGACGTCTTCGTGGCGATCGGCGTCGGGCTTCTGGCCGGCGCGCTGCTTGGGCTTTCGCGCGTCGTGGGTTTTGGCGATGCGTTTGCGGCGATCGCCCTCGTTTCCGCCTGGGGGCTGAGCGAGATCTTTGCCAGGCGGATGCGGCTGGCCCTGCCCTCCATCCTGCTGGCGGCGATGTTTTGCGCCTCGGCCGCGCTTCTGGTGGCGCAACTCACCGCCGATCGCGGGCTGCCCTCTATCCTCTATGGCGGCTGGGTGCTCGCCGCGGCGGCGTTCTCCGGCGCGGCGCTGCTGCATCACTGGCGCTTTCGCGTGCCCGTCGACATGGCGCTGGTGGCCTGTGGCGGGATCGGCCTGGTTCTGGCCGGCGTCTCGGCGCTCGCGCCGGCTCTGGCGCAGGATTATCTCAACCTGATCCTGGCGCTCTGCGGCCTGTCGGTCTTCGCGCTCGCGCTGCGGCTCGACATGCGCGATCCGCGCCGGCTGACGCGCCGTTCGGACGCCGCCTTCTGGCTGCATCTGCTGGCGGCCGGGCTGATCGTGCATCCGATCTTCCGGGGCATGGTGAGCACCGCGGGCAGCTTCACCACCACGACCTCGCTGATCGTGCTCGGCGTCTTCGCCGTGCTCGGCGTGATCGCGCTCGTCATCGACCGCCGCGCGCTTCTCGTCTCGGCGCTGAGCTATGCCGGCATCGCCGTGGCCTATCTGATCTCGCAGAGCGTCTCGGGCGATCTCAGCCTGCCTCTGGCGCTGCTGGGGCTGGCCGCGCTGGTGCTGGCGCTCTCGGCGGGCTGGCGCAGCCTGCGGCGTCTGCTGCTGCCGGCGCTGCCGCTCGGACGCTGGCGCGACAGGCTGCCGCCGGTCGACGCGACGCCCGCGTGAGGCGAAACCATCACGCTGGCGGGCCTGCAGGCCCCGCATCCTCTACGCTTCAGGACAAGCGGACATCATGACATCGTTTTCCCCCCGCGAGATCGTCTCCGAACTCGACCGTTTCATCGTCGGCCAGAACGACGCCAAGCGCGCGGTTGCCATCGCGCTGCGCAACCGCTGGCGCCGGCAGCAGCTCGAAGGGCCGCTGCGCGAGGAGGTTTCTCCGAAGAACATCCTGATGATCGGGCCGACCGGCTGCGGCAAGACCGAGATCGCGCGCCGCCTCGCCAAGCTGGCGAATGCGCCCTTCCTCAAGGTCGAGGCAACCAAGTTCACCGAGGTCGGCTATGTCGGCCGCGACGTCGAATCGATCGTGCGCGACCTCGTCGAGATCGCGATTGCGCTGGTGCGCGAGAGCCGCCGCAAGGATGTCCAGGCCAAGGCGCATGTCGCGGCCGAGGAGCGCGTGCTCGACGCGCTGGTCGGCGTCAATGCCAGCCTCGCCACCCGCGATTCGTTCCGCCGGAAGCTGCGCGCCAACGAGCTCGACGACAAGGAGATCGAGGTCGAGATCGTCTCGGGCTCGGGCGCGTCGGCACCGATGTTCGAGGTTCCCGGCATGCCGGGCGCCTCGATCGGCGCGATCAATCTGTCCGACATGTTCGGCAAGGCCTTCGGCCAGAAGGGCAAGCCTCGGCGCGTGCTGGTCAAAGACGCCTATGGCCCGCTGCTGACGGAGGAAAGCGACAAGCTGATCGACCAGGAGGCGATCGTGCAGGCCGCGATTCGCGAGGTCGAGAACAACGGCATCGTCTTCCTCGACGAAATCGACAAGATCTGCGCCCGCGAGGGCAAGGGCGGCGGCGATGTCTCGCGCGAGGGCGTGCAGCGCGACCTGCTGCCGCTGATCGAAGGCACGACGGTCGCCACCAAGCATGGTGCGGTGAAGAGCGACCATATCCTGTTCATCGCGTCGGGCGCCTTCCATGTCTCGCGCCCGTCCGACCTCCTGCCCGAACTGCAGGGCCGCCTGCCGATCCGCGTCGAGCTGTCGCCGCTCGATGTCGACGATTTCCGGCGAATCCTGACCGAGACCGAGGCCAGCCTGATCAAGCAGACGGTGGCCCTGATGGCGACGGAAGAGGTCACGGTCGATTTCACGCCGGACGCGATCGACGCCATCGCGCGCATCGCGGTGGATGTGAACTCCACCGTCGAGAACATCGGCGCGCGCCGGCTGCAGACCGTGATCGAGCGCATCCTCGACGACATATCCTTCACGGCGCCCGACCGCTCGGGCGAGACGGTGACGATCGACGGCGATTATGTGCAGTCGCGCATCGGCGATCTCGCGAAGAACGCCGATCTGAGCCGGTTTATTTTGTAATCGACAGCTAAGGGGAAGGGCGGCAATGCCGGCCGAACCAGCAAAGCTCGCCCGCAACTCGCTCGTCGTCGGGCTGGCGACCGTGCTGTCGCGCCTGCTCGGCTTTGCGCGCGACATGCTGATCGCGCGGATGCTCGGGGCCGGGCCGGTCGCGGACGCCTTTCTCGTCGCCTTCCGGCTGCCCAATCTGATGCGCCGCGTGCTCGGCGAGGGCGGGCTGAACGCGCCATTCGTGCCGGTCTATCTCGATCTGCGAACCGAAGGGGGCGTCGAGGCGGCCAGGCGCTTCGCCGGGCAGGCCTTCGCCTGGCTCGCGCTCGCGCTCGGCGTCGTCACCGCGCTTGGACTGCTGCTGGCGCCCTGGCTGGTGCTCGCCATCGCGGGCGGGTTTCACGACGCGCCAGCGACGCTCGCCATGGCGGCGAGCTACACCCGCATCGCGCTGCCTTTTCTCGCCTTCACCACGATGGCTTCGCTGTTGGCGGCGGTCTTGAACTCGGAGGGGCGTTTTTTGGTCGCCGCGCTGGCCCCCTCCCTGCTCAATCTGGTGCTGATCGCGGCGCTGGCGGTGGCGCTCGTCACTGAGATGCCCTCGCAGCAGGGCGCGGCGCTGATCGCTGCAGCGGTCAGTCTGGGTGGGGCCCTGCATCTCCTGATGGTCGCTATCGCACTGGCGCGAGGGGAAACCGGGCTGGCGCGGCCGCGGCTGCAATGGTCGCCGGGCATGACGCGGCTGGTGAAGCTCGGCGGACCGGCGCTGCTGGCGGCTTCGACGTCGCAGCTCGTGCTGCTGGTGGCGACGCAGATCGCCTCCGCGCAGCCTGGCGCCGTGTCCTGGCTTTATTATGCCGACCGCGTGTTCCAACTGCCGCTCGGCTTCGTGGCGGTGGCGATGGGGGTGGTGCTGCTGCCGGCCATCGCCGCGCAGGAAAGCGCAGGCGACGCGGCAGGACGGCGGCAGACGATCGACCGGGCGCTGCTGCTGGGGCTCGCTTTGGCGGTCCCGGCCGCGACGGCCCTGGCCTGGCTCGCCGACCCCATCATCTCCGTCCTGTTCGAACGCGGGCGCTTCGGCGAAATCGACCGCATCCGCACCGCCGATGCGATGCGCGCCTTTGCCTTTGGCCTGCCCTTCGCCGTCATCGCGAAGGTCTTCGCGCAGGTCTATTTCGCCCGGCAGACGCCGCGCCTGCCGCTTTATGCCGGCCTTTCGGCGCTTGTGGTCGCGATTCTCGCCGGCCAGTCTGCGACGATGGCCATGCCCGCGACCAATGCGGCAGCGGCAGCCAGCCTCGCCTTCGTGACGCAGGCCGGCGTGCTGGGGGCCTTCCTGCTGCGGGACCGGCTCTGGTGGCCGCAGCGTCGGATGCTGCGGCCGCTCCTCGCCATCTTCGCGGCCAATCTCGTCATGCTCGCGGGGATCGAAACCGTGATGCCCCGGCTTCTTGCCAGCCTGTCGGTCGAGGCCGCGCTATCCTGGCGGATCGGGGCGCTGATTCTGCTGTGCGGCCTGGGAGGTGCGCTCTACGCGCTTGCGGGGCGCATCTTGGGGGCTTTTCGGCTGCGCGAACTCGGGCGGCTCGGGAAGACGTCCTGAACCGCGCCCCGCGGCGCTGCTTCGTCAGCGCCCCTTGCGCCCGGTGCAGGCTTCGGCCAGAACGCGGCACTCCAAACGACCCCTATTTGCGGGAGCGCCCCGATGGCGACCTTTCACCAGCGCGTCTTCTCCGGCATGCAGCCAACCGCGACGCTGCATCTCGGCAATTATCTCGGCGCGCTGACCAATTGGGTGGCGATGCAGGAGACGCATGAGTGCATCTATTGCGTCGTCGACATGCATGCGATCACCGTCTGGCAGGATCCCGTCGAATTGACCCGCGCCATTCGCGAGGTCACGGCGGCCTATGTCGCGGCGGGCGTCGATCCCAAACGCAGCATCATCTTCAACCAGAGCCAGGTCTCGCAGCACGCCGAACTCGCCTGGGTCTTCAACTGCGTCGCGCGGCTGGGCTGGCTCAACCGCATGACCCAGTTCAAGGAAAAGGCCGGCAAGGACAAGGAGAACGCCTCAATCGGGCTTTACGCCTATCCGGCGCTGATGGCGGCCGACATCCTGCTCTACAAGGCGACGCATGTTCCCGTCGGCGAGGACCAGAAGCAGCATCTCGAGCTGGCGCGCGACATCGCGCAGAAATTCAACAACGATTTCGGCGCGCAGATCGCGGAACGTGGCCTCGACACCGGCGATCTCGGCTTCTTCCCGCAGCCGGAGCCGATGATCCAGGGGCCGGCGCCCCGCGTGATGAGCCTGCGCGACGGCACCAAGAAGATGTCGAAGTCGGATGCGTCGGACAATTCGCGGATCAATCTGACCGATGACGCCGAGACGATCGCTCAGAAGATCCGCAGGGCCAAGACCGATCCCGACGCCCTGCCTTCCGAGGAGAAAGGGCTGGACGGCCGGCCTGAAGCGGAGAATCTCGTCGGCATCTATGCGGGGCTGAACGGCCAGACCAAGGCGCAGGTGCTCACGGAGTTCGGCGGCGGCCAGTTCTCCGGCTTCAAGGCGGCGCTGGTCGATCTCGCCGTGGCCAAGCTCTCGCCGATTGCGGGCGAGATGCGCCGCCTGCTCGCCGATGTCAGCCATATCGACACGATCCTGGGTGAGGGTGCCGGACGCGCCGAGGCAATCGCCGCGCCGATCATGCGCGACGTCAAGGACATCGTTGGCTTCGTTTCGCGGCGATGAGCTGTCCTGATATGCGGCGGGCTTGCACTGACGCTGCGGCGCGGGTCACCATGCACCTTCCCGAGGCGGCGGCAGGGACATCGATATGGTGAAGCGACGGCGCTCCTATGAGACGGGCCATCGCCCGAAATTTCTCGCGGTGGTGGACGACAGCACCGAATGCGCCAAGGCGGTTCGTTTCGCTGCGCGCCGCTGCGCGCGGCTCGGTGCTTCGATCGTGCTCCTCGGCGTGGTGACGCCGCCCGAGCATGAAACCTGGCTCGGCGTCGGCGCGGTCATGCAGGCGGAGGCCGAGGCCGAGGCCGAGAAGCTGATCGACACCGCCGCGGCGGCGGTGCGCAGCCTGGCCGGGCTGGAGCCGGAACGGGTGGTGCGCACCGGCGACAAGGCCGGCGAGGTCGTCAAGCTGATCGAGGCCGACGAGGACATCTCGCTGCTGGTTCTGGCGGCAGGCGCCGGGCGTGACGGCCCCGGCCCGCTGGTCAGCGCGCTGGCCGGCAAATCGGCAGCGAGCTTCCCGATTCCCGTTGCGATCGTGCCCGGCCATCTCGACGACGAGGAAATCGACGCGCTGGCGTGAGCGCGCTGGAATGATTCGATCCAGGCGCTTATATCGGAGGTTGGAACGGCGGCCTTGAACCGTCCGGGACCGGAGATTTCATCATGTTCATCCAGACCGAAGCCACACCCAATCCCGCCACGCTGAAATTCCTGCCCGGCCGGACCGTGATGGCCGACGGCACGCTCGAATTGCGCGACGGTGACCAGATCGAGCGTTCGCCGCTGGCTCAGCGGCTCTTTGGAGTCTCCGGCGTCTCGGGCGTGTTCCTCGGCTCCGATTTCATCACCGTGACGAAGTCGGGCGGCGAGTGGCCGCATCTCAAGCCGGCCATCCTGGGCGCGATCATGGAGCATTTCATGTCGGGCGCGCCGGTCCTGGCGAGCGGTTCGCAGGCCGATGTGATCGAGGAGGGCGAGTTTTTCGCCCCCGAGGACGCCCAGACGGTCGAGACGATCAAGGATCTGCTGGAGACACGCATTCGCCCCGCCGTCGCCGGCGATGGCGGCGACATCACCTTCCGCGGCTTCAAGGATGGTATCGTCTATCTGGCGATGAAGGGCTCCTGCGCCGGCTGCCCCTCCTCGACCGCGACGCTGAAGCACGGCATCCAGAATCTGCTGCGCCATTTCCTGCCGGATGTGCGCGAGGTCGAGGCGATTTGAGCAGCCGAGCCTGTTTCGGCTTGATCGACTCCTGATTTCGGCTTTGGTGGGGTCTCCATCCGCGCCGTCATTCCGGGCGCAGCGAAGCGGAGACCCGGAATCCATCGTAGAGTGCGACAGTGCCTTACGATGGATTCCGGATCGGCGCCGCTTCGCGGCTCGTCCGGAATGACGGCGCTTTCTCAACCTTCAGACAGGCTGACACGAAGCTGATGCGCATCCTTGCGATCGATACCGCGCTCGGCGCCTGTTCGGCCTGCGTGCTCGATACCGCCGACATGGTGCACCCATTGGCGATCGAGCAGATCGCGATGGAACGGGGCCATGCGGAAGCGCTGATGCCGCTGATCGAGCGTGTCATGAATGCGGTCGAGGGCGGGTTCTCCTCGCTCGACCGCGTCGCGGTCACCGTCGGGCCGGGCAGCTATACGGGTCTTCGCGTGGGGGTCAGCGCGGCGCGCGCCATCGCGCTGGCAGCGAACATCCCCGCCGTCGGCGTCACCACGCTGGCCGCCTGCGCCGCGCCGCTGGTTGGGCGCGAGCCCGGCCGCGTGATCGCAGCCGCGCTCGATGCCAAGCATGGGCAGGTCTGGTTCCAGGCGCTGAGCTCGGAGGGCCGGCAGATCGTGGCGCTCCGCCAAGTCAGCTATCGCGATGCGGCGCGGGCCATCGGCGCCGGGCCCGTCAGCCTGGTCGGCTCGGCGTCGCTGGCCGTCGCCAACGAAGCCTGGGCGATCGGGCTCGACGCGCTGGTCATCGACGATGCCCGCGCGCCCGACGTGATCTGGGTGGCGCGACTCGGCATGATCGCCGATCCGGAGACGGCACCGCCGCGCCCGCTTTATCTCAAGGCGCCCGAGACCACGCCGCAGGACCGCGCCCGGCTGGCCCGGCGCTAGGGTGGCAATGGATACATTGCGCGAAATGCTTCCAAAATGACGCAAGGGTACTTGTCAGCGCGGACGACTATGTCATCAAGCGCCATGGACTGGCTGCGCCAACTGCTCCACCCCGAGGCCTGCCCCGCGCGGACCGGCAGCCTCGATTCGCGGCATGCCGGCGACGTCGCGGCGCTGCACGGCCACGGCGGTTTCGCGCGCGGCTGGGAGCCGGGCGAATGCGCCGCCCTGCTCGCCGATGCGAGCGTGGCAGCCGATGGCGTCTTCACCGGACATGCGTCCCGGCCGGCTGGATTCGTGATGTCGCGCCGGGCCGCCGACGAGGCGGAAATCCTCTCCATCGTGATCGCGCCGGCCCATCGCGGCAACCGCCTCGCGGCGAATCTGATGAGCGCCCATCTCTCGCGGCTCGCGGGCCGCGGTGTCGGCCAAGTCTTCCTCGAAGTCGAGGAGGGGAATATCGCGGCCGAGCGACTCTACCGGCATCTCGGGTTCCGCGAGGTCGGCCGGCGAAAGGGCTATTATCCAAAGCCCGACGGCAGCCGCACCACGGCGGTCGCGATGCGGCTCGATCTCGCTTGAGCGGAGGTCCGCGCCGATGACGCGCCTGCCCGTCGGCGCGGTTCTGCGCCTGTCGGCGCTGGCGCTTGGGACGCTCGCCCTGCTGCCGGCGCAGCTTGTCGTCGTCCGCTGGATGCCGTCACGCGGTGCTGCGATCCCGCGCCTGTTCCACCGCCTGACCTGCCGCTGTCTCGGCGTGCGGCGGCGCGTTCGGGGCACGCCGCCTCCGGCCGGCAGCAGCGGGCTGATCGTCGCCAATCACGTTTCCTGGCTCGACATTTCCGTGCTGGGCGCGGAGCGGCCGGTCTGCTTCGTCGCCAAGAGCGAGGTCGCGGGCTGGCCGATGATCGGTTTCCTTGCAAAGCTTCAGCGGACCGTCTTCATCGACCGCTCGCGGCGCGGCGCCACTGCCGACGTCACGGCGCAAATGGGCGCCCGGCTCTCGGCCGGCGAGGCCGTGGTGCTCTTCGCCGAAGGCACGACCGGCGACGGGACGCGGATCCTGCCGCTCCGGTCCTCGCTCCTGGGTGCCGCACATGAGGCGCTGGGCAAGGGTGCCGCCGAGGCGGAGGATGGCGCCGACATCGCGGTCTATCCTTTGACCATCAGCTATACCGGCTTTCACGGGATCGCCGGCGGCCGCGCCGAACGCACGGCCCTGGCCTGGTATGGCGACACCGAACTCGCGCCCCATCTCAGGACCGTGCTGGGCGTGGGCGCGGTCGATGTCGAGCTTGCCTGGGGCGAGCCGATCGCGATGGGGCGCAAGACCTCGCGCAAGGAGGCGACCCGGCTGGCGGAAACCGCCATCCGCAAGGCTCGTCAGGAAACGGTCAGCGGCAGGCCGCTGCCGTGACGGCGACCGCGCAATTCCGGACTCGATCATGACGCATCCCATGGCGCGATGGCAGCGATCGATGCGCCGGGCGTTTCCTCAGGCGGCGATCCGGAGTAAGGAAGCGGTTTGGAGACCAGACCCGGCGCGATGAAGACAGTCCACATCAAGTCATTCGGCTGCCAGATGAACGTCTATGACGGCCAGCGCATGGCCGACATTCTGGGCGAGCAGGGCTACGCGGAAACGCCGACGCCGGAAGGCGCCGACCTGATCCTGCTCAACACCTGCCATATCCGCGAGCGGGCGGTGCAGAAGGTCTATACCGAGCTCGGCAAGCTGCGCGACATCAAGACCGCCCAGCTCGCCAACGGCCAGCATACGAGAATTGTCGTCGCCGGCTGCGTGGCCCAGGCCGAGGGCGCCGAGATCCAGCGCCGCCAGCCCGCGGTCGATCTCGTCGTCGGCCCGCAGGCCTATCACCGCCTGCCGGAGTTGCTCGAACAGGCACAGCGCCGGCGGACCATCGATACCGACCTGCCGATCGACGACAAGTTCGGCCATCTGCCGGCGCCCAAGCCCGCCGCGATCCGGGCGCGCGGCATCTCGGCCTTCGTCACGGTGCAGGAGGGCTGCGACAAGTTCTGCGCCTTCTGCGTCGTGCCCTATACGCGCGGCGCCGAATTCTCGCGGCCGGTCGCACAGATCATGACCGAGATCGAGCGGCTGGCTGCGTCGGGCGTGCAGGACGTCACGCTGATCGGCCAGAACGTCAACGCCTATCATGGCGAGGGGCAAGACGGGCGCGTCTGGGGATTGGCGCGCCTGATGCATCGCGTCGCCGAGGTGCCGGGAATTGCCCGGATCCGGTACAGCACGAGCCACCCCAACGACATGGACGAGGATCTGATCGCCGCGCATCGCGATCTGCCGCAAGTGATGCCGTTCCTGCACCTGCCGGTTCAGGCGGGCTCGGACCGCATGCTGGCGGCGATGAACCGCAAGCACACCGCCGACGATTACCGCCGGCTGATCGAGCGGGTCCGGACGGCGCGGCCAGACATCGCCCTGTCCTCGGATTTCATCGTCGGCTTTCCCGGGGAGAGCGATGCCGATTTCGAGGAGACGATCCGCCTCGTCGACGAGATCGGCTTCGCCTCGAGCTATTCCTTCAAATACTCGCCGCGTCCCGGCACGCCCGCAGCCGATCTGCACACGCAGGTTCCCGCAGCGCTTATGGATGAGCGACTCCAGCGCCTGCAGGCGCGCATTGAGCATCATCGCCAGGCCTTCAACCACGCCTTGGTCGGGCGCACGGTCGAGGTGCTTCTGGAGCGCGTCGGCCGCCATCCCGGACAGCTTGCGGGAAAGACGCCCTACCTTCAGGCTGTGCAGATCGAGACGGAGGCGAATCAGATCGGCGACCGGGTGCAGGTGGTGATCGAGCGAGCCGGCTCCAACTCGCTCTTCGGCCGCAAGGCCGAGGTGCCGGACAGCGTCGGTGGCGATGGCCCCCTGACGGCGCCGCAGACCCCCTCGAAGGAACTCGCCGCTTGAGCGCCGCACCATGCAGGCCGGTCGCAGGCGCATGGGCGCGCTGTCATCAGGCTGCCACCGTCGCGCCCGCTGATAGCGCGGATTCGCTGGCCCGATCACCGCAGGTACCTTTTCTCTCTTTACCTTTTCGAAGACCCGGCCTCACGCTCCTGTCCGGCCGGAACAGGCGCCAGGGAGATGACGCTTTTGGCACAGGCTGACTCGACGACACCGAGACCGGAACGGAGCACGCGGCGCGAGATGGCGCCGGCCCGCGTGGAAAGCCTGATGCGCGACGGGTTGCCCGTGACCGAGGTCCTGTTGTCCTTCGACGACAACCGGCTGGCGAGCCTCGTCTTCGGCCATTACGACCAGAACCTGGCGCATCTGGAGCGAAGGCTCGGCGTCGTGATCAGCCCGAACGGCAACCACGCAACGATCAAGGGGCCGCGCGAAACCGCTGAGCAGGCCGGGCGCGTGCTGAAGACGCTCTATACCCGCGCCAAGGCCGGCGCCTCGGTCACGCTGGGCGAAGTCGATGGCGCGATCGAGGAAAGCAATGTCCAGCGCTCGCTTTTCCCAACGGCCGATGCGGGCAAGGCCTCGTTCGACGCGGTCGTGACGCGCAAGCGCGGCCCGGTCAAGGCACGCAACGCGGCGCAGGATGCCTATCTGCGCCAGCTCAAGCGCAACGAACTCGTGCTCGCGGAAGGCCCGGCCGGCACAGGCAAGACCTGGCTGGCAGTCGGACATGCCGTCTCGCTGATCGAGCAGGGCGTGGTCGAGCGCATGGTGCTGTCGCGGCCGGCGGTGGAGGCCGGCGAGCGGCTGGGCTTTTTGCCCGGCGACATGCGCGAAAAGGTCGATCCCTATCTTCGGCCGATCTACGATGCGCTCAACGACTTCATGGAGGCGCGCCATGTCGAGCGCGCGCTCCAGACCGGCATGATCGAGATCGCGCCGCTCGCCTTCATGCGCGGCCGGACGCTGACCAATGCCGTCGTCCTGCTCGACGAGGCGCAGAATGCGACCTCGGTGCAGATGAAGATGTTCCTCACCCGCCTCGGCGAGGGCTCGCGCATGATCATCACCGGCGACCCGACGCAGATCGATCTGCCGCCGGGCCAGCGCTCGGGGCTGATCGAGGCGGTGAGGCTCTTGTCGGGCGTCGAGGGCGTCGGCTATGCCAAGTTCGAAGAGGGCGACGTCGTGCGGCACGACCTCGTGCGCCGGATCGTCATGGCCTATGAGGGTGCGGCCCGGCGCGAACGCGAGGAACGTGAAGAGCGAATGCGTATGCCCATGCCCGATGCGCCGATCGAGAGCGACACCGAGGGCCTGAAGCGCACCCTGTCGCGGGAGCGCCCGCGATGACCGACCGACCTCCCGCGCGGCGTCACGCGCCGCGCCCCGAGAGACCTCCGGCCTTGGAGATCGCGCTCAGAGCCCAGTCGCGCCAGTGGCGGGCGCTGGGTGATCTTGCGAGCCTGCGCCTGCATGCGTCCCGGGCGACACAAGCCGCGCTGGCCGTTTCGCCTGTGCAACCGATTGACGGGGCGGAAGTCAGCCTGCTGCTGACCGACGACAAGCGTATCCGCATCGTCAACCGCGATTGGCGCGGGCTCGACAAGGCGACCAATGTGCTCTCCTTCCCCGCCGTGCCGGCAAAGCAGATCGCCCGAAGCCCGGTCCTCGGCGATATCGTCATCGCCTATGAGACCGTGGCGCGCGAAGCCCAGGACGAAAACAAGAGCCTGGGCGACCATTTCAGCCATCTCGTCATCCACGGCCTGCTGCATCTGCTCGGCGAGGACCATGAAACCGAAGCCGAGGCACAGCGCATGGAGAGCCTCGAGATCGCGGCGCTGGCCCGGCTCGGCATTGCCGACCCTTATGCCGATGGCGAACTGATCGCGCCCCCGCAGGCCACCGCCCGAATTACCCCTCCAGCCCCATCCCCGGACCGACTTCCACGATCATGAGCGACGACAGTCGACAGACACAAACCGAGGCCGGACGCGGCCTCACCCATTGGCTCAGCCAGTTTCTCGACAGGCTCGGCCTGCGCGGCGGCGGCACGATCCGCGAGGACATCACCGAGGCTCTGGCGCAAGGCAGCGGGCAACTCGCCGATCTCAGCGCGCAGGAACGCGCGATGTTGTCCAACGTGCTCAGCCTGCGAGAGCGGCGCGTCGGCGACGTCATGATCCCGCGCGCCGATATCATCGCCGTCCCGGCCGATGCGACGCTCGACGAATTGTTGGCGCTGTTTCGGACCGCGGGCCATTCGCGCCTGCCGATCTTCGACGACTCGCTCGACGACCCGCGCGGCATGGTCCATATCCGCGACTTCCTCGAATTCATCGCCGGCCAGGCGAGGGCCGAACCCAGCACCGGCCTGTCGGAGCCGGCATTCCATGACCTCGCCGCCGTCGATCTCAAAATGACGCTGGCCGAGACCAAGATCCTGCGCCCCGTGCTGTATGTGCCGCCCTCGATGCCGGCGGTCGATCTCCTGGTGCGGATGCAGGCGACGAGAACCCATATCGCGCTGGTGATCGACGAGTATGGCGGCACGGACGGGCTGGTGACGATCGAGGATCTGATCGAGATCGTCGTCGGCGACATCGAGGACGAGCATGATCTCGAGGAAGCGCCGACGATCGCGCCCGCCGGCGAAGGTCGCTTCACGGCCGATGCGAGGGCCACGCTCGATGAGTTGCGGGAGGCGACAGGGATCGACCTCTCGCAAACCCCGATCGCCGAAGAGGTCGATACGCTGGGTGGCCTGATCGTCACGCTCGCCGGCCATGTGCCCGCGCAGGGCGAAATCATCGAGGGTCCCGAGGGACTGATCTTCGAGATCATCGAGGCCGACCAGCGGCGCGTGAAGCGTCTGAGCATCCAGCAACGCCTATCCGAGAACGGCCTCGCGCCGGAGCCGGGCTGATGAGCATCTCCCGGCTGGCCGACGGCGTCATCCTCGCCTGGGGCTGGCGCAGGCGGCTGATCGCGCTTGGCGCGGGAGCCAGCGGTGCGCTTGCCCTGCCGCCGCTCGACCTTTGGCCGCTGATCGTCTTTCCAATGACGATCGCCGTCTGGCTGATCGATGGCGCGCTAGGCACGAGCGCCGCCGCGCGCTTCCGGGCCGCCGCGGCCGTCGGCTGGTGGTGGGGTTTCGGCTTCTTCCTCGCCGGGCTGTGGTGGCTGGGGGCGGCCTTCCTGGTCGAGGCCGACAAATTCGCCTGGGCCATGCCGCTGGGCGTCATTGCGCTGCCGGCCTTCCTCGCCTTTTTTCCGGCGCTGGCCTTCGGCTGCGCCCGGCTCGTCTGGCCTGCCGGCGCCGGGCGCATCCTGATGCTGGCGATCATGCTGGCGCTCAGCGAATGGCTGCGCGGCCATGTCCTGACCGGCTTCCCCTGGAACGTCTATGGCATGATGCTCGCGGGGCAGCCGCAGATCGCGCAGATCGCTTCGGTGATCGGTCTTTATGGACTGACCCTGCTGGCCATCGCGATCGGCGCCGCGCCCGCGACGCTCGGCACATCCGAAAGCCGCGCCGGACGTTGGCGCGCGCCGGTGGTGGCGCTGATCGTCACGGCCGGCCTGATCGGCTTCGGGCTCTGGCGCGTGCCGGTTGGACCCACGCCGCTGGTGGCCGGCGTGCAGCTGCGCTTGATGCAGCCGAACCTGCCGCAGGATGCCAAGTTCAGCGCGCGCAATGGCGAGGCGATCCTGAACCAATATCTGGCGCTGAGCGACCGGGCGACGAGCCCGACGACGCCGGGCGTCCAGGCCGTGACCCATCTGATCTGGCCCGAATCAGCCTTCCCCTTCCTGCTCGGACGCACGCCGCAAGCGCTGTCGCGGATTGCGACCCTGTTGCCGCCCAACGCCACGCTGATCACGGGAGCGGCGCGCGCGGGCGAGGTTCTTCCCGGCGAGAGCCGGCCGCCGATCTTCAACGCCATCCAGGTCGTCGACGACGAGGGGACGATCGTCTCGAGCTATGACAAGGTGCATCTGGTGCCGTTCGGCGAGTATCTGCCGCCGGTCCTCGAGACGCTGATCCGCAGCCTCGGTCTGTCGGAATTTGTGTCGGTTCCGGGCGGTTTCGCCGCGGGCACGCGCCGGGTGCCGCTTTCGATCCGCGGTCTTCCGCCCGCGGCGGCCTTGATCTGCTATGAGGTGATCTTTCCCAGCGAGGTTGCCCCGCCGGGACCGCGCGCGGGGTTCATGCTCAATTTGACCAATGACGGCTGGTTTGGCCAAACCAGCGGGCCCTACCAGCATTTCGCCCAGGCGCGGCTGCGCGCGGTTGAGGAGGGGCTGCCCCTGGTTCGCGTCGCCAACACCGGCATCTCGGGTGTGGTTGATGGTTATGGCCGGGTCATTGCGAGCCTGCCGCTGGGAACGGAAGGCGTGCTCGACGTCGGACTGCCCCTAGCCGGCCCGGTCACGCTCTATGCCGGGCTGGGCGATGCGATCTTTGCCGCACTGCTTGCAGGGTTCTTGCTTCTCAGCCGACTGCTGCCGCGCCACTAATCCCATTTGGAACTTGTTCCGCGAGCGGCTACTGTGAAAGGCGCGCCATCTTAATCCAATTGACTATGCCGCCTCGGGCGATAATGCATCCGAGGCGGCATGATGAGCCAAGGCTGTCGTCCATGTTGAAGAAAGTTCCCAATCCGATCGACCGCCATGTCGGCAGCCGCGTCCGCATGCGCCGGATGCTCGCCGGTGTCAGCCAGGAGAAGCTCGGCGACGCACTCGGACTGACGTTCCAGCAGGTCCAGAAATACGAAAAGGGCTCCAACCGCATCAGCGCGAGCCGGCTTCAGCAGATCGCCAAGATGCTCGACGTGCCGGTCTCGTTCTTCTTCGACGGCGCGCCGACCGGCGACATGCCAAGCGGCGGCTTCTCCGATACGGCCGCCAACGCCTATGTCTCCGACTTCATGTCGAGCAGCGAAGGCGTGCAGCTGACCAAGGCTTTCGTGCGCATCAAGAGCATCAAGGTCCGGCGCCGCATCATCGACCTCGTCGAGGCGCTGGCTGATGAAGACACGCCAGACACGTGATTTCGCGGCTAGCTCGTTCGCCCTAACGAACGAAGGACCCGACAAACGGATTGGCGTGCTTGACGGCGAACGCGTCCGCTGCAAAGAGGATGGCCGTTTTCGTCGATCGGCCCCCCATGGACAGCCGGTCATCCGTCTCATGCTTGCGCAAGGGCTGCCCGACCGTGTCACGCCAGAATTACCTGTTCACCAGCGAATCCGTCGGCGAAGGCCATCCTGACAAGATCTGCGACCGGATTTCGGACGAGGTCGTGGACCTGTTCTTCAAGGAAGCCGCCAAATCTGGCATGGACGCCGCGCAGGTGCGTGTCGCCTGCGAGACGCTGGCGACGACCAACCGCGTCGTGATCGCAGGCGAGGTTCGCACCTCGCTCGACGAGAAGGCGATGAAGAGCAAGGTCAAGTCGGCCGCGCGCAAGGCTATCCGCGCGATCGGCTACGAGCAGGCCGGCTTCCACTGGAAGACCTGCAAGATCGACGTGCTGCTGCACGCCCAGTCGGCTGACATCGCCCAGGGCGTCGACGCCTCGGGCAACAAGGATGAAGGCGCCGGCGACCAGGGCATCATGTTCGGCTATGCCTGCCGCGAGACCCCCGAGCTGATGCCGGCGCCGATCTACTACGCCCACAAGATCCTCGAAGTGCTGGCCAAGGCCCGCCACGCCAAGGAAGGCGGCGCCGCCAAGCTCGGCCCCGACGCCAAGAGCCAGGTCACGGTCAAGTACGAGAACGGCAAGCCCGTCGGCGTGACCCAGATCGTGCTCTCGACCCAGCATACCGACGAGAGCCTGACCTCGGCCGACGTGCGCAAGATCGTCGAGCCCTATATCCGCGCGACCCTGCCCGAGGGCTGGATCACCAAGGAGACCGTCTGGCACGTCAACCCGACCGGAAAGTTCGTGATCGGTGGCCCTGATGGCGACGCCGGCCTGACCGGCCGCAAGATCATCGTCGACACCTATGGTGGCGCGGCTCCCCATGGCGGCGGCGCGTTCTCCGGCAAGGACCCGACCAAGGTCGACCGGTCCGCAGCCTATGCGGCGCGCTATCTCGCCAAGAACGTCGTCGCGGCCAAGCTCGCCGAGCGCTGCACGATCCAGCTCTCCTACGCCATCGGCGTCGCCAAGCCGTTGTCGATCTATGTCGATCTCCACGGCACCGGCAAGGTCGATGAGGCCAAGCTCGAGACGGTTCTGGGCGAGGTCATGGACCTGACGCCGCGCGGCATCCGCACGCATCTGCAGCTCAACAAGCCGATCTACGCCAAGTCGGCGGCCTATGGGCATTTCGGCCGCAAGGCCGGCCGCGACGGCAGCTTCTCCTGGGAGAAGACCGATCTGGTCGACGCGCTGAAGAAGGCCGTCGCCTGAGCATCGCCATTGCATGGTTTGAGGAGGCCGGGGCGGATCGCTCCGGCCTTTTTCTTTGGGCAGGCTGGTCTACAACCGCGCCGTCATTCCGGGCGCAGCGAAGCGGAGACCCGGAATCCATTGTAGAGCGCGACAGTGCCTTACGATGGATTCCGGGTCTCCGTTTTGCGGCTTGTCCGGAATGACGCGCGTTTTCCGAAATGGTCAGATCGAGCACGATCCGCATGACACACGACTACGATCCCGACCGCGCCTTCTTCGGCCGGCGCAAGGGCAAGGCCCTGCGCGACGGCCAGAGCACGATGATCGACACCGTGCTGCCCAGGCTGCGGCTGCCCGAGGCGGACATCCCCGACCTCGCGGCCCTGTTCCCGCAGCCGGTGGACGCCGTGCGGCTGGAGATCGGATTCGGCGGCGGCGAGCATCTGCTGCATCGCATGCGCGAGAGCCCGCAGATCGGCTTCATCGGGGTCGAGCCCTTCATCAACGGCATGGCGAAGTTCCTCGCCGTGATCGAACGCGAGGGCCTGACCAATATCCGGATCTGGGATGGCGATGCGGCGCTGATGCTGCCGCGCCTGCCAGAAGGGTCGCTCGACGCGATCGACCTGCTCTATCCCGATCCCTGGCCGAAGCGGCGCCAGCGCAAGCGCCGGTTCGTCTCGGAGCGGACATTGGCGCTTTTCGCCCGCGCCCTGCGGCATGGCGGCCGCTTCCGCTTCGCCAGCGATATCGACGACTATATCGGCTGGACCCTGGCCCGGCTGTTGGCATCGCCCGATTTCGACTGGACTGACGGATGCGCCGATGACTGGCGCGAGCCCTATCCGGGCTGGATCCGAACCCGCTACGAGGCCAAGGCCGTCGCCGCGGGACGGGTTCCAAGCTATCTCACGGCTGTGCGTCGCGCATCCTGAGGAAGCCAAGCACGCGCTGGGCGGTCGGCTGGGCGAGGTTGCGGAAATGCTGGCGTGCGCGCTCGATTGCCGGCTCCGATTTGCCGAAATCCTTGCGCAGGCCGATCAGCGCAGCCGCGGTCTCCCACGACCAACCCAGGCCACGGGCCACCACCAGCACCGCATCGCGATCCGCACCCAGCACGATCTGCTCCGTGGCTGGCAGCCCGAGCTGGGCCAGCACCGCGACGGCGCAGATGGCGTGTTCGCTCGTGCCGGCCGAGGCGAAGCGCGCGACCGCGGCCTCGTCGAGCTCACCGGCGTCGTTGAGCCGGTTGATCTCGACCAGGGCCTCGTTGACGGTGCCGAGATTGCCTTCGATCTGTGTCTCGGCCGCGACCGCCAGCGCACCGCGCTCGACAGCGCGATCGACCGCCCCAGCGAGGCCTGGCTCCAGACTTGCCGTGAGGCGGCGGCGGGCGGAGTTTTTCGCGGCGGCCATGAGCTGGTCTGCCAGTTCGGCTGGAATGTCGCGCCTTCCACTCAGCGCCGATTGCAGCGCATCGTCCTGGGACGCCCGCATCACGAGAACGCCCATGCCATGCTGGGAGAAACGCGCCGTGTGGTTGGCTGCGATCGCATGGGTTACGACCCGGCCACCGCGCAGGATCAGGAAGTCGGTGACCGGCTCGCCGAGATCCGAACGCTCGGTGATGGCGAGCATGTGATCGCGTCCCTTCGCCGCCGCGATCGCGACGAGGTCCTGGCCGGTCAGGCGCGCCGAGGCGATCAGGACAGGCCTGGCCACGGCGATGTCGTCGAGCGCGAGCTGGCGCACGAGGCCGGCGGGCGCGTTGGGAACCGGAGCCAGGCGCTCGGAAAGCTCGATGCGGGCCCTGACTTCGATCGCCCGGGCCAGCCGGCCGATCACGACATCGAAAATGCCGACCTGGTCATCGTCCATGACGGCGGCCGTGCTCAGGAAAAGGTCGGTGAGGCGTGACAGGATCTGCGTGCGGTCACTGCTGGACCCGCGCTCCATCGTCGTCTCGAGATCGCGCAACAGCGTACTGACAGAACTCATACCCAATCCCCAAACAACGCGCAGCACGTCATCATGACGCATAAGGATGACCAGCCGGTTAGCGTTCTCGCGAAAGACCCGGGGCTGTCCTTGGCCGCGCTGAGCTTGCATGCGCCGCCGATGCGGACTAAATAGCAGACAACAGCTCTGGTTTCGGTATCAGCCGATGATCAAGAGCGGGCCGGAAGGCCCGCTCTTTTTTGTTGGCCGCAACCTGCCGGGGCCCAGCATGACGCCGATACGCGGCTGCCCCGAGCGGGATGTCCAGGGCGGCGCCATGCGCCAATCCTTCAAGGGCCGGATCCGATCCGGCCGACAGGCGGACAATCGGGCATGAACGAGCCGACACCGATCGATCACGACAACGACCCGCGCATCGTCGTGGAGAGCGGCGTCGCGGCGCGCGTGGCGGCGATCATCGAGCCCGCGATCGTCGATCTCGGCTACCGACTGGTGCGGGTGCGCGTCAGCGGCCAGAACGGCTGCACCGTTCAGATCATGGCCGAAAAGCCCGACGGCACGATGAATGTCGAAGGTTGCGAGGCCGTTAGCCAGGCCGTCTCGCCGGCGCTCGACGTCGACGATCCGATCCAGGTCGCCTATCATCTCGAGGTCTCCTCGCCGGGCATCGATCGCCCCCTGGTGCGGGCGGGCGATTTCGAGCGCTGGGCCGGGCATCTCGCCAAGATCGATACCGACACCGTCGTCCTCGGACGCAAGCGTTTCCGCGGCATCCTGCGTGGCGTCGAGGGCGGCAACGCCCTGCTCTCGCGCGACGATGCGAAATCCGATGAGGAGCGCGACGTCGCGATCCCGATGGCACTGATCGGCGATGCCCGGCTGGTGCTGACGGACGCGCTCGTCACCGAATCGCTGCGCCGTGGCAAGGCCGGGCTCCCGCCCGAAATGCCCACAGCCGAAGAGATCGCCGCCCCGCCCAAGGGCCGCAAGAAATCGCTCGGCCCGCGCCCCGACAAGGCGCCGGCGTCGAAGAACAAGAGCGGACCTGCTCCGCAAGACACAAACCCGGAAGAGGAGTGAGCGTCATGGTCGTCAGCGCCAACAGGCTCGAATTGCTGCAGATCGCCGATGCGGTCGCCCGCGAGAAATCCATCGACCGGCAGATCGTCGTCGATGCGATGCAGGACGCGATCGCCAAGGCCGCCCGCTCGCGCTACGGCGCCGAGACGGATGTCCATGCCGAGATCAACACCAAGACCGGCGAGCTGCGGCTGGCCCGCCATCTCCAGGTCGTCGAACTGGTCGAGAACGGCGCCACCGAGATTACGGTCGACGAGGCCAAGCGCCACAACCCGGCCGCCCAGGTCGGCGACGTCATCGCCGATCCGCTGCCGCCCTTCGATTTCGGCCGCATCGCCGCGCAGTCGGCCAAGCAGGTCATCGTGCAGAAGGTGCGCGAGGCCGAACGCGACCGCCAGTATGACGAGTACAAGGATCGCATCGGCGAGATCGTCAACGGCGCGGTCAAGCGCGTCGAATACGGCAATGTCTTCGTCGATCTCGGCCGTGGCGAGGCAATCATCCGCCGCGACGAGATGATCCCGCGCGAAACCTTCAAGGTCGGCGACCGGGCCCGCGCCTATGTCTATGATGTGCGCCGCGAGCCGCGCGGCCCGCAGATCTTCCTGTCGCGCACGCATCCGCAGTTCATGGCCAAGCTCTTCGGCCAGGAAGTGCCCGAGATCTATGACGGCATCGTCGAGGTGAAGGCGGTCGCCCGCGACCCCGGCTCGCGCGCCAAGATCGCCGTGATCTCCCGCGATTCCTCGATCGACCCGGTCGGCGCCTGCGTCGGCATGCGCGGCTCGCGCGTGCAGGCCGTGGTCGGCGAGCTGCAGGGCGAGAAGATCGACATCATTCCCTGGTCGCCCGATATCGCGACCTTCGTCGTCAATGCGCTGCAACCGGCGGAAGTCGCCAAGGTCGTGCTCGACGAAGAGGCCGACAAGATCGAGGTCGTGGTGCCTGACGAGCAGCTTTCGCTCGCCATCGGCCGCCGCGGTCAGAACGTTCGCCTGGCCTCGCAGCTCACCGGCTGGGACATCGACATCCTGACGGAGGCCGAGGAATCGGAGCGCCGCCAGAAGGAGTTCCTGAACCGCACCGAGATCTTCATGAACGCGCTGAACGTCGACGAGACGGTCGGCCAGCTGCTCGCCTCGGAAGGTTTCCGCACGGTCGAGGAGGTCGCCTATGTCGATCCCTCCGAGCTCGCCTCGATCGAGGGCTTCGACGAGGACACGGGTGCCGAGATCCAATCGCGCGCGCAGGAATATCTTGCCACCGTCGAGGCCGAGTTCGACGAGAAGCGCCGCGCGCTCGGCGTCGAGGACGGCCTGCGCGAGGTCGCCGGCATCACCACCGCGATGATGGTGGCGCTGGGCGAAAACGAGGTGAAGAGCGTCGATGATCTCGCCGGCTGCGCCACCGACGATCTCGTCGGCTGGACCGAGCGCAAGGATGGCGAGACCACCCGCCATTCCGGCTATCTCGACGGCTTCGACCTGTCGCGGCAGGATGCGGAGGCGATCGTGATGGCGGCCCGCGTTCAGGCCGGCTGGATCGAGGCTCCGGTCGAGGAGCCCGAAATCGAGGCCGAGGTCGAGGCTGCGGATGCTCCCGCCGCCGACGAGACGGCAGAAGCCTGAGCCGAGCGCTGGCGATGAAAGCGGCCGCGGGGCGCGGCGCGCGCGAAACGCGCCAGGACCGCAAAGACGGGCCGGAGCGGAGCTGCGTCGTCACACGGGTGGTCAAGGCCCCTGACGACCTGATCCGCTTCGTCGTCGGGCCCGACGACATGCTCGTTCCCGATCTGCGGCGCAAATTGCCCGGACGCGGCGTCTGGGCGAGCCTGAGCGCCGCCACCGTGGCGGAAGCCGTCAAGCGACGGGCCTTCGAGCGTTCGCTCAAGACCAAGGTCGTCGTCCCGCCCGATTTGGTTGCGATGATCGACGCGTTGATGGTGAGGGACACGCTCCAGGCGCTGGCCATGTCGAACAAGGCGGGGCTGGTCCAGGCCGGTTTCGCCAAGGTTGAGGCGGTGATCGGTTCCGGCCGTTGCGCGGCGGTGATCGAGGCCAGCGACGGTGCCGAGGACGGACGCCGCAAGATCGGACAGGCCCTGCGCCGGGCCGAATTGGCCCGCGAAGACGCCGGTTTGAAGCCCCGTAAAGTGCCGGTCGTGGCAATTTTCGCGGGCGAAGATTTGGAATTGGCGTTGGGGCGCTCACATGTGATACATGCGGCGCTTGCTCCGGGACCGGCGGCCGAGGGTTTCCTCTCCCGCTGGCGTCGGCTCGTCCGCTACCGGACGGGTGATGCCGGTGCAAGCCATCCGGAGGAGCCGATCCATCCCGGCTCCGTAGACGACGATTCCGTAGACCACCGAACGACCGAACCGGCTGGACCGAAAGCGGCAGGACCGAGCACAGAATGAGTGATACCAAGACCCCGGGCGACAAGACTTTGACCGTCGGCCCCCCGAAGACCCTGACGATCAAGCGTCCTGTCGAACAGAGCACTGTCCGGCAGAGCTTCTCGCATGGGCGCTCCAAGCAGGTCGTCGTCGAGGTCAAGCGGCGCGTCGCCGGCTCCGAGGTCAAGGAGCAGGCTCCCGTCCGTGCGCCGCAGCCGCAGGTCCAGCAATCGGCTCCGCGCACGGTGCCGCCCGCGCCGACGCCGCCGTCGCGCCCTTCGTCCGGCATGCTGCTGCGGACCCTGTCCGAGGACGAGAAGGATGCGCGTCAGCGCGCCCTGTCGGATTCGCGCGGCCGTGAGGCGGAAGCCCGTCGTATAGCTGAGGAAGAAGCCCGGGCGCGCGCGCTCGCCGCCGAGCGCGAAAAGCAGGAGCGAGAATCCGCTCTCGCCCGCCAGCGCGAGGAGGAGGAGCGTCGCCGCCAGGAGGAAGACCGCAAGCGTCGCGCCGAAAGCGCCGCACGCCAGCGCATGGATGAGCCGCAGGCTCCCCGTCCGCCGCAGCCCCCGCGTGAATTTACCCCCGCTGCGCCTTCGCAGACCGACGGCGGCACTGCCCCGATCCCGGCTGCGGCTGCCCAGGCGCCCCGCCCCGCCCCGTCCGGTCCGCGTCCCGATTTCGCGCCCCGGACCCCGATGCGCGACATCGGCGCCCGGCCGCCGCGGCTCGACTCGCGTCCGCCGCGCCTCGAGACCCCGCGTCCGCCGCGTCCGGTCGATACGACCGCTCCCGCCGAGCCCGCTGTCATCCGGCCGACGCGCCAGGCTCCCTCCAGCGCCACCCCGCGCAGCCGCCCCGACGACGGCGAGGCCCGTCCCGCCTTCCGCCGCCCCGGCGGCTTTGCCGGCGGTCCGCCGCGCGGAGCCCCCGTGCCCGCGCCCAAGACTCCCAAGGTCGGCGAAAAGGTTCGCGGCCGCCTGACGCTGTCGACCGCCACCGGCGGTGATGACGAGCGCACGCGTTCGGTCGCGGCCTTCCGTCGTCGCGTCCAGCGCATGACCGGGCACCGCGCCTCGGATGTCGCCAAGGAGCGCGTGATGCGCGAGGTGATCGTCCCCGAGACGATCACCATCCAGGAACTCGCCAACCGCATGACGGAGCGGGGCGTCGACGTCATCCGCCTGCTGATGAAGCAGGGCGCGATGCACAAGATCACGGACGTGATCGACGCCGACACCGCCCAACTCGTGGCCGAGGAAATGGGCCACACGGTCAAGCGTGTCGCCGATTCCGACGTCGAGGGCGGGCTGTTCGACACGCTTGATACCGACGAATCCCAGGTCACACGGCCGGCCGTCGTCACCATCATGGGCCATGTCGACCACGGCAAGACCTCGCTGCTCGACGCGATCCGCCAGACCCATGTCGTCACCGGCGAGGCCGGCGGCATCACCCAGCATATCGGCGCCTATCAGGTGATGACGCCGTCGGGTGCCAAGGTCACCTTCATCGACACACCCGGCCACGCCGCGTTTACAGCGATGCGCGCCCGCGGCGCCAAGGTGACGGACGTGGTCGTTCTGGTCGTGGCGGCCGATGACGGCGTCATGCCGCAGACGATCGAGGCGATCAATCACGCCAAGGCGGCCGGCGTGCCGCTGATCGTGGCGATCAACAAGATCGACAAGACCGACGCCTCGCCTGAACGGGTTCGCGCCGAGCTGCTGCAATACGAGATCCAGGTCGAGACGCTCGGCGGCGAGACGCTCGAAATCGAGGTTTCGGCCAAGACCGGCAAGAATCTCGACAAGCTGCTCGAGGCGATCGCCCTGCAGGCCGAACTGCTCGACCTCAAGGCCAATCCGGACCGTCCGGCCGAGGGCACCGTGATCGAAGCCAAGCTCGATCGCGGCCGCGGCCCGGTCGCGACGGTTCTCGTCCAGCGCGGCACGCTGCGCACCGGCGACATCGTCGTGGCGGGTTCCGAATGGGGCCGCGTGCGCGCCCTGATCGGCGATACCGGCGCCCATATCAAGGAGGCTCCGCCTTCGCTTCCGGTCGAGGTTCTCGGCTTCAACGGCACGCCTGAGGCCGGCGACCGCGTCGCGGTGGTCGAATCCGAGGCCCGTGCCCGCGAGATCACCGATTACCGCGAGCGCCAGAAGCGTGACCGCATCGCGGCACGCGGCGGCGGATCGACGGCGGGACGCTCGCTCGCCGACATGATGCGCGACCTGAAGGAAGGCGCCGGCCGCAAGGAATTCCCGCTCGTCATCAAGGGCGACGTGCAGGGTTCGGTCGAGGCCATCGTCGGGACGCTCGAGAAGGTCGGCAATGACGAGGTGCGCGCCCGCGTGCTGCAGTCGGGCGTCGGCGGCATCACCGAATCCGACATCACGCTGGCCCAGGCTTCGGGCGCGGCGGTGATCGGCTTCAACGTGCGAGCGCATAAGGAAGCGCGCGAGGCGGCCGAACGGGCCGGCGTCGAAATCCGCTACTACAACATCATCTACAACCTCGTGGACGATGTGAAGGCGGCGATGTCGGGTCTGCTGGCCCCGACCTTGCGCGAAACCATGCTCGGCAACGCGCAGATCCTCGAGATCTTCGCGGTCTCGAAGGTCGGCAAGATCGCCGGCTGCCGCGTCACCGACGGCACGATCGAGCGTGGCGCCAATGTCCGCCTGATCCGCGACAATGTCGTGGTCCATGAGGGCAAGCTCGCCCAGCTCAAGCGCTTCAAGGACGACGCCAAGGAAGTCGTGGCGGGCCAGGAGTGCGGTATGTCCTTCGAGAACTACCAGGACATGCGCGCCGGCGACGTCATCGAGTGCTACCGCGTCGAGGAGATCAAGCGCACGCTGTAAGGCGTCCGCTTCGACCCAGGCTGATCATGGCCGGGCTTGCCCGGCCATGATGCTTTTTTCGACCGTCATCCGGTCCGATCCCGGAGAACGAGAACCATGGCAAAACCCGCAAAACCCTCCGGTCCCAACCAGCGCCAGCTGCGCATCGGCGAGCTCATCCGCCATGCACTGGCCGATCTCCTCGCGCGCGGCGATATCCATGACGAGGTGCTGGCCAAGCATGTCATCACCGTCCCTGAGGTGCGCCTCTCGACCGATCTCAAGCTCGCGACCTGCTATGTGATGCCGCTCGGCGGCGGCGATGTCGCGCCCGTGCTGAAAGCGCTGAACACGCACAAGAAATACATCCGCGGCGAGATCGCCCATCGCGTGAACCTGAAATTCGCGCCCGATATCCGCTTCCTGCAGGATGAGAGCTTCGCCGAGGCCGAGCGCGTCGATGCGATCCTCTACTCCGACAAGGTGCGGCAGGACATCCTGAAGCAGCCGCTGCGGATCGACCAGCACGAGCCGTCTGTCGATGGCCAGGATCAGGCCGCCAAGCTGCCGGATTCCAAGGGATTCGACGATGAGTGACGTCGCAGCTCCGCAGGAGACCGCCATCCCCGATCAGGAGGAAGGCCGCAGCTTCGCACCTCGGCCCAAGAAGCGCGACGTGCATGGCTGGATCGTGCTCGACAAGCCGATCGGCATGACCTCGACCCATGCGGTTGCCGTGGTCAAGCGCGCCTTTTCCGCCAAGAAGGCCGGCCATGCCGGTACGCTCGACCCTCTCGCCTCAGGTCTGTTGCCGATCGCGCTCGGCGAAGCGACCAAGACCGTCCCCTTCGTGATGGACGGCCGCAAGGCCTACCAATTCACCGTGTCATGGGGCAGCCAGACCAATACCGACGACACCGAGGGCAAGGTGATCGCGACCTCGGAGGCGCGTCCCGACGAGGCCGCCATCGCGGCTCTGCTGCCGCGATTCACCGGCACGATCAGCCAGGTGCCGCCGCAATTCTCGGCCATCAAGATCGCCGGCGAGCGTGCCTATGATCTCGCCCGCGAGGGCGAGGAGGTCGTGCTGGAGGCGCGGCCGGTCGAGATCGATGCGCTGCGCATCGTCTCGCATGATGGCGCCACCACCACCTTCGAGGCCGAATGCGGCAAGGGCACCTATGTCCGGGCGATCGCGCGCGATCTCGGCCTGGCGCTCGGCTGCCTGGGCCATGTCGCCCATCTGCGGCGCACGCGCGTCGGACCGTTCAGCATCGCCGAGTCGGCCAGTGTCGAGACACTGCGGGAGGGTCTCGACAGTGCTACGGGAGCGCTGCTGCCGGTCAAGGCCGCGCTCGCCCTGATCCCGGAGTTGGTCGTCCATCGCGATGCGGCGATGCGGCTGAAGCGCGGCCAAAGCGTGCTGCTGCGCGGGCGCGACGCCCCTGTCGAAGGCCAGGCCGTCTATGCCACCTCAGGCGAGGTTCTGATCGCGACCGGCATCATCGAACAGGGCGAATTCGTGCCCCATAGGGTCTTCAACCTCTGATCCATGGCGCGATAGGCGCTTTTTCGAAAGGTCGCATTAACGCCCGGTTGGTTATGGCTTCCTGCAGAAGCTCCTGCATCATTCTGCCTTCCGCACCGTCGCGGCTGCGCCGGGTGCGGGATCGAGCGGCGGGGGCCCACCATCATGCGCGTTACGCATTTTCTGATCTGCACCATCGCCGCCGGCGGGGCTGCGATCCTGGCCAGCGGCTTTGTCGCCTATCAGCAGATGCAGAGCCTTTCGACGGCGCGTGAGACCCGCGGCCTCGTCCTCGCATCCGAGGCCGTCAGCCGCGTCATCGAGCGGGCCGCGATCGAGCGAGGGGCGAACACGCAGGTGATCCTTGCCGCCGATCCGGACGGCAAGATCGCGGCCGCAGCCACCGCAGCCGCCCGCGAGACGGATGTCCGCGTGAGACAGATGCAGGAGAGCTTCGCCGATACCGTCTTCGCGCGACGCCCGGACCTTGCCGCACCTGTCGCGCAGATCGGGCAGCGTCTGGTCGAAGCCCGCACGCTCGCCCTGGCGGAAGGAGCCAAACCCCTGCCGCAGCGCGATCCCAAGGCAGCGCAGGTCTTTAGCGGCACCGTGCTCGAGCTGCTCAATCAGCAATCGGCGCTGCAGCGGCATCTGGGTTCGCGCATCGGCGAACTCAATCCCGAGGTCAGCAACACCGTCTCGCTCGGCGAATTCGCCACGACGCTGCGCGAGGCCGCAGGCAGCCGCTCGGTCCATTTCACCCAATATGTCGGCAGCGGCGTAAAACTGACGCCGACCGCGGTGTCCCAGGTCGATCGCCTCAGCGGGCGGATCGACCAGCTTTGGGTGCTGGTCGATCAGGCGCTTGCCCGCATGGAGGCGACGCCGCAACTCGAGACTGCGCTGGCCACCGTCAAGACCGGTTTTCGTGACGAAGAAGCGAAGACCTACGGGGCGATGTATGTCGCGGCCCGCGACGGCCAGCCGGCCGGCATGAGCCTCGCCGATTGGCGCGCCTGGACCCAGAAATCGCTCGCGACGATCCTGCAAATGCGCGATGCCGCCTTCGAACAGGCCCGCAACCAGATCGACACAGGTCTGACATGGGCCGGTTGGCAGCTCGCCTTGTCGCTCGTCGCCATTCTCGTCGTCACCGGCGTCGTGATCGTCATCGTGATGCTGTTCCATCGCGGCGTGGTCAAACCGCTTGGCCAGCTCGCCCACTCCGTCGATCTGATGCTGTCGGGCGCGGAGGATGCGAAGATCCCAGCCAAGGTCGGCATGGTCGAGATCGATGCGATCAGCCATGCGCTCGGCGATTTCCAGACCAATATCCAGCGCATCCGGGTGCTCGAGCAGCAAGAGCAGGCTGCCGCGGCCGCCCGCCTGGCCCGGGCGCAGTCGATGGAGGCGGTCGTCTCGGATGTCGGCGAGGTCGTCGCTGCCGCTGCGGCCGGCGATTTCTCGGCACGTCTCCAGATCGACCAGGCCGACGAGCAGATGCAGAAGCTCGTCGCCGGCATCAACGAGATCAACGCGGTCGTCGATTCGGCGACGAGCGAGTTCGCCAAGGCGCTGTCGGCAGTGGCCGGCGGGGATCTCACCGTGCGGGTCGATGCCGCCTATCGCGGCAAGTTCGCCGAGCTCAAGGGCGCGATCAACGACACAGTCGATCGTCTCTCCTCGACCGTTCGCACCATCCAGGTGACCTCCGCCGACGTCGGCCTGGCGGCCCGCGA
>NZ_LJHQ01000028.1 GCF_001295925.1 Allobosea sp. AAP35 | reverse complement strand
TCGCGGGCCGCCAGGCCGACGTCGGCGGAGGTCACCTGGATGGTGCGAACCGTCGAGGACAGGCGATCGACGGTATCGTTGATCGCGCCTTTCAGCTCGGCGAACTTGCCGCGATAGTGGGAATCGACCCGTGTCGTCAGGTCGCCGCCCGCGACGGCCGACAGGGCCGAGGCGAATTCGGTGGTCGCGGCATCGACCACGGCGTTGATCTCGTTGATGCCGGCGACGAGCTTCTGCATCTGTTCATCGGCCTGGTCGATCTGGAGCCGTGCCGAGAAATCGCCGGCCGCAGCGGCGGCGACAACCTCGCCGACATCGGAGACGACCAGCGCCATGCTTTCGGCCGCCCGCAGCCGGCGTTCGGCTGCGGCACGCTCCTGCTGCTCGAGCGCGCGGACCTTGACGAGGCTTTCCCGGAACACTTCGAGCGCCTTGGCCATCATGCCGATCTCGTCCTGGCGGTCGGCATGGTGGATCGTGGTTTCCAGATTGCCGCCAGCCAGAGCGTTCATCGCGTGGGTCGTGGCCACGATCGGGCTCGCGACGCGTTTGATGACGATCATGATGGCGCCCACGCAGATGATGGCCGAGATGATGGCCAATCCACTCAAGAGCATAAGGCTGGACTGATAGGTCGTCTCAGCTTCCGCCGTCACGATCGTGCCACGGCCGGCAATGCTGGTTCCAAGATCTGCGACCGCCTGCGTCATGGCGGCCAGGGTCGGACGCATCTCGCGCAGTTGCGCTGCTGCTGCCGATTTGTCGCCCTTGCGCGACGAATCAAGGACTCGCTCCAAGGCCGCAGCATAGCCCGGAACGATGCCCTCATACCGCCTCAACGCCTCGCGGCTCTGCTCGCGGACGAGCTTGGCTCCGATTTCGCGGCGCTTGCCCTCAATGGTCGCTGTCTCGCTGCGAATTTCATTTTCGAGTTGCGTCATCGCCGGCGCATCGATCGAGTTGACATGCATGTTAAGCCGCAGATGGCGGCTCAACATCTCCGCTTCGATGTCATTGCTCAACTGCACGGTGGGAATGACCTGCTGCGTCAGATCCGCCATGTTCTGTTTCATCGCACTCATGCTCAGCAGCGCCATCGCGATCGTACCGACCAAGGCGGCCGTGAGCGCCATGACGATCGCAATCAGCGAATTGCGAATGGAGATATTCTTGAGCATTTCGGGCTCCGATGCTGCGACAGCGACATGTCAGCGATGATGGCGGGTGTGGAGACTGCCGCGACGAAACCGTCACAACAGCGATCCAAGGGAACTGGTCAGTATTTTCACAGCAAAACGATTAACGGAGCATCAACCAAGGACAGAAAGACCTGGCTGCGGTCAGATTTGGTCAAGGTCCGCGGGCCGCCGCGTCGCACCGCTCTCGAACAGCTGTGTCCGGCGTCGAGATCGAGCCCGGGGAGCGCGGCTGGTCCTGGATCTGGGAGGGGGCACAAACAGTCTTGCGGGTCGATCTCTGGCAGAGCGCAAGCTTAAAAGCATTCGACCCCGGCCATGCGGTGACGGCCGGGGTCAGGTGAGCGAGACGAGCATCCTGTCAAAGCGAGTCGTGATGGGGATGCCACGCTTGGGTTGCGTGGCATCATGTCTGGCGGATCAGAACTCCGCCCAGCCGGAATCGCTGGCGCGGCTGTTGGCCGCTTTCTTGGCCGGTGCGCGCGGCGCCGGTGCGGGGGCTGCAGCCCTCGCGACAGGAGCCCTGGTCTGCACGAAGGCGGCTTCGGCAAGCTGGCGCAGCCGCGCGGGTTCCGAGGCCGCCGCAGGCTGAGCGGCGTGCCTGATGGCAGGTGAGCCCTCCGGCCCGGTCTTGAAGGCCGCGACGAGGTCGTTCAGCTGGTCGATGCGGGTCGAGAGCGAGGCGGCCGAGGCGGCGCTCTGCTCGGACAAGGCCGCGTTCTGCTGCGTCATCTCGTCGAGATGCGCGACAGCCTGGCTCATTTCGTCGATGCCGCTGGCCTGTTCGCCAGACGCCGCCGAAATCTCCGCGATGGTGGCGGCGACCTTTTCCGACGCGGCGAGGATCAGGCTCAGTTGGTCGCCGGCCTGACGCACGAGCTTCACGCCCTGGCCGACCTCGGTGTTGGAGGACGAGATCAGCGCGGAGATATCCTTGGCGGCTTCGCTCGAACGCTGCGCCAGGGTACGGACCTCGGAGGCAACCACCGCGAAGCCCTTGCCGGCATCGCCGGCGCGGGCGGCTTCCACCGCCGCGTTCAGCGCCAGAAGATTGGTCTGGAAGGCGATGTCGTCGATGACCCGGATGATATCGGAGATCTTCTGCGAGGCGCTCTCGATGCGCGACATCGCGTCGACCGCCTGGCCGGCGATCGACCCGCCCGACTGCGCGGCCTGCATCGCCTCAGTGGCGACGGAGGCTGCCTGACGCGAGGCCTGGGCGGTCGCCTTTACGGACGCCGCGAGCTCCTCGGTGGTCGCCGCGGTCTCTTCCAGCGAAGAGGCCTGCTCCTCTGTGCGCTTGGACAGATCGTCGGCGCCCATGTTGATCTCGCGGGCAGCCAGCCCGACGTCGGCGGAGGTCACCTGGATCGTGCGCACGGTCGAGGAGAGGCGTTCGACGGTGTCGTTGATGGCGTTCTTGAGATCGGCGAAGCGGCCGTGATAGGCCTTCACGACCGGTTGTGTCAGGTCGCCGGCGGCGATGGCCTGCAGCGTGGTGGCGAATTCGGTGGTGGCGCCGTCGACGACCGCGTTGATCTCGTTGATTCCCGAGACAAGCTTCTGCATCTGCTCGTCGGCATGGTCGATCTGGAGACGTGCCGAAAAGTCGCCTGCGGCGGCGGCTGCGACGACCTCGCCGACATCGGAAACGACGGCTTCCATCGATTGCGCCCGGGCGAGACGCGCCGCTGCGGATTTGCGCTCCTGCTCCTGAAGCATCGCGACCTGCTCGCTGCTTTCACGCAGAACAGACACGGCCTTTGCCATGGTCCCGATCTCGTCCTTGCGGTCGAGATGCGGCACGGACACTGAGAGTTCGCCCTTGGTGATGGCGTCCATGACGCCGCTGAGATCCAGGATCGGCCTTGTCAGCGAACGCTGAGCGAAGATCAACGCGATCAGCATCGACCCGAGCAGCATCACCCCCAGCGTGATCGGCAGGCCGACCTTCGCCATCTCGGTAAAGCGCGCGGCGTCGTTCTCTAAGATATTGGAGGCATCGAGGTTTGCCTTGGAGAAAGCGACGAGCAAGGCGTTGAGTGCGCTGCGGTTGGCGCGGTTGGCATCATTGTTGCCCTGAGCGTTTGCCGCGGCAATCGAGACTTCCCGGCCGAGGCGGATCGTCTCGGAGCGGTAGGTGATGAAATCCGCAATGGCCTTCTCGATCGCTTGCGTCTGTTCTCGCTGGGCGTCCGGCGCGATCCGGGTCAGATCGGCGGCGAGCTGGCGCAATTGCGGGAAGCGCGCCTCCATGCCCTTGGCGAACGGCTCGGCGGCGGCGGCGTCCTTCGACATGTAGATGCCGCGCGCATCCATCACCACGCCCAGGACATGGCCGTTGATGAGATCCGTATCGTGCGTGACGTTCCCGAGAACGGCAGCACGCTGGCTGAGATTGTTCGAGTGCGACAATGCCCAAAGCCCCAATCCGGACGATATGACGGCGCCGAGCGAGACGATCCCAATGATCGCGAGGATTTTGATGCGGATGGATTTCAATGACTTCGGGCCCCATGATGCGGCGCAATGCCCGCGCCGGCGGGATGACAACAGGTAATCAGCGCAGCTGCCGCAACGTTCTATGGGTTCGAAAACATCACGTTACGTCACGGCTCGACCCGACTTCAGCCCCAGACGTTTAAAATACGATTAAGCCTGACTGATTTGGCTCAGTTTTGATGAAATCCATGCTTCGAAAGACGTGCGTCGACAGCGACGTCGTCCCGAGCGATTCCTCCCCGATACGGTCTTTACGTCACGGGCCGCGTGAGGCTGCGAATGTCGCCTGGCGCGGCGCCGATGTCAGGCCCGCCCGCGTGCGCTCGCCCGCGGCTTGACGCGGTGCTGCAAGAAATTCCGCAGCTCGGTGACGCGGCGTCGGTCGTCCAGTACCTCGGCGTCGAGACCATGCGCCCAGGCAAGGTCGCGGCGGGCGCGGTCCGCATCGAGCGCGCGCAGATCGGCGAGCCAGCCATGGGCGGCGGCCTCGTCCGCGCGAAAGCCTTCCTCGATCAGGATCGGCACCATGCGGCCGAGGATCGCGGCGACCTGGCGCAGCGGGAATTCGGGATGATACTGGACGCCCCAAAAGGTGCCGCCGTCATGGCGGATTTCGGCGGCCTGGACCTGGCTGTAGGGGTTCGAGGCCAGAATCGTGGTGCCGTGCGGCGGCTGGACGACAGTGTCGAGATGGATCGCCGGCGCGTCGAAGGCGGTCGGCCGGCCATCCAGAAGCGGGTGGGACCGGCCGGCTTCGTTGATGGTGATCTTGCGGGCGAACCCGACCTCGCGGCCCTTGGGGTTGGCCGTCACCGTGCCGCCGGCGGCGACAGCGCCCATCTGGATGCCCCAGCACGAGCCGAAGCAAGGCGTGCCGCTGGCATAGATCGCTCGCATCAGCTCGATCTGCCGGGTCACCGCCGGCTCGAGCTGGTAGATGTGCAGGGCCGAGCCGGTCAGCACGATGCCGTCATAGGATTGCAGGCCGGCACCGTCGGGCAGATTCGCACCTTTATCGGCCGGCAGGCAGATGTCGCTGATGGCATCTGGCTCGAGCGCCGCCACCTCGGCGGCATAGGCCTGCGCCGGCTGCAGGCCGCCATAGCCGGCGGCATGAGCCTCGCGCTGCGCGCGGGTGTTGCCATCGACGAAAAGCAGGCGAAGCGGGCGTTTTGCGACATCGAGCATGGGAGGCGGGCCGGAGGTGATGGGCTGCAGGGGATGCGCGGGGCGCCGGGCAACCGTGCGCCTCATCCCACATGACGGGAAGCGCACGCAAGGCTATTGCAGGGTCCCAAATTCAGCCAGGTTGAGCTCTTGCCCGCGACCCCGACCCTGCCGCATCGCCTCTGGGGCAATGCCTATCTGCTGCTGACCCTGACGACGCTGATGTGGGGCGGCAACGCGGTCGCCGGGCGGCTGGCGGTCGATGGCATCTCGCCGATGGCGCTGACCTCGCTGCGCTGGGTCGTGGTCTGCGCGGTGATGCCGGTGCTGCTGCGCCACCAGATCCGCGCGCACTGGCCGGCGCTGAAGGCGCGCTGGCGCTTCGTGGTCGTCATGGGCACGGTCGGCTTCACCGCCTTCAACGCGCTGATGTATCTGGCCGCCTATTCGACGACCGCGATCAATATCGGCATTCTGCAGGGCTCGATCCCGGTCTTCGTGCTGGTCGGTGCCTTCATCGCCTATCGCACGCCGATCGGCCCGGTGCAGGCGCTGGGCGTGCTGGTGACGCTGCTGGGCGTCGGCGTCGTGGCGAGCCGCGGCGAATGGGCGGTGCTGCGCCAGTTCGCCTTCGCGCCGGGCGATCTGTTCATGATCATCGCCTGCACCTTCTATGCGGGCTACACGGTCGGCATCCGCTCGCGGCCGGCGGTGCCGGGCCTCGTGTTCTTCTGCGCGCTGGCGATGGTGGCCTGCCTGGTCTCGCTGCCGCTGCTGGCGATCGAGGTCGCGCAGGGGAATTTCGTGGTCAAGGCGCCCCAAGGCTGGCTGATCCTGCTTTATGTCGCGATCGGCCCCTCGATCCTCTCGCAGCTGTTCTTCATGCGGGCCGTCGAGCTGATCGGGCCGGGCCGCGCCGGCGTCTTCGTCAATCTCGTGCCGGTGTTTGCGCCGATCCTGGCCGTGCTGATCCTCGGCGAGCAGCTGGCGCTCTTTCACGGCGTCGCGCTGCTGCTGGTGCTCGGCGGCATCTTCATCGCCGAGCGGCTGGCCAAGCGGGTCTAGCGCGGGGCTGGGCTGATTGCGGTGTGCGCGAGGGCGGCATCGGGAAAGGATGATCGCGGCACGAGTGCAGATCAAAAGGCCTTGGGGAGGCCTGCGTCTTTCAGTATCTGATTGGCCGTATGGCGGGACTTGGTCCCAGCGTCGACGGACACCTGGATTTTGGTGTCCGGATGGCGCCATATCTCATGGTCGCCCTTGGCGGGCCTATAATATTCGTAACCGGCACTACGCAGGATCTTCTTCAAGCGCGGGCCGATTTCGACCATCACGCGGCCTGGACGATGTCCGATACGTGGACTTCCATATCGATCCGAAGCTCTTCTTCGGTCTCGAGGAAATCGGGCACGAGCAGTTTCAGGCGCTCGCGCAGGGCTTCAATGGTGTCGGCCTCGGTGACGATCCCGGCATCGGTGGTCGAACTGGCCCACCAGACGCCGGCGTCGTCGTCGCGAAAAACCTCGAACTTCACGATCCGCATGGTCCGCTCCTTTCGGCGCGAGACCATAGCACGCAGCGCAGCGAAACTCACCGCCCTCAGAACCGTAGCCTTCTCGCCCGCTTGACCATCGGGATCTCGTGGATCTTGTCGAGGAGTTCGTCCGTGATCGCCTCGTCGAGCGCAACATAGCAGATCGCGTCGCCGCCGGGCTTGTCGCGGCCGAGCGCGAAGGTCGCGACATTGACCCCGGCCTCGCCGAGCAGCGAGCCGAACTGGCCAATGAAGCCCGGCTTGTCTTCGTTGCGGACATAGAGCATGTGCGGGGCGAATTCGGCATCGACCTGGATGTCGCGGATCTCGACGATGCGCGGCTTGCCGTCCTGGAACACCGTGCCGGCCGCATGGCGCGGCATGTCCTCGGCATCCACCACGATGCGGATGACGCTTTCGAGATTGCCGGCGACCTCGCGGGTCATTTCCTCGACGACGATGCCCTTCTCCTTGGCAACCATGGCCGCATTGACCATGTTGATCTCCGGCAGGAAGGGCCGCAGAACGCCGGTGATCGCGGCGGCCGAGATCGCCTTCAGGTTCAGGCTCGCGACCGCGCCCTCATATTCGATGCGGATGCCCTTGACCGGGGCCTCGGTGAGCTGGCCCAGGAAGGAGCCGAGCTTTTCGGCCAGCGCCACGAAGGGCTTGATCCGGGGCGCTTCCTCGGCCGAGATCGAGGGGAAGTTCACGGCGTTGGTGATCGCGCCCTTGAGCAGATAGTCGCTCATCTGCTCGGCGACCTGCAGGGCAACATTCTCCTGCGCCTCGTTGGTGGCGGCGCCGAGATGGGGCGTGCAGACGACGTTCTCCAGCCCGAACAGGGGATTGCTCTCCGCCGGCTCGACCGAGAACACGTCGAAGGCGGCGCCCGCGACATGGCCGCTCTTGATGAGATCGGCCAGCGCCTGCTCGTCGACGAGCCCGCCGCGCGCGCAGTTGATGATGCGCACGCCCTTCTTCGTCTTCGCCAGCGCCTCCGCCGAGAGGATGTTCTTGGTCATCGCCGTCATCGGCACATGCAGGGTGATGAAATCGGCGCGCCTGAGGAGATCGTCGAGCTCGACCTTCTCGACGCCGAGCGCGACAGCGCGCTCAGGGCTGAGATAGGGGTCATAGGCGATGACGCGCATCTTCAGGCCGACGCCGCGCTCGGCGACGATCGCGCCGATATTGCCGCAGCCGATCAGCCCCAGCGTCTTGGCGGTGATCTCGACGCCCATGAAGCGGTTCTTCTCCCACTTCCCGGCCTGCGTGGAGAGGTCGGCGGCGGGGATCTGGCGGGCGAGCGCGAACATCATCGCAATCGCATGTTCGGCGGTGGTGATCGAATTGCCGAAGGGCGTGTTCATCACGATGATGCCGCGCGCGGTGGCGGCGGGGATCTCGACATTGTCGACCCCGATGCCGGCGCGGCCGATCACCTTCAGCTTTGTCGCGGCCTCCAGCAGCTTGGCGGTGGCCTTGGTCGCCGAGCGGATGGCGAGGCCGTCATAGTCGCCGATCATCGACAGGAGCCTGTCCTTGTCCTTGCCGAGATTGGGATCGAACGTCACCTCGATGCCGCGATCCTTGAAGATCTGCACGGCGGCAGGCGAGAGGGCGTCGGAGATGAGAACGCGGGGGGCGGGGTTCGTGGTCATGGGGATGGCTTTCGGCTGGCGCGGCGCGCGGGCGCTCTGCGCTTGAATTCAGGGAAGGCACAAACAGCGCCGTCATCCTGGGCAAGCCGCGGAGCGGCGCAGACCGGGATCCATCCTAGGGCACCGCGGTGCTTTATGATGGATCCCGGGACTCCGCTCACGCGAAGCCCCAGGATGACGGGGAGAGTGTGGGGAGGGCGGGCGCCTCATCCGGTTGGAGATGGTCGGGTCAAGCCCGACCATGACGCAGCTGCTTACGCCGCCTTCTTCGCCAACCCCGCCTTCGCCTCGGCGAAGGCATAGGCCACCCAGGGCAGCAGCGCCTTGAGGTCGCGCGACTGGACGGTCGCGCCGCACCAGATGCGCAGGCCGGGAGGGGCGTCGCGGTAGTGGCCGAGATCGTAGCCGGCGCCGGCCTTCTCGATGATGCTCACCACCTGCTTGGCGAAGGCCGCCTGCGCGTCGGCCGGCAGTGCCGTCACGGCCGGGTCGGTGAAGGTCAGGCAGACGCTCGTGTTCGAGCGCGTCTTCGGCTTCACCGCGAGGAAGTCGATCCAGTCGTTCTCTTTCACGAATTTCGCGATGACGCGCAAATTGCCGTCGGCGCGCTTCACCAGGCCGTCGAGCCCGCCGACCTTCTTGGCCCAGGCCAGCGCATCGAGATAATCCTCGACCGCGAGCATGGAGGGCGTGTTGATCGTCTCGCCCGCGAAGATCCCCTCGATCAGCTTGCCGCCGGAGGTCATGCGGAAAATCTTCGGCAGCGGCCAGGCCGGCTTGTAGGTCAGCAACCGCTCGACCGCGCGCGGCGACAGGATGATCATGCCATGGGCGGCTTCGCCGCCCAGCACCTTCTGCCAGGAGAAGGTGGTGACATCGAGCTTGGGCCAGTCGAGCTTCTGGGCAAAGGCGGCGGAGGTCGCGTCGCAGATCGTCAGCCCCTCGCGGTCCTCCGCGATCCAGCTCGCATCGGGCACGCGCACGCCGGAGGTCGTGCCGTTCCATGTGAAGACGACGTCGCGGGTCTTCGTGTCGATCTTCTTCAGGTTCGGCAGCTCGCCATAGGGCGCCTCGATGGTGCGGACATCCGTCAGCTTGAGCTGCTTGACGGCATCGGTGACCCAGCCGGCGCCAAAACTCTCCCAGCTCACCATGTCGACGCCGCGCGCGCCGAGCAGCGACCACATCGCCATTTCGACGGCGCCGGTGTCGGAGGCCGGTACGATGCCGATTCGGTAATCGGCGGGCACCTGCAGCACTTCTCGCGTGAGATCGATCGCGCGCTTGAGCTTGTCCTTGCCGATCTTGGCGCGGTGCGAGCGGCCGAGCGCGGCGTCACCCAGGGCTTTGAGGGACCAGCCGGGGCGCTTGGCGCAGGGGCCGGACGAGAAATGCGGCACGCGCGGCAGCGCGGCCGGAGCCGTGTTCGTCATCGTTTGTCTCCATCCTTACAGATGGGCGCGCCACGGTGGGGTGGCGTGTCCCGTCGATGGGGGTAAGGGGGGAGGGGGCGGGGTGTCAAGATGGGCTGCTTCGGTTCGCTCGGCCCGCCTTTACACCTGCTCCGTCATTCCGGGGCTTCGCGCAGCGAAGAGCCCGGAATCCATCGTAAGGTTGGACGGTGCCCTATGATGGATTCCGGCGCTGCGCCGCTTCGCGGCTTGGCCGGAATGACGGTGCGAGTTCTGGATTGTCGGCGAAGATAGGGCGCCCGACGCACCGAAACCCCCGGCCGGCTGATCGCCGCGGGGTTTCGGGCTGGACGAAGCGTATCCAAGGGGATGCGCGGGGCGAGATGGCGTCGCAGTCGACGGCTGCGTGCCGATGTCGATGTCGAATGTCTGTGTCGAAGCAGCGCCAACAGCCGCCACCTCGCCCCGCGCACGGGTGTTTGATGCCGCCAGATCGCCTTCTGGTTATCCGTGTCACAGGTCGCGCGGCCTGACTCACCCGCGCGATGGCGATCCGCGCCTCCGCCGCCCTCAGCCCGCAACGGCCTCGACCGACGAAACCGCAAACCCCGCCCGGCCGCACGATGCCTCGCGACAGCCCCCTTGGTCGGGCGGAGCGAGGGGAGAATAGGCATGGGGCCCGGGGGGCGGGGATAAGAGTTGCGGCTCAACGTCATGCTCGGGCTCGACCCGAGCATCTCATGACCAGAAGCCTCCTGCGCCTCATCCTGCCTGAGATTCTCGGGTCTGCGCTGCGCTCCGCCCGAGAATGACGCGCCCTTCCCTTCTCCCCTTGCGGGAGAAGGTGCCCCGGCAGGGGCGGATGCGGGGTCGGGCCGACCTTGATCGGTTTTGCAAACGGCGAAAACCGGCCAGCGCAAAGCGACCCCTCATCCGTCTTGGCTTCGCCGAGCGCCCTTCTCCCGCAAGGGGAGAAGGGTTCCCCGCGCCCTTCGCCGCCGCGCACCGGAACCCCGACGCGAGAACCCTCTCCCGGAGGGAGAGGGCAGGGTGAGGGGATGGACGCTCTCCGTAGAGGGCTCGCCCTCACCGCCGCATGCGGTCGGCTCGCCGCTTCTCTGGTCGAGGGGCTGGAACGCGGCATCCTACCGTGAAAATAATGAAAACTACAGCCGCCCGATTTGAGAGGATACAGCTGCAACATTGATTCTTTTGATCCAGCGAGAAAATTCTCTGTCTAGTATGTCCACTCTCCCAATATGGCTTTGAAGGTCGTTCGTGCTTCTGTTGAGCGTATCAAATCGCGAAAAATTCGGTTCAAGACCTTTTTCGCCCTCTGTTTTTTGACGCTCACGATTCTCTTTTCGAACCATCTCAAACCAAATCAAAAACTCCCTCACATAACTAATGTAATCGCGATCAATATTTCTAATAAACCAATAGTAAACCGGAAATATGCCAGATGAAGAAAGTAGCAAATCTTTTGGAATAAACACGTCCGCCATAACATCAAGAACGTCAATAACACGACGACTCGCAAGCTCAAGCTTATCTCTATCAATAGAGCTGTTTTGCGCGAATTCATCAAGGTTTGTCTTCTTGGTCGCAGCTATCTGTTTTTCATACTCAAATAATAATACTTTAGCTGCGGCGTTTAAATCGCCGGCTCTCGTCACGCCAAATTTAATATTTTCTAAGAAAAAATCATGGTAAGCGAGCGTTCGGATAATTTCCGGAACCGGCCCTACAATTGCGTTACGAACCTCCGCGCCAGTTAGCGGTTTCGATCTATTCAGTCGTACAAATATATCATGAATATCCTTCTCATCTTCAGCAAATACGCTCATAATATCAAGAGAAGCATTTTCAAAATCATCTGCTACGGAGGGGTACACTCTTTTGAGGTCTTTTAAGCTAAGCCCAGACAGTTTTAGATCAGGGTGCTTTCGGTGCTTGAAATTCCCAGCAAGAGTTATTTTATTATCGAAAAAATCGAAAACAGCCTCAAGTCTCTGCTTTCCGTCAATAATGGCATAAGGTAGGCGAGCTAAATTTAGAGACGACTGACCAAATTGGAAATCAGCCAAATATAATTTTGGAACATCGAATCCGTTTATAATCGAGTCGACAAGATAAGATTTATCCGAATCGGACCACAATCTGCCTCTCCTTTGATACGGAGGATTGAAATCAATCTGAGAACGGTTCTTCGACCACCAGATCAGGGTCATTGGCTTGTGGGGCGAAATTCTTAGGATAGTCATGATAAATCCTCAAAAGCCAAAAGACCGCCGTAGCTCCAAAGATAATCCGTGAAGGTCCGGATAGACGGTAGAATCAGATACTCCCTTTCTGAAAAGCGATTCAGCTATTGAATCGACATGATCCTTTCCGATAATGATTTTTTGCAACGAACTATCTGGAAATTTTTCTTCTTTATAAACAACAGACATGCACTGCGTGCCTTTTCCAAACAAGGCAAACATACCTCTTTGCGCTACTATTCGCGCGCTATTATGAGTACCATGAATCATAACGGCGATATTCTTACGGTCGTCTATATCAACAACTGGACTATAACCTTTTACTTGCTCCTTAGTTGAATCTAATATTTCACCATTATACGAAATATCCTTGAGAGCCCATTTATTCCATAATATGGGATTCAGCATCCAAACAGCAACCGATTCCGAGACCTTGCTCTTTTTGTCCCTCTGTGCAGACGTTAGCGCAAAATATAGAGCGACGAATGGACTCTCGGTCCAGTCTAGCAACCTAGTGGGTATACCATAATGCTGCATATAAAACATTCTTTCCCACTCATCAGAAAATCCTTGCTGTACAAAAGGCGGTGATCTCTGCATAAATTTAGCAGAGATCTCTCTTTCCATTCTATGAAGATCTTCCGCTTTTTTTGTTTTGGGATGACGAAACAAACTAGGCGTTAGACTATAATTTTCTTTTCCTGACCCTCTATACCAAGCGGATTTGTGTGCTGACTGAAACGATTCGACAATATTCATTATTTCAGAAAATGTTTCAGCAGTGTGAGTAATGACTGTTCCAGGCATCTCGCTCCCCTTTAAGCACAGGGGTACCCAAACCGAGATGTATTGCAAGCGATAACGACGTATCCGCCGCCCTCTACCCCCTCCGTCTCCCACCCCGCTCCTCCCCAGCTCCCTTCGGCCGCGCCTCCACCCTCGGCCCCATCTCGTCCAGCGTCGGCACTTAAAGCACGAGGAACCCCTCTCCTGTAAGGAGAGGGGTAGGGGAGAGGTGACGGCCGCTGGACCAGCGAGACACAAACTTAACCGCTGCTGACCTCAGCCTCATGCGGCAACTGGCCGTCACCTCTCCCTGCCCTCTCCTTACAGGAGAGGGTTCTGCGTCGAGGTTCCGGCCGCCGCGCGGATGGCGGCGATGACGGCGTCGCGGTCGTTCAGCACCGCCTCGTTGCGAAAGCGGATGACCATGAAGCCGTGGCGCTCGATCTCCGCTGTGCGTGCCGCGTCGTAGTCGCGCTCGACATCATGCTGCGCGCCGTCGAGTTCGATGACGAGCTTGCGCTGGAAGCAGAGGAAATCGACGGTGTAACCGAGCAGCGGCACCTGGCGCTGGAATTTGAGCCCGTCGAGGCGGTGGGCGCGCAGGAGGCTCCAGAGGATGTCCTCGGGGGTGGTCGATTGCCGGCGGAGTTTTCGGGCGAAGGTTTGTCGCTCGGTTGCCATGGTCCCTCGCTGGTGAACCGGCCGTCACCTCTCCCCTGCCCCTCTCACTGATCTCGGGCCTGCCCGAGATCAGCACTCAGAGTGTCGAAGTCGGCAACAGCCGACTTCGATGCAGGAGAGGGGTTCCTCGCGCCTTATCCTCAGAGAGGATCGCCTTAACTCCGCCGCCGCCCACCGCGCTGCTCCCCAGCCCCCACCGGCCGCTGCTCCGTCCTTGGCCCCATCTCGTCGAGCGTCGGCTTTTTCGGCCGCGCCCGCGACACCGGCTTGCCCTCGCCGCCGCCGAAATTATGCGGGCCCATGTCGGCGTCGGTGGGTTTGCGGGCGCGGGTCGGCAGGTTGGCGCTGTCGCCGTAGGAGCGCTCGCCCTTGTAGCGGCCGGCGGAGGCCTCGACATCGCTCTGGCGGGCCAGCGGATCGTCGGAGATGGCGAGTTCGGTGGCCTGGAGGCGCTTGATCTCGTCGCGCAGGCGGGCGGCGGTTTCGAATTCGAGATCGGCCGCGGCCTCGCGCATGCGCTTTTCGAGATCGGCCAGCGCCGCCTTGAAGTTGTGCCCGGCGGCCGGCGTGGCCAGCCCGGTGTCGACGGTGACATGGTCGCGCTCATAGACCGAGCCCAGGATGTCGCCGATGGCGCGCTTGATCGTCTGCGGCGTGATGCCGTGTTCGAGATTGTAGGCGACCTGCTTCTCGCGGCGGCGCGCGGTCTCGGCCAGCGCGCGCTCCATCGAGCCGGTGATGTGGTCGGCATAGAGGATGACGCGGCCGTCGACATTGCGGGCGGCGCGGCCGATGGTCTGGATCAGCGAGGTCTCGGAGCGCAGGAAGCCCTCCTTGTCGGCGTCGAGAATGGCGACGAAGCCGCATTCGGGAATGTCGAGCCCCTCGCGCAGCAGGTTGATGCCGACGAGGACATCGAAGGCGCCCAGGCGCAGATCGCGCAGGATCTCGATGCGCTCGATCGTGTCGATGTCGGAATGCATGTAGCGCACGCGCACGCCGTTCTCGTGGAGATATTCGGTGAGGTCCTCGGCCATGCGCTTGGTCAGCACGGTGACGAGCGTGCGGTAGCCCTGCGCCGTGACCTCCTTGATCTCGTCGAGGAGATCGGCGACCTGGTGCTTGGCGGGGCGGATCTCGACGGGGGGGTCGATCAGCCCCGTCGGGCGGATGACCTGCTCGGTGAAGACGCCGCCGGTCTGCTCCATCTCCCAGGTGCCGGGCGTCGCCGAGACATGCACCGATTGCGGGCGCATCGCGTCCCATTCCTCGAAGCGTAAGGGTCGGTTGTCCATGCAGGAGGGCAGGCGGAAGCCGTATTCCGCCAGCGTCGCCTTGCGCCGAAAGTCGCCGCGATACATGCCGCCGATCTGCGGCACGGTGACATGGCTCTCATCGGTGAAGACCAGCGCATTGTCGGGCAGGTATTCGAACAGGGTCGGCGGTGGCTCGCCCGGCTTGCGGCCGGTGAGATAGCGCGAATAGTTCTCGATGCCGTTGCAGGAGCCGGTGGCCTCGATCATCTCGATGTCGAAGGTGCAGCGCTGGTCAAGCCGCTGCGCCTCGAGAAAGCGGCCCATCGAGTTGAGCTCGTCGAGCCGGCCCTTGAGCTCCTGCTTGATGCTCTTCACGGCCTGCGTCAGCGTCGGGCGCGGCGTGGTGTAGTGCGAATTGCCGTAGACCTTGACGAATTCGAGGTCGGCGGTCTTCTGCCCCGTCAGCGGGTCGAACTCGGCGATGCTCTCGATCTCGTCGCCGAACAGCCCGATGCGCCAGGCGCGGTCCTCATAGTGGGCCGGGAACAGCTCGATGACATCGCCGCGCACGCGGAAGCTGCCGCGGGTGAAGTCGTGCTGGGTGCGCTTGTATTGCAGCGCCACGAGATCGGCGATGAGCTGGCGCTGCTCGACGCGCTCGCCCAGCTTGATGCCGAAGGTCATCGCCGTATAGGTCTCGACCGAGCCGATGCCGTAGATGCAGGACACCGAGGCCACGATGATGACGTCGTCGCGCTCGATCAGCGAGCGCGTCGCGGAATGGCGCATCCGGTCGATCTGCTCGTTGATGGAGGATTCCTTCTCGATGAAGGTGTCCGAGCGCGGCACATAGGCCTCGGGCTGGTAGTAGTCGTAATAGGAGACGAAATACTCGACCGCATTGTCGGGGAAGAAGCTCTTGAACTCGCCATAGAGCTGCGCCGCCAGCGTCTTGTTGGGCGCCAGGATCAGCGCCGGGCGCTGCGTCTTCTCGATGATCTGCGCCATGGTGAAGGTCTTGCCCGAGCCGGTGACGCCGAGCAGCACCTGGTCGCGCTCCTGGCGGGCAATGCCGTCCACGAGCTCGGCGATCGCGGCCGGCTGGTCGCCGGCGGGCTCGTATTCCGAGTTCATCCGGAAGCGGATGCCGCCTTCGGATTTGTCGGGGCGGGGCGGACGATGCGGCGTCCAGGCCCGGCCGGGCTCGATGAAGGGGTTGCCGGTCTCCAGCAGCGTCTGCAGCGAGGTCGCGGTCGCGGCCGCCGCGCCCTCGGCGCCGAGAAAGGCGGAATCGGCTTTCTTGCCGAGCTTCTTGGTCGGCTTGTCGGCGCCGGGCCGCGCCTTGGCGCCGGGCACGTTTTTGCCGGGATCGGCCGCGTAGCCGGCCTGCGGCTTGTCGGAGAAGCCGGCCGCGCCGCCGGGCACGGCCTTGCCGCGATTGATCGCCGGGTTGAGCAGATCGGCGAGATAGCCTTCGAGCGGCTTCAACTCCTGGCGCGAGGCCTTGGAATTGGGCGTGCGCGCGCTGGAGGGCTTTTTGGCGGGTTTGGCTTTGGCGGGTGTGTCGGACATCCTGGCAATATGGGGCGTATCCCCGCCGCGCGCGAGAGGGCAAGGCGCATGGGAGGGCGCACTGGTGACGGGAGTTGGCAGGAGCATGGTGGCGCCATTCTCGGGCTTGCCCCGAAAATCCCGAGCCGGACGAGAAGTGGGCGCCGCCTCAGTGAGCCTCCAGCTCGCTGTGCGACTTCAGAGCCTTCGCTCCATCCGCCTGCCGGACCAGATAGGCCGGCTTGTCCTGCGAGGCGTTGCGGCGGATGCGCTTGCCCTTGATCGTGCGGCTGACGGGCTTGGTGAAGACCGCCTCGATTTCGCCCTCGGCGGTGCCGCTGCCCCAGTGCCAGCGGACGGCGGCGCCCTTGCGCAGCGGTTCTGTCATGCGGTGTCTCCGTGATCGCCGATCGTTGCCCGGTGCAACGCGCCGGGGCCGGCCGGGTTCACGGGCTGGAGGCGTCTTGCCCTGAGCCGTCGCGCGCTTCCAGCCACGCCACCATCCCCGCCGCCGCGGCGACACCCGTCGCGAAACAGCCCTGCAACAGATAGCCGCCGGTGGGCGCCTCCCAGTCGAGCATCTCGCCGGCGACGAAGACGCCCGGCAGGCGGCGCAGCATGTAGCCGGCATCGATCTCGGAGGCCTCGATGCCGCCGGCTGTCGAGATCGCGCGGTCGATCGGCATCGTCCCGGTCAGGCACAGGGGCGCGGATTTGATCGCCGCCGCCAGCGCCTCGGGCGCCTCGTCGAGCTTGCCCCCAACGCTGTCGCGCAGCACGGCCACGGCCGCGGGCGAAAGGCCCGCCGCCTTGCGCAGATGGTTGCTCAGCGTTTCGCCCGGGCGGCGCTTGCCGAGCTTTTCGGTCAGGCGGGCAATGTCGAGATCGGGACGCAGATCGATTTCGAGCCGCGCCGAGCCATCCCGGGCGATGGCCTCGCGCAACGGACCCGACAGGGCGTAGATGGCGCCGCCTTCAAGACCATGGGCGTCGATCATCGCCTCGCCAGCTACCTCTTTGCCGGCAAATCGAAGCGTGATCCGCTTCAGCGGTGCGCCCGCAAAGCGCTCGCGCAGTGTGTCCGACCACGTCACGGCGAAACCGCCATTGGCCGGGCGCAGCGGCGAAACGGCGACGCCCTGGCCCGCGAGCAGCGGCACCCAGCCGCCATCGGAGCCGAGTCGCGGCCAACTCGCGCCGCCAAGCGCCAGCAGCGTCGCATCGGGTGCGAGCGTGAGCGCATTTCCATCGCGGTCCTCGAAGGCCAGCGCGCCGTCGTCGTTCCAGCCGGTCCAGCGCCGGCCGGCTTCGAGCCGCACCCCGAGCCCGTCGAGCCGGCGCAGCCAGGCCCGCAGCAGCGGCGAGGCCTTCATCGCCTTGGGAAAGACGCGCCCGCTGGTGCCGATGAAGCTCTCCGCGCCAAGCGCGTCGGCCCAGTCCCGCAGCGCCTGCGGCGGGAAGGCGGCGATCGCCGGCTCCAGCAGGGTCCGCGCTGCGCCATAATGCGGCAGGAAGGTTTCCAGCGGTTCGGAATGGGTGAGGTTGAGGCCGCCGCGCCCGGCGAGCAGGAATTTGCGCGCGGGCGAGGGCATGCGGTCATGGAGCGTGACGTGATGGCCGGCCTGGGCCAGCCGCTCGGCCGCGATCAGCCCCGCGGGGCCGGCGCCGATGATGGCGATGTCTTTGTGCATCGGGCCGGCTTGCGCCGTGAAGCCCTAGCGGTCAAGCGATACATCCAGCCGATGCGCGCCGTCGGCCCGGGCGGAGCGGAGCGCAGACCCGGGACCCATTCTGGAATGGTTCAGGCATGGATCCCGGATCGGCGCGGCTTCGCCGCTTGTCCGGGATGACAGCGCGGATGAGAGGCAGCGTGAACAAACGCCCTCACACCCGGGCAAACGTCTCGTCGAAGGCGTAACCCGCGCCGCGCACGGTGCGCAGCGGGTCCTTGGCGTCTCCCGGCGTGATCGCCTTGCGCAGGCGGCCGACATGGACGTCGACCGTGCGCTCGTCGATATAGACGTCGCGGCCCCAGACCGCGTCGAGAAGCTGGGCGCGGGAATAGACCCGGCCGGGCGCCTGCATCAGGAATTCGAGCAGGCGGAACTCGGTGGGGCCGAGATGCAGTTCGAAGCCCGAGCGGCGGACGCGGCGGGTGGTGCGGTCCAGTTCGAGATCGCCCGCGGTCAGCAGGCCCGCGACATGGCCCGGCTTGGCCCGGCGCAACAGCGCCTGGATGCGTGCGATCAGTTCCGGCAGCGAGAACGGCTTGACGACGTAATCATCGGCGCCGGTGGCTAAGCCCCGCACGCGCTCGGTTTCCTCGCCGCGCGCGGTCAGCATGATGATCGGCACCCGCTCGGTGTCGCGGCGCGCCCGCAGACGGCGGCAGAGCTCGATCCCCGACAGCCCGGGCAGCATCCAGTCGAGCAGGACGAGATCGGGGGTGTGATCGCGTAGATGCAGTTCGGCATCGTCGCCGCGCGCGACGCTATCGACCACGAAGCCCTCAGCCTCGAGATTGTAGCGCAGGAGCAGGGTGAGCGGCTCCTCGTCCTCGACGATCAGGATGCGGGCGGGCATGGCGCGACTTTTCCGAATGATGGGCGGTACAGGGCGTCAGCCTCGGGCTTGACCCGAGGCTCGCAGGACCAGAGGGTTCTGGTTTCCGAGACGGCCGGGTCAAGCCCGACCATGACGCTCATGTGTTCTACTTGCCTGCCACCGCCTCGACGCTGATGTCGGTGGTGTCGAATTTGGGGCGGTTGAGATCAAGCGATTCGCCGGTGACCAGATAATGGATCGTCTCGGCGATGTTGGTGGTGTGGTCGCCGATGCGCTCGATGTTCTTGGCGCAGAACAGGAGATGGGTGCAGAAGGTGATGTTGCGCGGATCTTCCATCATATAGGTCAGGAGCTCGCGGAACAGCGAGGTGTAGAGCGCGTCGATCTCGCCGTCACGATGCCAGACCTCGAGCGCCTTCTGCTCGTTGCCGACGGCATAGGCGTCGAGTACATCCTTGAGCTGAGCCTGGACGAGGCGGCTCATATGCTCGAGGCCGACCACGGCGCGCGGCGGCGGCTGGAACTGGCCGGAGATCGCGACCGCCCGCTTGGCGATGTTCTTGGCGAGATCGCCAACGCGTTCGATGTCGGAAGCGATGCGGATCGCCGAGATCAGCTCACGCAGATCGTGAGCCAGCGGCTGGCGCCGGGCGATGGTCAGCACCGCGCGCTCCTCGACGTCGCGCTGCAAATTGTCGAGGCGCTGGTCGGCCGAGATCACCTTCTGGGCGAGCGAGGTGTCGCGCCGCACCAGTGCGACGGTGGAATCGCCGAGCATGCGCTCGGACATGCCGCCCATCTCGGCGAGGCTGCGGCGCAGCGCCTCGAGATCGGCATCATAGGAGCGGACGGTATGTTCGGTCATCGCGGCAAGATCCTTTGAAAGCGAGGCGGAGGCGACGGGCGATCAGCCGAATCGGCCGGTGACGTAGTCCTGCGTCTGCTTCTTGCTCGGGTTCATGAAGATCGTGTTGGTCGGCGCGAACTCGATCACCTCGCCGAGATACATGAAGGCGGTGTACTGCGAAATGCGCGCCGCCTGCTGCATGTTGTGCGTGACGATGACGATGGTGAAGTCGGTCTTGAGCTGCTCCAGCAGGTCCTCGATTTTGCCGGTCGAGATCGGGTCGAGCGCCGAGGTCGGCTCGTCGAACAGGATCACTTCCGGCTTCTGCGCGATGGTGCGCGCGATGCACAGGCGCTGCTGCTGGCCGCCCGACAGGCCCATGCCCGAGGTCTTGAGCTTGTCCTTGACCTCGTCCCAGAGCGCGGCGCGGCGCAGCGCGCCCTCGACACGGTCGTCCAGCTCGGACTTCGGCGGCTTCTCGTAGAGACGGATGCCAAAGGCGACATTGTCGTAGATCGACATCGGGAACGGCGTCGGCTTCTGGAAGACCATGCCGATGCGCGAGCGCAGCTCGTTGACGTCGACATCGTTGGAGATGACGTTGCGGCCGTCGAGCATGACCTCGCCGGTGGCCCTCTGCTCGGGATAGAGCGAGTAGATCCGGTTGAAGATGCGCAGCAGGGTCGACTTGCCGCAGCCCGAGGGGCCGATCAGCGCCGTGACGTGGCGGTCACGGAAGTCGAGATCGATCGCCTTCAGCGCCTTGTGCTCACCATAGTAGAAATCGAGGTTCTTGACCTTGATCCGGACGGGAGCATCGGCATCGAGCGTCTGGGGGCTGAGTTCGAGGGTGGAGAGCATCGAAGGGTTCCTTCGGGTCGGACGCGGTGGTCGCAGGATGACGGTGTGGCGGAATGACTTGGCGCAGGCTTATTTGGCGCCACGCACGATGCGACGGGCGACGATCGAGAGCACGAGGATGGACATGGTGATGATCAGCGAGCCGGCCCAGGCGAGCTGCTGCCAGTTCTCGTAAGGCGCAGAGGCGAACTGGTAGATCGTCACCGGCAGGTTGGAGACGCCGCCCAGAAGGTCCGGCGAGAACCAGAACGAGTTGTTGAGCGCGGTGAAGATCAGCGGCGCGGTCTCGCCGGCGATGCGGGCCAGCGCCAGGAGGATGCCGGTGACCATGCCCGATTTGGCGGCCTTCCAGGTGATCGAGGTGATCACGACCGAGGTCGGCGCGCCGAGCGCCGAGCCGGCCTCGCGCAGCGGGCCGGGCACCAGGCGCAGCATGTCCTCGGTGGTGCGCACGATGACCGGGATCGCGATGATGCCAAGCGCGACGCCGCCGGCCCAGCCCGAATAGCCGCCGAGCGGCTCGACCAGGATGACGTAGACGAACAGGCCGATCAGGATCGACGGCGCCGAGAGCAGAATGTCGTTGATGAAGCGGATCAGGTCGGCGAGCTTCGAGCCCTTGCCGTATTCGGCGAGATAGGTCCCGGCCAGCACGCCGATCGGCGTCGCGATGGCGATGCCGAGGAAGGTCAGGATGATCGAGCCGACGATGGCGTTGGCGAGGCCACCGCCCTGCGAGCCGGGGCCCGGCATTGTCTGCGTGAAGGTCGCGACCGACAGGCCGCCGATGCCCTTCACGATCAGCATGCCGAGGATCCAGAACAGCACGAAGATCGCGATCATCGTGAAGCTGGCGGTGATGATCCGCATCGCCTTGTCGGCGACGCGACGCGACTTGCGGACGCGGCCCCAGGTCGATGGCGGCAGTTCGCGCACGGTGGAGGGGGTGGCCAGGCTCATGATCTTCAACCCGCTCAGAAGGCTTTGACGCGTGCGACGAGGATGCGCGCGATGACGAGGACGACGAAGGTGACGAAGAACAGGATGCAACCCAGCGCGATCAGCGCGTTCAGCTGCAGGCCGATGGCTTCGTTGAATTCATTGGCGATGCGCGAGGCGATGGTCGAGCCTGGATCCATGATCGAGGCCGAAAGCCGGTTGGCGTTGCCGACGACGAAGGTCACCGCCATGGTTTCGCCCAGCGCCCGGCCGAGACCCAGCATGATCGCGCCGATGATCGAGACACCAGCCTGCGGCACCAGCACATGGCGCACCACCTCCCAGGTCGTCGCCCCGATGCCGTAAGCGCTCTCGCGCAGCACGGAGGGGATCTGGTCGAGCATGTCGCGCACGATCGAGGCCACGAAGGGGATGATCATGAAAGCCAGGATGATGCCGGCCGTCAGGATGCCCAGGCCCGAAGGCGAGCGCGAATACAGGATCGTGCCGACGATCGGCATGCCCTCGACGATATTGGACAGGGGCTGCTGCACGTAAGCCGCAAACAGCGGCACAAAGACGAACAGGCCCCACATGCCGTAGATGATCGAAGGCACGGCGGCGAGCAGCTCGATGGCGGTCGAGACAGGCTGCTTGAACCATGGCGGCGCGAGCTGCGTCAGATAGACTGCGATTCCCAGCGACAGCGGGACGCCGATGACCAGGGCCAGAAAGGCCGTCGAGAGCGTCCCGGCGATGGCCGGCCAGGCGCCGTAGACATCGGCCTGCGTGTCCCATTGCGTGCCGGTGATGAAGCCCAGGCCCATCGCGCGGAAGGCCGGCCAGCCGCCGATGACCATCGACAGCATGATGCCGGCGAGCAGCAGCAGCACGAACAGCGCCGAGAGGAAGCTGGCATTGCGGAAGATGAGGTCGAAAGTGCCCTTCGGCGTCTTGCGCTGAACATGCGCGGCCGGAATGCTCATAGGGTCGGTCACGGCAGTCATCCGTGGAACTCCGGTCTTAAAGCCAATGGGATAAAATTATGAGTGAGGCGAGGCTCTGGGCCGAACCCTCATCCCCAACAGCGAGCGCCTAGCAACCGCTGCTCGGGATGAGGGTCGCGCGAGACGTCGAACCCTTGTCGAGAAAGAGAAGCGGGGTTTCCCCCGCTTCTCGATGTGTTTGATGATCAGAACACGGGCTTGCTGGAGGCGTCGGTGATGCCCTTCCAGCTGGCGCGGATCTGGTCCTTAACATTGGCAGGCATCGGAACGTATTCGAGTTCGACGGCGAGCTTGTCGCCGTTCTTGTAGGCCCAGTCGAAGAACTTAAGCGCGGCAGCGGACTGCTCGGGCTTGTCGGCCTTCTTGTGCATCAGGATGAAGGTGGCCGAGGTGATCGGCCAGGCTTCGGCGCCGGGCTGGTTGTTGATGATGATGCCGAAACCGGGAGCTTCATTCCAGTTGGCATTGGCGGCGGCCGCCTGGAAGGACTCGGTCTCCGGAACCGGGAACTTGCCATCGCGGTTCTGGACGAGGCCATAGGCCAGCTTGTTCTGCTTGGCATAGGCATACTCGACATAGCCGATCGAGTTGGCGATCTGCTTCACCGAAGCCGAGACGCCCTCATTGCCCTTTCCGCCGATACCGACCGGGAACTGCACCGAGGTGTTGGCGCCGATCTTCGACTTCCAATCCGGCGAGACGCGCGACAGGTAGTCGGTCCAGACGAAGGTCGTGCCCGATCCGTCCGAGCGATAGACGACGGTGATGTTGGCGTCGGGCAGCTTCACGCCCGGGTTCAGAGCGACCAGCTTCGGGTCGTTCCACTTCTTGATGGTGCCCTGATAGATCTCGGACAGCATCTCGCCGGTGAACTTGATCTGGCGGGCTTCGACGCCGGCGATGTTGATCGCGGGGACGAGAGCGCCCATCACGGCCGGGAACTGCAGAAGGCCGTCCTTCTCCAGGTCTTCGCCCTTCAGGGGCATGTCGGAGGCGCCGAAATCAACGGTCTTCGACTTGATCTGGCGGATGCCGCCACCCGAGCCGATCGACTGGTAGTTCAGGCCGATGCCGGTGTCTTTCTTGTAGGCTTCCGCCCACTTAGCATAGATCGGGAAGGGGAACGTCGCGCCGGCGCCGGTGATGTCGGCAGCCTGAGCCACGCCGGACAGACCGATGGTAGCGGCCGCGAGAATGAGAATTTTGCGCATGAGATGTCCTCTCTGGGTCGCAGGTTAGCGACCCGTTCAGAACACTTTCTGCATGACAGCTTCATGACATCCGGCGATTCAGGTGGTCATGAAGCTGTCATATACGGTTAACGTCTGTGGCTCAGGGCTTGCGCGGCGGAGCGCCGAAACGCGGCAGCACCGCACGAAACGTCGCCCCCTGGTCGAGCGCGCTTTCGATCGTCAGCCTCCCGCGATGGCGCAGCACGATATGCTTGACGATGGCAAGGCCCAGCCCCGTCCCGCCGGCTTCGCGGCTGGCGGCGGTGTCGACACGGTAGAAGCGTTCGGTCAGGCGGGGCAGGTGCTCGGGCGCGATGCCCGGCCCGTCGTCGCGTACGCCGACGCTGGCTTCGAGCGGGCCGTCCTCGACGGCGATCACGACTTCGCCACCGCGCTTGCCGTATTTGATCGCGTTCTCGACGAGGTTCTCCATCAGCCGGAGCAGTTCGTCGCGATCGCCCGCGACGCGGACGGGGTCGGCCGGTGCCTGCAAGGTCAGCGTGACCTCGCGTTCGCGCGCCATCAGCGTCAGCGAATCGACGATCTCGCGCGAGATGCCCGTGAGATCGACCGGGGTTTCGGGGGCGAGGTGGGCGCGCAGTTCGATGCGCGACAGGGAGAGCAGATCATCGACGAGACGGGCCATGCGCAGGCCCTGTTCGCGCATGATCGTCAGGAAACGGTCGCGTGCGCCGGCATCGTTGCGCGCCGGCCCCTGCAGCGTCTCGACGAAGCCGAGCAGGGACGCCAGGGGCGTGCGCAGCTCATGGCTGGCATTGGCGACAAAATCGACGCGCATGCGCTCCGTCACGCGCTGCTCGCTCAAATCCTCGAAGGTCAAAAGCACCGGCCGCCGCCAGACCGCGCCTCCCAGCGCCGCGATGTGGATGCGGAAGGTGCGCTCGACGGGCACGCGTTCGACGAGTTCGATGACCTGGCGGCCGCCCTGCCGGGCAGCGCCTTCGATCGCCTCGATCAGATCGGGATCGCGCATCACCAGCGCCAATGGCTGGCCGATCTCCAGCGCCGGCATCAGGCCGCGCATGGCCGGGCTCAGCGCCTGGGCGATGCCCTGCCCGTCGAGCAGGACGGCGGCCGAGCCGATCGCCTCGACGAGGTCCAGCGTCGCGCGGGCAGTTGGATCGACGGCTTCAGGCATGGAAACGACCTCGACGCGCTTCACGTCACGGCCGAGGGGCTGGCGGCGGATGCGGGATGCCTTTCCTGATCCCAAGCCCGGCGCGCGTCAATTCCCTTCGCCGGCGAGGCGGGCTAGGCTCGCCTGCCGATCCAGGAGTGAACCGATGGCCAAGAGTCCGTCCGCCAGCAAGGCTAAAGGCACGATCCGCCTCGTGCCCAAGACCGAGCGTCCGCCGCAGCCCGAGAGCGGGGCGAGCGAGGACGCGACAAGCGAGAGCGACGCGGCGCGCCAGGCCGTGGCGCGGATGGGGTTCAACATCGAGGCCAAGACGCTGCCCGACAGCATCGTCGATGCAGCCTTCCGCAGCGGGGATTATCCTTATGGCAAGCGGATGAAGCGCAAGCGCTACGAGGCCGAACTCGCGCCGCTGCAGATCGAGTTGCAGAAGCTCGCGACCTGGGTGCGTGCGCAGGGCGAGCGCATCGTCATCGTCTTCGAGGGGCGCGACGGCGCCGGCAAGGGCGGCACGATCAGCCGCTTCACCCAGCATCTCAACCCGCGCCAGGCGCGGGTGGTGGCGTTGTCGAAACCCTCCGACATCGAGGCCGGGCAATGGTATTTCCAGCGCTATGCTGCGGAGATGCCGACCGCCGGCGAAATCGTCTTCTTCGACCGCTCCTGGTACAACCGCGCCGGCGTCGAGCGGGTGATGGGCTTCTGCACGCCGCAGCAGACCGACGCTCTGCTGCGCGAGGCGCCCGCTTTCGAGGGCATGCTGACGCGTGACGGCGTCCGGCTGATCAAGCTGTTCATCACCATCGGGCCCGAAATGCAGATGCTGCGGCTGCATGCGCGCTGGCACGATCCGCTCAAGCGCTGGAAGCTGTCGCCGATCGATTTCGAGGCGATCCCGCGCTTCAGCGCCTATTCCGAAGCCTTCGACGAGATGCTGACCCGCAGCACGAGCGACTTTGCGCCCTGGCATGTCGTGCGCGGCAACGACAAGCTGCGGGCCCGGCTGAACGCCATTCGCCATGTCCTGCTGGCGGTCCCCTATGAGGGCCGCGACGACGACGCCATCGGCGCGCTCGACACCAAGGTCGTCGTCGCGGTCAAGGATTACCTGCACAAGGGCGGCGAGAACGGGAAGAGCTAAAACGGGAAGAGCTGAACCCGGAAGAGCTGAGCGGCCGAGCGTCGCAGCGTATCGCGCCGCAGCGGTCGCTGTCAGCCCTCCGCCTTCGCCACGGCCTGGCGCAGCCGCGCCAGCGCCTCGGTGGCGCCTGCCTTCACCGTCGGTTCGGCCGACTGCGCCTCCTTGGCGATCATCTCGCTGAGGGCGGGAATCGTGATCTCGGCGCGGGCCGCAGTCAGTTTCAGCACGGCATTGGCGATGATGTTGGGCCAGAACGCCGCCCCGCCCTTGGCCAGCCCCTTGGCCTTGCGGCCCTCGAATTCACGGGTGAGCTGTTCGGGGGTCTTCTGGGCCATGGACGTCAAACCTGTTTTGGGGAGGGCGGCCGGTCCTATCACAATCGCCGGCCGATGCCTTCCCCGTCCGCTTCGCGTCCATCGCCCGTGTCGATCGTCACCGCATGGCGGCTCGTCGATCGCAAGAAAATGGGCCCGGTCTTTCGACCGAGCCCCGGTAGGCTTCGTCAATCAGTAGCGATCGTAGCGCGGCCGATCGCGACGATCGTAGCCGCGGGAATAAGGCGGCGGGCCGCCACGGCCATAGCCGTAGCCGCGTTCGCGATAGCCGCGGCGCTGCTGCATTTCCTGGGTCCGCCGGATCTCCCACATGCGGTGTTCCCGGTTGTGCCGAACATAAGTGGTCTCAAGCTGGTCGAGAGCCGGCGAGCCCTGGAACGTCTCGCTCGCGGCAGCCGGCGTGATGGCCGCTCCGAGCGCTATGGCCGTTGCAATCAGAAGATGGCGCATGATGGGTGTTCCTCGGTTTCTTGGTGCCCGATAGAACCGGGTGATGACGGAACGTCGCGTGAACGAAAAAGTTCAGTCTCGTTCATCGACACACATCTCCACAACCTGCGCGTGCGAGGGTTGAGCCGCACCCAGGGGCAGAATCTGATCATGATCTGAGCGGCCCCCCGCCGTGCTCTTCTCCGGCCAGGTGCATGGCGTCATTCCAGGTGCCGGCGGCGCCGTTCCCGATGCGGACGGCGCCCTTGCCGGACGGGCGGGGCTGCCTTAACCGGGAGGCCCTTTCCCCCGCCTGCCGTCCTGGCCCGCATGATCTTGTTGCCGACATGACCGTAACGCTGACCCAACGCTATGCCGCTCTTGTCGAATCCGGAGCGATCGAGCGCGATCCGGCGCAGGTTGCGGTGGTGAAGCGGCTGGCCGCGCTGGCGGAGGTGCTGGCAACCCAGCGGCTGGCCCAGAAGAGCAGCGCGCTCGGCTGGCTCTTCGGCAAGAAGACCGCCGCGAAGGACCTGCCCAAGGGGCTCTATCTCTGGGGCTCGGTCGGCCGCGGCAAGACCATGCTGATGGACCTCTTCTACGAGTCGGTCACCGTCCCGCAGCGGCGGCGGGTTCATTTTCACGAATTCCTCGCCGATGTGCATGGCCGCATTCATGCCTATCGGCAGAAGCTCAAGGCCGGTCAGGTTAAGGAGCCCGATCCCATCGGTCCCGTGGCGGCGGATCTCGCCAAAGAGGCGCGGCTGCTCTGCTTCGACGAGTTCACGGTGACCGATATCGCCGATGCGATGATCCTGGGGCGGCTTTTCACCGCGTTGTTCGCCGCCGGGGTCGTGGTGGTCGCGACCTCGAATGTCGAGCCGTCGCGGCTCTATGAGGGCGGGCTCAACCGCGCGCTGTTCTTGCCCTTCGTCGCGCTGCTGGCCGAGAAGGTCGAGGTGCTGAAGCTCGAGGCCCGCACCGATTTCCGCATGGAAAAGCTCGGCGGCGCGCCGGTCTATCGCGTGCCGGCCGATGCGGCGGCGCAAACTGCGCTGGATGACGCCTTCCGCAAGCTCTCGGGCGTGGCGCGCGGGCAAAGGCTCGTGATCGACGTCAAGGGCCACGATCTCGTTCTGCCGCAGGCTGCGAGGGGTGTGGCGCGGGCGGGTTTCAGCGACCTCTGCAGCAGGGCCTATGGCGCGTCCGATTACATCGCGCTGGCGCAGCGCTTCCACACGCTGGTGCTCGACGATATTCCCGTGCTGGCGGACGATCAGCGCAATGAGACCAAGCGTTTCATCATCCTGATCGATACGCTCTACGAGCATCATGTGAAACTCGTCGCCTCGGCGCAGGCAGAGCCGCACGAACTCTACCGGGCCACATCAGGCCGCGAGGCCTTCGAGTTCGACCGAACCGTGTCGCGGCTGATCGAGATGCGTTCCGACGATTATCTCGGTCTGCCGCATGGCCGGGCGGATTCAGCGGCTTCAGGCGACAGCGGCGGGCTGGTGGAGACATAAAGGCCATGCCCATGCGCGAGCCGAGCGAGACCCGCATCCTCACGGTCGCCAGCGAGCATCTGCGACTGCATGGGCTCAAGCGCTTCACCGTGGTCGCGGTCGCCGAAGAGGCGGGCATGACCCATGCCAATGTCTATCGCTACTTTCCCTCCCGCGCCGCGCTGGTGGACGCGGTCGTCGATGTCTGGCTGAAGGCGACAGAGCGGCGCCTGGCCGACATCGCCGATGGGCCCGACCCCGCCGACGACAAGCTGGAGCGGCTGATCCTGGCGCTGGCCAAGGCCAATCGCGATTTGCTGACCGAGGAGCCGCATCTGTTTGCGGCCCTGTCGCTCGCCGTGGCAAAGCGCCATGCGATCTCGCGACGCAACCGTGCCAGGGTGCGGGCGCTGTTCGAGCGGGTGATCGACGAGGGCATCGCCTCAGGCAGCTTCGAGCCGCGCGACCGCGACCGGGCGATCGCCTTCGTGATCGACGCGACGCATCGCTTCATCCACCCTGCCGCGCTGGAGCTGGAATCGGATGTGCCTCAACAGTCGATCGACGGTCGCCTGGCGACCTTGATCCATGTGGCGTTGCGGGTGCTGATCACAGGCGTCGTCTGAAAAATCCGATAACAAATGACAAAATCTGTAACTTGTCATCGCGACGATTTGCCGGCGAATGGACGATGGTGGTCGCAAGGGAGCGGCCAAGCTCTTGATAACGCTGAGAGAGCCGGCAATCATGCGAAATCAATCCCATTTTTGCCGGCGGCGATGGGAATATCGCGCAAGGCTTGCGGCAAAAGGCCCTCTTGGGCCAAAGGAACCGACGGTTTCGCCGGTTCTCCGGCATTTCACAGCGTCAGGACAAAGGACTAGGCAATGGCCCGCAAGAAGATCGCCCTCATCGGGGCCGGCCAGATCGGCGGCACGCTCGCCCACCTCGCCGGCTTGAAGGAACTCGGCGACATCGTGCTTTTCGACATCGCCGACGGCATCCCCCAGGGCAAGGGCCTCGACATCGCCGAGTCCTCTCCGGTCGATGGCTTCGACGCCGCCTACAAGGGCACGTCTTCCTATGAGGACATCAAGGGCGCCGATGTCATCATCGTCACCGCCGGCGTGCCTCGCAAGCCCGGCATGAGCCGCGACGATCTGATCGGCATCAACCTCAAGGTGATGAAGGCCGTCGGCGAGGGTATCAAAACCTACGCCCCCAAGGCTTTCGTGATCTGCATCACCAACCCGCTCGACGCGATGGTCTGGGCGCTGCAGAAGTTCTCGGGCCTGAAGCCCAACATGATCTGCGGCATGGCCGGCGTGCTCGACTCGGCGCGCTTCCGCCACTTCCTGGCCGACGAGTTCCAGGTCTCGGTCAAGGACGTCTCGGCCTTCGTGCTCGGCGGCCATGGCGACGACATGGTGCCGCTGGTGCGCTATTCGGGCGTGGCCGGCATCCCGCTGCCTGATCTCATCAAGATGAAGTGGACGACGCAGGAGCGCATCGACGCCATCGTCGACCGGACCCGCAAGGGCGGCGGCGAGATCGTCAACCTGCTCAAGACCGGCTCGGCCTTCTATGCGCCGGCCGCATCCGCCATCGCCATGGCCGAGAGCTATCTCAAGGACCAGAAGCGCGTGCTGCCGGCGGCCGCCTCGCTCAAGGGCCAGTACGGCGTGCGCGACATGTTCCTCGGTGTGCCGGTCGTGATCGGTGCCAAGGGCGTCGAGCGCGTCGTCAAGATCCGCCTCAACAAGGCCGAGCAGGAGATGCTGTCGAAGTCGGTGGCTTCCGTTCAGGGCCTGATCGAAGCCTGCAAGGCCATCGATTCGTCACTGGCGTGAGATAGAGCGAGTGGCGAGATGGCGAGTGGCGAATAGTTCGCTGGCCATCCTCCACTTGCCGTTCGCCATTCGCCACTCGCTTCCCAAGGAAAACCTCGCATGAACATCCACGAATACCAGGGCAAGGCCGTCCTCAAGGAGTTCGGCGCGCCCGTCTCCGCCGGCTTCCCCGCGCTGACGGTGGCGGAAGCCGTCGAGGCCGCCAAGAAGCTGCCCGGCCCGCTTTATGTCGTGAAGAGCCAGATCCATGCGGGCGGCCGCGGCAAGGGCAAGTTCAAGGAACTCGGCCCTGATGCGAAGGGCGGCGTGCGCCTCGCCAAATCGGTCGAAGAGGTCGAGAGCCACGCCAAGGAAATGCTCGGCAACACGCTCGTGACCGCGCAGACCGGCGACGCCGGCAAGCAGGTCAACCGCCTCTATATCGAGGACGGCTCGGACATCTCGAAGGAGTTCTATCTGTCGGCGCTGGTCGATCGCGAGACCTCGCGCGTCGCCTTCGTCGTCTCGACGGAAGGCGGCATGGACATCGAAGCCGTCGCCCATGACACGCCGGAGAAGATCGAGACTTTCTCGGTCGATCCCGCCACCGGCATCATGCCCCATCACGGCCGCAGCATGGCCCGCATCCTGGGCCTCTCGGGCGACCAGGCCAAGCAGGCCGGCGCGGTTCTCGCCCAGATCTACACCGCGTTCGTGGCCAAGGACATGGACATGCTGGAGATCAACCCGCTGATCGTGACCACGGCCGGCCAGATCAAGTGCCTCGACGCCAAGATCTCCTTCGATTCCAACTCGCTCTATCGTCACCCTGAGGTCGTTGCCCTGCGCGACACCACGGAAGAGGACGAGAAGGAGATCGAGGCCTCGAAATATGACCTCGCCTATATCGCGCTCGACGGCACGATCGGCTGCATGGTCAACGGCGCCGGTCTCGCCATGGCGACGCTCGACATCATCCAGCTCTACGGCGAGAGCCCTGCCAACTTCCTCGATGTCGGCGGCGGCGCCTCGGAAGAGAAGGTGACGGCGGCGTTCAAGATCATCACCGCCGATCCGAAGGTGAAGGGCATCCTCGTCAACATCTTCGGCGGCATCATGAAGTGCGACGTCATCGCGCGCGGCGTCATCGCGGCGGTGAAGGCGGTCGGGCTTCAGGTTCCGCTGGTCGTGCGCCTGGAAGGCACCAACGTCCAGGAAGGCAAGGACATCATCACGTCCTCGGGCCTCAACGTCATTTCGGCCGACGATCTCGACGACGCCGCGCAGAAGATCGTCGCCGCGGTCAAGAAGGCCTGAGGAGCAACCATGTCCATCCTGATCGACAAGAACACCAAGGTCATCTGCCAGGGCTTCACCGGCAAGAACGGCACCTTCCACTCCGAGCAGGCGATCGCCTATGGCACGCAGATGGTCGGCGGCACCTCACCGGGGAAGGGCGGTTCGCTCCATCTCGGCCTGCCGGTCTTCGACAGCGTCCATGAGGCCAAGGCCAAGACCGGCGCCACGGCGTCGGTGGTCTATGTGCCGCCTCCGGGTGCGGCCGATGCGATCTGCGAGGCGATCGACGCCGAGATCCCGCTGATCATCTGCATCACGGAGGGCATCCCGGTGCTCGACATGGTCAAGGTTAAGCGCTCGCTGATCGGCTCCAAGTCGCGGCTGATCGGGCCCAACTGCCCCGGCGTCGTGACCGCCGGCGAATGCAAGATCGGCATCATGCCAGCCAACATCTTCAAGACGGGTTCGGTCGGCATCGTGTCGCGCTCGGGCACGCTGACCTATGAGGCGGTGTTCCAGACCACGCGCGAGGGTCTCGGCCAGACGACGGCCGTCGGCATCGGCGGCGACCCGGTCAAGGGCACCGAGTTCATCGACATGCTGGAGATGTTCCTGGCCGACGAGAAGACGACCTCGATCGTGATGATCGGCGAGATCGGCGGCTCGGCCGAGGAAGACGCCGCGCAGTTCATCAAGGACGAGGCCAAGCGCGGCCGCTCCAAGCCGATGGTCGGCTTCATCGCCGGCCGCACGGCGCCTCCGGGCCGCCGCATGGGCCATGCGGGCGCGATCATCTCGGGCGGCAAGGGCGGCGCGGAAGACAAGATCGCGGCCATGGAAGCGGCCGGAATTCGGGTCTCGCCCTCGCCGGCGCGCCTTGGAAAGACCTTGGTCGAGGTGTTGAAGGGCTGAGGCCCGAAGAGCGGCAAAAGGGCGTCATGGTCGGGCTTGACCCGACCATCCCTCCCCGAGCCACGCTCCCGCAGAGATGCTCGGGTCAAGCCCGAGCACGACGACGTAGCAGGCAGGCAGGAAAAGGGTAGAAACGACCATGGCTCGCCAGGATATCAATGAGGCTCTCGCGCAGACGGGTTTCCTCTATGGCGGCAATGCGGCCTATATCGAGGACCTCTATGCCCGTTATCAGGCCGACCCCAAGTCGGTCGATGAGCAGTGGCAAGGCTTCTTCGCCGGCCTGAAGGATGATGGCCAGTCCATCATCCAAAATGCCAAGGGCGCGTCCTGGACCAAGCCGAACTGGCCTGTCCATGCCAATGGCGAACTGGTTTCAGCCTTGGACGGCAACTGGGCCGTGGTCGAGAAGGTCGTTTCCGACAAGCTCAAGGGCAAGGCGCAGGCCAAGGGCGTCGAGATTTCGGCGGCCGATGTGCAGCAGGCGACGCGCGATTCCGTCCGCGCCATCATGCTGATCCGCGCCTACCGGATGCGCGGCCATCTCCATGCCAAGCTCGATCCGCTCGGCATCGAAACCGCCGACAATTCCGGCGAGCTCTCGCCACAGGCCTTCGGCTTCACGGAGGCCGATCTCGACCGCAAGATCTTCATCGACAACGTGCTCGGCATGGAGTTCGCCACCATCCGCGAGATGGTTTCCGTTTTGCAGCGGACCTATTGCAGCACGGTCGGCATCGAGTTCATGCATATCTCCGACCCCGAGCAGAAGGCCTGGCTGCAGGAGCGCATCGAGGGTCCCGACAAGGAGATTGCCTTCACCAAGGAAGGCAAGAAGGCGATCCTGAACAAGCTCGTCGAGGCCGAGGGCTTCGAGAAGTTCATCGACCTGAAATACACCGGCACCAAGCGCTTCGGCCTCGATGGCGGCGAGTCGCTGATTCCGGCGCTTGAGCAGATCATCAAGCGCGGCGGCGCGCTCGGCGTGCGGGACATTGTCTTCGGCATGGCCCATCGCGGCCGCCTGAACGTGCTTACCCAGGTGCTCGGCAAGCCGCACCGCGCGCTGTTCCACGAGTTCAAGGGCGGCTCGTTCGCGCCCGACGACGTCGAGGGTTCGGGCGACGTCAAGTACCATCTCGGCGCCTCGTCGGACCGTGAGTTCGATGGCAACAACGTCCACATCTCGCTGACCGCCAATCCCTCGCATCTCGAGATCGTCGATCCGGTGGTGCTGGGAAAGGTGCGTGCCAAGCAGGACCAGTTCGGCGACGTGGTCGAGCGCTCCAAGGTGCTGCCGCTGCTGCTACATGGCGATGCCGCCTTCGCCGGGCAGGGCGTGGTCGCCGAATGCCTCGGCCTTTCGGGGCTGAAGGGCCATCGGACGGGCGGCTCGATCCATTTCATCATCAACAACCAGATCGGTTTCACGACCTATCCGCGCTTTTCGCGTTCCTCGCCCTATCCGTCCGATGTGGCGAAGATGGTCGAGGCTCCGGTCTTCCATGTGAACGGCGACGATCCGGAAGCGGTGGTCTTCGCCGCCAAGGTCGCGATCGAGTTCCGGCAGAAGTTCCACAAGCCGGTCGTGATCGACATGTTCTGCTATCGCCGCTTCGGCCATAATGAAGGCGACGAGCCGGGCTTCACCCAGCCGCTGATGTACCGCAAGATCCGCAGCCACAAGTCGACGTTGGAGCTGTACTCGACCAAGCTCGAGGCCGAGGGCGTGATCGCGCCCGGCGAACTCGACGAGGCGCGCGCCGCCTGGAAGGCCAAGCTCGAGATCGAGTTCGAGGCCGGCCAGGCCTTCAAGCCCAACAAAGCCGACTGGCTCGACGGCCGCTGGGCCGGCATGAAGGCGATCCGCGCCGACGAGGACGATCCGCGGCGCGGCGCGACCGGCGTCGATGCGGCCGTGCTCAAGGAGATCACCGAGAAGATCACCTCCGTCCCGCCGGGTTTCAACGTTCACAAGACGATTCAGCGTTTCCTCGACAACCGCCGCAAGGCGGTCGAGACCGGCAAGGGCATCGACTGGGCGACCGCCGAGGCGCTGGCCTTCGGTTCGCTGCTGCTCGACGGCAACCCGGTTCGTCTCTCGGGTCAGGACAGCGAGCGCGGCACCTTCTCGCAGCGCCATTCGGTGCTGATCGACCAGGAGACGGAAGCCCGCCACACCTCGCTCAACCATATCCGGGACGACCAGTCGCGCTACGAGGTCATCAATTCGATGCTCTCGGAAGAGGCCGTGCTCGGCTTCGAATATGGCTACACGCTGTCGGAGCCGAACGCCCTGACCTGCTGGGAGGCGCAGTTCGGCGACTTCGCCAACGGCGCCCAGGTGGTGTTCGACCAGTTCATCTCGTCGGGCGAACGCAAATGGCTGCGCATGTCGGGCCTCGTCTGCCTGCTGCCGCATGGCTATGAAGGGCAGGGTCCGGAGCATTCCTCCGCCCGTCTCGAGCGCTTCCTGCAGATGTGCGCCGAGGACAACATGCAGGTCGCCAATTGCTCGACGCCGGCGAGCTATTTCCACATCCTGCGGCGGCAGCTGAAGCGCGACTTCCGCAAGCCGCTGATCCTGATGACGCCGAAGTCGCTGCTGCGCCACAAGCGCTGCGTCTCCGATCTGGCGGACCTTGCCGAGGGCTCGACCTTCCATCGCGTGCTGCATGACGACGCCGAGCGCGGCAACTCGACGACGAAGCTGGTCAAGGATGCCAAGATCCGCCGGGTCGTGCTCTGCTCGGGCAAGGTCTATTTTGACCTGCTGGACGAGCGCGAGAAGCGCGGTATCGACGATGTCTACCTGATGCGCGTCGAGCAGCTCTATCCGTTCCCGCTGAAGTCGCTGGCGCAGGAACTGGCGCGCTTCAAGGGCGCCGACGTGGTCTGGTGCCAGGAAGAGCCGAAGAACATGGGCTCGTGGACCTTCGTCGAGCCCTATCTCGAATGGGTTCTGGGCCATGCCGGCTCGAAGTCAAAGCGGGCCCGTTATGTCGGGCGCCCGGCCTCGGCAGCGACCGCCACGGGCCTGATGTCGAAGCATCTCGCCCAGCTCAACGCCTTCCTGGACGAAGCCTTCGCAGGCTGACGACCAGCCACCGACGCCAGACAAAGACAGCAAAAAGCAGAGGCCTGACATGGCGACCGAAATCCGCGTACCCACCCTCGGCGAATCCGTCTCCGAGGCGACCATCGGCAAGTGGTTCAAGAAGCCGGGAGACGCTGTGAAGGCCGACGAGCCTCTGGTCGAGCTCGAGACCGACAAGGTGACGCTCGAGGTCAACGCGCCGGCCGCCGGCGTGCTTGGCGAGATCGTCGCCAAGGAAGGCGATACCGTCGGCGTCAGCGCGCTTCTGGGCATGATCTCGGCCGGCGAAGGGAAGGCAGCTGCGCCGGCGCCCAAGGCTGACGATAAGAAGGCCGATACGGCCGTGGCTCAGGCCTCGGGCAAGGCCGGCGAAACGACGACCGCTGCCGCCGAGACCAAGGCTGCCGAAGTCGCCGGCGATACCGAAATCAAGCCCGCGACCAAGGCCGCCGATTCCGGCCCGGCGGTCGGCCGGCTGGCCGCCGAGAGCGGCGTCGATCCCGCGAAGGTTAATGCATCCGGCAAGGATGGCCGCGTCACCAAGGGCGATATGCTGGCCGCGATCGCGACCGGCCCGGCCGTGGCATCCTCGACGCCCGCCGCGCCTGTCCAGATGCGCGCGCCGTCGGCCCCCGACGACGCCTCGCGCGAAGAGCGCGTCAAGATGACCAAGCTGCGCCAGACCATCGCGCGCCGCCTGAAAGAAGCCCAGGCCACGGCCGCGATGCTGACCACCTTCAACGAGGTGGACATGTCGGCCGTGATGAGCCTGCGCAACCAGTACAAGGATGTGTTCGAGAAGAAGCACGGCGTGAAGCTCGGCTTCATGGGCTTCTTCGTGAAGGCCTGCGTGCAGGCGCTGAAGGAGATCCCCTCCGTCAACGCCGAGATCGACGGCACCGACATCGTCTACAAGAACTACTACCATGTCGCGGTTGCCGTCGGCACCGACAAGGGCCTGGTGGTGCCGGTGGTGCGCGATGCTGACCAGCTCTCCATCGCCGGCATCGAGAAGGCGATCGGCGCGCTCGGCAAGAAGGCCCGCGAGGGCGCCCTCAAGATCGAGGACATGCAGGGCGGCACCTTCACCATCTCGAATGGCGGCGTCTATGGCTCGCTGATGTCGACGCCGATCCTGAACGCGCCGCAATCGGCGATCCTGGGCATGCACAAGATCCAGGAGCGCCCGATGGTCGTCGGCGGCCAGATCGTGGTGCGGCCGATGATGTATCTCGCGGTCTCCTATGATCACCGCATCATCGACGGCAAGGAGGCCGTGACCTTCCTCGTCCGCATCAAGGAGGCGCTGGAGGACCCGGCGCGGCTGGTGCTGGATCTCTGAGGCGGGTCTTTCGTCCGAATGCCGACGATCGCGATCATCGACGGCGTTCGGATCGTGATCCATCTCAAGGATCATCTGCCGCCTCATCTCCACGCGATGTTCGCGGGGCATGAGGCGCAGATTTCCATCGCGACCGGCGACACACTCAACGGGTCGTTGCCGCCGGCCAAGGCCAAAGCAGTCAAGGCCTGGCTGACTTCACATCGCGAACAGGTCGCCTATATCTGGGTCGAGATCAGGGAAGGCCGCTACAGCGGAGGCCAGATCACATGAAGTACCGGATCAAGGACGTCGAAGCGGTGCGCTACCCGGTCGTCCGGGTCACCTTCGACGACGGGTTGTCGGGCGAGTACGATCTGACGGGCTCGATCGGGCCGGCGGCGTCGTCCGCGCCTTTCCAGGATCGCGCCTTTTTTGAAACCGTCGCGGTGGATTTCGATGGGCGTTCCTTCGGCTGGAACCTCGACGAGATCGGTCACGAGATCGATTTCTGCTCCGACGCGGCCCGCATCACCATTGAGACCGCCATGGTCGAGCAGCTTGCCGCTCATTACGCTGCCGGCCGTTCCGCCGCCGAATAATCGCCAATCCAAAGAGAACCCATGTCCTACGATCTCGTCATCATCGGAACCGGCCCCGGCGGCTATGTCGCTGCCATCCGGGCGGCCCAGCTCGGCCTCAAGGTCGCCGTGGTCGAGAAGCGCAAGACCTTCGGCGGCACCTGCCTGAATGTCGGCTGCATCCCCTCCAAGGCACTGCTGCATGCCTCCGAGATGTTCGAGGAGGCCGGCCATACCTTCCCGGCGCTGGGCATCGTCACGGCGAAGCCCGAACTCGATCTCAAGCAGATGATGGTCCACAAGCAGGAGACGGTGGATGCCAACGTCAACGGCGTCGCCTTCCTTTTAAAGAAGAACAAGGTCGAGGCCTTCACCGGCACGGCCAGCATTCCCGGCGCCGGCAAGGTCGTGGTCACGGCCGAGGACGGCAAGACCCAGGAGCTCGAGACGAAGAGCATCGTCATCGCCACCGGTTCGGAGGCCGCCGGCCTGCCGGGCGTCACCATCGACGAGAAGACGGTGGTGACCTCGACCGGCGCGCTCGAACTGACCGCCGTGCCGAAAGAGCTCGTCGTCGTCGGTGCTGGCGTGATCGGGCTCGAGATCGGCTCGGTCTGGAGCCGGCTCGGCGCCAAGGTCACCGTCGTCGAATATCTCGACCGGATCCTGCCGGGCCTGGACGAGGAGATCGCCAAGCAGTTTAGCCGCATCCTGCAGAAGCAGGGCTTCGAATTCGTCCTGGGTTCCAAGGTGACCCAGGTGGAAACGGCGGAGACGGGCGGCGCGACCCTGACCATCGAGCCCGCCGCGGGCGGCGAGGCCAAGACGCTGAGCGCTGACATCGTGCTGGTCGCGATCGGCCGCCGGCCGAACACCGACGGGCTGGGTCTGGATGGTGCGGGCGTCGCCATGGAGCGCGGCCGCGTCGTCATCGACGACCATTTCAAGACCAACGTCGCCGGCATCTACGCGATCGGCGATGTGGTGCGGGGGCCGATGCTCGCTCACAAGGCCGAGGATGAAGGCGTCGCGGTGGCCGAGATCATCGCCGGCAAGCATGGCCATGTGAATTACGACGCGATTCCCAGCATCGTCTACACGGCTCCCGAGGTTGCCGCGATCGGCAAGTCCGAGGAAGAACTCAAGGCGGCGGGCGTCGCCTATAAGGTCGGCAAGTTCCCCTTCACCGCCAATGGCCGCGCCCGGGCGATCCGGCACACCGACGGCTTCGTCAAGGTTCTGGCGGATGCGCAGACCGATCGCGTGCTCGGCTGCCACATCATTGGCCCCCATGCCGGCGACCTGATCGCCGAAGTGGCGGTGCTGATGGAGTTCGGCGGCTCGTCGGAAGACCTCGCCCGCACCTGCCACGCCCATCCGACGCTGTCGGAAGCGGTCAAGGAAGCGGCGATGGCCGTGGAGAAGCGCCAGATCCATATGTGAGGGGGCGTTTTTTTACACGGAGTGCTTCAGCCCGCCTGCGGCATGATCCTCTTCATGAAGCCGTCGAACAGCGGTACGGTGAAAGCCGTATCGCCGTGCGACGGCGCATAGATCATGCCTTTTGCGATCAAGCTGTTCCGCAGCGGTGCAACGGCGGTAACCTTGCGACCCAGCTGCTCCGCGATGTCGCCTGATCGATGCGGACCGGGGCCGAGTTCGGCCATAGCTCTCACGTAGAGCTTTTCGGAAGGGGTCAGTCGATCGAAGCGCACGCGGAAGAAACTCGCGTCGAGTTCCGCGAGTGCGTTGATCGTGGCTTGCTTTGCATCCTCCGTATCGATCGGTGAGGCGTCGGCCACGTCCCAGCTGTGCTTACCCCATTCCTGAAGGAAATAGGGATAGCCTAGCGTCTGGTCGATGATCGCACCGACCGCAGCGGGTTCGAATGAAACGCCCTCCTTGTCCGCCGGGATGCACAGCGCCTTTGTTGCCGCTGCGACGTCCAGCCTGTCTACGTGGACGAAGGTGAAAAGCCGTTCGGCGTAAGACTTTGCGCGACCGGTCTGGCCGACGAGCTGGGGCAGGCCAGCCGCCATCATCGTGACGGGCAACTGCATCTGACTTGCCGCATGCAAGGCCATGATAAGGGACGCCAACTGCTCTTCGGGAACATATTGTAGTTCATCGATATAGAGTACGACTGCCGTATTGGCGGCACGCGCGGCCTCTCCAATCGTGCGCAGCAGCGCTGTGAGATCGCTGTCGAGGTCGCCACTGTCTGCCAAGCCTCTTTCCGGCTCGACATCGATGCCGATCTCGATATCCCCGTATTTTAGCTTCATGGCCCCGACAAACCCGGCGAGGCCTGAAAGCGCACGCCCTATCGCGGCTTTGGTCGCTTCAACGTGGCTTAAGCGTAAGAGCGTGGCTCTGATGGCCGGCGCAAGCGCTGCCGGTAGCGAACGCCCCTCCGGAGCCTCGATCTGGACACCCTCGATTCCGCGCGCCTCCGCATCGATGCGGATACGATTGAGAAGGACAGTCTTCCCGACGCCGCGCAGCCCGTAGAGAATGAGGCTGCGGCTCGCACGGCCTGCTCGAATGCGGTCGAGCGCGATCGCCGCATCCTCGATCAGCTTGTCGCGGCCTGCCAGTTCCGGTGGCGGTGTGCCAGCGCCAGGAGCATATGGATTGGTGCGCGGGTCCATCTATCGCGATCTTATGCAGGTTTATCGATTTTCGATAAACCTGCATAAGATCGGTATGTTGGCAAGTGCCCGGACTGCAGATCAGTCTCGTCTCGCCTTGAACGCCGTCAGCGTGTTGCGCAGCAGGCAGGCGATCGTCATAGGGCCGACGCCGCCGGGGACCGGGGTAATAGCGCTGGCGACCTCCACCGCTTCCGCGAAGGCGACGTCGCCGGTGAGCTTGCCGTCGGGCAGGCGGTTGATGCCGACATCGATGACGGTGGCGCCGGGCTTGATCCACTCGCCTCTGACGAAGCCGGGGCGGCCGACGGCGGCGACGACGATGTCGGCGCGGCGCACCACGGCGGGCAGATCCTTCGTGCGCGAATGCGCGATGGTGACCGTGCAGTCCGCCTGCAGCAGCAATTGCGCGACGGGGCGGCCGACGAGTTCCGAGCGGCCGATCACCACCGCCTCCAGCCCCGCGAGCGAAGGCCGGACGTGGCGCAGCAGCAGCATCGAGCCCAGCGGCGTGCAGGGCACGAGCAGATGCTCGGGGTCGACCTTGCCGCCGGCGAGGCGGCCGGCATTGAGCGGGTGCAGCCCGTCGACATCCTTGGCGGGGTCGATCGCGTCGATCACGGCGGCGGTGTCGAGATGCTTCGGCAAGGGAAGCTGCACAAGGATGCCGTCGACCGCGTCGTCGGCGTTGAGTTCCGCGAGCTTGGCGAGCAGGCTCTCCTGGCTTGTGTCGGCCGGCAGGCGGTGGGCGACCGAGTTCATGCCGACCTCGACGGCGAGCTTCTCTTTTGATGCGACATAGACGCGGCTGGCCGGATCGTCGCCGACGAGGACCACATGCAGGCCGGGCACCTTGCCGCTCGCCGCCTTGATGCCGGCGACCTCCGTGGCGATCTGCGCGCGCAGGGTGGCGGCGATGGCCTTGCCATCGATCAATGTGGCCTGCGGCATGGGACATTCTCCATCGGCTTGGAGCCGCCGTCATGCGGCGCCGGCTTGCCCGCCGTCAAGCGCGCCGGTATCGATCATGCATGGCGACGCCGATGGAGAGTTCGAGCCCGTGAAGACCGGTTATGCCGTGCTGCCTGAGATGTCCGTCTATCGCCTAACCGGTGCGCGCGCGCCGCTCTGCCTCGTCGAGGCCGGCGGGCTCGCCGCCGACCGCGATGGGCTGACCTTGGTCGACATCGCGGTCGAGGAGGGGCGCATCGGCTCGATCCTGCCCGCGGGAACCGAGAGCGTTGCCGACGGGCCCGTCGTCGATCTCGACGGCGGCATCGTGCTGCCGCGCCTGGTCGACGCCCATGTCCATCTCGACAAGGGCCATATCTGGCCGCGCCGGCCCAATCCCGATGGCAGCTTCATGGGCGCGCTCAACAGCGTGATGGCCGATCGCGAGGCGAACTGGTCAATTGTGGATGTGCGGGCGCGGATGGATTTCGGTCTGCGCTGCGCCTTCGCGCATGGCACGGCAGCGTTGCGCACCCATATCGATTCGCTCGGCAAGCAGATCGGGATCACCTGGCCGGTGCTTGCTGATCTGCGGGCGGAGTGGGCGGGGCGCATTGCGATCCAGGGCTCGCCGCTCTTCGGCATCCAGTTCGCACTGGATGAGAACCATATGCGCGACGTGGTCGCGGCGGTGAGGGCGCATGGCGACGGGTTGTTCGGCTGCGTCAGCTACATGATCCCCGAACTCGACGCGGCGCTGGATGTCATCTTCCGCACCGCGATCGAGAACGGCTTCGATCTCGATTTCCATGTGGACGAGACCAACGACCCGGCCGCGCGCTCGCTGGAACACATCGCCGATGCCGCGATCCGGCATCGGTTTACCGGCAGGATTCTGGCGGGGCATTGCTGCTCGCTGGCGCTGCAGGCGCCCGACGTCGAGGCCCGCATCGTCGCCAAGGTGCGGGAGGCCGGCATCGCCGTGGTCTCGCTGCCGATGTGCAACATGTACCTGCAGGATCGCCAGCCAGGCCGCACCCCGCGCTGGCGCGGCGTCACGGCGCTGCATGAGCTGAAGGCGGCGGGTGTGCCCGTGATGATCGCGTCCGACAACACCCGCGACCCGTTCTATGCCTATGGCGATCTCGACCTGATCGAGGTGCTGCGCGAGGGCACGCGTATTCTCCAGCTCGATCATGCCGGCGGCGACTGGGCGGATGCGGTGGCGCGGACGCCTGCTTCCATCATGGGGCTGGACGGGAAGGGTGTGCTGTCGCCCGGCGGCCCGGCCGACCTGATCCTGACCCGCGCGCGGGACTGGACCGAGTTCTTCGCCCGCCCGCAGGCGGACCGCACGGTGCTGGTCGCCGGCCGCGCGATCGACACGACCCTGCCGGACCATCGCGAGCTGGATCATCTGATGGGTGGGCGGTCGTGATGCGCTCCGCGTCGTTTCAGCCCCGACGTCATCCTGGGCGGCCGAAGGCCGTCCCGGGATCCATCATAAAGCTCGACAGTGCCCTCCGATGGATCCCGGCGCTCCGCTTCGCTCGCGCCAGGATGACGGTGGAGGTTACTGAGCGAGCGGGCCCAGCGTCGGGAACACGGCAGCCATGACCACCCGCTACGACATCGCAGCTCTCAAGACCCGTCTCGGCTCCATCCGCAGCGAGGACAATCCCGCGCTGGTGAAGCAGAAGAGCCGCGACTTCTTCTGGTACTCGCCGGTGCTGAAGCGCCAGCTCGACCATGTCACGGCCGATCTCGTGGTTTCGCCGGTGAGCGAGGCGCAGGTGCTCGAGGTGCTCGCCGCCTGCCATGCGCTCGGCATCCCCGTGACGCCGCGCGGTACCGGCACCGGCAATTACGGCCAGGCGATGCCGCTCTCGGGCGGGGTGCTGCTCGATCTTTCAGGCTTCGACCAGGTGCTCGACATCGCGCCCGGCCGCTATGTCGCGCAGCCCGGCGCGATCATGGCGCGGATCGACGAGCAGACGCGCAGCGCTTCGCGGCAGGAGCTGCGGCTGCACCCCTCCACCTATCAAACGGCCTCGATCGGTGGCTTCATCGCCGGCGGCTCCGGCGGCGTCGGCTCGATCAAATGGGGCGGCCTGCGCGACTGGGGCAACATCATCTCGCTCAAGGTCGCGACGATGGAGGCGACACCGCGCATTCTCGAGCTCCAGGGCGAGGATCTGCACAAGGTCGCGCATGCCTATGGCACCAACGGCATCATCACCCAGGTCGAGATGCCGCTGGCGCCGGCTTATGAGTGGGTCGATGCGATCCTCGGCTTTTCCAGCCTGCGCGCTGCGACGGAGTTCGCCAACAGCCTCGGCGAGCAGGATGGGCTCGCCTTGAAGAACCTCTGCGTCGTCGCCGCTCCCGCACCGCACGACTATTTCTTGCGCCACCGCAAGTTCCTGCCGCGCGACAGCCATCTCGTCATCGTCATGGTCGCCGATTTCGCCGTCGAGTCGCTGCTGGCCTATGCGCGCCGCTTCAGGGGCTCGGAGCTGCTGATGCGCTCCGACAGGCTGTCGCCCGAGGAGGCCAAGGGCCTGCCGCCGGCTTACGAACTCGGCTGGAACCACACCACATTGCGGGCGCTGCGGGTCGATCCGGCGATCACCTATCTGCAGGTGCTCTATCCCTTCCCCAACCAGGTCGATCTGGTCGACCGCATCCATGCGCGTTTCGGCGACGAGGTGCTCTGCCATCTCGAATTCGTACGCTTCGACGGCAAGGTCACCTGTTTCGGGCTGCCTTTGGTGCGCTTCACCACGGAGGAACGGCTGGAGGAGATCATGGCGATCCATGAGGAGATGGGCGCACCGATCTTCAACCCGCATCGCTACACGCTGGAGGAGGGCGGCATGAAGCAGACCGACGAGGCGCAGCTTGCCTTCAAGCGCGAGGCGGACCCGCAGGGGTTGCTCAATCCCGGCAAGATGATCGCCTGGGAGGACCCGTCCTATGACTACCGCGCGGGCGGCACCTTCCTGTTCCGCAGCCTCTCGGAAGCCGGGGTCGGCTAAGGATGCGGGTGCTGGTCCTCTATGCCCATCCCAACCCGGAGAGCTATGGCGCGGCGCTGCATGCCGCGGTGATCGAGGGGCTGGCGGCAGCGGGGCACGAGGTCGATGATTGCGACCTCTATGCGGAAGGTTTCGACGCCGTGCTGAGCCGGGCGGAGCGCCTCGGCTATCATGATCTCGACAGCAACACGCTCCCAGTCGCTTCTTATGTCGCGCGCTTGCAGGCGGCCGAGGCGCTGGTTTTGTGCTTCCCGGTCTGGAATTTCGGCTATCCGGCGATTCTCAAGGGCTTCTTCGACCGCGTCTTCCTGCCCGGAATCTCGTTCAAGCTGGTCGATGGCAAGGTGCGGCCCAATCTCTGGAACATTCGCAGGCTGGCGGCGGTGACGACCTATGGCGGTTCGCGCTGGCGGGCGCTGCTGATGGGCGATCCGCCGCGCAAGGCTGTCTGCCGGGTGCTGCGGGCGGTCTGCCACCCCACGGCGCGGCCGCGCTATCACGCGCATTACGACATGAACCGGGCGACGCCTGACAGCCGGGCCGCCTTCCTCGCGTTGATCGGGGAAAAGATGCGCCACCTGTGACGGTTGCGCGCGGAACCGTCATCATGCTGTTATCTCGGCAGGCGAACAGGCAGCCGGCGAAAAAACTTCCTGATCCGCATAAGGATCGAGCTGTGGACCGAGTTTCCGACCTGACCCAGAACAAGACATTGCCCAAGACCACGATCGAGCCCGAGACGAGCCGAGGACCGCGCGAGATGACCAAGGCACTCGAAAAGAGCGTCGGCCGGGCCCTGCTCGTGACGGCACGGCTGCATCGTGCACGGATGGGCGAGCGACTGAACGCACTGGGTCTGTTTCCCGGCCAGGAGCAGGCGCTGAAGGCGCTGCAGCCGGCGCCGATGACGATGGGCGAGCTTGCGACGCTGCTGCGCGTCAAGCCGCCGACCGTCTCCAAGACCATCGGGCGGCTGTCGCTGCAGGGGCTGGTGACGCGCGAGGGTGGTGGCCGCGACGGGCGGCTGGTGCAGGTTGCGCTGACCGAGACAGGCCAGAAGACCGCGCTGGCGCTCGATGCGGTCTGGAACCAGGTCGAGGAAGAGCTGCTCGACAAGCTCGACGGCAAGGAGCGCAAGCAGCTTCGCCGGCTGCTGCGCAAGGCCGCCAAGGGTCTGTCGAAGGCCGGTGTCGAGGTCGACGATGCCGATGGCGATGGCGACGAGATCGACAGCGACGCCTGATGCCGGCCTCCGAGCTCTATGATGGATCTCGGCTGCGCCGCCGAGCCTGAGCCTTGGGCCGGCCAAAGGCCGGACCCGAGGGCGGCTTGTCCGGGATGACGCAGTGCTTCCAGACGAAATCATCAAATTCATGCCCTGACGGGCGCATGGACCTCATGCGCTCAACCGCTGGTCAGGGGCGGAAAATCGTTTAATTCTGCCAGCGTCATTCTCCCCGCGCATGACGGGAGCCGCCTTGGCCGCCGCCTCATCCCATCTCCCGGAAACCCGCCGCTCCCGTCTGATCGCGATCGGGCTGATTTGTGGCGCTGTGCTGTTCTTCGCCCTGCTCGATGCCAGCGCGAAATGGCTGTCGGACCATATGGACCCGGTGCAGGCCGTGTTTGCGCGCTATGCCGGCAGCATGGTGCTGGTGCTGATGCTGCTCAACCCCTGGAGCCATCCGGGCGTGCTGCGCACGAAGCGCCCGGTGCTGCAGGGCGTGCGCTCGCTGCTGCTGCTGGGATCGACGATCCTGAATTTCATCGCGATCAAATATCTCCAGCTCGCCGAGACGGTCTCGATCATGTTCGCGGGTCCGCTCCTGGTGGCGCTGGTCGCCGGCCCGCTGCTGGGCGAGTGGCCAGGCCCGCGGCGGCTGGCGGCGATCGCGGTCGGATTTCTGGGGGTGCTGGTGATCACCCGGCCGGGCTTCGGCGGGATGCATCCGGCGGCCATTCTCAGCGTCTTCGGCTGCATCTGCTACAGCTTCTATGCGCTGGCGACGCGGCAGCTGGCGGCTTTCGACCCGCCCGAGACGACGATGGTCTATTCGGGCGTCGCCGGCACGATCGGCATGCTGCCGTTGATCCCGTTCTTCTGGACGACGCCGCAGTCCCCCTTGGTCTGGGCGATCATGCTCGGCACCGGGCTCCTGGGCGGTTTCGGGCATTGGCTGCTGATCCTGGCCCATCGGCTCGCGCCGGCCACCGTTCTGGCGCCCTTCATCTATTCGCAGATCGTCTGGATGATTCTGCTCGGCTGGTTCGTCTTCGGCCAGTTTCCCGATCGCTGGACGTTTGTCGGCGCTGGCATCGTGATCGCGTCGGGCCTGTACCTGCTTTATCGCGAGCGGGTACGGAAGATACCCCAGGCGGCGGCGCGGATCGATTGAGACCTGCCCGCTCCTGCGCCATTGCGAGCGCAGCGAAGCAATCCAGGAGATGTCGTGCGGTGGCTCCGGATTGCTTCGCTGCGCTCGCAATGACGGATGAGCCTCAGACCGTGACCTGCGTCCCAACCTCGACCACCCGGCCGGTGGGGATCTGGAAGAAGCTCGTGGCGTCGGTCGCGCTCTTGGTCAGCGAGATGTAGAAGCTGTCCTGCCAGGCTGGCATGCCCGATTGCGGCGAAGCCTTGATCGAGCGGCGCGACAGGAAGAACGAGGTCGACATGATGTCGAACTTGAAGCCCTGCTTGCGCAGGATCGCCAGCCCCTTGGGGACGTTGGGGCTCTCCATGTAGCCATAGACCAGATCGACCCGCCAGAAATCGTCCGTGATGCGCGAGAGGCGGACGCGCTCCTCCTCGGCGATGCGGGGCGTATCGGCCGAGCGCACGGTCAAGACGACATTGCGCTCGTGCAGGACCTTGTTGTGCTTGAGGTTGTGCAGCAGCGAGGCGGGGGCCGTCTCGGGGTCGCTGGTGAGGAACACCGCCATGCCCTTGACCCGGTAGGGCGGGCTCTTGGAGAGCATGCCGACGAGCTCGAGCAGCGGGACATCGGTCTTGCGGGTCTTGTCGAACAGGATCTTGGTGCCGCGCACCCAGGTCCACATCAAGACGACGAGGACGACTGCGAGCAAGACCGGGACATAGCCGCCGCTGAACAGCTTGAGCATGTTGGCCGCGAAGAAGGCGACGTCGATGATCAGGAACGGCGTGACGACGGCCAGCGTCGCCAGCAGCGACCAGCGCCAGCCCTTCCAGATCACGATGAAAGCCAGCAGCGAATCGACCACCATCGCGCCGAAGACCGAGATGCCATAGGCGTGCGACAGGTTGGACGAGGACCGGAAGGTCCAGACCAGCAGCAGGACCACGATCAGCAGCATGATGTTGATGCGCGGGATGAAGATCTGTCCCGAGGTGGTCTCCGAGGTGTGGCGGATTTCAAGGCGCGGCAGCAGCCCGAGCTGGATCGCCTGCCGGGTCAGCGAGAAGGCGCCGGTGATCACGGCCTGGCTGGCGATGATCGTCGCGATCGTCGCCATGACCACGAGAGGCAGGATGAAGCCCTTGGGCGCGAGCTTGTAGAACGGGTTGTCGATCGCGGTGGGGTCCGACAGGATCAGCGCGCCCTGGCCGAGATAGTTCAGCCACAGCGCCGGAAACACCATCCAGATCCAGGCGCTGCGGATCGGGCCGCGACCGAAATGGCCCATATCGGCATAGAGCGCCTCGGCGCCCGTGACGGCCAGACAAACCGAGCCAAGGACGGCCAGTGACACGCCCGGATGGTCGAAGAAGAAGCGCGCGCCCCAATAGGGGTTGATCGAGGCGAAGACGCCGACATCGTCGGCGATATGATAGATGCCCAGGCCCGCCAGGGTGAGGAACCAGACCATCATGATCGGTCCGAAGAAATTGGCGACCTTGGCGGTGCCGCGGCTCTGAACCAGGAAGAGCGCGATCAGAATGCCCGAGGCTATCATCACGACATAGTCGTTCAAGGCCGGTGTGACGAGCTTGATGCCCTCCACCGCCGACAGAACCGAGATCGCGGGCGTGATCACCGCGTCGCCGTAAAACAGCGCCGCGCCCGCCATGCCGAGGAAAAGCACGACGCCGCCACGCATGCGCCCGAGCGCACGCTGCGCCAGGGCGACGAGCGTCAGCGTACCACCCTCGCCATTGTTGTCGGCCGACAGCAGCAGCACGACATATTTCAGGGTGACGACGATGACGAGCGACCACAGGATCAGCGACAAAACGCCGATAATGACCTCGCGCGGGACCGGCGTTGTCAGGGCGATGTCGATCGCCCCGCCATGCCCGCCTGCGGCGGCGCCGGTGGCGGCCAGCACGGTTTCGCGTAGCGCGTAGAGCGGGCTGGTGCCGATATCGCCATAGACGACGCCGAGCGCGCCCAGCGCCAGCGCGGCGTAACTGCCGTGACTGTGCTTGGCGGGGCTGGGATGTCCGTCGTCCAGGCCGAAACGGGAATCCTCCGCGCCATGGGTCGGGGGATTCGTCTGGTCATGCCCCATAGGGGTTCTCCGCGCGCGCTGCAGAGCAGCGGAAGGCCGGGGCCTCTAGCACACTGCCGGGAGCGCGCAAAGGCACTGTCATGCTTTCAGGACAAGGTCACGTCGCGCGAATGGACAGTTTCACTCGGCCGCATCGCTGCGCCCGCCGTAGCGTCGCGCCACATAATCATCGACCATCGCCTTGAATTCGGTGGCGATGCCGGGCCCTCGCAAGGTCTTGACCTTCTTGCCGTCGACGAAGACCGGTGCGGTTGGCTCCTCGCCGGTGCCGGGCAGCGAGATGCCGATATCGGCATGCTTGGACTCGCCGGGTCCGTTGACGATGCAGCCCATCACCGCGACGTTCAGGCTTTCGACGCCAGGGTAGCGCGTCTTCCAGGCAGGCATCGAGGCTGCGATCCAGTCCTGGATGTCGAGGGCCAGTTGCTGGAAGACGGTCGAGGTGGTGCGGCCGCAGCCGGGACAGGCGGCGACCTGGGGCAGGAAGGCGCGGAAGCCCATGGTCTGGAGCAGCTCTTGAGCTGCCTTGACCTCGAGCGTGCGGTCGCCGCCGGGCTCGGGCGTCAGCGAGAAGCGGATCGTGTCGCCGATGCCCTCCTGCAGCAGCACGCCGAGCGCAGCCGAGGAGGCGACGATGCCCTTGGAGCCCATGCCAGCCTCGGTGAGGCCCAGATGGATGGCGTAGTTCGAGCGGCGCGCCAGCATGCGGTAGACGGTGATCAGATCCTGCACGCCCGAGACCTTGGCCGAGAGAATGATCCTGTCGCGGCCCAGCCCGATCTCCTCGGCACGGACCGCCGAATGCAGGGCCGACTGCACCATCGCCTCGCGCATGATGGCGCGGGCGTCGAGCGGGCGGGGCTGAAGGGCGTTCTCGTCCATCAGCGCGGTCAGCAGTTCCTGGTCGAGCGAGCCCCAGTTGGCGCCGATCCGCACCGTCTTGCCGTGGCGGATCGCGAGTTCGACGATTTGCCCGAACTGGCGGTCCTTCTTGTCCTTGAAGCCGACATTGCCGGGGTTGATGCGGTATTTCGCCAGGGCTTCCGCGCAGGCCGGGTGGTCAGCCAGAAGCTTGTGGCCGATATAGTGGAAATCGCCGATCAGCGGCACGTCGATGCCGATCCGGTCGAGCCGCTCGCGAATCTTCGGCACGGCGGCGGCGGCCTCGTCGCGGTCCACCGTGATGCGGACGAGTTCCGAGCCCTGCCGGGCAAGGGCCGCGACCTGGGCGACGGTTCCGTCGATATCGGCGGTGTCGGTGTTGGTCATCGACTGGACGACGATCGGCGCGCCGCCACCGACCATCACATTGCCGACCATGACAGGCACGGTAAGATGGCGCGCCAGCGGGCCGGAATGCTCCGCCGTCAGCGCCGGAAAGGCCCGCTCGTTCATCGGCTGTGCCCCCTCGTGTCGAATCCGGTCATGTCTGCGCAGCCCGGCAATGCTCGCAACGGCCGACGATCTCGACAACCTGGTGCGAAGGCACGAACTGCCGCGACTGCGCGATGGCGGCCACCGCCTTCTTCATCGCGGGCGAGGAATCCTCGTCGACGCCGCCACAGGCCTCGCAGATCAGAAAGGCCACGACCTCGTCCGCGCCATGGCCGTGAAGGCAGGCGACATAGGCGTTGCGCGAGGAGAGCCGGTGGACGAAGCCCTGCTCGACCAGGAAATCCAGTGCGCGGTAGATCGAGATCGGCGCGATGCGGCGCCCGCCCGCGGGCGAGATCCGGTCGGCGAGATCATAGGCGCCGACCGGGCGATGGTCGGCATGCAGCGCCTCCAGCGCCTTGGCGCGGATCGGCGTCAGCCGCAGCCCGCGCTCGGCGCAGATGCGCTCCGCCCGGGCCAGTGCCTCGGCGGCATGGACACGGTGGTCATGTGCATGGCGGCAGCCGGCCTCGCCATGAGCGGAGTGATCATGGTCGGCATGGCTATGAGCGTGCGGCGGCTGCATGGGCGTCATGTTGCGTTGCAATGGGTCATCGGGCAACGTGCGGGTGTGTCCTGTTCAGGCTGCTGTGATGGCTGTCTATCATGGCGCCATTGCCTGGCTGCGCCCGAACCTAAGCATTTTCCAAGCGATTGTCAGGAGCCTTGACGCCAATGTTTCTCAAAGACCGCGCTGCCGCCATCACGGGTTCCACCTCGGGCATCGGGCTCGCCTATGCAAGGGCGCTGGCCAGGGAAGGCGCCCATCTTGTGATCAACGGCATCCTGCCGCCGGATGAGGCGGAGAAGCTCCGGGCTGATCTCGCTGCCGAGTTCGGGGTGACGGTTCTGTTCTCCTCAGCCGACATGACCAAGCCCGACGAGATCGCCGGCTTCATCGCCCAGGGGGAGGCCGCGTTCGGGGCGGTCGACATCCTGGTCAACAATGCCGGCATCCAGCATGTCGCCCCGGTCGACGAGTTCCCGATCGAGAAATGGGACCAGATCATCGCGATCAACCTGTCCTCGGCCTTCCACACGACGCGCGCCGCGCTGCCGAAGATGAAGGAGAAGGGCTGGGGCCGGATCATCAACACGGCCTCCGCGCATGCCTTCGTCGCCTCGCCGTTCAAATCGGCCTATGTCGCCGCCAAGCACGGAATTGCCGGGTTGACCAAGACGGTGGCGCTCGAAGTCGCCACCAAGGGCATTACGGTGAACGCCATCGCGCCGGGCTATGTCTGGACGCCGCTGGTCGAAAAGCAGATCCCCGACACGATGAAGGCACGCGGGCTGACCAAGGAGCAGGTCATCAACGACGTGCTGCTGACCGCCCAGCCGACCAAGGAGTTCGTCACGGTCGAGCAGGTCGCGGCGCTCGCCGTTTTCCTCTGCACTGACGCCGCGAAGTCCATCACCGGTACCATCCTGCCGATGGATGGCGGCTGGACCGCGGCGTGACCGGGCGCAAGAAGGCGGCTTCTCCGGTCCTCGGGCTCGCCGGCCCGAAGGCGCAGAAGTCGATCTCGCTGGCCTTGCAGGGCGGGGGCGCGCATGGCGCCTTCACCTGGGGCGTGCTCGACGCCATCCTCGAGGATGGGCGGCTTGCCATCGAGGCCCTGTCGGGCACCAGCGCGGGCGCAATGAACGCGGTGGTGCTGGCCGAAGGCTGGATTGATGGCGGCATTGACGGCGCCCGCGACAAGCTCGAGGCGTTCTGGCGAGCAATCAGCGTCGACGGCAAATATGGCGGCTCGGAGCGCTCGCTCATCGACACGATGCTCGGCGCCTGGGGCGGGTCCAATGGCGTGCCGCCGGGCATGATCTGGTTCGAGATGTTCTCGAAGGTGGCGAGCCCCTACGACATCAACCCGCTCAACATCAACCCGCTGCGCGGGGTGATCGCCGACCTGATCGATTTCGACAAGGTCCGCGCCTGCACGCAGGTGAAGCTGTTTATCGCCGCGACCAATGTGCGCTCCGGCAAGATCAAGCTGTTCAACGGCCCGGAACTGACCGCCGACCATCTGATGGCCTCGGCCTGCCTGCCGATGCTGTTCCAGGCGGTCGAGATCGGCAAGGAGGCCTATTGGGACGGCGGCTATATGGGCAATCCGGCGCTGTTCCCGCTGTTCTACGAGGCGGCGGGCGACGATATCCTGCTCGTCCAGATCAATCCGCTGCTGCGCAAGGACCTGCCGACCAAGGCGCGCGACATCCAGGACCGGCTGAACGAGATCACCTTCAACGCCTCGCTGCTGCGCGAACTGCGCGCGATCGACTTCGTCAACCGGCTGGTCGATGGCGGCAAGCTCGACAAGAACGAGTACAAGCGCGTGCTGATGCACCGGATCGATGGCGGCCCGCCGCTGGCGGAGATGACCTCCTCCTCGCGGCTCAACGCAGACTGGGATTTCCTGCTGCGCCTGCGCGATATCGGCCGCGCGGCGGCCAGGCGCTGGCTGAAGCGCAATTACGAGGCGATCGGCAAGGTCGGCACGCTCGACCTGAAGGCGGCGTTCTCGTAGCGCCGGTTGGGCGGCCTAAAGCGACAGCCGTCTTACGCTGCTTGCATGGACGATGGCCAGAATGCGGACACCCGACGGTGCCTCTTCATAGAGGATGACGTGCGAGCCATGGTCGTGCCGCCGGACACCGGGCGCGATCGTCTCCGCTTGGCGGCCCATGCGAGGCTGGCCGGCCAAGAGCTTAAAAACATGGTCGAGTTCGGCGAGGTAAGCCTCTGCCTGCGCTTCGCCAAACCGCTCGTAACCAAACAGCGCGAGGTCATAGAGATCGGCTTCGGCTCGCTTCGTCAGAGCGAAATCAGCCATTGCGGCCGGCCTTGACCTCCGCAGCGTGTTTGGCCTGTGCCAGGATCTCCGGCAGCGTCTTGTCACTGATCCCGCTGGCGCGCGATTCCGCCACGATGCGCTGCAGATCGGCCAGGGTCAGTTCAGGATGAGAGCGCCGCTCGCGATCGCGCCGGACCAGATCGCGGACATAGTCGCTCGTGCTGGCATATTCACCTTGCTTGATCTGCGCCTCGATCCATTCCTTCATCGGGTCGGGCAAGGAAATCGTCATCGTCGCCATGGCGCGCCTCCTTGTGCTAGGCTAATCCAAATAAGATCATTTCACAAATGATCTTATTTATCGCGGCATCGGAACGGGCCTCGCGAGGGCGTTCGGGCGCGGTTTGGAAATCCATCGAAAGGCGCTCCTGCATGTCCCAGCTTATCGTCACCGCCGGCCCCTTCACCTTCGAGGCCAAACTGGAACTGGAAAACGCGCCCAAGACCTGTGCCGCCTTCCTTCGGCACATGCCGTTCACCAGCAAGATCGTGCATGTGCGCTGGAGCGGCGAGGGTGTCTGGATGCCGCTCGGCGAGCTCGATTTCGGCGTTGGCTACGAGAACCACACCAGCTATCCGGCGCCGGGTCAGATCATCCTCTATCCCGGCGGCATCAGCGAAACCGAGATCCTGCTCGCCTATGGCGGCGTGCATTTCGCCAGCAAGATGGGCCAGCTCGCCGGCAACCACTTCATCACGCTGACCTCGGGGCTGGAGAACCTCTACACGCTCGGCCGCAAGACGCTCTGGGAAGGTGCGCAGGACATCAAGTTCGAGATGGTGTGACGTGGTTCGCTCGTGAAACACAACCGTCATCCCGGACGCAGCGAAGCGGAGCTCCTGAATCCATCATGGGGCACCGTCGCGTCCTATGATGGATCGCGGGGCTAGCCCGGGATGACGGTTTTGGGTTCCGAGCCTGGATGACCGGCGTCAGGTCGGCTGCGGCTCACTCTCCGGCTGCGGCCCGTCCGGCGCCTGACACAGCGCCAGCATGGCGCGGGCGATCTCGGCCTCGCCCATGATCGTCAGCGTCGCGCCGCATCTGGTGAGATGCGCGACCTCGGCGTCGGAATGGGCGCGCGCGACGATCGGCAGGGCAGGGTTGTCGCGCTGCGCCTGCTCGCAAACCTGGCCGGCCTCGAAGCTCTGAGGAATGGCGACGAAAAGGCGTCTGGCCCGCGCCAGGCCCGATGCGGCAAGCACGGCCGGATCGGCCGCGTTGCCGATCAGCAGTTCGGCGCCGTCGCGCCTGGCGGCCGCAACGGCTTCGGGCTGTTCCTCGATCACCAGCAGCTTTTCCCCGCGAGCGAGCAGGCCCGCGCCAAGCAGTGTGCCGACGCGGCCATAGCCGACGACGACCATGTGCCCGGACAGGGTGGTGGGGACGATATCGACATCGGGCGGCATTGGCGGCGGCGGCGCGGGTTCCGGCTCGACCAGGCCGGGCCTTGGCTTCTGCTTGGCCGAGGGGGATTCCACCGCGAAACGGTCGACCAGGGCAAAGAGCACCGGGTTGAGCAGGATCGAGAGGATCGCGCCGGCCAGGATCAGGTCGCGGGCCTGGGCGGGGAGGATCGCCAGCGAGACGCCGAGCCCCGCCAGGATGAAAGAGAACTCGCCGATCTGCGCGAGCGAGGCCGAGATCGTCAGCGCGACGCCGTTCGACTTGCCATAGGCGCGCATGATCAGCCAGGCGGCGAGCGACTTGCCAACGAGGATGATCGCCAATGTCGCCAGCAGGGGCCCCGGCGCGCGCAGCAGGATCGCGGGGTCGAACAGCATGCCGACAGAGACGAAGAACAGCACCGCGAAGGCATCGCGCAGCGGCAGGGATTCCTCCGCCGCGCGCTGGCTCAGCGGCGATTCGCTCAGGATCATCCCGGCGAAGAAGGCGCCGAGCGCGAAAGAGACGCCAAACAGGGCCGCCGCGATGAAGGCGACGCCCAGCGCCACCGCCAGCACGGCGAGCCGGAAGAGTTCGCGCGAGCCGGTATGGGCGACCCAATGCAGGATCCAGGGAATGACGCGCCGCCCGACGACGAGCATGAAGGCGATGAAGGCGACGACCTTCATCAAGGTGAAGCCGAGCACGCCCCACAAGCCGAGATCGAACTGGCTCGACCAGGGCGCCGCAACGCCGGGACGGGCGCCATTGAGGGCGTCGGCGACGGCGGGGATCATCACCAGCGCCAGCACCATGGCGAGATCCTCGACGATCAGCCAGCCGACCGCGATCTTGCCCTTCTCGGTCTGGACGAGGCGGCGCTCCTGCAGGGAGCGCAGCAGCACGACCGTGCTCGCGACCGACAGCGCCAGCCCGAAGACGAGGCCCGCCACCCAGGTCCAGCCCATCAGATAGCCCAGCCCCATGCCGAGCAGGGTCGCGACAGCGATCTGGACCAGCGCGCCAGGCACCGCGATCGCCCTGACCGAGAGCAGGTCCTTGAGGGAAAAATGAAGGCCGACGCCAAACATCAGCAGGATGACGCCGATCTCGGCGAGCTCGTTGGCGAGGTTCTGGTCGGCGACGAAGCCCGGCGTGAAGGGACCGACGGCGATACCCGCGACGAGATAGCCGACCAGCGGCGAGATCCGCAGTTTGTGGGCGAGCGCCCCGAACACGAATGCAAGCCCGAGGCCCGCGACGAGGATGGCGATCAGCGGGCCGTGATGCATGGTTCTCCCGGACGGATGCGCGGCGAAAGGCGAAAGGTCGAGCCGTGGACCATGCCGTCTGCCGCGCGCGAATTCAACCGCGGGCCGTCAGCCGCCTCGCCGCCCGCCTCGGGCTTGCCGCCTCAGGCCCTGGGCTTCTCCAGCAGGATCTGGCCCTGTTTCTGGACGCCGATCTTGAGCTTCTCGGCGAAGACGGCCAGCACCCAGGGCAGCATCATCTCGACGCGCACCAAGGCCTGCTCGACATCGAGCCGGCCTCTGACCGTGTAGCCCAGCGCGGCAACGCCGAAATGCAGCGTATCGCCCTCCCACCGTTCCTCGACGAGCTGCATCTTGACGAGGCCGAGCCGGTCGCGGATGCGGTCGATCCCCTCGCGCAGACGTGCCACGGCGCCCTCGCGGCCGAGATCATGGGAAACGGTGATGCTGACGGGCTTGGCCATGATGCTCCCTGCATGGGCAAAACTGCGGAGCGGTTCACAATGGTGATGCGGGAGCGGCTTTTCCAGACGGCGAGCGCGCGCGGCGCTGGAACAGGCCAAACCGGGATCAGCAACCGCGCGTCTGGAGACGGTGCTGGCCCTTGTCGGTGATGCGCCACCGCCCGCCCGCCGGCTCGACGAGGCCGCGGACCTTAAGAATCTGGAGCATGGAGACGTCGAAGACGAAATGGCTCGTCTGCTCCTCGATGCTTTCGAGGGCGATCCATTCGGGATCCGACATCACGCAAGAGTGCCGGATGAGGAGGTGCTGCGTGTCCGGCTTCTGATTCACGAGTATCTGATCCATGGGCCGCTCCTGGCGTTCGATGGGCACGAAGCAAGAGGTCACACGCAATCGAGGCCCCGTGATGACCGAAGATGGCGCAACGGTGGCTGGCCTGTTTCCGTGACGCGCGCGGCAACGGATAGCCATGCCCATGGCGGCTTTCTCGGCTTTGAGTTGGAACTCTGGCGCGGGTGAGCCGTTGCTTGGCCACGAGCTTCCGCATGGCGCCTGCACAGGGCCAGCCGGCGGTGTGCCTTCTCAAAGACCGCGTTCGACAATGGAGATATCGCGATGGCCACCATGAACAGCTTCCCGCCCGACGTGCCGAAGGATATGGACGAGGCGCGCGACGACATCGAGAGCACTGTCGGCACGGTGCGTGCCAAGGCATCCGACCTCGCCGACAAGGCGACCGAGACCGTCCGCGATGGCTATTACCGCGCCAAGGATGCGATCACCGAGACCGATCCGATGGAACTCGCCCGCGAAGGCGGCGAAGCCGTTCGTGATGCCGTTGAGCGCCATCCGCTGGCCGCATTCGGCCTGGGCGCTCTCAGCGTCGGCCTGATTGCTTGGGCCATGCTGCGCGACACGTCCCCCAGGGCACGGCTGGAGCGCTACGAGCCCGATTTTGGCCGGCTGCGCGGGCTGTTCGACAGCTATCGCAGCGAGGCGGTCGACACCGGCGAAAGCGCGCTCAAGAGCGGTGAAAAATGGTTGCGCAGCAATAGCTCGTCGGCTCGTGACCATGCTCGCGACTATGCCAGCCAAGCCCGTGACTATGCTGATTACGGCGGTCGCATGATTGCCAAGCGGGCCGAACGCGAGCCTGTCGCAGCCCTGCTGGGCGTTGGCATTGCCGTGTACTTCATCGGATCGCTGATCGCTTCGGCGACGACGAACGACGCGCCACCGGCACGCCGTCGTACCACCAAGCGTTGAGGGCTTACCAACCGGTGCGGTCGCCGCACCGGTTGCCTTCCAACGAACGAACAAAGCCCTGCCGCATCGCTGCGGCAGGGCTTTGTTGATCAGGTCCCGCCGGCTTCAGCCTGCGGCGCGAGGGTTCACCACCAGCCGCCGCCGTAGTAGCCCCGGCGATAATAGCCACGTCCGTAATAACCACGATTGGCCGAAGCCGCGATCGCGCCGCCGATGACACCGGCCGCGACACCCGCCGTGACCGCGCTGGCGGTTTCGCTGGAGGCGCGACGGTTCTCCACATAGTTGGCGGAGCGGCACTGCTGATACGCACGGGTGCCCGGACGGAAACCCTGCGACTCGCAGGTGATCTCAGCATCGGCAAGTGATTCCTGCGCGGTCTGGCAGCCGGCGAGCACCGCCGCCAAAGCTCCGACAATCAAAATGGTACGCATGTCTTGTTCCTTTTTGCAGCCTCCCATCGGCTGCCACGGACTAAAGTGCAGGAGCTAGGGGAGGTCAAGTAGAACAGCCGCGCCAGGGTTAAATCGCGATGCGAAGTTGCTGCAAAAGCAGCGTCACCCGGCGTGATCGGCACAGCCGGTCTCTGGCGTGAGGTTGCAAAAGGATCGTCAGCTGGATGCCCGTCATCCGGCCTTGCGCGCGGGTTTCTCGACCGGCTTGCCGGAGCGCGCGAGGCTTTCGATCTCGAGCGGCGGCATGCCTGATTTCTCGGCGATGATCCGGTCCTGTTCCATGATGGCGTCGCGCGCCGGCTCGTCGCCGTCCAACCCGCCGAGCAACTCGGTCGGCACCCTGCGGTTGGAACGGCGCGAACCGTCGACATAGACGACGTCGAACATCACGAACTCAGCCTCGAGCGGCTTCGATTTCTTGCGGGCCATCACAGGCTCCCTTCGACATTGGTGGACCGGGCTGCGCTCGACCTCGTCGCAGCGGCGCCTTGCGGGCAAGGCGCGAGGCGAAAAGCGCAACCGACCCGGGGGATGATGCGGCGACGCCTAGCCCAAGGACGGGCGCGGTGCAATCCGCGCAGCCGTGTCGAAATCGCGGGTGGCCCCGCATGGCGCGGGCTTGCCGAATGTCGCGGGACGCTCTTAGCTCTGCCTGCTTTGCCAGCTGGACGAGGGGCCTATCTTGCGAATTGCGTCATGAAGATCGTTGTTTTTGGCGGCTCCGGCTTTGTCGGGCTCAACATTGCCGAGGCAATGCTGCGTGCGGGGCATGACGTCGTCGGCTTCGACCGCGCGCCCGTGCCGCAGCCTGCGGCGGATGCATTCGCGCGTCTGCCGGGCCGGTTCGAGACGATGGTCGAGGATGTGACGGACGAGGCTGCGGTGGGCCAAGCCGTGCGTTTCGGCGTCGATCTCGTGGTGCTGGGTGCGGCGATCACGGCCGGCCGCGCCCGCGACGCCAGCGATCCGCAACGCATCCTCGAGGTCAATCTGCTGGCGCAGGTTCCGATCCTTGCCGCCGCCCGCGTCGCGGGCGTTCGCCGGGTGATCAATCTCAGCTCGGCGGCCGCCTATGGCGCGGCCGGCGACCGGCTTGCCGAACTGAACGAGGAGACGCCGGGCGATCCCGTCGGGCTCTACGCTATCACCAAATGGGCGAGCGAGCGCGTCGGCGCCCGGCTCGGCGATCTCTGGGGGCTCGACATCGTCAGCCTGCGGCTGAGCGGCGTTTTTGGACCCTGGGAGCGCGCGACCGGCGTGCGCGACACGCTCTCGCCGCACTGCCAGATCCTGGCGGCGGCAGTAGCGGGGGAAGCGGCGATCCTGCCGCGACCAGGTCTGCGCGACTGGGTCTATGCGCCCGACGTCGCCGATGCGGTGCTGGCCGTGGCGGGCGCTCCGGCGCTGGCACATGGTGTCTACAATGTCTCGACCGGGCGCCGGTTCACGCTGCTCGCCTGGGGCCAGCGGCTGGCGACGTCCTTCCCCGGCTTCATCTGCCGCCTGGCCGAACCCGGCGAGGTGGCGACGATCGATTTCCATGGGCCCTCCGACCGCGCGCCGCTGACGGTGGCACGGATCGCGCACGATCTCGGCTGGGCCGCGAAAACGGAGGATCTGGAGACGGCCGACCGGCTCGCCGGCTGGTGGCACACCCACGGACGGACCATGGAGACGGGACGATGAAGCTCGCCGGGAAGACGGCACTGGTCACGGGCGCGGGCTCCGGCATTGGCCAGGCGATCGCAAGGCTGTTTGCGACCGAAGGTGCGCAACTGGCGCTGATCGACCGCGACGAGGCCGGCCTTGCCGAGACGAAAGGACTGATCGTGGACGCCGGCGGGGCGGCGATCGTGCAGTGCGGCGATGTCGGCGAGGCGGGCTTCGCCGACGCGGCGGTGGCCGCCTGCGCCGCGCGCTTCGGCGGGCTCGACGTGCTGGTCACGGCGGCCGGCTTCTCCTGCGGCGGCACGGTGACGACGACGGCGCCTGCGGATTGGGACGCGGTGTTCCGGGCCAATGTCGGCGGCACCTTCCTGTTCGCCCGCGCAGCGATCCCCTTGATGCAGGCCCGCGGCGGCGGTGCGATCGTCACCTTCGCCTCGCAGCTCGCGCTTGCTGGCGGCCGGGGCAACAGCGCCTATATCGCCGCCAAGGGTGCCATCCTCAGCCTGACGCGGACCATGGCGCTGGATTATGCAGAAGACGGCATCCGCGTGAACGCGATCGCGCCCGGCGCCATCGACACGCCGATGTTGCGCCGGAGCTTCGCCCGCCATGCCGATCCGGAGCCGATCCGCGCGGCCTCGCGCGACCGGCATGCGATGAAGCGTTTCGGCCAGGCCGAGGAGGTGGCGCAGGGCGCCCTCTATCTCGCCAGCGATGCCTCATCCTTCAGCACGGGCACGACGCTCGTGGTCGATGGCGGCTGGCTGGCGGCCTGACCCGCTCGACAGGCTGGTCGAACGGCGCAACGTTGTCCGGCATGAAGGCTGCATCGAGGCGCGCATGAAACATGATGGCCTCTCCGTTCTCGAAAGCCGGGTCGCGGCCGATCTTGCCCGCACCGCCCATCCGCGCGCGCCCTGGCTGAAGCCGGTCATGGCGCCGGACGGCACGCGCGCCCATGACGTCATCATCGTCGGCGGCGGCCAGTCCGGCCTGGCCACGGCCTTCGGGCTCCTGCGCTCGCGCGTCGACAACATCCTGGTGCTGGACAAGGCGCCCGCCGGGCGGGAGGGACCATGGCGCTCCTATGCGCGGATGCACACGCTGCGCAGCCCCAAGGACTTCACGGGGCCCGATCTCGACATCCCCAGCCTGACCTACCAGTCCTGGCACGAGGCGAAGTTCGGCAGCGAGAGCTGGGATGAACTCGCGCTGATCCCCAAGGGCCATTGGGCGGATTACCTCGACTGGTTTCGGCATGTCACCGGCATCCCGGTCCGCAATGAGGCCGAGGTCGTCGATATCGCGCCGGTTGACGGGCTTCTGGCCGCGACGGTGCGCAGTGGCGGTGCGGAAACGGTGCTCCATGCGCGCAAGATCGTGCTTGCGACCGGGCAGGAGAGCATGGGCGACTGGAGCCTGCCCGCGCCGATCGCGGCGCTGCCAGCCTGCCGCCGCGCGCATTGTGCTGAGGACATCGACTTCGCCGCTTTGGCGGGCAAGCGCGTCGCGGTGATCGGCGCGGGGGCGTCCGCCTTCGACAATGCCGCGACCGCGCTCGAGGCCGGGGCCGCCGCGGTGCACCTGCTCTGCCGGCGGGCCGAGATCCAGGTGGTGCAGCCCTATCGCTGGCTGACCTTTCGCGGCTTCCTGCGCCATCTCGGCGATCTCGACGATGCCTGGCGCTGGCGCTTCATGAGCGCGGTGATGGGGCTGCGCGAGGGCTTTCCGCAGGCGACCTATGACCGATGCTCTGTCCACGAGGCTTTTCGCCTGCATTTGGGAGCACCCGTGCAGAGCGCCGTCGATGGGCCCGGTGGCGTCGAGCTGGCGACGCCCGCAGGCTCGGTTGCCGTCGACTTCGTGATCTGCGCCTCGGGCATCGAGATCGATCTGTCGGCGCGGCCGGAGCTGTCGCGTTTTGCAAGCAACATCGCCTCCTGGGCCGATCGCTATACGCCGCCCGAGGTCGAGCGCGACGACCGGCTCGGGCGCTTCCCTTATCTCGGCGACGACTATGCGCTGTGCGAGCGCGTGCCCGGCGCCACATCCTGGATCTCCGACATCCACCTGTTCAGCATCGCCTCGACGATGAGCTTCGGCGCCTCGGGCTCGTCGATCAACGCGATGACGACGGCCGTGCCGAGGCTGGTCTCGGGCCTGACGCGGGGGCTGTTTCGCGCCGATGTCGAGAAGCTCTGGGAGGAGTTCCAGGCCTATGATGTGCCGCAGGCGGTGGTGCGCTTCCCTCCCCCCGCTTGCGGTGGGGAGGGCTAGGGTGGGG
>NZ_LJHQ01000027.1 GCF_001295925.1 Allobosea sp. AAP35 | reverse complement strand
CCCACCCCAGCCCTCCCCACCGCAAGCGGGGGGAGGGAGTCACGGTGGCGACCTGATCGACGCTTTGTCCCTCGCGGCCGAAATCGAGACGCGCGGGCGGGCCATCACCGGGCTGCCGGCGAAATTCTCCATCGTCGTCGATGGCGGCGGTAAATCGTCGCTCGAAGCCGTCGTGGGCGATCTCCGCATCGTCGCGACCGCGCCGGGGCGTGTGGTGATCGCGCTGGCCGACCGGCTCTGGTTCGGCCCCCTCGCCGTCCCTGAGGTGGGGGCCGCCGTCGCACAGGCCATGTCGCGCTTCGCCGCGAAGCGGGCGCAGGCGCCCAACACCATCCGCCGCATGAGCGATCTCGCGGTCGGCGAGCTGGCGGCGCTCTGCGACCTTCCCGTGGCCGAGGCGCCGGCAGCGCGCCCTGAGCCCCGGCGGGCCGGGCTGTTTGCGCTCGGTGACAGCCATGCCGCGCTGGTCGGGCTGCCCTTCGGACGGGCCGATGCGGCGACGCTCGACCGTCTCGCGCGGACAGCCGAAACGCTCGGTTGCCCTGAGATCCGCCTTTCGCCCTGGCGCGGGATCGCCTTCCGCGGGCTGTCCGAGGCGGCGGGCATGACCCTGCTCGCAGGCGCGGCGACGGATGGCCTGATCACGCGTGACGACGATCCGCGTCTGTCGGTACAGGCCTGCGCCGGCGCGCCCGCCTGCCAACGCGGCGAGGTCCCGGCCATGGCGGATGCGGCGACGCTCGCCAGGACGCTCGCACCGCTGCTTGCGACTGGCCTGACACTGCATGTCTCTGCTTGCGTCAAATCCTGCGCGCGGCCCGGTGCCAGCGATCTGACGCTGGTCGGGCAGGCCGGGCGTTATCGCGTCGTCATCGGCGGCACTGCGCGGGACAGCGCCGTCGGCACCCTTGACCTTTCCGACCTGCTGACGCGATTGCAGCCCGGACACGACATCCACACCCGCCTGATCGCAGCGGGCGGGCTTTCAGGACCAGCATTGTGACGGCGACCTACGACTATATCCGCGACGGGAGCGCGATCTATGAGCGCTCCTTCGCGATCATCCGGGCGGAGGCCGATCTGTCGCGCTTTGCCGGCCGCGCCGCCCATGTCGTGGTGCGGATGATCCATGCCTGCGGCATGACCGACCTGCCGACGGACGTGGAGATGTCCCCGGATTTCGCTGATGCCGCCGAGGCCGCGCTGAAGGCGGGCGCGCCGATCCTGTGCGACGCGAAGATGGTCGCCAATGGGGTCACGCCATCGCGGCTGCCGGCGCGCAATCCGGTGATCTGCACGCTGGATGATCCGCGCACCGCGCCGCTCGCCGCCGAGATGGGCACGACGCGCTCGGCTGCCGCCATGGAGCTGTGGCGGCCGCATCTGGCCGGCGCACTCGTCGTCATCGGCAATGCCCCGACCGCGCTGTTCCGGCTGCTGGAAATGCTCGATGCCGGTGCGCCAAAGCCTGCCGCCGTGATCGGCATCCCTGTCGGCTTCGTCGGCGCGGCGGAATCGAAGCAGGCGCTGACGCAGCATGAGGGCGTGCCCTTCCTCGTCGTGCACGGACGGCGCGGCGGCTCGGCGATGGCGGCAGCTGCCGTCAACGCGCTCGCGCAAGAGAAGGAGTGAGCCGGTGAGCCTTGAACCGGCGACAACTCTGCTGTTCGGCGTCGGCCTGGGCCCCGGCGACCCCGACTACATGACCGTGCGCGCCCGCGACATCATCCTCAGCGCCGACCGGCTGGTGCATTTCTGCAAGCGCGGCCGGCGCGGGAATGCCCGCATCACCGCCGATGCCGTGGTTGCGCCCGATGCCGCCCGCGAGATCGAGCTCGCCTTTCCGGTGACAATCGAGGTGCCGGTCGATGACGAGGCCTATAGCGGCCCGATCGCGCAGTTCTACGACGAGTCCGCCGCGCTGCTGGCCGCCGAGATGGAGGCCGGCCGGACGGTCGCGGTGCTCTGCGACGGCGACCCGTTCTTCTACGGCTCCTTCATGCATCTGTGGCGCAGGCTCTCGCCGCGCTTCCCGACCGAGGTGGTGCCGGGTGTCACCGGCATGGCCGGCGCCTGGACGCGGGCCGACGCGCCGATCACCTGGGGCGACGACATCCTGACCGTGCTGCCGGGCACGCTGCCCGAGGCCGAGTTGGTCCGGCGGCTCGCCGATACCGATGCCGCCATCATCATGAAGCTTGGCCGCAACCTGCCGAAAGTGCGCCGGGCGCTGATGGCAACAGGGCTGATCGCCCGGGCGATCTATGTCGAGCGGGCGACGATGGCCGGGCAGGTCGTGGCGAGGCTCGCCGACAAGGGCGACGACGAGGCGCCCTATTTCTCGATGGTGCTGGTTCCCGGTGAGGGGCGGCGGCTGTGAACGAACGTGGCCTCGGCCCCACCCCTCCGCCGTCATCCCGGACAAGCGGCGCAGCCGCGCCGATGCGGGATCCATTCCGGAACGCCTCCGGAGAAGGTTCCGGCATGGATCCCGGGTCTTCGCTTCGCTCCGCCCGGGATGACGGCGCGGAGATGGAGAAGGTGAAGGAAATGGCTGAGGCAGGCTCTGGCTCCCTCACCGTCGTGGGCCTCGGCCCCGGCGAGGCGCATTGGCTGACGCCGGCAGCTCAGGCCGCGATCGATGCTGCCACCGATCTCATCGGCTACGGCCCCTATCTCGACCGCATCCCCGAGCGCGACGGCCAGACCAAACACGCCTCCGACAACCGCGTCGAGATCGACCGCGCCGGCCATGCGCTGCGGCTGGCGGCCGAAGGGCGCAATGTCGCGGTCGTCTCCGGCGGTGATCCCGGCGTGTTTGCCATGGCGGCCGCCGTGTTCGAGGCCCTGGAAGCGGGCGATCCGGCCTGGTTGTCGCTGCCGATCACGGTCGAGCCGGGGATCACCGCCATGCTGGCTTCGGCGGCCAGGGCCGGCGCGCCGCTCGGCGGGGATTTCTGCGCGATCTCGCTCTCGGACAATCTCAAGCCCTGGGAGGTGGTGACCGCAAGGCTCGAGGCGGTGCTGAAGGCCGATTTCGTGATCTGCCTCTACAACCCGATCTCGAAGGCGCGGCCCTGGCAGTTGCGTGCGGCGCTGGAACTGGCTACCCGCCATCGCGAGGCGCAGACGCCGGTGATCTTCGCCCGCGCCGTGGGGAGGCCCGACGAGAACCTGCGTATTCTGACGCTGGCAGAGGCTCTCGAGGCCGCCGCGAGCGCCGACATGGCGACGCTGGTCACCATCGGGGCATCGAGCACAAAGCTGATCCCGCGCCCGGGCGAAGCTGCGCCTTGGGTCTACACGCCGCGTTCGGTGACGAAGAGCCCCTCCGCCACCAGCCAGGGCAGGACCTGATGGACATGGGCGACGGTCTCGACATCGGGCTTGGGCGGACGCTCGACCATGATCACGGGAAGGCCGAGACGGCGCGCCGCAACGAGCTTGGCTGCCGTCGCATCGCCGCCGGAATTCTTGCTGACGAGAACCTCGATGCCTCTTTCGCGCATCAGCGCCTCCTCGTCCTCCACGCGAAAGGGCCCGCGCTGCTGGATGACCTCGACATGGGGCACGGGCAGGCGGTCGCCGATCGGCTCGATGGCGCGGACGAGATAATGATGCTGCGGCGCATCCGCGAAGACCGGCAGGTCGAGCCGGCCGATCGTCAGGAAGACGCGGCGCGGCTCGGGGCCCAGCGCCTCGGCAGCGGCTTCCATATCCGGCACATTTTGCCAGCGGTCGCCGGCTTCCGCGTGCCAGGGCTCACGGCGGATCGCAAGCATGGGCACGCCCTCCGCCTTGCAGGCATGCTCGGCGTTGAAAGGCATGATCGCCGCGAAGGGATGCGTGGCGTCGATGACGGCGATGATGTTCTCGTCGCGCAGATACTGCCTGAGGCCCTCGATGCCGCCAAAGCCGCCGACGCGAACCGGCAGGTTCGACGGGCGGGGATCGACTGTATGACCGGCAAGCGAGATGATGGCCCGGATATCGGGAGCCTGCTCGGCCAGATGCTGGTCGAGCGCCGCCGCTTCAGTGGTTCCACCAAGAATGAGCACGGTCATGCCGCTAGTTACGCTTGAAAACGATGGGCTGTCGAGCCGCGGCGAAACGCCGGCCGCGCCCTGGCTCGCTCTGGTCGGGCTCGGCGAGGATGGTCGCGCCGGGCTCTCGCCCGAGGCACTGGCCGCGCTCGACGAGGCCGAGATCGTCTTCGGCGGCGAGCGCCATATCGCGCTGATCGGCGCTGTGCCCGGCGAGGCGCGGACCTGGCCGCAGCCCTTCCGCAACGCCCTGCCGGCGATCCTGGCCGAGCGCGGCCGCAAGGTCTGCGTGCTCGCGACCAGCGATCCGTTCCATTACGGCATCGGCGCAGGCCTCACCAAGGCGATCCCGGCGTCGGAGATGCGGATCATTCCGCAAATCTCCTCCTTCGCCATGGCCTGCACGCGGATGCGCTGGCCGCAGGAGGAATGCGCGCTGGTCTCGCTGCATGGCCGCACGCTCTACCGGATCGTGCCGCATCTGCAGCCGGGCGCCCGCATCCTTGCCTTGTCCTGGGACGAGACGACGCCGCGCGCGATCGCCGAACTCCTGAGCGCGCGGGGCATGGGGACGAGCCGCATCACCGTACTGGAATCGCTGGGCGGCCCGTTGGAGCGGGTGCGCGAAACCCGTGCCGACGCCTTCGCCTTCGACGACGTCGTGCCGCTCAACATGATCGCGGTTACGGTCGAAGCCGGGCACGACTCGCGCGTGCTGCCGCTGACGCCGGGGCTCGACGAGGCGTGGTTCGCCCATGACGGGCAGATCACCAAAGCGGAGGTCCGCGCGATCACGATCTCCGCTCTCGCTCCGCGCGCGGGCGAACTCCTCTGGGATGTCGGCGCCGGTTCGGGCTCGATCAGCGTCGAATGGTGCCAGCGCCATCCGCGCAACGCTGCCATCGCTTTTGAGTCCAAGGCGGAGCGCATCGAGCGGATCACCCGCAACAGCCTGGAACTCGGCGGGCTTTCGGTCACGGTGACAGGCCAAGCTCCGGCCAGTTATGGCGGCCAGCCTGAGCCCGATGCCGTCTTCATCGGCGGCGGCTTGACCGTCGCGGGGCTGTTCGAGGGTGCCTGGGCAGCGCTCAAACCAGGCGGACGCCTCGTGGCGAACGTCGTCACCCTGGAGGGCGAGGCGCGGCTCGCGGCGCTGCATGCGCTGCATGGCGGCTCGCTGCGGCGCATCGCGATCGACCGGCTCGTCCCCGTCGGCGGGCTCCATGGCTGGCGGCCGGCCATGCCAGTGACGCAGTGGCGGGTCGAGAAGCCGTGAGACCGCCCTCCCCCACCCACGCCGTCATTCCGGACAAGCCGCCCTCGGGTCCGCCCTTTGGCCGGCCCAAGGACAGGCTCCGCGGCGCCGCTCCGGAATCCATCCTAGAGTGCAGTCGGTGCCCTAGGATGGATTCCGGGTCTGCGCTTCGCTTGCCCGGAATGACGGTGAGGGTGTCACCGAGGTCTGAGCCATGACCGGCCGCCTCGTCGCCGGGCTGGGCCTGCGCGCGGCCACCAGCGAAGCCGATATCCTCGCCTGCCTCGACGAGGCGCTGGCGATCGCCGGGCTGTCCGGCGAGAGCACGCCGCGTCTCGCGACATTGTCGAGCCGGATGGGGGAGCCCGGGCTGAACGCCGCCGCAGCCAGCCGCCAGGCCGAACTCGTCGCCGTGCCAGACGAGGCGCTGAAGGGTTTCGAGGCAGCCTGCGCCACGCGCTCGACGCGGATCGCCTCGCTCTACGGCGTCGGCTCGGTCGCCGAAGCCGCCGCGCTCGCCGCTGCCGGGCCGGGCGGGGTGCTGATCCAGCCGCGCATCGCCACCGCCCGCGTCACCTGCGCGCTGGCGCGGAGTGTATCGTGAGGGACGCGACCACCCTTGTCTTTCCGGGGCTTCGCGAAGCGAAGGACCCGGAACCCACGACCGGGATCCGCCCTTCAGCGTTGCGTTGGCTCAGTCCTCACCCCGTCGTGGGTTCCGGGTTCAGGCCTACGGCCTGCCCCGGAAAGACAGATTTATTGCTACCCATGCCGGCGACGCCATGACCATCCATTTCATCGGCGCCGGCCCCGGCGCGCCCGATCTCATTACCCTGCGTGGGCGCGACCTGATCGCGGCCTGCCCAGTCTGCCTCTATGCGGGCTCGCTGATCCCCAGGGCGATGCTCGACTGGTGCCCGCCGGGCGCCCGCATCGTCGATACCGCCCCGCTCGATCTCGACGCGATCATCGCGGAGATAAAAGCCGCCCATGACGCAGGGCAGGACGTCGCGCGATTGCATTCGGGGGACCTCTCGATCTGGAGCGCCGCTGGCGAGCAGATGCGCCGGCTCGATGCGCTCGCCATCCCCTACAGCGTGACGCCGGGCGTGCCGGCCTTTGCCGCCGCCGCAGCCGCGCTGAAGCGCGAGTTGACTTTGCCGGGTCTGGCGCAATCGCTGGTGCTGACGCGGACTTCGGGGCGGGCGTCCGCCATGCCGGAGCGCGAGCGGCTGGCGACCTTCGCCGCCTCGGGCGCGACGCTGGCGATCCATCTCTCGATCCATGTGATCGAGCAGGTCGTAGCGGAGCTTTCGCCGTCTTATGGGGCAGAATGCCCCGTCGCGGTCGTATTCCGCGCCTCCTGGCCCGATGAGCGCGTGCTGCGCGGTACACTGGCGACGATCGCGGCGCAGGTGAGCGAATCCGGGCTGGAGCGGACCGCACTGATCCTCGTCGGCCCGGCGCTGGCGGCCGAGGATTTCGGCGAGAGCGCCCTGTATTCGGCCGGCTATGATCGCCGGTTCCGGCCGGGAGGCGGGGTATGAGGGTGGCGGCATCTTCTCCCTCCCCCCGCTTGCGGTGGGGAGGGCCGGGATGGTGGGGGGTTCCGCTTGGCTCAACGGCCAAGGCCCATCCTGCACGCCCCCCCATCCCTAACCCTTCCCCACCGCAAGCGAGGGGAAGGGAACAGGTCGGCGCTTCCGGAGGCTGCCCATGACCGCGCCCGGCCTGATCATCGCCGCGCCGCGTTCCGGCTCGGGCAAGACCACGATCACGCTCGGGCTGCAGCGGGCGATGACCCGGCGCGGGCTCGTGGTGCGCGGGCTGAAATGCGGGCCCGACTATATCGACCCGGCCTTCCATGCCGCCGCGACCGGTGCGCCGAGCGCCAATCTCGATTCCTTCGCCATGCAAGACGGCCTGCTGCGCGCGATCGCCGGCGATGCGGCCGATGGCGCCGACCTCGTCATCGCGGAGGGCTCGATGGGGCTGTTCGATGCCGTGCCGGGGCCCGACGGCCACACCGGCGCGAGCGCCGACATCGCGGCCCTGCTGGGCTGGCCGATCGTGCTGGTGATCGACGTTTCCGGCCAGGCGCAGTCGGCGGCGGCGATCGCGCTCGGCTGCAAGCTTTACGATCCGCGCATCACCATCGCTGGCGTCATCCTCAACAAGGTCGCCAGCGAACGCCATCGCCGGCTGGTGGCGCAGGGGATGGAAAAGATCGACCTACTCGTTCTCGGCGCGCTGCCGCGCGAGGCCAGCCTGATCCTGCCCGAGCGCCATCTCGGGCTGGTGCAGGCGGGCGAAACCGCCGATCTCGAGGCACGGCTCGAGGCGCTGGCCGACGCGGTGGCGGCGGTGGTCGATCTCGACGCGCTGCTGGCGGTGGCGCAGGCGACTATTTTGCCGGCTTCGCCACTGGCGGCTCCATCCCTGTCTGCTCCCGGCCGGCGCATCGCGATCGCGCGGGATGCCGCCTTCAGCTTCGTCTATCCGCATGTCGAGGCGGGCTGGCGGGCGGCGGGCGCGGAGCTCGTGCCGTTCTCGCCGCTGGCGGACGAGCCGCCGCCGGACGATTGTGACGCCTGCTGGCTGCCCGGCGGCTATCCCGAGTTGCATGCCGGCCGGATCGCCGGGGCGACGCGGTTCCTGGCGGGGCTGCGCCATTTTGCGCAGAGCCGGCCGGTGCATGGCGAATGCGGCGGCTACATGGTGCTGGGGCGCGCGCTGATCGATGCCGAGGGCGTTTCGCATGCCATGGCGGGGCTGCTCTCGGTCGAGACCTCCTTTGCCAAGCGAAAGATGACCCTCGGCTATCGCCGCGCGATTCTGGAAGCCGGTGGGCCGCTCGGGCGGGCTGGAAGCGCGCTGACCGGCCATGAATTCCACTATGCGACGATCGTCACCCAGGGCGAGGACCCGCCGCTGGCGATGGTGACCGACCCGCATGGCTCGGCGCCCGCGCCCGCCGGCAGCCAGCGCGGCCATGTCACCGGCTCTTTCTTCCATGCGATCGCGATGGCGGGGTGAGCATGGACCAGCCAGGCCACCCTCCCCGCTTCGACGACGCCTTCGCGGCGCAGTTCGCCGAACTCCTGGCCTGGCGGCGCGATGTCCGGCGCTTCCGGCGCGACGGCCTGCCCGATGGGCTGGTCGAGCGGCTGCTGGCGCAGGCGGAACTCTCGCCTTCTGTGGGCTATTCGCAGCCCTGGCGCTGGGTTCGCGTCAGTGACGAAGCCCAGCGCAAGGCGGCGCTGACAAGTTTTCAACGCTGCAATGCCGATGCACTGGCCGCTTACGAGGGTGAGCGGGCGCAGCTCTATGCGACGCTGAAGCTCGAAGGGATGCGCGAGGCGCCCGAGCAGATCGCGGTGTTCTGCGATCACGGCACGGCGCAGGGCCAGGGCCTCGGCCGCCAGACGATGCCGGAGATGCTCGACTATTCGGTCGTCGCCGCGATCACGCAGTTCTGGCTGGCGGCGCGGGTTGCCGGCGTCGGTGTCGGCTGGGTCTCGATCCTCGAGCCGGAGATCGTCCGGGAGGCGCTGGGCGCGCCACCCGAGTGGAAGCTGATCGCCTGGCTCTGCGTCGGCTGGCCGGAGGCGCAGAGCGAGGTGCCGGAGCTGGTCCAGGCGGGGTGGGAGCGCGGGCGGTAACGCGCCGCGCCTCCACCTCAATCCCGGTTTTCAACCGACAGGCGTCGAGGCTCCCGCATCGGGCGCCGCCGCGCTCACCCCCGCCAGCGCGTCGCGCAGCGCCTGCTCGCGGGTATGGTCGAGCGAGGTCTTGAGCACGGTGCCGCCGCTGCCCTTGATCGCCTCCAGCACCTTGTCGCCGGTGACGCGCTTGACCAGCACGAACAGCGCCGCATTGCCCGGCTGCAGGCTGGCGGCGAGCTCCTTCATGAAGTCGTCATTGATGCCGTAATCGGTCAGCGCCCCGCCGAGCGCGCCCGAGGCTGCGCCCAGCGCCACGCCGGCCAGCGGCATCAGGAAGATCGCGCCGATCAGCAGACCCCAGAACGAGCCCGAGGCCGCGCCCATCGCGGTCGTGTTGAGCAGCTGGTTGAGCTTCACCTTGCCGTCTTCATGCATCACCGCGATGGCGGCATCGCCAATCTCGATCAGGTATTCCTTCTGCAGGGAGAAGACCTTCTGGCGCATCTCCTCGGCGCGGGCTTCGGTCGGATAGACGATGACGACGAGATCGGACATGGGGCTCTCCTGCTGCGGCCTAGAGGCCGAGATGTGGACCCGTCCTGTGACGGCCCTGTGGCGAGGCGAGAGCAGATCTGGCCGAACGTCCTGACCTTTCGTCAATCGCCCGTCATGGCCTTGGCGGCCTGCGCCGTGCCGCTGCGCAGGGGCAGTTCCTTCATCCGCAGCAGAAAGATCAGCGCGCAGGCAAAGCCCGCAAACGTCGCTGCGAAGACATATTGAAACAGAAGAATCATCGTCGCGCGGTCAACACCGCCAAGCGACAGCGTCTCATGCGACAGGCCGGCACCGGAAGCGCCGATGCCGCCGAGAATGATCGCCCCGAACAGGGCCACGATCAACGCCCCGCCGATCTGCCGGAAGAAATTGGCCGTGCCCGTCGCCGTGCCGAGCTGGTGCGGCAGCACGGCGTTCTGGATCGAGACGGTGGCGACCGGCAGCATCGTGCCGAGCCCCAGGCTGACCAGGCCGAGCAGCAGGCAGAAGGGGACCAGCGGCATCGCGCCGGCATAAAGCGTCAGCACCGCCATACCGATCAGCGCGACGACGAGGCCCGCGACCGGCACGCGCCGGTAATGCGTCAGCCGCGTCATCGCCCGTCCCGACACGGTGGCGCCGATGACGGTGCCGACCGTCAACGGCAGCAGGCCCAGCCCCGAGGAGGCGGCGCTCAAGCCCGCGACAGTCTCGAAATAGACCGGCAGATAGATCGTCAACCCGATGAAGGTGCCCATGCCGAAGCCCGCCGCGATCGTGCCCATCCGCACCACCGGGTTGGCCAGGATGTCGAGCGGGATCAGCGGCTCCTCGGCGCTGCGCAATCGCCAGGCGAAGGCCAGCCAGAGAACAAGCGAGAGCAGGACGAGCCCACCGATGGGCGCGGAGAGCCAAGGGTAGAGCATGCCGCCCCAGGACAGCGCCAGCAGCAGCGTCATCGTCGCCGCCGTGATCAGCAAGGCGCCGAGCAGGTCGAGCTTGTGGGGTCGTTCATGGCGCGGCAGGCGCTTCAGCGAGGAACTCGTCATCATATAGGCGACGGCCCCGAGCGGCAGGTTGATCCAGAAGATCACCGACCAGTGCAACCGCTCGGCGATGACGCCGCCGAGCACGGGGCCGAGCAGCGAGGAGGCCATGAACACCGAGGCGATATAGACCTGGTAACGGCCGCGCTCCTTGGGCTGGACCATGTCGGCGACGATGGTCTGCGCCAGCGCGATCAGCCCGCCGCCGCCCAGCCCCTGGATGAAGCGCGCGACCACCAGAAGCCAGAGCGAGGGTGCAAGCGCGCAGGCGATCGAGCCCAGCATGAAGACAACGATCCCCGACAGCAGCACGACCCGCCGGCCATGGATGTCGGCGAGCTTGCCATAGAGCGGCGTCACCGCCGTGGCGGCCAGCAGATAAGACGTCACCACCCAGGGCAGATGCGCGACATCGCCGAGTTCGCGGCCGATCGTCGGCATCGCGGTGGCGACGATGGTCTGGTCCAGCGCCGCCAGGAACATCGCCAGCATGATGCCGAGCAGGATGCTCCGGATGTCCTCATGGCTCAGGGGCGCCATGACGCTCGCCGCTTGATGGGTGGTCGCCTCGACCCGCTTATCCATGAAGTCTCGCGCCCATCCGTGCATCCTGATCAGGCCACAGTCTAAAACTCGCTCAAGCCATGCACCAGAGGCTCAGCAGGCGAAGGCGGTCTGGCGGCCATGCTTTGCGACATGGAACCGATTTCCCAAGCGGTTCGCCCGCCCGGCCTCAGGCGACATCCCATTCCGGCGAGAGCCCCTCGGGCTTGAGAACGCGCCCGTCCGGCACCGAAAGCGCGTGGATCGCCGCCATCTCGGCTGCGTCGAGGGCGAAGTCGAAGATCGCCGCATTGTCGCGGGCGCGGTCCTCGCTCACCGTCTTCGACAGCGCCACGACGGCCTCCTGCTGGACCAGCCAGCGCAGCACAATCTGCGCGACGCTGCGCCGGTGCCGGGCGGCGATCTCCGCCAGGAGCTTGTCGGCGAACACCTTGCCGTCGGCCATCGCGTAATAGGCGGTGAGCGCCATCCCCGCCTCGCGCATCGCGCTCATGAGCCGGCTCTGGTTGAGATAGGGATGGTACTCGACCTGGTTGGTGACGAGCGGCGCCGCGCTCAGCGCCCGCGCCTGCGCGAGCAGGGCGATGGTGTAGTTGCTGACGCCGATATGGCGCGTTTTCCCGGCCTCCCGCACGGCGTTCAGCGCGCCAATCTGGTCGGCGAGCGGCACGCTGCCATTGGGCCAGTGCAGCAGCAGGAGATCGACATGGTCGGTTTTCAGCTTGGCGAGGCTTTCATCGACCGAGGCCAGGAACCGGTCGGGCGCAAAATTGTCGATCCAGACCTTGGTGGTCAGGAAGACCTCGCCGCGTGCGACGCCGCTGCCGGCGATCGCCTCCCCCACAGCTGCCTCGTTGCGATAGATCTGGGCGGTGTCGACATGGCGAAAGCCCAGAGCGAGCGCGGCGGGCACCATCCGCAGCACATCGCCGGCCTCCATCCGGAAGGTCCCAAATCCCAGCGCGGGAATCTGTGCACCATGGGTTTCGATCGTGATCATGTCGCTTCTCCGCAGCCGACCGGCGCGGCGGGCACCCCGTGGCTAACACGGAGCGGCCCGGCAACAGTGTCGTTTCCAAGGCGGTCTTATTTCCGCCTCGGCCTTATAATCGCAGCGCCGCTACCCCATGTCCACGTCACGGTCGTCGAGAGCAAGCCGCCTTGCGGTTGATGGGTTCGGATTCGACCGGCATCGAGACACTATCGGTATCGCTGCCGCCCTTTCATGGGCGGATCGCATGCGCTTGCGCGGCAGCCTGGTCCCACGGGATCACACGCGCCTCGACGGCGAAGGCGAAGGCGGCGGCATTGTCGCGCTCGTCGGGTGTGGCGATGTTGCCGATCACCTAAGGAAAATCGCGTTGATCGCTTATCTCGTTCTGGTCCATCGGTATCCCGCGCAGTTCAAGCGCATGTTCGAGGCGATCTACAATCCCGCCAATCACTACCTGATCCATGTCGACAAGAATTCGGGTCCCGAACTGGAAGACGACATCCGGAATTTCCTGCTCGGATTTCCCAATAGCGCGATCCTGAAGGGCCATCATGCGCTCTGGGGCGGCTACAGTCTCGTCGATGCCGAATTGCGTGGCATGGCGCAGCTGCTGGAAATGGGCGCCGACTGGGAGTTCTTCATCAATCTCAGCGGGCAGGATTACCCGCTCAAGAGTCAGGAGGAGATCTCCGGCTTCCTCAGGGCCAACCGCGGCAAGGAATTCATCAAGGTCCTGGACCAGCGCAAGGCGCGGCCCGAGACGATGCAGCGGATCGGCCGCTACGTCATCGAGTTCGAAAAGCGCATCGTCAGGACGCCGTTTCCGCGTGCCTTCATGACAGGCGTCTCGCCCTATATCGGCAACCAGTGGATGATCGTCAGCCGGCGCTTCTGCGAGTTCGTGTGCCATGATCCCAAGGCACGGCGCTACAAGGCCTTCTATCGCAACACCTTCATTGCCGATGAGGGCTTCTTCCAGACCGTGATCATGAACACGGCCGAGCATGGCGAGATCGTCAGCGACGACCAGCGCCTGATCGACTGGGTGCCCGATGGCGACATCAAGCTGCGCCCGCGCACCTACACCGCCGACGATGCGCCGGAACTGCTGGCGAGTGCCTGCCTGTTCGCGCGCAAATTCGATTCGCTGGTCGATGACGAGATCCTCGACATGATCGATACGCGCCTGCGCGGCGATGCAGGGCCGCTGCCTACGGGCCTCCCTGCCGGGATCCCGATCCATGTCTCGCCACCGGGACATGCCTCGAGCCCTGCAAATGTCTCGGTTCCGGGAAATCTGCCGGCTGCTCTTGCGCAGCCTGCCTTCCTGGCCTCCTGAATCGCAGCCAAAAACCAGGAAGAGGTTCTCATGGCCCTGAACTTTCCCAACCCCGTCCGCCGCTTCGATGCCGGGCGCTCCTGCATCAGCTTCTGGGGGTCGGATGCCTCGCTTGAGATCGCCTTCCAGATCGACATCGACGCCTTGCGAAAGCTCGGCGCGGCGGCCGGCGATGACGAAGCACAGATGCTGGCGGTTTTCGACAGCCATCGCGACGCGATCCTCAAGGCCGCGACCAGCGCCTATGGCCGCCACAAGACGAGCTACCACCGCCTCACGGCGGCCGACATGACCGGAAGAGGCTGAGACGATGGCGCGCCCCCCCTACAAGCCCGGCGATATGGTCAATCTGACCGCCGGTTTTCACAACCAGGTCCGTCCCGGCCCGTTCGAGATCACCCGGCTGATGCCGCCGCGCGACAACAAGGAAGAGCAATACCGCGTCCGTGGCCCCGACGGCCTCGAACGCGCGGTCGGCCATCACGAGATCGATGAAGAGATCCCGGTTCCGGACGCAGCGCAGGGCTGAGCTCAGGTCATTCTGGCTCGCAACCACAACCGCCATCCTGGGCCAGCGGCGAAGGCGCGCAGACGGGGATCCATCATAGGGCGCTGTCCTGCCTTATGACGGATCCCGGGCCTTCGCTGCGCGAACGCCCAGGATGACGCGGTGATGGCACCACGTAACAAACACACGCGATTGAGTGAGCTTTCCCAAAACCCCGCGGCGATCAGCCGGCCGGGGTTTCGGTGCGTCGGGGGCCCGCTATGATGGCGCCAACCGGATGAGGCCCATGCCCCTGCTCAGCGCCTGCGATTCGACCCTCGTCATCATCGATTTCCAGGCCCGGCTGATGCCGGCGATCCATGACGGCGCGCGCCTCGTCGCCAATGCGCAGCGGCTGGTGGCGGCGGCCGGCCTGCTCGGCGTGCCGATCGTGATGACCGAGCAGAACCCGGCGGGGCTGGGGGGCACGGTGCCGAAGCTGGTGGGCGCAGGCCCCGTCGTCACCAAGATGAGCTTCGACGCCTGTGCCGAGGGCGCTTTTCTGGAGGCGCTGGCAGGCGACGGGCAGATCGTGATCTGCGGCTGCGAGGTCCATGTCTGCCTCGGCCAGACGGCGCTCTCCCTGCTTACCCATCGCCGCCGGGTCGCGGTGGTCGCGGACGCCAGCGGGTCACGCCAGCCTGAATCGAAGGAGGCCGCCCTGCGCCGGCTCGAGCGCCACGGCGCCGAGATCGTCACCACCGAGATGGTGATCTTCGAATGGCTGAAGAGCGCGCAGCATCCGCGGTTTCGCGAGGTGCTGAAGCTGGTGAAGTAGTTTGTCGTGAGGTACGGACAACACGCCGTCATCCCGGACAATCGGCATAGCCGCGCAGCTCCGGGATCCATCATAGGGCGCGACGGTGCCCTATGATGGACCCCGGGACGACCTTCGGCCGCCCGGGATGACGGTGGTGTTTCAGAGCATAAACGCGGTCGGCTACAGCGGCTTCTTGATCCATTTCGAGATCACGCCGACGAGGCCTTCGCGGAAGGTCATCACGCAGATCACGAAGATCACGCCCTGGACTACGGTAACCCAGGCGCCCAGCGATGCCAGGTAGTTCTGCATGGACACGATGACGAGCGCGCCCGCGATCGGCCCAAACACCGTGCCGAGCCCCCCGACCAGAGTCATCAGCACGACCTCGCCCGACATCGACCAGTGCACGTCGGTCAGCGAGGCCAGCTGGAAGACGATCGCCTTGGTCGAACCCGCGAGCCCCGCCAGCATGGCCGAGAGCACGAAGACGGCGAGCTTGTACTGGTTGGCGCGGTAGCCGAGCGAGATCGCGCGCGGTTCGTTGTCCCGGATCGCCTTGCAGACCTGGCCGAAAGGCGAGTGGATGATGCGGTAGATCGCCAGCAACCCGGCCATGAAGATCGCCGCCACCAGCCAGTACAGCGTGCGGTCGTCGGACAGGTCGATCATGCCGAACAAGCGCCCGCGCGGCACGGCCTGGATGCCGTCCTCGCCGCCGGTGAAGCGCGGCGCCTGCAGCGAGAAGAAGTAGACCATCTGCGCCAGCGCCAGCGTGATCATGGCGAAATAGATGCCCTGCCGCCGGATTGCCAGCGCGCCGAAGACGAGACCGAGCCCGCCGGAGACCGCCGTGCCGAGCAGGATCGCCAGCTCCGGCGTCAGGCCCCAGTTCTTGGCGGTGAAGGCGCAGACATAGCTCGCCATGCCGAAATAGGCGGCATGGCCGAAAGACAGCAGGCCGCCATAGCCGAGCAGCAGGTTGAAGGCGAGCGCAAACAGCGCAAAGCACAAAACCTTCATGACGAAGACCGGATAGGCCACGAAGGGCGCGATCACGAGCGCGATCGCGATCCCGATCATGATGATGCGATGTAGCCGCAGCGTGGCCTGGTCGGCCTCTCCCGGCAGGAGCGCAGCGGGGGCGTCGGTGGCAGCGATATCGGCCATGGTCAAATCCTCGTCTCGCGGCGGGCGGCCATCACGCGGCCCGTCCGAACAGGCCGGCGGGGCGCACCAGCAGCACCAGCACCATGATGATGAAGATCACCGTGGCGGAGGCCTCGGGGTAGAACACCTTGGTCAGCCCCTCGACCAGCCCGAGCGAGAAGCCGGTGACGATGGCGCCCAGGATCGAGCCCATGCCTCCGATGACCACCACCGCGAAGACGACGATGATCAGGTCGGCACCCATGTTGGGGTTCACCGAGTAGATCGGCGCGGCGAGCACGCCGGCAAATCCCGCCAGCGCGACGCCGAAGCCGTAAGTCAGCGTCACCATCAGCGGCACGTTGATGCCGAAGGCCTGGGTCAGGGTCGGGTTCTCGGTCGCGGCGCGCAGGTAGGCGCCAAGCTTGGTCTTCTCGATCAGGAACCAGGTCGCGAGGCAGACGATCAGCGAGGCGACGACGACCCAGCCGCGGTACCAGGGCAGGAACATGAAGCCGAGATTGACGCCGCCGCGCAGCTCGGCGGGGATCTGGTAGGGCAGGCCCGACGAGCCATAGGCGTTGCGGAACAGCCCCTGGATGATCAGCGCCAGGCCGAAGGTCAAAAGCAGCCCGTAGAGATGGTCGACATGGGCGATGCGCTTCAGCAGCAGCCGCTCGATCGCGATGCCCGTGGCCCCCACGATCAGCGGCGCCAGCAGAAGTGCCGCCCAATAGTTGATGCCGAGATAGGTCAGGCACATCCAGGCGACGAAGGCGCCCATCATGTACTGCGCGCCATGGCTGAAATTGATGATGTTGAGCAGCCCGAAGATCACCGCCAGCCCGAGGCTGAGGATGGCGTAAAACGAGCCGTTGATCAGGCCGAGAAGGACCTGGCCGAACAGCGCTTGCGGGGGAATGCCGAGGAGTTCGAACATGCGGGGCTCAGATCATTCTGGGTGGTCTGTGTTGTGCGCTTCGCCGTCATCCTGGATGCAGCGAAGCTGCAATCCGGGATCCATCGGAGGGCGCGGTGCTCTACGATGGATCCCGGACGACCTTCGGTCGCCCAGGATGACGCCGTGAGGTGGCTCAGCCGCTCACTTCTTGACGAGCGGGCACTCGCTCTCGGCGAGCGGACGGAAGGCCTGCTCTGCCGGCAGAACCGAGACCTGCTTGTAATAGTCCCAGGGCCCCTTCGACTCGCCGGGCTTCTTGACCTCGAACAGATACATGTCGTGCATCTTGCGGCCGTCGGCGCGCACGGTGCCCTTGCCGAACAGCGGATCGTCGGTCGGCATCTCCTTCATCTTGGCCATCACGGCAGCCGAGTCCTTCGACTTCGCCGCCTCGACCGCCTTGAGATAATGCAGCATGCCGGAATAGACGCCGGCCTGCACCATGGTCGGCTTCTTGCCGCCATTGGCCTTGGCGAAACGGTCCGACCAGGTCCGCGTCTGGTCGTTGGTGTCCCAGTAGAAGGACTCCGTCAGCACCAGCCCCTGTGCGGTCGCCAGACCCAGCGAATGCACGTCGGTAAGAAAGACCAGCAGCCCTGCGAGCTTCTGGCCGCCGGCGACGATGCCGAATTCGCCCGCCTGCTTGATCGAGTTGATGGTGTCGCCGCCGGCATTCGCCAGCCCGATCACCTTGGCCTTGGAGGCCTGGGCCTGCAGGAGGAAGGACGAGAAATCCGTGCCCGGGAAGGGCGTGCGTACCGCGCCGACGACCTTGCCGCCATTCTTGGTGACGATCGCCGACGTGTCGCGCTCCAGCGCATGGCCGAAGGCGTAGTCGGCGGTCATGAAGTACCAGCTGTCGCCGCCGGCCTTCACCATCGCGCCGCCCGTGCCCTGGGCCAGCGCATAGGTGTCATAGGTCCAGTGGACCGTGTTGGGCGAGCAGGCCTTGCCTGTCAGGTCGGAGGTCGCCGCGCCCGAGTTGAGGAAGATCTTGTTCTTCTCGCGGGTGATCTGGTTGACCGCGAGCGCCACCGAGGAGGTCGGCACGTCGAGGATCAGATCGACGCCGTCCTGATCGTACCAGGTGCGGGCGATGGTGGAGCCGACATCGGGCTTGTTCTGGTGGTCGGCCGAGACGATCTCGACCTTGATGCCCTTGTCGGCGGCCTTGAAGTCCTCGACCGCCATGCGCGCGGCGATCACCGAGCCCTCACCCGAGAGGTCGGCATAGAGGCCGGAGCGGTCGTTGAGGACGCCGGCCTTGATGCTGATCTGCTGGGCGAGCGCGGGAGCCGCCATCAGCGCGGCGAAGGCGGTCGTGGTCAGGAATGTCTTGAGCTTCATGATGTGTCTCTCCCTGGGAATGGCGTCGTTTTCGACGTGTTGTCCGATATGGATCGGATTGGGGGTCCTCGACTGACCGCAGACGAGATCAGACCCCGAGATAGCCGTGCAGCTTGTCGATGTTGGCATCGAGTTGCGCGTTCTCGATCATGTCGATCACGCGGCCCTGCTCGACGACATAATGCCGGTCCGCGACGGTGGCGGCAAAGCGGAAATTCTGCTCGACCAGGATGATCGTGTAGCCGTCCTGCTTGAGCTTGCGGATGGTCGCGCCGATCTGGTCGATGATCACAGGTGCCAGCCCCTCCGTCGGCTCGTCGAGCAGCAGGAAATGCGCCCCCGTGCGCAGGATGCGCCCGATCGCCAGCATCTGCTGCTCGCCGCCCGAGAGCTTGGTGCCCTGGCTCTTCAACCGCTCCTTGATATTGGGGAAGAGCGTGAAGATCTCGTCGAGCGAGAGCCCGCCCGGCCGCACGCGCGGCGGCAGCATCAGGTTCTCCTCGACGCTGAGCGAGGCATAGATGCCGCGCTCTTCGGGCACATAGCCGATGCCGAGACGGGCGATCGCCCGCGACGGCAGCCCGATCGTCTCGGTGCCTTCGAGCGTCACCGAGCCCTTGCGCTTGGACATGACGCCCATGATCGATTTCAGCGTCGTGGTCTTGCCGGCGCCGTTGCGGCCAAGCAGCGTCACCACCTCGCCCGGCGCCACATCGAAATCGATGCCGTGCAGGACATGGCTTTCGCCATACCAGGCCTCCAGGCCGCGGACCTTCAGCATCGGCGCGGCGGCGGTTGTCTTCGCCGGAGCCGTCATGGCCTCAGTGAGCATGGCCTACCCCCGAACCGATATAAGCTTCGATCACGCGCGGATCCTTCGAGACCTGGGCATAATCGCCCTCGGCCAAAACCTGTCCGCGCGCCAGCACGGTGATGTGGTCGCAGAGCGAGGCGACGACGGAGAGATTGTGCTCGACCATCAAGATGGTGCGGTTCTGCGAGACCTTGCGGATCAGCGCCTCGATGCGCTCGACATCCTCGCGGCCCATGCCCGCCATCGGCTCGTCCAGCAGCATCATCTCGGGGTCGAGCGCCAACGTCGTGGCGATCTCCAGCGCGCGCTTGCGGCCATAGGAGAGCTCGACCGCGGGCAACTCGGCGAAGGCCGACAGGCCGACGGCCTCGACCAGCCGCAGCGCCTCCTCGTCGAGCGGCTTCAGCACTTCTTCCGAGCGCCAGAAGTCGAAGCTGTCGCCGCGCTTGCGCTGCAGCGCGATGCGGACATTGGTCTTGACGCTGAGCTGCGGAAACACCGCCGAGATCTGAAACGAGCGGACCAGGCCCAGCCGGGCGATCTCGGCAGGCTTCTCGCGGGTGATGTCGCGGCCATTATAGACGATCGCGCCGCGTGTCGGCGCAAGAAACTTCGTCAACAGGTTGAAGCATGTCGTCTTGCCGGCGCCATTGGGGCCGATCAACGCGTGAATCGTCCCGCGCCTGACCTTCAGGTCCACGCCGCTAACCGCCGAGAAGCCGCCGAATTCCTTGGTCAATCCCGAGGTCGAGAGAATGATATCCTCAGACATGCCAACCGCTTGCGATCGTCATCTTTATCTTTCTTGTTATGACCGTTTCCCTTGAACGCAATGCTGCACCGCGCCTGATGCATGTGTCAACGCCGGAAGGCCGCCAAACGTCCCCGGGGAGCCTGGCTCATCCCTTCGTCTTACCCGTGGACGCGGTGTTTCCCCGGTCTTTAGCCCGACTGTCTTCAAGACGCCTGCTCGTTCAGGCCGCCGCTCCTTCAAACAGAGGATGCGCGCCCCGGCGCATGCGAATAAAGCGCACCCGAAAGCCGGCCTGCGGCGATTTTGAACCTGAAGCCTCGGTCGAACGACAAACAACCGTCGACTCCACGGTGACCCAAGGAAATGGGTTTGCCCGGCCGGCAGAATGAATTAATATTTCGGCCTGTTTCCTGGCGATCCTGCGGCCGTCCTGTGACGGTGCCCTCCCGTTGCACGCTCCCGCCGGCGTGAAACGGGGCCGATCTTGTCGTGGCGGACCGTTCAGGGAGGTTACCTTGCGTCTTGCTTTTGGTTTGGACATCGGGCCCAGCTTCGCAGCCATCCGCATGACTGCACGGCGCGTCGCCGTGGCGGGGATGCTGACCGTGGCCGCGCTGGCCTGGGTTGTCCCGGCGCAGGCCGCACCCGATCGCCGCGTCGCCCTGGTGATCGGCAACAGCGCCTACACGGCAGTGCCGCGGCTGGCGAACCCGCAGCGCGACGCCACCGCCATCTCCGCCTCGCTCAAGCGTCTCGGCTTCGAGGTCGTCGAAGGCTACGATCTCAAGATGGACGAGATGACCGGCATCGTCCGGGAATTCGCGCAGAAGCTCGATGGCGCCAAGGCCGGCATCGTCTATTACGCCGGTCACGGCATCGCGGTGGGCGACGAGAACTATCTCATCCCGGTCGATGCGACGTTGAAGTCGGAGGCCGATCTCGACTTTCGCGCGGTCAACGTTCAGCTCATCCTGCGCCAGATGCAGCGCGACGAGCGCGTCAACATCCTCATTCTCGACGCCTGCCGCGACAACCCGTTCGCGACGCAGCTTGCCGCCAGGTCCCGCTCGGTGGCCCGGGGCCTGACCGCGATCGAAACCCAGTCGGCGTCCGGCATCCTGATTGCGTTTGCGACCGACCCGCGCTCGACCGCGCTCGACGGCGAGAAGGATGGCAACAGCCCCTTCACCGCCGCGCTACTGAAGCATATCGAGACGCCGGAAGTGTCGATCACCACGGTGATGGACCGGGTTCGCGCCGATGTCTGGGAGTCGACGAACAAGAAGCAGAAGCCCTGGACCAACTCCTCGATCATCGGCGAATTCAAACTGAACCCGACGCTAAAGCTCGCCGCCGTCGATCCGTCGGTGACGATCAAGGCGATCGACGGCGCCGTGCAGACACCGGCCGCGCCTGCGCCGATGGGCCTCGATCGCGCCCAGATGGATATCCGGATGTGGGAAACCGCCGAGCGCGGCAACACGCCGGGCGATTACAAGGCCTATCTCGACGCGTTCCCCACGGGCCAGTTCGCCGCCTTCGCCAAGAACCGCCTCGCGCGGCCGGAGCCTGTCGACGTCGCCGCTCTTCCTGGCGCCGCCGGAGCAGCTGCTCTCGGTGCCGGGGCTGCGGCCGCTGCCGCCTCCGCGCTGCCGTCGTCGCGTGAAACCGGCCAGGCGATCGCCGACGAGGCAATGAAGACCGAGGTCGGCAATGCTCAGACGGAAGCCGCGCTCAAGCTGTCGACCAAGGACCGGCGCGAACTCCAGCGGCGGCTGAGCCTGTCGGGCTTCAAGCCGGGCAAGGCCAGCGCCACTTTCGGGCCCAGCCAGCGCAGCGCGATCAAGGAGTGGCAATCGACACGCGGCCTGGAAGCGACCGGCTTTCTCGCCGCGATGCAGCTCAAGGCATTGCGGGCGCAGACCGAGCCGGCCTATCAGCGCGCGCTGGCCGAGGAGGCCAAGTCCGTCGCCCGCACCCGCACGACGGCGACCGACCCCGTCGGCCAGGGCAGCGCGCGTGGCGTTGCCCGCGACGGGGAGCGCGGACTGGAATATGAGCGCGACCCGGTGATCCGCCGCGACCTGGAACGCGAGCGCGCCGGGCGGGGCAACAGCAACGGCGACGCCGCTGGCGCCGCAATCCTCGGCACGATCGTCGGCGGCGCGATCGGCGGCGTTCTCGGCGGTGGCTTCCGTCGCTAAGCGCGGCTCTGATCCGCTTGACGGCCTGTCGAAAGCCGACCCGTCGGGCCGGCTTTGCGCATCGCCAAACGGCCAATTCCTGCTTGCCGCCGTCTCGGCTAGTCCTGTAGCGTGACGGTCGGCACGACCATTCAGCGGCAGAAGGCGATGCGATGAAGAAGGTTTTTCCTGACGCGACGGCGGCTCTCGCCGGCGTCATCAAGGACGGCATGACCCTGATGGCCGGTGGCTTCGGTCTTTGCGGCATTCCTGATGTGCTGATCGAGGCGGTGCGCGAGAGCGGCGCGAAGGATCTGACCTTCGTCTCCAACAATGCCGGCGTCGATGGCGCGGGTCTCGGCATCCTGCTCGAAACCCGCCAGATCCGGAAGATGATCTCGTCATATGTCGGCGAGAACAAGCTCTTCGCCGAGCTCTATCTTTCCGGTCAGCTCGAGCTCGAATTCACCCCCCAGGGCACGCTGGCCGAGCGCATCCGGGCCGGCGGCGCCGGCATCCCGGCCTTCTTCACCAAGACCGGCGTCGGCACGCTGGTGGCGGAGGGCAAGGAGGAGCGTGAGTTCGACGGCGAGCGCTACATCTTGGAGCGCGGCATCTTCGCCGATGTCTCGCTGGTGCATGCCTGGAAGGGCGACACCGAGGGCAACCTCGTCTACCGAAAGACCGCGCGCAACTTCAATCCGATGATGGCGAGCGCCTCGCGCATGACCATCGCCCAGGTCGAGCATCTGGTCGAGGCGGGCGAGATCGACCCCGACCACATGCACACGCCCGGCATTTTCGTGAAGCGCATCGTGCACACGCCCCAGAGCGTCAAGCGCATCGAACAGCGCACCGTCCGCAAGCGTGCGGCCTGAGCGCGCTTTCCGTTCGGCCGGGACGGCCGGACGATCAGAATTCGCGCAAGAGACAGATCGGAATCTTTGACATGGCATGGACCCGCGAACAGATCGCACAGCGCGCCGCCCGGGAGCTGAAGGACGGTTTTTACGTCAATCTCGGCATCGGTATCCCGACGCTGGTCTCCAACTACATCCCCGACGGCATGTCGGTGCAGCTCCAATCCGAGAACGGCATGCTCGGCATGGGCCCGTTCCCCTATGAGGGCGACGAGGATCCGGACCTGATCAATGCCGGCAAGCAGACCATCACCGAACTCAAGACGACGAGCTTCTTCTCCTCCGCCGATTCCTTCGGGATGATCCGCGGCGGCCATATCGACCTCTCCATCCTGGGGGCCATGCAGGTGGCGCAGAATGGCGACCTCGCTAACTGGATGATCCCCGGCAAGATGGTGAAGGGCATGGGCGGCGCCATGGACCTCGTCGCCGGCGTCAAGAAGGTCGTCGTGGTGATGGAGCACGTGGCCAGGAACAAGGACGGCACGGAATCGCCGAAGCTCCTGTCGGCCTGTGACTTGCCGCTCACCGGAGCCGGCGTCGTCGATATGGTGATCACCGATCTGGGCGTCTTCACCATCGACGAGGCTGGCGGCGGCATGACGCTGATCGAGCTCGCCGAAGGCGTCACCCTCGACGAGATCAAGGCGAAGACCGGGGTGTCGTTCACCGTGGCGGTCTGAGCGCGCCACAAACGCAATGGTCTTGGTTCTGAAGACCCCGAGCAACGTCTCCCATCGCTCGGGGCGGGCGCTTCAGATCAATCCCGCAGCAATTCGTTGATGCCGGTCTTCGAGCGCGTCTGCGCATCGACCGTCTTGACGATGACGGCGCAGGAGAGCGAGGGGCCGGGCGTTCCGTCCGGGAAGGGCTTGCCCGGCAGCGAGCCCGGCACCACGACCGAATAGGGCGGCACCTTGCCAATATGGATGACGCCCGTGGCGCGATCGACGATCTTGGTCGAGGCCGAGATGAACACGCCCATCGACAGCACAGAGCCCTCACCGACGATGACGCCCTCGACGACCTCGGAGCGGGCGCCGATGAAGCAGTTGTCCTCGATGATGGTCGGGTTGGCCTGCAGCGGCTCGAGCACACCGCCAATGCCGACACCGCCCGACAGATGCACATTCTTGCCGATCTGGGCGCAGGAGCCGACCGTCGCCCAGGTGTCGACCATGGTGCCTGAATCGACATAGGCGCCGATGTTGACGAAGGAGGGCATCAGCACGACGTTTGGCGCCAGGAACGAGCCCTTGCGCGCGGCGGCCGGCGGCACCACGCGGAAGCCCGCGGCGCGGAAGCGGTTCTCGCCCCAGCCGGCGAATTTCGACGGCACCTTGTCCCAGAACACGGCATCGCCGGGGCCGTTGGCGATGATCATGTTGTCGGTCAGGCGGAAGGACAGCAGCACCGCTTTCTTGAGCCACTGATGCACGACCCACTCAGTGCCCTGTTTTTCCGCGACGCGGGCCTGGCCTGCATCGAGCATCTCGATCGCCTGCTCGACCGCCTCGCGCACCGCGCCCGTGGTGTTGATGCCGATCTCGGCGCGGGCCTCCCAGGCGGCGTCGATGGTGGCGGCGAGATCGGTCAGCGACATGGTGAGAGCTCCGGCGTTCTTTTTGCGAAAACGCGGGAGCGATGGCGGATGGGCGGCGCGGCGTCAAGCAGCGCGCCCGGGACCGGCAACGGCCTGACGCAGTGCGCGGGAGGAACGACGGTGGCCCCAGGCGTGTTAGACTGCCATCGTGATCCCTAGCCGGAGGCCGCCATGACCCGTGTGACCCTGTCCCTGATGCTGGTGCTGGCGGCCGGAGCGGCCATGGCCCAGCCGCGACCCTCGACGCCCGAGCGAAGCTGTGCGGCCAACCGCCAGAGCGTTGCAGCCAATGGCGCGATCGTGCTGGGCACCGGCGGCCACACCTTCGACCGTTTCGTGCGCGACCGCGGCTTCTGCCAACATGGCGACTTTCTGGAGCCCGCCTATGTGCCGAGCCGCGACACGGCGCAGTGCTTCGTGGGTTATCGGTGCAAGGTGGATTCGCCTTGGGATTGAGGCCGCCGTTGCCGCGGCCGCTCCTCCGGGCATGGGGCCGCTCGCAATCTCGGCGCAATTTCAAGCCTTGGATGACACCGCTGCGCTATTGAAGGATGACCGATTATGAAGATCGCATCGATCGCCGTCTTGGCGCTTGCCCTGGGTCTGGGCGGCTGCATCACGATCGAGGAGCGGCGCGCGCTCGATGCCGAGCAATGCCGGGGCTACGGCTTCCGCACCGGCACGGATGCCTTCGCCAACTGCCTGCAGCAGATCGACCTCGACCGGGCCGACAGCCGCCGTGCCTTCGCCTATCGCGATTTCAGCGGCCCCTATGGCGGCTATGGCTTCGGCTATGGCTACCGCCGCTGGTGAGCGCGATCACCGCCGCTCGTCTGTGTCGCGGCCTTCGCTTCGCGGCGAAACCTCGCCCCCCCGAGGCTTTTCCATCCGGGGCTCGTCCGCCTCTGCCTCGCCCAACCTCCCCTTTTCCTGCCCATCGCGCAGCGCAGGCAGGCGGGCCTGGAGCCGGTGCAGGAAGCCGAGCAGCTGTGTCCGCTCCTGGGCTGTGAACCCCTCCAGCATGATCTGCTCGCGCGCGATGGCGAGCGTGATCAGACGGTCGTGCAGGGCATGGCCGCTGGCGGTCAGCTGCAGCAGCTGGCGGCGGGCATCGCGGCCATCCGCAAACTCCGTGACATGCCCGGCCGCGACGAGCGCCGCGACGCTGCGGCTGACCGCACCCTTGTCGAGGCCGATGACCTCGCAGATGCGCTGCGCGGCGATGCGCGGCTCGATCGCCAATTGTGAGATCACCCGCCATTCCGTGACGCCGACGCCGAAGCGTTCCAGATAAAGGCGCGAGGAGCTGCGTGACCAGGTGTTGGAGATCGCGGTCAGGAAATAGGGAACATAGCCGCGCAGATCCAGCACGTTGCGCTCCCCATCGGCTCTGTCGCGCTTGGTCGAAGACATCTCTCATCCCGACATCAGTGACGCGCATCTCACATGCGGCGGCCGCACCTAGCAAGGTGATCGGTCCCACGCACTCTCCAGTCTCGGCCAATAAGGCGGTTGCCCCGGTGACGCTGCTGACGCAGCTTGTCCCGGCTGTCCGCGTGAAGCGGCATGCGTCTTGCGGCGGCGCCGCGACGCCAAACGCACCCCCCGACGGAGCCTTGCCCATGCCTCTCGACACCGCCTTGCGCGACGCGATCCTTGCCTCCGTCGAAGCCGGCTTCGCGCAGCAGATCGCCTTCACCCAGGAGCTGATCCGGTTCCCCTCGCTGCGCGGGCAGGAGCATGCCTGCCAGGATTTCGTGTTCCGGGCGCTGAAGGAGCGCGGCTTCACGATGGACCGCTTCAAGATGGACGAGGCGCTGATCAAGGCCCATCCCGGCGGCGCGCCGTTCTCCGAACATCACTCGGACGCGCCGATCGTCGTCGGCATCCATCATCCCCGCGCGGAAACCGGACGTTCGCTGATCCTGCAGGGGCATGTCGATGTGGTGCCGACCGGCCCGGTCGATCAATGGACGCATGCGCCCTTCGACCCCGTGATCGAGGGCGACTGGCTTTATGGCCGCGGCGGCGCCGACATGAAAGCGGGACACGCCGCCAATTTCGCCTGTCTCGACGCGCTCAGGCGCATCGGCCTGCAGCCGGCGGCAACGGTCTACCTCGAATCGGTGGTGGAGGAGGAATCGACCGGGAACGGCGCGCTGATGACGCATCTGCGCGGCTATCGTGCGCAGGCCGCGCTGATCCCCGAGCCGGAATACGAAATGCTGGCGCGGGCCAATGCGGGCGTGATCTGGTTCCAGTTCGAGGTTCGCGGCGTGCCGGTGCATGTGCGCGAAATGGGGGCCGGCGCGAACGCCATCGACGCCGCCTATCGCGTGATCGCGGCGCTGCGCGGACTCGAGGCGGAGTTCAACGCCGAGAAGGTCGGCCGCGCGCATTTCGAGGATCAGGCCCATCCGATCAACCTTAACATCGGCAAGATCGAGGGCGGCGACTGGGCCTCGTCCGTGCCGTGCTGGTGCCGGGTCGATTGTCGCGTCGGGCTTTATCCCGGGGTCGAGGCGCGGGAGATCGCGCGCCGGATCGAGGATTGCATTCGCGCCGCTTCGCGCGCCGATGCGTTCCTGGCCAATAATCCGCCCAGGGTGACCTTCAACGGCTTCTGGGCCGAGGGCTATGTGCTGGAGCCCGGCAGCGAGGCCGAAGCCGTGCTCGGCCGCGCGCATGAAGCGGCGCTCGGCAAGCCGCTGCAATCCTTCATGACGCCGGCCTATCTCGATGCCCGCGTTCATGCGCTCTACGACAAGATCCCGGCGCTCTGCTACGGGCCGATGGGCGAGAACATCCACGCCTTCGACGAGCGCGTCAGCCTCGCCTCGCTGAAGCGGATCACGGGGTCGATGGCGCTGTTCGTGGCGGAGTGGTGCGGGGTCGAAACCGTGTCCGGCTGACGGGCGCGTTCCTTCGCCGCATATGGCTCAAAAGGCCGCAGGATTCGCTGCAGCTGTCTTGTTCGAGCACCGCGAGCCCCTAAATGAGGCAGGAGGGCACGCGGAATAGGCTTTCCATATCGACCCGCAGCCGCAATATCTATTTCGCAGGGCGGGTCGAACGAATCGGCCCTCCGCTCGTTAGATGGAGGAGGGGCACCGCCGATCGATGAAGAAGACAAAACGCGCACCTGGAAGCATTCGGGCACAGGTCGCCGCCATGCCGATCCGCTATCGGAGCAGCGGAGCCATGGAGGTCCTGCTCGTGACGTCGCGGACGACGCAGCGCTGGATCGTGCCCAAGGGCTGGCCGATCAAGGGGTTGACGCCAGCCGAGGCGGCGGCGCGCGAGGCCTATGAAGAGGCGGGCGTGGTGGGGCAAATCACGTCGGAGCCGATCGGGCGCTACACCTATTGGAAGCGGATGTCGGACCACTTCGTCCTGTGCGAAGCCACGCTGTTTCGCCTCGATGTCGAGCGCCAGTTCGAAACCTGGCCGGAGCAGGGGCAGCGCGAAAGCCGCTGGTTCAGCCTCGACGATGCCGCGAACCTCGTCGACGAGCCTGAACTCGCCACGGCTATGCGCATGCTGCAGGTCGCCGTCGCGGCCTGATCCGTCGGCCGCTTATGCGTGACGTTCAGCTTGGGGTGACAGGGAGGCAATCCCGGTCATCGCCTCCAGTTCCGCGCGCAATGCGGGCGTGCAGCACAGGACCGGATTGCCGGTCGCGATGCCGTCCCCTGCAAAAAAATCATTCACCGCCGCGCCCGCCTCGCTGGCGATGACCAGACCCGCCGCGACGTCCCACGCATTGATGTGGAGTTCGGCATAGGCGTCGCTGCGGCCGATCGCGACGTGGCAGATGCCAAGCGCGCCCGAACCGGAGCGCTTCATCGCGGCGCCTGCTGCATAACCGCGCTCGATCACCGCGAGATAACGCGCGGCCGGCACCCGGGTCGACCAGCCGAGTTCGACAGCGGCGCGGGCGATGTCGGTGGCGCCGGAGACGCTGATCGGCTGCCCGTTCATGGTGGCGCCCTGCCCGCGTCGGGCGGCATAGACCTCCTCCATCGCCGGGGCGGCGATGATGCCGATTACGGGCACGCCGTTCAGAAGAAAGCCGATCGAGATGCACCAGTTGCGGTCGCCGCGGGCGAAATTCGCGGTGCCGTCGATCGGGTCGATGATCCAGACCGCATCTGAGGCCTGCCCGCCACCCTCCTCGCCGATGATCCCGTCTCCGGGAAACATCACCGTGAGGCGCTGGCGCAGGAAATCCTCGACCGCGCCATCGGCCAGCGTCAGCCAGTCCTGCGCGCCCTTCATGGTGATGCCGAGGCTGTCGCTCTTGTTGAAATAGCCCAGCGCCATGCGGCTGGCCTCGCTGACGAGGCCCAGCACCGCATAATAGCGCCGTTCGAGATCTGCGGGGGTCATGTCAGGTCCTCCGTCAGCGACACCGCGACCGGCTTGCCGGTCTTGGCCGATGCGGTTGCGGCATCGGCCAGGATCTGCGCCTTCAGGCCGTCGCGCCCCGAGGGCGTCGGGGCCGTACCGCCGAGGCAGGTGGCGATGAAGGCATCGAGTTCGGCGCGATAGGCCGCGGCATAGCGCGCGAGGAAGAAATTCTGCACGGGATCGGCGCGGAAACCGGCGGCCGTGGCGCTTTCGACCGTCGTCTCGTGGATATTGCCGGCCCGCAGCATGCCCCTGGAGCCATGCACCTCGATGCGCTGGTCGTAGCCATAGGTGGCGCGGCGGGAATTCGAAATCTGCGCGATCCTGCCCGAAGCCGTCTTCATCAGCACGGCGGCGGTGTCGACGTCGCCAGCCGCTCCGATCGCCGGATCGACCAGCGCCGAGCCGAGCGCGAAGACCTCGATGGGCTCCTCGGCCAGGAGGAAGCGGGCCATGTCGAAATCATGGATCATCATGTCGCGGAAGAGCCCGCCGGAGCGCGCCACATAGTCCACCGGCGGCGGCGAAGGATCGCGCGAGATCACCGTGACGATCTCGATTTCGCCGGCCTCACCCGCCCGCAGCCTCGCCTCCAGCGCGGCGAAGCTCGGATCGAAGCGGCGGTTGAAGCCGATCATCAGGGGCTGGCCGGACCGCTCGACCACAGCCAGGCAGCGGCGGATGCGCTCTGCGTCGAGATCGACCGGCTTCTCGCAGAACACCGCCTTGCCGCCCGAGACGGCCGCCTCGATCAGATCGGCATGGGTGTCGGTCGGGGCGCAGATCAGAACCGCATCGATGCCGGGATCGGACAGGATGGCTTCGGCGCTCGCGACCCGCGTTCCAGTGGCAGCAGCGAGCGCGGCTGCAGCCTCGGGCATGGCGTCGGCGACGGCGACGAGGTCCGCATCGCGATGAGCCGCGACGTTCTGGCCATGGATGCGGCCGATCCGTCCCGCGCCCAGCAGCCCCACCTTCAGCGTCGCTCGTCTCGTCGTCATCGGGCGGATCGTCCCTGCCTGTCGTCAGCCTGGTGCGGCTTCGTGTCACTGAGTTGTGTCAGTCATGCTTCGCCCCCGATCGTCAAGCCGACGCCTCGGTGTCTTGACAAGTCATGCCTTGGGGGTGTGCATCCGCGTCTGGCTACAAACGGCCTTGGCCGATATCGGATTCATGATGACGCACAGCCTCGTCAGGGGATTTGGGTCGCGGGCCCACGCGGCAGCCGGTGACTGCCAGATCATCGCGCGCCGGGCTTTTCCACGGCGAGGTTGAGCGCGGCGCGTTGCGCGCAGAAGCCGTCCCCTCGCCCGTCTTTCCCCTGTCATTCCCGCAAAGGGCCGCCCGTGCCGGCGGCGTCAGCCATGTCCGAACACACAAGCTTCGACCAAGCCTTGTCCGAGCGTACCGCCATTCTCACCCTCTCCTGTCCGGACCGCCCGGGCATCGTCGCGGCCGTCTCGACGCTGCTGTTCGAAGCCGGCTGCAATATCCTCGACGCGCAGCAATTCAACGATGTCGAGACCAGCCGCTTCTTCATGCGCGTCGTTTTCGCCCGGCTCGACGAGAGCGCTCCGCATCAGGCGATCGCGGCGTCGGTGGGGGATCTTGCCCTGCGCTTTGGCATGGATTTCACCCTGCGCGAGCGTGCGACGAAAAAGCGCGTCATGCTTCTGGTCTCCAAATTCGACCACTGCCTGAGCGACCTGCTCTATCGCTGGCGCATCGGCGAACTGCCGATGGAGATCGCGGCCATCGTCTCCAACCATGGCCGCGAGCATCTGTCCTCGACCGATCTCGGCGACCTGCCCTTCCACCATCTGCCCGTGACGCGGCAGACCAAGATGGAGCAGGAGGCAGCGATCTGGCGGCTGGTGCAGGAGACGCAGACCGATCTCGTCGTCCTGGCGCGCTACATGCAGATCCTGTCCGATGGATTTTCGGCCAAGCTGCTCGGACGCTGCATCAATATTCATCACTCCTTCCTGCCCGGCTTCAAGGGTGCCAAGCCCTATCATCAGGCCCATGAGCGCGGGGTGAAGCTGATCGGCGCGACCGCCCATTACGTCACGCCCGACCTGGACGAGGGCCCGATCATCGAGCAGGACGTCGAGCGAATCTCGCATCGCGACATGCCCGAGGATCTGGTGCGCAAGGGCCGCGATATCGAGCGGCGCGTGCTGGCGCGTGCCGTGCTGCACCATCTCGAAGACCGCGTCGTGCTGAACGGCAAGAAGACGGTCGTCTTCACCGACTGAACAATCCTCGCCGTTCCCTGCGAAAGCGCGATGCCCGCCTCAAAGCTCTGTCATGCTGCAGCTGCGAGGTCGGTTCGCGGCGACATGGCCATCCCACACCTCGAATTGGCCTGCGCCCGGCGCATGGTTGACGTGCGCGTTGGCACATGGCTTGCTGAGCGCGACCGAGAGGGACAACCGGCACAAAGACGCCGGACAACCGGCACCATACGTCGAGCGGAGAGACTTTATGAACGACCAGGATTTGGGGCCAATGATCGCCCGCGTGAAGACCGGTGCCATGTCGCGCCGCTCCTTCCTCAAGAAAGCGGCAGCCGTCGGCCTGGCAGCGCCTTTCGCCAACCAGCTGCTCGCCTTCAACGGCGTGGCCATGGCCAACGCCACCCTGCCCTACAAGCCGACCAAGGCCGGCGGCGGCGGGCCGCTCAAGATGCTGCTTTGGCAGGCTCCGACGCTGCTGAACCCGCATTTCGCCAGCGGCACCAAGGACCAGATCGCCTCGCGCATCTTCTACGAGCCGCTCGCCGGCTGGGACAAGGACGGCAATCTCTTCCCGCAGCTCGCGGCTGAAATTCCGAGCAAGGCCAATGGCGGCCTCTCGGCCGACGGCAAGGAAGTGATCTGGAAGATCAAGCCCGGCGTGAAATGGCATGACGGCAAGCCCCTCACCGCTGACGACGCCGTCTTCACCTGGGAATATGCCGCCGATCCGGCGACCGCCGCCTACACCACCGGCGCCTACAAGGACATCAAGGTCGAGAAGGTCGACGACCTGACGATCAAGGTGATCTTCAAGGAGCCGACGCCGTTCTGGGCCGACCCCTTCGTCGGCGTCGCCGGCATGATCATCCCCAAGCATCACTTCGGCGAGTACAAGGGCGCCAAGTCGCGCGAGGCTCCGGCCAACCTGAAGCCCGTCGGCACCGGCGCCTACAAGTTCGCCGATTTCAAGCCCGGCGACATCCTGACCGCCGAGCGCAACACCGAATACCATGTCGCCAACCAGCCGCATTTCGACAAACTCGAAGTAAAGGGCGGCGGTGACGCGGTCTCGGCTGCCCGCGCCGTGTTGCAAACCGGCGAATACGACTATGCCTGGAACCTCCAGGTCGAGGACGAAGTCCTCAAGCGCATGGAGACCGGCGGTCGCGGCAAGATCAGCGCCGTCGCTTCCGGCGACATCGAGTTCATCATCCTCAACACCACTGATCCGTGGACCGAGGTCGATGGCGAGCGCTCCAGCATCAAGACCAAGCATCCGACGCTGTCGGATCCGAAGGTCCGCGAGGCGATCAACCTGCTAATCGACCGCGACTCGGTTCAGAAGTTCATCTATGGCCGCGGCGGCGTCGCCACGGCGAGCTTCGTGAACCAGCCGGCGCAGTTCAAGTCGCAGAAGCTGAAATACGAGTTCAGCATCGACAAGGCGAACAAGATCCTCGACGACGCCGGCTACAAGCGCGGCTCGGACGGCATCCGCGAGAAGGACGGCAAGAAGCTCAAATACGTCTTCCAGACCTCGATCAACGCCCCGCGCCAGAAGACCCAGCAGATCATCAAGCAGGCCTGCCAGCGCGCCGGCATCGACCTGGAGCTGAAGTCGGTTACCGCTTCGGTGTTTTTCTCGTCGGACGTGGCAAACCCCGACACCTACACCAAGCTCTATGTCGACATGGAGATGTACACGACCACGCAGCCCCAGCCCGACCCGGAGCGCTTCCTCAACCAGTTCGTCTCCTGGGAGGTCGCCACCAAGGACAACAAGTGGCTGGGCCGCAACGTCTCGCGCTACACCGACAAGGAAGCCGACGCGGCCTATCTGGCGGCGCAGAAGGAACTCGACCCCGCCAAGCGCGCCGCGCTTCTGATCAAGGTCAACGAGATCTTCTGCGAAGCCCATGTGGTGCTGCCGCTTCTGTCGCGCACCCGCGTCGCGGCGTCGGTGACCAACCTGATGCATGACCACAGCGGCTGGGATGTCGATACCTGGAACCTCGCCGCCTGGTATCGCAGCTAAGACCTGAGGGAGCGGGCCGACCGCGCGGCCAGAAAGCCGCGCGGGGGAGGTTCCGCTCCCTTTTCATTTCTGACAAAGCAGACACGCCGGTGTGTTTGTCACCGGCGTTCCGCGCCTCACGGCGGCGCAAGACCGCATTGATAAAGAGTTTGTTTCATGGGCGCTTACCTGCTGAGGCGATTGCTGATCGCCATTCCGAGCCTGCTCGGCATCAGCCTGATCCTGTTCACCGTGCTCGCCCTGGCGCCGGGCGATCCGTTCTCGGAAATGGCGACGAACCCCAATGTGCCGCCTGAGGTTCGCGAGGCTCTGCGCGCCAGCTTCGGGCTCAACGACCCGATCATGGTGCGCTATGTGCGCTGGCTGTCCAACATGGTGCAGGGTGACTGGGGCTTCTCCTTCGCCAGCCGCATCGATGTCGACACGCTGATCCTGCAGCGCGTCCCCACCACGCTGTTCATCGTCGGCTCGTCGCAGATCCTGGCCCTGTGCATCGCCTTGCCGGTCGGCATCTACGCCGCGACGCGGCCCTATTCGCTGTTCGACCAGGTCGCCAATACGCTGGCTTTTGTGGGCTTCTCGCTGCCGACCTTCTTCACCGGCCTGCTGCTGATCCTGATCTTCTCGGTCACGCTCGACTGGTTTCCCTTCGTCTACCGCTCGGATCTCGCGGCCACCGGCTGGCGCTGGTACTGGGAGATGTTCCGCCAGGCGATCATGCCGATCACCGTGCTCGGGCTGTTCCAGGCGGCGTCCTACACCCGCTATGTCCGCTCGGCCGTGCTCGATGTGATCCGGCTGGATTATGTCACGACCGCGCGCGCCAAGGGGCTGGGCGAAAAGACCGTGACCCTGCGCCACATCACCCGCAACGCGCTGATCCCGGTCGTCACGCTGGTCGCCCTGCAGATGCCGGCGGTTTTCGGCGGCGCCATCGTCACCGAGCAGATCTTCCGGATACCCGGCATCGGCTCGCTCCTCATCGACGCGATTCTCGCCAACGACACGCCGGTCATCATGGCCGTGACCTTCGTCTTCGCCTGCCTCGTCGTCCTGTTCAATCTCATCGCGGATATCCTTTATGGCTGGCTCGACCCTCGCATCTCCTTCAGCTGAGCCCGTGTCGGGCCCAGCGCAGACGAGCGCCGGCACCTCGCCGGGGCGCGAAACCTGGAAGCGTTTCCGTCGCCACAAGCTGGCGATGGCGAGCAGCTTCGTGCTCGGCACGCTGATCCTGGGCGTCGTCATCGGCCCCTGGCTGTGGCCGGTGGCGATCAACGACATCGACTTCTCGGCGCAGTTGCAGACGCCTTCCTGGCAGCACCCGTTCGGCACCGACGATCTCGGGCAGGATCTGCTCGCCCGGATGATCTATGGCGGGCGGATTTCGCTGGCGGTCGGGCTTGCGGCGATGTTCGTCGCGACCTTCTTCGGCATCCTGATCGGCGCGATCGCCGGCATGTCGCGCGGCGCGGTCGACAACTTCCTGATGTGGGTGACGGATCTGTTCCTGTCGCTGCCGCAACTGCCGCTCCTGCTGCTGGTGATCTATTTCTTCCGCGAGCAGCTCAAGGCGGCCTTCGGCGTCGAGGGCGGTGTCTTCGTCCTGATCGTCGTCGTCATCGGCGGGCTGAAATGGATGCCCGTGGCACGGCTTGTGCGTGCGCAGTTCATGTCGTTGCGCGAGAAGGAGTTCGTCGAGGCCGCCAGGGCCCAGGGCGCGACCAAATTTCGCCAGATGGTCCACCACATCCTGCCCAACGCGATCGGGCCGGTCATCGTGGCGGCGACGATCGAGGTGTCCTCCGCGATCATCGCCGAATCGACGCTGTCCTTTCTGGGCCTGGGCTTCCCGCCCGATATCCCGACCTGGGGGCGCCTGCTGTTCGATGCGAAGGACCATCTCGATTCGGCACCCCACTGGGCCCTTTTCCCTGGAGCGGCGATCTTCCTGACCGTGCTCTCGATCAACTTCATCGGCGACGGACTGCGCGACGCCCTCGATCCGCGTCGCGTCATCTGACCTTTAACTTCCGGAAGGCATTCGCATGACCACTCCCATCCTGTCCGTCAGCAACCTCAGCACCTCCTTCCGGGTCGAGGGTGCCTGGAAGCAGGTCGTCCGCAGCGTCTCCTTCGACATCGCGCCGAAGGAAACGCTGGCGGTCGTCGGCGAGTCGGGTTCGGGCAAGAGCGTCACCGCGCTCTCGATCATGCGGCTGACGCCCCCCGGCTCGAGCAAGATCGAAGGCTCGATCAAGCTCTCCGGCCAGGAATTGCTGACGCTGCCGGAGCCGCAGATGCGCAAGATCCGCGGCAACGACGTCGCGATGATCTTCCAGGAGCCGATGACCTCGCTCAACCCGGTTCTGACGATCGGCTTCCAGATCGCCGAGGCGCTGATCCTGCACCGCGACATGTCGCGCTCCGAGGCCGAGGCCGAGACGGTTCGGCTTCTGGAGAAGGTCCGCATTCCCGCCGCGAAGTCGCGCTTCCATGAGTATCCGCATCGCTTCTCGGGCGGCATGCGCCAGCGCGTGATGATCGCGATGGCGCTGGCCTGCAAGCCCAAGCTCCTGATTGCCGACGAGCCGACGACCGCGCTCGACGTGACGATCCAGGCGCAGATCCTGCAGCTGATCAAGGAGTTGCAGGAGGAGGAGGGCATGTCGGTGCTCTTCATCACCCACGACATGGGCGTGGTTGCCGAAATCGCCGACCGCACGGTGGTGATGTATAACGGCCAGGCGGTGGAGACCGGCGCGACCGAGGACATTTTCGCGCGTGCCAAGCATCCCTATACCCGCTCGCTTCTGTCAGCCGTGCCCAAGCTCGGCTCGATGGACGGCCGCACGCGCCCGATGCGCTTCCCGGTCGTCGACCGCGCGACGGGCGAGTCCGACATCCCCGAAGAGACGCCCGACACCGTCAAATCGGCCGAACGGCCTGTGCTCGAGGTCTCCAATCTGACCACGCGGTTCGAAATGCGCTCGGGCCTGTTCGGCGCGGTGAAGGGCCGCGTCCATGCTGTCGAGAACGTCTCGTTCAGCGTCCAGGCGGGCGAGACGCTGGCGCTGGTCGGCGAATCCGGTTGCGGCAAGTCGACCACGGGGCGCTCGGTGATGCGGCTGATCGAGCCGCTCTCGGGCTCGGTCCTGCTCGACGGCGTCGATGTGCTGAAGCTCAATGCCAATGATCTGCGCGAGCAGCGCAAGCGCATGCAGATGATCTTCCAGGACCCGTTCGCCTCGCTCAACCCGCGCATGAATGTCGGCGCGGCGATTGCCGAACCGCTGCTGATCAACAAGCTCGCGACCCGCTCGGAGGCGCGCGACCAGATCGCCGAGCTTCTGCGCCGCGTCGGCCTGCAGCCCGACATGGCCAACCGTTTTCCGCATGAGTTCTCGGGTGGCCAGCGCCAGCGCATCTGCATCGCGCGCGCGCTTGCCGTCGAGCCCCGGCTGATCGTGGCCGACGAGGCGGTCTCGGCGCTCGACGTCTCGGTCAAGGCGCAGGTGGTCAACCTGATGCTGGAGCTGCAGGCCCGGATGGGGCTGGCCTATCTCTTCATCTCGCACGACATGGCCGTGGTCGAGCGCGTCAGCCATCGCGTCGCGGTGATGTATCTCGGCGAGATCGTCGAGCTCGGTCCGCGCGAGGCGATCTTCGGCAATCCGCAGCACCCCTATACCAAGCGCCTGCTGGCCGCCGTGCCGATCGCCGATCCGACACGGCGGCACGAAAAGAACCCGGTCTCCAACGACGAGATCAAGAGCCCGGTGCGCGCCCCCGATTATGTCCCGCCGATCCGCCAGTTCCGCGAGGTCTCGCCCGGACATGCCGTAATGATCTGGGGCGAGGAGTGGGAGAAGAAGACGATCGAGGCCGTGGCGGCCTGAGCGGCCCGTCGGAAGACAACGGGATGATGGAGCGCCTGCGTATCGGGATCGTCGGGCTCGGCATGGCGGTTACGCCGCATGCGCGTGGCCTCGTCGATCTCGCTGACCGGGTCGAGGTGGTCCACGCTTTCAGCCCCAGCGCGGAGCGGCGTGCGCGCTTTGGCGAGAGCTTTCCCTTCCCGCTCTGCGACAGCCTGGAGACCATCCTCGACGACACAAGCGTCGAGGCGGTGCTGGTCCTGACCCCCGCCAATACCCATCTCGACATCGCCCGCCGCTGCGCGCAGGCAGGCAAGCATGTGCTGCTGGAAAAGCCGGTCGAGATCACGACCGCGCGGGCGCAGGACCTCGTCGCGATCTGCGACGCGGCGGGGGTGACGCTGGGCATCGTGCTGCAGCACCGCTTCAAGCCGGCGGCGGAAACGCTGGCTGGCCATCTCGCCTCGGGCGACATGGGCACCATGATCGGCTGCTCGACCGTGATCCGGCTGTGGCGTCCGCAGAGCTATTACGACGAGCCGGGCCGCGGCAGCTTTGCTCGCGACGGCGGCGGCGTGCTGATCTCGCAAGGGATTCACACGCTCGACCTCATGCTGAGCCTGGCTGGGCCGATCGTGGACGTGACCGGACACGCCCTGACGAGCGCGGTCCACCGGATGGAAACCGAGGACATGGTCTGCGCCGTCGCTCGCTTTGCCAATGGCGCCTTCGGCACGATCGACGCCACGACCGCAGCCTATCCCGGCTTTCCCGAACGCATCGAACTGATCTGCCGCAACGCCACCGCCTCGCTCAGCGGCACCGCGCTGGAGATCGCCTGGCATGACGGGCGGCGCGTCAACGTCGCCGCCGAGGCCGGCGCGGGCGGCACGGGCGCCGACCCGATGGCGTTTACCCATGACCACCACCGCGCGGTGATGGCGGATTTCGTCGAGGCGGTGCGCCAGGGCAGACCTCCGCGCGTCACCGGCGTGGAGGCGCTCAAGGTCCACCGGCTGATCGATGCGTTGATCGCGGCGGGGGCGACGCAGGGCCCGGTTTCCGTCGCTGCCGCGAGCCGCTAGAGACGCACGCACATCGACGCGCAGCGGGAGCAGGACATGACCAGGAAAGTGGCGATCGTGACGGCCGGCGGCAGCGGCATGGGCGCGGCGACCGCGCGACGCCTCGCCAAGGACGGCTATGAGGTCGCGATCCTGTCCTCATCCGGCAAGGGCGAGGCGCTGGCGAAGGAGCTTGGCGGGCTCGGCGTCACCGGCTCGAACCTGTCGGCCGACGACGTCCAGCGGCTGGTCGATCTGACGGTCGAGCGCTGGGGCCGCGTCGATGCGCTGGTCAACAGCGCCGGCCATGGGCCCAGGGCGCCTATCCTCGACATTCCCGACGAGGACTGGCATCGCGGGCTCGACGTTTATTTTCTGAGCGCGGTGCGGGCGATCCGGCTGGTGACGCCGATCATGCAGGCGCAGAAATCAGGCGCCATCGTCAACATCTCGACCGCCTGGGCCTTCGAGCCCGACGCGATGTTCCCGACTTCGGCGATGGCGCGGGCAGGGCTCGCCGCCTTCACCAAGATCTTCGTCGACAAGTACGCGCCTGACAACATCCGGATGAACAATGTCCAGCCGGGCTGGATCGACAGCCTGCCGGCGACCGAGGAGCGTCGCCAGCGCGTGCCGATGCAACGTTACGGCACCAGCGACGAGATCGCCGGGACGATCGCCTTCCTGCTCTCGCCCGATGCCGGCTACATCACCGGGCAGAACATCCGCGTCGATGGCGGCGTCACCCGGTCGATCTGAAGCTCTCGGAACCTTCGCACCGCGAGGGTGCTCGGCGAAAACGGCTCGGCACGGACGTGTTGGCACGGAAGTGGCTTGTATCCGGCAGATCCAAGCCGGAGCGCACAAGTCTTGGCCATCCCGCGGCGTTACTCTCATGTCGCCTTTGGCGTCATCCAGGCAGGGCTGACCTCGGCCGTCGCCTCAGGCGTTGCCGTTCTGGCAGGCCCTGATGCGGGGCCGGCGTTGTCGCGCTGGCTATCGGCCTGGGCCTTGTCCTGGACGATGATGCTGCCCGTCGTCGTTTTCGCCGCGCCATTCATCCGACGAGCCGTCGAGGCCCTGACCGCCGATTGATCGACGGCTACTGGATGTCTCGCACCGTCAGCCGCGGCCAGTTCTTTTCCGACCGGGCGAGATATTTCGGCGTGTCGCGGGCCCAGGTCTCCCGCACGCCGAGATCGTAGTTGAGGTAGAGCCTGCCATCGACGATCGACCAGGCCTCGGGCTCGATCTTGACGAGATAGCCGCGCGAGGTCCCGTAAGCGCAAAAACCGCCATAGGCCGGCTTGTAGCGCTCCGGATCGGCCGTAAAGAGCGCCTTGTTCTGCGCGCTGGCGAAATGCCACGTTGCGCCGCCCTGCATCACTGCGTGATCGGGCGAGCCCTTGCGGGGCCCGCCTTCGCGAAAATAGGCGACCGGGTCATAGCCGCCGATCGCAACGCCCTCGCGCGAACCCAGCGTGTTGACGGGCTTCCCGGCCGAAGCCTGCGCCAGGGCGGCGTCTGACAAGGTGGCCGCCGCGACAAGCGCGAACAGGCCGCGACGACTGAACAGCAGGCTCTCGATCATCGTCCGGCCTCCCGCGCTTCGAGATGCTCGAAGACCAGCGCGCCGATATAGCCGTAAATGGCGTGGCCGATGAGGCTCATCAGGGAGAGGCGCGGCACGTCGCTGAGCAGGAAGTGCTGGCCGGCAAGCGGCGCGAAGAAGCCAAGCGCGATGAAATAGGTGATCACGCCCCAGATCCAGCCATCGGCGGGCATGCCGAAGCTCTTCACCCAGCGCGTCAAAACCCAATAGCCGAGCGGGTAGAACAGGAAACCGGTGGCGAAATGCAGCAGCTTGGCCACCGGCGTCGAGAGCGTGATTCCGAGCTGGTGGGAGAAGAGCGACTTCACCAGTTCCGGCGGCTCGAGCGGATATTCGGCAAACCAGGCCGTCGGCACGGCCGCGAACAGCTCCCAGAAGCCGAGCCCGGCCAGTCCGCCCAGCACGAGATGGGCGACCGTGCGTCCGGTGGGAAGCGCGAAGGCGCGCGACATGGTGTGCGTGGTCATGGCGGGGACTCCGGGAGGGTCAGTGGGCGATGGCAAGCGGTGTGGCAGCGATGGCGAGCGCAGCCGTGAGGCCGGCGCGGCTCGTGGCGAGCCGGGCGAGGCGGCGGCTGGCGAAGAGATTGTGGCCGCCGCGCCGGGCCAGGCGTTCGCGCAGCACATGGGCGGCGCGATCATGCGCGCCCGAGCGGATCAGGCTCTCGATATAGGCCTGTTCGAACAGGTCGCGCTGGGCGTGGCTGCCACCGATGGCGACGAGCCCGCCGCGCGCGGCGCCGAGCAGGCGGGCGGCTTCCGCATAGTCGCGCTCATGAAAGGCGATCAGTCCGAAGGCGGCGAGCGAGCCGCTGCGGGCCGCCTCGCGCCGCTCGCTGCTGGCATGGCCCAGGCTGTCGTCGGCGAGGCTGCGGGCGATGTCGGATGCGGCGCCCTCGTGCCCCGCACCGAGCAGCGCGAGCGCATAATGCAGATCGGCGAAGACGAGCGTGCCATCGCCGACACGCGCCTGCGCCTTGGCGGCAAGCTCCTCCCAGCGAGTGCCGACCTCGACGCCGGCATAGTCCAGTCGCGCCAGCAGCGCCGCGCCATTGGCGATGTCGCGGTAGTCGTCGGTCTGTTCGGCGCGGATGCCTTCGTCATAAAGCCGCAGCACCTCGGCGGTCTCGCCACGCTCCAGCCGGAACAGCGCCAGGTGCCAGGTGATGTGAAAGCGGAAGTTGTTGGCATGGGCCCAGTTGCGACCATCGCCGAGCCAAGCGACGCCCTCGTCGACGCGGCCCGTCATCTCCAGCACATGGGCGACCGCATGCCGACCCCAGGCATCGCGCGGCGCCAACTCGACGGCGCGTCGTCCGGCGGCTTCGGCCTCGGGGTAGAAGCCGCGCTCCTCCAGCGCGAAGGCGTAGCAGCCGGAGACATAACCGGCGAGCGGATGGCTGCCGGAAAAGCGCGGCATGACGCGGCGCAGGCAGGACAGCATCTCACCCTGGTCGCCCAGCATGAAGCGAATCCCGTGCGAGAGCTTGAGCGCCAGCACGTCATGGGGATGCTCGATCAGCAACGTTTCGAGCCGCTGCGCCGCCTGACGCGGGTGGTTTGCCAGCCAGAGGCCCAGCGCCTCGGCGACGCTCTCCTCCCGCGGCGTGATGGGGCGGTCCGCGATCGCGCGCCTGGCCAGCGCGAGGCAGTCGCGCGCGGCGGCGATCAGTTCGGGACGGGCCAGCGAGAGCAGCATCAGGCCCTTGGCGGCATGGGCCAGCGCGAAACCGGGATCGGCGGCAAGCGTGCGGGCGAGATGCTCGGGCGTCGCAGCGGCATGGGCCAGCATGGCTTCGAGCGTATCGTTCCAGGCGAGCCTGGCCGCGTCATTGGCGACGCTGATCCTGTCACCGGAGAGATCGTGGAACATGGGGCGGCGCTCCGTTTCGTCGTCGACAGCATCGGCTTCCCGACGCTCCTGAGGGAATTCGCAGGCGCGCGATCAACCGTCGTTCAACTCGCTTCACGCAGCCGTGATCTGGCGGCGAGAGGTTGCTCGACCTCGACCCGCGAGGGCGCAGGAGGCGCGCCGGCCCATGGCGCCCGCTTGAACCAGCCGACGACGCAGGCGACGCCGAGGATCGCGGCAAAGCCGACGAGATTCAGCAGGGCGACCGTGATCTCGTCGCGCCCGAGCATGTCCGCCGCCGTCGCGGCGAGACGCGACAGGACGATGCTCGCCAGGAACGTCGCCAGCGATTGGCGCCCGATCAGGATCAGGAGATGCCCGAGGCCGCTGTCGAGCCTGGCTCGCCAGGGCTCGATCGCACTCAGCACAAGATAGGCCAGCGCCAGGAAGTGCAGGATGCGCAAGGGGTGGAGCTGGCTCTTTTCCCACTCGCCCGGCAGGACGAAATCGCGAAGCTCCTTCCCGGCCGGCCAGTGCTCGACGATCCCCCAAAAGGTGAACGGCACGCTGATGGCGACGAAAAGCGCCGCTGTGAGAACCAACCGCCGCTCGCGCAAAGGTGGTACCGGCAGCCATTTCATCGCGATGAAGAAGCCGATGAAGAAGATCACCTGCCAGGCGAAGGGGTTGAGAAACCAGCCGGCGCCGTTCCAGGGATTGCCCGTGAGATTGAGCCCTTGCGTCCAGACGAGCGCATAGAGCAGCGCCGACATCAGGAAGGGCAGCGCCGGGTGCAGGGCGCGCAATGCCAATGCCACCGGGATCAGCGCCAGGATGACGAGATACATCGGCAGGATGTCGAGATAGTCGGGCTGCCAGGTCAGCGTTACCAACCCAAGCAAGGCGCGCTCCGGATCGGCGATCAGGGGGCCGAACTGCGCCGCCAGATCGGCGCGGCCCAAAAAGGCGTCGATCAGCGCCGCCAGCGCCACGAGCCCCACGACCAGCGCGACATGGGCCCAGTAGACCTGCCAGAGCCGGTACAGGATTCGCGCCGTGCCGAGCCACCAGCCGCGTCGGACGAAGGTGCTGCCAAAGGCGAGCGCGCTGGCGAAGCCCGAACAGAAGACGAAGAGTTCGGCCCCCGAGGAGAAGCCAAAGCGCGCCGGTATCCAGGCGTTCCAGCTATTGGCCGGCACATGCGCGATGAAGATGATCAGCATGGTCAGCCCGCGAAAGACGTCGAGACGCTCGTCGCGCGGCCGTTTCACCTGCGGGGCCGGCTCGCCCATCAGAACGCCCCTTCATAGGCGGCCGCATCGATGCGGCAGGCGAGCACGCTGTAACCCGGCCGTGCAAAGGCGCCCTTCGCCTCTTGCGCCAGCGTCGCGGCGTCCGCGATCGTCGCGCCATGGCCACCCATTGCCCGCGCCACGGCCGCGAAATCGCTGGCGCCGAAATCGACGCCGGCGCGTGCCAGCCCCATCTGCTTCTGCTTGAGTGCGATCAGCCCAAGGCTCTCATCGACCAGGACGACGATGATCACCGGCAGCGCGAGATCGCGCAGGGTAGCCAGTTCGCCGAGCACCATTTCGAGGCCGGCATCGCCGACGAAGCAGAGCGTCGGCTGCCCGCTCCCCAAAGCCGCGCCGGTCGCCAGCGGCAGGGCACAGCCCATGGTGCACAGACCCGTGGACTGCAGCAGGCGGCGCGGGCCGTCGCAGGACCAGATCTGCGAGAGCAAGATACGATGCGCGCCGGAATCGGCTGTGGCGACGGTTTCAGGCGGGGCGGCCATGCGCAGCGTCTCGAACACGGCGTGCGGGCCCCAGGCGGTCGGCGCGGCGAAGGCGGCCCGCAGAGCAGCGCGAACCTTCGCAGGCTCGCCATCCGGCCAGGTCTCGGGCGGTGCCAGGCCCTCCGCCAGACGCTCCAGCGTCAGGCCGACATGGCTTTCGAGCAGCAGCGTCGCAGGGTGCATGCCGTGCGGCAGAGCCTGCGCGACGATGTCGATCACTGGCTTGTCCGCCGGCCAGGGATGGCGCCAGCCCTGGCGCATCTCGATCGGGTCATAGCCGGCGAGCACGATCAGGTCGGCGGCCTCGATCAGGGGGCGTACCAGCGCATCGGCCTTGGGCGACAGGCCGACGCCACCGATGACGCGGGGATCGTCCTCGCGGATCAGACCCTTGCCCTTGTATGTGGTCAGCAGCGGCGCACCGGTGCAGTCGAGGAAGCGTTCGAGCGCATCGGCCGCGCCTTCGTTCACGAGATCGAGCCCCGCAAGGACGAGCGGCCGGCGCGAAGCCGTGAGCATGGCCCGGGCGCGCTCGAGATCAGCCGGCAGGGACGTCGCCACAGCGGCGGCCATCGGCATCATGACCGGCTCGCGACGCCCCTCGGCGACCGCGATCGGCAGATCGATATGGACGGGTCCCGGCCGGCCGGCCCGCGCGATGGCCAGTGCCTTGTCGATGACGAGCGCCTCGGTGCCGGGCGCCGCGCGGAAACTCGCCTTCACGATCGGGCGCAGCAGGGCCTGATGATCGAAGACCTGATGGGTATAGCTCTCGGCCAAAGCCTGATCGACGCAGCCGGTGATGAAGATGAGCGGCACGCGATCCTGCTGGGCGTGGGCAACCGCCGTCACGGCATTGCTGACGCCTGGGCCCAGCGTCGCGACCAGCACGGGCAAGGCTCCGGTGACATGCCAGAGCCCTTCGGCCATGAAGCCGGCGGCGTTCTCGTGCCGGGCGAGCTCGAAGCGGATGCCGGCCCGGCCCAGCGCGTCGACCAGTGCCAGGACCTCGCCGCCGGGGATCCCGAAGGCATGGGTCGCGCCCGCGACCTTCAACCGGGACGCGATCACGTCGGCGCCGGTGGGCTCTGCGACGAGATTCGCTGGCAGGGGCGTCTGGATAGTCATGCAGGCGGTCTCCGTGGCCGGGCGCGGCAGCCTCGGCAAAGACAATCGCGCCGCCGGCTCAAAAGGTTACCGTTTCACGGAAAGGTGATCCGTTGCCGGTCGCGCCTGCCCCATCGTCCGCAGCCAGGCCCGCTCGATCCAGGCCGGATCGACCCCATGCCCGCCCTCGTGCAGGCAGAGTTCGAGCGGGGCTTCGCCGGGCGCGGCGAGCGTGCGGCAGGCGAGGCCCGATGTCACCGTCGGGATGTCGGCCACCGTCACGGCCGGAGCCGTCGGCGCGAGGATGGCGATGCTTCTGAAGACGTCGCCCTGGCGGAAGCCCCCGCGCAGGGCGCGGCCGGCGAGCGGCACGGTCATGTCGGCCGTGCCATGCATATGGACGAGCGGGGGACGTGGCGAGGCGCAGGCGGCCGGCAGTGGCTCCCAGAACGCACCCGCGACCGGGGCAAAAGCCTTGAACCGCTGCGGCATGCGGCAGGCGAGATACCAGACCATCGAGCCCCCCTGCGAGAAGCCGCTGGCCATGATGCGCGCGGAATCGACCGGGAAACGCCGCGCGACATCGTCGAGGACCTGCGCAACGAAGACGAATTCGTCGCGGTGGCGGCCGGGCGATCCGGGATAGGACCAGGTCTTGCCGGCGCCGTCGGGCGCGATCAGCGCGACGCCGAGGCGCGAGGCCAGCGCCTGCAGCCCGGCATCGTCCACCGTCTCATCGGCCGAGCCCTGCCAGCCATGAAAGAACATGATCGCGCCGTGCCTGCCGTCCTCGCCCGGACGCGGATCGGGCAGGACCAGGCGGTAGCGGCCGTCTGCGACCACGCAGCCCTGCGGCGGCGGGCAGACGTCGCGCGGCTTTGCCCCCGCCCCCGGCGGCCAGACCGCGAGCAGCAGAGCCGTCACCACAAGCCGCATCATCGAACCGACCATATCGGCCATCCCCTGCCGTTGCGTTCTTCGCTGGGTGCGTTCTCGCCAGTGTGCGAAGGCTAGCCGCGTTCGCCTGTCCCTGCGAGACGCGCTCGCCGGCTTGTGAGCGGCGGGAAGCCATGCCAGAGGGCTTGAACCCTGACTCGCGGGAAGCTGCGTCCCTTGTCGCTCGACGATCTCGAAGCCGTGTTGCGCCCCGCCTTCCTCGCCGCGCTGGAGGGCGATGCGCAAGCCTATCGCCGCTTCCTCGACCTGATCGGCGGGCGGCTGCGCGGCTATCTGCGTGGACATCTGGCACGGGCCGGCCTCGCCAGTGCCGATGAGGCCGAGGACGTGCTGCAGGAAACCTTGCTGGCGCTGCACCTGTCGCGCCACAGCTACGACCCGGCGATTCCCGTTTCGGCCTGGGCGCATGCGATCGCGCGCTACAAGCTGATCGACCATATGCGCCGCTCCGGCCGCCATCGCGGGCATCTCCAAATCGACGAAGAGGCGCCGATTCCGGTCGCGCCGGCCGGGCCGGCGATCGACGCCAAGCTCGACATCGAGCGCGCGCTCGCGGGTTTGCCCGAGCGGACGCGCAGCCTGATCGACCGCGTCAAGCTTCAGGGCGGCAGCCTCGCCGAGGCGGCGCAGGCGGCGGGCATGACCGAGACGGCGGCGAAGGTCGCGCTGCATCGCGGCCTCAAGGCCATGGCGAAGATCCTCACCCGGCGCGGCACGCGGCCGCCCTGACAGCCGCCACGATAAGCCGCGTAACCTTTTGCGGCCCTGTTTCGAACTCCTCATCATGTCCACCGCCCCTGTCCGTTCGAGCCTGCCATGAAAACCGATGATCTCGTCGCCGTGCTGGCGACCGATGCCAGGCCCGTCGATACCGCCCGTCTGACTCGCGCCACGGGTCTGGTCGCGCTCGCGGGGCTGGTGCTGACGGCGGTGGTCCTCGTGCTGATGCTCGGGCTGCGGGCCGATTTCGCCGGGGTCTGGATGACGCCGCCCGTGCTCGCGAAATTCGCGCTCGGTGGCTCCGTCGCCGGCTTCGCGCTGGTCGCCTTCCAGCGCAGCCTGCGGCCCGGCCGCGCGGCCTCGGGCGCGCTTGCGCTGGTGCTTGTGCCGCTGGCCGCCATATTCGCCTGGGCGCTCGCGACCGTGGCAGGCAGCGCCCCCAGCGACTGGGCGCGGCTCGTGCTGGGCCGGAGCTGGGCTGCCTGCCTGGTCTCCGTGACGCTTTACGCCATGCTCCCCTTCGCTGCGCTGCTCGCCCTGGCCCGGCATGGCGCACCCGTACGGCCCCGGCTTTCCGGCATCGCGGCCGGGGTGGGCGCTGCGGGTCTGGCCACGGTCGCCTATGCGCTGCACTGCCCGGAGGACGGGCTGCCCTTCATCGCCACCTGGTATCCGCTCGCCATGGTGATCGCGGCGGGCCTCGGCGCGCTTGTCGCGCCGCGCCTGTTGCGCTGGTAAATCGGCCGGCTGCGCCGCGCGCAGCGGCTGCCGACGAACACTCCCGATACCTTTCGGTGGAACAAGGCCAGATTTTCGCCGTTTTCGGTTCAGGACGGGTTCAGCGCCGGCGGTGCGTTCCTGTTGTCCGATGAACTGGAAAACGGAATTCATGACGCGCACCAAAAACTGGCTTCTGGTCGGAACCATCCTGCCCGCCGTCGCAATGGCGCAGGCCGGCTTCGCCGCTCCCGTGACCACGCTGCCCCTGACCTTCGAACTGGCGCAGGCGCCGCCCGCAGCCGATGACGAGCCGGGCCGGCCGCGCCGCGAGCGCGCCCCAGGCGTGCCGCGTGCGCCCGGCGCACCCAGCGCGCCCGGGGTCGAGACGCCTCGCGCCCCGGCTCCCGCGACCGCCCCTC
>NZ_LJHQ01000026.1 GCF_001295925.1 Allobosea sp. AAP35 | reverse complement strand
CCCGGCGGCCGAAGCCGGCCCCGGCCGGGGCGGCGGCGGCCGCGGCGGCGCACAGGGCGCGGCCTTCCGCGAGCGCATCGAGACCGAATTGCAGCCGACGCCGGAGCAGAAGCAGGCGATCGCCGCGATCATGCAGGAGCGCCGCGCCGGCACCCGCGAGGCCATGGCCGGGCTCACCGAGGACGAACGTCGCGCTGCCTTCCGCCGGGCCCGCACCGAGATGGTCGCCAAGGTCGCCTCCGTCCTCGATCCCGAGCGCAAGGCGAAGTTCGAGGCGATGATGCAGGAGGGGCGCGCCGCGCCGCAGCAGGGCATGCCGGGCCGCGTCTATGTGCTGAGCGATAACGGCCAGCCCAAGGCGGTGCCGGTCATGCTCGGCCCGACAGACGGCGCCTATACCGAACTCGTCTCCGGTGACCTGAAGGACGGCCAGGCGATCATCATCGGCGGCGGCCCACGCGCCGCGGCGGCGCCCGCGCCGACAGGAGGCCCGCCGGTGCGCGGACCCCGGCTGTTCTGATGGCGAAGTCGGGTTATCCCACCCTGCCTTGTCATTCCGGGGCGTCGCGCAGCGACGAACCCGGAACCCACGACCGGGTGAAGTCCGTTTGGAGCCCGGTCGATCGCGCCCACCCAGTCGTGGGTTCCGGGTTCGGCTCCTTGGGCCGCCCCGGAAAGACAGAGGGACACACCCCATGCCCCTGATCGAAGCTCGCGAGCTCTCCCGCGTCTACGACCTCGATTCCGGCCGCGTCACGGCGCTCGACCGGGTTTCGCTCGACATCGAGGCCGGCGAACTCGTCGCCGTGATGGGCCCCTCGGGCTCGGGCAAATCGACCTTCATGAACCTGATCGGCTGCCTCGACCGTCCCAGCGGCGGGCATTACCGGCTCGACGGCGTCGCGGTCGAGACGCTGGGCAGCGACGGGTTGGCCGCCCTGCGCAACGGGAAGCTCGGCTTCGTCTTCCAGCAGTTCAACCTTTTGCCGCGCGTCGATGCCTGCGCCAATGTCGAGTTGCCGATGGTTTATGCGGGGGCCGACCGCAAGGAGCGGCGCGCGCGGGCGCTGGCGGCGCTGGGCCGTGTCGGCCTCGCCGAGCGAGCCCATCACCGCCCCATGCAGCTCTCGGGGGGCCAGCAGCAGCGCGTCGCCATCGCGCGTGCGCTGGTCAACGAACCGCGCCTGCTGCTCGCCGACGAACCGACCGGCGCGCTCGACAGCCGCACGGCGCTGGAGATCCTGGCCCTGTTCCAGGACCTCAACCGCGAGGGCGTCACCGTCGTCCTCGTCACGCACGATGCCGAGGTCGCGCGCCATGCCCGCCGCGTCATCCGCTTCCGCGACGGGCGCCTGCTCTCGGACGAGCGGCAAGAGCCGGCCGACGCCCGCGCTGCGCTGGCGTCGCTCGATGCCGTCGCCAGCCCGCCGCGAGCCCTGCTCGAGGTGACGTCATGAGCCTGTGGGAAGCCGTCCGTTCGGCCCTCTCGGCCATCGGGGCCAACGCCCTGCGCTCAGGGCTGACCATGCTCGGGATCATCATCGGCGTGGCGGCCGTCATCGCCATGGTCGCGATCGGCTCGGGCGCGCGCGAGCGGGTGACCTCGCAGATCAAGTCGCTGGGCGCCAATCTCGCCATCATCCAGTCCGGCAACGTCACGCAGGGAGGTGCGAGGCTGGGCGCCGGCGCTTCCTCGACCCTGACAGACGAGGACGCAACCGCGATCGCCAAGGAGGTCGAGGACGTCGTGGCGGCAGCCCCCGTCATCGTCACCCGCGCCCAGGCCGTCTATGCCGGCAGCAACTGGTCGACGCAGATCACCGCCACCGACCTGGATTTCTTCTCCGCCCGCGAATGGGACGTCGCCGAGGGGCGCCTGTTCGAGCCCGAGGAACTGCGCCGGGGCGAGATCGTCGCGATCATCGGCCAGACCGTGGCACGCAACCTCTTCGGCGAGCAGAACCCGCTCGAACAGCAGTTCCGCATCCGCAACGTGCCCTTCAAGGTCATCGGCGTGATGGCACCCAAGGGCCAGTCGGCGCTCGGCCAGGACCAGGACGACGTGATCTTCGTGCCGCTCGACACCGGGCGGCGCCGCATCGTCGGCCGCAACTACGCCCGCGATCGCTCGGTGCAGACCATCATGGTCAAATTCGCCAGCGAGGCCGCAATCGCGCCCGGCATCGAACAGACCAGCGCGCTCCTGCGCCAGCGCCACCGGCTGCTGGCCGACCAGGACGACGATTTCATCGTCCGCAACCTCACCGAGATCGCCAACACGGCGACGCAGGCCGCCAACACACTGTCCTGGCTTCTGGCGGCGGTCGCCGGCGTCTCGCTGCTGGTCGGCGGCATCGGCATCATGAACATCATGCTGGTTTCCGTCACCGAGCGAACCCGCGAGATCGGCTTGCGGCTCGCGGTCGGGGCGCGGCAGCGCGACGTGCTGGCGCAGTTCCTCATCGAGGCGACGACGCTCGCCACCATCGGCGGTGCGGTCGGCATCGCGCTCGGCGTCGGCTCGGCGCTCACGATTGCGCGAATAGCCGGCTGGCCCTCGGTCGTCTCGATCGAGACGATCCTCGTCGCGGTCGGCGTGTCGGGGATGATCGGCGTGTTTTTCGGCTTTTATCCGGCGCGTCAGGCGGCAAGGCTCGATCCGATCGAGGCGCTGCGGCGGGAGTGAACGGTCTCATTGGGCGCATTGCGGCAAGGGTCGATTAACTGGTCGGTCCTACGATCCAAGCCTCATGAACAAGCCTATCCCCTCGGCGGAATTCAGCTTGAGCCATGCTCCGCGCGTAAACTCCGGCGCCAGCGCTGCCGCCAGTCTCTATGAGCAGGCCCTGTCCGGGCCGGGAGGGACGTGGTCGTGCGATCTGGCGACGGAGGTGCTGACCTGGACCGACGGCGTCTACGATCTATTCGGCATCCAGCGCGGCGCAGCCCTGAAGCGGGCGATGTCGCTCGACGTCTATCAGAGCCAGAGCCGCGTCGAGATGGACCAGCGCAGGGCCGAGGCGATCAGGACGGGCAAGGGCTTCTCCATGGATTGCCAGCTCCGAACCGGTGGGCGGAGCCGCTGGATGCGGCTGCGCGTCGCGGTCACCTATGAGCAGGGCCGCCCGATCAAGATCTTCGGTTCGAAGCAGGACGTCACCGCCGAGAAAAAGATGTGGGAGGGTCTCGCCACCAGTGTCGGCCTCGATCCGCTGACGGGCTTGGCCAACCGCCGCGCCTTCGAGGAGGCGGCCCGCGAGCTGAGCCGGCATGCCGAGGGCTCGCATGGCTTTGCGCTGGCGGTGCTGTCGCTCGACGATCTCGACAGGATCCGGGCCGAGCACGACCAGGCCGGAGCCCAAATTTGCCTGCGCGGCATCGGCGAGCGGCTGGCCAGGCTCTTTCCCGATGCGGTGCTGGTCTCACGCATCGGCGGCGGCGAATTCGCGCTGCTGCTGCGCGTCCCCGGCGGTTCGTCCGGCCTGTCGACGACCCTTGCCAACGCCCACCGGTTGCTGGCCCGCCCCGTGCCCCATGGCGCAGGCGCCATCGCGATCGGCCTGACGGTCGGCGCCGCCCTTCTCAAACCAAGCCACCGGTACGAGCCTGCCCGGCTCTTCGCGGAGGCCGATTCCGCGCTCTATGTCGCCAAGGCGGCGGGGCACAACTGCGTCCGCATCTTCGACGGCATGATCGCCCGTCCGGTCGCCCTCGCCGCGGCATCATGAGGCCGAAACGGGGAAAGACCGCGCCCTTAAGCAGCGCGGCCCTTGCCAAAAGCACAGGCGCCCCCGCCTGGTAGAGCAACTCAGCCCTTCACGCTCTTGACCACCTCGGCGACGTTCGCGCCGAAGGCTTCCGCCGTCTTCAGATCGCCGGCGACCATCTCGTCGACGCCGGCATCCGACGGCGAAGCCACCAGCAGGCCCTGATAGCCGCCGAGATTGTTGAGATCGTCGCGCGTGCTCGCCTTGGCGTTGGACGGGTGCATGCCGGTGCCGGTCCAGAGCATCTTGTGCTGAGCGGAAAAGAGCGCGAGATAGGCGATCGTCGAGCCCTTGTCGCCGTTCAGCGTCGCCGAATTGGTGAAGCCAGCCGCGATCTTGCCCTTCCAATCCATCGTGTACCAGGGCTTGCTGGAGGCATCGGCGAATTTTTTGAACTGCCAGGAGACAGTGCCCATATAGGTCGGCGAGCCGAAGATGATGCCGTCGGCCGCCTTCAGCGTCTCCCAAGCTGCATCGGTGACGTTGCCCTCGGCATCGATGGCGATCACATCGACCCGCGCGCCGGTCGCAGTCGCACCCTTCTGGACATGCTCGGCAACCCTGGCCGTGTGGCCGTAGCCGGAATGGAAGACGATCGCGATCTGGGTCATGGGGAAGCTCCGTGTCGGCGTGAAGTCTGATGGTGGCGCCAAGATGTTGCACCGCAGCTACAGCTTCAATGGGCTTGCGATTGCAGCCATGCAGGACTGCGATGGCGCCTTCGCAATCCGCCGCGACTCTCAACCCAAAGGTTTGACGAAAACCACGTTTCCGTCGAGCGAGACACCCATATCCTGCCAACCCTGGCGGCGGTAGAAGCGTTCGGCGCGCGTGCCGCAGCCCGTCGTCAGATGCGCCTGGACGATTCCTGCTGCCTGCAAGGCGACAAGCGCCGCATCGAGCAGCGCCTTTCCGTGGCCGCAGCCCTCATGGACCGGATCGACGAAGAGCGCCCAGATCAGCCCGATCTGGTGATTGGCGCAGGCGAAACCCGCAACCTCCCCGGCCTGCTCCGAGACGAGGAACACGGCCTGCTCGCGATACCAGGCGACCTCCTCATCGGTGACACGCGACGGGTCGCTCAGCACATTCTCGCTCACGCCCATCCGGATCGCGTGAATGCGTGGCTGGTCGGCCAAGGTCGCCTTGCGGATCAGCCTGCCGCTCATGAGGCTGCCCTCCGCCGCCATCTCAGCGCTTGCGGACGAACTCGGTCCGCAGCACCAGGCCCCGGATCGCGTCATGGCGGCAATCGATCTCCTCGGGATCATCCGTGAGGCGGATGGTCTTGATCACGGTGCCCTGCTTCAGCGTCTGGCCGGCGCCCTTGACCTTGAGATCCTTGATCAGGACGACCGAGTCGCCATCGGCCAGCACATTGCCGGCGGCATCGCGGACTTCGGCCCGTCCCGGCACGGCGGCGGCCACCATCTCGGAGGCCGGACGCCACTCGCCCGTCACCTCGTCATAGACATAATCGTCGTCGGCCATGGCCCTGCCTCATACCGTCAATCGCCGGAGCGCCCGGCCCCGGACGGCTATACGACCCGCACCGTCAATTCAACAGTCACGGGATGTATAAAGGGGATTGCGTGCCGCACTGCTGCGCTGGAGAGGCCCCTACTCCGCCGCCTCCAGCCGGTAGCTCGCCGGCTCGTAGTTCAGGATCGGCGCGAGCCAGCGCTCGACCTCGTGGATCGGCATGCCCTTGCGCGCCGCGTAATCCTCGACCTGGTCGCGCTCGACCTTGGCGACGCCGAAATAATAGGCGTCGGGATGCGAGAGATAGATCCCCGACACCGACGAGCCCGGCCACATCGCGAAGCTTTCGGTGAGCTTGACGCCAACCCGACGCTCCGCCTGCAGCAGCTCGAACAGGGTCGCCTTCTCAGTGTGGTCGGGCTGGGCCGGATAGCCCGGCGCCGGCCGGATGCCGCGATAGTCTTCGCGGATCAGGTCCTCGTTCGAGAGCGTTTCGTCGGGGGCATAGGCCCAGTAGTCCCTGCGCACGAGCTGGTGCATGCGCTCGGCGAAGGCCTCGGCGAACCGATCCGCCAGCGCCTTGACCATGATCGAGCGGTAATCGTCATTGTCGCGGGCGAACTTCTCGGAGATCCGTTCCTCCTCGGCGCCCGCCGTCACCACGAAGGCGCCGACATAGTCGGGCCGCTCGATGCCCTCGGGCGCGATGAAGTCCGAAAGGCACATGTTCGGCTTGCCGTCGCGCTTCGAAAGCTGCTGGCGCAGACCGTGGAAGGTCGCCAAGGTCTCCTGACGGCTCTCGCCGGTGTAGAGGCGGATGTCGTCGCCCACCGCATTGGCCGGCCAGAAGCCGATCACCGCCTTCGGGTTGAACCAGCGCTCCTCGACGATGCGCTTGAGCATCGCCTGGGCGTCATCCCAGAGCGCGCGCGCCGCTTCGCCCTGCTTCTCGTCCTCGAGGATGGCCGGGAAGCGGCCCTTCATCTCCCAGGTCTGGAAGAACGGCGTCCAGTCGATCAGCGGCACCAGATCGGACAGATCATAGGTGCGGAAGGTCCGCGTGCCCAGGAAGCTCGGCTTGGGCGGATTGTAACCCGTCCAGTCCGGCTTGAGGGCATTGGCGCGCGCCTTCGCGAGCGGCAGGCGCTGCTTGTCGGCCTCCGAGCGGCGATGCGCGGCGGAGACCTTGGCGTATTCGGCCCGGATGCCCTCGACATAGGCCGGCTTCTGGTCCTGCGAGAGCAGCGCCGAGACGACGCCGACGGCGCGCGAGGCGTCGGTGACGTAGACCGTCTGCCCCTTCTCGTAAGCGGGATGAATCTTCACCGCCGTATGCACGCGGCTGGTCGTGGCGCCGCCGATCAGCAGGGGAATGTCGAAGCCCTCTCGCTCCATCTCGGAAGCGACCGTCACCATCTCGTCGAGCGACGGCGTGATCAGGCCGGACAGGCCGATGATGTCGACCTTCTCCTTGCGGGCGACATCGAGGATCTTCTGCGTCGGCACCATCACGCCGAGATCGATGACCTCGTAATTGTTGCACTGGAGCACGACGCCGACAATGTTCTTGCCGATGTCGTGGACATCGCCCTTCACCGTCGCCATCAGCACCTTGCCGGCGGCCGAGCGTTCGCCGCCGCCGTTCAGGCGCTTTTCCTCGTCCATGAACGGCATCAGATAGGCGACCGCCTGCTTCATCACGCGAGCCGACTTCACCACCTGCGGCAGGAACATCTTGCCCGCGCCGAACAGATCCCCGACGACGTTCATGCCGGCCATCAGCGGGCCTTCGATGACATGAAGGGGCTTCTCGGCCTTGACGCGGGCCTGCTCGGTATCGATGTCGATGAAAGCCGTGATGCCGTTGACCAGCGCGTATTCGAGCCGTTTCTCGACCGGCTCTTCGCGCCAGGCCATGTCCTTGCCCGAGAACGAGACCGAGCCGTCGCCCTTGAAGCGCGGCGCGGCGTCGAGCAGCCGCTCGGTGGCATCCTTGCGGCGGTTGAGGACGACATCCTCGCAGAGCTCGCGCAGTTCTGGATCGAGTCCGTCATAGGAGCCGAGCTGGCCCGCATTGACGATGCCCATATCCATGCCGACCTTGATGGCGTGGTAGAGGAAGACCGAGTGCATTGCCTCGCGGACCTTCTCGTTGCCGCGAAACGAGAAGGACAGGTTCGAGACGCCGCCCGAGATATGGGCATGCGGCAGGGTCTCGCGGATCGTCTTGGTCGCCTCGATGAAATCGTTGCCGTAATTGTCGTGCTCCTCGATGCCCGTCGCCACCGCGAAGACGTTGGGGTCGAAGATGATGTCCTCCGGCGGGAAGCCGATGGTCTCGGTCAAAAGCTTGTAGGCGCGCGTGCAGATCTCGATCTTGCGGGCGTAGGTGTCGGCCTGGCCCTTCTCGTCGAAAGCCATCACCACGACGGCCGCGCCGTAGTTGCGGCAGATCCGGGCCTGTTCGAGGAAGGCGTCCTCGCCCTCCTTCATCGAGATCGAGTTGACGATCGGCTTACCCTGGATCGTCTTGAGCCCGGCCTCGATCACCGGAAACTTCGACGAGTCGACCATGATCGGCACGCGGGAGATGTCCGGCTCCGAGGCGACGAGGTTGCAGAACTCGGTCATCGCCGCCTGCGAATCCAGCAGGCCCTCATCCATGTTGATGTCGATAACCTGCGCGCCATTGGCGACCTGGTCGCGGGCGACGTCGAGTGCGGCGGCATAGTCGCCCGCTGTGATGAGCTTGCGAAACTTGGCCGAGCCAGTGACATTGGTGCGCTCGCCAATATTGACGAAGGGGATGGTTTCGTCGAGCGTGAAGGGCTCCAGACCCGCCAGCCGCAGATAGGGCTTGATCACCGGCACGGAGCGCGGCGCCTTGCCGGCGACGGCCTCAGCGATCGCGCGGATATGGCCCGGCGTCGTGCCGCAGCAGCCGCCGACGACATTGACCAGGCCCGCATCGGCGAATTCTGCCAACATCTCGGCCGTCGCCTCAGGGCTCTCGTCATACATCCCGAATTCATTGGGCAGGCCGGCATTGGGATAGGCGCAGACCAGCGTGTCGGCGACGCGCGAGAGATCCTTGATATGGGCGCGCATCTCGCGCGCGCCGAGCGCGCAGTTGAGGCCGACCGTCATCGGCGCGGCATGGCGGATCGCGTTCCAGAAGGCCTCCGTGGTCTGGCCCGACAGGGTGCGTCCCGAGAGATCGGTGATCGTGCCGGAGATCATCACCGGCAGGCGGATGCCCTTCTCATGGAAGACGTTTTCGATCGCGACGATCGCGGCCTTGGCGTTGAGCGTGTCGAAGATCGTCTCGACCAGGATGATCTGCGCGCCGCCATCCATCAGCCCGCGCACCTGCTCGGCATAGGAGTCGCGGACCTGGTCGAAGGTCACGGCGCGGAAGCCGGGATTGTTGACGTCCGGCGAAATCGAGAGCGTGCGGTTGGTCGGACCGATCGCGCCTGCGACGTAGCGGCGGCGCCCGTCTGCCTTCTGCGCGATCGCGGCCGCCTCGCGCGCCAGCTTGGCCGACTCCACGTTGAGCTCATAGGCCAGCGCCTCCATGCCGTAATCGGCCTGGGCGATCTGGGTCGAGGAGAAGGTGTTGGTCTCGACGATATCGGCGCCAGCCTGGAAATAGGCCAGGTGGATGTCGCGGATCGCCTCGGGCTGGGTCAGCACCAGGAGGTCGTTGTTACCCTTGAGATCGTGGTTCCAGCCCTTGAAGCGCTCGCCCCGGAAATCGGCCTCCGAGAACCTCTGGTCCTGGATCTGCGTGCCCATCGCGCCGTCGAGCACGAGGATGCGCTCGGAAGCGGACTGGCGCAGCGCGCGTTCGATCTCGGCGCCGTCGACGGGAGAGAGAATAAATTCGGACATGGGGAGCTTTCGCAAAATGCGGAAATTCAGTGCTTGCCTTCGAGCGCGGCCAAACGCTGTTCGAGCGCTTCGATGCGCTCTTCGACTTCTGCGGCCATGTATCGACCGACAAGCGACTCGCCAAAGGCTGCCTTCTTGACGCTCTCCAAACGCGTTTCGAGTTTGGTGAAGCGCTCATCCATTCGGTCGAACCCGGATTTCATCACCTCACGCAATTCGATCAGTGTCCGCAGCGTGAGATCGGTCGGCTCGCTCATCTCAGACATCTCCGAAACAGTCCCTACATATAGGCTCGTCTCAAGCGAGTACTACTCAGCCGCCGCAGCCTGCGGCTCTGCCTTCTCGGGCTTCACCCCGACCAGATGGCAGATCGCATAGACCAGATCGGCTTTATTCATCGTGTAGAAATGCAAATCGCCGACGCCGCGATCGATCAGGTCGAGCGCCTGTTCGGCGCAGACGGCAGCAGCCACGAGGCGACGCGTCGCAGCGTCCTCCTCGAGCCCCTCGAACCGGTCGGCGAGCCATTGCGGAACGCTCGCCCCCGTCTTGCGGGCAAAGTTCGCGGTCTGCTTGAAATTCTGCACCGGCACGATGCCGGGCAGGATCGGGATGTCGATCCCGGCCGCCCGCACCTTGTCGAGATAGCGGAAATAGACGTCGTTATCGAAGAAGAACTGGGTGATCGCCCGCGTCGCGCCCGCATCGACCTTCTTCTTCAGCGCGTCGATGTCGGCGTCGAGCGAGGCGGCTTCCGGATGCTTCTCCGGATAGGCCGACACCGTCACCTCGAAATCGCCAATGCGCTTGAGGCCCGCGACCAGATCCGATGTCTGGTGATAGCCCTGCGGGTGCGGCTCATAGACCGTGCCGAGTCCACCGGCAGGGTCGCCGCGCAGCGCCACGACATGGCGCACGCCCGCCTCCCAATAACCCCGGATCACCTCGTCGACCTCGTCGCGCGACGCGGAGACGCAGGTCAGGTGAGCGGCGGGCTTGAAGCCCGTCTCCTCGACCATGCGCTTGACGGTGGCGTGCGTCCGCTCGCGCGTCGAGCCGCCGGCGCCATAGGTCACCGAGACGAAGGAGGGGCCGAGCGGCTCGAGCCGGCGCACGCTCTCCCAGAGCGCGACCTCCATCTCGTCGCTCTTCGGCGGAAAGAACTCGAAGGACACCTTCGGGCGGCGCGAGCCGTGCCGGCTGGGACGAAACGCATTCATCAGGCCACCTCTAGATTGGTCTGTCGCTGGATAGGGTCGGACTGGACGCGCCGATCGCGGCCGCGCCACAGCATCACCGGCAACTGGCCGGAGCCACCGCCGGCCAGCGTGATTTCCTCCGACAGGTCGCAAGTCAGACCGGCCTCGGCAAACCAGCCCGCGATCTGCGCCCGCGAGAACCCGAGCCGGCGATGGGCATGCTCGGTCCGCAGGAATTCCATCTCATGCGGCGCGAAATCGACCACAATCAGCCGTCCGCCGGGGCTCAGCATCGCCGCCGCCTCGCGCACCGCACGACCGGGATCGTCGAGGAAGTGCAGCACCTGGTGGATCACGACGCAATCGAAGGCACCGCGCGGAAACGGCAGCGCATAGATGTCGCCCTGGCGCAGTTCGACCCGCGCAAGCCCCGCCTTCTCCAGATTGGCGCGCGCCACGGCGAGCATGGCGTGGTTGGCATCGACGCCGACCGCCCGGCCGAATTTCGGGGCGATCCGCTCCAGCATGCGCCCCGTCCCGGTGCCGAGATCGAGCATGCTGCCGGGCGTGCCCTTGCCCACCGCCGCTTCGACCGCGGCCTCGACGGCATCATCGGGAACATGCAGCGAGCGCAGACGGTCCCAGTCTCGGGCGACGCTGGCGAAATAGCTTTGTGCCACCTCCGCCCGCGTGCCGCGCACGGCGGCCAGCCGCTCGCGATCGGCCGCCAGAACGGGATCGGACCGGTCGAGCCAGGCCGCCAGCGAGGCGGCGAAGGCCCCACCCGTGCCGGTTTCGTCCAGCCGGAAGAAAGCCCAGGCGCCCTCGCGCGAGCGCCGGATCAGCCCGGCCTCGGTCAAAAGCTTGAGATGGCGTGAGATCCGAGGCTGCGATTGGCCGAGAATGTCGGTCAGATCGGAGACCGACAATTCACCCTCCGACAGCAGCGCCAGGATGCGCAGCCGCGTCTCCTCGCCTGCGGCCCGCAGGCCGGCGAGCAGGACATCTGAGGACAGCGTGGTCGGCAAATGCAAGCGCAAAAACTCCGGAGCAACAGCAGCGGTATCGAGAAAAAGATATAAAGATATCTTTATGTCGAAAACGATAATCGCGCAAGCCTATTCTGCCGTCGCGCGGCCGCCGTGAGCGCCATTCGCCATTGCGTGCCGCAACGCGCTGTACAAGCGCGGATCGGCCGATTGAGCGACGTTGAAACGCATGAAGCGGTCCGCCGTCTGCGACAGGCTGTAGACATTGCCCGGCGCCAGCACGATGCCCTCGCTCAGGAGTTGCCGCGCGATCACGGACGCATCCTGTCCCTCCGGCAGTTCGCACCACAGGAACATCCCGCCACGCGGTTCGATCCAGGGCCGGATGCCGAGCGCCTGCAACCGCGCAGATGTCTCGCCCATGGCCCGCGCCAGCCGCACCCGCAAGCCGTCCATGTGCTTGCGGTAGCTGCCATCGGTCAGCACGCTCAGGACCAGTTCGGCCGCCAGCCGCCCGGTGCCGAAGGAGGCCGCGATCTTCAGATCGATCAAGCTCTCGATCCAGTCCGGTCGCGCGGCGATATAGCCGCAGCGCACCGAGGCCGAGAGCGATTTCGAGAAGCTGCCGATCTGGACGACGCGCTGCAACCCATCGAAGGCCGACAGCCGCGGCGACGGCTCCGGCTCGAAATCGGCGAAGATGTCGTCCTCGACAATGGTCAGCCCGAACTGGTCGGCAAGCTTCAGCACGCGGTGCGCCACGAGCGGCGACAGGGTCGCCCCGGTCGGGTTGTGAAGCGCCGAATTGGTGACGTAGAGACGCGGCCGGTGCTGCGCCAGGACCTGCTCCAGCGCCGCCATATCGGGCCCGCTGGCCGTGTAGGGCACCCCGACGATGCGGACCCGGTGCGCCCGCAGCAGGGCGTGGAAGTTGAAATAGCAGGGATCGTCGACCAGTACCGTGTCTCCGGGCTCGACCAGCAGGCTGCAGACCAGATCGAGCGCCTGCGTGCCGGATTCGGTCAGCATGATCTGGTCCGGCGCTGCCTCGATGCCATGGACAGCCAGCCGGCGCGCGAGAACCTGCCGCAGCGGCGCAAGACCAAGCGGCGAGCCATAATCGGCCAGCGTCGCGTCGGCGGCGCGCGACAGCAGGCGCAGGCCCCGGCGCAGCGCATCCTGCGGCATCCAGTCCGCCGGCAGCCAGCCGCAACCCGGCTTGAGCGCGCCTGCGCCGGCATCCAGCGACTGCCGCGAAACCCAAAACGGATCGACCGCGCGCTCCAGACGCGGTCCAAGATCGGCCGGTGAGAAGGGCGGCGCATGGCCGGCGACATAGAAGCCCGAGCCGCGGCGCGCCTGGATGACACCCTCGGCAGCCAGCCGGTCATAGGCCTCGACGACGGTCGATTTCGAGACTCCGAGGCTTTCCGCGAGCGACCTAATCGACGGCAGCCGCGCACCGGATGCCAGCGACCGCCCGGCGATACGCGCACCGATTGCCTGCATGACGAGCCCGACGCGCGACGCGCCCTTCTCGTTCGACCCCTCGGTTTTGTCCATCTGTACGGCTCCACGGAACAATACAGTTTGCCCGAATTGTCCGGAACTGTCTCTGGAGAATGCAGCGACGGCAGCCGATGCGGGACGGGCGCGTCGGGATGATGAACATGATGGCAAGCGGCTGGATCAACGGGTTTCTCGGCGTGCTGATCTTCGCCGGCTCCCTGCCGGCGACACGGGTCGCGGTGGCCGATTTTGACCCCGTCTTCCTCACGCTCGCCCGCGCCGCCATTGCCGGCCTCGTCGGCCTGGCGCTACTCGGCGTCTTCCGTGAGAAGCGCCCAGAACGCCGCGATCTGGCGCCCCTGCTGGTGGTGGCGCTCAGCGTCGTCATCGGATTTCCGCTGCTGACGGCACTGGCGCTCAAGCACGTCACCTCGGCGCATTCGATCGTCTTCATCGGCCTGCTGCCGCTCTCGACGGCGCTGTTTGCCGTGCTGCGCGGCGGCGAACGGCCCCGCCTCGCCTTCTGGCTGTTCTCCGGCCTCGGAAGCGCGCTGGTGGCGGGCTTTGCCCTGAGGCAGGGCTTTTCAGCCTCGCCGACCGGCGATCTGCTGATGCTGTCGGCCATCGTCATCTGCGGTCTCGGCTATGCCGAAGGCGCGGCGCTCTCGCGCCGGCTCGGCGGCTGGCAGGTCATCTCCTGGGCGCTGCTGCTGGCCTTGCCCGTCACCATCGTGTTGAGCTGGATCACGGCGCCGGCCTCGCTCAACGGCGTGGGGCTGCCGGCCTGGCTTAGCCTTGCCTATGTCTCGCTGTTCAGCATGCTGATCGGCTTCGTATTCTGGTATCGCGGGCTCGCACAGGGCGGCATCGCGGCCGTCGGGCAGTTGCAACTGCTGCAGCCCTTCTTCGGGCTGGCGCTGGCGGCGCTGCTGCTGGGCGAGGCAGTGACCTGGCAAATGCTCGCCGTGTCCGCAGCAGTGGCGGCTTGCGTCGCCGGAGCCCGGCGCTTCGCGCGGTGATCGCTCCGCAAACTCGAACGTCAGCCGTGCTTGGGCGTTACCGGGTCGATCACCACGACCGCGTCGTCCGGCATGATGGTCCCGGCGAGATCAACCGAGAGCACCAGTCCGCGTAATCCCGCTGCAGCTTTGACAAAGGCGAAGGTGAGTTCCGGGCGCCCGGTGGCGGCGGCAACAGCCGCGCCAGCCCTTCGACAGGGCACGTTATAGGCTTCGACGCGCAACACCGCGCTGCCGTCGAAGCGCCCTTTACCGCCCCACTGCCCGCCGAAGGCGAGTTGGCTGCCCGGCACGATCCGCGAGAAGCCCGCCAGACCCCCGATCAGCACATTGCCGCCGAGCCATTCCGGCGCGAGCCTGTCGATCCCAAGCCTCGATGCGATCTCGGCCAGTTCCTCCGGACACAGAGCGGAAACCTGTCGGTCGTTGCGCAGGATCAAACCGCGCGCCAGCCAGGGTTCGCGCGCACCTGAAATCCGCGTTGCGCCAGCATGGAGATCGCCCACAATGCCCGCAGGATCAAGCACCAGCGCATCGCGCGAGACAGTCACGAAGGGATGCCGCGAGGGCGGCTGCCCTGACGAGGGGGCGTGCGCCGCGCCGTAGACGCCTGCAACGGCGCCAATGGCACGCATGCGCTTCATGCCGGCGGCATGGCTGCATGCCCCGGGCTCTGTCAAGCGGCGGATCGGCTCACATCAACTGCAGCGAACCCGCCGCCGTCTTGCCGCGCTCGGTCTTGAGATCGAACGAGACTTTCTGCCCCTCCGTCAGCGTCATCAGACCCGCTTCCTTTACGGCAGTGATATGGACGAAAACGTCCTTGCCGCCATCCGCAGGTTGAATGAAACCAAAGCCCTTTTCAGTATTGAACCATTTCACGGTTCCGGTCGCCATCGCCGCATCCTTTGAAGCCAAAGCGTCTTTGCGACCCACAGTTTCGGATCTCTGTGGGCTACGCTCCCAAAGGATTGACCGAATTTTCATCCTTGTCGAGTGCAAAGGACGGGCAATCGCAATGCTTTGACGATCAAGACTTGGTCAAGGTCACTTGCGTCATGACCGAAGTGAGCGACGAACCACCCAGATATATCTCAATGTCTCCCGGCTCGACAGTGTAGCGGCCGGCCTCGTCATGAGCGCCCAGACTTGCGGCATCCAGTTTGAAGCGCACCGTCCGCGTCTCGCCAGCGCGCAGCATCGGCTTGGCGAAGCCCTTGAGTTCGCGCACCGGCCGCGACCGGCTGGCGACCGGTTGGCGGATATAGAGCTGCACCACCTCCTGCCCGTCGCGCGAACCGGCATTGGTCACATCGACCGATACCTCGACCGAACCGTTGAGCGGCATGGCCGGCTTCGACACGCGCGCATTGGCATAGCTGAAGCGGGTGTAGGACAGGCCATGCCCGAACGGGTAGAGCGCCTCGTTGGCCTCGTCGATGAAGATCGACTCGTATCGTTGGCGGATCTTCTGCGGCCGCCCCGTCGGCAGATGATCATAATACACCGGGATCTGGCCGACCGAGCGCGGGAAGCTCATCGGCACGCGGCCCGATGGATTGACCTTCCCGGTCAGGATGTCGGCGATGGCGTTTCGCCCCTCCGTGCCGCCGTGGAAGGTCTGCAGGATCGCCGCAACATGCGCGTCGGCCCAGGTTAGGACCAGCGGCCGCCCGGTCGCCAGCACCAGCACGACCGGCTTGCCCGTCGCCACCAGCGCCTCGAGCAGTTCCTGCTGCACACCCGGAAGGTCTAGCTTCGTGCGCGAGGCGCCCTCGCCCATGAACTCGCAATCCTCGCCGAGCATCGCAACGATCACGTCGCTGGCCGCGGCCGTGCGGATGGCCGCGTCCTTGTCGGCGAATTCCGTGCCACAGGCCTTGGTGAAGGCCGGCTCATAGGCCACCGAAACATCGGCCGGTAGACGCTCCTTCAGCGCCTCGGGTAGGGCCTGCACGACACGACGCCCCAGGCCCGCCGGGTCGGTCCAGACCCGCTCATCCTCGGGACGTGCCATCGCGCCGATCACGGCGACCGACTTCACGGCAGGCCCGATCGGCAGGGTCTCGTTGGCGTTCTTGAGCAGCATCGCGCCGTCCTGAGCGGCCTTGAGCGCAACCTCTCGCGCAGCTTGCGTCTGCATCAGCGCCGGAGCGGCGGCCGGATCGACATCGGGACGCTCGAACAGGCCGAGATGGAACTTGACCCGCAGCACCCGCCGCACCGCCTCGTCGAGCGCCTTCATCGGCACGCGGCCGGCCTTCACTTCGGCGGCGAGGTGCTTGTGATAGACGTCACCCATCATGTCCATGTCGATGCCCGCCAGCAGCGCCTTGCGCGCGGCTTCGGCATCGTCCCTAGCGATACCGTGCAGGCGCAGCTCCGTGATCGAGCCGAAATCGGAGGTAACGAAGCCCTTGAAGCCCCATTTGCCACGCAAGAGATCCGTCAGCATGCCGCGATGGGCCGTGGCGGGTAGGCCGTTCAGCGCATTGAAGGCGGCCATGGCCGTCATCGACCCAGCCTCGAACGACGCCTTGAACGGAGGCAGATGCAGGTCGAAGAGCTGGCTCGTCGGGATCCAGGTCGAGTTGTAGTCGCGCCCGGCCTCGCCCGCCCCATAACCGACGAAATGCTTCACCGAGGTCGCGACCCCGCCGCGCTGATAGCCGCGTGTGCGCGCCGCCGCGACGACCGAGCCGAGATAGGCATCCTCGCCTGCGCCCTCGAGCACCCGGCCCCAGCGCGGATCGCGCGAGATGTCGACCATCGGCGCGAAGGTCCAGTTGATCCCGGCAGCCGACGCCTCGCGGCCGGTCCAATAGGCGGCCTCCTCGATCAACTTGGGATCCCAGGTCGAAGCCTGGCCGAGCGGGAGCGGAAAATAGGTCGAGAAGCCGTGGACAGCGTCGAGCCCGATGATCAGCGGGATTTTCAGCCGCGTCGTCCGGGCTGCCTTCTGAACCTCAAGAACCTCGGCCGGCACGACGAAGTTCATCACCGCGCCCATGCGGCCGGACTTGATCTGCGTGATGTCGAAGCCGTCCCCGCGCCCCGACAGATGCAACTGGCCGACCTTCTCCTCCAGCGTCATCTGCTTGAGCAGCCCGTCGATCCGGCGCTCGATCGCAGCGGCTTCGGGGCCGGTCTTCCAGGCGACCTCCTGCGCGCTCAGCGTCAGCGGAAACAAGACGGCAAACGCGCACAAGGCAAGGCGAAGCAGATGATTCACGTTTTTTCGTTCCGACCCCATTGCGCTCGACCTACAGGAAGCGCGACGGCGGCTCAACGCGTGCTCGAAACGGATAGGCCATTCCGACGCAAAACCCCGGCGCCAGATGGCGCCGGGGCTGGTGATGAGGAGCCTGCCTTGGAAGGCTCGCGACGCTCGGCGTCAGAGCTTCGCTGCGGGCGTCGCGTAGATGACCTTCCAGTTGCGCTCGCCCCGATCGATGACCGCCGCCGGGTCCTTCAGGAACAGATCCTTGTGCGCGGCCTCGGTGCTGTTGAGGTAAAGCTGCCCATCGACGACCGCGAAGAGATGCGGCTGGGTCGAGACCTTCTTGCCCTTGCTCGCCCCGGCCGAGCACCAGCCGCCATAGGCCGGTGCGTACTTGGCCGGGTTGGCGGCAAACAGATCGCGGTTGGCCGCCGAAGCGAACTGCCAGGTGACACCCTGATATTCCGCCTTGAACTGGCTCGAACCGGGTGTCGGCTTGCCGAGCGTGTGATAGGCGATCGCATCGTAACCGCTGATCGCGGGACCGCCATCCTTGAGGAAATGCTCGTCAGCCGCCTGCACGGCGAAGGACATGAGGATCGCGGCCGAGGCTGCGGTGAAACGAACGGAAATCCGCTTGCTGATGCACAGAACAGACATTGTCATCCTCCCATATAGGTCTCTCCAGCTTCCGTCCTGGTGGAGGAAGCGCCGTGCCCGGTGGGTCGCGGCTTTTTGGCAATTCGCAGCGTGTTCCATTCCCGCTACATCACGCTCGCGCGACGAGACCGTGATCGGACGGCAGGGCTCCAGACCGGATTGGCACGGGATTCTCATCACCGGCTGCGATCAAGCCTCATGGCTTGCTCCCGCCCGGCAGGAGGCCGCATGACCACATCGACCGCCACCCGCCCCCCACCTGACACCGCGTCGACGGAGCGGCATCGGCTCTATGAGGACGCGCTGGCGATCCTGCTCGGCACGCTGATGGTCTCGATCGGCATCGCGCTGTTCTCCAAGGCGATGATCATGACCGGCGGCGCGGCGGGCCTCGCCCTGCTGCTGCAATACGCCACCGGTTTCGAGTTTTCCCTGCTCTTCTCCGTCATCAACCTGCCCTTTTACTGGCTCGCCTTCAGGCGGATGGGTTTGCGCTTCACACTGCGTACCTTCGTCGCGGTCGGCGTCGTTTCGCTGCTGGTGCAGGCGACGCCGCTCTGGCTCGACATCGCCTCGGTCCAGCCGATCTATGCCGCGCTGGCCGGCGGCAGCATCATGGGGCTCGGCCTGCTCGCGCTCGCCCGCCACCGCACCGCGATCGGCGGGGTCAACATCCTGGCGCTGTATCTGCAGGAGAAGCGCGGCTGGCGCGCGGGCTGGACCCAGCTGGCGATCGACGCCGGGATTTTTGCCGGCGCCGCCTTCATCCTGCCGCCGGACCGGCTGGCCATCTCGCTGATCGGCACACTCGTCCTCAACGCCGTACTCGGCATGAATCACAGGCCGGGGCGCTATCGCGGCGTGTCCTGACCCGCACCGCCGCGCATGGTCTTGCGCGGCGACACGCGGCATGCGAACCACCGCGCTGGGTGACCCAACGCGATGAGGCTCGACACCATGGCCCAGCCCCTGACCATCGAAGACCTGCGCATCCTGGCCAAGCGCCGTGTCCCGCGCATGTTCTACGACTATGCCGATTCCGGCGCCTGGACCGAGAGCACCTACCGCGCCAACGAGACCGATTTCGCCAAGATCAAACTGCGCCAGCGCGTCGCGGTCGACATGACCAACCGCACGCTGGCATCGACCATGATCGGCGAGACGGTCGCGATGCCCGTTGCGCTCGCTCCCACGGGCATGACCGGGATGCAGCATGCCGATGGCGAGATCCTCGCCGCCAAGGCAGCGGCCAAGGCCGGCGTGCCCTTCACCCTCTCGACCATGAGCATCTGCTCGCTGGAGGACATCGCCAACCATGTCGGCAGCCCGTTCTGGTTCCAGCTCTATGTGATGAAGGACCGGGATTTCAGCGCCCGCCTGATCGAGCGGGCCAGGCGCGCCGGCGTCACCGCGCTCGTGCTGACGCTCGATCTGCAGATCCTCGGCCAGCGTCACAAGGACATCCGCAACGGCCTCTCCGCTCCGCCCAAGCCGACGCTCGCAAATCTGCTGAACCTGGCGACGAAGCCGGCTTGGTGCCTCAAGATGCTCGATACGCCGCGCCGCAGCTTCGGCAACATCGTCGGCCATGTCACCGGCGTCGCCGACATGTCCTCCCTCTCCTCCTGGACCGCCGACCAGTTCGACCCCAAGCTCGATTGGGACGACATCAAGCGGATCAAGGAGCAATGGGGCGGCAAGCTGATCATCAAGGGCATTCTCGACCCCGAGGACGCCGAGCTCGCGGCCCAGAGCGGCGCCGACGCGCTGATCGTCTCCAACCATGGCGGCCGCCAGCTTGACGGCGCCCTGTCCTCGATCGAAGCCCTGCCGGAAATCGTCGACCAGGTCGGCAACCGCATCGAGGTGCATTTCGATGGCGGCATCCGCTCCGGCCAGGACGTCATCAAGGCGCTCGCGCTCGGGGCTCACGGCACCTATATCGGCCGCGCTTTCCTCTACGGGCTCGGCGCCATGGGCGAGGCCGGCGTCACCCGCAGCCTCGATATCATCCGCAAGGAACTCGACATCACCATGGCGCTGTGCGGCCTGCGCGATATCGCGGCGGTGGATGAGAAGATCCTCGTCGGCGGGCGCGACGGCGCCATGCAGCGGCTGGTGGCGGCTGGGTAGACCAGGCACCGGACACCAGACACCGGCCGCCCCGCGCAACAGGGCGCCTGTAGATCCTCGGGAAGGCATAGGGGCCTGCCTCCACAATGCGCAGGCGGGTCGTGTCGATCGGGACGATCTGGTCGCCGTCGCCATGGACAATGAACGTCGGCTGATCGACGCGTCTTCAGGTTTGCGACGAATTCGGTTCCGATAACGCACAAGCGGGTCGAAACCGCTCTGGAGGCGGGCCTTATACCTCGAGGCGGAGCGCCTGCGCTATAAATCCCTTGCGATTTGATCGCGTACGATTATTATGGGAGAGAACCCTGGAGGATACGATGCTCCCGACGCCAGACGCTCAGCCGGGCTTCGAACTGAAGCTGAACGATTTCCTGTGCTTTGCGATCTACTCCGCCAGTCATGCCTTCAACCGGCTCTACAAGCCGCTGCTCGACAAACTCGGCCTGACCTATCCGCAATATCTGGTGATGGTGACGCTGTGGGAGCGCGACGATCGCACGGTCGGCGAGATCGGCGAACAGCTGCTGCTCGAATCCAACACGCTGACGCCGTTGCTCAAGCGCATGGAGGCGGCCGGGCTGGTTTCGCGCAGCCGCGACCCGGCTGACGAGCGCCAGGTGCGCCTGCGGCTGACGAGCGAAGGCAAGGCCCTGCTCGCCAAGGCCCAGCCGGTGCCCGGCTGCGTGCTTGAAGCGACAGGGCTGTCCGGCGCCGACGCCCAACGGCTCACCGACGAGATCACCGCGCTGCGCGCGTCACTGGCACGGTGAGCGCCCTGCCGAATGGCCGGAGCCCTCTGCCCTCCGCGAGAATCCCCGCTAGATTGCAAGAATCGCGACGTCGTCGTCGGCCAACGTTCGGTCGGCGGTCGCCAGCGTCAGACCTCTCGGCATGGCCTGCGCGACGAGCACTCGGTCGAATGGATCGCGATGGCAGGAGGCTATCCGACCGTACGGACTCAGGCCGGGTCCGCATCGCGGCGCAGGACGACATCGGTCGTGATCTCCTCGCCCTTGCGCAGGATCGCGAAATCGGGCGCGGCATCCGGGCAGAACAGCAGGCGCAGCATAAACGCATAGGTCTCGCCGGCGCGCTCGCGGCCTGGCCACGCCTCGAATACGAGACTGTAGCGGCCGACCGGCACATCGAGATCGCGCGTGTTGAGAACCGTTCCGACGGACACCTTTCCGGTGGTGACCTCGAATGGAACCGCCACAGCCCACAGCACGGCGTCCGCCAGGCTGTAGGGCGCGTCAGCGACGGCTGCCTGCAGGACGCACTGGCCATCGTGATCGGGCACGCCGAAAGCCACCGTTTCGGGACGCCAGGCGAAGCCTTGCGCGACATGGTCGTCGGTCCACAGCGATCCCGCGCGCGGAAGCTTGGCTCGGAATGCCTGGATCTGGGTGTAGAGGACGGCAAGCGGGAATTCGATCATCAGGGCACCACCATCACCGTTATTCTGCAGCCATCGGGCAGTCCCGCCAACTGACTCGTCATCTGCCCGCCAGCGCTGCGATTATCGCTTCTGGAAACATGCCTGACGCTTGCGGTCGCGCCGCCCTCGGCGAAGGTCGCAGGCGGATATTCGTCGCGATCCATCCCGGGCATGGTCGGAAGCCTGCTTGTCGCGGCCGAGCGCCGCGCTGCGACGTTTGCAGGATTCTTGTCCAGTGTCAGCACGCGCGGCTGCCCGGCGGCCTGCGCGTCGAGGATGTGCTGGGCTGCCTGCGGCGAAGCCGAGCGCGAAATCAGCATGTTCCGGCGGCAGGGGCAGGTCTCGCACTCCTCGTCGGCCTTGGCCCGGCTGAGCGCCTCGGCCCGCGCCTGCGCCTGCGCCAGCGCGCGCGCCGCTGCTGCGGCCCTGGCCGCCTGGGCCGCCCGTGCTGCCT
>NZ_LJHQ01000025.1 GCF_001295925.1 Allobosea sp. AAP35 | reverse complement strand
TCATCGCGGCAGCAGCCAGAGGGCATCAGGCGTTGGATTCAATCCACTAGCGCGATTGCGGCGCTGAAGCACGGGCGGGAAGCGTTCGGCATCGACCGCGATTTGGCCTTTCTTGCTATAGCGGAGCGGCGCTTGGCGGATCTCAGCCAAGGCCGATTGCCTATGCGGCCGAGCGGACAGCCTGTGCGCCGCCCGAAACTCTCGGAGCGCGTCGCTCAAGTGCCGTTGGAGTGGGACATGTCGCGCGGCGAGGTCTCCGATGCCCGCCGCTAAGCCTCAAGTGAGCCGCAAATCGAAAATTCCACTTACTCCCGAGCAGAAGGAAAAGAAGGAAGCTGAGAGAAAGGCGAAATTACGCAAGGCTCAGCATATTAGGATGATTAGGGAGACATTTGTCTCCGCGGGATTTAAACACATCAATGATTTATCGAGCTCGAATTTTGTATTTAATGGTAGAGAGACCGATTTAGATGAAGTTTTTTTAATTGATAACGTCTTGGTTTTGCTTGAGCATACGTCGCATGATGAAGATCACGTTTCAGCGCATCTTGTAAATAAATCTATAATTTACAATTATATGAATGGAGATAGGGCGTCTCTAGTTTCGGATCTCAAATCAAAATTCAATTCGATCGATAGCGGTCTTCATAAGAAATATCATGATCATGATATTCAAGTCCGCATAGTTTATTGTTCGCGTAAAAACATCAAACAGTCAACCAAAGATCATGTTAAGGGGGTTCATTTTTTAGATTACCCTCAATTGAAATATTTTAGTCAAACTTCGAAGGCTGTTAAATTATCTGTCAGGTACGAACTGCTGGACTTTTTGGGCGTATATCCGTCTCAGTTTGGTGATAACGTTCTAAGCTCTGGTGGGGACGTTGTTGCTACGTTGCGTGGAACTGTTCTTCCGGAATCGCAATCTCATCTACCTCCAGATTATAAGGTTGTCTCTTTTTATATTAGCGCTGGAGAGCTCATTAGGCGCGCATATGTACTGAGACGAGATAGTTGGAGGGATGATTCCGACGCTTATCAGCGGTTTCTCATCAAGAAAAAAATCGATTTAATTAGGCGACACCTGCTCGCCAAGAAAGGGGTTTTTCTTAATAATATTATTGCAATACTTCCAGATTCGACAGAGATTCTCAGCGAACAAGGATTGCATGTTAATCCAAAAGATCTCGTGAAGGTCACTCCAGCGAAAATACATTTAACAGAGCAGTTTAATTCAATATCTATTATTGATGGTCAGCACCGAGTGTTTTCATACTACGAAGGTGGTGCTGATGAAGAAAAAATATCTATATTGCGTGGGCAGCAAAACCTTCTCGTGACAGGCGTAATTCTTCCAGATGGCGCTTCTGCTAAAACTAGAGATCGTTTTTCTGCGGGGTTATTCTTACAAATAAATTCTAACCAGACGAAACCTCCGCCGGAGCTTATACAAGATATTGGCGTGATACTTCGGCCATTTGAGGTCAGTTCTATGGCTCGTCGAGTGCTATGGAAGCTCAATAGTCGTGGTCCATTCCGCGATAAATTCCAAGCTGCTTTTAGTGAAGGCGACACCATTAGAACGGCGTCGGTGGTGCTGTATGGACTCGTCCCGCTGATTAGGCCAGGTTCGGATGAATCTCTCTACAAGCACTGGTCGGATGCGTCTAAAGATGATCTCGTAAAAGGGGTGTCAGATTCATCGGTCGATGAAAATATTATTTCGATGTATGTCGAATATTGTACCGTCGAGATAAATAAATTCATCGGCGCTGTAAAGGTGCAAACGGGGCGATCGCGCTGGACGGCGTCGCGTAAGCATTCTGATAGGTTGCTTACAACCACAATCGTAAACGGAATGCTTCATTGTCTGCGGAGAATAAGCTCAGTCGGAAATTTGCGTGATCACGATAACTATAAGTCTGCCTTGGAACACGTTAATTCATTCGAATTTACAAATTACACGTCAAGTCACTACAATCAGCTTGGTTTAGACATGGCTAAAAAATACTTTGACATGTAGATTTAGGTAAACTTCGTTCTGCGAAGACCTTTTATTCGGTTTTGACAACGAAATTGTACAATTTAAGCGAGCTGGCTTTTTTACTCCGCCGCCTCCCTCGCCACCGCCTTGCCCTTCGCAATCGGCCGGCGCGCCAGCACCTCCTTGAGGAAGCGCGCGGTGTGGCCCTTGCCGGACTTGACGATGGCCTCGGGCGTGCCCTCGGCCACCACCACACCGCCGCCGTCGCCGCCCTCGGGGCCCATGTCGATCACCCAGTCGGCCGTCTTCACCACTTCGAGGTTGTGCTCGATGACGACGACGGAATTGCCCTGCTCGACCAGCTCGTGCAGCACCTCCATCAGCTTGGCGACGTCGTGGAAATGTAAGCCCGTCGTCGGCTCGTCGAGGATGTAGAGGGTGCGGCCGGTCGCGCGCTTGGAGAGCTCCTTCGAGAGCTTGACGCGCTGGGCCTCGCCGCCTGAGAGGGTCGTCGCCTGCTGGCCGACCTTGACATAGTCGAGCCCGACGCGGGCGAGCGTCTCCATCTTGTCGCGGATCGAGGGCACGGCCTTGAACAGATCCTTGGCCTCCTCGACCGACATGTCGAGCACATCGGCGATGGAGTGGTCGCGGTACTTCACCTCCAGCGTCTCGCGGTCATAGCGCTTGCCCTTGCAGACATCGCAGGTGACGTAGACATCCGGCAGGAAGTGCATCTCGATCTTGATGACGCCGTCGCCCTGGCAGGCCTCGCAGCGGCCGCCCTTGACGTTGAACGAGAAGCGGCCGGGCTGGTAGCCGCGCGCCTTGGCCTCGGGCAGGCCGGAGAACCAGTCCCGGATCGGCGTGAAGGCGCCGGTATAGGTCGCGGGGTTGGAGCGCGGGGTGCGGCCGATCGGCGACTGGTCGATGTCGATGACCTTGTCGAGATGCTCGATGCCCTCGATGCGGTCATGCGGGGCGGGGTGGTCGATCGCGCCGTTGAGCTTGCGCGCCACGGCCTTGTAGAGCGTGTCGATGACCAGCGTCGACTTGCCGCCGCCCGAGACGCCGGTGATGCAGGTGAACAGCCCGAGCGGGATCTCGACGCTGACATCCTTGAGGTTGTTGCCGCGCGCGCCGACGATCCTGAGCGAGCGACCTTTCTGCGCCTTGCGGCGGCGCACGGGCACGGCCACCGACATCTCGCCGGTGAGGTATTTGCCGGTGAGCGAGTCGGGATTGTCGAGGATCTGCTGCGGCGTGCCCTGGGCGACGATGCGGCCGCCATGGATGCCGGCGCCGGGGCCGACATCGACGACGTAATCGGCGGTGAGGATCGCGTCCTCGTCATGCTCGACGACGATGACGGTGTTGCCGAGGTCGCGCAGCCGCCGCAGCGTGCCGAGCAGCCGCTCATTGTCGCGCTGGTGCAGGCCGATCGAGGGCTCGTCGAGCACATAGAGCACGCCGGTGAGGCCGGAGCCGATCTGGCTGGCGAGCCGGATGCGCTGGCTCTCGCCGCCCGACAGCGTGCCCGAGGCGCGGGCGAGCGTCAGATATTCGAGCCCAACATCGAGCAGGAAGGTCAGCCGGTCGCGGATCTCCTTGAGGATGCGCGGCGCGATCTCGTTCTGCTTCTGCGAGAGGCGCGAGGGCAGGCGGGAGACCCAGTCGAGCGCGTCCTTGACCGAAAGCCGCGAGATCTCGCCGATATGGTGCATGTCGAGCTTGACCGCGAGCGCCTCCGGCTTGAGGCGGAAGCCGTTGCAGGCCTTGCACGGCGTCTCCGACATGAAGCGGCCGATCTCCTCGCGGGCCCAGTCCGACTCCGTCTCCTTCCAGCGCCGCTCCATATTGGTGATGACGCCCTCGAAGGGCTTCCTCACCTCATAGGCACGCAGGCCGTCATTATAGGCCATGCGGACCGGCTCGGCGCCGGTGCCGTAGAGGATCGAGATCTTGGCGCTGTCGGGGAGTTCCGCCCAGGGCTTGGTCATTGATAAGCCGAGATGGCGGGAGAGCGCCTCCAGCGTCTGGCCGTAATAGGGCGAGGTCGACTTGGCCCAGGGCGCGATGGCGCCCTTCTTCAGGCTGAGCGACGAATCCGGGACGATCATGTCCGGGTCGATGCGCATCTCATGGCCGAGCCCATCGCAGGCCGGGCACGCGCCGAAGGGGTTGTTGAAGGAAAACAGGCGCGGCTCGATCTCGGGAATCGTGAAGCCGGAGACCGGGCAGGCGAATTTCGAGGAGAAGACGATGCGGCGGGCCTCGCCATTCTCCTCCTTCTCGTCGGCATATTCGAAGACGGCGATGCCGTCGGTCAGCTCCAGCGCCTGCTCCAGCGAGTCGGCAAGCCTGGCGCCGAGATCGGGCCTGATCACAAGGCGATCGACGACGACGTCGATGTCGTGCTTGAACTTCTTGTCGAGCGCCGGCGCATCGGGGATCTCGACGAATTCGCCATTGATCTTGACGCGCTGGAAGCCGCGCTTGAGCCAGTCGGCCATCTCCTTGCGGAACTCGCCCTTGCGGCCGCGCACCACAGGGGCGAGCAGGTAGCCGCGGGTCTTCTCGGGCAGCTCGACCAGCCGGTCGACCATCTGCTGCACGGTCTGGCTCTCGATCGGCAGGCCGGTGGCGGGCGAATAGGGGATGCCGGCGCGCGCCCAGAGCAGGCGCATATAGTCGTGGATCTCGGTGACGGTGCCGACCGTCGAGCGCGGGTTCTTCGAGGTCGTCTTCTGCTCGATCGAGATTGCCGGCGAGAGCCCGTCGATCTGGTCGACATCGGGCTTGCTCATCATCTCCAGGAACTGGCGGGCATAGGCCGAGAGGCTCTCGACATAGCGGCGCTGGCCCTCGGCATAGATCGTGTCGAACGCGAGCGAGGATTTGCCCGAGCCCGACAGGCCGGTGAAGACCACGAGCTTGTCGCGCGGGATCGCGAGATCGACGTTCTTGAGGTTGTGCTCGCGCGCGCCGCGCACGGTGATCATCCGCGAATCGGTCTTGCGGGCCTCATCGAACATCGCCTCGAGCGAGGCCGCCTGGTCGGCGAGCGAAGTCTTGTTGCCGACGGGCGAGGCGGGGGACTTCTTGCCGGACGCGGATGTGCCGCCGGTGGTGGGTTTGCGAGCCATGGGGGCTTCCGGTCAGGGATGAAGCGTAGAGATAGGGCAAAAGCCGCGCCACACCAGCCCGGTCGGCAGGCGGCGGCATTGTCTATCACGCACAACGCCAGCGGCGCGTCGTCGCGGCGGCCGCTGCTGACAGGGGATGGCAGGAGCGGGGCAAGGCCCCGGAGCGGGCAAGCTTCTCTGGAGCGGCGCGCTGTGCCGAGCTTCCTCAGGGCGCCGCCATGCTCGCAAGGGCGACGCTGCCGGGTTGCGACCGGCCGCGACCTGTTGCGGATTGGCGGCCGGCCGATCAAGCGCTCGACGTGAATTCCGGGATCACATCAGGAGGTTGGGGAGGAAGAGCACGACGCCCGGGAACAGGGCGAGGAAACCGATGACGGCCAGGATCGCCGCGATGAAGGGCAGCGATTCCATGAAATACTCCTCGATCGAGCAGTCCAGGATCGAGCAGACCGTATACATCGCCACGCCCACCGGCGGCGTCATCGAGCCCAGGGTCACGATCGACATCATCAGAATGCCGAAATGCACCGGATCGACGCCGAGCTTGGTGATGATCGGCACGAAGATCGGCGTCAGCAGCAGGACGAGCACCGTGCTTTCGACAAAAAATCCGGCGACCAGCAGGAAGAACAGGACCAAAAGCACTATCGCCAGTGGGTTCTGAGACAGACCCAGCATCCATTCGGCGACCTCCTGTGGCGCCTGCTCGAAGATTAGCGCATAGCCGACCATGCCCGAGAGCAGGATGATCAGCATGATCACGCCGACATCGAGCACGCCCTCGCCCAGCGCTTCCATGAAGCTGTCGAAGGTCAGTTCCTTGTGCAGGAAGACGCCGACCACCACCGCATAGACGACGGCGAAGGCACCGATTTCGGAGGGGGTGAAGATGCCGGCCCGGATGCCGAACAGCAGCGCCAGCGGAAACAGCAAGGCCCATTTGGCGTCCACAACGGCGCGCCAGACGGCCTTGCCGGTCGGCAGCTGCTGCGAGGCCGAGTGGTAGCCGCGCTTGCGCGCGACCAGCCAGACCACCGTCATCAGGGCGGCCATCATCAGCAAGCCCGGAATGACGCCGGCCAGGAAGAGCCGGCCGATGGAGACATTGCCGACGAAACCGTAGAGGATGAGGCCCAGGCTCGGCGGGATCGTCGCCGTGATCAGCGAGCCGACGGCGATCACCGCGCAGGTGAAGCCCTTCGAATAGCCCTTGCGGATCATGTCTGGGCCGAGAATGCGCGCTTCCATGGCGGCGTCCGCGACGGCCGAGCCCGACACGCCGCCCATCAATGTCGACAACAGGATGCAGACCTGGGCGAGCCCGCCCGCCATCCACGAGACCAGCACGTTCGAACAGGCGATCAGCCGGTGCGTGATGCCGGTCTTGTTCATCATGTGCCCGGCCAGCACGAAGAAGGGTACGGCCAGCAGCGGGAAGCTCTGCGAGGCGGTGGCGATCTGCTGAACGCCGATGCCGAGCGGGATCGAGCCCGTGAGCACGAAGAAAGAGAAGCCTGACATGCCGATCGCCAGCGCCACCGGCATGCCGAGGAACATCAGGATGAAGAAGAGACCCCAGAGCATCAACATAGGCGGCGCCTTACCCGAGCTGGCTGTCGGAGCTGCCTGGGCTCCGATCGGTGGAAAAAACCAGCGAGCGCGTGCGCAGCGCATGGACGAGATTCATCGTGATCGTCACCGCCAAGAGAGCGGCACCGACGGGAACGGCCGCCGTGACCCAGGCATAGGAGATGCCGCTGTCGCCATAGACACGCTGCCAGTTCAGCACGGTCAGGCTGTAACCGGAGACGGCGAGAGCGATCAGGAAAGCGAGAGCGAGCAGAGCAAGCGCGATCTCGATGACCCAGCGCGAGGTCCGCGGCAGCTTCCGCACAAACAGATCGACGCCGATATGCGCCTTGAGCCGCATCGCCCGGTTGGCGCCGAGGAAGCAGACCCAGATGAACAGCAGCTGCGCCATATCGATCGACCAGATCAGCGGGTAGCCGAAACTGCGGCCGAGCGCGGCGAGGAAGACGAGAACCACGATCGCCGCCAGCAGCACCTTGGCTACCAGGAATTCGGCCGAGATCAGGAAGTGCGACATGGCGGCGTGGCCCCATCTATGCGCGCGGAAGGACGACGGCGCGCGGAGGCGCGCCGTCGGATGATGATCGGCGAAAAGCCGGCGCCGTTACTTCAGGAGCTTCAGAACCTCAGTGCGCAGATCGCTGTAGCCGAGCTTCTCGTAGACGCCCTGCGTCGCTTCGATGAAGGGCTTCTTGTCGACCTCGGTGATGGTCATGCCGTTCTTCTTCATCGTCTCCTCGAAGCCGGCGAGCGAGTCCTCGGTGAGCTTGGAGGCGTAGTCGCCGGCGGCCAGCGATTCCTCGCGCAGGATGGTCTGCAGCTCGGGCGTCAGCTTGTCGAACCAGGCGGCGCTGGTGACGATGCCGGTGATCAGGTTGAAATGGCTCGTCTTGGTAACGTGCTTGGCGACCTCGAAGAGCTTCGAGCCGACGGTGGCAGGGTGCTGCGCCTCGACGGCGTCGATCACCTTCTGCTGCATGGCGGGATAGACCTCGCCCCAGCCCATCGGCGTCGGCGTCGCGCCCATGGCCCGGATCGTCTCCATCCAGACCGGCGCGCCGGGCGTGCGCATCCGCACACCGCCGAGATCGGCGGGGACCTTGACCGGCTTGTTGGTGATCAGGTGTCGGTCACCCTGCCACCAGTTGAACGACAGGACCTGATGGCCCGAGGTCGTCCTCAGCTTGGCGACCCAGGTCTCGAACAGCGGTGAGGTCACGACCTTGCGGACGCCCTGGAAGCCATCGGCGAGGTAGGGCGCGCTCAAAACGCCGAACTCCTTGACGAACACGGCGAGACGGCCGCCATCGACCACGACGGCGACATTGGCACCGGCCCGCGCCTGCTCCAGCACGTCCTCGTCCTTGCCGAGCTGCGAACCCGGGAAAATGCGGATGGTGAGCTGGTTCTTGGAGCGCTCGGAGACACGGTCGCGCATCCGCTCCAGACCCTTGTAGAGCGGATCGTCACGGGTCAAGGCGGTGTTGACGTTGAGCTGGGCCTGCGCCTGGGCGGCGGCGGGCAGTGCGAGGGCGGCAGCCCCCAATGCGAGCGCGCACAGCGTGCGCCTGTTCACGGTAAACATCTGGTACCCTCCCTTGCGGTGCTCGACGCGTCTCGGGACGCATTGATGTATGGCACCATACCGGTATGATACCCCTACCTTGGGAGAAGGCAAGCCGTATGCACAGCCCCGTTGCGCTGAAACTGGCGGACCCGATCGTCCCGCAGATCATCCAGATCCTGCGGCAGGCGATCATCGAGATGCGCCTGAAGCCCGGCGAGGCCCTTTCGGAAAAAGAGGTCGCGCTGCGCTATGGCGTCAGTCGTCAGCCGGTGCGCGAGGCTTTCATCAAGCTGGCGGAAGCCGGCCTGCTCCAGGTCCTGCCGAGCCGCGGCACCTATGTCGTCAAGATCTCGGTGCGCGAGGTGCTCAACGCCCGTTTCGTGCGCGAGGCGATCGAATGCGCGCTGGTGCGCAGCGCCGCCGAGCTGATTGATGCCGCGGGCGTGGCGCGGATCGATCAGCTCGTCGCGCAACAGAAACAGGCGGCAGCGGCCGGCGATTCGAGCCGGTTTTATGTGCTCGACGAGACCTTCCACCGCGCCATCGCCGATTGCGTCGAGTGCGACCCGGCGCTGCGCGTGGTCGAGAGCGCGCGCGCCCAGACCGACCGGGTGCGCTATCTCAGCCTGCCGGACGCGTCGCCGCTGGCGCTGCTGATCGCCCAGCACGAGGCGATCCTGGCCGCGATCAAGGCCCGCGATCCCGAGCGGGCCGAGGCGGCGATGCGGACGCATCTGCGGGAAATCCTGAGCGCGCTGCCCCGGCTCGCCGAGCGCTTCCCCGATCTGTTCGACACCTCGAGCGAGCCCGCCCACGCGCTCTAGAGGCACGGGCCGGGGCGGGGTGGGCTATTGCACCGCGCCGGCGAGATACGCCACCGCCGCATCGACCCCGCCCGAGCCATGAGGCACGCTCTTGGCCTGCAGCGCCATCTCGACGGCGCCGAGCGTGCCCAGCACGGTGGGGGCGTTGACATGGCCCATATGGGCGATGCGGAAGGCTTTTCCGGTGAGATCGCCGATGCCGAGCCCCAGCTGCACGCCGCAGATGTCGCGGGCGAAATCGGTGATCAGGGTGGCATCGACGCCCTGGACCAGGATCGGCGTCACGGAGGGGGCGCGCTGGAGGGGCTCGGTGATGTTGAAGGTCAGCGCCTGACCTTCCGCCCAGCGCGTGACGGCGGCATGGGTCGCGCCCGCCAGCAGGCTGTGACGCTTCCAGACCGCCTCCAGGCCTTCGGTCAGGATCATGTCGATGGCCGCGCGCAGGCCGAAGAGCAGATGCTCGGGCGCCGTGCCGCAATGCTTCATATAGGCGAGCGTGTTCATCCGGGACGACCAGTCCCAGTACAGTGTCTTCATGTCGGCGCGCTTGTGGGCCGCGAGCGCCTTGGCGTTGGCGGCGACGAAGGCCAGCCCCGGCGAGGTCATCAAGCCCTTCTGCGAGGCCGACATGGCGACGTCGATGCCCCATTCATCCATCTCGAACGGCATGCAGCCGACGGAGGCGACACCGTCGACCATGAACAGGGCCGGGTGGCCGGCGGCATCGAGCGCGTGGCGGATCGCGGGAACGTCGTTGACGACGCCCGACGCCGTGTCGATCTGCACCATCAGCACGGCCTTGATGGCATGGCCGGTATCGGCGCGCAGGCGCGCCTCGACGGCGGCGGGATCGACCGCCGCGCGCCAGCTTCCGGCCAGGATTTCGACATCGGCGCCCATGAAGGCTGCCATCTCGCCCCAGCCGATGGCGAAGCGCCCGCTCGCCAGCACCAGCACCTTGTCGCCGCGCGACAGCACATTGGTCAGCGCCGCCTCCCAGCCGCCATGGCCGTTGGCGGCGTAGATGAAGGTTTCGCCCGTGGTGCGGAAGACCTGTTTGAGATCGGCCAGCAGCGAGTCGGTGAGATCGACGATGGTCTTCGAGCTCAGCTCCTCGGCCGGGCGCATCATCGCCTGCAGCACGCGGTCGGGAATATTGGTCGGACCCGGCATCGCCAAAATCCGCCGGCCGTTTGCGACGCTCATCTCGACATCATCCTCTGTGGGCCGCGCTGTTCCCGGCGACCTTGGGTCGGCTTAGCGACAGATCGGTCCTGCAAGCAAGAGCCATGCACGCCGCCGGGCCATGCCGTATCGCGGGGCCGGGCGCCTTCGTGGACGAGTCCCATCCCGGTCATTGATCTGGCCCAATGCGGGCAGGCCCGCAGGCGTTAGGCTTCCCGCCAAAGCCGGCCCGGATCGTCCGCCGGAAAAGAGGGGGAAGCCGTGATGTCCGAGCCCTATCCCGAAACAGACGCCACCGAGAGACCGCGCCCCGATCCGGTGGTGCGCCGCATCGGCGTGCGTGATGTGGTCGAGGCGCTCATTGCGGGCCTGCGCGATTTCCAGGCGGCGCCGCTCTTCGGGCTGTTCTTCGGCGGCATCTACACGCTCGCCGGCCTGGCGATTCTGCTGTCGCTGACGCGGTTCGGTGTGCCCTATCTCGCCTATCCGCTGGCGGCGGGCTTCGTGCTGATCGGCCCCTTCGTCGCGGTCGGGCTCTATGAGGTGTCGCGGCGGCGCGAGGCGGGCCTGCCGCTGGCCTGGGGCAAGGTGCTCGGCGTCGTCTTCGCCCAGAGCCAGCGCGAACTGGGCTGGATGGCTTTCGTGACGCTGTTTGTGATGATGATGTGGCTTTATCAGGTGCGGCTGCTGCTGGCGCTGTTTCTCGGCTTCCAGTCCTTCTCCAGCTTCAACGGCTTTCTCAGCGTGATCGCGACGACGCCGGAGGGGCTGATGTTCCTGGCGGTCGGCAATCTCGTCGGCGCGGTGCTGGCGGCGGCGCTGTTTTCGCTGACGGTGGTGTCGTTTCCGCTGCTGCTCGATCGGGAGGTCGATTTCATCACCGCGATGATCACCAGCGTGCGCGCCGTGGCGACCAATCCCGTGCCGATGCTGGGCTTCGCGGCGGCGATCGTGGCGCTCTCGGCGGTCGCGATGCTGCCGGTGTTCCTGGGGCTGATCGTGGTCATGCCCGTGCTCGGCCATGCAACCTGGCATCTCTATCGGCGGGTCGTCGAGCCGGCGGCGTGACCTTGCGCACAAATCGGGGGACAACCGCGCGATTCGCTCTTGAACAAAACAAGAACATCATTGATAGTGGAGCGGTCGGCCGTTAGGGTCGCGCTCCGGTGAAAACGCCGGTGCGATGTGCGCAGGAAATGGAGCCTCTCATGGCTGGTAGCGTCAACAAGGTCATTCTGGTCGGCAATCTCGGCAAGGATCCGGAAGTCCGGCGCCTGAATTCCGGCGAGCCGGTGGTGTCGCTGCGCATCGCGACCTCCGAGAACTGGCGCGACAAGCAGTCGGGCGAGCGCAAGGAGAAGACCGAATGGCACTCGGTGGTGATCTTCAACGAGAACCTCGCCAAGGTCGCCGAGCAGTATCTCAAGAAGGGCTCGAAGGTTTACATCGAGGGCCAGCTCCAGACCCGCAAATGGCAGGATCAGTCCGGCGTCGAGAAATACACGACCGAGATCGTGCTGCAGCGCTATCGCGGCGAACTCACGCTGCTCGACAGCCGCGGCCAGGGCGGTTCGGACGAATATGGCGAGGGTGGCGGCATGGTCGAGGACCGGTCCTCGGGCTCGTCCTTCGGGCGTTCGGGCCCGGCCAGCGGCGGCGGCGGTTCGCGCCAGCCGGCGATGGCGAGTGGCGGGGG
>NZ_LJHQ01000024.1 GCF_001295925.1 Allobosea sp. AAP35 | reverse complement strand
AGCCGGCGGGCGGCGTCGAGCGCCGCGATCTCGCCGCGCAGGGCCGCGCTCTCGGCGCCGCCGATCCCCGCCCCGTCGCCGGCGATGGCGATGCCGGGGATCGAGGAGGCAAACCACTCGTCCACGGTCGGCGTCCAGCAATGCTGGACCGTGTCGAAGTGTTGCGCGCAGCCAGCGGCGTTGGAGAGGTTGATGCCGGGGATGACGCCGTGATGCAGCAGGAGCGCGTCGCAGGGAATCGTTTCAGTCGCCCCTCCACGCGTCACCTTCACGCTCGTGACCTTGCCGGAGCCTTCGGCCGCCAGCGCGGTGACGCCGGTTTTGAACGGCAGCTTGCCCCGTGCCCCCGCCATCAGCTTCAGCCCCTTGGCGAGATAGGGCGAGCGCAGGAAATCGGGAACCGCGGCAATGGCCGTCAGCCAGTTGCGGCGCGGCGTGGTGTCGAGCACCGCAACAATGTTGGCGCCGGCCGCCGCGAGCTGGCCGGCGAGCAGATAGAGCAAGGGGCCGCAGCCGGCGATCACGGTGCGGCCGCTCGGCACCAGGCCCGAGGCCTTGAGCGCGATCTGGGCGGCGCCGGCGGTCATCACGCCCGGCAGGGTCCAACCCGGAATCGGAAAGGGCCGCTCCTGCGCGCCCGTCGCCAGGATGACCTGCCCCGCCGCGATCAGCCGGGCCTGGCCACCGAGCGAGAGGCCGAACTCGAAGCCGCCCTCCTCGTCGGGCGCGACCGACCAGACCGTGCAGCCCGGCGCATAGCGGGCGCCGGTCTTCTCCAGCCTTGCGACCAGCGCCCCGCCCTTCCAGTAATCCTCGCCGAGCACGTCCCGTCTTGCGACCGGCGTCATGGTGACGGCGCGGTAGATCTGGCCGCCGGGCGCGGGGTTCTCGTCGGCCAGCAGCACGGAGAGGCCGAGTTCCGCCGCGCGCGCGGCGGCGGCGAGACCGGCGGGCCCCGCGCCGACCACCGCGATGTCGTAATGCTCGGCGAGTTGGTCGATGGCGGTGATCGCGATCATGGGGTAGCCCCGTCGGGACGACGCCGCCCGGCCTGGGTTTCGATCCGCATGCCCTCGCGCAGCGGCACGAGGCAGCCCTGGCGGTTGCCGACGCCGTCGATGACGACGAGGCAGTCGAAGCAGACACCCATCATGCAATAGGGCCCGCGATCCGCGCCCGAGACCGGCGTCTGGCGGCAGGCCTGGACGCCGTTGGCCAGCAGCGCGGCCGCTACCGTGTCGCCCGCGCGCGCCGTCAGGGCGCGGCCGTCGAAGCTGAAGCCGAGCGCCTCGGCCGGCTTCAGCTCATGCATGGGCCGGAACATGGAACCTCCGTGCGGAAAAGGCAGCGAGCGTGTCGGGCAGGCCGCCCGCGAGAATGGCGGGCGCGAGCGTCAGGACATGGTTGGCAGCGAGCGTCACGCCGGAATGGCAGGTGACGAGGAAGGCGCCGGGATGGCTCAGCGACTGGTCGTAGATCGGGAAGCCGTCGGGGCTCATCACGCGCAGCGCCGACCAGGAGCGCACGACGTTGAGGCCCGCCAAGCGCGGGAACATCCGCACCGCGCGCTCCGCCATGACCGAGAGGATCGGCTGGCCCACGACGGTGTCGAAGCCGCGATCCTCCTGGCTGTCGCCGATCATGATGCCGCCCTCGTCGGTCTGGCGGATCGTCACCATCGGGTTGTGCAGGAAGGCGTCGGTCTTCTCGGTGACGATGATCTGGCCCTTGCTCGGCTTCACCGGCGCGTCGAGCCCGACCATGGGGGCGAGCCTCGCATTGCCGAGCCCTGCCGCGAGCACGACCTTACCCGCTGCAATCGCGCCGAAGGCGCCTTTCAGCCGGAATCCGCCGTCGCTCTGGGTGATGCTGTCGACCGTGCAGTTGGGGCGGTAATCGACGCCGCGACGCTGGGTGGCCTCGCGCAGCGCGCGGAAGAGCTTCAGCGAATTCACATGGCCGTCGAGCGGGCTATAGACGGAGCCGACGACATCGGGGCCGATATCGGGCAGGCGGCGCTTTGTCTCGTCGTGGTCGAGGATCTCATAAGGGAAATCGGCGAGCGACATCTGGTTATGCAGCCGCAGCATGGTCTGTCGACGCTGCTCCAGCTCGGTCTCGGAGAGGCAGAGCATGAAGCCGCCGGGCTGGCTGTGGGCGACATCGATGCCGGTTTCCGCGTGCAGAACATCGGCGAGCTGGTGCCATTGCTCGGCCGAGCGGCGCGACCACATCGCGTAGTCAGGCATCCCCAGCCCCTTGGACTGGACCCAGACCAGCGCAAAATTTCCGCGCGAAGCGCGAAAGGCGACATCGCCCTCGTCGAGGATGGTGACGCGGGCGCCGCCGCGCGCGAGGCCGAGCGCAATCGCGCCGCCGACGACACCGCCGCCGACCACGACGATGTCGGCTTCCGATGACAATGCTGGGGTGGTCACGTCTGTCAGCCCTTTCCGGATCCGACGAAGAGGCGGTCGAGCCCGAACAGCCGATCGAGCGCGAAGAGCAGGATCGCGGTCATGGCGATGAGGCAGGCGGAGACCGCCGCGATGAGCGGGTCGATATTGTCCTGGATGTAGAGGAACATCCGCACCGGCAGCGTGACGGTCGCCGGCGAGGCGATGAACACCGTCATCGTCACTTCGTCGAAGGAGTTGATCGCCGCCAGAAGCCAGCCCGAGACGACGCCGGGCAGGATCAGCGGCAGCGTCACCCGGCGAAACACCGTCGCCGTGCCGGCGCCCAGCGAAATCGCGGCATGCTCGATGCGCCGGTCGATGCCGTAGGAGGCCGCCAGCACGAGCCGCAGCGCGAAGGGGATGACCACGATGATGTGGCTCAGCACCAGCCCGACAAAAGTGCCGGAGATGCCGATCTGCGTGAAGAAGCGCAGGAAAGCGATGCCGAGCACAACATGCGGGACCATCAACGGCGACATGAACAGCGCCGTGATCGCCTCGCGGCCGGGGAAGCGGTAGCGCGCGATGGCGAGCGCGGCCGGCACCGCCAGCATGATCGCGATGGTCGAGGAGAGCGCCGCCAGCCAGAGCGAATCGCGGAAGGCGCGGATGAACTCGGGATAGTCGAAGATCGCCTTGAACCAGCGCAGGCTCGGGCCGCGCGTCGGCAGCGAGAGATAGCCCTCGGGCGTGAAGGCGACGACACAGACGATCAGCAGCGGCGCCAGCATGAAGACGACGAAGAGGCCATGGAAGATGAGAGCGAGGGGGCCGTTGCGTCTCATGGAAGGGCTCCTTCGATGAGGTTTTCCAGAGCCTTCATCCTGAGGAGCGCCGACAGGCGCGTCTCGAAGGATGTTCCAGCTGTCTCCGGAACCTCCTGGAGCATCCTTCGAGACGCCGCTTCGCGGCTCCTCAGGATGAGGGCTGTGGTGTTGGTCCGGTCCCTCATTCGAACACCTGTGCGTAGCGGCGCTCGATCAGGCGGTTGGAGCCCACCGTGATCAGCACGAGCGCGACCAGAAGCAGCGTCGCGATCGCCGCGCCCAGCGGCCAGTTCAGCGTGTTGAGGAACTCGTCATAGGCCAGCGTCGAAGCGACTTTCAGCCGGCGACCGCCGATGATCGCCGGCGAGGCGAAGGCGCTCGCGGCCAGCGCGAAGACGATGATCGAGCCCGAGAGGATGCCCGGCACGATCTGCGGCAGGATCACGCGGCGCCAGATCGTGACGCGGCCGGCGCCGAGCGACAGCGCCGCGTTTTCGATCTGCGGGTCGAGCCGCTGCAGCGAGGCCCAGACCGCCAGGATCATGAATGGGATCAGCACATGGATCAGCGCGATCACCACGCCGGTCTCGGTGAACATGAACTCGAGCGGCGTCGCGATCAGCCCCAGCGACATAAGCCCCTGGTTGACGAGCCCCGTCGAGCCCAGCAGCAGGGCCCAGCCCAGCGTGCGCGCCACGACGGAAACCAGAAGCGGGCCGATGATCACCAGCAGGAAGGCGCTGCGCCAGGACGGCGACATCCGGTTGAGGATATAGGCCTCGGGCACGCCGATCACGATTGCCGCCAGCGTGACCAGAAAGGCGATGCGGAAGGTCCGCATGAAGATTTCGAAGAAGTAGGAATCGGTGAAGACCTCGATCCAGTTCTTCAGCGTGAACTCCGGGACGATGCCCTTGTACTGCCCCCAATCATAGAAGGAGAGCAGCACGGTCATGCCGAGCGGGATGATCACCAGCCCGAGGAAGACCAGAAGCGCCGGCCCGGTCAGCAGGAAGGGCGCGTTGCGTTCGGTGACCGCTGCGCTCATGCCGCCGCTCCGGCGGGCAGCAGGGCTGCGTCGGCGGCTGAAAAGCGCAGGCGCACCGTCTCGCCCTCGGCCGGCACGGCCGCGCCGTCATTGCCGCGCATCAAGGTGAGTGCGCCGGCCGCGCTGTCGGCGGTGAGGAGCCAATGCGTGCCCTGGAAGACGCGGCCAAGGATGCGGGCCTCGAGGCCGGGTTCTTCGGCTCCCGCAAAGGTCAGGCGCTCGGGCCGCACGGCCAGTTGCAGCGGGCCCTTGCCGGCGCCCGGCAGCGGCAGGACGAGACCGCCGATGGCGGCCGCGCCCTGCCCGTCGCCGATGCCTGACAGCACATTGGTCTTGCCGAGGAAGCTCGCCACGAAGGCGCTGGCGGGGTGGTCATAGACCTGGTCGGGCGCGCCGATCTGTTCGATGCGGCCCTGGTTCATCAGCACGATCCGGTCCGACAGCGCCATCGCCTCGTGCTGGTCATGGGTGACGAGAATGGTGGTGGTGCCGACCGAGCGCTGGATCTGGCGCAGTTCGCCCTGCATCTCCTCGCGCAGCTTGGCGTCGAGGTTCGAGAGCGGCTCGTCGAGCAGGAGCAGCGCCGGCTTGATCACCAAAGCGCGGGCGAGCGCGACGCGCTGCTGCTGGCCGCCCGACATGCGGCGCGGATAGCGGTCGGCGAAACCCTTCAGACCGACGAGTTCCATCGCGGCAAGCGTCTGCCGGTCGCGATCGGCCTTGGCGATGTCACGCATTTCCAGCCCGAAGGCGATGTTTTCCGCCACTGTCATATGCGGGAACAGCGCATAGCTCTGGAAGACGATGCCGAGGCCGCGCTTGTTGGGCGCCACAGAGACCAGATCGGCGCCGTCGAGCCGGATGCCGCCATGGTCGACATCGACGAAGCCGGCGATCATCTGCAGCGTCGTCGTCTTGCCGCAGCCCGAGGGGCCGAGCAGCGAGACGAATTCGCCGCGCTCGACGGAGAGGTTCATGGCGTCGACGGCGGTGAAGCTGCCGAAGCGCTTGGTCAGGCCGTCGAGGACGAGATGGGACATGGATGTCTTGCTGGTTTCGTAATGGAGGGCGCGGAGCATCAACCGTCATCCCAGGCTTGCCCCGGGATCCATCATAGGACGCGACGGTGCCCTACGATGGATCCCGGAGTTCCGCTTCGCTACGTCCGGGATGACGGCAGTGCTTCAGGACGAAGGAGCCTTACCGCTCGACCTCGCGGTTCCAGCGGCGGGTCCATTCCTCGCGCTTGGCGTTGGCGATGTCCCAGTCGACGGCCTTGAGCTTCTTCACGTCCTCGCCATAGGGCAGGCCCTTCTGCTCGTCGGTGGTCAGCGTCACCGTCGTGTTGGCGGGGCCGAAGCCGGCGCCGATGGCCATGACCTTCTGGATCGCCGGCGAGAGCATGAACTGGATGAAGGCGTTGGCCTCGGCCGGGTTCTTGGCGCCCTCGATCGGGCAGGCGGCGACGCCGAGCGCGAAGCTGCCTTCCTTCGGGTAGACGAAGGCAACCGGGAAGCCGGTGTCGGCGAAGGCCTTGACGCGGCCGGAGCCCCAGACGCCCATGACGGCCTGGCCGTTCTGGAACAGCTCCGTCATTTTCGCCGGAGACGGCTCATAGGCGATGATGTTGGGGTTGATCTCCTCCTTGAAGGTCTTGAAGCCCGGCTCGATATTGGCCTCGCCGCCGCCGCCGATCTGCGCCATGGCGATCAGGGCGTGCAGGCCATAGGTGTTGTTGATCGGCGGGGTGACGATCTTCTTGCCATAGGCCTTGGACTTGAGATCGTTCCAGGAGGTCGGCGCCGGCCATTTGTTCTCGGCGAAGACCTTGGTGTTGTAGAACAGGCCCGTGGCGACGAGGCCCAGCCCCACGCCCTTGTTGGACTTGAACTTCATCACCGGCGCAACGTCCTTATAGACGGGACCGTCGGTCAGCGTGCCGCAGAAGCCGAGCGCAACCGCCTGATAGGCCGGGCCGTCATCGACAATGGCGACGTCGATCTGCTGGTTGCCCTTCTGGGCCTGGAGCTTGGCGAGCGTGTCGGTCGAATTGCCGGCGACATACTCGATCTTGACGTTGGCCTGCTTCTCGAAAAGCGGGATGACCTCCTTGCGCATCGTCTGCTCATAGGAGCCGCCATAGCCGGCGACGAACATCGTCTTCTGCTGTGCCATGGCCGCTGTGCCGGCGCTCAGCGCCGTCGTGGTCAGCAGCAGTCCTGCCCAAGTCTTTGCCCAAGAAAACTTCATAAGCCCCTCCTCGTTTGCGAGTGATCCGTGAAGGTTCTGCGACAGTTTGTAACGGGTCAAATCGAATCATTCGCGAAATCCATACGCAAATGTTATGTCTTGCTTTTGTGGACGAAACCCATGCTGAATCCCCGTCAGATCGAAGCGTTCCGGACCGTGATCGTCACCGGCGGGGTCACTTCGGCAGCGAAAGCGTTGAATATCAGCCAGCCCGCTGTAACGCGACTGATCCATGATCTGCAGTATGTGCTGGGGCTGACGCTGTTCGAGCGGCGCGGAACGAGGCTTGTGCCCACCAATCAGGCGCTTTCGTTATATCGCGAGGTCGAGCGCCAGTTCGTCGGGCTCGAGCAAATCCAGAATACCGCGCGCAATCTGCGGGACGGACTCTCGGGCAGCCTACGCATCGCCGCGCTGCCGACCTTCAATGTCGGCTTTTTGCCGCGCCTCGTCGCCGCTTATATGAAGGACAAGCCGGGTCTCGACATCGCGATCTATGGCAGCATCTCGTCCCAGGTCGTCGACTGGGTCGCCACCGGATTCTGCGATATCGGCTTTGCGCAGTACCCGCTCGACTTCCCCCATATCGATGTCGAGCAACTGCCCTCGGTGCCGGCCGTCGCGGTCTTGCCGGAGGGGCACCGCCTGGCCGACAAGCTGTTCCTCGAGCCGCTGGACTTCGCCGGGGAACCCTTCGTGTCGCTGGCGGGATCGACGCAGTGGCGCTACCGGACCGACGCGCTGTTCTCGGCGGCTCGGGTGACACGGCAGATCCGGGTCGAGACGCCGCTGTCGATGATCGCGTGTTCGCTGGTGGCGTCGGGCGCCGGCATCGGCATCGTCGATCCCTATACCGCAGCGGAATATGTCGGCCGGGGCATCGTGGCGCGGCCGTTCCGGCCCGAGGTGCTCTACGACATCGGCGTTGTCTGGCCGGCCGGCCGCTTCCGGTCACCGCTGGCACTGGGCTTCGTTGAAACGGTGAGGGCCGCGATCGAGGCGGTCGCCGAAAGCGAGGACGCCGTCGCCGAGCAATTGGTCGGCCCGGGCGCCAAGTCATGAACGCTGGATGCAGACGAGCGGCCGCAGTCTCCGCCAGACGCAATGAAAGATCCATCACAAGTGTCACTGCGGCCGATGGCGCAGACAGCGCGACGCCTTCAGTCGGCTGCGTCTTGTAGAGCCCCTCAATCTCGAAGCGATCTACGTCCGCTGTCAGGCCGCCGCGGAATGTCGGAAAGTGGCGCATCTCGCCCGGACGAGCGACGGTCATATCTGGCGCAACAGGGCCCAGCAGCCTCAATTATGTCACCGCAACTGAGGGCGGTAAGGCGACAGTGCGGTATGGCGCCCGCCCGTGCTGTCGTCCAGCCGAGAGCACAGAATGTCAGCTTCCTGGCAAAGTTCCCATTCAACTTCTGGCGCATCTCCCCTTGAAGGGCAGCATGAATGGCCATCGGAGGCGGGTGAGCACGATATCATGCTCGACATGTGACGGATGCCGCCTGAAGGCAGATGACGGAACAACTACGGCCTGCCAAGATATCGGCTGGGCAACCCTTTCGACCTTCGGTCGGCGACGCGAGAAACGATCCTGGGACATACGGTTGAACTGGCACTTCGCGAGAATTGGCAGCGCCTGTTCGGTTATGCGTTCCGGCTGAGCGGCAGCCGCGACGCGGCCGGCGACCTGCTGCAGTCCTGCGCGAGCAAGGCTCTTGCCAGCCGCGCAATGCCAATCGAACCGTCACAGGCGCGCGCCTGGCTGTTCAAGGTCCTGCGCAATTGCTGGATCGACGATCACCGTCGGTCTTCGGTCCGCGCCATCGACGGGCCGGCCGAACTATGGAGCGACAGGCCTTGGATCGATACGCCCTGGGACTGCGACGACAGGCTCATTGCGGAGATCACCGTCAAGCAGGCCCTGGAGAAGATCGACCCGATCCATCGCGAGATCATCGAGCTGGTCGATATCGCCGGCTTCAGCTATGCGGAGGCGGCTGGAATCCTCGATCTGCCCGTGGGCACGGTGATGAGCCGCTTGAGCCGCGCGCGTCTGGCGATGCTGGTTCTGATCGAGGGGCGCAGCGTCACGCCGATTGCGGCAGGTCGGCGTCGCGCGAGGTGAAGACGGCTGCAGGTGAAGGCGAGACATGACGGGTAGCCCGCCAGTGAGTTGGGAAGCGCTCAACGCCTATGTCGACGACGAGCTGACGCCTGCGGCGGCTGCCGATGTCGCAGCCGCCGTCGCGCGCGATCCCGATCTCGCCGCCCGCGTCGCCAGCTTGTCGCGCTTGCGCGCGATGACGCGGAGCCTGCCGCACGATATGAGCGCGCCCGCGCTTCGGCTGCCGGGCCGGAAGCAGGCTTTCCCGGAACGGTTCGCTGCGCTCGCGGCATCGCTTGTCATCGTCGCAGGCTTTGGCGCCGCGATCTGGTCGTTCTCCTGGACATCGCCGGATGGCGGGCCCCTTTCGGCGGCCGTCGCCGCGCATCATGCCTGGCTTGCCGATACAAAGCCTGCTCGGGGCGGCCGGCTGCAGGTCGAGTTGGCCGGCGCCAGCGCCACCGCCCTTCCGGACCTGACGCTGGCGTCGCTGACGCTCGTCCATCTGTCGCTCGACCCGGCAATCCGCAAAGGCGGTGGCGTCCTGGCCGGCTATGTCGGCCCCAATGGCTGCCGGGTGGGCCTCTGGATCGCCCCCCATCATGGCCCGGCGCATGCGCAGCCGGTCGCCGAGGATCGCGACGGCTTGACGATCCGTCGCTGGAGCGGGACCGGGGCGGAGTATGCGCTGCTCGGGCGCGACATCGACAGCCTGCGGCTGGATCGGATCGCCGCGCTCGTCGCAAGGCTGACCCGGATGGACCCCGTCGTTCCGCGCGACCAGATCGCCGCGCTGGACGAGGCGCGCAGCGTCGCTCCCGCCTGCACGGGATGATGCTGTTAAATTTTCGGATGAGCCCGGAATAAACCAACCGTCTCGGGCGTCGTCTCTCATGGGGAACATGTCCTCGGGAGAAACGCCATGCTCAACGAAGCACAATCGCGGGATGCCGCAACGCATTCAGACCACAACGACACCGACCGTCGCGAAGCCGTCCAGACCTCGCGCCGGGGCCTTTTGCTTGGCGGTAGCCTCGTCTCGCTGGGTGCCGCCGCCGGCCTGGGTCTGCCGCTCGGCGGTGGAAGCTCAGGCCTGACCTCCGCAGCCTCGGCGCAGGGCGCGCCGGCATCGGGCGCCGCCCCAAAGGGGCCGCAGCCCTTCGACTATCCCGGCAAGGACAAGGGCCTCGTCCTGCTCGGCGACCGGCCCCTCGTGGCGGAGACGCCCGAGCGTCTGCTCGACGACGACACCACCCCGATCGGAAAATTTTTCATCCGCAACAATGGGCAATTGCCCGATGAGGCGAAGAACGCCGATGCCTGGACGCTCAAGGTCGAGGGCGAGGTCGACAAGCCGCTGACGCTGACCGTCGCCGAACTGAAATCGCGTTTCCCCGCGCAGACGATGCGGATGGTGATGGAGTGCGGCGGCAATGGCCGTTCCTCCTTCCAGCCGCCCGGCCGCGGCAACCAGTGGACCAATGGTGGCGCCGGCTGCGCCGAATGGACGGGCGTGAAGCTCGCCGACGTGCTGAAAGCGGCAGGCCTGAAGGACAGCGCGAAGTTCACCGGCCATTACGGCGCCGATCCGCACCTCTCGGGCGATGCAGGCAAGGATGCGATCTCGCGCGGCATGCCGATCGAGAAGGCGCTCGAGCCGCATTCGATGATCGTCTGGGCGATGAACGGCGAGCCGCTGCCGCATATCCATGGGGGACCGCTCCGGCTGGTCGTGCCGGGCTGGCCGGGTTCGCTCTCCTCGAAATGGCTGACCCGGGTGCTCGTCCGCAAGGACCCCCATGACGGCCAGGGGATGGGCGGGACCTCCTATCGCCTGCCGACGGTTCCGGTGGTTCCGGGCTCGACTGTCGACGGCAAGACCAACTTCGCCGACATGACCTCGATGCCGGTGCGCTCGATCATCACAGCGCCGGCCAATGGCGCGCGGCTGGCGTCCGGCACGCACCGGATCCCGATCCGCGGCGCGGCCTGGGCCGGCGACCACGAGGTCCAAAAGGTCGAGGTCTCGTTCGACGCCGGCCAGCGCTGGCAGGCGGTCGATATGGCCAAGCCGAAGAACCGCTATGACTGGGTCCGCTGGACCGGCACGGTTGCACTGCCGAGCGACGGCTATTTCGAGATCTGGGTCAGGGCGACCGACTCGCGCGGTGTCGCCCAGCCGCATGTCGCGACCAATTGGAACCCGCAGGGCTATGGCGCGAACGCCTTGCACCGCATCGCCTTGCTGGTGGGCTGAGACATGCCGATCAGGACCACATCTCTGGCGGCCGCAACAGCGGCCGCCCTTTTGGGCGCCTTCCTCGCCACCGCCTCCGCGCAGACACCCACAGCAATCGAGGAGTCGCCGGAATCGCTGCCGGATTTTCCCGGCCGCGAGGAGACCTTCGGCTATTGCGTCGGCTGCCATTCCTTCAAGGTGGTGGGCCGGCAGGGCATGGACAGGAGCCGCTGGGACGACACGCTGAACTGGATGACCGAGAAACACGCCATGCCGGCGCCCGATGCCGAGATGCGCAAGGTGTTGCTCGACTATCTCGCGCAGGCCTATCCGACCCAGGCCCCGTCCCCGGCCGGCGGCTGGGTCAATCCCTTCGCGCCGAAACCGTGAGCCGGTCAGAAACACCCTGTTATGGTTCGATGGGACGGCTCTAAAGGCGTCCGTCCGCTACGCGGCGCGGCCGGCAACATGGGCGCGCGTCCAGCTGATACCGACCGCGGCATCCGTCGGATCGGCCCCTCTCCTGCGCCGTTGATGGCCGGTGATTGGCTGCGTGCCAATGACTGCAACGACGCATTTCGCAAGGCCTTGGCCCCGGATCAAGCGGCATCCGAACGTGCGATGGTCGATAGTGACAAGCTGGCGCAATTGGACCGAACGACGGGTTGGATGACCAAGAGCAGCCAATTTTCAATAGTGCCAATGGATAGGGGCAGACCCAGACACCGGGAGCCGAGCCCGGGCGATATGGTCGCCCAACAGGCAGCCCAGATAGCCGGTTCGAAGGTCCGGACCACCGAATGCGATGCTCGACAGGTTGCGCAGCTTCATCGCCGGATTGGTGTCCATATGAGGGCGGCCCAGCTGGTTGGCGAGGAAAGCCTGCTCGACCCACGCGACATGCCGGGCATCGGTTTCGCTAAGCACAGTCTCGACGGTGCCGCGTTCCGGATCGAGCCGCAGGAGTTGGTTCGAGATGACCCCGGCGACCCAGATCTTGCCCTCGCTGTCGAATGCGAGACCATCGGGAAACTGGCCCGTGCCGAATTCATGCATGACCTGCTTTGGCCCCAAGCAAGCGCCAGGCCCGATCGGGTAGCGGCTGAGCCGCCTTCCATAGGTCTCGTTGACATAAAGCCAGCATCCGTCCGGGGAGATCTGGCATTCATTGGTGAAGCCCAGCCCGTCGGCGACGATCCGCGCGCCGCGCTCGTCGAGCACCGCGACGAAGCCGGTCGATGAATCCCGTCGATAGTCCAGCGAACGCGGCTTCACTCGCGTCGAGATGGTGAGCCAGAGCCGTCCTTCACGGTCTCGCACCGCATAGTTGGACGGCGGAATGGGCTGGCCGTCGATCTCGGTGAGAATGGGCGCGACCTGGCCGTCCCGCGCCAGCCGCCAGACGCCACCGATCTCGGTGCCGAGATTGGCTATCAGGAACGAACCGTCCGGCTCCAGCGCGATGCCGTTGGGGCGCAGGCCCTCGGGAAGATCGGCCGTCGCGCCGGTGTAGAGGGCCTGCGTGCCATCGGGCTTCAGATGCGCGACGCCGCCGCGCCAGTCGGCGGTGTAGAGATCGCCGGCTTTCGTCGCCAGAACGCATTCGGGGCGGACCAGCCCCTCGCCGAGCAGCGAGACGTCGGAGAGCGGGATCGGGTTCATCCGCGCATGAACCAGACAAGAGCCATCGGGATCGCCTCGACATAGGTGACGGTGAACAGGACGATCAGTGCAATCGCGAACATCGGGATCAGTTCGCGCGAGATCGCGACCATGCCGACGCGCGCGATCTTGGCCGCGACGAAGAGCGTGCCGCCGACAGGCGGCGTGTAGAGCCCGATCACCAGATTGAAGACCATGATCAGCCCGAGATGGACCGGGTCGATGCCGAAGGCCTTGGCGGTCGGGATGAAGAGCGGGGCGGTCAGCATCAACGAGGGCAGCGGCTCGAGGAAGATCCCGACCAGGATCAGCGCGATGTTGAGCAGAAGCAGGAAGACATATTTGTTCTCCGAGATATGCAGGATCGCGGCGGCGAGGTTGGCGGGAATCTGCTCGACCGTGATCAGCCAGGACAGGGCCCCGGTCGCACCCACGACGAGCATGACCACCGCGCTGGTGCGGAAAGAGTGCAGCAGCATCTCCGGAACCTGGCGCGGCTTGACCTCGCGATAGACGAAGAGTGCCAGAACGAGCCCGTAGAACACCGCGACCGAGGCTGCCTCCGTGGGCGTGAAGATGCCGCTGAGAATGCCGCCGAGGATCACGACCGGCATGCCCGACGCCGGCAGGATCGCGACGAAGCTGCGCCAGATCTCGGCCCGGCTCGGCATCGCGCCGCCGAGGTCGCAGCCGAGCGAACGTCCCTTCCAGATGCACAGAAGGATCAGTGCGAAAGCGAGGGTGAAGGCCGGAAAGACGCCGGAAACCAGCAATTCGCGGATCGAGACGTTGCCGACGAAACCGTAGACGAGCAGGGGTATCGAGAGCGGCATCAGCACGCCGATGGTGCCGGCGACCGCGATCAGCGCGCCGGCAAAGGCGCGTGGATAGCCGCGCTCTGCCATGCGCGGCACCATGATCGAGCCGATCGCGGCCGAGTCGGCGACGGCCGATCCCGAGACCGAGCCGAACATCGTGCAGGCGGACACCGTGACGACGCCGAGCCCGCCCGGCATGAAGGCGAGCAGCGAACGGGCGAAGTCGATCAGGCGCTTGCCGACGCCGCCATGGGTGATGAGTTCGCCTGTGAAGATGAAGAGCGGGATCGCCGCCAGATGCAGCGGCTCGACGCTGGAGAGGTAGGACAGGAAAATCGCTTCGAGCGGATAGCCCTGGCCGAAGATCCAGATCGTCGAGATCGTGGTGAGAAGCAGCGCCCAGACCAGCGGCATGCCGAGCAGCGCGAGCGCGAAGAAGATCGCGCAGATGACGGCGAGAACCATGTCTTTAGTCCATGAAGGCTTCTTGAGGGATCGGTTCGCCCCGCGCCAGCAGGGACGCCTCGTAGATGACGTAGACCAGAGCCAGGCCCGAGCCGACGGGCATGGCGAGGTACTGCACGCCCATCGGCCAGTGCAGCACCGTCATCTCCTGTTCCATCGTGCCCTGCGCGATGTTCCAGCCGTACCAGACCAGGAAGCCGAGCAGCACAATGACGCCGATCCGCGTCGCGATCTCGACGACGCGGGTCCAGGCCGGTGGCATCGCCTCGACGAACTCGGTGATGCGCATATGCGCGCCGCGCCGCGCCGCCGAGGCTCCTCCCAGAAAGGTCGCCCAGAGCAGCACGAACTCTCCGAACTCGGTGTTCCAGGCGATGTCGCTGTTGAGCAGCACGCGGGCCGCGACATTGGCGAACATGACCAGCAGCAGCATGACCGCGAGCCCGGTGACGACGATATCGATCGCGTCGCCCAGCAGGCGCAGGGCCGCCGGTTCAGGCCGGCCGGGACGGTAGAAATAGAACGCCCCGACCGCGGCCCCGATGTCGGGCGTCGCCATCAGCCCATGGCCTTGCGGATGGCCGCAGCCTCCCCGATCATCTGATCGACGGCCGCCGCCCCGAACTCCTTGCGGGCGCGCTCGTTGGCCCCCTCGGCGGCCTTGCTCCAGGCGGCGAGATCGGGCTTGACGATCGTCGCACCCTTGGCGGTCATCTCGGCCAGGAGCTTGTCGTCATTGGCGCGCACCTCGCGGCGGTTCCAGTCGCCGGCCTCCTTGGCGGCCTTCATCACGCCCTCCTGGTCACCTGCTGTCATGCCCTTGAAGGTGCGCTCACCCATGGCGAGCCAGAGCGGCGAATAAACGTGGTTCGAGAGGGTGATGTGTTTGGCCACCTCGTAGAAGCGCTGCGAAAAGATCGTATCGATCGGGTTTTCCTGGCCCGAGACGGTGTTCTGCTGGATGCCGAGATAGACCTCGGTCACCGGCATCACCACCGGTGAGAAACCGATCGATTCCATGATCCAGCGGATCATCTCGACAGGGGCGATCCGGAGCTTCTTGCCCTTGGCGTCGGCCGGGCTGTTCAGCGGGAAATTGGTGGTGAAGCAGCGGAAGCCCGCCTCCCAGTTGCCGATGATGCGCATACCCTTGGCCGGCAGCGCCGCAGCCTGCTTCGCGATGAAGGGCGAGGTATCATAGAGCTTCCAGCCCTGCTCGTAGTTCTCGGCGAGATAGGGCAGTGCAATCAGCGAGAGGTCCTTCACATGCGGGGTGAAGGTGACGACGCCGGTGACGGCGAAGTCGAGGCCGCCGATCTGGAGCTGGTCGAGCGACTTGGCGTCGTTGGCAAGCTGGCCTGAATGATAGACCTGCACCTTGTAGCGGCCCTGCGTGTACTTCTCGACGGCGGCGGCGAACATTTCCGCCGCCTGCTGGCGCGCGCCGACCGAGGTGTCGGTATGGCTGAAGCGCAGCACCCTGGCGCTTTGCGCCCGCAGGATTGTGGGAAAGCCCGTGATGACGAGGCCGCCCGCTGCGGCCGTGCCCTTCAGGATATCGCGTCTGTTGGTCATGTTATCCTCCCAAGGATGTGATTGTTTGCCAGCCTGGGCGGCTTTGGCGCCGCCTTCTCGTGGAATTCAAAGCGAGATGAAGCGGCCCTCCTCGGCCGAGCGGTAGACCGCCTCCTCGATGTCGAGGTTGCGCAGGTAGTCGCGGCCGGAATTGACCAGCGGCGTGCCGGTCACCAGATGATCGACGATGTGGCGCGATTGCCGGTAGACGCAGTCGCCGCCATAGCCGCGATCCTCCCAGTCATAGGCGTGCTCGCGTTCCTCGCCGCCGCGCGGGCGGACGAAGAGCTTGCCGAAGCCGTCGAGTCGGATGACGCCCTCCGTACCCTCGACCAGCAAGACGCCGTTGGTCATGCGGGTGTCCTTTGCGGGATGATCGACATGACGGTTGCCGTCGAAGAGCCCGGCCGCGCCGCTGGCGAAGTCGAAGATCACAAGGCCCGCATCCTCGCCGGCAATGACCGGGTTGATCCGCCGCAGCCGTGCAAACACGCCGGTGATCTCGCCCATCAGGCAGCGGAACACGTCGATCAGATGGATGCCGGTCTCATGAACGAGGAAGCGCGGCATTTGCTGGAAGTAGGGCTGGCGCGACAGGTAGGCGTTCGGCCCCTGGCCGTCGCCCGGCCGCAGGCGAAAGCTGATGTTGAGCGGCGTTCCCACAGCCCCATCCGCCATCAGCCGAGCGGTCTCCAGGAACCAGGGCATGAAGCGGAAGTTCTCGTGCACGGCCAGCAGCGTGCCGGCCCGCTCGGCCGTCTCGACCAGTTCGATCGCCTCCGGCAAGGCCGGCGCCAGCGGCTTCTGGCAGATCATCGCGACCTTGCGCCTCGAAGCCGCCCGCACGAGATCGAGATGGGTCTGGGGCGGCGTTACGATGTCGATCAGATCGGGTGTCGTCTCGTCGAGCATCGTTTCCGCTTCAACGAAGGCGCGCGCTTGCGGGAACAGGGCGGCAGCGGCAGCGCGCTTCTGCGGATCGCGATCGGCGATGCCGACCACGCGCACATCCGCCATGCGGCTCCAGGCATCCTGATGGAACCGGCTGAAATAGCCGCAGCCCGCAATGGCAACCGCGATGGTCATGACTGAGACGGCCCGGTCATTGCGGATCGGCCTCGCCGCTGCGAATGAGGTCGGCGACCGTCCTGCCGATCTCGACCGTGCCGTTGGAGCCGCCGATGTCGTGGCTGCGCAGGCCGAGCATCCCGAAGGCATGATCGACGCTTTTCTCGATGGCGCGGCCGGCATCGACGGCCGCCTGGCTGCCGCGCGTCTCGCCAAGCCAGTCGAGCATCATCGCCGCCGACAGGATCATCGCGGTTGGGTTGGCGATGCCCTGTCCGGCGATGTCGGGCGCCGTGCCATGGCTTGGCTGGAACATTCCGTTGGCCGCGCCGATATCGGCCGAGGGCGCGAAGCCCATGCCACCGATCAAACCGGCACCGAGATCCGACAGGATGTCGCCGAACAGATTTTCCATCGGCAGCACATCGAAATCCCAGGGCCGGCGCACGAGGTCGAGCGCCATCGCATCGACATAGTGGTGGCGGGCATCGATGTCGGGATGTCTGGCTGCGGCCTCGTAGAAGACCTTCCGCATGAAGGCGAAGGAGAGGAAGACATTGGCCTTGTCGACCAGGGTGACGCGGCCGGGCGTGCCCCGGCTCTCGCGACGCCGACGCGCCAGCCCGCAGCAGAACTCGGTCAGCTTTTCCGTCGTCGCCCGGGTGATCACCTGCGTGTCGCGCGCCTCGCGATCCTCGATGATCTCGCCCTTGCCGCGCGAGGCGAACATGCCCTCGGTCGATTCCCGCACGATGACGAGATCGATCGTCTTGGCGCGCTCGTCGGCGAGCGCGAGCCTGACGCCGGGGATGGCGCGGATCGGGCGCACGCCGGCGAAAAGCGAGAAGGCGACGCGCAGATCGAGTTGCGGCGCGATCTCGGTGCCGTCGGGATAGCGGATGTCGGGCCAGCCCATCGCACCGAACAGGATCGCGTCAGCCTTGCCGGCGCGAGCAATGCCGTTATCAGGAAGGGTCGCGCCGGTCTCACGGTAATGATGCGCGCCGCCAGGTATCGTCTCCGGCCGGAATGAGAGACCGAAACGATCCTCGACCGCTGCGAGCACGGCGGAGGCCGCCTCCATAACTTCGATGCCGATGCCTTCGCCGGGCATCACCGCGAGATGGAACGAGTTCGATGTCATAGACGCTGGATTCCGTGGCGCTCGATGATGGTGGTCAATTCATGGCCGCCGCGCTTGCGGTGGGCGAAATAGAGATCGCGCGCTCGCTCCCCGTCCCCGGCGAGGATCGCATCGACGACGGCGCGATGCTCGGCCGTCGATTGCAGAGGCAAAGGCCGCAGCGACAGCGTGAACATGCGGGCGCGATGGGCCTGGTCCCAGACCGTCAGGATCATCGCGGCGAGCCGCTTGTTGCCGCAAAGCCTGGCGAGGCTCATGTGAAAGCGCTCATCCGCCATGGCCCAGGCGACGAGATCGGGCTGCGGACCCGCCAACGCTTTCTCCATGTCGTCGCAGGCCCGGACAAGACCGGACAACTCGGCTCGGTCGGGTCGGCGCGCCACGAGCAGTTCGACCGCGGTCGGCTCGAGCGACATGAGAACTTCGTAGATTTCGCGCATGTCGCCCGGCGACAACGCCGAAATGCGTACCCCGTGACGCGGCACGATCTCCAGCAGCCCCTCCTGCTGGAGGCGAACGAAGGATTCTCGCACAGGCGTGCGGGAGGCCTCAAATTCAGAAGCGATCTGGCTCTCCAGGATCTGAGCCCCGGGCGGATAGCGGTTGTCGAGAATCGCCTGTTTGAGCTTCAGATAGACGGCCTCAGACGAGCGCGGAGGGCGCGGATCATCCTCGGTCTCATCGTATCCGGCCAAAGCGATCATCTGCGCGTCCATTAATGTATGCGTTAATGCCGACACTGCATCGATGCTGGTGGGCTGACAAGTCGCTTTTTTGTGGAAGTGGCAGGTTTTTTCAGGAGCGCGCGCGTGCAGCCATCAGTGAGCGGCCGACGCTTTTGGTCCATAGCCGGCATCTGGAACGTCTGCTTCAGGGCCGTCTGCTGGGCCAGTCAGTCGAGCAATCGCGAAGGGGCCACGGCAGACATCGGGAACGGCCGCCAGCAGTTCAGACTGATGGGACCGGTCGTGGCGTGGAGAGGCTCTGTCGGTGGCTTGCTGACAACTGCGAGTCTGGCCGGCATCTGTCGCCGCAGGCCGCAGATTCCATATCGGCGCCTGTCCGACACCGGGCGATGGACCGTCGCCTTCATCAAACGCCCGTCGATGCGTCCAAATCCGTGAACGACCAGTGCGTGTCGTTGACGGCCATGTCGATGAAGGTGCGCACCTTCGCAGAGAGCAGGCGCGCGGTCGGGTAAACGAGCTGGATCGGCGAGGGCGGCCTCTCATAGTCCGGCAGCAGGATGCGCAGACGCCCCTGCGCCAGCGCCGGGGCAGCCTGGTAGGCGAAGACCAGCGTCAGCCCGCCGCCGTCTACGGCATGCTGGACGGCACTTTCCGCACCATTTGTCACGAAGCTGGGCGTGAAGGCGACCCGCAGCCGCCGTCCCTCCCATTCGAAAACCCATTCATGGGCCGCGTTGAAGCCGGAGAAATGGATGCAGCGATGCGCTGCGATGTCGGCGGGGGACGACGGCGCGCCATGCCTCTCCAGATAGCCCGGCGCCGCCACCAGAACGCGGCGTGTCTCGCCGACGCGGCGCGATTTCAGCGTCGAATCGGCGAGATCGCCGATGCGGACCGCGACGTCGATGCCGTCCTCGATGAGACTGACGTTGCGGTCTCCCAGCCTGAGCTCTCCCTGTACGGCCGGATAGCGCGACAGATAGGCCGACAGCAGCGGGCCGACATGGAAGCGGCCGAAGGCCAGCGGCGCCGCCACGACGAGCCGGCCGGCGGGGACGGCACGCACGGCCTGCAGCGAAGCGTCGGCGTCGGCCAGATCGGCCAGGATGCGGCGGGCCTGCATAAGATAGCGCTCGCCCTCGTCGGTGAGCGTGACCGAGCGCGTCGTCCGCCGCAGCAGGCGCGCGCCGAGATGGTCCTCCAACGCGGCGACGAGACGCGTCAGGGCCGAGGGCGACAGGCCGATATGACGGGCCGCCGGGGCGAAGCCCTTGAGCTCTGCAACTTTGACGAAGGCTGAGAGCGAGGCGAACCGGTCCATGAGATTGCACCATTCTGCGCAATGATGACGTGACAAACCAGCCAATTATCGTTTTAGGCGACCATTGTCATCTTTCCCCTCGTGAGGCGACCATCCCGGCATGCCTCGAGGGAGGCCCATCATGTCCATCATCGTCACCCCGTCCTCGATCGACGCCGCACCGGCGGCGGCGCGGCCCCTGCTGCAGGCCGTCGAAAAGCAGCTCGGCTCCGTTCCGAACCTGTTTCGCGTCGTTTCGCATTCGCCAGCCGCGCTCGAAGGCTATCTCGGCCTGAGCGGCGCGCTGGGCAAGGGCCGGCTCGAGCCCAAGACCCGGGAGCGGATCGCGCTTGCGGTCGCGCAGATCAATGGCTGCGGCTATTGCCTGGCGGCGCACAGCTATCTCGGCCGCCACATCGCCAAGCTCGACGACGCCGAGATCCTCGCCAACCGCCATGGCCATTCCGGCGATGCCAAGGCCGATGCTGCCGTTCGCTTCGCTGTCGCCATCGTCAGCGAGCGCGGCCATGTCGGTCCAGACGCCGTCGCGGCCGTCAAGGCGGCTTGCTACGACGACGGCCAGATCATCGAGATCGTTGCCCATGTCGCGCTCAACACGCTGACGAACTACGTCAACGAGGTCGCCGGCACGGATGTCGACTTCCCCGCCGTCGCGTTGCCGCTGGCGTCCTGAGCGCCTGGCGTCCCCTGCGTCCCCCTCCCGTCATGACCTGCGTCTCCCTGGCCGATGCGGCCGGGAGACGGCTTTCCGGAGCAGACCAATGAGCGATCTGAAGAGTTCGAGCGACATTGCCTTCACGCCGGCCGTCAAGGCGATCCAGCAGCGCAAGGGCTCCCGCAACGGCTACCGCCGGATGGAGGAGCATGGCGGCTGGGAGACGACGGTGACGCCGGAGCTGGCGGCCTTCATCGCGGCCCGCGACAGCTTCTTCCTGGCGACGGCCAGTGCCGACGGCCAGCCCTATATCCAGCACCGCGGCGGCGCGGCCGGCTTCCTGCGGGTGATCGACGAGACGACCCTCGGCTTCGCCGATTTCCGCGGCAACCGGCAATATGTCAGCCTCGGCAACCTGTCGGAGAACCCAAAGGCCTATCTCTTCCTGATCGACTATGCCCGCCGCCAGCGCATCAAGATATGGGGCACGGCCAGGGTCGTAGAGGACGATCCGGAGCTGCTGGAGCGGCTGCGCCCCGCCGGCTATGCCGGCACGCCGGAGCAGGCGATGCTGTTCAAGATCGAGGCCTGGGACGCCAACTGCCCGCAGCATATTCCCCAGCTGATCCCGGCGAAGGACGTCGCCACGGCCCTCGCCGAGAAGGACCGCCGCATCCTGGTGCTAGAGGCCGAGTTGGCGAGCGTCAGCGGCCAGGCGTCGGAGCGCGGGCGGGCACGTCATTTGCCTTAGCTTTCGCATTGGCTTGGCCGTGTCGTGGCGGACGAGCAGGATGGGGACCATGATGGCATCGACCTATGTCTTCAGCGGTGGCACAGGCGGCCAGTGGCTGATCTCCTCGATCGCCGCCTGTCGCGGCGCCGGCCTTGCCCCGGCGCCAGCCCTGACCATCCGTCCCTGGGAGCCCGGCACGGCGGATGGCGCGGTCCACTGGCGCCTGCTCGGCACGATCAGCAACACGCGTTATGCGACCCGCGACGAGATGGCCGGCCTGAGGGTGCGCCAGGAGGGCCTCGACCGGCCGCAGGCGACGCATGCAGCCCTGATCCCGATCAGAAAGTCAGCGGCCTGGTGGGCGCTCGCGCAGGATGAGAGGCGCGCGATCTTTGAAGAGACCTCGCAGCACACCGCGATCGGCATGGAGTATCTGCCGGCGATCGCGCGACGGCTGCACCACAGCCGCGACCTCGGCGAGCCGTTCGACTTCCTGACCTGGTTCGAGTTCGCGCCTGCCGATGAGCCGGCGTTCGACAAGCTTTTGGCGCGGCTGCGAGCGACACGGGAATGGGATTTTGTCGAGCGCGAGGTCGATATCCGGCTGGTGAGAGCGGCGCCGGGCTGAAAGCCGCAACGGTTCAGACGCGGCCCGACACCGGGATGAACGCACCGGTGACGCCGCTGGCGTCCTCGGCAAGCAGGAAGGCGATGGCGTCGGCAATCTCACGCGGCCGCACCCAGGCGGTGTGGTCGGCGTTGGGCATGGCCGCCCGGTTCTGCGGGGTGTCGATGATGCTGGGCAGGATCGCGTTGACGCGGATGCGGTCGGCCTTGAGCTCGTCGGCGAAGCTCTCGACGAGCCGATGGACGGCGCTCTTGGCGCCGGCATAGGCGCCGAGCCCCGACGGCGCCTTCACCGCCGCACCGGCGCCGATGGCGACAAGGCTGCCGCGACCGGCTGCGCGCATGGGCGGCAGCGCGGCCCGGAAGATGTTGAGCGTGGTCAGGACGTTCAACCTGTACATCTGCTCCCAGAGATCGGGGCCGCCCTCGGCGGCTGCGGCCGAGGCGAAGCCGCCGACCGTATGGGCGATGCCGTCGATGCGGCCATAGCGGGCGAGCCCCGCCTTGACGGCGGCCTCGCAGGCGGCTGCGTCGAACAGGTCGAGATCAGCCAGAACAAGATGGCGATCAGTGCCGCCGAACGGCTGAAGCAGGTCGCCCATCGCCGACGACTGGCGGTCCACAGCGATGATGCGGTCCCCGCGTGAGGCGAGCGTGGTCAGCAGCGCGCGACCAACATTGCCGGCCGCGCCGGTGACGATGACGATCGGGGAGGTGTCGGTCATGGCGACGTCCAATCTTTCTGTCGGCAGTCAGGTCGGGGGATGGATCTTGACAAACAGGCGTCCGGCCACGGCGTCGGCGATGCCGAGCACGACCAGGGTCAGGCCGAGCTGGGCGACGAGTTTCATCTCGGGAAGGCCGATGAGGCCTGCAACGGGCGCCGCCTGGACGAAAGCCCCATAGGCCAGCGCGAAGATCAGCAGCGTGCCGACGAGGCTGACCAGCCGAGCCATTACAGGCGCCTCATGCGCGTGAGCTCGAGGCGCAGGACAAGCACGTTCCCGATCCGCTCGACCTCGCCCTGCAACTCGACGGGAATGCCAACCCAGTCATAGACATCGGCCGGCAGCGGGCGACCATCGGGCCCCGCCAGCACGAGGAACCGGCTGCCGGCAATAGGATCGACCGTGACGAACACCGCCGGGATCTCGCCGATCAGACACAGATTGGCGCAGGCCTTGTGGGCCAGCCCCGAGCCCGGCCGCATCGCGCCCGCATAGCATTTGCCGTCGCAGATCTCGCCGGCGATCCGCCAGCGCCCGAGCGGCTCATGCATGGCGGGGTTGAGGCCGGTGGAGGCGTCGAGCGGCTGACCTTGCCCCTCGACGACCAGCATCTCGATGGCGCCGCGCCGCAGCACGCTACCACGCAACTCCATCGGGCCGGAGCCCGCCGGCAGATCGGGGCCTTTCTTGCCGTCTCCGGCCAGGAGCATCACCCGTCCGCGCGGGAATTCGCCGCTCGGCGGCAGATGCAGCAAAGGCGGGCCGAAGCGCGAGACATGGCCGCGCAAAATCTCCTCGCCGCCCCAATCGTCGGGACGCACCGGCCCACCGGCGCCATCCCGTTCGCCCAGCCGCAACAGGCCGGCGGCGGGATCATCTGCATGGCGGCTCAGGCCGTAACCGATAAAGCCCATGCCGGTCAGGCAGAGCATCGCGACGACAGCGAGGAAGCGGCTCAGGCGCGGCCCCGCTTTTCCGCTCCAGCCAATGAAGAACTCGTCGGTGCGGGGGCCGGCGATCCCGTCATGCTGCGTCATCGGCCACGCTCCCCGATCGCGATGGGCTCGACCGTCGTCCCCAGCGGATTGGGCTTCGGGTCGAGCAGGATCATGTCGGCTTCCAGCTTGAGCTTGTAGGTCGCGACGCGCTCGGTGAAGGGCGCCGGCGCACAGCCGTCGCGCAGGCGGTATTCATAGCCGTGCCAGGGGCAGATCACGCAGCCATCGCGCAGCCGGCCCTCGCCCAGCGGGCCGTTCTGGTGCGCGCAGAGATTGCTGATGGCCGAAAGAGCGTCCCCCTCGCGAAAGATCGCGACCGAGGAGCCGTCTGCCAGCGGCACGACCAGCCCCCGGCCGGCCGGAACGTCGCCGATCCGCCCGGCCGCGATCCAGCCGGTCGCATCGACCGGTCCCCGCCGGTCCAGCCGGTGCTCGCGCCAGGCGGCGGCCAGATGCAAGGTCACGAGGACTGTGCTGCCGCCGAAGACCAGCACTGGCAGGCCGGCATTGCGGGCATCCTGGAACGCACCGAACGCGACATGCAGCACCGCCAGCCCATAGGCGGCATAGACACTCATATGGAGCGATTTCCAGACCGGCGGCGTCAGGAAGTTCAGCCAGAAGTCATGGCTGGTCGCAGCCAGGACGAGCAGGATCAGGAAGGCCGCGAGCCCGAACGGGATGAAGGGAAAGCCGCGCAGGTCACCCCAGGTGGTATCGGTGGCGAAGAGCGCGACCCAGGGCGAGAGCGGGCTATAGGCGAAATACCAGTCGAAAACGGCCATGGCGTGGGCTGCGGCGACGGTGCAGGTGATCACGCCGAAATGCCGGCGGTTGTAGAGCAGGGGCAGGAAGCGGGCGTCGAGCCGGGCCAGCGGCCCGATCATCAGCACGAGCGTCAGCAGCAGGAAAGCGCATGAGCCATAGGCCTTGATCGCCAGCGACTGGTCGTCGAGCAGCGTGCCGGCCGGCCGGCCCCTCGGCGCGGACCGCATGAAGGCCGCAAGATAGAGCCCGATGCCGGCGATCAGCACGGCGTCATAGACGATCTTGCTGCGCGTCCAGCCCACAGGGCGATAGCTGACGCTCATTCGTCGCGCTCCGACGGGCCGGTGTCGATCCGCACCGAGGCCGGCACGGGTATGTCGTGCCGCCGCAGCGCCAGCGCCGTGGCCAAGATGGCCGGCAGGATGCAGGCGAGCCCGAGCCACAGGAGAGCATGGGCGCGCTTGTGGCTGCGACGCAGCGACGGCTGCCGAGACGGCGACGGCGGCTCAAGCCAGCGCCAGAGAACCAGCGGCCAGAGCAGGACGAGCCCCGGCAGGAGCAGCGGCCGGAAGCCATAGGCCCCGCGGGCCGCGGCGTCGCGCCGGTCGAGCCCGAACAGCAGAAACGCAACGCCGGCGGCGAGTCCGGCCAGAAGCCAGGCCTGTCCCAGAGCGACGATGATCGCGGGAGCCGCCATCGCCGGCTCAGCCTGGCTCGGCCGCGGCCGGACGGCTTTGCGCCATCAGGCTGGTCTGTGCGGGTGCATTACTCGCCCAGCCGCCGTCGAACACCCTTGCGCCCAATTCGCTCGGCATCGGGACGAGCCAGGGGCTCTCGGCCAGCGTCGCGCGGGCGTCGAGCAGGCCCTGGTCCCAGCGCTGTGCCATGGTGGCGGCGCTGAACTCGTAATCCTTGGACTGGCCTTGAGGCTCGGCCGGACGATAGCTCAGCCTGACGATGTCCATGCGGGTAACGCAGCCGAAATCGTAGAGGAACTGGGCTTCCTTGCTGGCGCGCAGATCGTCGGGCAATCGCTCGATCAGGTCGTTGATGTTGTGGCGGACATCGTGGATCACACGCGCCATGTCGGTCGCGGCGCGCGTGCGGCTCGAATAGCGGATGTCCTTCTCGCGCTCCATGGCGCTCTCCAGGTCAGCGGGAAGCGGCCCTTCCGCATTGAAGACATCGACCTGGAAGGTCAGCCGGCTGCGCCGGGGTACGTAATCGAGGACGTATTGCAGCGGCGTGTTCGAGACCAGCCCGCCATCCCAGTAATGCTCGCCATCGATCTCGACGGGCGGGAAGCCCGGCGGGAGCGCGGCGCTGGCCATGATGTGTTCGGGCCGGATCGTGATCTCGCGGCTGTCGAAATAGGCGAAATCGCCGGTCCGGACATTGGCGGCGGCGACACTGAAGCGGGTATCGCCGGCATTGAGCCGATCGAAGTCGATGAAGGCCTCGAGCGTGCTGCGCAGGGCCCTGGCCTCGTAGAAGCTCACCGGCGAGCCGAACCAGTCCGTCATCGGGCGCGGACCGAAGAAGCCCGATCGCCCGAACAGGAGCGCGCTCGCGGCGTGCCAGCGCCTATTCGCCGCCTCCGTGAACGGCAGGAAAGGGAAGCTCGTGGTCGGCGCCGTGATCCGTTCCCAGAAACCGCGAAGCTGCGAGATGCGTTCTGCCGGCGCGTTGCCGGCGATGATGGCACCGTTGATCGCGCCGATCGAGATGCCGGCGATCCAGTCGGGATGGTAGCCCGATTCCGCGAGCGCCTCGTAGACGCCTGCCTGGTAGCTGCCGAGCGCGCCCCCGCCCTGCAGCACGAGCCCGATCTTTTTGTCGAAGTCGGCCGGTTTGGTCCGAAGCCGTGCCCTCATGGCGTTGCGCCTCCCGTCACTGCGTTGGTGTTTGCAGGCGCGACCGCCGCGCCGGCATCATCGGCGCTCGGAGCCGGCCTCAAGGCGTTCGAAGAGCCAGACAGCGACCGCGCCGTAGATCACATGGCCGACGAAACTCATGTAGGAGAGCTCACCGCCCTCCCCGAGCAGGTAGAAGGACAGGCCGCCGATCGGCGCCATCAGGCCCAGCGCGTTGAACCAGGTGAAGTTTCCCCAGGTGATCGCATCGGCGATCAGCGCGTCCCGGTTGATCAGCCGGGTCGCGATCAGGCAGACGGCCGCGGTCCAGAAGATGAAGTGGATCGGCGCGAAGGTGCCCGCCGCCATCAGACCGGCGATGCCGATCGAGAATGTCACGAAGACGATCGCGTCGAGCACGACGGGCCAGCGCGGCACGAAGCGCGAGATCACGAAATAGGCGACCGGGTAGCCGACAATGCCGACGCCGTAATGCAGCGCCTCGCGGATGAGATAGGGCACCGACAGGCCAAAACGATGCTGGGCGATCGCGTCGATCAACCCGGCGGGCTCGAGCGGATAGCCCAGCACGGCCTTGGTCAGCACACGGGCCCAGACCTCCCAGATCAGCAGGCCCGCCAGGCCGCCGGCGAAGAGGTGAAGGGCTGTCCGACCCTGAAGGGTCGCAGGTTTCGCGTCGGCTACCATCGTCATTTTCGGTCTCCACCCCTCAGCTCTGCTGCGACACGAGCTGAAGCAGAATTTGCTCCCCACAGCAGCTTGGTTATCGACGGGTCGTCGGCCTTGTGGCGTCGCCGGACCGCCAGCACCTGGCGCAGGCCCGCGGCGTCGCCCGCCGCATGCGCCATCCCGGCGAGCGTCTGCAGGAAGACATCGCGCTGGGCGTTGCTTCCGCCGAGCCGGTGCAGCCGGCGCGCCAGAAAGCCGACCGGCACGTCGGAGGCCCCGCCGCGCTCGCCCTGGACCAGCGCGAAGGCGAGTTCGGCGCCGACATTGCGGGCGACATTGGCCTGGTCGGTGCCCGCGCGGCCGCTGTCGTGGATGAACTCGGCGAAGGCTGCTGCCTCGTCGCGCGCGCCAGAGCCGATCAGCGCCATCAGGAAGTGCATCTGCGCAAAGACGAGCGTGGTGTCGCGCGCATGCTGGCGGGCGATCTCCGCCAGCGCCTCCCAGCGCGCCGCACCCGGATCGATCCCGAGCTGGCGCAGGCGCCACAACACCGAGGCCGCATTGGCAAAGTCGCGGAAATCGCCAGACAGGTCGCTGCCGACGTCGCGGTCATAGATCGCCAGGACGGCGTCGTGGTCGCCGCGCTCCAGCGCGAACAGGGCGAGATGCCAGGCGAAATGCCGCGAGAAATTGTTGCAGCGGGTCCAGACCGTACGGTGCTCCTCAAGCCAGGCAGTGCCCTCGGCGGTCTGGCCTCGGCTCTCGAAGACATGGGCAACGGCATGGAGTCCCCAGGCATCGTCAGCCGCGACGGCCAGAGCGGCCCGGCCGACGCGCTCCGCCTCATGCAGCCGGCCGATCTCCTCCAACCCGAAGGCGTGGCAGCCGAGCAGATAGCCATAGCCGGCGTTCGATCGCTCGCATTCGAGGCTGAGGCGGGCCGTCAGGCTGACCATGCCGTCGACATCGCCGGTCATGAAGCGCAGCGCATGCGAGAGCTTGGCGGCCAGGAAGGCGTTGGGATCGCGGTAGAGGAAATCGTCGAGGACATCGGCCGCCGCACGCAGCCGACCGGCGACGGCATGGTCCAGGGCGCCGACCAGAGCCCGCTCGAATGCCGTCCCGCCGCCATTGCGCCCAAGAGTGGCGCGCGACCGCTGCAGGCGGATGGCGGCATCGGCGAGGTTGTCCTGGCCGGCCAGGACGATGCCGGCCATGCCGGCGAGCGCATGCGCCGCCGTCAAGGCGGGCTCAGCCTCCAGCGCGGCTTCGAGATGGGCGCCCACATCGGGCCGGTGGCCGGCCAGGGCAGCAACCGCAGCGGCGAAGGCGTGGCCGGCGACCGGATGATCGACGGCGTGCTGCGAGCCGAACGCGTCGATCATGCCGCCGCTCCACGGATCTGGCGCGCGATACCGAACACGGTTGCGGGATCAGACTTCACATCCGCACCTTTCGCTGTTGGGCTACAGGGTTTGCACTTGCGAAAGGCTAGTCGAGGACAAATCATCTTGCGATGACGCCAGGGCGCGATCTTGCGGTGAACGCTTGCGCGGACCCGGCAAGAGGCCGTCGCGGGCCGCGAAGGCCTCTTTTTGCGGTGCAGCGGCTGCGCCATGCTCAAGGCGAAAGGAGGACCGATGACCACGCACGCCATCGCCAGCCCGAGCCGGCCGAGACGCTCCTTCGCGGATTTCTACCGGTCCTCGGGCTATTCGCAGTTTCCCCAGGAGCACCGCACGCATCTCTGGAGCCAGTTCCACGGCTTCGTCGTCGATCAGCAGCCGCATGACTTCACCGACATCGCCAGCACGGACTGGGTCCTCGGCCTGCCGCTGAAGGCGGCCTGTCCCACCCGCTTCGACTATGGCGACGGCTGGAAGCAGCGACCGCGCAGCCGCGGCGACTTCCTGCTGGTGCCGCCCGGTACCGAGGTGCGCTACGAGATCGCCGGGCCGACGCGGCTTCTGGTCCTGACCTGGAGTGGCGGTCTACTGACCGATCTCGACGACGAGCTCTTCGCCCATGAGGAGGCGGCACTGCGCCCCCTCATCGGCCATTACTTCAAGAACAACGTCCTCGAAGCGGCTTGCCGGTCGCTCTGGATCGAGTTGGCTCGCACCGACGACGCGTCGCGGCTTTTCCTCGACAGCGCGGTGACCCATCTCGCGGGCAGCTTGCTGCGCTGCGCCGCCCGGCACCGCGAACGCTCGACCTATCGGCGGATCGAGGTGCGGCGGGTGCTGTCCTTTATCGAGAACAATCTCGACAAGGACCTGTCGCTGACGGAGCTGTCCGCGATCGCCGGGCTCAGCCTGTTCCACTTCGCGCGGCAGTTCCAAGCGCAGGTCGGCGTCTCGCCCTACCGCTTCATCCAGCAGCGGCGCACCCAGCGCTGCCTGCGCCTAATGGAGACGAAGGACCTCCCGATCGAGGAAATCGCCCGGCGCTGCGGCTTCGCCAGCATTCGCAGCATGCGCGGCCAGATCCGGCGTCACGCCGGCGGCCGAACCGTGCCATAGTCGCCGCTCATCGCGGGGGGGAACGCGACCATGACCTACTGCCTCGGCATCTGGCTGCCGACGGGCCTCGTGCTGGCCTCCGATTCCCGCACCAGCGCGGGGGTCGACCAAATTTCGACCGTGAAGAAGCTGGCGCTGTTCGAGAAGCCTGGCGAGCGCGTCGTCGCCATCCTGTCGGCCGGCAATCTCGCCACGACCCAGGCGGTGATCAGCATGATCCGGCAGAACGCGGGCAAGGGCGGAACGGAGGGCGCCGGCGGCGACATTCTTGCCGCTCGCAGCCTGTTCGACGTCGCGCAGACCGTCGGCGCCGTGCTGCGCGAGGTGATGCGGCTCAACCGGAGCTTCGTCGAGCCCTATGGCGATCCCAGCGCGAGCTTCCTTGTCGGGGGCCAGATCGCCGGCGATGGCCACCGCCTGTTCCAGGTCTATTCAGCTGGCAATTTCGTGGAAGCCTCGAGCCGCAACCCGTTCCTGCAGCTCGGCGAGACCAAATATGGCAAACCGATCCTCGACCGCGCCCTGACCACGCGCAGCGGGCTCGACGAGGCGGCGAAGCTCGCCCTTCTCTCCTTCGACGCCACCATCCGCAGCAACCTCTCGGTCGCCCCGCCGATCGACCTGCTGCGCTACGAGGCCGGCAGCCTGATCGCCGGGCAGCTCGCCAAATTCACCGCCCAGCATCCCTACTGGGCGGATCTGCGCGAACGCTACAGCGATGGCCTGAGCCGGCTGGTCGAAAGCCTGCCCGAACCGCGCTTCTGACGATCGGAGATCAGAAGCGGCAGGTAACCGAGGATTGAAGGCGCGTCTGTGTCCCGATCGCGCCGTCCTTGTCCTCGCGCAGGCCGTCAAGCAGTTCCACGCGAGATCGCGTTCCGGCATCGGGCTCCAGATCAGGTTGGCCGCGCCATGCTGACGGTGCCTGAACGTGGTCGCCGCCGTGCAAAGGGCGAAGTCCGGGCGCATGGACTTCCTCGTCTCGGTCGGCGAAGCCTGCAGCCGCGAGTTGGCGGCGATGCGATAGCCGTCCTTCGCCAACCATGGACTCGAAAGGTGCAGCGATGTCCCGTATCCTCATTGCCGGCTCCACCGGTCTCGTCGGCCGCCATGTCCTCGAGCGCCTACTGGCCGACGACCGCTTCGTGCAGGTGGTGGCCCCGACCCGCCGCCCGCTCGCGCCCCATCCCAAGCTGTCGAACCCGATCGTCGACTATGACGCCCTGCCGCTCGATGCGCCCTGGTGGGAGGTCGATGCGGCGATCTCGACGCTGGGCACGACGCTGGCCCAGGCGGGTTCGCGCGAGGCTTTTCGCGCTATCGACCATGGCTATACGCTGGCCATCGCCCGCGCGGTACGCGATCGAGGGGCGACTCGGTTTGGGCTGAACTCGGCATTGGGCGCGAATACCGGCTCGCGCAGCTTCTATCTTCGGACAAAGGGCGAGATCGAGCACGACATCGAGGCGATCGGGTTTGTGTCCCTGGTCATCGTCCGCCCCGGCCTCCTGGGAGGCGAACGCGCCGAGGCGAGGACCGCCGAGGGTATCGGCCTGTTCGTGGCCAAGGTGATGGGACCTCTCCTGCCCCCGAAATGGCGGATCAGCCAGGCCACCCGCGTCGCCGCGGCGCTGGTCGATGGCGTGGCGAAGGGACTGCCGGGCCGCCTTGTCGTATCGTCAGAGGAGTTGGCCTGACGGCGGGCCGGGCCCGTAGAGTCGGGCTCGAACCCAGAAGTCGCCATGAAGGTCAGCCGCGTATAATTCGACAAGCACCATGAGGCGATCATCGCATCGCCGCGCGGCGGTTTCACCATCAGCGACGACAGACCTGGACGCGGCGCGTGTGCCAGCGGCCGCGATGATCACGAAAGCGCCGCGTCTCCCACCAGCAGCGGCGACCCCGATGCCATTGCGCCTGCTCGACGCCGCTATCCACGCTCACGCCAGGCACCGACGCCACGGGCGCGGCGACGGCGTCACCTGCCGACAGATACCCAAGGCCCAGCCCTGCAGCGAGAAGCCATGCTCGAACCCACATTGTCGTCTCCTTTCCCGAAAACGCGGCGGGTCGATGGCCCGCCTGTCAGAAGCGCCAGATCAGCGGCACGATGAAGACCGCAACGATGAAGAACCAGATCAGCAGGGGCAGGCCGAGCTTCCAGTAATCGCTGAAGGCATAGCCGCCCGGGCCCATCACCATCAGGTTGGTGGGGGTCGCGATCGGGGTCAGGAAGGCGCCGGCCGCCGCCACCGCCGTGCTCATGAGCACGGGCTTGGGCGAGATGCCCATGCTGGCGGCCGCAGCGACGCCGATCGGGATCACGATCAGCGCGGTCGCGGTGTTGCTGATGAGCTGCCCCATCACCGCCGTCAGCACGAAAAGGCCCGCCAGCAGCGCCATCGGCCCCGCATCGCCGACCATGACGACGAGCCGCTCGGCCAGAAGCTTGGCCGCGCCGGTTTCGACCATGGCGGTCGAGAGCGGCATCATCGCGCCGACGAGAATCACCGTGGTCCAGCTGATCGCGCGATAGGACTGCTCGACGGTCATGATGCCGGTCAGGATGATCGCGCCCGCCGCGAGCAGGCCCGCCACCGCCGGCGGCACGATGCCGGTGGCGAGCAGCAGGACCATGCCGAACAGGATGATAACGGCCTGCTGGGCGCCGGGGCCCATCGGCACGGCCTGGCGCCGGACCAGTTCCGGCGAACTGACGACAAGGACGTCGGGATCATCAAGATGGGTGTCGAGCGCCTTCCAGGTGCCCTGCAGCAACATGGTGTCGCCGGCCTCCAGCACGATGGCGCCGGCCTGCGTCGTGGCGTTCTCGCCCACGATCTCGTTGCCGGAGCGCTGCACGGCGAGAATGATCAGATCGCCGCTGTCCGTGACCATGCCGGGGAAGACACTCTCTCCGATCAAGCCTGAACGCGGCGGGATGACCACCTCGGCCAGCCCCGAGCGCCGGTTGAACAGCGTCTCCTCGCCTGCGCCCGATGCTGCGCTCTCGTCACGAAAGGCGAGATGCAGCGTCGCGGCGAAGTTGGCGGCCGCCTCCGCATCGCCGCGCAGGAGGAGATGGTCGCCCTCAGCGATGGCGTCGCGACGCAGCGGGCTTGCGCTCTCACCCTCCTGGATCGCGACGAGCTGGAGGCCGGGATAGGCGGACAGATCGATCGCCGCCGCCGGTTGTCCGACATAGGGGCAGGTCGCGCGCACGCGCAGCTGGTAGATGCCGCTGGCCAGCCCGTATTGCTCGACCAGCGTCTTGGCATGGCGGCTAAAATCGGCCGGCATGGTCGCGCCGTTGCGCTCCGGCAGCAGCTTCTGGCCGAACAGGATCATGATCGCCATCGAACCGGCGAGCAGCGGAATGCCGACCAGGGCGAATTCGAAGAAGCCGAAGCCGCCGACGCCGGCATCCATGCTCGCTTCCGAGACGAGCACGTTCACGGGCGTGCCGGTCAGGGCCAGCATCGAGCCCGCATGGGCGGCAAAGACCAGCGGCATCAGCAACTGCGAGGAGTTGCGCTTCAGCCGCACCGCGATGACCACGACGACCGGCAGCAGGGCCGCCACCGCGCCGTTGACGCTGATCAGCGCCGTCAGCAGGGCCACGAGGCCCATGGTCAGCAGCAGCAGGCGCGTGCGGCTGTCTTCTCCAGCGCCCTTGATCAGGAGCTGGCCGGCCCAGGCGGTGACGCCGGTAACCTCGAGGCCCGATGACACGACGAACAGCGCGGCGATGAAGATCACCGCCGGGTCGCCGAGCCCACCCAGCGCCTGCGGCAGGGTCAAAACGCCGGTCGCCCAAAGGGAGAGCGCCGTGCCCATCGCCACCAGCACGACCGGCACCCTGTTCGTGACGAACAGGACGACGGCCGCGGCGATGATCAAGGCGGTATAGGCAATGGGGCTCACGCGTCAGCTCCTCGTTGGGCCGTCATCGACCGGGCGAACGCCCGAGCGGTCCTTCAGTCCTCGAGCGTCGCCATCAGGATGCCGAGCCGGCAACCCTTCTCGTATTCGTCGAGCTTCACGAATTCCTTGATGGTGTGGATCTCGGCCTGGCCGGCGCCGATGGTGATGGTCGGGACGCCGGCCTTATCGAGCCAGTTCGCATCGAGACCGCCATTGGAGAAGATGTAGGTCGGCTCCATGCCGAGCAGTCCGAGCGCCTTGGTGGCGCGCTTCACGACGGGCGAATCCTGGTCCAGACGGAAGGGCGGATAGGCCGCGGCGCGCTTGAAGGCCACCTGCGCGGTGTCGCCCTCATGGTCGGTGACCGCGGCCTGGGCCTTGGCGAAAGCGGCCTCGAAGCCGTCGACGATCTGGGTGGCGAAGCTCAGCTCGGGGCTGCGCGCCTCGCCTTTCAGGAAGGCATAGTCGGTGACGACATTGGTGGCGTCGCCGGCCGGCTTGCCGTCCCGGCCGCCGAAGATGCCGATATTGCTGCTGCCGAAGGCCTCACCCTTGACGACCTTGCCGAACCAGCCGGCGGCCCTGGCCTCGGCCAGCCCGATCGCGCCGACCATCGTCGCCGAGATGCCCTTGTCGGGGGCGACGCCGGCATGGGAGGCGCGGCCGGTGATCTCGACCTCCCAGTTCTCCTGGCCGACAGCGCCGATGATGAGCTCGGAGGCGAGCTGGCCGTCGACATTGATGCACATCGCCGGGCTCTTGAGATCGGCCGGGTTCAGTTCGCGGGCGCCGTGGAGACCGCTCTCCTCGCGCACCGTGAACAGCAGCGTGATCGGCGGATGGGGCAGGTTGTTCTTGAGCAGGGTCTCGGCAACCACCACCAGCAGCGCCACGCCGGTGCGCGCATCGCCGCCCAGCGCCGTCGTGCCGTCGGAGACGATGCGGTTTCCCTCGCGCCTGGGCTTGGCGCCGGCGCAGAGCGGCACCGTGTCGAGATGGGTCGAGAACAGCAGGCGCGGGCCCGGCTTGGTGCCCGGCAGTTCGACGATCAGGTTGCCCGTCTGCGTCGGCAGCGGAATGCGCGTATTGACGTCGTCGAAGCGGATCGCGGATGCCGGCACGCCGACCTTGATCAGTGCTTCGCTGACGGCAGCCGCGATCGCGGCCTCCTCGCCGGTGACGCCCTCGACGGAGAGGAAGTTCATCAGATGGTCGATCGCCGCCTCGACATCGAGGGGAATAGTGGCGTTGCTCATGACATCCATCCCAGTTGAGAGCCCGTTATGATGACCGGGCCTGGCTTGTTGTTCAGGGTTGGGCGCGGCGGCTCACAGGCCCCAGGGCAATCCCAGCGTTTTCCAGATCACGAAGAGCGCGGTCCACACCGCGAACATGCCGGCCAGATAGGGCAGCATCAGCGCCACCACGGTGCCGACACCGGCGTTGCGGTCGTATTTCTGCATCAGGCCGACCACGAGCGCGAAATAGGCGTTGAGCGGCGTGATCATGTTCATCGGGCTGTCGCCGATCCGATAGGCCGAGAGCACTGCTTCGGGCTCGACGCCGAGCTTCATCAGCAGCGGCACGAAGACGGGCGCGAAGATCGCCCATTTGGCGATGGCCCCGGTCAGCAGCAGATCGATGATGGCAACGACGACGATGAAGCCGAGCAGCAGCGGCAGCGCGCCGATATTGGCCGATTGCAGCACGCCGGCGAGGCTGAGCGCCATCACCGTGCCCATGTTCGTATAGGTGAAATAGGCGACGAACTGGCTGAGAATGAAGAACAGGAAGATCGTACCGCCGAGGCCCTTGATCGATTTCTCGATGGCCGCGATGACATCCGTCAGCGTGCGCACCGTCCCGGCCCCGATGCCGTAGCACCAGCCGCTGGTCAGGAAGATCAGCATGATCAGGGCGATCAGCCCGTTCATGAACGGCGAATTGCCGATCAGTTCGCCGGTCGTTGGGTTGCGCAGAGGCGCACCGGCGGGAACGGTCAACAGCAGGAATACCGCGATCAGCCCGAGTAGCCCGAAGCCGGCGAAGCGCAGGCCGCGGGATTCGGCCTCCGACAACAGCGCGGCCTGGTCGGTCGTCGTCCCTTCTGCTGCCTTGGTGCGATCATAGGGTCCCAGCCTCGGGCCGACGACCTTGTCCGTGATGAACGCGATGGTCATCGTCAGCACAATGACCGACGCGAACGAGAACCAGACGTTCGAGGCCAGGCCGATGGTGCGGGCCGGGTCGACGAGACGGGCGGCGTCGTTGGTGAACTCGACGAGCACGGCGTCCAGCGGCTTGATGAGCATGTTGACGGTGAACGCGCCGGCCACGCCCGCGAAGCCGAGCGCAAGGCCCGCCATCGGGTTTCGACCGACGGCGAGATAGGCGATGCCGGCGAGCGGGATCAGCACCAGATAGCCCGCGTCGGCCGCGATGCTGGCGGTGATGGCGACGAAGGCCAGGATGTAGGTCAGCGCCGCGGGCGGCGAGATGATCACCAGCTTGCGGATGAGGGCGGTGACAAGGCCCGATTCTTCCGCGACGCCGGCGCCGATCATGGCGGCGATCATCAGGCCCACCGCGGTGAACGCCATGAAGTTGGGGACCAGCGAGGAGTAGATGAACCGGATGCCCTCGGCGTTGAGCAAACTGCGGATCGCCGTCGACGCCTTCTCGATCTGGTGCGTCTCGGGATTGATGCGCTCGTAGGACACCTGGGCGCCGAACAGGCTGAAAATGGCCGAGAGCACGATCACGATGCCAATCAGGATCAGGAAGATCACGACCGGGTGCGGAACCATGTTGCCGACCTTCTCGACCCCGTCGAGAAAGCGCTGCATCGTGGTCTTGGGCGCGGTGCTCGCCATGGCCATGTCGGCTCTCTCCCCTAGCCGGAAGCGGCCCTCCGGCGATGACGGTGCGTCCGCCCGATTGGTGAGCCGGGCGGAGACATGGAGCCGAACTTAGTGGGCTGCGCCGGGAGGGCATCGGCACAGAATCCCAAAGCTTGGGCCGGCTGTCCCAAACTTGGCGAGAATGCGACACTTTTGTGGGGCGACAGCACGTCGACATGCGGCTTCAAATCCGCAGGTCGGGCTTACCTTGCTGTATTGCCCGGCCTTCACTATCCTGACGCAACTGTCGGAGGGGGGCTCCGATCTGGCCATGGCGGCCGCGGAGGACTTGTCGGTACCGGCGATAGCCGGTCGAGGCAGGGTTCCACGGTCGCGACGACTGCGGAGCGATGCCTGATGCCCGTCACAATGCGCGGCAGTTCGACAGACCGTTGTCCGATTTCCCGGCATGCCGAGGCCGGCCGATCACCGGTCCTTTCGCCGCGGACCGCGCCGGCCCTGCGATGAAGGTCGGCACCGGAACCGCATCCCGCACCGGCCTGGCGATCATCATGGGACTTCTGCTCTCGGGCTGTGCAGCCGCGCCCCGGGGCCTGCTCCAGACCGTGGCGCCGGTGCCCGGGACCGACAAGGTCGACATGCTGACCGCCACGACGCGGGCCGTCTCGGACGAGCCCGGCGTGCTGTATGACGGCGCGCGCGGCCGGGGCGTGTCCTTCAGCAACATCGTCGTCTCGATCCCGCGCGGCCGCGAACCGGGGACGATCCAGCTGCCGCGCACGGCACCGGGCAACCCGGCGACGGATTTTACCGTCACTGCCGCGACCTCGCTGCGAAAGTCGGATCTGCCGCGCTGGTTCGCCTCCGCTGGGGGGCGCAAACGCCGCGCCTTCATCTTCGTGCATGGCTTCAACACGCCCTTCGACCGCGCCGTGTTCCGCTTCGCGCAGCTGACCCATGATTCCGATGCCAACGCGGCTCCGATCCTGTTTTCCTGGCCTTCGCGCGGGCAATTACTCGACTATCGGCTGGATCTCGACAACGCCTCGTACTCGCGCTCCGATCTCGCCGAGGTGCTGATGCTGGCGGCCAAAAGCCCGGCTGTTGGCGAGGTGGTCGTGCTCGCGCATTCGATGGGAGCCTGGGTGGCCGTCGAGGCCATCAAGCAGGTCGCTCTGGAGAATGGCGGCGTCCCGGCCAAGATCAACAATCTGATCCTGGCCTCGCCCGATCTCGATGTCGGCGTCTTCCGGCGGCAGGTCGAGGTCATGGGGCCGCGCCGCCCGCGCATCACGATCTTTGCGTCGCAGAACGACCGGGCGCTGCAGCTCTCGCAATTCCTGGCGCGCGGCGCGATCCGGCTGGGCGCCATCGATCTCTCGCTGGAGGACTACCGGTCGCAACTGGCCGGCCTCAAGGGCATCACCGTGGTCGACATCAGCGCGGTCCGGGCCGGCGACCGCGTCAATCACGACACCTATGCCGCCAGCCCCGAGATCGTCCAGCTGATCGGCAATCGGCTGATCGAGGGGCAGGTCATCACGGATTCGGACGTGTCGGGTACGGCGACGGCGCTCGAGACCGTCGGTTCCGCAGCAGGGCTGCTGATTACGGCGCCGATCCGCGTCTTCGACGCCGCCACCACGCGCTAGGGATGACGCAGAGTTATATCGGGGCTTGAGCCCGTTTCTCAGATATTGATGACCATCAAGGCTAGGCCGACGATCTTTCATATCGTCAATACGGGACGCCCAAAAGACTCATCGCATGCGACGATCCGCACTCACAGAGGTGGCCATGTCAATGTCCGCAACCGATCAGTCCAGTTACGCTGCAGAAACTTTCGTCTCGCCGTTCGCGATGCCGCAGGACGATTCGGCACTGCACGACAATTCCGCGCCGCAGCACGACATGTTCATGCGAGAGCTCGCGCCGGCGCCCATTCCCCCAACGCCCTGGATGTCCGCCGAGCCGGGCGCCGCGACCGAATGGCGCTTCGGCGATCTGACCCTGATCCGCGACGTTCGGCGCGCTGGCCAGCCTGTCTCGGGCCTGCTGCGCGCCCCGCGGTCCCGGCGCCAGGCTTGCGTCGCGCTGCTGTGCGGAGGCGCGGACGACTGGTCGACTTTGATCGTCTCGCCGCGCGTCGGCCTGGCGCTGGCGACGCTCGAACAATCGGCGCATCGCTTCGTGACCAACGAAGAGAGGTTGGCGCTGTGCATGCCCCGGGAGTGGCTCGAGGGTCTCAACGCGACGGCGGCGCCCGTGCATCGTCTCGACACGCGGATCGGGCCCGGTGCCCTGCTGGCTGGCTTCATGCATCAGTTGGCGAGCCAGTCGCCGCATATCCATGCCGACCAGGCCAAGAAGCTGGCGATCGCAACGCGTGCCCTGATCGAAGCCTGCATCGCGCCGGTCGGAGAAGCTGCCGCCCAAGCTTCGCCGGGGCTGGCGTCGAGCACGGTCGAGCGCGCGCGCCTGATGGTTCAGCGCCACATGGCCTCGCCCGATTTCGGGCCGCCACAGCTCGGGCGGCTGCTGGCGATGTCGCGCTCGAAACTCTATCGCCTGCTCGATGGCGATGGAGGAGTCGCCCATTTCATCAACCGCGAAAGGCTGTCGCTCGCGAGGCAGTCGCTCGTCGCTCCAGGCGAGCCGCTCTCGGTCCATGCCATCGCCAACCAGGTCGGCTTTCGCGATCACTCGACCTTCAGCCGGGCCTTCCGCCGGGAATATGGCTGCAGCCCGACGGATTTTCGCAGCCGCGCGCCGCTGGCGCCGGAGGACCCCACGCGCGGTCCCTGCCCCTGCGAGCGCCGGCGGGAGAATGGGATGAACAGCCCAGATTTGGGATTCTAGGCTGATCCGGCTCAGGGTCGCTGTTGCTAGTTTTCCGCCGAATGCCAGGACATGGGGCGCGACGCCGGTTGTCGAGCGCGATCAGGCGAAGACGCCTCGTCTGTTGCTGACGCTGCCCGTCACGATGCGAGTGGACGATCGATGCGAAAGTTTGCGCGGCAAGACGGGCGGGCACACGCCGCCGGCAGCGCTGACGGGGGCGAACGGAGCGGGCGTGTCTGGATCCGGCGCAGGCGCCTGCCCCTTGCCCTGTGCCTCGGCGCCCTGGTCATCGCAGCCGGCGGCTGCCAGCGCGAGGCCGAAACCGCGCCCGCTCCGTCCATTCGCACCGTTCGCACGACGACGATCGAGGCGCCGCGCCAGATCGGCGATCTCGGCTTCAGCGGCCATATCGAGGCGCAGGACCAGGCCGCGCTGTCCTTCCGCATCGGCGGGCGCCTGGCCGAGCGGCTCGTCGGCGTCGGCGCCAGCGTCACCGAGGGGCAGGTCGTCGCGCGGCTCGATCCTGAAAACGAACTCAACGATCTGCGCGCGGCGCGGGCGGCGCTGACGGCGGCCGAGGGCGCGCTGCGCAAGGCGGACAATCAGTTTCAGCGGCAGGAGCACCTTCTGGCGCGCGCCGTCACCACGCAGGCCGATTTCGAGGCCGCCGAGCAGGGCCGCACCGCGGCGCGCGCCCAGGTCGAGGCGGCCCGCGCGCGGGTCAGGTCCGCCGAGGACATCGTTGCCTTCACCACGCTCAAGGCCGATGCGCCGGGCATCGTCACGCGCGTCGGCGCCGAGCCGGCCGAGGTCGTGGCGGCCGGCCGGATGATCGTGCAACTGGCGCGGCGCGACGGGCGCGACGCTGTGTTCGAAGTGCCCGCCGATGCGATCCGTGCCATCCCCGCCGACGTGAATGTCTACGTCTCGCTCGCCAGCGATCCGTCCGTCAGCGTGCGCGGCCATGTGCGCGAGGTCGCGCCGCAGGCCGACCCGGTGACGCGGACCTTCCGGGTGCGCGTGGGGCTGGCCGACCCGCCGGCTTCCTTCCGGCTTGGTACCGCGGTGTCGGGCGCAATCCGCGGCGGCGAGGCGTCGGGCATCGCGATCCCGGCCACGGCGCTGACGCAGCAAGGACAGGCGACCGGCGTCTGGGTCGTCGATCCCACCGCGCTGACCGTCTCGCTGCGCAAGCTTGATCTGGTGTCACGCGATCCCGCCACCGCGCTTGTCGGCAAGGGGCTGGCGCTGGGCGACATCGTCGTCACCGCCGGCGCCAATCTCCTGAAGGAAGGGCAGCGCGTGCGCCTGTCCGGGGCCGAGACACAATGAGTTTCAACCTGTCAGAATGGGCGCTGAAGAGCCGCTCGGTTGTGATCTATCTCATGATCGTGGCGGTGGCGGCCGGCGTGCTCGCCTTCGTCAAGCTCGGCCGCAACGAGGACCCGGCCTTCGTCATCAAGTCGATGGTGGTCGTGGCCGCCTGGCCCGGCGCGACGATGGAGGACACGCTCAAGCAGGTGACGGAGCGGCTGGAGCGGCAGATCGAGGAGACGCCGGGCCTGGATTTCGTGCGCAGTTTCACGACGCCGGGCCGCACGACGATCTTCGTCAATCTGAAGCAGTCGGTGCCGGCAAGCGAGGTCCAGGAAACCTGGTTCAAGGTCCGCAACCTCGTCGCCGATGTCCGCCACACCCTGCCGGCGGGTACGCTGGGGCCGTTCTTCAACGACCGCTTCGGCGACACCTTCGGCATCATTTACGGCTTCACCGCCGATGGGTTCACCGGCCGCGAACTGCGCGACCATGTCGAGGCCGCCCGCTCGCGGCTCCTACTGGTGCCCGACGTTTCCAAGATCGAGATCATCGGCGCGCAGGACGAGCGCATCTTCATCGAATTCTCGGTGCGCGAACTCGCCAATCTCGGCATCGACCGCACGGCTCTGCTGGGCGCGCTGCAGGCCCAGAACGTGGTGCGGCCGGCCGGCGTGGTGCAGACGCAGGACGAGAAGTTCTCGCTGCGGGTCTCAGGCGCCTTCCAGTCGGAAGACGATCTGCTCAACGTCAATTTCCCGGTGGGCGACCGCATGGTGCGGCTGGCCGACATCGCGACGGTGAAGCGCGGCTTCGCAGATCCGCCGCAGCCGATGTTCCGCGTCAACGGCCAGGCGGCGATCGGGCTCGGCATCGCCATGCGCGAGGGCGGCGACATCCTGGCGCTCGGCGCCAATATCAAGGCGGCGATGGCTGGGATCACGGCCGATCTGCCGGTCGGCATCGAGCCGAGGCTGGTGGCCGACCAGTCGGTCACGGTCGATGAGGCGATCGACGACTTCATGACCTCGCTCTGGCAGGCGGTGGCGATCATCCTCGTCATCAGCTTCATCAGCCTGGGCGTGCGGCCGGGCCTCGTCGTGGCGCTGTCGATTCCGCTGACGCTCGCGGTCGTCTTCGCCATCATGAACGTCATCAACATCGACATGCAGCGGATTTCGCTGGGCGCGCTGATCATCGCGCTGGCCTTGCTCGTCGACGACGCGATGACGACGACCGATGCGATGGTGACGCGGCTGGCGGCCGGCGACCCGAAGGAGAAGGCCGCGACCTTCGCCTTCGAGAAATACGCGGTGGCGATGTTCGCCGGCACGCTGGTGACGATCGCGGGCTTCGTGCCGATCGGCTTTGCGGCAAGCTCTGCTGGTGAATACACCTTCTCGCTCTTCGCCGTGGTCAGCATCGCGCTGGTCGTCTCCTGGTTCGTCGCGGTGATCTTCGCGCCCGTCCTGGGCATGGCGCTGCTCAAGGCGCCCAAATCCACCGGCAAGACAGCCGGGCCTGGTCGCGTCGAACAAGGCTTCCGCTCCATGCTGTCCGGCGCGATCCGGGTGCGCTGGCTGACGATCGCCGTCACCATCGGGCTGTTCGTGGCCTCGATGCTGGCCTTGCCTTTGGTGCCGCGGCAGTTCTTCCCGGCCTCGGACCGGACCGAGCTGCTCGTCGACATGAAGCTGCCGCAGAACGCCTCGATCTATGGCAGCGAGGCCCTGGTGAAGCGCTTCGACGCGGCGCTCAAGGACGATCCCGACGTCGCGCGCTGGAGCACCTATGTCGGGCGCGGCGCGATCCGCTTTTACCTGCCGCTGAACGCGCAATTGCCCAACGACTTCTTCAACCAGGCGGTGATCGTCGCCAAGGACGTCGCCGCCCGCGACCGGCTGCAAAAGAAGCTCGAGGCCAGGCTCGCCACCGAATTCCCCAATCTGATCGCGCGGGTTTATCCGCTCGAACTCGGGCCGCCGGTCGGCTGGCCGGTGCAGTATCGCGTCACCGGCCCAGACATCGCCGAGGTCCGCAGCATCGCGATGAAGCTGGCGCAGGTCGTCGCCGCCAGCCCCCACACCGACCAGGTCAATTTCGACTGGATCGAACCCGCGCGCGAGCTGCGCCTGCGCGTCGATCAGGATGAGGCGCGACGGCTGGGTCTCAGTTCGGCGGCGCTGGCGGGCATCGTCAATACGGTCGTCTCCGGGACGGTGGTGACGCAATTGCGCGACGACATCTATCTCGTCGATGTCGTTGTGCGCGCCCAAGGCGCCGACCGCATCTCGCTCGACACGCTGCGGACGATGCAGGTGGCGCTGCCCGGCGGCCGCTCGGTGCCGCTCTCGCAATTCGTCACCTTCAGCTACGATCTCGACGCCCCGCTGATCTGGCGTCGCGACCGGGTTCCGACGTTGACGGTCGCCTCCGACATCAAGCCCGGCGTCCTGCCCGAGACGGTGGTCAGCGCGCTGGCGCCGGGCATCGACGAACTGCGCAAGACGCTGCCGCCGGCCTATGGCATCGCCACCGGCGGCACGGTCGAGGAGAGCGCGACCTCGCAGGCCTCGGTGATCGCGGTCGTGCCGGTAATGCTGCTGATCATGTTCACCGTGCTGATGGCGGAGCTGCGCAGCTTCAAGCTCTTCGCCATCGTGATCAGCATCGCGCCGCTCGGTATGATCGGCGTCGTCGGCGCCCTCCTGATTTCGGGCAAGCCGCTGGGCTTCGTCGCCTTGCTCGGCGTGCTCGCGCTGATCGGCATCATCACCAAGAATGCGGTGATCCTGATCGGCCAGATCGAGGCGGAGCGGGCCGACGGCAAAAGCATCACGCAGGCCGCGCTCGACGCCGCCTCGACGCGCTTCCGGCCGATCATGCTCACGGCGATTTCGACCGTGCTCGGCATGATCCCCATCGCGCCGACCGTGTTCTGGGGGCCGATGGCCTTCGCGATCATGGGCGGGCTTCTCGTCGCCACCGTGCTGACGCTGATCCTGCTGCCGGTGCTTTATGTCACCGTCTTTGGCGGCGCCTCGCCTGCCGCGGAAGCCAAGGCGAAAGGCCCCGATTCAGTCACGGCAGGAGTGCCTGCACGATGAGCCGCCGGTTCAGCACGATGGTCACCCGTCATCACGGTCGATCCGCGCCCCGCCTTTGCAGCGTCGCGCTCCTTCTCGCGCTCGCGGCCTGCGACAATGCCGAAAAAGCGGTCCCGAGTGCCGGCCGTCCCGTCCAGGTCGTCATGGTCGAGGCCAGCAAGCTCGCGGCCGGCGTCGAACTCAGCGGCGAGATCCAGGCCGAGAAAACGGTGTCGCTTGCCTTCCGGATCGCGGGGCGGATCACAGAGCGGCCCGTCAATGTCGGCGACCGCATCACGCCGGGCCAGATCGTCGCCAAGCTGGACCGGACGATCGAGACGAACGCCGTCACGGCAGCCAGGGCCGCGCTGGAGGCGGCGCGGGGCGAAGTCGCGACCGCGCGCAACACCTTCGAGCGGCAGGAGCGGCTGATGGGCCAGGGCTTCACCACCCGCCCGCGCTTCGACGCCGCCCAGAAGGCACAGGAAACCGCGCAGGCGGCGCTGGAGACCGCAGAGGCACAGCTCGAACTGGCGCAGGACAGGCTCGGGTTCACCGATCTGCGCGCCGACGTCGCCGGCGTGGTGACCGCGCGCAGCGCCGAGCCCGGCGAGGTTGTCCAGCCCGGGCAGGCGATCGTCCAGATCGCCCGCGAGGATGGACGCGACGCCGTCTTCAACGTCCCAGCGCGGCTTTTGGAGGCCAAAACTGGCGATCCTCTCGTCACCGTCAGGCTGGCGGAGGCGCCGGGGATCAGCGCGATCGGCCGCATTCGCGAGATCGCGCCCCAGGCCGATCCGGTGACTCGGACCTTCCAGGTCAGGGTCGGGCTGCAGGACCCGCCTGAGGCGATGCGGCTGGGCTCGACGGTGGTGGGTTCGGTCGAGACGACCTCGGCCGCGATCATGTCGATCCCCGCCAAGGCCCTGACCCAGTCCGGCACCGCGCCGGCGGTCTGGATCGTCGATCCCGCGACATCGACCGTGAGCCTGCGCCCGATCGACATCCTGCGCTTCGACCCGGACCATGTCGTCGTGTCGCAGGGCCTCGTTCCCGGCGAGACGATCGTCGCCGGCGGCGTCCAGGCGCTCCATCCCGGCCAGCGCGTCGCGCCTTTGGCTCCCGGTGCCAGCGCGGCGAACACTGCCGCCCGGGCGCCGGGCTGAGCCGACCGGCATCTTCGCCGACGCGGCGACTGTCCCTTTCAACACAAGGATAACGTCCATGAGCGATCTGGTCTTCATCGCCTTCCCGACCGAGCAGAAGGCCGAGGAGGTCCGCCAGAAGATCCTGGCAATGCAGCGCGAATATCTGATCGAGCTCGGCGACGCCGTCGTCGTGGTCAAGGACGAGGCCGGGCAGATCAAGCTCAACCAGCTGATCAACCTGACCACGACGGGCGCGGCCTCAGGCGCGCTGTGGGGCACGCTGATCGGCTTCATCTTCATGGCGCCGCTTCTGGGCACGGCGCTGGGCGCGGCTTCGGGCGCGCTGGGCGGCAAGCTGACCGATGTCGGCATCAACGACCAGTTCATGAAAGACGCCGCCGCCGCGCTGCAGCCGGGCACGGCGGGGCTGTTCCTGCTGATCCGGAAAATGACGACCGACAAGGTGCTTGCCGATCTGCGCGGCAGCGGCGGCACGTTGATGAGCACCTCCTTCGACGAGACCAAGGAAGCGGCGCTCCGCGAGGCGCTCGCCGCCGCGGCGCCTGGCGAGACGGTGACGCCGGCTGCGACATGATCGGCCCCGGAGCCGGCGGCCCGATGGCGGAGCGAACGCAATGGGCGCTCGCGACCGCCAGGCTCGCCGACTTCCAGCCGCTGCTCCCGGCGGAGGAGGAGGTCGTCGCCCGGCTGCTCAGCGGCACCTATGACCGCCTCGGCGACGGCAGCCGGCCGACAGCCCCCGATCCAAGCCGAGTCGTCAGGGCCGCCTTTCTGCGGTTCCTGATGCTCGGCGGCGAACCGGGTTGCCGTCCCCATGAGAAGGGCATCCGCATCACCGGCGCCTGGATCGTCGACACGCTCGATCTCGAAGCCTGCCATGTCTTCCGCGACATCGGGCTGATCGACTGCCATTTCGAGGCGACGCCGATCCTGCGCGCGGCGATCATCAACCGGCTCTTCCTCGACGGGTCCTCGCTGCCCGGGCTCGAGGCTGAACGTCTGGAAGCGCGTGGCGGCGTCTATCTGCGCGGCGCGCAGGTGAATGGCGAGATCGCCATCGCGCAGTCGCGGCTGGGCGGAAACCTTGAATGCGATGGCGCGACGATCCGCGTCGCCAGCGGCCATGCCATCGACGCCGATGCGATCGAACTGCGCAATCTCCTCATCCGGGGCGCGATCCTGCGCGGCTCGATCGGCTTGGCGGGCGCGCGGATCGCGGCCGATCTCGATGGCGCCGGTGCGCTGATCGAGGGCGTCGAGAGCCTGGCCATCGATGGGTCCGAGGCCGAGTTCGGCGGCAGCGTCGTGCTGCGACGGGCCCGGACCGAGGGCGAGGTGCGGCTTATCGCCTGCGTGACCGGCGGCGATCTCGATTGCAGCGGCGCGACGCTGAACAACGCCGGCGCGATGGCGCTCGACCTTAGCCGCGCGTCGGTCAAGGGCGCTTTCTTCCTGCGCGGCGAGGCGTCCGTCACGGGTGCCCTGTCGATGACCGGCGCCTCGATCGGCACCATCCATGACGAGGTGGCGTCCTGGCCGGCGCACGGTGAACTGCTGCTCAACCGCTGCCGCTACGGCGCCTTCATCGCCGCCCCCGTCGATGCGGCAAGCCGGCTCGACTGGCTCTCGCGCCAGGCGCCCGAACGCTGGGGCGAGGATTTCTGGCCGCAGCCCTACGAGCAGCTCGCCGCCGTGTTCCGCGAGATGGGCCATGGCGAGGATGCGCGCGCCGTCCTGATCGTCAAGGAGCGGCTGCAGCGGCGGGCGCGGCGGGCGCGGGCGAAAAATCCACTCTGGCGCGCAGCGTTGACGCTGACCGACGGCTTCCTGGCCGCGACGCTGGTCTATGGCCGCCAGCCGCTGCTCGCCTTCGTCTGGCTGATCCTGTTCTGGCTCCTGGGCGTCGGCATCTTCGGCATGGCCGAGGCGGCGGGGGCCTTCAAGCCCAACAGCGCCGTCGTGCTGCGCGCGCCGGAATGGACGCTATGCGGCGTCGAGCGCACGCAGCAACGGTTGCTCGGCGCGCCGCCGCAAGCCGCGCCAGGACGCGCGGCGCCGGGCCAGACGCAGCTCGCCTGCTATCGCGAGCAGGGCGAAGCCTCGAGCTACCCCGCATTCAACCCCTGGTTCTACTCGCTCGACACGCTTTTGCCCGTGCTCGATCTCGGCCAGAAATCCTTCTGGCGGCCGGATCCGATCGGCCGTCATGGCAGGGTCGCGATCAACTACTTCTATTTCCAGGCGATCATCGGGTGGGCGCTCAGCCTGCTGGCGGTCGCGGGCTTTTCCGGCCTGGTGAAATCGACATGATCGGGCCGTGATGCAACGCTGCGGGGGTGACAGGTGAGCAAGGCTGCCAAGACGAAAGAGGCGATCGGCGGGGCGGACCTCGACGGTCGCACGCCGCTGACCATCGATCTCGCGCTCCAGGGCGGCGGCGCGCATGGCGCCTTCACCTGGGGCGTGCTCGACCGCATTCTGGAGGAGGACTGGCTGACGATCAGCGCGATCTCCGGCACATCGGCCGGCGCGATGAACGCCGCCGTGCTGGCTTCGGGCTTCGCCAAGGCCGGCCGCGAGGGCGCAAGGCTGGCGCTGGAGGCGTTCTGGCGCAAGACCTCGGAGGCCGCGCGCTTCAGCCCGTTCCAACGCAGCCCGCTCGATGTCCTGCTCGGGCGCTGGACGCTCGACAATTCGCCGCTCTTCGTCGCCATGGACATGATGTCCCGCGTCGTGTCGCCCTACAGCCTCAATCCCGGCGGGGCGAACCCGCTGGCCGACATCCTGGCCGAGGTGATCGATTTCGAGGCGCTGGCGGAAGGGCCGATCAAGCTCTTCGTCACCGCGACCAATGTCCGCACCGGGCGCGGCCGCGTCTTCCGTAACGCAGAGATCACGCCGCAGGTGCTGCTGGCCTCGGCCTGCCTGCCGACCTTGTTCCAGGCGGTCGAGATCGACGGCGACGGCTATTGGGACGGCGGTTATTCCGGCAACCCGACGATGACGCCGCTGATTCAGGAGAGCGACGCGCTTGATACCATCCTGGTCCAGATCAACCCGGTCGAGCGGCCGGGCACGCCGACGACCGCGCGCGACATCCTGAACCGGCTGAACGAGGTCTCGTTCAACAGCGTCCTGCTGAAGGAACTCAGGATGATGGCGCTGCTGCGCAACAGCGCCAACCCGAAGGACCGTGAGGGCGCGCGCTGGGCCGGGATGCGGCTCCACCGCGTCACCAGCGACAGGATGGCAGAGCTCGGCTATTCCTCGAAGCTCAACGCGGAATGGGAGTTCCTGACCATGCTGCGCACCGAGGGGCGGCAGTCGGCGGAAGCCTTCTACCGCGCGCACAGGGACGATCTCGGCCAGCGTTCGACGCTCGACCTCAATGAACTGACGCAGGGCGTGTGAGCGGGATGCCCACCAGCAGGATCCATCAAGGCGCGCAGGTGCTGATCGCGATCATCCTTGTGGTCGCGGCCTTGTCGATCGCCAGCTCCGTCTTCGCACCCGTGGCGTTTGCGCTGTTCATCATCGCGCTGGTCTGGCCGCTGCAGCGCAGCCTGCAGGGCTTCCTGCCGCACATGCTGGCGCTGGCGATCAGCATCGTGGTGATGGTGCTGGCCTTCGTCGCCTTCGGTTCGCTGATCGTCTGGGCGTTTGGCCGCGTCGGACGGTGGATCGCCGCCGATGCGGCCCGCTTCCAGCAGTTCTACGACCAAGCCACGCTCTGGCTGGAGGGTCATGGCATCGCCGTGACCGGGCTCTGGGCGGAGAATTTCAACGTCGCCTGGATGCTGCGCATGGCGCAGACGATCAGCGGACGGCTGAACACGACGATGAGCTTCTGGCTGGTGGTGCTGGTCTATGTCATTCTCGGCCTGCTCGAGGTCGAGGATTTCGGCCGCAAGCTCCGGGCCATGCGCAACCGCGTGGTCGGCGACGTCTTGCTGCGCGGCAGCATGCAGACCGCTGACAAGCTGCATCGCTACATGATGGTGCGCACCGTGATGAGCGTGATCACCGGCCTGCTGGTCTGGGGCTTTGCCACGATCGTGGGCCTGCCTTTGGCGGCGGAATGGGGCTTCATCGCGTTTTCGCTGAACTACATCCCCTTCCTTGGGCCGCTGGTGGCGACCGTCTTCCCGACGCTGTTCGCGATGACGCAGTTCGGCTCCTGGGAGGCGGTGGTGGCAGTCTTCGCCTGCCTGAACCTGATCCAGTTCGTCGTCGGCAGCTATATCGAGCCGCGCGTCGCCGGCAGCGCGCTCTCGATGTCGCCGACGCTGGTGCTGTTCGCGGTGTTCTTCTGGGCCTATCTCTGGGGCGTGTTCGGGGCCTTCATCGGCGTACCCGTCACGATCGCGCTGCTGACCTTCTGCGCCCAGCATCCCGCGAGCCTCTGGGTCGCGGAACTGTTCGGCGCGGGGGCCCCCGAGCCGGTGCCGGCCATCGACGTCGTCAAGGTCTGACGGAGCGAGCCTAAACACATCGCTTCAAGCGCCGGCGGTCGGCCGGATCTCGACCCGCTCTGGCGCCATCATCGCAAGGCTGCCATCGGCGCCCGCGCCGAGATGGTGGATGTAGAACGCGGTCGGCTCGTCATTTGTCGCCTCCATGACCGGGGATGGCGCCGAGGCGATGCGCAGCGGGCCGCAGCGGCCGATCCAGTCGATATGGCGATGGCCATGCATCGCGACGAGCCGATGCGCCTGCGGCTTGAGCAGGCGGATGAAGCGGCTGCCATTGATCAGCGCGGTGCCGATCCGCTCCGAGAAGGCCTTGGCCTGCTGCGGATACTCGACCGGATGGTGATGCAGCGCGATGATGAAGCGCGCGCGGGGATACTGCGCCAGCGCCACCAGCATCGCCTGCATATCCTCTTCCGCGACCAAACCGAGCGCGTTGGTGAAGGAGAAATGCGTCTCCGCATTCGAGTTCAGCAGCACGACGCCGAGTCCATCCGGCTCGGCCGGCGGCAGCACCATTGGAAAGGACGCCTCCCAGATCGCCGACAGCCCACGCGACAGGCGCAAGCCCCCGGCATCGGCGAAGGCCGCGATCGCCGCGCGATGGGGCGCCAGATGCTGCGACAGCGTCTGGCCGATCACCCCCGCCGTCTTGTCGACGACATGGACGCGCCCGCCCTGCACGGCCTCGGTCACCGACAGCGTCCGCATCTGGCGCAGGCGCTTGCCGGGGCTTCCGGGCAGCTCAAGCCGCGCTGGATTGGCGCGATCGACGATGTTGACGTCGTGATTGCCGGGCAGGATCAGGGTCAGTGCGGCCAATTCGGGATAGCGGGCGAGAGCGTCCAAAAATTCCGCCCATTCGGCCGAGCGGCCGGCATCGGTCATGTCGCCGGTGATCAGCACGAGATCGAGCGGCGCGGCGGCATGGATGCCCGCAAGCCGCTCCAGCGCGGCGTGCAGGCGTTCATTGCCACGCGGGCCGGCGCGACCGCTCTCGATGCGAAAGCCGTAACGCTCGCCGACGACATGGATGTCGGAGAGATGCGCGACGCGCCACACCTGCGAGGACAGGGCCGGATCGTCGAAGTCCACAAGATTGCGCGGCTGCGACATGCTCGCATCCGCAACGCCCCAGACCAACGCGGCGCCGGCGAAATAGGCGCTCATGACGACCGCGGTATTGGCCAGGGACGGGCCGAGGATGCGCCAGGGCTGGCCGAGATCGGCGATCTCGCCGGACCAGCGCGTCGCCGGCCAGACGGCCGCCGCGATGGCCAGAGCGATAAGCGCAGCCCCGAGGCCGGCCGCGAATGCGGTCAATCCGCGCAAGCGTGCGCGGCGGTCCTCGCTGGCATCCAGCGGGAGGAAGCGCTCGGCGAGATGGCGCAGGCCCTCCCGCGCCAGCACATAGCCCGGCTGGACCGCGAGCGAAATCAGCGACCAGAAGCTGCGTTCGGCAGCCCGAAACAGGGGCCGCAGGCCAAACCAGCCGATGGCGGCGACCAGCCCCAGCAGCAGGATCGGCCCGAGGCCGGCCAGCGCCAGGATCCGGTCGGCGACATCGTCATACCAGGCAGTCACCACCAGCGGCGCGACGCCGAGCAGGATGCCGGGCACCAGAACCAGGATGATCCAGGCCAGCGCGAGCTTGGGCAGGTTGATCTCGCCCAGAAGCGTGCCGGCTATGGCGAGCAGGGAATGCGTCTTGGTACTGCTCGCGTCGTCCTCGGCGTCGCCACGTCGCGGCTCGATCAGCATTGGCGCAGTGCCGTCGGGCACGGTAGCCAGAGGGAAAACTCTTCGAGACGGCAGGCAGCGAGCATCGACGAAACCTAGATCGGCCCCCGCCAAAATGGGACGGCCAGCACAGAACTGAGACAGGCGGCAGATGCCCGACACGGATACGGATGCTACCTTATTGCGGATAATCAAAGCAAGATCATACCTGTCAATCGAACAAGAGATGGCCCTTTCCAATGGAACTGGAAAGACATCGCAGCGCCAGTGAGCGCTGTTTATTGTCATCTCGTCGTTTGCTTTCTTCTGCTCGCTGGCACGGCAGGCTCGCAGCCTCGCGACGTCACAGGATCGGCAAGGCTCGTTTGTCATGAGCAGCCTGGTGACGTCGCCTCGGCTGATGGGGACCCTTCTGGGTCGCGGGATCGGCTTCTTTCTGCTTTGGCTCGTCCTGATCGGCACGGCGCCCAAGGACATGCCGGTCGGCCTTGTCGCAGGGGTGGCGGCGGCATGGGCCAGCATCCCGCTCTGGCCAATCGATGGACGGCTGTCGCTGACGGGGCTCCTGCGCTTCATCCTGCGCTTCCTGCCGCAGGCGGTGGTGGCGGGGGTGGATGTCGCCCGGCGCGCCTTTGCCCGCGACATCGTCATGAAGCCCGGTCTCGTGACCTATCGGGCGAGCCTGCGGCCCGGTCTGGCGCAGAGCGCGCTCTGCGCGGTGATGAGCCTTCAGCCGGGCAAGCTGCCCGTGTCCTGCGCGACCAGCGGCGACATGCTGGTGCATTGCCTCGACAGCGACGCAGCCGTCACGGCCGAGCTTGCGGCCGACGAGGCGGCGTTCCTGCGCATCCTGCCGGGAGTGCGCGCTGGTGGCTGAGAGCCTGACCCTCATTGCCCTCTTCGTTCTGCTGGTCGGCGCGGCTGGGCTCGCGATCGTGCTGCGCTCGGAGATCGCGATCGAAAAACTGATGGCGGTGCAGCTGCTCGGAACGGGCGGCGGCGCGACGCTGCTCCTGCTCGGCGCGGCCACCGCGCAGCCGGCGCTCGCCGATGTCGCCTTGTTGCTGGTCCTGCTGTCGGCGTTCTCCTGTGCCGCGTTCACGCTGGGGGAGGGTGAACCAAACGACGGGATCGCGAAACCGGACGAGCCGTCGTGATGGGGCTGGCGGACGCGTTCACTCTGGTCTGCGCCGTTGCCGGCGCCATCCTGTTCCTGGCGGGAACACTCGGGCTGCTGCGCTTTCCCGATACGCTCAGCCGCCTGCATGCGCTGAGCAAGGCCGACAGTCTGGGGCTTGGCCTGATCGTGCTCGGACTGCTGCCGCAGCAGGCGAGCCTGATGGGCGGGGTCAAGCTCATCTGCATCTGGCTTCTGGCGCAGCTCTCGGCCGCCACCGCGAGCCAGCTGATCGCCGGCATCGCCGCGCGCCGGAAGCCGCAGGCATGAGCCTTTTCTGGTCCATCAGCCTTCTCTTCGACATCGCGCTGGTCGCGGGGCTGATCGCGCTGGCGCTGCATGTCGTCGTGACCCGCGATGGCCGCGGCGCGATCCTCGCCTTCATCGCGTTTGGCCTGCTGCTCGGCATCGGCTGGGCGCGGCTGGCCTCGGTCGATGTCGCGCTGACCGAGGCCGCGATCGGCGGCGGGTTGACCGGCATGCTGCTGCTGCGGGCGCATGCCCATCTGGCCCGCCATGCCGCGCCCCCGCCTCCGGTTGCGCCCGAGCCACGGCGCTGGCTCGTCCCGGCGATCGCCTGCGGCCTCGTCACTCTGGCCCTGACGGCGGTCGTGCTCGCCTTTCCCCAACCGGCGCCGAGCCTCGCGCATCAGGCGGTCGCGTCGCTGGAGACGACGGGGCTCGGCAATCCGGTCACCGCCGTGCTGCTGGCCTATCGCGCCATCGACACGCTGCTGGAGAAGATTGTGCTGATCCTCGCCTTGGTCGGCGTCTGGTCGCTGAGCCGCGACGCCGCCTGGGGCGGGGCCTCGCAACTTCAGCCGGCCGTAGTGCCGGAGCCGCTGGTCTTTCTGGCGCGGGTGCTGCCCCCCTTCGGCGTGCTGATCGCGGTCTATGAGGTCTGGGTCGGCGCGGATCTCCCGGGCGGGACCTTCCAGGCCGGCACCATCCTGGCCGCGATGGCGCTGCTCGTCATGCTGGCGGGGCTGCGCCCCGCGCCACCGACGCAGGCGCGAGCGCTGCGGGTGATGCTCGCGGGCGGGCCGGCGCTGTTCGTTCTGGTCGGCTTCCTTGGCGTCGCGGTCGCGCAAGGGTTCCTGTCCTATCCGGAGGCCATCGCCAAGCCGCTGATCGTCGGCATCGAGGCGGCGTTGACGCTCTCGATCGCCGGTACGCTGGCCCTTCTCGTCGCCGGCCCGCCGGACAGGGCACCCGAACCATGAGCGCGATGGCCCTGACATCCGCATCTCTTTTTGGCCTGTGCGGCGCCGCGCTGGTCGGCATCGGCTTGTTCTGCATCGTCAGCCATCCCGATCTGCTGCGCCGGATCATCGGTTTCAACATCCTGGGCGCCGGCATCTTCCTCGTTTTCGGGGCAGTGGCGCGCCGCGGCGCAGCGATGGAGCTCGGCGGCGATCCGGTGCCGCAGGCCATGGTGATCACCGGCATCGTCGTTGCCTTCGCGGCGACCGCGCTGGCGATCGCGCTGCTGCGGCGGCTGGCCTCGCTGACGGGAAGCGCCACGTTCGAGGCGCCCGCCGCGCCGCCACGGAGCGAACCGTGACGCCGACCTATGCCGCGACATCGGGTGGCCTGCTGCTGGTGTTGGCCGTCATGCTGCCGGCGGCGGCGGCGCTGGCGATGCTGGTTCTGGGCCCGCGCCACACCCGCCGGGTGGCGCTGATTGCCCTGGCGCTCGGCCTCGTCGTCGCACTCGCGACCGGCCTCCAGCTGGTCCGCAGCGGCACGGCCCTGATCTACGTTATCGGCAACTGGCAGCCGCCGCTCGGCATCGCGCTGCGCGCCGATGGGCTGTCGGTGATGATGCTGGCGGTCACCGCCGTCGTCATGGCGGCGACGGGGCTGTTCGCGCGCGAACTCTTCGGGCTCGACCTCGCGACGAGCGACGGCCGCCTGGCGACGAGCTTCTGGATTTTGCTGATGGGGCTGTGGAGCGGGCTCAACCTCGTCTTCGTCTCGCAGGATTTGTTCAACCTCTATGTCGCGCTCGAACTCCTGACCTTCGCCGCCGTGCCGCTGGTCTGCCTGGACGGGCGCGGCGAGACGATGGCCGCAGCGCTGCGCTATCTGATGTTCGCGCTGCTCGGCTCGATGTTCTATCTGCTCGGCGCGGGGCTCCTCTACGGCGCCTATGGGACGCTCGACATCCGTCTGATTGCGAGTGCCGGCCAGCACGGCCCGGCGATGGCCATCGCGCTGGCGTTGATGATCCCCGGTCTGCTTGCCAAGGCGGCGCTGTTTCCGCTGCATCTGTGGCTGCCGCCGGCTCATGCCGGCGCGCCGGCCGCCGCCAGCGCGGTCCTCTCGGCGCTGGTGATCAAGGCGCCGGTGTTCCTGATCCTGCGGCTCGTCGTCGACATCGCCCCGCCGGGCGCGGCCGCCGTCGCCGGGCAGGTGCTGGCGGTGCTCGGCGCGGCGTCGATCCTGTTCTGCAGCGTCATGGCGCTGCGGCAGGAACGGCTGAAGCTGATGATCGCCTATTCGACCGTGGCGCAGATCGGCTATCTCTTCATCGTCTTTCCGCTGGCGGGCGTCGGCGACGGAACCGCCCCCTGGGGCACGATCGCCTGGACCGGCGGAGCGCTGCAGCTCACCTCGCATGCGCTCGCCAAGGCGGCGATGTTCATGGCGGCGGGCATCGTTGCGGAAGCGATCGGGCATGACCGCATCCGCGATCTCGGCGGCTTCGGCCGCGTGTTGCCGCTGACTGCCACAACCTTCGGGCTGGCGGGGCTGTCGCTGATGGGCATTCCACCGAGTGGCGGCTTCATCGCGAAATGCCTGCTCCTGACGGCCGCCGCCATCGGCGGGCATCTCTGGCTCGCCCTTACGATCCTGGCCGGCGGGCTTCTTGCGGGCGGCTATGTCTTTCGCGTCATGGACCGGGCTCTCGCTACACCGGCGCAGCCGCTGCTGCTGCGCAAGCCGATCCCGCTGAGGCTCGAGCTCATCCCGCTGGTTCTGGCAGTGCTGGCGGTGGGGCTCGGCTTCCTGCCGCTCGCGCCTTTCGGCCTGTTGCAGATCGGGCGGCCCGACATCGCCCTGGTGTCGCCATGAGCGCCGCCGGGCTGCTGCTGGCCGCTGCGCTGCTGGTGCCGCTGGCGCTGGCGGCTGGCTGTCTCTCCCGCGCGTTCCAGGCGCGGGTGCCGGGGCTGCTCTGGCTTGCACCTATGCCCGCCCTTTTGGCGGCCTGGTGGCTGCCGGCTGGCACAAGCGTCTCCTTCCCCGTGCCGTTCCGGATGACGCTGGCGCTCGACCAGACCGGCGCGATCCTGCTCGGCGGGGCGGCGCTGCTCTGGGGCGCGGCAGGGGCCTATGCCGCCTCCTATCTGCGCGGCAAGCCGGGGCTGACGGGGTTCTGCGTCTGGTGGCCGCTGACGCTGGCGGGCAGCCTCGGCGTCCTCATCGTCGCCGATATCGCCGGCTTCTACCTGCTGTTCACGCTGGCGAGCCTCTCGGCCTATGGTCTCGTCGCGCATGAGCAGACCCCAGCCGCCAAGCGCGCCGGCCTCGTCTACATGGTGCTCGCGCTGCTGGGCGAGGCCTTCCTGCTGTTTGCCTTCGTCATGCTGGCAGCAGGACAGCCCGATCCCAACCCGCTGATCCGCGATGCGGTGGCGGCGCTGCCGGGCTCGCCGATGAAGGACGGCATCGTGGCGTTGCTGATCCTGGGCTTCGCGCTCAAGATGGGGCTGATCCCGCTGCATGTCTGGCTGCCGCTCGCCCACCCGGCCGCGCCGATGCCGGCCTCGGCGGTGCTCAGCGGCGTGCTGGTGAAGGCCGGCGTGATCGGGCTGATCCGCTTCCTGCCCTTCGAGGCCGCATTGCCGGCCTGGGGCGGGCTACTTGGCACGGTCGGCATTCTGACCGCCTTTGGCGGCGCGGCGCTCGGCGTGATGCAGCAGCGGCCCAAGACGATCCTGGCCTATTCGACCGTCAGCCAGATGGGTCTGGTCGCCGCGATCCTCGGTGCAGGGCTGGCAGCGGGCGACCCCTCGGCACCGGGACTGGCGGCCTATTACGGCCTGCATCACACGCTGGTCAAAGGCGGGCTGTTTCTGGCGGTCGGCATCGCCCTCGCCTGCGGCGGGGCGCATCGGCGCCCGGTACTGCTGATCACCGGGCTACTGGCGCTGAGTCTTGCCGGCCTGCCCCTGACCAGCGGCGCGCTCGCCAAGCTCGCGGTCAAGCCGATGCTGGGTTACGGCCTGCTCAGCATCGCCGTTTCGCTCGCGGCCGCCGGCAGCACGATGCTGATGCTGCATTTCATCGCCGTGATCGCGCGCGAGACGGCGGACAACCCGGGCGCGAGCGCCCCGCCGGCCGAAACCCTGCCGTTCCTGATCGTCGCTGCCGCCTCACTCGTTATTCCCTGGTGGCTATACCCGACCCTGTCGGGCGATGCGCTCGCCAGCGCCTGGAGCCTTGCCTCTCTCTGGAAGCTCGTCTGGCCGATGATGCTGGGGGTCGTGATCTTCATGGGTGCGGGTCGCTTCGCGGGTCTGGCGGGACGCGTGCCGGAGGGCGACATCCTGGTGCTGGCGGAGCGGCAGGCCCCGCGCCTCGCCCGCATGCCAGCCGCGATCGAGCGGCTCGATTCGCGCCTGCGGCTCTGGTCTGCGGCCGGGCTCGTGCTTCTTGGCCTCGTCATCTGGCTTGGCGGCGGCTTCCTGCTGGCGGCATAGATGAAGACCGGCAGCCTGGACCCCCGAAGCAAAGCCCTGGACGCGCGCCCGTGAACGCCATCGAAAGCACAGCCCTCGTCGTCGCGGTGACGATCGCCTTCTTCGCCTGGAACCGGCTGCCGGTGGTGGTGGTGGCGATCGGCGCGGCCCTGTCGCTCTGGGCGCTAGGCGTCGTCACGCTGGAGCAGGCGCTGGCGGGGTTCGGCGACCGCGCAGTGATGTTCGTCGCCAGCCTGTTCATCGTCAGCGCCGCGCTGGACAAGACCGGCGTCACCGCCTGGGCCGGGCAGATCCTGATCGCCAAAGCCGGCGAGAGCAAGAACCGCCTGCTCGTGATCATCATGGCCGCAGCCGGGGCGCTGACCGCGCTGATCAGCGGCGGCGGCGCGGTCGCGGCGCTGATGCCGGTCGTGGTCCTGGCGGCGATCCGGCTGCGGCAATCGCCGACGCTGCTCCTGATGCCGCTCGCCTTCTCGGCCCATGCTGGCGCCAACATTCTCCTGACCGGCGCGCCCAAGAACATCCTCGTTTCCGAGGCGCTGGAGGACAATGGCCTCACCGGTTTCGGCTTCGCGGAATTCGCGCTCGTCGGCCTGCCATTGCTCGCGGGCACGATGCTGATCATCCTGCTCCTGGGCAAGCGCCTGCTGCCGGCGCAAGGCAATGCGAGGCTGCCGGCTGATTTCAGCCAGCATGCGCAGACCCTGGTCGAGCATTACGGCCTCACCGACGGCTTCTTCCATCTGCGCGTGCGGGCGAGCTCGGATCTGGTCGGTCTGGGTTCCGCGGAGCTGGACCTGTCCCGCCATGGCAGGGTCGAGCTCGTTTCCGCCCTGGATGGCGCATCGGGCCGGCCGCGCGGCGTGGAGGCTGTTCAAGAGGGTGATTATCTGCTGGTCAGGGGCGAGGGCGAGGCCATCGCCCGTCTTTGCGCGGAACGGCATCTCGCACCGCGCGACGAGGCCGATGACGGCGCCGCTGCCGGGGCGCTGCTGAACCAGCGCACCGGCCTCGCCGAGGTCGTGATCCCGCCGCGCTCGAAGCTGATCGGGCAGGCCATGCATCCCGGCATGACCACCGAAAGCGGCGATCTGATCGTGCTGGCGGTGCAGCGCGCGGGCGTCGATCTTGATATCGAATCGCCGACCCTGCGGGCCGGCGACACGATCCTGCTGAAAGGAAGCTGGCGCGCGCTCGATCTGAGGCTGGCCGACCCGGACGTGCTGGTCGTCAACTCACCCGACCTCGTCCGCCGCCAGGCGGTGCCGATGGGCGCAGGCGCCGGCGTCGCGCTGGCTGCGCTCGGCGCACTCGTCCTGCTGCTGGCGACAGGCTTCGTGCCGCCCGCGGTCGCCGCGCTCATCTGCGCGCTGGCGCTGATCGGCGCCGGCATCCTCTCGGTCGAGGAGGCCTATCGCGCGATCCACTGGACCACGATCATCCTGATCGGAGCGATGATGCCGCTCTCGATCGCAATGGTGCAGTCAGGCGCGGCCGATCTCGTCGCGCGCCAGCTCGTGGCGCTGACCGGCGGCGGCGGGCCGACGGTCTTCCTCGCCGGCCTGTTCCTGCTCACCGCCTGCCTCGGCCAGATCATGAGCAACACGGCCACCACCATGCTGGTGATCCCGATCGCGATGGCGGCCGCCGCCAGCCTGGGCGTCTCGCCCCGACCGATCCTGATGAGCCTGTGCATCGCCGGCTCGGCCTCCTTCATGACGCCGATCGCGACCTCGACGAACCTGATGGTCATGGGCCCCGGCGGCTACGCCTTCGGCGATTACTGGAAGCTCGGCCTGCCGCTGATGATCTGGTTCTTCGTGATGGCGGTGTTCTACGTGCCGCTGATCTGGCGGTTCTGACAGTCTTCGGAGCCTGCTGCTGCGCCTTGTCCTCCGCCGCGACGGAACCCTCCGGCGGCCCGAGCCGCTTCGTCGATCGCGGCGATGTTTGTTATATCGGTGTCGATGCGGGTAGGTTGCGCGGAGCGTTCGTCATGACATCTTCCGCCAATAGGCATGGGTTGGCATGTCTGTACACAAGCGCAACGGACCAAGCGTCGAGGCTTGCGGTTCGAACGAGAAAACCCGCCGCTTTTTTGCGACGGGTTGGTTTTGATACGGTTGCGGGGGCCTAACCAGCCATAGGTCTCGACCGCCGCCTGAGCGACATATGCGACGATTCTAGTTAAGCCACTCTCACTTCCGGATCCTGGAATTCATGCAGGCCAAGCGAATCCGCATCGCCGTCGACATCGGTGGAACGTTCACAGACCTCGAATACCTCAACGAAGCCAGCGGCGAGACGCAAAGCTTCAAATCGGCGACGACGCCCGACGATCCGTCGCTGGGTCTGATGAACGCCATCAAAGGCGCTGCTGCACGCTTCGGCTTCGCCTTGTCGGATGTCTCCTTGCTGATGCATGGCACGACGATCGCGACCAATGCGGTGTTGACCCGCAACCTGCCCGAGGGCGCGCTGATCACCACGGCCGGCTTCGAGGACGTGCTGGAGATCGGCCGGCACGCCCGCAAGGAGATCTACCGCCTCAAGCCGGAACCCCAATCCGTGCTCGTGCCGCGCCGGCGACGTTTCGGCGTGGTCGAGCGCATCGGGCCGGGCGGCGAGGTGCTGACCACGCTCGACGAGGCCAGCGTCGAGGCGGCGATCGACAAGGTCGCCGCTTCGGGCGCGAGCGTCTGCGCTGTCGCGCTCCTCAACGGCTTCACCAACCCTGCCCATGAAATCGCAATCGCCAAGCGGTTGCAGGCACGCCTGCCGAATCTGGCGGTCTCCTGCTCGCATGAGGTCTCGCCCGAGATCCGCGAATTCGAGCGGACCTCGACGACGGTGCTCAACGCGCTGCTGATCCCGGTGGTGCGGCGCTATATCGACGCGCTGCTGGCGCGCATCGCGGCAGAGGGGCTGACGGCGCCGCTCTATCTCGTGCAGTCCAATGGCGGGGCGACCACGCCGCACGCGGCCGGCGAGGCGCCGGTCAAACTCCTGCTCTCGGGGCCGTCGGGCGGCGTGCTCGCGGCCGAGGGCGTCGCCCGTGAGCTCGGATTCCCCCATGTCGTCGGCGTCGATATGGGCGGCACGAGCTATGACGTCGCGGTCATCCGCGAGGGAAGGCGGGCCGTCGTCGCGCAGGGCGACATTGACGGCCTGCCGGTACGCGTGCCGATGGTCGACATGCGCACGATCGGCGCCGGCGGTGGCTCGATCGCCTCGCTCGACGCATCCGGGCGCCTCCAGGTCGGCCCGCGCAGCGCCGGCGCGAGGCCCGGCCCGGTCTGCTATGGCCGCGGCGGCACCGAGCCGACCGTCACCGACGTCAATCTGATCCTGGGGCGGCTCGACCCCCTCACCTTCCTCGGCGGCGAATTCGCGCTGGATCTCGACGGGGCCCGCCAGGCGCTGGATACCCGCATTGCCGGCCCGCTCGGTCTCGACCGCGATCGGGCGGCTTCCGGTATCCTTGCCGTGGTCGTTGCCAAGCTTGCCGGTGCGATCAAGCTCTCGCTGTTCGAGCGCGGGCTCGATCCGCGCGATTTCGCGCTGATGTCCTTCGGCGGGGCCGGTGGGCTTCATGCCGTCGAGGTCGCCGAGGAGCTCGGCATGACGACGGTGATCTTCCCGAAGGATCCCTCGACCTTCTCGGCCCATGGCATCCTGCAATCCGACATCGTCCATGATCTCGCCCGCACCCGCGTCCTGCCGCTGAAAGCCGGCGCGGGTCCGGCCTTCGCGGCGCTCGCCGAGGAACTGCTGCGCGAGGGCGAGGCTCTGCTGGCGGCGGACGGCCTGCCCGCCGCGCAAAGGCGCCTCGAGCTCGCCGCCGATCTGCGCTATCGCGGCCAGGCCTTCGAATTGCTGGTGCCGCTGGAGGACGTTCCGCGCGACGATGCGGCGCTCGCCGCGCTTTGCGCGCGCTTTCATGACGCGCACCGGCAGCGCTTTTCCTTCGACGATCCCGAGGAGACGGTCGAACTGGTGACGATGCGGCTGGCGGCGGTCGGCTTGCTGGGCGGCATGGCGACCGCAAGCGCGCCGCAGGCCGGCGAGGCGGGCACCGCGCGCGAACGCCAGGTCCATCTCGGCGGCGCCTGGACGCAAGCCCCGGTGCACGAGCAGGGCAGGCTCGGCGCCGGCGCTGTCGTCGACGGCCCCGCCATCATCGAGCAAGCCTACACCACGCTGATCATTCCCGCCGGCTGGCGGGTCGTCGTCCGCCCCTCGGGCGATCTCGTCGCGACCCGGGAGACGCTGTCATGAGCCAGATCGATAGCAAAGTCGCAGGCAAGGTCGATCACAAGGTCGATCCGGTCCTCCTCGAAATCGTCTCGCATGCGCTGGTCTCGGCTGCGGAGGAGATGTCGATCACGGTCTGGCGCACCAGCCGCTCGACCACGGTGCGCGAGCTGCTCGACTATTCAACGGCGGTTTTCGACGGAGAGGGCCGCAATATCGCCCAGGCGGCACGCATGCCGGTCCATCTCAACTCGATGGAACTCTGCCTGCAGGAGATCATCGCCCGCCATCTGCCGCTGGAGCGCTGGAAGGAGGGCGATGTCGTCGTCACCAACGATCCCTATTGCGGCGGCCAGCATCTGCCCGATTTCCTCGCCTTCAAGCCGGTCTTCATCGAGGGCCGGCGCATCGCCATCACCTGTGTCCTGATCCACCATGTCGATGTCGGCGGCGGCGCGGCGGGCGGCTACAACGCCCATGCGGTCGAGATCTTCCAGGAGGGCCTGCGGCTGCCGCCAGTGAAGATCGTCCGCGAAGGTGAGATGCAGGACGATCTCTTCGCCACGATCCTGCAGAATGTCCGTGAGCCCGAGACCTTCCGCGGCGATTTCCTCAGCCAGATCGCGGCACTCGAGGTCGGCGCCAGGGCGATGCGGCAGCTCGCGGCGCGCTATGGCGTCGAGACGTTGCGCGACGTCGGAGAAGCCCTGCTCGACCATTCCGAGACGGCGATGCGCGCCGCGCTCTCCGCACTGCCCGATGGCGTCTACCAGGCGGAGGATTTCGTCGACGGCGACGGCATGGAGGCGGGGCAGAAGCGCATCGCGGTGACCCTGACGATCGCGGGCGATCGCCTCACGGTCGATTTCGCGGGGTCCTCGCCCCAGGCACGCGGGCCGATCAATGCGACGATGGCGACGACCCGCTCAGCGGTCTATTACGCCGTGATCGCGGCGTCGGGCATCGAGGCGACCGCCAATTCCGGCTGCTACCGGCCGATCACCGTCCGCGCGCCCGATGGGCTCCTCGTCAGCGCCCAGTTTCCCGCGCCGGTCTCGATGCGGATGCTGACCGGCCACCGGATAGCCACCGCGGTGCTGAAGGCCTTGGCGGAGGCGATCCCCGAGCGCATTCCCGCCTCCTATTACGGCGTGACCTTCAACCACGCGGTCAATATCCGCCATGCCGACGGGCGCCGGCAGGTCTATTTCGACGCCGAGATCGGCGGCTGGGGTGGCCATCCGGAGGCCGATGGCCCCTCTGGCCTCTCGGCCGGCTTCCACAACGGCCAGAACACGCCGATCGAAATGATCGAGGCGATCTTCCCGCTGCGCTTCACCCATTACGGCTTCCTGCCCGGCTCGAGCGGCGCGGGTAAGATGCGCGGTGGCTTGGGGCTGGTGCGCGAATGGCGCTTCATCGCCGAGCACGGCCTGCTCAACGCTTCCTTCGACGCCTTCGCCTCGCGGCCTTACGGGCTGGCCGGCGGCGAGCCCGGACGCGGCGGCCGCCTGAGCCTGATCCGCGACGGCAATGAGACCGCATTGCCCGCCAAGACGATCGGCTGCGTGCTGCAGGCCGGCGACATCATCCGCATGGAGACGCCCGGCGGCGGCGGCCATGGCGACCCCGGCAAGCGCGACCCCGCGGCAACCGCCGCCGACAAGGCCGATGGCTACGTCACATGAGCGGTGCGGCATCGCGCTGGCGGGACTATTGCATCAGGACCCTGACGCGTGGTCACATGCGAAGACGAGGCGCAGCGGGCGCCTGGAGACCGGCCTTGATGATGACGACCCCCCGCCCGCGCGCCCCGGCGCGTCGATGAGCGACATTTCCCGCCTTCTGCCCGACGAGCCGCTGCCGCAGCGCATCTCGCGCATCCTGGCCTGGATCGCCGGCGCGGTCGTGCTCTTCGGCTGCAGCCTGCTCATCACCATCGACGTGATCACGCGCTTCCTGTTCCAGCGCGGCATGGTCGAGAGCTTCGAGATCTCAGGCTATGCGCTGGCGGCCTGCATCGGGCTGGGGCTGGCCTTCACCGTCACCTCCAAGGCCAATATCCGCGTCGACATCCTGCTCGGCGCCCTGCCCGATAAGCTCCGCATCGTCTGCGACATCCTCGCCTCACTGGCGCTAGCCCTGATCGCCGTGGCGCTGGCCTGGTTCGCCTGGGGCACGCTTTCGCAATCCTGGGCTCTGAACGCCAAATCAGTGTCGCAACTGCAGACGCCGATGGTGATCCCGCAGGGGATCTGGTGCGTCGGGCTGGTGTGGTTTGCCTGCATGGCTGTGCTGATCCCGATCCAGGCGATCGCCCGGCTGATCGCGCATGATCGTCCCGGTTTCGACGCGCTGATCGGCTCGCTGCGGGTGACCGAGGAGATCGAGCAGTCCGGCGTCGAGAACCCGGCCGTCGGCGGGAAGGGTACGCCATGATCGGCACCGCGGTCTCGCTGCTCGTCGTGCTGGTGGGGCTGAGCATCCCCGTCGCCGCCGCGCTCGCCCTGATGGCCTATGTGCTGCAGGCGAACTACGCCTTTTTCCCGATGACCGGCGCCGTCGGCGAACTGGCCTGGAACTCCTCGAACGACTTCATCCTGATCGCCGCGCCGATGTTCATCATGATGGGCGAACTCATGCACCGCTCGGGGATGAGCGAGCGGCTGTTCACAGCGCTCTCGCCCTGGTTCGCCCGCGTGCCCGGAAGGCTGATCCACACCAACATCGCCGCCAGCGCTATCTTTGCTGCGACCTCCGGTTCGTCGGTGGCAACTGCGGCCACGATCGGCACTGTCGCGATCCCCAACATGGACAAGGGCGGCTACAACCGGCCCCTCTTCCTGGGCTCGATCGCGGCCGGCGGTACGCTCGGCATCCTGATCCCGCCCTCGATCAACATGATCATCTATGCCGTGCTGACCGACACCTCGGTCGCCGATCTCTATGCTGCGGGTTTCATCCCGGGCTTCATGCTGGCGGCGCTGTTTTCCGCGATCGTGCTGGGCCTGGCGCTGTACCGGCCGGACTGGGCGGGCCCCAAGGTCGACACCGACGATCTCTGGCGCCAGCGCGTCGCTGGCCTGCGCCATCTGATCCCGCCGCTGGGGCTGTTCCTTGTTGTCGTCGGCTCGATCTATGCAGGTGTCGCGACGCCGACCGAGGCTGCGGCGCTGGGTTTGATGGCAACGCTGCTTTTGGTCGCGGCCAACCGGCAGCTCACCCTGCCGGTCTTGCTGCGCGCCTTCGAGGGCACCGTGCGCACGACCTGCATGGTCATGCTGATCGTGATTGCCGCCTTCTTCCTCAACTTCGTCATGGTCTCGATCGGTCTGGTCAAGGCGATCACCGATGTCGTGCTTTCGCTCGGCTGGCCGCCGCTGGGCATGCTGCTGGCGATCGTGGTGTTCTACCTGATCCTCGGCTGCTTCATGGAGACGCTGTCGATGATGATCGCGACGACGCCGGTCGTGCTGCCGGTCATCACCGCGCTCGGCTACAGCCCGGTCTGGTGGGGCATCATCTTCGTCATCCTGATGGAGGCGGCGCTGATCACGCCCCCGGTCGGCCTCAACCTCTACGTGGTGCAGGCCGTGCGCGGAAAAGGCAATTTCGCCGATCTGTGCCTGGGCGCCATGCCCTTCGTATTCGCGATGCTGGTGATGATCGCCCTGCTGATCGCCTTCCCGCAACTCGCGCTCTGGCTGCCGACCGTTCTCAATCCCAAAGCCGGCGGCTGACACCGCCTCACCCCACCCCATAGAGGAGAAGACTGCGATGAAACATCTGGTTCCGATAGCTGCCCTCGCCACCACGCTTCTCTGCGGCGCCGCCCAGGCCCAGGGCCTGCCGCCAACCAGCTTCAACGCGGTCGGCAGCATCGGCAATCTGTCGATGTATACCAGCCGCGAGGTGCCGTTCTGGAACGAGACGGTTCCCAAGGAATCGGGCGGGGCGATCAAGGTTCAGGTCAAGCCCTTCACAGAACTCGGCTTCAAGGGCCCCGAAATCTTCCGCCTCGTCTCGGCCGGCACGCTCCAGTTCGCCACCACCGTGCTGAACTACAACTCCGGTGAGGTCCCGATGAACGAGGCGACCGATCTTGTCGGCCTCGTCGGCTCGGTCGAGGAGTTGCAGAAGGTCGTCGACGTCTTCCGCCCGACCTATGCCAAGTTCCTCGAGGAGAAGCACGGCCTCAAGCTATTGGGCTTTGGCACCTATCAGGCGCAGGTGATCTATTGCCGCGACGCCTTCACCAAGGTCTCCGACCTGAAGGGCCGCAAGGTCCGGGCGTCCGGCGCCTCGCAGCAGGCCTTCGTCAGCCATATCGGCGGCTCGCCGATCAATCTCGCCTTCGCCGAGGTCCAGCCGGCGCTCGCCAGCGGCGTGATCGACTGCGCCATCACCGGCGCGCTCTCGGGCTACAAATCGAAATGGCACGAGGCGGCGAAGTTCATCTCGCCGATGCCGATCAATTTCGGCCTCTCGGCGCAGCTCGCCAATCTGAAATGGTGGAACACGCTCGATCCGAAGGTTCAGGCTTTCCTTGCCACCAATCTGCGCAAGCTGGAGGATTCGATCTTCGACCAGGCCAAGACCGAGACCCAGACCGGGCTCGACTGCAACACCGGCAAGGCCTGCAGTGAAGGCCCCCCGGCGGCGATGAAGCTGGTTCCGGTGACGCCAGAGGACGAGGCGCTGCGCAAGGACGCGCTGACCAAGGTCATCCTGCCCGCCTTCGCCGGTCGCTGCGGCCCCGACTGCGTGACCACCTGGAACGGCACCATCGGCGCCTTTCTCAAGGTCAAGATCTGATCGCAAAGTTCCAGTGCTAGCAGTGATCCTAATCGGCATTGTCAGTGGCCCGCTCCTTAGCGAAAACCGGGCCAAGACAGCCTTTGCCGCAGCGCCTTGCTCCTTTCGGCTTTCGAAGCCGAATCTCACTGCGGGATAACGAGTACCCCTTCCGGGCCTTCAGCAATCGCCCGGAAGGGGTCTCGATGGGTGCGGCCAGGGACTTGGCACGATCGAGCCGAGCCCTGCCGGAGTGTCGCCGCGAGGAGGGCGATCATTCGGCGCTTCGGCCGGAAGGACATCAAGCACGAAGGCGGCATCTGGGCGATCAACTTCCCGCAGATAAAGGCCGGCTCGTCCTGAAGACGTAACTCCATGCTGAGCTTACGCCCGGCTCCATACCTCTAAAACAACGATCGACAGCATCCTGCCCGCCGGTCCGAAGGATTTTTTCATCTGACCGCCTCCTTCGCTTGGCGATCGCATTTTGCACGCCGGAATGCTTCAGCGCGATCTCGCTTATTTGCCGGACCACGTCCTCGGTCAGGTCGAGCGTGGCGGCGTTGACGTTGTCGCTACCTTTTATCCAGGCGGAGTTCGTTGCCCGCGGTTGCAAAGCCGTCCAGGCTGGTGGAGCAGCATGCGTCAGCCCGCCGAACAGCGCTGATGAGAATGCCGATCTGTCGAGGCAATCTATTCGTCGGGCGGCGTGGCACGGTTCATGAATATCCTCGACTGAAGCCGAGAATCCCGCGCGAATGGTGCCCAATCTAAGGATCCTGATTGTCGACGCCAACGAGGTTCGCGCTGCGATCATCGAGGAGGGATTGCGCGAGGCCGGCTATTGGGAGTTCGTGCGCGTCTCCGCAACGATGGGGCTCGTCGCCGCAATCGAGCAGCACGACCCGGACGTCGTCGTCATCGATCTCGAAGATCCAAGCCGCGACGCCCTCGCCGACATGTTCCTGGTTAGTCGCCATATCAAACGACCGATTACGATGTTCGTCGATCAATCGGATTCGGCCTCGATCGAGGCGGCGGTTGAGGCCGGCGTCTCCGCCTACATCGTTGACGGGCTGAAGAAGGAGCGCATGCAGCCGATCCTGCAGACCTGCATCAGCCGCTTCAACGCCTTCAAAAAGCTGCGCGAGGAACTCGACGAGGCGCGCTCCCAGCTTGAGGAGCGCAAGCTCGTCGACCGGGCCAAGGGCATCGTCATGCGCATGAAGAACCTGTCGGAGGACGAGGCCTATGCCCTGTTGCGGCGCACCGCGATGAACGAAAAGCGCAAGCTGGTCGAGATCGCGCGCTCGATCATCACGGCCGCGGAGGTGTTCAAGTGACCCTGCATCTGCGTGTCGGCTTCATGCCCCTGGTCGATTGCGCGCTGATCGTGCTGGCCAAGGACGAGGGCTTCGCCGAGGCCGAGGGGCTCAACCTCGAACTGGTCCGCGAGGTTTCCTGGTCGAACCTGCGCGACAAGCTCAATGTCCGCCTGTTCGACGCGGCCCACATGCTGGGGCCGGCCGCCATCGCCGCGACGCTCGGCGTCGGCGGCGTCAAGGCGCCCATGGCGGTGCCGCTGGCGCTAAATCTGGATGGGGCGGCGATCACCGTCTCGGTGCGCCGCTTTGAGGAACTGTCGCGGCTGGCCGAGGGTGACATGAGCGACACCGTCGTCTCCTCCCGGGCGCTGGCGGCAATGGTGGCACGGCGCAAGGCGTCGGGGCTTCCGCCGCTGACCTTCGCCGCCGTCTTCGGCTTTTCCAGCCATACCTATCTGCTCTGCGAGTGGCTCGCCAAGGCAGGGCTGAAGCTTGGCGCGGATATCCGCTTCGAGGTCGTGCCGCCGCCACAGACGGTCGAGGCCCTGACCAGCGGGCGGGTGGATGGCTTCTGCGCCGGTGCGCCCTGGAACGCGGCGGCCGTCTCCGTCGGCGTCGGTGCCATGGTTCACACGAGCACAGATATCAGACGCGATTGCCCCGACAAGGTGCTGGCCTGGCAGGCTGACGATCTCGAACGTCGTCCCGCCGCGGTTCGCAAGCTGACGGCTGCGATCCTGCGCGCAAGCGATTGGGCCTGTGATCCGGCCAACATTTCGCGCTTCGCCAAACATCTTTCAGCACCCGACCGGCTGGCCCTGCCGGTCGAGATCCTGGAGCCGGTGCTGCGCTTCAATCTGCTCCAGGGCGCCGGCCGGCCGCCGCGACAGGTCGAGCGCTTCATCCGTTTCGACCGCGCGGCACTGCGCCCGCAGCCCGACCATGCCGACTGGATCCTCGGCGGCATGGAGAGCGCCGGACAGATCCACAGGACCCCCGAGATGACGGAACAGGCTCGGGCGGTTTTTCGTCCGGCCTATTTTCCAGGCAGCGACGCCTGAACCCTGTCGTTGCCCCTAAACTGTGCAGATGCCTTCGAATGATGCGGTGCGGGAGCAGGTTTGCATGGCCGCCCTGCCTCGGCCTCATGCGCTAACCGACTGTAATTCCAGTCGGCACATACACGCGCTCCGTTTGGCACGATCCTTGTAAAGCTTGCCTCAACGCGGCCAACGCTGCCCGCGTCATCCTCCGAACCGGAATGCACAGCAACGCCGCTGTCGAAACGTGCCTCAGGGCGCATTTCGCGCGGCGTTTTTCGTGTTCGGCGGCTGACGGGCTTTCCTTCCCAACAGGCCTTCCTTCCCCATACCGAGAGGCGATCGATGACCAAGACAGTCGAGACCAGGCCGAAAGCCAACGCCACCCAAGTCGGTCGCCGCCAGTTGCTCCAGCTTTCGGGCGCAGCCGCCCTGCTCAGCGCAGCCAGGCTCGCCTTGCCATCGGGCGCCTTCGCCCAGTCGGGCGGTCCCGAGGTCAAGGGCACGCGGCTGGGATATATCGCGCTGACCGATGCCGCCCCGCTGATCATCGCCAAGGAAAAGGGGCTCTACGCCAAATACGGCCTGCCCGACATGGACATCGCCAAGCAGGCGAGCTGGGGCGCGACGCGCGACAACATGGCGCTTGGCTTCAAGTCCAACGGCATCGATGGCGGCCACATCCTGCGCCCCAAGGCGCATCTCTATTCGACCGGCAAGGTCATGCAGAACGGCCAGCCGCTGCCGATGTACACGCTGCTCAACCTCAATGAGGACGGCCAGGCGATCTCGGTTTCGAACGAGTACAAGGACCTGAACGTCCAGAAGGATTCCTCGCCGCTGAAGCAGGCCTTCGAGCGCAAGAAGGCGGCCGGCAAGGAGCTCACCGCCGCGATGACCTTCCCTGGCGGCACCCATGATCTCTGGATCCGCTACTGGCTCGCCGCCGGCGGCATCGACCCCGACACCGACATCAAGGTCATCACCGTGCCGCCGCCGCAGATGGTGGCGAACATGAAGGTCGGCACGATGGATTGCTTCTGCGTCGGCGAGCCCTGGAACGAGCAACTCGTCAACCAGAACATCGGCTACACCGCGCTCACCACCGGCGAACTCTGGTCGCGCCATCCCGAGAAGATCCTGGGCATGCGCGCCGATTTCGTCGACGCCAATCCGAAGGCGACGCAGGCCATCCTGATGGCGGTGATGGAAGCCCAGCAATGGGCCGACAAGAAGGAGAACCGCCAGGAACTCTCCGAGATCGTCGGCAAGCGCCAGTGGTTCAACGTCCCCGTCAACGACATCAACAAGCGCCTGCTCGGCGACATCAATTACGGCAATGGCCGCGAGGTGAAGGGCACCAATCTCCAGATGAAGTTCTGGGGCGAGGGCGGATCGACCTCCTATCCCTGGAAGAGCCTCGACACCTGGTTCGTCACCGAGAACATCCGCTGGGGCAAGTTCGAGCCGACAATCGACATCAAGGCGCTGGTCGACAAGACCAACCGCGCCGATCTCTGGCGCGAGGCGGCCAAGACGCTGGGCGTCGCCGGTGCTCCGACGGCCGACACGCGCGGCGTCGAGACCTTCTTCGACGGCGTGAAGTTCGATCCCGCCGCGCCGCTCGACTACCTCAAGGCCCTCAAGATCAAGCGGGTCGCCTGATCGATGGCCGAGCCCCTGATCATCGTCGGGAAGGGCATGGCGGCGACGCGGCTGGTTGACGAACTCAGCCAGCGGGCGCTCGGACGCTATTCCATCGCGGTGATCGGGGCGGAAGGCCGCCTGGCTTATAACCGGGTGCTGCTCTCGCCCCTGCTGGCGGGCGAGATCGAAGAGGCGGAGATCGAGCTGAAGCCTGCGGCCTGGTGGCAGGGACGTGGCGTCTCGACGTTCTATGGCCGCTGCGTCCGCGAGATCGACCGCGCGGGCAAGACCGTCACGCTGGAAGGCGGTCTGACCCTCCCCTATGGCAAGCTCGTCCTGGCGACGGGCTCGACACCGCTGAAGCCGCCCTTCCCGGGCGGCGACCTGCCCGGCGTCGCGACCTTCCGCGATACGGCCGATGTCGGGATGATGCGGGCTTACGCCGAGCGCGGGGCGCGCATCGTCGTCATCGGTGGTGGGCTGCTCGGCCTCGAGGCGGCCTACGGCCTGTCGCGGGCCGGCGGAAAAGTGACGCTGCTGCATCTGGTCGACCGGCTGATGGAGCGCCAGCTCGACGCTGAGGGCGCGGCCCTGTTGGCCTCGGCGATCAGGGCGCGCGGCATCCAGGTGCGCCTCAACGCCGCGACCAAAGGTTTCGTCGGGACCGACAAGGTTGAGGGCGTCGAACTGGCTGATGGGGCGATCATTCCCGCCGATCTTGTCGTGATCGCCATCGGCGTGCGGCCCAATGTCGATCTCGCCCGGGCGGCGGGCATCGCGGTGAACCGCGGCATCATCGTCGATGACGGCATGGTCAGCGACGACGACAGCATTTTCGCCATCGGCGAATGCGCCGAGCATCGCGGCAGCGTCTACGGCCTGGTCGAGCCGGCCTATGAGCAGGCGCGCGTGCTGGCGACGCGGCTGTCGGACAAGCCAGCCGCCTATGAGGGCTCGTTGCTGGCGACCAATCTCAAGGTCAGCGGCGTCGGTGTCTTCTCGGCGGGCGAATTCGAAGCCGGCGAAGGCGCGGAAACCGTCGTCCTGCGCGACCGCGTCAGTGGCATCTACCGCAAATTCGTGCTGCGCGAGGGCAGGCTCGCAGGCTGCGTGCTCGTCGGCGATACGCAAGGCGCGCTGTTCTATCTCGGCCTGATCCGCTCGGGTCAGGACATCTCCGCCATCCGCGCCGACCTGCCCTTCGGCGAGCCCTACTGCATCGGGAGGGCCGCCTGACATGCGCGGCGATGCAAGCCTGCCCGGTCCCGGCATGCCCGACGGTGCGATCCGCACGACCTGCCCCTATTGCGGCGTCGGCTGCGGCGTCCTTGCGACACCCGATGGCCGGGGCGGGGCTGCAATCGCGGGCGATCCGGCGCATTCGGCCAATCTCGGCCGGCTCTGCTCCAAGGGCTCGGCGCTGGGCGAGACGCTGGGGCTGGGCTCGCGCGTGCTCCATCCGCTGCGCCGCAATGCGACCGGCGGCTATGACCGGGTGAGCTGGGATTTCGCGCTCGACGCGCTGGCAGACGGCCTGCGGACGATCATCGCAAAAGATGGTCCCGAGGCGGTCGCGTTCTATCTCTCGGGCCAGCTTCTGACCGAGGACTACTACGTCGCCAACAAGCTGATGAAGGGCTTCATCGGCTCGCCCCATGTCGACACCAATTCGCGGCTCTGCATGTCCTCGACGGTTGCCGGCCACAAGCGCGTGCTCGGCTCCGACACCGTGCCTGGCAATTACGAGGATCTCGATTGCGCCGATCTGATCGTGCTTGTCGGCTCCAACACGGCCTGGTGCCATCCGGTCCTGTTCCGCCGCATGCAGCAAAACCGGACGCAGCGCGGCGCGCGCATCGTCGTCATCGACCCGCGCGTCACCGCCACCGCCGAAGATGCCGACATGGTTCTGGCGATCAAGCCCGGCTCTGATTCGGTGCTGTTCGCCGGCCTGCTGCTGCATCTCGCGGCGAACGGTCTCACCGACGCGACCTATCTCGCCCATCATGTCTCCGGCTACGAGACGGCGCTGGAGAATGCCCGCCAGATCGCCCCGACGATCGCAAGCGTGTCCGAGCGCACAGGTCTGCAGCCGGTCGAGATCGCAGCCTTCTACGACTTGTGGGGTGCGACGCCGGCCGTGATTACGGCCTGGAGCCAAGGCGTCAACCAGTCGGCCCAAGGCACCGACAAGGTCGCCGCCATCCTGCATTGCCATCTCGCCACCGGCCGCATCGGCCGACCGGGCGGTGGCCCGTTCTCCCTGACCGGCCAGCCCAATGCCATGGGCGGACGCGAGGTTGGCGGCCTCGCCAATATGCTTGCCGCCCATATGGGCTATTCGCCTGTCGAGATCGACCGCGTCGGTCGCTTCTGGCACGCGCCCAAGATGGCGCAGGCCGAGGGGTTGAAGGCCGTGGCGATGATGGAGGCGGTCGCACAACGCACCATCAAGGCGCTCTGGGTGATGGCGACTAACCCGGCCGTCTCGCTGCCGCATGCCGATCAGGTCAGGGCTGCGCTCAGCGGGCTCGATTTCTTCGTCGTGTCGGAGAATGTGCTCTCCAACGACACGCTCTCGGCCAAGCCGCATCTGATCCTGCCCGCCGCCGCCTGGGGCGAGAAGGACGGCACGGTCACCAATTCCGAGCGCCGCATCTCGCGCCAGCGCGCTTTCCTGCCTCTGCCGGGCGAAGTGAAGCCGGATTGGTGGATCATCTGCGAGGTCGCCAGGCGCCTCGGCTTCGGCGCAGCCTTCACCTATGCCGGTCCCGACGAGATCTATGCAGAGCACGCCGCGCTCTCAGCCTTCGAGAATGATGGCACCCGCGATTTCGACATCGGCGCCCATGAGAGCCTGTCGAAGCGAGCCTATGACGCGCTGAAGCCGGTTCAATGGCCGGTGCCGGCGGGACAGCCGCTCGGCACGGCGCGGCTCTTCGCGCAGGGCGGGTTCTTCACGGCGGATGGCCGCGCCAGGATGGTGCCGCTTGCGGTCCCGGCGCTGGCGGCTGCGACGAGCGAGGCCTTGCCGCTGCTGCTCAACACCGGCCGCATCCGCGATCACTGGCACACGATGACGCGCACCGGCCTCAGCCCTCGCCTGAGCGCCCACGCCTCCGAACCATGCGTCCATGTCCATCCGGCGGATGCGACGCGCTTCGGCCTCGCAGAGGGCGGCTTCGCTCGTATCGCCAATCCGTTTGGCGCGGTCGTTCTCAAGGTCGCGCTCGACCCGGGCCTTCAGGTAGGCTCGATCTTCGCGCCGATCCACTGGTCCGCCGAAACAGCCTCACATGCCCGCATCGGCGCAGCGGTTCAGCCGGCCTGCGATCCGTTTTCCGGTCAGCCCGAGATGAAGGCGACACCGTCTTCGGTCGCCCCCGTGGCCTTCGCCTCGCAGGGCTTCGTTTTGTCGCGCGGGGGCTTTGCCCTACCCGATGGAAGCTGGTGGGCCAAGCTCGCGGTGGAGGGCGGCGAGGGCCGTCTCTTCGCCACCGACGCCACGCCTATGGAGCTGATGGAGAGCATCCGCGCCGCTTTCGGCGAGGACGGCCTGACCGAAATGATCGACCTCGAAGGCGGCGTCTATCGCTGTGCCGTCCTCCGCGATGGCCGGCTAGAAGCCGCGCTCTTCGTCGCGCCCTTCGGCTACGCGCCGCTCTGGGACACCGTCAAGCGCGCTTTCGCCGATACGGCCGCCCTGCCGGAGAACCGGCTGGCGCTGCTGGCCGGCCGCAGCCTCGATGGCTCAGCCGATCCCGGCCCCACGGTCTGCGCCTGTTTCGGCGTCGGGCTGAACGCGATCCGGGCCGCCTTCGCCGGTGGCGCGGCGACGCCCGAGGAGATCGGCGCGCAGCTCAAGGCGGGCACCAATTGCGGGTCCTGTCTTCCCGAAATCCGACGGATCGGCGCGCAGCCGCCTGCGACGGTGGCGGCATGACCGCATTCGAATACATCAACCGAAGGAGAACCCGATGGGTCAGGCTGTCATGAAGGACGCGACAGCGGGAGCGACGGTCGTCGCCCTGCCGGGTGCCAAGATCGATGCCAAGGCCGATGCCAAGCATGGCGTCGTGCCGCTGCCCGCGACGACGCGCAAACCACTGAGCCAGCGCCTGCTGCCTGGGCTCAGAGCGGTGCTCGTCAACGTCCTGCCGCCGCTGGTGACGGTCCTGCTGATCGCGCTCTTCTGGCAGATCGCGGCCTCGGGCCCGCAATCCTCGCTGCCGCCCCCGACCAAGATCTGGGAGGAGGCGAAGGATCTGATCGTCGAGCCGTTCTACTGGGCTGGCACGCAGGATATCGGTCTGGGCTGGCGCATCCTGGTCTCGCTCCAGCGCGTCGCCATCGGCTTCAGCCTGGCGGCGATCGTCGGTGTGCTGCTCGGCGCGCTGGTCGGCCAGTCGGTCTGGGCGATGCGCGGGCTCGACCCGGTCTTTCAGGTGCTGCGCACCGTGCCGCCGCTGGCCTGGCTGCCGCTCTCGCTCGCGGCCTTCCGCGACAGCCAGCCCTCGGCGATCTTCGTGATCTTCATCACCGCGATCTGGCCGGTGATCATCAACACGGCGGTCGGCATCCGCAACATTCCGCAGGACTACCGCAACGTCGCGCAGGTGCTGCGGCTGAACCAGGTAGAGTTCTTCTTCAAGATCATGGTGCCCTCGGCGGCTCCTTACATCTTTACCGGTCTGCGCATCGGCGTCGGCCTGTCCTGGCTCGCCATCGTCGCCGCCGAAATGCTGACCGGCGGCGTCGGCATCGGCTTCTTCATCTGGGATGCGTGGAACTCCTCGCGCCTGTCCGACATCATCGTGGCGCTGATCTATATCGGCGTCGTCGGCTTCGTGCTCGACCGCCTCGTCGCCTTTGTCGGCACCATCGTCACCCGCGGCACCCTGACCAACTGAGGAGCGAGCATGAGCTATCTCAAGATCGACCATGTCGACAAAACCTTCCAGCGCGGCGCCGCCATGACCAACGTCCTCAAGGACATCAGCCTCGATATCGAGAAGGGTGAATATGTCTCGGTGATCGGCCATTCCGGCTGCGGCAAGTCGACCCTGCTCAACATCATCGCGGGGCTGACGCCGATCACCGCCGGCGCGGTCCTGCTCGAAGGCAAGGAGGTGCGCGATCCCGGCCCCGAGCGCGCGGTGGTGTTCCAGAACCACTCGCTGCTGCCCTGGCTGACGGTCTACGACAATGTCGCGCTGGCGGTGAACAAGGTCTTCGGAGGGCGCAAGTCGAAGGCTGAGCGGCATGACTGGATCATGCACAATCTCGACCTCGTCCAGATGGGCCACGCGAAGGACAAGCGCCCGGCCGAGATCTCGGGCGGCATGAAGCAGCGCGTCGGCATCGCGCGCGGCCTGTCGATGGAGCCCAAGGTCCTGCTGCTCGACGAGCCCTTCGGGGCGCTCGACGCGCTGACCCGGGCGCATCTGCAGGATTCGATCATGCAGATCCATGCGACGCTAGGAAACACGATGATCATGATCACCCATGACGTCGACGAGGCGGTGCTGCTCTCGGACCGCATCGTGATGATGACCAACGGGCCCTCCGCCCGCATCGGCGAGGTGCTCGATGTACGTCTGGACCGTCCCCGCAAGCGGCTCGATCTCGTCTCCGACCGGACCTACATCGCCGCGCGTGAGGCGGTGCTGAAGTTCCTCTACGAGCGCCACCGCTTCGTCGAGGCGGCGTAGTCCCTCGCACCGTCCTCGCCGTCATCCCGGACAAGCGGCGAAGCCGCGCCGATCCGGGATCCATCGTAGAGCACCGCCGAGCCCTATGATGGATCCCGGGGCAAGCCCGGGATGACGGTGGAGGATGGGCTGACGTTCGTCCCTCACGACCTTGTAAAGCGAAACCATGAGCGACGATTTCACTCCCGACCAGAAGCGCTATCTCGAAGGCTTCATGTCCGGCATGCAGTCCGCCCGCACGGCGCGGGGCCTGGGCCCGCTTGGCGGCACCGGCGGCGCGTCGCAATCCGCGCCGTCGGGGCCCGACCGCGAGCATCTCGAAGCGCAGACGAAAACGGTCGCGGCCGGCGGCAAGCTCGTCGATCAGGAGAAGTGGAAGGCGGCCGAGCATCCTTTCGATGCCTATGCCCGCTTCAAGGATCAGGCCAATGCCGGCATCTACCCCAAGCCGGACGACAATTTCCGCTGGCGCTATCACGGGCTGTTCTATGTGGCCCCGGCGCAGAACAGCTATATGTGCCGGCTACGCATCCCCAACGGCATCCTGAAGGCCTGGCAGTTTTCAGGCGTCGCCGATCTGGCGGAGACCTTGTGCGGGCCCTATGCCCATGTCACCACCCGGGCCAATCTGCAGGTGCGCGAGATCAGCGCCGAGAATGCACCACTGCTGCTGGAAGGCCTCGCCGATCTCGGCCTCACCGCCAAGGGCTCCGGCGCCGACAACATCCGCAACGTCACGGGCTCGGCGACGGCGGGCATCGATCCCCATGAACTGCTCGACACGCGGCCCCATGCCCGCGCCTGGCACCACCACATCCTCAACGACCGTTCGCTTTACGGCCTGCCGCGCAAATTCAACGTGGCCTTCGATGGTGCCGGCTCGATCGCCACGCTGGAGGACACCAACGACATCGGCTTCCAGGCGATCGATGTGATGGAGGGCGCGAGCTTCAACGGCCAGCCGGTCGAGCCCGGCATCTGGTATCGCCTCGCGCTCGGCGGCATCACCGGCCACAAGGACCTCGCCCGCGACACTGGCGTCATCGTCGCGCCATCCGACGCGATTGCGGTCGCAGACGCCATCGTCCGCGTCTTCACCGCCAACGGCAACCGCACCGACCGCGCCAAGTCGCGCCTGAAATATGTGCTCGACGCCTGGGGCTTCGAGACATTCCTGACGGCGGTCGAGGAGAAGCTCGGCCGCAGGCTGGTCCGGCTCGATACGGGCTTCGTCAAGCCGCGCCCGGTCTATGATCGGCTCGCCCATATCGGCGTGCATCCCCAGTCGCAGCCAGGCCTGAACTGGATCGGCGTGGCACTGCCTGTGGGCAAGCTCACCGTCGCGCAGATGCGTGTGATCGCCTCGATCTCGAACAGCTGCGGCGATGGCGATATCCGCCTGACCGTCTGGCAGAACCTGCTGATCTCCGGCGTGCCGAACGAAAAGGTCGAGGACGTCATCGCCAATCTGGTGGCGATCGGCCTCTCGGCCGAGACCTCGATCCTGCGGGCCGGGCTGATCGCCTGCACCGGCGCCACGGGGTGCAAATTCGCCGCCGCCCACACCAAGGAGGACGCGCTGGCGATTGCCGCCCATTGCGAGCCGCGCCTCACGCTGGATACCCCCGTCAACATCCACCTGACCGGCTGCCACAACTCCTGCGCCCAGCACTATATCGGCGATCTCGGCCTGATCGGCGCCAAGGTTCCCGTCAGCGAAGAGGGCGACACGGTGCCGGGCTATCATGTCTTCGTCGGCGGCGGCTTCGGTGTCGAGGGCGGCATCGGCCGCGAATTCCGCACCAATGTGAAGGCGGAGGAGGCGCCGGCGCTGGTCGAGGCGATCCTGCGGACGTGGCAGACCCATCGCGCCACACCCGACGAAAGCTTCGTCGCCTTCGCCCGCCGCCACGAGATCGTGGCGCTGCAGGCGCTGGTCGCGCAGAGCGGAGACGCACCGTGACCCTCCAGCCACCCTCCCCGATCGTCCAGGTTTTGCCGGAGACCGCCCCCTTCAGCGAGGAGCAGCGTTCCTGGCTGAACGGCTTTTTCGCCGGCCTGCTCTCGCTCGACAATGCTGGCATCACCGCGCTGTCGCCCACAGAGAACGCCGCCGTCATGGGCGAAGCCGATGATGGGGCGCCCTGGCATGACCCTTCGATGGAGTTGCCCGATCGCATGCAACTCGCCGAGGGCAAGCCCCTGCCCCGCAAGCTCTTCGCCGCCATGGCGCAACAGGATTGCGGCCAGTGCGGCTATGTCTGCGAGACCTATTCGGCGGCGATCGCGGAGGGCAAGGAGCCGCGCCTCAATCTCTGCGCACCCGGCGGCAAGGAGACGCTGAGGATGCTCAAGACGCTGGTGGAGGCCGGCGGTTCGGCCCCCGCCGCCGCAACCATGGAAACCTCGGCTGCCCCCCTCGGCCCTGCCGGACGCTGCCGCGAAAATCCGGCGCTGGCGACGTTCCTGTCGCGCCGCAAGCTCAATGGCGAAGGCTCGCAGAAGGAGACCTGGCATGTCGAGTTCGATCTGAGCGAATGCGGCCTCGACTATGTCGTCGGCGACGCCTTCGGGGTCGTGGCGCAAAACGACCCGCGTCTGGTCGATGCGGTGATCGCGCTGCTCGGCGCCAGGCCCGATGCCGATGTCGGCGGCACCAGCTTGCGTCAGGCTCTGCTGGCCGAACGCGCACTGGGGCCGGCGCCGGATGCGCTGTTCCAGCTGATCTCCTATGTCACGGGCGGCGAGATGCGGGCCAAGGCGCGCCGCCTTGCGGCAGGCGAGGACCCCGATGGCGATCTCGACCGTCTCGACGTGCTGGGCGCGCTGCACAAGTTCGGTCGGGCGCGGCTCTCGCCCGAGGCCTTCGTCGAGGCGCTCGATCCGCTGCAGCCACGGCTTTATTCGATCTCCTCTTCCTGCATCGCCACCCCCGGGCGCGTCTCGTTGACCGTCGATGCGGTGCGCTATGCCATCGGCACGCGGCCGCGCTGGGGCGTCGCCTCGACCTATCTCGCCGAACGGGTGGCGCCCGGCGAGAAGGTCCCGGTCTATGTCCAGCGGGCGCATGGCTTCGGCCTGCCGGAGGATCCGGCGACGCCGATCATCATGTGCGGGCCGGGCACCGGCATCGCGCCTTTCCGCGCCTTCCTGCATGATCGTCGCGCGACAAAGGCGCCCGGCCGGAACTGGCTCTTCTTCGGCCATCAGCGCCGCACCAGCGACTTCTTCTACGAGGACGAACTGACGGCGATGAAGGAGGAGGGCGTCCTCACGAATCTGACGCTGGCCTGGTCGCGCGACGACACCGGCAAGGTCTATGTCCAGGACCGCATGCGCGAGCGCGGCGCCGAGCTTTTCGCCTGGCTGGAGCAGGGCGCGCATTTCTACGTCTGCGGCGACGCCAAGCGCATGGCCAAGGACGTCGAACTGGCACTCGTCGATATCGCAGCCGCCCATGGCGGACGCTCGGCTGACGCGGCGCAGGCCTACTTGGCCGGGCTGAAGAAGACCGGGCGTTACCAGGCCGACGTCTATTGATCGCCAAGGGGCAGGTGCCCAGGAGCGAGTCACGCGCAACTGATATTGCGGGACAGGCGCCGCCGACGCGGCGAGGAACGCTGCGGCATGAGGCGGGAAATCGGTTGCGACCCGCAGCCGCCGTGCCTCACCGCGGGAGCTGACGGCTCTGGCATCGGTCATATGACGAACAGACCGGAACGGAGGCTCGATCCGCCGCCCGGGCACCATTGGGACAACCAGAGACTGTCGTTTCGCCACGCCAGACCCTACGGCCGCTGCAGCGGCCGTCCGACACCGGGCGCGCCCGCCAGGCCGCCATTATCCATCACCAGCGTCCCGCGCACGAATGTCTGTGAGGCGCGCCCGATCGTCTCGCGCCCCTCGAATGGCGTGACCTTGCCAAGCGACTGAAACTGCCCGCCGCGCACGGTCTCGCGGTGATTGAGGTCCAGCACGACGAGATCGGCATCAGCGCCGACGACCAGCGCGCCCTTGCGGGGCCACAGGCCGAAGGCCCGCGCCGGCGCTTCGCAGGCCAGTTTGACGTAATGCCGCAGGGTCAGCCGCCCCGCGGCGACCTCCGTCAGCATCAGGCGCATTGAGGTCTCGACGCCGGGAAAGCCCGGCGACGTCTCCCAGATCGAGGCGCGGTGCTTTTCCTGCGCCGGATGCGGGGCATGGTCGGTCGAGATCATGTCGATCGTGCCGTCGAGCAAGGCCGCCCACAAGGCATCCGCATGGCCGGCCTCGCGCACCGGCGGCTTGACCCGCAGCGCATTTCCCCCCGCCTGCTCGGCGTCGTCCATGCTCAGCAGGAGATAATGCGGGCAGGTCTCGGCGGTGATGTCGACGCCGCGCCGCTTGGCAGCGGCGATCACCGGGACCGCGTGGCGGCAATTCTCATGGGCGATGTGGATCTTGCAGCCCGTCCATTCGGAAAACAGGGCGATGCGCTGCACCGCCTCGACGGTCGCGATGTCGGCATGCTGGGCGAGATGGGCTGAGAGATCGTCGCGGCCGGCCGCCTTCATCTGCGCGCCGCGCCAGTTCAGGATCGGCGTGTTCTCGGCATGGACGGTGCAGCGCAGGCCGGTCTGCCGGATCTGCGCCATTGCGTCGAGCACGGCGCCGTCATTCGGGCAGGGCACCAGCGGGTTGTCGCTGCCGAGAAAGAGCTTGAAGGCGCTGGCGCCGGCGTCCGCCATCGACCGCAAATCGCCGATATTGGTCTCGCCGACATAGCCGTAGACGCCGAAATCGACATGGGCCTGGCGCGCCGCGATCGCGATCTTCTCGCGCACCGCTGCGGCATTGCCCGTCGGCGGGTTGGTGTTGGGCATGTCGAAGATCGTGGTGACGCCGCCGACGGCTGCGGCCGCGGTGGCCGTCGCCCAGGTCTCCTTGTGGGAGAAGCCGGGCTCGCGGACATGGGTGTGGACGTCGAGCGCGCCGGGGATGAGCGGCCGGCCGCCGATATCGATCACCCGCCGCGCCGCCGGCATCGCGTCGCTGCGCCCGATCGCCACGATGCGGCCGCCATCGACCGCGACCGCGCCAGGGCGGCTGGCCTCGGGGGTCACCAGCAGCGCATCGCGGATGACAAGATCGACCATCGTGCTCATCGGACGGCCCTCGCAATGGCATCGGCGGCGGCAAACAGATCGGCATTGCGCAGGCGCAGGCTCGCCTCCATGCCCTCGATCTCGGCCAGAGCGGCCTGCGCGTCGAAGGTCGTGATGCGTCCCTGGTCGAGCACCACGCGGCCATCGACGATCGCGGTCGTCACGGCGGCTCCGGTTTCGGCGAAGACGAGCTGCGAGGCGGCGTCGTTGAGCGGGCGCCACCAGGGCGCGTCGAGCCGGTAGAGCACGATGTCGGCGAGCTGGCCCGGTGCGATCTCGCCCAGTTGGCCCGCCAGCCTGATCGCGCGCGCACCCTCCAGCGTCGCCATGCGCAGGGCATCGCGCGCGCTGACCCAGTGCCGCCTGTCGGGCAGGTCCGAGCGGTGCAGCAGGGCGGCGCCACGCATCGCCTCTTGCATGACGAGGTTGTCGTTGGCCCCGGAGCCGTCGGTGCCGAGTGCGATCGGCACGCCCGCCGCCAGCATCTCGGGAGTCCGCATGCGCCCCGTTCCGATTCGCGCATTGCTCTCGGGGTTGTGGACCGCAATCGCACCGCGCCGCGCCATGAGGGCGATATCGTCGTCCTCGAGCCAGATTGAATGGGCGCAGGACCAGCGCTCGGAGAGGATGCCGAGGCGCTCAAGATGGGCCAGCGTGCTTTCGCCATAGCGTTGCCGCGCGATGCGGGCCTGGGCCTGGGTCTCCAAAAGATGGGTGTGGAGGGCGAGATCGTGCCGCTGCGCGAGTTCGGCGCAGAAGACCAGGGCCTCGTCGCTGCAGCGGTCGGGGTTGGAGGGGGCGGGACAGACAGCGATCCGTCCGCCACGCCCGTGCCAGCGCGCCACCAGATCGGGCATCTGCTCCTGCAGCTGCGCCAGCGGGTGCGGCGCGAGCAGGCCCGAGCCGCTGACAAGGTCTGTCACCGAGGCGGGGACATCGATCCCGGCCGGCAGGATGTCGGCGAAGACGCCGTCGAAGAAGCGCATGGCAAGCGTCGCGCGCAGGCCCGTCTCTTCCCAGGCGGCCAGCACGGCGTCCATGTCGGCGGTGCTGAAGCGCTGGCCAGGGAAATGGTCGATCAGCGCCGTCGTCCCCGTGGTCAGCATCTGCACCGCCGAGAGCAGCACGGCGAGCCGGATCTCCTGCGGCGTGCGTCGCGAAGTATGGGCCTGTGTCAGCCACATGAAGGCCGGGTGGCTCAGCCCGTCTGCGAAGCCCGACATGGTCGATGACTGCGAATGCATATGCGCGTTGACGAGGCCGGGCGCCGCGAGCAGGCCGCGCCCGTCGATCTCGCGGTCGATCGAACCCGGCGGCTGCGGCGGCACCTCGCCCACCGCCACGATCCGGTTGTCGCGGATCAGGATGTCGCCGGTCGGCGTCGCCGCCGCCTGCGCGCCGGCAAGAATCCGCACGCCACGAATCAGGATCGACGTCTCGCTCATGGCGAACCCTGCAGCTCTGGCGCACCCTGCAGGTCCGGGACACCCAGCAGCTCTGGCGCACCGCGCAGATCGATCGGCGTGCCGATGCTTCCGGCCTGCGCGCGCGCCACCAGAGCCTGCGCCAGCAGAACGTCCTGGAGCGGCAGGCCCATCGATTTGAAGAGCGTCAGATCGGCGCCCGGGCTCAGCGGGAGCGGGCCATCGACAAGGGTTCCGATCTCGGCGCGGATGCGGGCGGGGTCGAGCGCGCCGGAGACCTTCGCTTGAACGAGATCGCCCGCCTTTGCGAAGGCATCCGCGCGGGCGTCGAGATAGATGTCGGCCCGGCGGATCAGATCGTCGTCGGCCTCGCGCGCCGTCGCCCGATTAGCCCCGCCCAGCACGATGCAGGCGCCGGGGCGCGCGGCCTTTCCCGGAAAGACCGGCGTCTCGGAGGTGGTGACGGTGATGACGATCTGGCTGTCGGCGACGGCCTCGGCTGGTGTCGCGGAGGACACTAGCTCGACGCCAGCGAGCGCCGGTTCCCGCGACAGCGTGGCGACCAGGGCCGCCAGCCGCTGCGATGAGCGGCCGACCAGATACAGGCGCTTCAGGGATGGCCGCACGATCATGAGATAGAGGGCCGCGAGCGGGGCGCTGCGGCCGGCCCCGAAGATCGCGGCCGTGGTGGCGTCGGGCGCGGCGAGCCGGTCGAGCCCGGCGGCGAAACCCGCCGCGGTGCGGTGTTCGTTGAAGAGCCCGGCGGAGATCAGCGCGCGCGGTTGCGCACGCTGCCAGTCCCACAGCGTCAGCAGGCTCGCCCAATGGCGCGGCGCATCGGAATCCTCGGGCTGGGCATGGACATTGGTCTTGATCGAGAGGCTGTCGGGGCCGGCGCTGCCGGCCAGCAGCAGGCAGCCCCGGCGCGGCTCTTCGGCCCGCAGATCTCCGCGCAGCGCCATGGCGGGGCCCGCAGCCGTCAGCCGGAAGGCCTCCATCGCCAAGGCCACGGCCTCGGCCGGGCGGATCAGGGCGCGGATATCGGCCTCGCTCAGCACGATCATGTTAGACGGTCCGCTCCCGAAGATGCGCGAGGAGCCGCGCGAGAGGCTGTTGATGCCGGGCGCGCCAAGACAGCGCGCCCGGCCTGGGCGGAGTGCAGGCTCGGATCGCGGGCTCAGTTCTTGGGAGCCGGCATCGTCCGTTCGGTCTGCGGCGGCAGGAAGGAGCGGTTGAAGACGTCCTCGACCTTCGGCGTGCTCTTCAGCTCGAAAGCCTCGGCGATCTGCGCGATCGCCTTGGTCATGCGCGAGTCCGACACGTCGCCGGCGCCGAGCTTCTGGGTCTCGGGAGTGTACATGTGGGCCTTGTAGGTGAAGGCGATGCGCTGGGCCTCGATATCGGCGTTCACCGTGGGCTCGACCCGGTTCATGACCTTGCCGCCCTCGGCAGGGTTGGCGGCGAGTTCGAGCATCGCCTTGTTGATCGCCCGGACGAGGCCGGCGACGGCCTTGGGATTGTCCTTGATCAGCTTCTGCGAAACCATCACGCCGTTCGAGTAGGACTCGATGCCATGGTCGGAATACATGATGAACTTGTAGTCCTTGTCGGGGTTCTGCTTCATCCCGATCAGGTTCATGTAGGAGGTCACGGTGAAGACGAAGCCGCCATCGACCTGGCCTTGCACCATCATCATCTCCTGGACGGAAGGCGCGATGTTGACGACCTCGACCTTGCTGGCGTCGATGCCGTTGAGCTTGGCGAAGATCGGGAACAGCCGGTGCGTGGCCGAGCCGGCGGGCGAGGTCAGCTTGCGGCCCTCGAGGTCCTTCAGCGTCTTGATCGGGCCGTCGGCCTTGTGAATGATCGCGAAGGGCGCCTTGTTGTAGATCATGTAGACCATCACCGGCTGCTCGCCCGGCTTGTTCACGGACTGCTGGATGATGGCGTTCATGTCGCCGAAGCCGGCGTCATAGGCGCCGCCCATGATGCGCGTCACGGTCGCGGCCGAGCCATCGCCCTGGTCGATGGTGACATCGAGCCCCTCGGCGGCGAAATAGCCCTTCTCCTTGGCGTAGAAATACCAGGAGTGGACGCCCTGGTACTTCCAATCGAGCGTGAAGCGGATCTTGGTCGGGGCCTGCGCCAGAGCGGGCGCGGCGAAGCCGAGCGTGGCCGTGACGGCAGCAGCAAGGGTGGCTTTCAGGAAATGACGGCGCATGGCGGGCTCCTTCGAGAGGGGTTTGGCGGAAAGGTCAGGCGGAGGCGAGATCGGTCTTGCGGTGGGCCCAGCCGGTGACGCGCCGTTCGATCAGCGAGAACAGGACGTAGAGGGCGACACCCAGGCCGGCGAGGACGAAGAGCCCGGCGAAGACGAGCGGCACGTTGAAGCTGGATGATGCGATCATCATCATGTTGCCGATGCCCCGGTTGGAGGCGACGGTCTCGGCGACGACCGAGCCGACGAAGGCGAGCGTGATCGCGACCTTCAGCGCGGCGAAGAAATAGGGCATCGCGCGCGGCAGGCTGACATTCCAGAGGATGTCCCATTTCGACGCCTTGAGCGTCTTCATGACATCCTCGAGCTCGGGCTCGACGGTGGCGATGCCGGTCGCGACGTTCACCACGATCGGAAAGATGCAGATGATCATGGCGGTGAGGATCGCCGGCACGGTGCCCGCGCCGTACCAGAGCACGAAGATTGGCACGACCGCGACCTTGGGGATCGAGGAAAAGCCGACCAGCAGGGGATAGGCGGTGTCGTAGGCGAGCTTGGACGAGCCGATCAGGATGCCCAGCAGCAGGCCGATCGCGACCCCGATGCTGAAGCCGACCAGCGTGGTGTAGAGCGTCTGCCAGGTGTGCGGCCAGATCGCAGGCCAGTACTGGATCAGCGCCTGGATGATCTGCGTTGGGCGCGGCAGCAGGATGTCGGAGATGCCCGCCATCAGGCAAAACAGCTCCCAGAACACGAAGACGCCGATGATGAGCGCGGTCGAGGCACCCTTTTCGCGGATGATTTCGCCAAGGCGTTCCATCAGATGCCTCCTTCCACGATTGGCAAAGAGGCTCGGAAACACCGCGTCATTCCGGGCAAGCGAAGCGCAGACCCGGAATCCATCGTAGGGCACGACGGTGCCTTATGATGTATCCCGGACCTGCGCCGCTGCGCGGCTTGTCCGGGATGACGACGAGGGTGTGGCGAGGGCTGCATCTGATCGCTCCTCAGACCGGTTTCGGGGGGTGGCTGACGATGCCGGTGCCGCCGCGCGCGCCGACGATCATCGCCCGCAGGCGCTGGTTCAGTGCGACGAAGTCGGGCTCGAAGGTCATGTCGATGGTGCGCGGGCGGGCGATCGCGACGGGTGAATCGTCGAGAATGCGGCCGGGCCGCGCGCTCATCACGCAGATGCGGTCGGCGAGATAGGCGGCTTCCTTGAGATCATGCGTGACCAGAAGCACGGTCAGCTTCTTGGAGAGCCAGAGATCCTGCATGATCGCCCAGAGTTCCTCGCGGGTGAACTGGTCGAGCGCGCCGAAAGGCTCGTCCAGCAGCAGGAGGTCGGGGTCGTGGATCAAGGCGCGGCAGAGATTGGCGCGCTGCATCATGCCGCCCGAAAGCTGCCAGGGGTATTTGTCGCCGAAGCCGCCGAGACCGACCTGATCGAGCAGGGCCTCGACGCGGTCGCGATACTCGGTCTTGCGCTTGGCGCGATAACCCTGCCGGAAGGGCGGCACGATCTTCAGCGGCAGCATGACGTTGTCGCGGATGTTGAGCCAGGGCAGCAAAGTCGGGTTCTGATAGGCCATGCCGATGCGGATTGGCGTCGCGCCGATCTCGCGGCCGGCGACGAAGACATGGCCAGTCGAGGGGGCCAGCAACTCGCCGACCATCTTCAGGATCGTCGACTTGCCGCAGCCCGACGGGCCGACGAGCGCGACGAATTCACCCTCCCCGATCTTGAGCGAGGTCGGCGCCAGCGCCTGGACTGCCTTGGCGCCACGGCCATAGGTGATCGAGGCGTCCTGGAATTCGATGAAGGTCGGCGCGGGCGTCGCGGTGCCCAGCCCGATATCGGTGACGGCTGCGTTCACGGCCCGGCTCCCTCCGCGGTGATGGCAGGCGCCTGCAAACAGGCGGCCAGGGTCTGGTCGGCGTTGCGAATGCTGGGTTTCGGCATCGCCTGGATCGACGTGACCTGCCGGCCCCAGCCGCTGGTCTCAGGCACGAGCTTGCGGTCGCGCTGGACGAAGCGGCCGCGCACCAACGTGTGGACCGGAATGCCGGTGACGCTGACGCCCTCGAAAGGCGTGATCTTGCCACGCGAGTGCAGGTTCTCCGCGCGAATTGTCTCGGTGCGGGCCATGTCGACGACGGCGATGTCGGCATGGGCGCCGGCCTCGATGCGGCCCTTGTGCGGCCAGAGCCCGAAGGACTTCGCCGGGTTCTCGGCCGAGATCATGACGTAATGCTCCAGCGTCATGCGGCCCTTCGAGACCTCGTTCAGCATCAGCGGCATCTGCGTCTCGACGCCGGGGAAGCCGCAATCGGCCTCCCAGATCACCGTCTTTGTCTTCTCCTCGACGCTGTGCGGGGCGTGATCGGTCGCAATCATGTCGACGACGCCGGACTGCAGCGCCCCCCAGATGGCTTCCGAATCCGAGGCCTCGCGCACCGGCGGGTTGACGCGGATGATCGAGCCGAGCCGGGCATAATCGCGTGAGTCGAGCAGGAGATAGCAGGGGCAGGTCTCGCCGGTGATCTCGACGCCGCGCGCCTTGGCTTCGGCAAGCGGGCGCAGTTCGGCGGCCGAGGAGATGTGCAGGATATGGATGCGCGCGCCGGTCCATTCCGCCAGCTCCGCCGCGCGGCTGACGGCTTCCGCGGCGACGATGGCCGGGCGCGCCGCGATATGGGCAAGCGGGTCGTTGCGGCCGGCCTCCATCAGGCGCTGCTGGCGCCAGGCCATGATCGAGGCCGTCTCGGCATGCAGCGAGATCCGCAGGCCCGAGGGCGCGATGATCTCGAAGCCCTCCAGCATCGCCCCGGTCGAGGGCGAGGGCAGATTGCCGAAGGTGTTGCCCATGAAGCATTTGAAGGCGTTGACGCCGCCCTCGATCAGGCCCTGGAGCTCGTCGATATTGTCCTCCGCCAGCAGGCCGTAAATGCCGTAATCGACATGGGCCTTGGCGGCCGCCTCCTGCTTCTGGCGCAGTTCCTTGACCGAGCGCGTCGGCGGGTTGGTGTTGGGCATCTCGAAGACGGTGGTGGTGCCGCCCATCGCGGCCGCCGCGCTGCCCGTGCGCCAGTCCTCCTTATGGGTGTAGCCGGGCTCGCGGAAATGGACATGGACGTCGATGGCGCCGGGCAGCAGGAACTGGCCGGAGACATCGACGGTTTCGTGAGCGGCCGGCATCGCGGCCGGCTCGCCGATCAGCGCGATCAACCCGTCCTTGATGGCGACATCGGCGCGATAGCGCGTCTTGCCGGTGACGATCGTGCCGCCTGTGAGGACGAGATCGGCGATGAAGGGCGTCTCGCTCATCGGGGCGCTCACAGCATGGCCCAGCCGCCATCGACCGGCAGGTCGACGCCGGTGATCTGGCGGGAGACGTCGGAGGCGAGGAAGAGGCAGGCATTGGCCACGTCCTCATCGGTCGAGACGCGCTTCAGCGCGTAGTCGGCGGCGTGCTTCTCGAAAGCCGCGTCTTCCGAAATGCCGAGGCGCCTCGCCATTTCAGGGACGACCTTGCCGCGGAAGCGCGGCCCGTCGACCATGCCGGGCGCGACGCAGTTGACGTTGATGCCGAAGGGGCCGGCCTCGAGCGCGAAGCTCTTGGTGATGCCGCGCAGACCCCATTTCGAGGCCGAATAGGCCATCCGCCCGGCCCGGCCGCGCATGCCGAAGGTGCCGCCGACATTGACGATCTTGCCGCCCTTTTGCCCGATCATCGTCGGCAGGCAGGCGCGCATCGTGTTGAAGCAGCCGCGCATGTTGAGATCGACGATCTCGTCGAACTCCTCCTCCGTGGTCTCCCAGCCTGTCTTGCCGATCGGCCCCGAACCGCCGGCGACGTTGACGAGGATGTCGATGCGCCCGCCGAAGGCCGACAGCGTTTGTGAGATGGCGGCTTCGCAGTCGACGCCCCTGGTGATGTCGCAGGCAATCACGATGGCCTGCGCCCCGTTCGCACGAACCTCCGCGGCGACGGGCTCGATCGCGGCCGTGTCGCGGCCGATCAAGGCGAGCTTGCAGCCCTCAGTGGCAAAAGCCCGGGTGACGGCGGCGCCCATGCCCTTGGCCGGGCCGGTGATGACCGCGACGCGGCCGGTGAGGTTCAGATCCATCGTCAATCTCTTGTTCTTGTCTTCGCGTAGGCCGCCCTCAGCCCTCATCCTGAGGAGGCCCGCAGGGCCGTCTCGAAGGATGCTCCAGATGCGTCAGTAGCTGGCTGGAGCATCCTTCGAGACGCGGACTTCGGGCCTCCCCAGGATGAGGGCTGGAGGGGGAGGAAGATGGGCTTCACCCCAGCTTGGTGACGCGCTCGGCCAGGGGCGGCAGGAAGGCGCGGCTGAAGACCTCGTCGGGTGCGGGCACGCGCGGCAGGCTGTCGGCCTCGACGACGATGGCGATCGATTTCTTGAAGCGCGCGTCGTCGATGTCGCCGATGCCGATGGTCGCCACCTCGGGATGGCTCATTTCCGAGGCCAACGTCGCGACCAGACGCTCCTTCTCGACGACCTTGTTGATCAGCGGCTCGCGCTTGGCGACGGCTTCGATCGCGGCGTCGTTGTCCTTCAGCGTGTCCTTGAGGCCGCGGTTGATCGCGCGCAGCAGACCTTTCAGCGCATTGGGGTTGTCGGTCGCGAGCTTGCGCGAGGCGATGATGGCGTTGGAATAGAGGTCCATGCCGTAATCGCCGAAATTGATGAAGCGGAAGTCCTTGGCCGGGTCGATGCCGACGAGCTTGGCCGAGAAGGCGATGGTGTTGACGAAGCCGAAGACGCCGTCGACCTGGCCGCGCTGGAGCATCTGCTCACGCAAGTTCGGCTGCATATTGGTGATGTTGACCTTCGCGGCGTCGATGCCGGCGAGCTTGGCGAAGGCCGGGAAGAGCTTGAGCGCACCGTCATTGGCCGGGCCGCCGAGCGTGCGGCCTTCCAGATCCTTCGGCGTCTTGATCGGCCCGTCGGCCTTGACCGCGATGGTGAAGGGCGGGCGGTTGTAGAGTGCGGCGATCGCGAGCGGCGTCGCCGCGCCGGGCTGGGCCCGGGCCGCGAGCTGGATCAGCGCGTTGATGTCGCCAAAGCCGATGTCGTAGGAGCCCGACGCGACCGCACCGACCGCCGCGCCCGAGCCGTTGCCCTGGTCCATGACGATCTCGAGGCCTTCCTCACGGAAATAGCCACGGTCGTCGGCCAGGAAGAACCAGCCCTGCGGCCCCTGATAGCGCCAGTTCAGGATCATCTTCAGGCGGGTCGGCGTCTGCGCCAGGGCCGGGCGCGGGAGGGACGAGACGAGCGCCGTGGTGCCTGCCGCCAGGGTGAAACGGCGTCTGCTGATCGCATGCGTCATCTGCGCTCTCCCATCGCGGCCCCGTGCCGCTGCCATGGGAAAATCCTAAAGGCGCTTGACCGGTGCCGTCTTGTGCTGACTTCGTGCAGGAACGGTTCGAAAAACGCAGCGGTCGGGAGCTCGCGCCATGAGAGACGCGCCATGAGGCATCTGCGCTTGCTCACCTATATCGACGAGGTCGCGCGCACCGGCTCGATCCGCAAGGCGGCCGAACGCCTCAACATCACGGCCTCGGCGCTCAACCGTCGCGTGCAGGACGTCGAGGAGGAACTCGGCACCCGGATCTTCGAGCGGCTGCCGCGCGGGGTCAGGCTGAACGCCGCCGGCGAATTGCTGATCCGGCACATCCGCAGCCAACTTGCCGATATGGGCCGGGTGCGCTCGCAGATCGAGGATCTCTCCGGCTTCCGGCGCGGCACGGTCGCAATCGCCTGCAGCCATGCGCTGGCGCATGACTTTCTGCCGGTCGAGATCGCCTCCTATCGCCGCACCTTTCCGCTCGTCGAATTCGACGTGCGCGTCGCCAGCCATGGCGAGGCGCTGCGGGCGCTGGCGGGTTACGAGGTCGATCTGGCCCTGATCTTCCGGCTCGACACCAGCATCGGCTTCCAGATCATCGCCTCCGCCGAACAGCGCCTCGTCGCCATCATGCGCCAGGAACATCCGCTCGCGCGGGAGGGCAGCATCCGCCTGCGGGAATGCAGCGACTATCCGCTGGCACTGCCCGACCGCAGCTATGGCGGGCGCCAGCTGCTTGACCAGGCCGTCGCCCGGAGCTCGTTCAAGCTCGTTCCGGTGATCGAATCGAACTCCTTCGAGTTCCTGCGCAACTATGTCCGGCTGGAGGACGCGATCACCTTCCAGATCGAGATCGGTGCTCCCGCCAGTCTGAAGCATCGCGACGGGCTGATTTCGCGCGCCATCGACGAGCGCGACATTCAGCCGGCCCGCTTCGCCATGGGACAGCTCCACGGCCGGCCGCTGCCCGTGGCTGCGGCGAAATTCGCCGAGCAGCTTGCCGCGCGGCTGGAGACAGGCCGGTCTAGAGCCATTTCGGAACGGTGACGCGCGCGAACCGCGCCAGACCGTCCAGCAGGGCGGCGGGTTCGGGCGAGACCACGATGCCCTCGCGATGGGCCGGCGGCAGAAAGCCTTGTGCGATCATGTGATCGATGAAGCCCATGAAGGGCTGATAATAGCTGGCGACGTCGTAGAGCCCGGCCGGTTTGTCGAGCTCGCCGAGCTGGTTCATGGTCCAGGCCTCCATGAACTCCTCGAGCGTGCCGATGCCGCCGGGCATCGCGATGAAGGCATCGGCGAGCGCCGCCATCCGCTCCTTGCGCTGGCGCAGCGTGGGCACGATCTCGGACACGGTCAGGCTGGAATGCAGATGGCCCAGCCCTGCGAGGCGCTGGGTGATGATGCCATGCGCCCGGCCGCCGGCGGCCAGGACCGCATCCGCCACGACGCCCATCAGGCCCTTATGCGTGCCGCCATAGACCAGCGTGATGCCGCGTCGGCCGATCTCGCTGCCCAGCGCTTGCGCGGCGAGCGTATAGGTGTCGCCGAGGCCGGTGTTGGAGCCGCAGAACAGGGCGATGGATGAGAGATTGCGCATGATGGCGCCAGAAACCTCTGCTGTTCCCAAATTGCAAGTTTGCCCCAAATCGCAAGTCCGGCCCGAATTGCAAGTTCGGCCCGAATTACGAGTCCGGGCCAAGGTCGGGCGATACCGAGGGTTCGTTACATCGCCGAGGTCGCGGGTCTCGTGCCACGCTCGGCTTTGGCGTTTCTCAATTTCCTTTGGCGCATAGGCACAAACAGGTTGATTTCGAGCACAGCCGCCGTTGTTGCCGCCAGGGTTGCGAGGCAGATCGCCAGCTTGGAATAGTCTTCCATCGCCCCCTCGATCTGGATCGCGTGAACGACGCTGGACCCGGCCAGCGCGACCGCCAGAACGCTATGGACGATCCGCCAAGGCTTGTAGCCGAGCCGCAGCAGGCGCCGCGTCGATGTCAGCGCCACCGTCAGGATCAGGCACCACATGCCGATCACGCCGTAGACGGAGAACGATGTCGGCGCCGCCAGGAGCAGGATGTCCGTGACATCGTCAGGGCTGTAAGCGTAGAGCGCGCCGATATGCAGCGCGACCAGCGCGACGATCGCGATGGCGCCCCAGCGGTGCCAGGCGATCCTGTCCCTGACGGCCGTCAGCGGCGGCGCTGCTGCCATCAGGAGCGGTTGCACGAACAGCAGGCTGAGCGCGACCACGCCCGCCATGCCGCCCGCGATCCAAAGCCACTCCCGCCCACGCAAGAGCGGGCTGGCAGCGGCGGCCGCGATCGGAACGACCGCGACAAGCGCGATGAGAAGCCAGATCGTGACGCGCAGACGCCCATCAACTCCGGCGCGCTTCATTCGACACGGCAGGCGCAAGGACAAAATCAGCCGTGATGCCGGCGTCGTGGCGGCTGTTCAGGACCGGCCGCAGGAACAACGTCGCATAATCAGCGTCGTCATAGGCAATGTGGATATGAGGCTGTCCGAATTGCGGGACGATCGGCGAGATGTCGAGGCGATAGCGGCCATCCGGCCCGGTCATGACACTGCCGCGGTTGCTCGGCTCGCGTTCTCCGCCGCGTTCGGTGGCGGCCCAGATCTGCACCCGGACGTTCGGCAGCGGTGCGCCGTCGCCGGCGCGCCTGACCAGGCCCGAAGCGACAAAGCCGGTGCCGAGATTGCGGACGATCGGAGCATTGGCGACGTAATTGTTCGCCCCCCCGCGCATCGTCTCGGTTGCCGGTACCGGGCCCCGCGGCGGCGTCTGCGCGGCGGCGGGGACGACGAGCCGTGGTAGCGCGCCCGCAAGCGCCAGCGCCGACAGCCCGGTCAGCATCGTTCTGCGATCAACGGCAATGATGGTCTTGTGCATGGTCGCTCCGTCGCGCTGGATTTGGGGGCGGCAGTTTTGCGCTGGTGCCTGTGGCGAGCGATCTGCGGGCCCTAAGTTCAAGGTCAAAGCTAGGGAGCGCCGTTGGCCGCGTCCAGTAAACGGGGAGACATCACACTGAACCGACCGATCACCTTCGTGTCATCGCTTCCTGTGGATCGCGTGAACACAGAATCCAAGCATCTGATCTGAAACCGCAATTCGATAGAGGTCGTTGGCGCCGACGGTGGTGCCGTCTCTCCTTGCCGGATACAGGGACCGGTCCCTAGAGAACCTGGCTGAGAAACAGCCGTGTCCTGTCGAAACGGGGGGCGTCGAAGAACTGCGCCGGCGGAGCCTCCTCGACGATTTCGCCCTGGTCCATGAAGATCACCCGGTCGGCGACCTTGCGGGCGAAGCCCATTTCATGGGTCACGACGATCATGGTCATGCCGCTCTCGGCAAGCTCCACCATCGCATCCAGCACCTCGTTGATCATCTCCGGATCAAGCGACGACGTCGGCTCGTCGAACAGCATGATCTTGGGCTGGGCGCAGAGCGCGCGGGCGATGGCGACCCGCTGTTGCTGGCCGCCGGAGAGCTGCAGCGGGTACTTTCCCGCCTGCTCCGGGATCCGCACGCGCGTCAGCATCTCCATGGCGCGGTCTTCAGCCTCTTTTTTAGGCAGATGCTTGACCCATGTCAGGGCGAAGGTGCAGTTGTCCAAAACAGAGAGATGCGGGAACAGGTTGAACGACTGAAACACCATGCCGATCTCGCGACGGATCGCGTCGTTCTCGCGCAGATCGCGGCCATAGGCGCGGCCATGGACGCGGATCGTGCCCTCCTGATGCCGCTCCAGCTGGTTGATGCAGCGGATCATCGTCGATTTGCCCGAGCCCGAGGGGCCGCAGACGACGATGCGCTCGCCCTCGCGCACCCGCAGGTCGATATCCTTGAGCACATGGAAGGCGCCGAACCATTTGTTCACGCCGATCATCTCGACGGGCGGTTCCCCTCGGACAGCGTCCGTCATCGGCGCTCTCCCGCCGAGAGGCGCTGTTCGAGGTTGAGGCTGTATTGCGACATGGTGAAACAGACCACGAAGTAGATCATCGTGATGAAGAAGAACGGCTCCAGGAACAGCCCGAGCCAGCGTGTGTCCTCACCGACCGCGCGCGACATGCTCAGCAGGTCGAACAGGCCGACGATGGAGACCAGTGTGGTGTCCTTGAACAGGCCGATGAAGTTGCCGACGATGGTCGGGATCATGATCTTCAGGGCCTGCGGCATGATCACGAGGCCGGTCGACTGCCAGAAGCCGAGGCCCATCGCGGAGGCCGCCTCGTACTGACCGCGCGGAATCGCCTGCAACCCGCCGCGAATGACCTCCGCCATATAGGCCGACGAGAACAGGCAGACGGCGACGATCGCCCGCAACAACTGGTTGACCTCGACACCGACGGGCAAGAATAGCGGCAGCATGGTGTTGAAGGTGAACAGGATGGTGATCAGCGGCACCGAGCGGAACAGCTCGATGAAGGTCGTCGACAGCATGCTGATCAGCGGCATCCGCGAGCGCCGCCCGAGTGCCAGCACGATGCCGGCCGGCAGCGAGAAGGCGATTCCGATGCCCGAGATCACCAGCGTCAGAAAAAGCCCACCCCAGGCGCGGGTCGCGACGAAAGACAGCGACATCGCCTGCACGGCGATGAGCGCCACCACATAGAGCGCCAGCAGCGCCGCGATCTGTCCGTTGCGCCGGGCCGGATCATTGTCGCCGCCAAAACCGATTGCCGCCACCGCATAGCGGCCGAAGCTCAGGCCGCTGATGGTTTCGGTCGCCGCCGTCAGCAGCGTCCAGAGGAAGCCGGCGAGCCCGAGCGCGATCAGCGCGCTCCAGATCACGCCCTTCTCCCCGCCGAGGAAGAGATAGGACGCCAGCAGCGGAAACAGCAGCACCAGCGACAGGCCGATCTGAACCTTCGACTGGACGCGGGGCAACCAGAGTGGCAACGCCCAGAGCAGGAGGATCACCCCTGCGAGATTGATGCGCCAGACCTGATCCTTGGGGTAGAGCCCGTAGATCAGATTGGGGATCCAGGCGATCACGCCGGGCCAGCAGGCACCGGAGCGGCCGACCAGATCCAGGCATTGGCGCCGGTTTTCGGCCTCCCAGACGGCATTGCCGACCGCCCAGGTCAGGATCGTGTCGAAAAAGGCGTAGACGATCCAGATGCCCAGCACGGTGACCAGCGCATTGGGGATGCTGGAAAACATGTTCTGTCGGACCCAGCCCTGGACGCCGAGCGTGCTGGGCGGCGCGGCGCGGGCCGGTTTGGGCTTGAAGATCTCCGCCGGCAGCTGTTCTACGGCGGCGGAATCGCGGCTGAGGACCTCATCCATGGCTCAGCGCTCCCTGATCAGGATGGAGCGGTTGTAGCGGTTCATCGCCAGCGACACCGCCAGGCTGACCAGGCAGTAAAACCCCATCGTCATCGCCACGATGGGGATGGCGCGACCGGACTGGTTGAGCGAGGTGTTCATCCAGACGCTGACCAGATCGGGAAAACCGATCGCGATGGCCAGGGACGAGTTCTTGGTGACGTTGAGATACTGGCTGATCAGGGGCGGGATGATCACCCGCAGCGCCTGCGGCAGGATGATCGACCGCATCGTCCGGCCCGGCGGCACGCCGAGCGCGCGCGCGGCCTCGGTCTGGCCGCGGCTCACCGATTGCACGCCGGAACGGACGTTCTCGCCGATGAAGCAGGAGGTGTAGATCGACAGCGCGATGATCAGCGCGCAGAAGGAGGGCGGGATGTTGAGGCCGCCGACGAAATTGAAGCCGCGCAGTTGCGGCATGTCCCAGGACACTGGGGCCCCCGCCAGCAGGGTGGCGAGCAGCGGCGGCAGGACGAGCAGCGCCAGGACCGGCAGCACGACCGGCCTGATCCGGCCGCTGTTCTCGCGCTCCTTGCGGGCAAAGCGCGCCCAGGCGAATGCGCCGGCCAGGCCCAGCACCGCGGCGGCGAGCACGGTGCCGAAGCCATCCGCGATCACGGGCGCGGGAAGATAGAGACCGCGATTGTTCAGGAAGATCGAGTCGACCCAGCCGATGCTGTCGCGGGGCCTCGGCAGCAGTGTGAAGACGCCGAAATACCAGGCGATGATCTGGAGCAGCAGCGGGGTGTTGCGCAGCACCTCGATATACCAGCGCGCGACGTTGCGGATGACCCAGTTGTTGGACAGCCGTGCCAGCCCGACGATCAGCCCCAGCACCGTCGACAGTACGATCGCGACGACGGCAACCAGCATGGTGTTGGCGATGCCGACCATGAAGACGCGCAGATAGGTGTCGCCTTCGCGATAGGGGATCAGCGTGAAGCCGATCCCGAAACCGGCGGAGACGCCCAGAAAATCGAACCCCGCCGACATGCCACGCTGCGACATGTTCTCGATCGTGTTGCTGATCAGGTACCAGAACAGCAGCACCACGCAGGCGAGCGTCAGCGCCTGATAGACCACCGATCGGACGGTGGCGTTGTTGAGAACCGCCATCAGGCGCGCGCCTGAGCCTGCCGGGGCCGGACTGTCGAGTAGGGCCATGGTGACCTCGCCATTGGTATCATGCAGCCACCGACGGCCTTTGGCAGCCGTCGGCCGGAACGATGACAGGCGGTGGCGGCGGCGATCGCGAAGGGCGTCGCTCCCGGCCCGGCCTGGCCTGGCCGGGATGGGAGCGACGCATCAGGGCAAGCGCAGCCGGCCGGTGGCCGGGCTCACCGGAACGGCATCGGATAGAGGATGCCGCCCTTGTTCCAGAGCGCATTCAGCGAGCCGTCGCGCGGGATGTTGACGGGGGTCTTGGCGCCGACATTGCGCTCATAGGTCTCGGCATAGTTGCCGACATGCTTGAGCACGCGCACCATGAAGTCCTTGGGCAGGCCCATGCCCTCGCCGACATTGCCCTCGGTGCCGAGCAGGCGCTTGATGTTGGGGTTGGACGACTTCAGCATCTCGTCGACATTGGCGGAGGTGACGCCGAGTTCCTCGGCCTCGATCATGCCGAACAGCACCCAGCGCACGATGTCGCCCCAGTTGTTGTCGCCATGACGGACGACGGGGCCGAGCGGCTCCTTTGAGATCGTCTCAGGCAGAATCATGTGCTCGTCGGGCTTGGGGAAGGCGGAACGGCGGGCCGCAAGGCCGGATTTGTCGTTGGTGTAGGCATCGCAGCCGCCGCCGAGATAGGTCTCGACCAGGACATTGACGTTTTCGTTCGTCACCGGCTTGAAGGTCATGCCGGTAGAGCGGAAATAATCGGCAAGATTGAGCTCCGTCGTGGTGCCGGTCAGCACGCAGACGGTGGCGCCGTTGAGCTCCTTGGCCGATTTGATGTTGGAGGATTTGGGCACCACGAAGCCCTGGCCGTCATAGAAATTGACGCCGGCGAATTCGAGACCGAGCTGCGTGTCGCGCACTGCCGTCCAGGTCGTGGTCCGCGAGAGCATGTCCGACTCGCCATTGGCGAGCGAGGTGAAGCGCACAGCCGAGGTGACCGACTGGTACTGCACCTTCTTGGGATCGTCGAAGATCGCGGCCGCGACGCCACGGCACATATCGACATCCATGCCCGACCAGGTGCCGTCGGAGGCGAGCGCATAGAAGCCCGGTGTGGGCAGCCCGACCTGGCAGTTGACATGTCCCCTGGCCTTGACCTGAGCCAGCGTGGCCTGGGCCGAGGCCTGACTGGCCCAACCGGCAGCACAGGCTGAAAACGCAAAAATCATCAGGTTTTTTTTGATATTTGACACGCGCATCGGTCTTATCTCCCCAGATCTGACGTGATATCTGCCGCTTTGCCTCGGCAGTTTTCACAGCAAGAACTATGCCGCAGCTCATCTCCAACCATCCGGACACCCCATGCACGACTCGTCCTTCCAAGCCGGTGCGCTCGATCTCGGACCGCTGGAAAGCGTCTGTTTTCACGGGCTGAAGGCAGGGCCGAAGCTGATCGTGCTCGGCGCCGTGCATGGCAATGAGGGCTGCGGGCCGGCTGCGATCAACCGGGTCATCGCCGATTGCCGCAAGGGCGCGCTGAGCGTGCTGCGGGGTGAGGTCACCTTCGTTCCGGTCGCCAACCCCAAGGCCCGCCGGCAGAACACCCGCGAGGGCGACCGCAACCTCAACCGCGACATGCGCGAACGGCCGCAGCCCGGCGATAACGAGGACCGGATCGGCAACCGTCTCTGCGCATTGCTGCGCCGGCATGACGTCCTGCTGGACGTGCATTCCTTCAGGGGCGAGGGCGAGCCCTTCGTCTTCTTCGGCCCGGAGGACAACACCGGCGAGCTCGAGGCGTTTCGCCATGCCGGCGCGGAAGCGTCCTTCGCCGCCAGCCTCGGCACCGGCATGCTGATCCATGGCTGGCTCGACATCTATGTCCGGCTGATCGCGGCGCGCGAGCGGCTGGGGCTTGCCCGGCTGGCGGTCACCGAAGGCTTCGGCACGACGGAGTACATGCGCTTTGCCGGGGGCTACGGCGTCACGCTCGAATGCGGTCAGCATGACGATCCAGCCTCGATCGACGTTGGCTATGCCGCCATCCACAAGGCGCTGGCGCATCTGGGCCTCATCGATGCCCCCGCCCCGGCGCGCACGCGGCCGAAGGTGATCCACATGTGCGATCTGGTGATATGCGAGGCGGAGGGCGACCAGATCGAGGGCGACTGGAAGACCGGGGACGCCATCGCGGCCGGCCTGCCGATCGCGCGCCGGGCCGATGGCGCAGTGGTGCTGGCTCCGCGCGACGGCTTTGCCATCTTTCCCAACAAGACGCCCAAGCCCGGCGAGGCGATCATCTATCTCGGCGAGGTGAGCCCCCGCCGGGTCGAGGGTTGACCAGGCCGTTTTGCCGGATGCTGCCCTGCTTTCTTTCGGTCATGACGATGGCCAAACCGGATTCCGTCTGACATTCTGATGACAGCTCCCATCAGAGGAGCGTCAAGGGATAGGAATCGTCCATGGAACGCAGAGATTTGCTCAAGGGCATCGGTGCGGTCGCCGCCACCATTGCCGCCCCCGCCATCGGGCGGGCCCAGACAGTGCCGACGCTGGTCGGTGCCGTGCAGTTCAACGACGCGCACCCCTTCACGCAGGGGCTCCTCAAATTCGAGGAGCGTGTGAAGGCGCTCTACAACAAGCCGGTCAACTTCACCCTGCACAAGGATTCGTCGCTCGGGCTCGAAAAGCAGTATTTCGAGTACATGGCGCAGGGGAAGAACGTCGATTACGCGGTGGTTTCACCCGCCCATATGTCGACCTTCTCCAAGGCCGCGCCCTTCATCGACGCGCCCTTCGTCTTCCGGGATTTCGCCCATATGGAAGCGGTGGTGAACAAGGGCCTGCTGAACCCGATCGCCGACGAGATCGAGAAGAAGGCCGGCGTGCGGCTGATCGGCTTTGGCGGCGGCGGTGTGCGCAACCTCTTCGCCAACAAGGCGCTGAAGAGCGTTGCCGAGATCAAGGGCCTGAAGGTGCGCGTCCAGGGCGCTCCGATCTGGTCGCGCAGCTTCGCGGCCATCGGCATGTCGCCGACGGTCATCGCCTATAACGAGATCTACAACGCCATCCAGAACAACGTCATCTCGGCGGCCGAGAACGAGGCGGCCGGCATCGAGCAGATGAAGTTCTTCGAGGTCGCGCCCAATATCCTGATGACGCAGCACGCGGTCTCCGTCCGGCCGATCTGCTTCTCGATGAAGACCATGGCGACCCTGCCCAAGGATCTGCAGGAGGCGGTGATCCAGGCCGGCAAGGAAGCAGCCGATTACGAGCGCAAGATCGAATCGAGCGGCGATGCGGAAATCCTCGTCAGGCTCGAGGCGGCAGGCCGGCTGAAGCGGATTCCCTTCGAGGACCGGCCCACCATGCAGAAGCTCGCCGAGCCGATCATGCAGACCTATGCGAAGGAAATCGACGCCAGCGGCATCCAGACCGCCATCGCCGGCGTCTGAGCCCGTCATCCTTTGAATCCATCAGTTCCGGGCGCGAAAGCGCCCGGAAGCTGCTGTTACGCGCGGGATCCCTTCATGAATGCTTCCTTGTCTGACAGGCCCAGCCTGTGGCGACGCATGACCGCTGCCTATTCGCGATTGCTGTCATTCGTCGTGGTCTTCTCCGTCGGCATCCTGGTGGTGCCTGTCATGCTGCAGATCGTTTCGCGCTACTCCAACCTGATCCCCTCCTATATCTGGACGGAGGAACTGGCCCGCTTCCTGTTCATCTGGACCGTGATGATCGGCACGATCATCGGCGTGCGCGACGCGGCTCATTTCGATGTCGACCTGCTGCCGAGGCTGGGCGCACGGGGCGATGCCTTCATGCGCATCGTCGCCAAGCTCGGCGTGCTGACGATCGCGATCGTCTTCGTTTATGGCGGCATCGAATTCACCCAGTTCGCCTGGAACCGGACCTCGGAGCTGGCCGAACTGCCGCTCTGGCTAATCCATATCGCCTGGCCGATCGCCGGGGTGAGCTGGGTCATCTTCCTCGGCGAGCAGTTCGTCGATGATCTTCGCGTCCTCTTCGGAAAGACCATCAGCTCATGACCGGCAGCGTTCTCTCCTCGGGGCAGGCTGCCTTCATCCTCTTCGGCTGCTTCTTCCTCGGCCTCTTCCTGCGCATTCCCGTGGCCTTCGCACTGGCGCTGGCCTGTCTGCCGATCCTGATCATCGAGCCGCGGCTCGATTCGATGACGCTGATGAGCGAGACGTTCAACGCGTTCAACTCCTTCATCCTGCTGGCCGTGCCGTTCTTCCTGCTGACGGCCAATCTGATGAATGTCGGCGGGGTGACGAACCGGCTGATGAGCCTTTCGCGGGCGCTGGTCGGGCATTTCCCCGGCGGCCTCGCCCAGATCAACGTGGTTTTGTCGTTCTTCTTCGCCGGCATCTCCGGCTCCTCGACGGCGGACGCCGCCAGCCAATCCAAGATCTTCATCGAGGCGCAGCGCCGGGAAGGCTATGACGACAGCTTCTCGGTGGCGATCACCGCCGTCTCGGCCGTGCTGGCGGTGATCATCCCGCCCTCGATCCTGATGATCGTCTGGGGCGGTATCCTGACGACATCGATCGGCGCGCTGTTCCTGGCGGGCGTCATTCCCGGCATCCTGATCGGCGTGGCGCAGATGGCAACGGTCCATGCCTATGCGGTCAGGCGCGGCTACCCGACCTATCCGCGCTCCTCCCTCCGGCAGGTGTTCAAGGCGGTCGAGCATTCCTTCCTGGCGCTTTTGACACCCGGCATCATCATCGGCGGCAAGGTCTTCGGCTGGTTCACCGCGACGGAATCAGCCGCGATCGCGGTGGTCTACGCAGCCTTCCTGTCGCTCATCGTCTATCGCGAGATGGATGCCAAGGGGCTCTATGCGGCCCTGCTCGACACCGGCAAGCTTGCCGGCGTGACGCTGTTTTGCGTCGGCACGGCGTCGGCCTTCGGCTGGCTGATGGCCTATTACAAGATGCCGCAGGCGATCCTGACCGGCGTCTCGGCCTGGGGGATGGGCTTCTACGAGACCGGCTTCTTTATCTCAGGGGTCTTCCTGCTCGTCGGCTGTTTCCTGGATGCGATCCCGGCAATCATCATCGTGGGGCCGATCCTGGCGCCTTTGGCGAGCACGGTGATGATGGACCCGGTCCATTTCGCCATGATCGGCATCGTCAGCCTCGCCTTCGGATTGGTGACGCCGCCCTACGGCCTGTGCCTGATGATCGCCTGCTCGGTCGCGGGCATCAGCATGCGCTCGGCGATCCGGGACACGCTGATCATGCTGATCCCGATGTTCGTCGTCCTCGGCCTGATCATCATGTGGCCCAAGGTCTCGCTGTTCTTGCCGAGCCTGATCTCGCCGGAGTTCCTGAACTGATCCTTGCGGCGGTGCGGGCCGTCGCCGGGCTTGCGTCTGGGCACAGGTGTTGCGGTCATAGCGTCGCAGCAGGTTGAATCGGCGCGGTTTGCGCGTAGCTCTCGCGAAAGCCGAGAGACGATGCGCTGAGATCATGCCCATGCCGATGGCAACCCGTGAAACCGGCCTGGCGATGCTGGCCGAGTTCGTGCCCCGCATGGGCCGCCGCTATGCCAATGGTCGCAATTTCGATCATGGCCCCGGGCGTCACGACGCGGTCTCGCGGCTTTCGCCCTATATCCGGCGCCGGCTCGTGACCGAGGCCGAGCTGGTGTCGGCCGCGATCGCCGCGCATGGCCCCGAGGAGGCGGAGAAATTCGTCGAGGAGGTGCTCTGGCGCGGCTATTTCAAGGGCTGGCTGGAGCGGCGCCCGTCGATCTGGAGCGCCTATGTCACGGGCCTTGAGGCCGACCTCGCCGTGCTCGATGCCGATCGCCGGTTGCGGCGTCGGGTTTCCGAGGCGGAAGAGGGGCGCACGGGCCTGGCGTGTTTCGACGCCTGGGCGCAGGAACTGACCGAGACCGGCTATCTGCACAATCATGCGCGGATGTGGTTCGCCTCGATCTGGATTTTCACGCTGGGTCTGCCCTGGCGGCTGGGCGCGGATTTCTTCTACCGGCATCTGCTCGATGGCGACCCCGCCTCGAACACGCTGGGCTGGCGCTGGGTCGCCGGGCTGCACACGCGCGGCAAGCCCTATCCGGCGCAGGCCTGGAACATCGCCAAGTTCACCGGCCAGCGTTTCACACCGCGCGACAGTGATCTGGCCGAGGTCACGCAGGGCCTCGAGGCGCAGGAGCCCGACGGCCTGCCGCCGGCGCAGGCCGCGCGCAGCGTCCGGGCACCGGAGCCGGGCCTGCCGACGGCGCTTCTGATCACCGAGGAGGACTGCCGGCTGGAAGATTTCAATCTCGCCGGCCTCGACATCCGCGCCTGCGCCACGCTTAGCGCGAGCCATCTGCGTTCGCCCCTGCCGGTGTCGGATGCGGTCGCGGCTTTCGAGGCCCGGGCGCTCGACGATGCGGCCGCACGCGTCGGGCTCGCCGTGGATTCCCTGCAGGCCGATGCGCCCGACAATCTGGTCACATGGGCGGCGCGGTCCGGCGCACGCCAGATCGCGACGCCTTACGTCACGCAGGGCCCGTTGCATGATTTCCTGGCTCAGGCCCAGCCGCTGCTGGCGGCCCGCAGCATCGCGCTGTGCGAATTTCGGCGCGAATGGGATGGCCTGATCTGGCCGCATGCGAGTGCCGGCTTCTTCAAGGTCAAGCAGCAGATTCCCCAGATCCTCGGGCGGCTGCGATGCCAGTGATGTCGCTTCGTCGTCTTGTTCGATGTGGCTGGGCTGAAGCGTCTCCCCTCCTCCAGCGCAAGGTTCGATGATGCAGACCGCCGCCCTTCTGACCGTCGCGCTGTTGTTTGGCGGCATGGTGCTGTTTTCGTTCGGGTTCGCGGCGATCCTGTTTGCCACGCTCTCGGCGGATGAGGCCGGCCGGGTGCTGCGGCGCGCCTTTCCGCATTTCTATCTGTTCGTCATCGCGACATCGGCGCTTGCGGCGGCGCTGGTCTGGACCAGCGATGGGGCGTCTGCGGCCTGGCTCGCCGCCATCGCCGTCTCGACGATCCCGACCCGCCAACTGCTGATGCCCGCGATCAACGCTGCGACCGATGCCGGCGACAAGAGCCGCTTCAAGATCTTGCACGGGGCTTCGGTTGCCATCACCCTGGCCCATATCGCTTTGACTGGCTTCGTCCTCAGCCGCTTCGTCTGAAGCCGCAGCGGCTGAGGTCAAGGTGCGATCGGCGCCGGACCGAACGCGCTATCGGCATCCTCCAGCGCCAGGAGCCCGACGCGACGCACCATCTCGGCGATTTCCATCAGCTGGTCGGCGAGCGGGTTGGTCTTGCGCCAGACCATGCCGATCATGCGGGTGGGACGCGGCGCGTCGAGCCGGGCGACGCAGACGGCCGCACCCCGAATTTCAACCGGCATCGCCATTTCCGGAATCAGCGTCACCCCGATCCCGGCGCCGACCATCTGCACGAGCGTCGACAGGGAACTGCCCTCCATCAGCGCGCGTGGCGCCAACGAGGAAATGCTGCAGATCTCGAGCGCCTGCTCGCGAAAGCAATGGCCCTCCTCCAGCAGCAGAAGCCGCATTTCGCGCAGCATGCTGGGGCTCGGCACCGGTTTGGCGGCATCGTCGCGCGGGCGCACCAGCACGAACTCTTCCTCGAACAGGATGAAGCTGGCCAATGAGGGTTCCGTGATGGGCAGAGCGACGATGGCGGCATCGAGCCGCCCGCCGACGAGGTCCTCCAGCAGGATCCGGGTCAGCGCCTCGCGCGGATGCAACTCGATGCCGGGATAGCGTGCGACCAGTTCCTTGATCAGCCGGGGCAGCAGATAGGGCGCGACGGTGGGGATGACCCCGATCCGCAGGCGCCCGGCGAGGGGGCCGCGCGAGGCCCTGGCGAGATCGGTCAGTTCCTCGACCGCCTGCAGAATGTCGCGCCCGCGCAGCGCGAAGGCCTCCCCCAGCATGGTGAGACGGATCTGCTTGGAGCTGCGCTCGACCAGCTTGGCACCGAGAATTTCCTCGAGCTCCTTGATCTGGAGCGACAAGGCCGGCTGGGAGATCGAACAGGCCTCTGCGGCACGGCCGAAATGGCCCTGGCGCGCCAGCGCATCGAAATAGCGCAAATGCTTGATCGAGATGCCTATCATAGGCCTGACTTATCAGAATGATTATAAATTCAAAATTATTTTTATCGAATCGGCGTGCTAGAACACGATCGAACTGAGCGATCCGAGCCGGCTTTCAGCCGCCGAGCGCTTCAGCCTTTTGATCAACAGCGCGGGGAAAAGTGATGGACGGTATCAACGTGACACCCAAGGGCCAGTGCCCGGTGATGCATGGCGCGGTGACGAAGACCGACGGCAGGACCATGAACTGGTGGCCCAACGCGCTCAATCTCGACATCCTGCACCAGCATGACAGCAAGACCAACCCGCTGAAGGGCTTCAATTATCGCGAGGCGCTGAAGACGCTCGACGTCCCGGCGCTGAAGGCCGATCTCAACGCGCTGATGACCGACAGCCAGCCCTGGTGGCCAGCCGATTGGGGCCATTATGGCGGCCTCTTCATCCGCATGGCCTGGCATGCGGCAGGCTCCTACCGCCTGGCCGATGGCCGCGGCGGCGGCGGCACCGGCAACCAGCGCTTCTCGCCGCTGAACTCCTGGCCCGACAACGCCAATCTCGACAAGGCGCGCCGCCTGCTCTGGCCGATCAAGAAGAAGTACGGCAACCAGGTCAGCTGGGCCGATCTGATCCTGCTCGCCGGCAACGTCGCCTATGAGTCGATGGGCCTGAAGACCTTCGGCTTCGGGTTCGGGCGCGAGGATATCTGGCACCCGGAGAAGGACATCTATTGGGGCGCGGAGACGGAGTGGCTGGCGCCGTCCGACAGCCGCTATGGCGATCTCATGGACGCCTCGACGATGGAGAACCCGCTGGCCGCCGTGCAGATGGGCCTGATCTACGTCAACCCGCAGGGCGTGAACGGCGTGCCCGATCCGCTGATGACGGCGGCCCATGTCCGCGAGACCTTCGCGCGCATGGCGATGAACGATGAGGAGACCGCCGCGCTCACCGCAGGCGGCCACACCGTCGGCAAGACCCATGGCAATGGCAATGCCGCGCTGCTGGGCCCCGCGCCCGAGGGCGCCGACATCGCCGAGCAGGGCTTCGGCTGGATGAACCACAGCACCCGCGCCATCGGGCGCGATACCGTGACCTCGGGCCTCGAAGGCGCCTGGACCACTCATCCGACCAAGTGGGACAATGGCTATTTCGATCTGCTGTTCGGCTATGAGTGGGAGTTGAAGACCTCGCCAGCCGGGGCCTTCCAGTGGATGCCGATCGACATCCGCGAAGAAGATATGCCTGTCGATGTCGAGGATCCCTCGATCCGCGTCATGCCGATCATGACCGATGCCGACATGGCGATGAAGATGGACCCGGCCTATCGGGAAATCTGCGAACGCTTCAGCCGCGACCATGCCTATTTCTCCGACACCTTCGCCCGGGCCTGGTTCAAGCTGACCCATCGCGACATGGGCCCGAAGATCCGCTATTTCGGCCCGGAAGTGCCGAGCGAGGAGCTGATCTGGCAGGATCCGGTCACCCCCGGGCGACGCGACTACGACGTCGCCGCCGTCAAGGCGAAGATCGCAGCATCGGGTCTGTCGATCGCCGAGATGGTCTCCACCGCCTGGGACAGCGCGCGGACCTTCCGCGGCTCGGACCTGCGCGGCGGCGCCGATGGCGCGCGCATCCGCCTTGCCCCGCAGAAGGACTGGGAGGGTAACGAGCCGGCAAAGCTCGCCCGGGTTCTGGGCGTGCTGGAAGGCATCGCGGCGGAGACCGGCGCGAGCGTCGCCGACGTGATCGTCCTTGCCGGGTCATACGGCGTCGAACAGGCGGCCAAGGCGGCCGGCGTCGAGATCAGCGTGCCCTTCGCGACCGGCCGTGGCGATGCCACGCCCGAGCAGACCGATGCCAGCTCCTTCGAGGTGATGGAGCCGGTCGCCGACGGCTTCCGCAACTGGTTGAAGAAAGACTACGCGGTCAGCCCCGAAGAGCTGCTGCTCGACCGCGCCCAGCTTTTGGGCCTGACGGCTCATGAGATGACGGTGCTGGTCGGCGGTCTGCGCGTTCTCGGCGCCAACCACAACGGCACCGCGCATGGCGTGTTCACCGACCGGGTCGGCGCGTTGACGACGGACTTCTTCGTCGCGCTGACCGACATGGCCTATCGCTGGGAGCCCGTCGGCAAGAACCTCTACCACATCGTCGAGCGCCAGAGCGGCACGGTGAAGTGGACCGCGACCCGGGTCGATCTTGTCTTCGGCTCGAATTCGGTGCTGCGCGCCTATGCCGAGGTCTATGCCCAGGACGACGCCAAGGCGAAGTTCGTGGCCGATTTCGTGGCGGCATGGGTCAAGGTGATGAATGCCGGCCGTTTCGACCTGAACTGAGACCACGTCTCGACGGGGCGCCTCGGCGCTCCTCAATCGTCCCGGCGCCGTCCCTGGCGCCGGGACGGCTTGTTTTTCGACACCTGCGACAAGAGGCCCTGCGGCGTCGGCCTCGCTTGCCGGGTCGGCACTGAGGGCCCATGTCTTCGTCCATGACCGGTCCCACTGTTTGGTATGATGGCAACTGCCCGCTTTGCCGGCGCGAGATCGCGGCGATGAGGCGGCTGGACCGCAACGGCGCCATCACCTTTCTCGACGTGACCTCCGATGACACCAGCTGCCCGATCGATCGCGGCGCGCTGCTGGCGCGCTTCCATGCGGAGGAAAACGGCAAGCTTTTGTCGGGCGCCGCCGCCTTCGCGGCGATGTGGCGGGCGATTCCGATCCTGCGGCCGTTCGGGCTGGCTGCGCGCAACCGCCATGTCGGCGCGGCGCTGGAATGGCTTTATGTCCGCTTCCTGCGTTACCGCCCTGCCCTGCAGCGCTGGGTCCGCGATCGCGAGACGGGAACGCCCTCGCGGTCCTGATCGTCGGCATTGTCAGCCAGCCGCATGGCCGGGTGTCGGGCCAGGCACGATCGGCCCATCAGCCCTGCGCGCCGCCTGCGAGGGCGTTCGTCTTCGCAGCCGCGGCCTTCCCGGGCAGCTTGATCTTGTCGGCAGCCGGCAGCAAGCGGGCCGAGTTGGAGATGAAGATCAGCTCCGACGAGACATGGATGAAGGCTGCAAATAGCGGGTTCAGGAAGCCGAAGGCGGCCAGCGCGATGCCGATGGCATCGACCGCGATCGTGCCGGCAAAGTTCTGCCAGATCACGCCGCGCGTTTGCTTGGCGAGCGCGACGGTCTCGACGAGACGTCCAAGATCGTTGGCGAGCAGCACGATGTCGGCGCTCTCCTTGGCGACATCGGTGCCCGAGCCCATCGCGATGCCGACGCTGGCCGCCGTCAATGCGGGCGCGTCGTTGATGCCGTCGCCGAGCATGGCGACCCGGGCGCCCGAGGCCACCAGCGCCCGCACGCGCTCCAGCTTCTGCTCGGGCAGCATGCCGGCCTCGACCGTGTTGATCCCCAGGCTGGCACCGACGCTCTGCGCCACCCGGGCATTGTCTCCGGTGAGGAGGATGGTGCGGATCTTCATCGCATGCAGGGCGGCGATGGCGGCCGCAGCCTCTGGCCTGACCTCATCGGCCACGGAGAAGGCCCCGGCATAAAGCCCGTCGATCGCGACGCAGATCTCGGAGGAGACGATGTCCCCGCCCCTGTCGTCTGGAACCTCGACACCCTCGGCTTTCAGCAGCTTGACGCTGCCGATCAGCACGCGGGCCTCGCCGATCTGGGCGGTGACGCCGCGCCCCAGCGTATAGTCGAAGCTGTCGGGCTCCGGCACCGCGATCTCGCGGCGATGGGCCTCGGCGACGATCGCCTTGGCGAGCGGGTGTTCGGAGCGCAGTTCGGCGGACGCCGCGAACCTGACCAGATCGGCCTCCGACCGGCCCGGCGCCGGGTGGATCCCCGCGACGCGCGGCTCGCCGAAGGTCAGCGTGCCGGTCTTGTCGAGCACGATGGTGTCGATCTTGCCCAGCATTTCGAGATGCATGCCGCCCTTGATGATGGCGCCGTTGCGCGCGGCGCGCCCGATGCCGCCAAGCACGGCCAGAGGCGTTCCCGCCGCGACACCGCAGGCGCCGGCGACGATGATCACCGAGATGGTGTCGCGAATATTGCCGGTCAGCCAGTAGGTCAGGATCGCCGCCGCGAAGGAGAAATAGACGAGATAGCCGGCGAGCTGGTCGGCCAGGCGCTGGACCGGTGCGCGCGATTGCTCGGCGTTCTCGATCGCGTCGATGATGCGCCCGAAGCTGGTGTCGCGGCCGATGCGATCGACCTGGATATCGAGCGCGCCCGACTGGTTGATCGAGCCCGCGAAGACCGTGTCGCCCTCGCTGCGCTTGATCGGCATCGACTCGCCGGTAATGCGGGCCTGATCGACATAAGACTGGCCCGACTGGACCACGCCATCGACGGGGATGTTCTCGCCGGGCGCCACCAGCACCCGGTCGCCGACGACGATCGTGTCGATCGGCACCACGGCGATCACGCCGTCGCGGCGCACAGTGGCGTCCTGCGGCATCACGTCGATCAGATCGGAGATCGCGGCCCGGCCGCGGTCGACGGTGAGATTCTCGAGCTCCTCGGCGACGAGCACGAAGAAGGTGACGACCAGAGCGGTGAAAAATTCCGAGATCGCGGCCGCCGCCAGGATGGCGATCGACATGGAGAGTTCCATGGTCATCCGCCGGGCCTTGAGGTTCTCGAATGCCTCGCGCAGGATCGGCCAGGCGCCAAACAGCAGTCCTGCCATGCCGATCACATCCCAGCCGGCGATGCGGGGCACGATCTCGAACCAGACCAGCGCCGCCGTGATCGCGACGACCGCGACCCGCAGCAGCTCGACGGTTTGAACATCGTGACCAAACAGGCTGACTGCGCGCGGCAGGCGGCCGCCGAACCAGCCGGGCGAGCGCCTCGCCTGCTCCGCCGGGCTCGCCGAGCAGCTGCGTTCGAAAGGGCGCGCGCAGGTGCAGGGCGCGTCGCTCTGCGGACAGGCCGGCACGGGCGGGACGATGATGGTCATGATGGGTCATCCTGAGCGCAGGGAGTGCCGCGCCGGCCCCATTCATATAGTTTAGAACAGTTCTAATTTCAATCGGCCGCGACAATCAGGCCGGCCTCATGCGTCGCGGCTTCAGGCAGGATCGGTCCCCGCCACGGCTTCGCGCTCCGCCCTTCGTCGATCGAGCCAGGCCATCACCGGGCTGGCGGTGGCGCCGTGAAGCACGATCGAAACGAGCACGATGAAGGCAACCACGCTCCAGATCTGATCGGCGTCGTCGAAGGACCCGTGACCGGCGGCATAGGCGAGATAGTAGACCGAGCCGATGCCGCGGATGCCGTAGATGCTGATCACGGCCCTCTTGTCGCCCGGCAGCACGGCGCCGTTCAGTCCAATCCAGGCACTCAAGGGCCGGACGACGAAAAGGGCGAGCATGCCGAAGGCGATGCCGTCCCAGCCCAGCGCCTGCAGCAGCCCCCCTGTCGACAGGGCTCCGCCAAAGGCCACCAGCAGCGCCATCATCAACAGCCGTTCGAGTTCCTCGGCGAAGTCGTGCAGCCGCGTGTGGTAGTCGTGGTCGCGCTCCTGCATACGCATCACCAGCGCCGCAAGGAAGACCGACAAAAAGCCATAACCATGGACGAGTTCGGCCCCGCCATAGGCGATGCAGGTGATCCCCAGCGCGACGAACCCATCCCCCGTGCGCGACAGCCGCGCCGTGTTGGGCAGCCGGAAGACGAGGTAGCCGAGCCCATAGCCCGTGACGACCCCGACGGCGAGACCTGCCGCGAGCTTCCAGACGACATCGACGGAAAACCAGTGCAGGAGCCATGGCTCGCTGCTCGCCGAGACCAGAGACAGGGCGATGGCGGCGTGGACAAACGGAAAGGCCAGCGCATCGTTGAGCCCAGCCTCCGATGTGAGGGCAAAGCGGGTGTCGCCATCCTCACCGGAATTGGGCGGGCCGACCTGGATATCGGCCGCCAGCACCGGATCGGTCGGCGCCAGAACCGACGCCAGCAGCAGCGCGGAGGCGACACCCAACCCCAGCAGCCCGTAGCCGAGCAGCGCCAGGCCGAGGATGGTCAGCGGCATCGCGATGCCGAGCAGCCGCCAGGTCAGGATCCAGCGTTTCCAGCCAATGCGCCGGTCAAGCTTGAGCCCGGCGCCCATCAGCGAGATGATCACGACCATCTCGGAAAAACGCTCGACCAGGGGCAGATGTGCCTGCGGGCGCGGATCGAACGTCAACACGCCAGGGATGGCGAACAGGCCAGCGCCGATCGCGACGCAGACGATCGGCAACGAGAGCGGCGCGCGGCTCAGAACCATCGGCAGCCAGGCCGTCAGCAGGACGAGACAGCCAAAGCCCAGAAGAAACAGAATATAGGCGTCCACCGTGCTGATCATCCAGGTTGTCAACCGGCACGGCTTCTCGGCCGGCCGGGTTTCACGCGACGGGGACGCCGCAACAGCGAAAGCCCGGTCCGATTTCGGTCCGGGCTTTCGTCATGGTGTAGATACGCCAGGCGCGGATCTGTCGACCCGGCCCGGCGGGAAAACGGTTACTGGATGACCTGAACGACGCGGCGCGTCGCGGGATCGACCAGCACGGTGCGGTTGTTGATCACCGTGTACTGATAGTTGGTCTCGCCGTATTCGCGCGGCACAGCGTAGTATTCGATACCGTTGCTGGGCAGCACGCCGCCGACAACGACCGGCTCGGCATAGGTGTAGGACGGACGCCGCTGCTGGACGACATAGGTCTGGAACTTCGGTGTGTTGTCACCGATGATCGCACCGACGACGGCACCACCGACACCGCCGACAGCCGCGCCGATCGGACCGCCGACGATGGCGCCGCCGACGGCACCGGTCGCAGCGCCGCTAAGGGCACCGCCCTGGGCGGCAGGAGCGTTCTGCGCGGAAACGGCGGCGGGAATGATGAAGATCGCGGCTGCGAGAGCCAAAGGCTTGAACATGGGGATCGTCCTTCGCTTGACCACATCGGAGAAAAATTCTCCGTCCGTGTCATGCAGCGAAAACGTATCGGCTATAGTATTTGTTCCCACCGAATTTCGGCGCAACGCTGCTGCGCCAACAATGAACAAATGTTCATCTTGACGGATACTTGCTTTGCACCGCAACCTCTTGGCTGCGCGAAGGTTCGAACGGGCCTTCCCGCGCCCCCTGGGCTGCGGGAAGGTCCGGTCGATGCGTGTCTCAGCTCACGGCGGGGAGCCGGTCGATCATCTTATCGAGCGTGATCGGGTAATCCCGGACGCGCACGCCGGTGGCGTTGTAGATCGCATTGGCGACGGCGGCGCCGACGCCGCAGATGCCGAGCTCGCCGACGCCCTTGGCCTTCATCGGCGAGGACATCGGGTCGGTCTCGTCGAGGAAGACGACCTCCTGATGGGGAATGTCGGCATGGACCGGGACTTCGTAGCCGGCGAGATCGTGGTTGACGAAGAAGCCGCGCCTCTTGTCGACGACGAGGTGCTCCATCAAGGCCGCGCCGGCCCCCATCGTCATCGCGCCGATAACCTGGCTGCGGGCCGATTTGGGATTGAGGATGCGGCCGGCCGAGCAGACGGCCAGCATGCGCCGCAGGCGGACCTCGCCGGTGGCGGCATCGACGCCGACCTCGACGAAATGGCCGCCGAAGGTCGCCTGCGCGTGGGTCTTGTCGAGATCGCCGAACTCGATCGTGTCCTCGGCGGTGATCTCGCCGTCGCTGACAGCCTGTGTCAGCGGAACCGCACGGTTGCCCGTCTTGACGGCACCGTCCTCGAACACCGCGTCGGCCGAGTTGAAGCCGAGCTTCTGCACCACCGCCTCGCGCAGCTTGACGCAGGCCGCGTAGACGCCAGACGTCGCCGAATTGGCGCCCCACTGGCCGCCGGAGCCGGCCGAGGCCGGAAAGCTGGAATCGCCCAGTTCGACCTTCACCTTGCCGATCGGCAGACCCATCATCTCGGCTGCCGTCTGCGCCATGATGGTGTAGCTGCCGGTGCCGATATCGGTCATGTCGGAGAAGACGGTGACGACGCCGTCCTTCCCGAGCGTGACGCGGGCGCCCGACTTCATCACCAGATTGCCGCGGAAGGCCGATGCGACACCCATGCCGACCAGCCAGTTGCCGTCGCGCGCGGTGCCAGGCTTGGCTGAGCGCTTGTCCCAGCCGAAGCGTTCCGCGCCCTGGCGCAGACATTCGACGAGATGCCGCTGCGAGAACGGCAGTTTGGGCTTCTCGGGATCGACCTGCGTGTCGTTGAGGACCCGGAACGCGACAGGATCCATGTTCAGCTTCTCGGCCATCTCATCCATGGCGATTTCAAGCGCCATCAGGCCCGGCGCTTCGCCGGGCGCACGCATCGCATTGCCTTCCGGCAGATCGAGCACGGCGAGCTTGAGCGAGGTCATCCGGTTGGCGCCGGCATAGAGCAGCTTCGTCTGCTGCGTCGCCAGTTCCGGCTGCCCATCCTTCAGATCCCCCGACCAGCTCTCATGCCCGATGGCGGTGATTTTGCCGTCGGGCGTCGCGCCGATGCGGATGCGCTGGATGGTGGCGGGGCGGTGGGTGGTGTTGTTGAAGATCAGCGGCCGCTGTAGCGCCACCTTGACCGGCCGCTTAGCCGCGCGGGCGCCCAACGCCGCAAGAAGCGCATCGGCCCGGTTGAAAAGCTTGCCGCCGAAACCGCCGCCGATATAGGGCGAGACCAGTCGGATGTTCTCCTTGGGGATGCCCAGCGTCTTGGCCATGTCGCCGACGCTCCAGGCGATCATCTGGTTGGAGGTCCAGAGCGTGAGCTTGTCGCCCTCCCATTGCGCGATGGAGGCGTGCGGCTCCATCATCGCATGCGACTGATCGGGGGTGGAATAGCTCTGGTCGAGCGTCACCGGCGCGGATGCGAAGGCCCCGTCGAAATCGCCGACGGAGGTCTGGGTCGGGCTGTCCTCGTCGGAGGGGGCGTCGGGTGCGCCCGACTTGGCGGCGTCCAGATCGAAGGCGCCCTTGGTCTCGTCGTAACGCACCTTGACCAGTTGAGCTGCGGCGCGGGCCTGCTCGAAGCTTTCCGCCACGACGAGCGTGACGGCCTGGTGGTAATGCTCGATCTCCGGCCCGCCAAGCAGCTTGGCGGTGTTGTATTTGCCCTTGTCGAGCTTGCCGGCGCTCTCGGCCGTGACGATCGACAGCACGCCCGGCGCCTTGCGGGCGGCATCGAGGTCCATCGCGACGATGCGCCCCTTGGCGATGGCGGCGCCGACGATATGGCCATAGGCCTGGTTGGCGGCGACGTCGTGCTGCTCATAGGCGTAGCGGGCGGTGCCCGAGACCTTGAGCGGCCCGTCGATCCGGTCCAGCGGCTGGCCGATGACCTTCATCCGGTCGATCGGGTTGGTGGTGGCGGGTGTGTCGAACTTCATGGCGTCAGGCCCTCGCTTCGGCAAGCACGGCGGCGAGCGTGCGCTCCACCAGCGGGAGCTTGAATGCGTTGTCTTTGGTGGTGCGGGCATTGGCCAAGAGACCGTCCGTCACGGCCTTGGCCCCTTGGGGCAGGCGAGCCTCGGCCGCCTCGACACGCCAGGGCTTGTGAGCAACGCCGCCGACGGTGACGCGGCCGCTGCCGTCTTGCTGGATGATCGCGCCAACCGAGACCAGCGCGAAAGCGTAGGAGGCGCGGTCGCGCACCTTCTTGTAGATCTGCTTGCCGCCGACCGGCTTGGGCAGGGTCACCGCCGTGATCAGTTCGCCGGTTTCGAGCGCCGTCTCGATATGGGGCGTGTCGCCCGGCGCACGGTAGAACTCGGCGATCGGGATCGCGCGGGTGGCACCATCGGGCTTGACCGTCTCGATCTGCGCGTCCAGCGCGCGCATCGCGATAGCCATGTCGCTGGGATGCGTCGCGATGCAGGCCTCGCTGGTCTCGACGATCGCCAGCTGCCGGCTGTAGCCCTCGATCGCCGAGCAACCGCTTCCTGGCTGGCGCTTGTTGCAAGGCTGGTTGGTGTCGTAGAAATACGGGCAACGCGTCCGCTGCAGTAGGTTGCCGGCGGTCGTCGCCTTGTTGCGGAGCTGCCCGGAGGCGCCGGCCAGCAAGGCCCGCGAGAGCAGCCCGTAATCGCGCCGGATCCGAGCATCGGCCGCAAGATCGGTGTTGCGCGCCAGCGCGCCGATCCGCATCCCGCCGTCCTGCGTCGGCTCGATTTTGTCGAGAGCGAGGTCGTTGACGTCGATCAGATGCCGGGGCGTCTCGATCTCGAGCTTCATCAGGTCGAGCAGGTTCGTGCCCCCGGCGATGAATTTTCCACCCGGCGTCTTGAGGGCGGCAGCGGCGGCAGCGGCGGGAGAGCCGGCGCGCTCGTAAGTGAAGGATTTCATGCCTTCCTCCCTGAAACTTCGGTGATGGCATCGACAATGTTGGGATAGGCGCCGCAGCGGCAGATGTTGCCGCTCATGCGCTCGCGGATCTCGGCTTCGGTGCCTTCGGGCGCCGCATTGAGATCGGCGGTGACATGGCTGGGGATGCCGGCCTTGATCTCCTCCAGCGTCCCGACTGCCGAGCAGATCTGGCCCGGCGTGCAATAGCCGCACTGGTAGCCGTCATGCTTTACGAAGGCCGCCTGCATCGGGTGCAGGTTGTCGGGCGTGCCGAGACCCTCGATCGTGGTCACCGTGTCGCCCTCATGCATGACGGCGAGCGTCAGGCAGGAATTGACGCGACGACCGTCGATGATGACGGTGCAGGCGCCGCACTGGCCGTGATCGCAGCCCTTCTTGGTGCCGGTCAGGTGAAGATGCTCGCGCAGCGCGTCGAGCAGCGTGGTGCGGGCGTCGAGGCTGAGTTCCCGCTTGGCACCGTTGACCTCGAAAGAGATCCGCGAGATCACCGGGGCGAGGTCGTTGGGCACGCTGGCCGCGGGATTGGCAGGGGTCTGGGCTGCCAGGCGCGAGCCCGATGACGTCGTTGCCATCGCGGCGGCTGTGCCGATCAGCACGTGACGGCGCGTTGCCGCCAGATCGCTGGGAAATTGCATGGTTGCTCCGAGATTGGACGCATCGCGCGATGCTGCGATGACCGGCCGTTCGGAGTCCGGCGCGTCATCGCGGCGCCGCGCTGCGCGGTTGCCTGACACCCCAACCACTCAGAGTTTGGAAACGTTCCAGGCGTCCGGGCAACCTCAGCCCTGAGGCCACCTCACATTTTCGGCATCTTCACCAGGCGTGGCCGGGCATCTACGCCTTGTCGTCCGTCATCGGCACCATGGTTCGGGCGAACCTCGGCCAGCTGTTTTTAACGCTTGCTGAGGAGGCTCGCGCCGGCGGCCGGACGGTTGGAGATGTCGGGCTGTGCCAAGGCGGTGGGCGCCTCATGCGGCACATGGATCTCGCTGGTGGCAGCGCCGCTCCAGAGCGAGGTGAGCTGTTCGACCACATGGCGGCCGAAGCTCTCATAGGGAATGCGGATCGAGGTCAGCCAGGGTGCGATCCAGGCGTTGATCGCGTTGCCGTCGACGCCGACGAGCCGACAGCGCTGCGGGATCGGCACGCCATGCTCGACCGCCAGCCGATAGGCGCCATAGGCGATCATATCGCTGACGCAGAGCGCGCCGCGCGGCCAGCCGCCCTCGCGCACAAGCATGCCGGCGGCGGCATAGCCGATCTCGATATGCGAGAGACCCGGACCGATCGCGCGGCGGATGGCGTCGTCGGGCACGCCGCGCTCGATCAGCCGTTCGATGAAGCCGGCTGCGCGCTCCGAGGTGCTGGACGCATTCTGCGCCGCCATCAGCACGGCGGGACGATCGACGCCGCAGTCGAGCAGGAAATCGGCGACATCGGCGCCGGCCCGGCGGTTGTCGATGCCGACGAAGGCGCCGCCGCCGAGCGGGTTGCGCCTGGCGACGAAGACGGTCGGATCGCCGCGCTTCAGCGTCTCCTCCAGCCCCTTGCTGCGCACCGCACTAACCATGACATAGCCCGCGACGAGCTGATCGCGCATCGCCCGCAGATAATCGTCCTGGAGATCAGCGCGGTCGTGGGTGTCGCACAGGATCATCACGTAACCGGCATCCCGCAGGGCCGATTCGACCGAGACCGCGATCGCGGCCATCGCCGGATTGTCGAGATTGGGCGCCAGCATCGCCACGACGCGACTGGCCCGGTGGCGCAGCGCCCGCCCGACGGAATTGGGCCGATAGCTCAGCCGGGCAATCGCCTCCTCGACGCGCGCGATGGTCTCAGCCGAGGCACGCCCGGTCTTGCCGTTGACGATGCGCGAGACGGTCGCGACCGAGACGCCGGCATCCTTGGCTACGGTCGCGAGCGAGGCGGCGTGCTTGCGCGGTCCTCCCTGTAACGTTCTTCCCGGCCTGCCCGTCATCGCCGCCCGAATCTCCCCGAATGCCGCCGGCTCTTGCGGCCGTTACCTCACCAATGAGGCCGATCTGGACCGTTGACAAGCAAGGCAATCGTTTGCCTTAGTGCCGCCCAAGGCGTCCATGAGCGCTGGAGACCATTCAGGGAGAACGCAGATGCAGGGCAGACATTGGGTTTCGGCGCTCGCGCTGACGGCGGGCCTTCTGGCGAGCGGCGTGGCCTTCGCCCAGACCACGGTACGCATCGCCTGGTATTCCGACGGCATCGAGGGCGAGGTCGTCTCCGACCTGCTCAAGCGCTTCGAGACGCAGAACAAGGACATCAAGGTCGTCCTCGACCAGGTGCCCTACAAGGCGATCACCGAGAACCTGCCCGTGCAGCTCGCCTCCGGCCAGGGCCCCGACATCGCCCGCGTGGTCGATCTCGGCGGCGTCGCCCGCTATGCGCTGGATTTGCGGCCCTATCTCAAGGACGCCGGTTACTGGGAGAAGAATTTCGGCCCCTTCCTGCCCTGGATGCGGCCGGCCGGCGACGACAAGGCCATCACCGGCTTCATGACGCAGCTCACCGTCACCGGCCCGCTGGTCAACAAGACGCTGTTCGAGCAGGCCGGCATCGCCATGCCCGGCGCCAAGGCGAGCTGGGACGACTGGGCGAAGGCCGCCAAGGCGGTCGCGACCAAGGTGCAGGCGCCGTTCCCGCTGGCGATGGACCGCTCCGGCCACCGCTTCTTCGGGCTCGCCATCTCGGAAGGCGCCAAGCTGTTCGACACCAAGGGCGAGCCGGCGGTGATCGATGACGGCTTCAAGCGCGCGGCGCAGCGCGTCTTCGACTGGCACAAGGACGGCGTCATGCCCAAGGAGCTCTGGGGCTCGGTCTCGGGCGCGGCCTATCGCGGCGCCAATGACGAGTTCAAGAACGCCCAGGTCGTGATGTATGTCTCCGGCTCCTGGCAGATCGCGCAGTTCGACAAGACCGTCGGCAACGCCTTCGACTGGGTTGCGGCGCCCTCGCCCTGCGGTGCGGCCGCCTGCACCGGCATGCCGGGCGGCGCCGGCCTCGTCGCGATCAAGGCGACGAAGAACCCGGAAGCCGTCGCCAAGGTGATGGAGTATCTCGCCAGCGAGCCGGTTCTGAGCGAGTTCTATGCCCGCTCGCTGTTCGTGCCGGGACATCTCGGCATCGCCGCCAAGGGCCTCGACTACAAGGACGCCAGCCCCCAGGCCAAGGCGGCGCTGAAGGTCTTCTCCGACCAGGTCGCGAACCTCTCCCCCGTCGCCTACGCGCTGCAGGGCTATGTCAACAACCGCATCATCTTCAATGCGGCGATCAGCCGGGTCGGCCAGGCGATCTCGGGCGAAACGACGCTGGACGAGGCCTATAAGCGCATCGCCTCGGACATCGAGCAGCAGATCGCCGAGCGCAACAAGAAGTAAGCCCGCATGGCCTCCGCCGAACCAGCGGCGCCGCGAGGCGCCGCACATTTCTTCGCCGCGCCGCTGTCCCTGCTGATGCGGCTCGTCGACTGGCCGATGAGCGCACTCCAGCGCCTCATCGGCGAGCGGCAGATGGCCTATGCCTTCCTGTTGCCCAACATCGTCTTCTTCGGCCTGTTCGTCTTCCTGCCGCTGATCATCAACGTGGTGTTCTCGGTGACCGGGGGGACCGCGCTGTTTCCCTCGCAGCGGCCCTTCGTCGGCGGCGAGCAATATGCCTATCTGTTCGATTGCGGCTCGTTCCTCGATCCGAACTCCTGCCGCGAGGACCATTTCTGGCGCGGCGTTTCCAACACCGCCCGCTTCACCGTCTTCCAGGTGACGGCGATGGTGCTGTTCTCGCTGGTGACGGCGGTGGTGCTCAACATGCGCATCAGGGCGCGCGGCTTCTTCCGGGCGGTGTATTTCTTCCCCGTCCTGCTCTCGCCCGTCGTGGTGGCGCTGACCTGGAAGTGGATCCTGCAGCGCGACGGCTTGCTGAACGCGGGGATCACCTCGCTCGGCGGCGAGCGCATCTTGTTCCTGGTCGATCCGAGCTGGGCGATGTTCTGGATCGTCTTCGTCTCGGTCTGGGCCCATATGGGCTTCTACACGCTGATCCTGCTGGCCGGCCTGCAGGCGATCCCGGCCGATCTCTACGAGGCGGCCGAGATGGATGCGACGCCGCGCTGGCGCGTGTTCTGGCGCATTACGCTACCGCTGCTCTGGCCCAACATGATCGTCGTGATCGTGCTGGCGCTGATCAAGGGCGTGCAGACCTTCGACGAGGTCTTCGTTTTGACCGGCGGCGGGCCGGGCACCGCGACGCTGATGGTCGTGCACTATATCTACGAGACGGCGTTCTCCAACCAGGTCCAGAATTTCGGGCTCGCGGCGGCAGCCTCCGTCGTGCTCGGCGTCGTGCTCTTCGCGCTGACGCTGGCGCAACTGGCGGCCAGCAACCGCAAGGGGGCGGCATGAGCCTCGTCACCAAGCTCGCCACCGCGCGCCGCAAACCCGGCCGCTGGCACTGGACCGATGTCGCGGCCTACGCCTATCTCGCGCTTGGCGTCGTCCTGATGTTCGGGCCGGTGCTCTGGCTGGCGATGTCCTCCTTCAAGACGCAGGCCGGGCTGCTGGAATTCCCGCCCTCGCTCCTGCCGATGTCGCAGCAGGAGGTCGTGGTTGCGGGCCATGCGCAGCCGTTGCCGTTGTTCGAAGTCACGATGCCCGACGGATCGACGCGTGTACTCGCCCAGGTCCGGCGCATCGGCATCCAGGCGCAGATGGTCGACCCCGCCAATCCGGCCGAGGTCATCCGCGTCGCCATCGACAAGCGCACCCCGGTGCGGGAGTTCAAGCTCGCGACCGAGAACTATACCGAGCCGCTGGAGCGCTTCGCCTTCACGCGCTTCCTGTGGAATTCGGTCTTCGTCACGGTGGTGGCGACGATCATCACGCTGATCATCAACTCGATGGCGGCCTATGCTCTGTCGATCTACGAATTCCGCGGCAAGAACACGGTGATGCTGATGGTGATCGGCACGCTGATGATCCCGATCACCATCATCCTCGTCCCGGTCTATCTGGTCGTCACCGAACTGGGGCTGGTGAACTCGCTCTGGGCGGTGATCCTGCCGGGCGCCGCGACGCCGACCGGGGTGTTCCTGCTGCGGCAATACATGCTGACCCTGCCGCGCGACCTGATCGAGGCCGCCCGCATGGACAAGGCCTCGGAGTGGCAGATCTACTGGCGCATCGTCATGCCGCTGGCCATGCCGGCGCTGGCGGTGCTGGCGATCTTCTCGGTGATGTGGCGCTGGAACGAGTTCCTCTGGCCGCTCGCGGTGCTGACCAAGACCGAATCCTACACGCTGCAGATCGGCCTCAACGCCTTCCAGGGCGAACTCCAGACGCAGTGGCACTACCTGCTCGCGATGACCGTGGTGACGCTGCTGCCGGTGGCGCTGGTCTTCGTCTTCCTGCAGCGGTTCATCACCACCGGCATCGCCAATACGGGAATGAAGTAGTCATGGCCGGCCTGACCCTTTCCGGTGTGCGCAAATCCTTTGGCGCGACGCATGTGCTTCATGGGATCGACCTCACCGTCGCGGATGGCGAATTCGTCGTCTTCGTCGGCCCCTCGGGCTGCGGCAAATCCACCCTGCTGCGCGTCATCGCCGGTCTGGAGGACGTGACGGAGGGCGCGGTCGCAATCGACGGCGTCGATGTCACCGGCCTGCCGGCCTCCGAGCGCGGGCTCGCCATGGTGTTCCAGTCCTATGCGCTCTATCCGCATATGAGCGTCTTCAAGAACATGGCCTTTGCGCTCGAGAATATGGGCCTGCCGCGCGACGAGATCGACCAGCGCGTGCGGCGCGCGGCGGCGATGCTGAAGCTCACGGACTATCTCGAGCGCAAGCCGCGCGCGCTCTCGGGCGGCCAGCGCCAGCGCGTCGCGATCGGGCGGGCGATCGTGCGCGACCCCAAGATCTTCCTGTTCGACGAGCCGCTCTCCAATCTCGATGCGGAGCTGCGCGTCGCGACCCGCAAGGAGCTGGCTGGCCTGCATGCCGAGCTCGGCGGCACGATGATCTATGTCACCCACGATCAGGTCGAGGCGATGACGCTGGCCGACCGCATCGTCGTGTTGCAGGGCGGCCGGATCGAGCAGATCGGCACGCCGCTCGACCTCTACAACCGTCCGGACAACCTGTTCGTCGCAGGCTTCATCGGCTCGCCGCGGATGAATTTACTGCCCGGTACGGTGGCGCGCGCCGGGTTTGTGACCGTTGGCGAGGGCGGCCATGAGATCGCCTGCGCCACGGGCACGCTGGCGCCCGGCGCGTCCGTGACGCTCGGCGTTCGCCCGGAGCATCTGGCGCTCGCCGAGGGCGAAGGCCTGCCGCTCACGATCGACCTCGTCGAGCGGCTCGGCGGCGAAAGCTATCTCTACGGCGCCTCGCCCGGCCTGCCGCAGATCACGCTCAAGCTCGACGGCCAGAGCGCGCATCAGCGCAGTGAGACCGTCTTCCTCGCCCTGCCCTCGGCGCAGCTCCACCTGTTCGACCAAACCGGCCAGGCGATCCGGCCTTGATCCGCCTCCTCGGAAACACCGCGTCATCCTGGACAAGCCGCGAAGCGGCGCAGGCCGGGATCCATCATAGGGCAATGTCGCTGCTCTACGATGGATCCCGGGCCGCGCTTCGCTTGCCCAGGATGACGGGGTGTTTCCGAACCAGCCTTTCAACGCTGCCAAACGATAGTCCGATCCCGGAGACGACCCCATGAAAGCCCTCACGCAAGGCCGCTATCTCGGCCGCGACGGCGAAGCCGCCCTGTTCGATGTCGGGCTCGGCGCGACGATCACCGTACGCATCCTCGAAGGCGACATCGGCCGGGTGACCCTGAAGCCGCAGGGCGGCTACCGGCTCGACCGGGGCTGGTCGATCGCCCCCGGCGGGCTGGAGCCGGCCTATGAGGGCCGGCCGCGCGACAGCCTCGAAGGCTTCGCCTGCCCGCAGGCGAGCGTGGCCGAAAGCGATGGCAAAATCGTCCTGTCGGCCGGCGGCCTCACTGCCGAAGTCACGCTGTCGCCCTTCGGCATCGCCTGGTTTCGCGCCGGGGAGGACAAGCCGTTCCTGCAGGACCGCACGACCCAGGCCTATCTGATGTCGCCGCGCACCGGCGCGCTCGCGCATTTCATGGCGCGCGATTATGCCGAGCGGCATTACGGGCTGGGCGACAAGGCCGGCCCGCTCGACCGGACCGGGCGGCGTTTCGCCATCGACGCCGTCGACCCCTGCGGCTTCGACGCGGAGCTGTCGGACCCGCTCTACAAGATGCTGCCCTTCTTCATCGTCGACGGGCCTGCGGGCGCGCATGGCGTGTTCTACGACAACCTCTCGACCGGCAGCGTCGATTTCGGCTGCACGCTGGACAACTACCATGGCCTGTTCCGCTCCTGGAAAGGCGATGACGGCGATCTCGACTACTACGTCATGGCCGGGCCGAACGTGCCCGACGTGGTCAAGCGCTTCTCCTGGCTCACCGGCGGGCAGGCCTTCGCGCCGTTGTGGTCCTTCGGCTTCGGCGTCACCTCCATGGCGATCGCCGACGCGCCCGACGCCGATGCCCGCATCAGCGACTTCATCGGCAAGCTCGCGACGCATCGCATCCCCTGCGACTCGTTCCATTTCGGCTCGGGCTATACGCAGATCGGCCATCGCCGCTACGCCTTCAACTGGAACCGCGACAAGTTCCCGGACCCCAAGGCGACGATGCAGCGGCTGAACGAAGCCGGCATGCAGACGGTCGCCAATCTCAAGCCCTGCCTGCTCGATGACCATCCGCGTCTGCAGGAGACGCTGGATGGCGGCTTCCTGGTGAAGGACGGCCAGACCGGGGAGCCGGCGGTCGCGCAGTTCTGGGACGGGCTCGGCTTCCATCTCGACTACACGAACCCCAAGGGCCGGGCCTGGTGGCGCGAGGGCATCGAGACCGCGCTGCTCGATCACGGCTTCAGCACGGTCTGGAACGACAACAACGAGTACGAGATCTGGGACGAGGACGCACTCTGCGACGGCGATGGCCGGCCCTTCCGCCAGGCGCTGGCGCGTCCGGCGCAGCCATTGCTGATGACCAAGCTGTCCTATGAGACTCAAGGCGCGCGCGAACCCGGGAAGCGGCCATATGCCATCACGCGTGGCGGCTGCGCCGGCATTTCGCGCTACGGCCAGACCTGGTCGGGCGACAACGAAACCGCCTGGAAGACGCTGCGCTACAACCTGACGCAAGGCCTCAACATGAGCCTGTCGGGGATGTTCAGCATCGGCCACGATGTCGGCGGCTTCCATGGTCCCACCCCGGGGCCGGAGCTCTTCGTGCGTTTCAATGAGTTCTGCAGCCTGTGGCCGCGCATGGTGATGAACTCCTGGAACGACGACGGTGTGGTCAACCTGCCCTGGATGCATCCGGAGATGGTGCCGCAGGTGCGCGAGGCGATTTCGCTGCGCTACCGGCTGATGCCCTATCTCTACACGCAGATGTGGCGCGCCAGCCGCGACGGCACGCCCGCCATCCGCCCGCTCCTCTACGACTTCCCGCGGGACGCCGTCGCCGTGACCGTGGACGATGCCTTCATGCTGGGTCCGGACGTGCTGGTCGCGCCGGTGCTGGAGGAGGGTTCGACGCAGCGCAGCGTCTATCTGCCGGCCCATCCGGGCGGCTGGTATGACTGGCACGAGGGCAAGCTCCACCAGGGCGGCGCGGTCGCGACGGTCGCGGCGCCGCTCGGACGCCTGCCGCTCTTCGTGCGGGCCGGCGCGTTGATCCCGCTCGGCGACCCGGCTGGCATCTCCGAACAGCGGGAGATCCTGGTCTGCGGGCTGGTCGAGGGCGCCAGCGGCGAGCTCTACGAGGATGACGGCGACACTGCCGACTGGCGCGGCGCGGGCGGGACGGTGATCCGGTTCAGGGTGCGCAACGGCGAGATTGACATGGTGCAGGAGGGCAGCAAGCTCCCGCCCTTTGACACAATCGCAATCCGCCAGATCGGGACCTGATCGCGATCGGCCCCTCCCTGCTGACCGGTGCCTCGGGACGCGCCCCGTCAGCGGCGCAGGCGCAGCACCGCCGCTTCGACCGGCAGCGTCACGATGCGCAGCGCGATGTCGTCGGGATCATAGCCGATCTCGAAGCCGAGTTCGCGGCACAGCGCGAGCATGCGCGTGTTCTCGGCCAGCACCTGGCTGCGGATCGTCTTCAGCCCCTCGGCCTTCGCCCATTCGATGATCAGCGTCATCAGGGTCCAGCCCAGCCCGATGCCCTTGAGATCGGAGCGCAGCAGGATCGCGTATTCGGCCTCCTCATGGTCCGGTTCGGTATGGAGCCGCACGACGCCCGCCACCTCCCCGGTGGCCTGCTCAAAGGCGACGAACGCCATGGCGCGGGCATAATCGAGCTGGGTGAGATGGGCGAGGAAGGCGTGGCTGAAGCTCTTCAGCGGCGCAAAAAAGCGTAAGCGCAGATCCTCGGGCGTGACCTTGCGCAGCATGGCGCCGATCGCCGTCTCGTCTTCCGGCCTGATCGGCCTCAGCAAGAAGCGCACATCGCCACGCAGCGCGACCTCGCGTCGCCAGTGGCCGGGATAGGGCCGGATCGCGGGGCGACGGCGCTTCTCCGGCGAACGTTCCAGCATGATGCGGGCATCGACCGCGATGACGCCGGTTTCATCGGCCAGGAGCGGGTTGAGATCGAGTTCCCGGATCTCGGGCAGGTCGACCGCCATCTGCCCCACGGCGACGAGCGTGGCCGCGACCGCATCGAGCCGCGCGGCGGGCACATCGCGATAGGCCGCAAGCACGCGCGAGACGCGGGTGCGGGCGATCAGCCGGCTCGCCAGGCCGAGATCGAGCGGCGGCAGGGCGGCGTGGCTGTCGTCGATCAACTCGGCGGCGATGCCGCCCCGGCCGAAGACGACGACGGGCCCGAAGCAGGGATCGGTGGCAAAGCCAACGATCAGTTCGCGCGCCTTGGCGCGCTCCGCCATCGGCTGGACCGCAAGCCCGGTGATCCGCGCCTGGGGCCGCTCGGCGCGCACCCGCGCCAGCATGGTCTGCGCCGCCTCTTGGATGGCGGCCTCGGTCGCCAGATCGAGCGCGACGCCGCCGACATCGGATTTGTGGGCGATGTCGGGGGAGACGATCTTCAGCGCCACGGGCCGGCCACGCGCGAGCAGAGGCCGCGCCACGGCCAGCGCCGCCTCGATATCGACAGCCACCACCGGGCGCAGCTCCGGGATGTGGTAGATCGCCAGGAGCGCCGCGACCTCGTCGGGATCGAGCCAGTCGCGCTGCTGGGCCAAGGCCCCCGACACGATCGCGCGCGCCTGCGCCAGGTCGGGCGGGGCGCGCTCTTCTGCGGAAGGGGGCGTCGCCATCAGTTCGCCCTGCAGGCGGGCATGGCGCAGCAGGTGCTGGAAGCCGATCACCGCCTCGGCCCCCGTCGCGAAGGAGGGCAGCCCGGCCGCTGCGAAGCGGGCGCCGATCGTTTCGTCGCCGCCGATCCAGGCCGCCAGCACGGGCTTGGTGCTGCGCGCGCCCTTCGCGGCCGCCACCACCGCCTCCGCGCAGGCCTCCGCTTCCGCCAGGAGATACGGTGCATGGACCGCCAGCACGGCATCGACCCCGTCATCCTCGATCAGGCTGGAAACCGCCGCGCCATACTCCGCAGGCGTCGCGGCCTCGATCACTGCCTCTTCCTTGCGGATGTCCAAGCCGCGGCTTGGGTCGATCCGGGTCGCGAGCGCGCCGCCGAGCTGAGCCAGGCGCCCTGCCGCCAGGGCCGCAAGCCCCGAACCGTTGCTGACGATCGCGAGCCGGCCGCCGGCCAGCGGCCGCGTGCGCCCCAGCGTCTCGGCCGCCGCGAACAGCTCGTCGAGATCGTTGACCCGCAGCAGCCCGGCGCGGTGGAAGGCGGCATCATGGGCACGGTCGGAGGTGACGATCAGCCCCGCATGGGTATGGGCCGCCATCTCCGACCCTGCCGCCGCCGCGGCGCGCCAGGGCTTCAGCACCAGCACGGGCTTCAGCCGGGCTGCGGCCCGCGCCGATGACAGGAAGCGCGCCGCGTCCTCGACATCGTCGAGCGCCAGCAGGATCGCGCGGGTGCGGCCGTCCAGCCCGAAATGGTCGAGGCAATCGGCGAGATCGACATCGCCGGCGGCGCCCAGCGTGACAGCGCCGGAAAAGCCAACCTCGCGACGCGCGGCCCAGGCGAGAATGCCAGCGGCAATCGAGTTCGACTGCGCGACAAGGGCGATGCTGCCGGCCCTGGGCACAACAGGCGCCAAACTCGCATTCAGCTGCAGCCGGGGCGCGACCAGCCCGATCGAATCGGGGCCGATCAGCCGGATGCCGGCGCGGCGTGCCGCTTCGCACAGGGCTCTGGCGTCATCGCGGCTCCCATCGACGATAAGGACGCCGGCGCAGCCATGGCGACCCGCCGCCGCGATTGTCTCCAGCGCGCCCCGGAACGGGGCGATGACGAGGTCGGCCGGCAGCGGCAGCTCGTCCAGGCCGGCGGCGGGCTCGAAACCCTCGGCCTGCGTGCCGCCGAGCACGAAGACCCGGCCGGCATAGCCCCCCGCCTGGATGCCGTGAAGCAGCGGCACAGTCGCCGATCCCGGCGGCGCCACGACGGCGATCGTCGCCGGTTCGAGCATGCGTTTCAGTCGGAGCGTTGCCATGGCGGAAGCCTAGCAGAATGCGCGCCGGGAATATGTGACAACCGCCCCGCGTGGGCCGCGACGCGTTGTCTTCGTGCAAACCGATCTCCACATGGTCGAGGAAGCGCCGCGCGAGCCGGCTCCCACATCGTCGGGGAACCCTTTGCAGCCGCCACGGCTTTCGACGAGAGGGGTTTGCCGCCCCGTGCACAGGACGCGCCATGCCCATCGCCTTCGACAACAGCTATGCCAGGCTGCCTGAGCGCTTCTTCGCGTTGACGCCGCCGACGCCGGTTCCCGCCCCCCGCCTCGTGCGGCTCAATGAAGCGCTGGCCGACGAGCTTTGTCTTGATGCGGCCTGGCTTGAAGGCCCCGAAGGTGTCGCCATGCTGGCGGGCAATGCGGTGGCGCCGGGCTCGACGCCGATCGCGACCGCCTATGCCGGCCACCAGTTCGGGCAGTTCTCGCCGCAGCTTGGCGACGGCCGCGCCATCCTGCTCGGCGAGGTCGTCGATCGGGCCGGGACGCGCCGCGACATCCAGCTCAAGGGCGCCGGCCGCACCCGCTTTTCGCGCGGCGGCGATGGCCGTGCGGCACTGGGCCCGGTGATGCGAGAGTACATCGTGAGCGAGGCAATGGCGGCGCTGGGCATCAAGACGACGCGCGCGCTCGCCTTTGTTCTGACGGGTGCTCCGGTGATCCGCGAGGAGATCCAGCCCGGCGCGGTGCTGACCCGGGTCGCAACCAGCCATATCCGGATCGGCAGCTTCCAGTATTTCGCCGCGCGGCAGGACATCGAGGCGCTGCGGCTATTGGCCGACCATGCCATAGCGCGGCATTATCCCCACGCCGCCGAGGCTGCCAATCCCACCCTTGCCCTGCTCGAGGCGGTCATCTCGGCGCAGGCCGATCTCGTGGCGCGCTGGCTCCTGGTCGGCTTCATCCATGGCGTGATGAACACCGACAACAGCTCGATTTCCGGCGAGACGATCGATTACGGCCCCTGCGCCTTCCTCGACGGCTATGATCCGGAGACCGTCTTCAGCGCGATCGATGCCCATGGACGCTACGCCTATGGCAATCAGCCGAGCATCGCGCTGTGGAACCTGACGCGGCTGGCGGAGGCGCTGCTGCCGCTCTTGGCGGAGGACACCGACGCGGCGGTCGCGCTGGCCCAGACGGCTCTGGAGGCCTTCGCGCCGCGCTTCCAGGCCGCTTACGACACCGGCATCGCGCGCAAGCTTGGGCTCGCCGGCGACGGCGAGGCCGACACCGTGCTGGGTGCCGAATTCCTCGGAATGCTGAGTGCGCAGGGCGCCGATTTCACCCTGAGCTTCCGCCATCTCAGCCGGCTGCAGGCAGGTCTGGCCGATGAGGCACCGCTGCGCGCGGCGCTTGGCGATGATCCCGCGCTCGCCGACTGGCTGGCGCGGTGGCGGAACCGCGGCGCCGGCACGGCGAAGGGGTCGCTGCTGACGGTCAACCCGGCCTATATCCCGCGCAATCACCGCATCGCAGCGGCCATCGAGGCTGCTCAGGAGCGCGATGATTTCGGCCCGTTCGAGACGCTGATGAGCGTGCTCGCCGAGCCTTTCGAGGAGCGCGCGGCCTTCGCGGCTTATGAAACCCCACCGCAACCGCATGAGCGCGTGCGCCGCACCTTCTGCGGCACCTGAGGCGTCCGGATGGATCCTGGACTTCGCCGCCGTCAAAATCCGGCCTTGCCACAGGCGTCACAGCCGGTAGCTTGACCAGCGAGGCTGCGCTGGGCCGAAAGACCGGGCGCCGCCAGGGCGCACATGCAGCAACGACATGGCGCTTTCAGAACCATAATCTTGGGAGAACGCGCCATGAATTTCGGACTCAAGCCCTATCTGTATCTCGCCTGCGCCGTCGGCGCGCTGCTGCCCGCCACGGCCCAGGCCGCCGACATGCGGCTGATGACCGGCCCGCAAGGCGGCGTCTGGGTGCCGCTCGGCGGACAGCTCAAGGATATCTGGGAGAAAGCCGTGCCGGGGCTCTCGGTGCAGGCGCTGCCGGGCGCGGGCATCGCCAATGTCCGCGCCATCGAGGAGAACAAGGCGGAAATCGGCTTCGGCAACTCGATCTCGACCGTCGACGGCCTGGCCGGGAACGCGCCCTTCCCGAAGAAGCACACCAATATCTGCAACATCGCCTCGCTCTATCCGCAGTATTTCCAGATGGTGGTTCCGGCCAATGCGGGGATCAACTCCGTCAAGGACCTCAAGGGCAAGGCGATCACCACCCAGCCGCGCGGCAACACCGGGGAACTGATCACCGGGCAATTGCTGAAGGTTCATGGGCTCAGCTACAGCGACGTGAAGGTTTCCTTCGTCTCCTACACAGACTCGGTGCAGCAGATGCAGGACGGGCAGGCTTCGGCCTTTTCGCTCGGGACGGCGATCCCGGCAGGATCGATCATGGACCTCGCCTCGTCGCGCGACATCAAGCTGCTCGATCTCAGCGCCGATCTCGAGGGCATGAAGAAGCTCAACCCGGGCTACACGCTGGTGACCGTGCCCAAAGGCACCTATCCCAAACAGGACGGCGACGTGAAGGTGATTGGCTATGCGACCCATCTCGTCGCGTCCTGCAAGCTGCCGGCCGACCAGATCTACGCCATGACCAAGGCGGTGGCCGAGAGCATCCCCGCGCTGGCCGCGACCAGCAAGGCCGTGGCCGGGCTGACGGTGAAGGGCATGGCGGAGGATGTCGGCGTGCCGTTCCATCCCGGCGCGGCGAAGTTCTATCAGGAAAAGGGCGTCACCGTCGCGACGCAGTGAGGCGCGGCCTCGACGGTCTCTCGCCTGGCCATCCGGAGCGCCACGCTGCGCTCCGGACGACCCCTCCCGCCTGATCCAGACATGAAAGCAGCGCCATGCAGCGCTTGAAAACCCTGTCGCCGAGCGCCTGGCTCATCGCCGTGCTGGCCAGCGCGATGTCGCTCTACCATATCTGGGTGATCCTGACCGGAACGCCCGAGGCGGTGATCTTCCGGGGCATGCACCTGCTGTTTGCGCTGGCGCTGACCTTCCTGATCTTCCGCAGATCGGTAGACGACAGTTCGGGTCCGTCCTGGAGCGATTATGTCTGGATGATCGTCGCCAGCGCGCCGATCCTGTATCTGTTCTTCAACTACGACTACCTGGTCAACCGCATCTACTATGTCGACGATCTCTCGACGCTGGACATGGTCTTTGCCGTGGTCCTGATCGTCACGCTGATCGAAGCGACGCGCCGGGTCATCGGCTGGGCCCTGCCGATCACGGCGATGGTGTTCCTGGTCTATGCCCTGTTCGTCTCACGGGTCGAGCCGATGCGGCTGCTCGACCAGCTCTTCATGACGACCGAAGGAATCTTCGGCATCCCGCTGTCGGTCTCGGCCTCCTATGTGATGATCTTCGTGCTGTTTGGCGCTTTCGTCGAGCGTACGGGCACGGGACGGCTGTTCATGGATTTCGCCATGAGCATCGCTGGCGGCAGTTCGGGCGGGCCCGGCAAGGTCGCGGTGATCTCGTCGAGCCTGTTCGGCACGATCTCGGGCAGCGCGGTGGCCAATGTCATGGTCACCGGCACGATGACGATCCCGCTGATGAAGCGCACCGGCTTCCGGCCCGCCTTCGCCGGCGGCGTCGAGGCGGTGGCCTCCACCGGCGGGCAGATCATGCCGCCGATCATGGGCGCCGCCGCCTTCGTGCTCGCCGAGTTCCTCGGCGTTTCCTATGCGCAGGTGACGATCTGGGCGCTGATCCCGGCGATCCTGTTCTATGTCGCCTGTTTCGGCGCGGTGCATTTCGAGGCCCGCCGGCTCGGCCTCGCCGGGCTGCCGCGTGCCGACCTGCCGCGGATGCGCAACGTCCTCTCCGAGCACGGCCATCTCTTCCTGCCGGTCGCGGTCATCCTCGCGATCATCTACGCCGGCTACAGCGCCCCGCTGGCGGCGCTTGCCGGCACGGTCGCCTGCTTTCCGGTCGCCGCGCTGCGCAAATCGTCACGCGGCACGGTGACCTTCGCCAATCTGATCGGCGCGCTGATCGACGGCGCGAGGGGCACGCTGGCGGTGGCGCTGGCCTGCGCCTGCGCCGGCATCGTGATCGGGGCGATCTCGCTGACGGGCGTCGGCATCGTCTTCACGCAGCTCGTCATCAGCGCCGCGGATCAGACGCTGCTGCTCGCACTCATCCTGACAATGTTCGCCGGCATCCTGCTCGGCATGGGCATGCCGACGACGCCAGCCTACATCATCATGACGGCGCTGCTGGTGCCGGCCCTGGTCAAGCTCGGCGTCGTCGCACCGGCGGCCCATATGTTCGCGTTCTATTTCGCGATCATGTCCGCGATCACGCCGCCAGTGGCGCTGGCGGTCTATGCCGCGGCCGGGCTCGCCAAATCCGACCTCTGGGAGACCGGCTGGGCGTCGGTGAAGATCGGCGCGGCCGGCTTCATCGTGCCGTTCATGTTCGTCTACGAGCCGGCCCTGCTGATGATCGGCGACTGGCCGACGATCATAACCTCGGCGGTCAGTGCCACCTGCGGGGCTCTGTTTCTCGCAGCCGGGCTGCACGGCTTCTTCCTGGCCCGCGCCACGCACATCGAACGGGCCATGATGCTGGCGGCGGCCTTCACCCTGATCAAGCCGGGCCTGATCACGGATCTGATCGGCTTCGGGCTGGCGCTGGGCGTGATCGCGCTGCAATGGCCCCGCCGCGAACGGGCGCCCAAGGCGGCGTCGATCGCCGGTGTCGAGGTGCCGCAGAAGACGCCGGGCTGAGCCGGCTTCGGCTCAATAGGCGGCGCGCGGATGCGGGCCGGTGTTGGCGTCGATCACCCGGGGCAGATCGACGGCGACCGGCTTGTCCCAGCCGCCGCCGAGCGCCTTGTTGAGCGACACGAAATTGGACGTCACGGCGACGCGGCTCTGCAGCAGCGTGTCTTCCGCGCTGTAGAGCGAGCGTTCGGCGTCGAGCACGTCGAGGAAGCTCGCCGCACCCGACTGGTAGAGCGTGCGCGAGAGCCTGGCCGCCTCGCGGAAGGAGGCTGTGGCGGCGGCGAGCTTGCCGGCGCGCTGGCGCTCCTTGGCGAGGTTGACGAGCGAATTCTCGACATCCTGCAGGGCTGTGAGCACCGAGAGCCGCAGCGCCGCGTCGGACTGATCGCGCTGGGCCTGCGCGACCTCGACGGCCGCGCGCAATTCGCCGCCATTGAAGATCGGCACGCTCAGGGACGGGCCGAAGGACCAGCCGATCGAGGAGTTCTTGGCGAGGTCGCCGGTCTTGAGAGCGGTGGTTGCGATGTTTCCGGTCAGGCTGATGCTTGGATAAAGCGCGGCTTCCGCCTGGCCGATCCGTGCGGTTGACTGCGCGAGTTGGCGCTCGGCCCGGCGCACATCGGGGCGGTTGACCAGGACATCGGCGGGGATGCCCGCCGGCGGCGTGCCGCGCGCGGCGGGGATCGGCCCGCCCCGGTCGAGGATGCCCGCGAGCGCGGTCGGGGCCTCGCCGGTCAGGATGCCGAGCTGGTGCAGGCTCTGGGCATAGGCCGCCTCCAGCGTCGGGACGGCGGCTTCCGTGGTGGCGGCCTGGGCGGCGGCGCGCTCGACATCGAGAGCCGAGGCCGAACCGGCCGTGAACCGGGTGCGGGTCAGCCGCTCGGTTTCGCGCTGCGAGGCCGAGGTCCGGCGGGCCAGCGCGACGCGAGCCTGGGCGCCCCGCGCCTCGACATAGTTGGTCGCGACATCGCCGATCAGGGTCAGCAGAACCCCGCGCAGATCCTCGTCGGCGGCATCGACCCCGAAGGTCGCCGCCTCGACATTGCGGGCATTGGCCCCAAAGAGATCGAGCTCGAAGCTCGCATCGAAGCCTGCCTGGAACAGGTTGCCCGTGGTGTTGCCGCCGCTGGCCGAGGTCGCGGCCGCCGTGCGCGAGCGCGTGCCCGAGCCGAACCCGTCGACCTGCGGGAACAGCGCGCCGACCGCCTGCCGACGGGTCGCGCGGGCCTCGCGGATGCGCGCCTTGGCCGAGGCGACATCGAGGTTTCCGGCCACCGCGCGTTCGACGATCGCGTCGAGACGGCGATCTCCAAGCTTCGTCCACCACCGCGCCAGCCGCTTGGCCTCGAGCGGCTTGTTCGTCTTTGGGGCGTTGCCCCAATTGGTCGGCAGAAACTGCGCCGGTGTGGCGTAATCGGGCCCGACCGCGCAGCCGGCGAGAGCCATTGCCAGCAGGCCCAGGCCGGCCAGAGGCAAGAGGCGCGCGACAGGTGCCGCACCAGTTGCGGCAGGGGTGATGGCACAAGGCAACATGGCGCAAATCGTCTTCGTCATCCGCGTCATGTCCTCAATGCGCCTCGGCCGGCGCCGGGGTCGGGCTTGCAGCCGGGGCCTTGCGCCAGCGCCGGACCGTGCCGGCGACGACGACATAAAGCAGCGGCACGAAGAACACGCCGAGCAGGGTCGCCGCGATCATGCCGCCCATCACGCCGATGCCGATCGAATTCTGGCTGCCGGAGCCGGCGCCGGTCGCGATTGCCAGCGGCAGCACGCCGAGGATAAAGGCGAACGAGGTCATCAGGATCGGGCGCAGGCGCTGGCGCGCGGCATCCACCGTCGCATCGACGAGACTCTTGCCGGCCGCCTCCTGCTCGATCGCAAATTCGACGATCAGGATCGCGTTCTTGGCCGCCAGGCCGATCGTGGTGAGCAGGCCGACCTTGAAATAGACGTCGTTGGTCTGGCCGAAGACGGTCGCCGCGACGAGCGCGCCGAAGATGCCGATCGGCACCGACAGCATCACCGCAAACGGCACCGACCAGCTCTCGTAGAGCGCCGCCAGGCACAGGAAGACGACAAGCATGGCGAGCGCGTAGAGCGCGGTCGCCTGGCTGCCCGACAACCGCTCCTGGAAAGACAGGCCGGTCCATTCATGGTTGAAGCCGGCGGGTAGCTGCCTGGCCAGCACATCGATCTGGTCCATCGCCGCGCCCGAGGAGATGCCGGCCGCCGCCGCGCCCTGGAGATTGACCGCCGAGGCGCCGTTGTAGCGTTCCAGCCGGGGCGAGCCATAGGTCCAGTGGCCGGAGGCGAAGGCCGAGAACGGCACCATCGCGCCGCCGCTGTTGCGGACATGCCAGCGATCGATGTCCTCGGGCTGCATCCGGAACGGCGCGTCGGCCTGGACATAGACCGATTTCACGCGGCCCCGGTCGATGAAGTCGTTGACATAGGCCGAGCCCCAGGCGGTGGAGAGCGTCGTGTTGACGTCGCCCAGCGACACCGTCAGGGCGCTGGCCTTCTCCTGGTCGATCTCGACGGCATATTGTGGCGTGTCCTCCTGGCCGTTGGGGCGCGTGCCCGACAGCACAGGGCTCTGCGCGGCGAGGCCCAGCAACTGGTTGCGCACCTCCATCAGCTTGGCGTGGCCGGCGCCGGCGACGTCCTGCAGGTAGAACTCGAAGCCCGCGCTGTTGCCGAAGCCCTGGATCGAGGGCGGCGCCAGCGCAAACACCATGCCGTCCTTGATGCCGCGGAAGGCCCCCATGGCGCGCCCTGCGACCGCCTGGGCCGTCGCCTGCTTGCCGACGCGGTCCTCGAAGGGCTTGAGCCGCACGAAGGCGATGCCGACATTCTGGCCCGCGCCGCTGAACGAGAAACCGGTGACGGTCAGCACGCCCTCGACCAGGTCCTTCTCGTTCTCCTGGTAGTGCCGCCTGACCTGGTCGAGGACCGCGAGCGTGCGATCCTGGGTGGCCCCGACAGGCAACTGCACGATGGTGAAGAGCACGCCCTGGTCCTCCTCGGGCAGGAAGGAGCTCGGCAGCCGCGCGAAGAGATAGACCATGCCGCCGCCGATCAGCAGGAAGACCAGCATGAAGCGCAGCGGCCGCGCGATCATGCCGGCGACGCCGCTGGCATAGCCATGCATCGTCTTGTCGAAGCCGCGGTTGAACCAGCCGAAGGGGCCCTTCTTCGCGGCGTGATCGCCGGCGGGCTTGAGCATGGTCGCGCAGAGCGCCGGGGTCAGGATCAGGGCGGTGATCACGGACAAGGCCATGGCGGTGACGATCGTGATCGAGAACTGCCGGTAGATGATGCCGACCGAGCCGCCGAAGAAGGCCATCGGCACGAACACCGCAGACAGCACCGTGGCGATGCCGACCAGCGCGCCGGTGATCTCGTTCATCGACTTGATCGTCGCCTCCTTGGGCGACAGCTTCTCCTCCTGCATCACGCGCTCGACATTCTCGACGACGACGATGGCGTCGTCGACGAGCAGGCCGATGGCGAGCACCATGGCGAACATGGTCAGCGTGTTGATGGAATAGCCGGCGACCGCGAGAACCCCGAAGGTGCCCAGCAGCACCACCGGCACCGTGATCATCGGGATCAGGGTGGCGCGCAGGTTCTGCAGGAAGACATACATCACGATGAAGACGAGGACGATCGCCTCGATCAGCGTGTGAATCACCTTTTCGATCGAGACCTGGACGAAGGGCGTGGTGTCGAAGGGGTAAACCACGTCGACGCCCACAGGCAGCGTCGGCTTCAGCCGGTCGATGGTCGCCTTCACGGCGGCGGCGGTGTCGAGGGCATTGGCGCCGGTCGCGAGATTGACCGCCAGGCCCGTTGCCGGAACGCCGTTATAGCGCGTCGCGGTGGTGTAATCCTTGGCGCCGAGCTCGACGCGGGCAACGTCGTTGAGCCGCACGATCGAACCCGAGGCGCCGCTCTTGAGGATGATGTTCTCGAACTGGCCGACCGTCTGGAGGCGGCTCACCGCGGTGACGGTGGCGTTGAGCTGCTGCCCCCTGGTCTGCGGCAGCCCGCCGAGCTGGCCAGCCGAGACCTGGACGTTCTGCGCCTGGATCGCGGTGACGACGTCGCTGGGCATCAGCGCATATTTCTGCAGCTTGTCGGGATCAAGCCAGATCCGCATCGCATAGCCGGCGCCGAAGAGCTGGGTCGAGCCGACGCCGGCCACGCGCTTCAAGGTGTCGTTGAGGGTCGAGTCGACATAATCGGCGAGGTCGGTGGTGGACATCCGCCCGTCGGTCGAGACGAAGGCGGCCACCATCAGGAAGCCGCTCGACGCCTTGGCGACCGTGATGCCGGTGTTCTGCACCGTCTGCGGCAGTTGCGAGGTGACAAGCTGCAGCTTGTTCTGGACCTGCATCTGCGCGACGTCGGGGTCGGCCGCGCTGGTGAAGGTCAGGGTGATCGTCGCCTGCCCCGAAGACGTCGAGGTGGCCGACATGTATTGCAGGTTGTCGACGCCGGTCATGCCCTGCTCGATGACCTTGGTCACCGAATTTTCGACCGTCTGCGCGTCGGCGCCGGGGTAGCTCGCGCTGATGCTGACGGTGGTGGGGGCGATCTGCGGATATTGCGAGATCGGCAGCGTCCGCAGGGCCAGAAGACCCGCGACCATGATGACGATGGCCACGACCCAGGCGAAGATCGGGCGGTCGATGAAAAAACGCGACATGAGGTTCAGTTCTTCGCGGTCGGGCTGACGGCCGGGGCGGCCGGCGGCGAGGCGGGCAGCGAAGCCTGGCGGTTGGCCGGCTTGAGCTCGCCGCTGGCCTCGTCGATCGTCACTTCATTGCCGGTGACGGTCTGGCCGGGGCGGACGAGTTGCGCGCCTTCGACAACGATCCGTTCGCCGTCCTTGACGCCCTGATCGACGAGCCAATTGTTGCCGACGCTGCGAGAGGTCGCGACCACCCGCTCCTCGACCTTGCCGTCGGCTGCGACGAATTTGGCCATCGCCTCGCCCTTGGTGTTGCGGGTGACGGCGCGCTGCGGCAGCAGGAAGCTGTTTTCGGCAACGCCCTCCTGGATCACGGCCCGCACGAACATGCCCGGCAGCAGAAGCCGGTCGGGATTGGGGAATTCGGCGCGCACCGTGAAGGTGCCGGTGGTCGCGTCGATATTCGCCTCGGCGAATTCGAGCTGGCCGGACTGGGCGTATTCGATGCCCGTATCCAGCTTCAGCTTGACCGCGACATTGGGGCCGCTGAGCTTCAGCCGTCCTTCCGCCACCGCGCTGCGGAACTTCAACAGGTTGGTGCTCGACTGGATGACGTCGACATTGATCGGGTGGAGCTGACGGATTGTGGTCAGTGCGGTGGTCTGGTTGGCCGTCACCAGCGCGCCGGGCGTCAGCGTCGAGGCATCGACGCGGCCGCCGATCGGGGCCGTGACGCGGGTGAAGGCGAGATTGATCCGCGCCGTGGCAAGGCTTGCCCTGGCGGAGGCGACATCGGCCTGCGCCTGTGCCAGCGCCGCATTGGCGTCGTCATTGTCCTGCTTGCTGATCGCATTCTGACGGATCAGGTCGCGATAGCGGTCGACCTTGGCCTGGGCGCTGGGTACGGACGCCTCGGCGCGGGCCAGCGACGCGACGGCGCTGTCGAGCGCCGCCTGATAGCTCGCCGGGTCGATCTCGTAGAGCAGGTCGCCGGCCTTGACCTCGGAGCCTTCGCGGAACAGGCGCGACTTGATCAGCCCGCCGACCTGCGGGCGGACTTCGGCGACCAGGCTGGCGGCGACGCGGCCCGGCAGTTCGGCGCTGATCGCGACGGGCTGCTGACGCAGCACCACGACGCTGACCTGGGCCTGCGGCTGCGGCGGTGGTGCTGCGGCCTTCTCGCTGTTGCAGCTGACAAGGCCAAGCAGGACGCTGCCGGACAGAAGGACGTGCCTGGCGGTCTCGAATCGGTTAGTCGGCATGAGGCGCCTCTTTTGGAAACTCTTCGGTTTCTTAACGCTTGATTTCTTCGCCTGTCAAACCCAAAGATGTTTCCGAAAGTGGTGACGGTTAATGAATGACCATACGGAAGCAGCAATGCACGCCACACGGCCGCGCGGGCGGCCCAAGCAGCGTTCGGACGCGGAAGAGCGGCAGCGAATCATCGCGCTGGCTTGCGAATTCTTTCTCGATGTCGGCTATGGCGGCACGACGATGGACGGCGTCGCGGCGCGCTGCGGCATCTCCAAGAAGACGCTTTACCGGTTGTTTCCGGCCAAAACGGATCTGTTCAGGGCCATGGTCGCCGATAACCGGCGCACGATGCTGGCCTTGCCGCGCCCGCCGGAGGATCTGCCGCTGGCGCAGGCCCTGGCCGCGATCTTCCGCCTCGATATCGAGGAGCCCGACAACAATGAGAGGCTCGCCTTCATTCGGCTCGCCATGGCTGATTCGGACCGCTACCCGGAGATCGCCGAGGCGATCACCCTTGAGGGGGCGGAGCCGGCGCTTCGGCTGTTGACCACTTGGATGACGCATCAGCAGGAGCGCGGCGCGCTACGCCCGTTTCCGCCGCAGACGGCGGCGCGCATGCTGATGGACATGGTGTTCGGCGTGCTGGTCAAGCGCTTTCCGGGCGATGACCTGCTGACGCGCGAGGACCGTTTCGCCCATGCGCGGCACTGTATCGATGTCTTCCTGCACGGGCTGGCGCCGCCCGCGCCGCTCGACTGACATCGCGCTCCTGATGGTCGCCGCCGCGCTTCAGCAGCAGCCGAGGCGCGAGAGGTAGTGCCGCGTCACGGCGCTCTCCAGCGCCGGGAGGGCTGCGGCGAGACCGGCGCGCTCCTTAATTCCGGCGCGGTAGATGCCGCGCAGTTCGTCATGGACGGCGTCGAGATCGACGCCCTGGACGCGGCCATGCGCGACGACCGTGCGCCCCGCCACGATCAGTTCGCGGATATGGCGGCGGTTGGCGCGGGCAAACATCAGATCCAGCGGATCGACCGGCATCAGCGCATCCTCGTCGAGTGCGGCACGGTCGAGGATCAGGAGATCGGCCGCCTGCCCTTCCGCAAGTTGGCCGCCCGGGGGCGCACCGAGCGCGATGCGGCCCGTCTCCAGCGCCATGGCGAGGACATCGCGCGGCTTGAGCGTCTGGTCGAAGCCCCAGCCGGCCTGCAGCGACCAGAGCAGGCGCAATTCACGCAGCGCGTCGTCATCCTCGTCGAAGGCCTGCCCGTCGACGCCGAGCGCGACCTTGCAGCCGCGCGCGACCATCTCGGCGACCGGCGCCAACCCTGAGCGCAGCGCCAGGTTCGAGGAGGTGTTGGTGACGATGACGCAGCCGGCCTCGGCGATCATCTCGAGTTCGTCGCGCCTTGCCCAGACGCAATGGGCCAGCGTCAGGCGCGGGGAGAGCAGGCCGATCTCCTTCCAGTGCTTCACCAGCCCGCCCGGATAGGTCCGGTCGGCCCAGTCGCGCTGGTATTTCGTCTCGAAAAGATGGGTGGTGACGCGCCGGCCGGTCCGGGCCGAGGCTTCGGCGATCGCCTGCCAAAGCGCATCCGAGCCCCATTGCGGACCGTTGGGCGCATATTGCACATCGACCATCGGCCCGGCGATGGCCTCCGCCACGGCGTCGACACGGGCGATCTGCTCGGCGACCGGCAGCACCGGCGCAAGATAGCGCGCCTCGATCTCGGCGCGGGCGACGGGGTCGAGATCGGCGAGAACGGGGGCGTGATCGCCATAGACCAGCGGGTTCTGGTCGCGCATGCCGACGCCAAAGGCGATGCGCACGCCGATGTCGCGGGCGGCGCGGGCCATCGCGGCGGCCTCCGTCGGCAGGTCGGTCAGCCCCATCGGCCGGACATGGTGGATCATCACCGCGCCCTGCCCGCCGAGCGCGGCACGGCCGAGCGGGGCCAGGGTCGCGAGGTAAGGATCGACGGGGGCAAACAGCGCCAGCCGGTGCAGCCAAAGTTCGAGCGGCCTGGCGAAGCCGCCGACCGAGCTGGTGCGGATCGGCCTTGCATGGTCATGCGCGTTGACCAGCGCCGGCAGCAGGACGATGTCGTCGGAAGGCGCCTGCGCGGCGGGGGCGACTGCGGCGATGGTGCCACAATCCAGCGTCAAGCGGGTGTCGCTCAGGCTGCGATGGGCATCGAAGGCGTGTCCGGCAATGATCTGGCGCAAGGGGTCTCTCCGAGGAACAGGCCAGTCCGGGCATGCCGGAATGTCGGCCGCGCGACAAGCACCAGCACGATGTGGGAGCAAGAAGCGGGCCGCTCCGCCTGCTGGCGTGAGGCGCCTGGCTTGCGGGATTGGCACTCGACATGCAAAGCGCCCAAAGTCCATCCTCCTGCCACCCCCCAGCCGCCAGGGATCGCTCATGCCCCACCATCTGCACGCCTCGCCCGAAACCTGCCATTGGGGGTATTTCGACGCGCGCGTCGCGCCGGCCGTGACGATTGCAAGCGGCGAGAGGGTGACGATCGAATCCGTCAGCGGGACGGTCGAGACACTGCCGCCTGCCGGGTTCCACGTGCCGCCCGAACTGCACGCGATCCACGCCGCGCAGAAGGGCCTGCCGTTCGGGCCGCATATCCTGACCGGGGCCGTGGCGGTGGAGGGGGCCTGGCCCGGCGACGTGCTGCAGGTCGATATCGAGGCCGTCTCGCTGCGCCAGGATTGGGGCTACAATTTCAACCGGCCGCTCGCCGGCACGTTGCCCGACGACTTTCCGCATTTCCATTTGATGAACATCCCGCTCGACAAGGCGCGGATGGTCGCGACGATGCCATGGGGTCTCGAGTTGCCGCTCGCGCCGTTCTTCGGGGTGATGGGCGTCGCGCCGCCGATCGAATGGGGGCGCTGCACCTCGATCATCCCGCGCGCTTTCGGCGGCAATCTCGACAACAAGGAACTGGTCGCGGGCACGACCTTGTATCTGCCGGTCTTCGCGCCCGGCGCGCTGTTTTCGGTCGGTGACGGCCATGGCGTGCAGGGCGATGGCGAGGTCAACGTCACCGCCATCGAGACGGCGCTGTCGGGCACCTTCCGGCTGACTGTGCGCAAGGATCTGAGCTTCACCTATCCGCGTGCCGAGACGCCGACCCATGTCATCACCTGCGGCATGGACCCCGATCTCGACCGCTGTGCCGAAAAGGCGCTGCGCGACATGATCGTGCTGATCGTCGAACGCACGGGCATCACCCGCGAGCAGGCCTATGCGCTGTGCTCGATGGCGGCGGATCTCCGCGTCACGCAAACGGTGAACCAGCACAAGGGCGTGCATTGCATGCTGAAGAAGAGCCTGCTGGAGCAGCGCTGATTCGCCCGCGTGGACGTTCAGAACCCGCCCGGCGGCCGGGCGGGTTCTGTCGTGTTCGCTTCGTCGTGTTGCGGCTCCGCCGCGCGTGGCGGAGGTCGGAGGCCCGTTGGTTCCGGGCGCGCTGACGTCAAGCGCGTCGGAGCTTGAGCGTCACGCCTTGGCGCGGGCGACGCGCTTGGGCTTGGCGGCAGCGGCCGGCACGGCGGCCTTGCGGCCGAGTCCCATCGACTTGGCCAGCGCCGAGCGTGCCTCGGCATAAGCCGGCGCAACCATCGGATAATCGGCCGGAAGACCCCATTTCGTGCGGTACTGCTCGGGGGTGAGGTCGTATTTGCTGCTGAGATGGCGCTTCAGCGACTTGAACGACTTGCCGTCCTCCAGGCAGATGATCGCATCAGGGGTGACCGATTTGCGGATCGACACGGCTGGAACCAGCGGCGCGGCGGCTGGCGCTTCAGGCTCGCCGCCGAGCTTGGCGAGCGAGGCATGGACGCTGGCGATCAAATCGGCGAGATCAGCACGGGGGACGTTGTTGCGGGCGACGTAGGCGGAGACGATCGAGGTCGTCAGGTCCAGTAGCTCTTCGTTATTGTCTGCCATGAGGTGTTCCGATCGGGGGAAGTGAAGGTCATTGCTGTTAGAAGTCCATTCGAATTAGGACGAAGACAAGGCAATGTCTATCCACGACCGCTCGAAACCTGATTCAAAAGGTTGACGAGATGCTGCTGCAACGGGAGCAAATGCCCTCCTTCAACCTCTGCGTGAAATTCCCGTAAGGGCAGCCCTTTTTACGAGCGGCGCGTCTGATCTGGACAGCGAAACGTCGATGCCGTTCCTGATTCGAAAGACCGACCGGCGCCCGGCGCGCGGCAGGGATTCGCCTGATGGGATCGCCCGAGGCATGCGCAAGCACCGGCGCCGCTGAGTTGCCTCTGCGCCTGCCGGTTCGCGGCCGCGTTCAAGGCTGTGGAAGCCGTAGCCGATCAGCGCCCGTCTCCAGCGCGGCATCGCTGTCGTCCTTGAGATCGACCCCGGTCAGGGCGCGACGAAACCCCTGGTCGATCAGCCAGGCGAGCTTGAAGGCCGCCTCCGGGAAGCCGAGCCCGCCGGGGCGGATGTTCGAGATGCAGTTGCGGGCTTCGTCGGTCAGCCCGATCCGCGGCGCGAAAGTGAGATAGGCGCCCAGCGAATCCGGCGAGGACAGGCCAGGGCGCTCGCCGATCAGCACCGCGACCATGCGCGCGCCCAGCGCCTGGCCCACCGCGTCCCCCAGCGCCACCCGCGCCTGCGTGGCGATGACGATCGGCGCCACGGTGAGCGACTGGCGCTGCAGGAACGGCAGCAGCGCGCCGATCAGCGCAGCGGCGTTCTGGTGGACGGCGGTCGAGGACAGCCCGTCGGCGACGACAATGGCGAGGTCGAACGAAGCGCGACGCGCCTCCAGTGCGGCGCGGCTTTCCGGCGAGAGACTTCGGCCCCAATCCGGCCGGCGCAGATAATCCTCGCGCGAACGGGCCGCGCTCTCAACCGCAAGCGTCTCGATCCCAAGCCCCACGAGTGCGGCCACGACCTCGTGAGGGCGGAAGGGTGCATGGACGGCGTCGCGCGCCTGGGCATGGGCGAGGCCGAAGCGCAGCACCTCGCGCATCGGCAGCGAGGCGCCGGTCCGTCCCAGCGCGATCCGAGCCGGCGTCAGTCTGGCGAGTTCCGCGAAACGGCCCGCGGCCGGCGGCTTGTCCGACACGCTCATGCCGCCCGGTCCTGCAGGGCGGCGAGCAAGGCCGGCCCGCCCTGCCCGGCGCTCAAACGGCCGCTCGCATCCGTGATGTCCATCCGCCGCAGCCAATCCTCGAATTCCGGCGCGCGCTTTAGGCCGAGCACCTCGCGGATGTAGAGCTGGTCGTGGAAGGAGGTCGACTGGTAGTTCAGCATGACGTCGTCGGCGCCGGGCACGCCCATGATGAAATTGACGCCGGCCGTGCCCAGCAAGGTGAGCAGCGTGTCCATGTCGTCCTGATCGGCCTCGGCATGGTTGGTGTAGCAGATGTCGCAGCCCATCGGTACGCCCATCAGCTTGCCGCAGAAGTGGTCCTCAAGACCAGCGCGGATGATCTGCTTGCCGTCATAGAGATATTCCGGGCCGATGAAGCCGACGACGGTGTTGACCAAGAGCGGCTGGTAGGCCCGGGCGACGGCGTAGGCGCGCGCTTCGAGCGTCTGCTGGTCGACGCCATGATGGGCATTGGCCGAGAGCGCCGAGCCCTGGCCGGTCTCGAAATACATGACATTGTCGCCGACCGTGCCGCGCTTCTGCGAGCGGCCGGCCTCCAGCCCCTCCTGCAACAACGGCAGCGTCACGCCGAAGGAGGCGTTGGCGGCTTGGGTGCCGGCGACCGACTGGAAAACGAGATCGACCGGCGCGCCCTGCTCGATCAGCGCGATCGAGGTGGTGACATGGGTCAAGATGCAGGCTTGGGTTGGGATGTCGAAGCGCGCGATGAGGCCGTCCAGCAGGCGCAGCAATTCGCCGATCCGGGCCGTGCTGTCGGAGGCCGGGTTGATGCCGATGACGGCATCGCCGCAGCCATAGCTCAGCCCATCGATGGTCGAGGCGAGGATGCCAGCAGCATCATCCGTCGGGTGGTTGGGCTGGATGCGAACGGCAAGCCGGCCGGGCAGGCCCAGCGTGTTGCGGAAGCGCGTGACGACGCTGCATTTGCGCGCGACGAGGATCAGATCCTGATTGCGCATCAGCTTGGAGACCGCCGCCGCCATCTCGGGGGTGATGCCGGGCGCGAGCCTGGCAAGCCCCTCCGTCGTTGCGGCGTCCGAGCAAAGCCAGTCGCGGAACTCGCCGACGGTCAGCGAGGCGACGGTCGCGAAGGCCGGCGCGTCATGGCCGTCGATGATCAGGCGGGTGACCTCGTCCTGCTCGTAAGGCACCAGCGCCTCGTGCAGGAAGGTCCGCAGGGGGAGATCGGCCAGCGCGATCTTCGCCGCCATCATCTCCTCCAAGCTGCCGGCCGCGAGACCAGCCAGCCGGTCGCCGGAACGCAGCGGCGTCGCTTTCGCCATCAGTTCCTTGAGATCGGCGAAGACGTAAGTCTGGTTGCCGACCGCGATGCGATATCCCATCAACCCGTCTCCCAGACGCGCACCACGAAGCCACGGTGGCATATCAACCGCTCGTCTCCGCCCTAGCAAGGCGCAGGCCGAGGGCGGGTGCCTTGTTCATAGACGACAGTTCCATTGCAGCGGCGTCCCCCGCGCCTTATCCCTCGCCGGATCAAGAGCGGGGCGTACCTGCCGTCGTTGACAGGAAACGCCATGGCCGACCAAGACGATGCCGGACGCCGCACGATCGGCACTTACGATTATGTCGTCATCGGCGCCGGCTCGGCCGGCTGCGTCGTGGCCAACCGCCTGTCGCGTGCCCCGAAGAACCGCGTGCTGCTGCTGGAGGCTGGTGGGCGGGACGACTGGATCTGGTTCCACATCCCGGTCGGCTATCTCTTCGCCATCGGCAATCCGCGCGCCGACTGGCTGTACAAGACGGAAGCCCAGGCAGGGCTGGGCGGGCGGGCCCTGGCCTATCCGCGCGGCAAGGTGGTCGGCGGCTCGTCCGCCATCAACGCCATGGTCTATATGCGCGGGCAGGCTGCCGATTATGACGGCTGGCGCCAGCTCGGCCTCTCCGGCTGGGGCTGGGACGATGTGCTGCCCTATTTCCTCCAGCATGAGGACCATGCCGGGCCTGGCGCCAGCGACATGCACAAGGCAGGCGGGGAATGGCGCGTCGAGCATCCGCGCGTGCGCTGGGCGATCCTCGACGCGATCCGCGAGGCGGCGGCCGAGGCCGGCATCGCCAAGATCGACGACTTCAACACCGGCGACAACGAGGGCTCGTCCTATTTCCAGGTCAATCAGCGGCGTGGGCGGCGGCTCAGCGCCTTCAACGCCTTCATGCGGCCGGTGCTGGACGCGCGGGAGGCCAATCTGCGGCTCGAAATGGGTGTGCTGGTCGAACGCGTGGTTGTCGAGAACGGCCGCGCCACGGCGATCGAGTTCAGCCACGGGGGCGAGATGCTGCGCGCCGAGGTGACGGGCGAGGTGGTGCTGTCAGCCGGCGCCATCGGCTCGCCGGCGCTGCTCGAACGTTCGGGCATCGGCGATGGCGCTCGGCTGCAAGGCCTCGGCATCGCGACCGTGGCCGACCTGCCCGGCGTCGGCGAGAATTTGCAGGACCATCTCCAGATCCGGCCCGTCTACAAGGTCGAGGGCGTGCGGACCCTCAACAGCGACTATGCCAAGATCTGGCGACGGCCGCTGATGGCGCTGCAATATGCGGCGCTGCGCAGCGGGCCGCTGACGATGGCGCCCTCGCAGGTCGGCGCCTTCGCGAAGTCCTCGGCCGAGTATGCGACGGCCAATCTCCAGTATCACTTCCAGCCGCTGTCGCTGGATTCCTGGGGCTCGGGGCTGCATCCCTTCGATGCCTTCACCGCCAGCGTCTGCAATCTGCGCCCGACCAGCCGCGGCCATGTCCATCTCAAGACGCCCTCCGCGCAGGACGCGCCCGCGATCTCGCCGAACTACCTCGACACGGAAGCCGACCGACAGGTCGCGATCGACGCGATGAAGCTGACGCGCCGGATTGTCGCGCAGGCGCCGCTGGCGCGCTTCCGGCCTCAGGAGCATCTGCCGGGCCCCGCCGCTAGCAGCGACGACGAATTGCTCGCGGCGGCAGCAACGCTTGGCACGACGATCTTCCATCCCGTCGGCACGGCAAAGATGGGCCGCGATGATGACGCCTTCGCCGTGCTCGACGAGCGGTTGCGGGTGCGCGGGATCAAGGGTCTGCGCGTGATCGACGCCTCGGTGATGCCGGCCATCACCTCGGGCAACACCGCCAACCCGACCATGATGATTGCCGAAAAGGGCGCGGCAATGATGCTGGAGGATGCCAAGGCGGGGTGAGCACGACCGATGACAAAGTCTGATCCTCCAAGCGACGCGCGCGGCCCCCTCGCCCGTATCCTCTTCGCCATCCTGCGAGCGATCCTGACCGTCGTCATCGTCGTCGACGAGATCGCCCGGCCGCTCTACCGCCCGCTGATCGCCTGGTTCGCCTCGCTGCGGATCGTGGCGCGGATGGAGGCCGTGATCGCGCGGCAGTCGCGGCTGGCGATCCTCGCCCTGCTCGCCGTGCCCTTCGCCATCGCCGAACCGCTGAAGCTGCTGGGGTTGTGGATGATGACGGATGGCCGGTTCCGGACCGGGCTCGTCGTCTTCGCCTTCGCCCATCTCGTCAGCTTCCTGCTGGTCGAGCGGATCTATCATGCCGGGCGCGAGAAGCTTCTGACCTATGGCTGGCTGAACTGGCTGATGACCCTGCTCGAGCGGCTGCGGCGCCGGGCGCTCGACTGGGTTCGTAGCAGCGCGGCTTACGGCTTTGCCATCCGGGCTCGCGACGCAGCGCGCAGCTGGTGGCGCGGGTTGCGGGTGTAAGCGGCATCAAGTTCGAATGGAAACACGCCGTCATCCTGGCCGAGCCGCGCAGCGGCGCAGGCCGGGATCCATCATCGAGCACCGTCGCTGCCCTATGATGGATCCCGGTCGGCCTAGGGCCGCCCAGGATGACGGCGCATAGGGGCGATCGTGAAGAGGCTAAACCACCTGATTGCGCAGCACCGTCTCGCCGCGCGAAAGGCGGGCGAGGTTGTCCACCAGCAGATCGACGACATTCGTCTCATAGGCGCGGGTTTCGCCGGCGCTGTGGGGCGTGACGATGACGTTCTTCATCGCCCAGAGCGGCGAAGCCGCCGCCAGCGGCTCCTCGACGAAGGTGTCGAGCCCCGCACCGGCGATGCGCCCTTCGCTGAGAGCCTCGATCAGCGCCTGCTCATCGACGACCTTGCCGCGCGCGACGTTGATCAGGAGCGCGCTCGGCTTCATTGCGGCCAGCGCCGCCGCGTCGATCAGGTTTTCCGTCTCCGGCGTCAGCGGGCAGGTCAGCGCGACGATGTCGGCCTGCGTCAGGACCTCGTGCAGTTGATCGGGCCGCACAATCGCTTCGATGCTGGCATTCGGCTGCGGGCTGCGGCGCACGCCGATGACGCGCAGGCCGAAAGCGGCGGCGAGCGTCGCCAGCCGCAGGCCGATGCGGCCAAGGCCGACGATCACCAGCGTCTTGCCGGCAAGTTCGTCCTCGCGCCGGCTGCGGTCGCCGATCATCGGGCGCCAGATCCCGGCCGTCTGGTTGTCGCGGGCGAGGTGGATCTGGCGGGTCAGGCCGAGGATCAGCGCCATGGCATGCTCGGAGACGGCGCGCTCATTGGCTCCTTGCGCGCTGGCGAGGCGAATGCCGGCGGCCGCGAACGCCGCCTTGTCGTACTGGTCGGTGCCGGCGGAGACCGACTGGACGAAGCGCAGCTTCGGGCTCGTCGCGATCAGTTCGTTGCGCCACAGGCCTGACACGACCACGACATCGGCCTCATGCGCGCGGGCCTTCAACGCGTCGAGGGAGCGGACCTCGAAGCTCTTCGCCGCATGGCCGCGCGTCGCAAATTCGGCCTGCAACTGATAGGCGGCATGGGCAAAGCAGATGGTCAGATCGCCTGATGGCGGCAGGGCGGGCATGTCGGTCGTATCCTCTCGAGGCAAGGCGTGATCAGGCGCGGTTGAGGGCAACGTAGCGGGCGGTTTGGGCTCTGTCCCGGCGCGTGGCGCATGCAAGACTCACGCTGAACCCGAGCGCGGAGCGAAGGACGACAGCGCCGCTTCGAGCCTGCGCCAGGCTGCGCCATCGCCGGGCAGGCCGAAGCGCAGCCATGTCGCATCGTTCTGGAAGCGGCGGACATAGAGTCCGTCACGGCCGAGATGGGCGAAGAGTTGCGGCGCATCCGGGGTCGCGAGCAGGCGAAACAGCGCCGTGCCCCCGACAATCCGGCCCAGCGGCGACAGCAAAGCATCGAGCCTGGCGGCATCGGCGACGCGCGCCGCGCCGGCCTGCGCGAGCCATTCGGCGTCGGCCAGAGCCTGTGCCCCGATCTCCAGCGCCGGGCCGGCGACGGCCCAGGGGCCCATCGCGGTGCGCAACGCTGCTATCGGAGCCGCTTCGCCGATCGCGAAGCCGAGCCGGACACCCGCTAGCCCATAGGTCTTGCCGAAGGAGCGTAGCACGATCGCAGCCGGCGGCAGGGCCGGGATCAGGCTCAGCTTCGGCGTGACATCGCAGAAGGCCTCGTCAACAACAAGGAGGCCGCCGCGCGCGGCGCAGCGCATGGCGAGCGCGCTGAGTTCTGCCGGCTGAAAGCTGCGGCCGTCGGGGTTGTTGGGGTTGACGACCACCAGGCTCGCTGCCTCGGCTGCCCGTGAGACGGTCTCCACCTCGATAACCTGCGCGCCCGCCTTCCGCCAGGCCAGCGCATGTTCGGCATAGGTCGGCCCAAGCACCGCGACGGGCCCGGCGCGGGCGATCTCTGGACAAACGCGCGGCAGCAGGTCGATCAGAATCTGCGTGCCGGGCGCGGCGACGATCCCCGCTTCGGGCGGGACGCGATAGGCCTTTCGCGCCGCCGTCAGCAGCGCAGCCTCATCATCGGCACCGGGCAGGCGCTGCCACAGGCTTAACGGCAGCGCGGGAAGCGGATAGGGGATCGGGTTGATGCCGGTGGAGAGATCGATCCAGGGCTCGGGCGCTGCCGGAAACAGCGCCCGGGCTTGGCCGAGATCGCCGCCATGCCAGATGCCTCCGGTCCCCGTCGTTTCGCCCATGGCCCTGCCCGACACAATGCTTCTGCTGCTGGCCGCGCTCGCGATCGAGGCTGCGGCCGGCTATCCGCAGCGCTTGTATGCGCGGATCGGCCATCCCGTCACCTGGCTCGGTGCGCTGATCGCCACGCTCGACCGCCGAATGAATCGCGAGAGCGCCGGTTTCGCTGCCCGCAAGGCGGCGGGCGTGGCCGCGCTCGTCATCCTGCTCGCGGTGGCGCTGGTTGCCGCACTCGCGCTGAACGCCCTGTGCTGGCTGCTCGGGCCGGCGGGACTTTTGCCGCTGGCGCTGCTCGCCTCGACGCTTCTGGCGCAGCGCAGCCTGCATGAGCATGTCGCGGCTGTCGCCGACGGGCTGGAAAGCGGCGGGTTGGCCGAGGGGCGCAAGGCGGTGTCGATGATCGTCGGGCGCAATCCCGACAGCCTCGACGAGGCCGGCGTCTCGCGCGCCGCGATCGAGAGTCTGTCGGAGAATTTTTCCGATGGCGTGGTGGCGCCGGCCTTCTGGCTTGGTGTCGGAGGGCTGCCCGGCATCGCGTTGTACAAGGCGATCAACACCGCCGATTCGATGATCGGGCACAAGACGCCGCGCCATCTCGCCTTCGGCTGGGCCTCGGCGCGGCTCGACGACCTCGTCAACCTGCCAGCCTCGCGGCTGACCGCGCTGCTGATCGTCGCAGCCGCCTCGCTCGACCGCGACGCCGATGCGGCGGGCGCCTGGCGGGCCGTGCGCCGCGATGCGCGCCTGCATCGCTCGCCCAATGCCGGCTGGCCGGAAGCGGCGATGGCGGGCGCGCTGGGATTGAGGCTGGCGGGGCCGCGCATCTATGGCGATGTCACCGTCGAGGATGGCTGGATGGGCGACGGCCGGGCCGAGGCGACGGCGGCGGACATCCGGCGCGGCTTGCGGCTGTATCGCAAGGCTTGCGGGCTGTTGTGGGGGTTGGCGGGATGCGGCGCGCTGATCGCGCTGGTGCTGTCGCGGGGGTGAGCAGGCCGGCTTACGGCTGGCCGCAGTTTGCGCTAAAATCGTTCTGAAGCCGGGTGGGAAGGCGATCATGGGCACGCATGTGACGATCGACGACGACGTCGTCCGGGCCGCCGAGAAGCTGGCGCGGGAGCAGGACCGCACCGTCGGGGAGGTGATCTCCGACCTGGCCCGGCGCGCTCTGCCAGCGGAGCCGGAGATCACCTACCGAAACGGCTTCCCTCAACTGCCGAGCCGTCCCGGCGTCGTGGTCACGTTGGAACTGGTGAACGCGCTTCGCGATGAAGAGCCGTGACGTATCTGCTCGACGTCAACGTTCTGATCGCGCTCATCAATCCGTCGCACATTCATTCCTCGGTCGCACATGACTGGTTTGCGTCCCGTGCGAAAGAGTCATGGGCGACCTGTCCGATCGTCGAGAACGGCGTGGTGCGTATCCTCGGAAACCCGCGCTATCCGTTTTCGCCGGCCCAATCGTCACCTGCTGGCGTTGCCCGGATTCTGAGCGAACTCCGCGCCATTCCCGGACACGTTTTTTGGCCTGATGCGGTCAGTCTGTTTGACGACGCGATCGTCGATCTCTCACGGCTGCGCCATTCAAAAGAGGTGACCGATACCTATCTGCTGGCGCTCGCGTCATCCAAAGGCGGGAAGCTGGCGACCTTCGATACACATATCGCCACCTATACAGTCCGTGGCGGTGCCGACGCGCTTCACCTCATTCCCACGGCCTGACACCCTTCTAAAACTCGATCCCCTCCTGCGCCTTCACGCCGGCGGTGAAATGGTGCTTCACCAGTGTCATCTCGGTCACGAGGTCGGCGGCCTCGATCAGCTCCGGCTTGGCGTTGCGGCCGGTGACGACGATGTGGAGATCGGGGCGGCGCGCCTGCAGCGTGGCGATGACTTCGGCCAGCGGCAGGTAATCGTAGCGCAGCGCGATGTTGAGCTCGTCCAGCACGATCAGGCGGATGCTGTCATCGGCCATCAGCTCTTTGACCTTGTCGAAGGCGCGGGTCGCGGCAGCGATGTCGCAGGCCTTGTCCTGCGTCTCCCAGGTGAAGCCCTCGCCCATGGTGTGCCAGGCGATCTGCTCGCCGAAGGCCTCCAGCGCCCGGCGCTCGCCGGTTTCCCAGGCGCCCTTGATGAACTGCACCACGCCGACGCGCCAGCCATGGCCGAGCGCGCGCAGCATCAACCCGAAGGCCGCCGTCGACTTGCCCTTACCGGGCCCGGTGTTGACGATCAGCAGGCCCTTCTCGACCGTCTTGGAGGCGACCTCGGCATCCTGAAGCGCCTTGCGCTTTGCCATCTTGGCCTTGTAGCGGGCGGCGTCGTCGGTTTCGTTCGTCATCGTCGTTCTCACTTCACCTGCATCGGCAGCCCGGCGACCATGAAGACCACGCGGCCGGCCCTTGCCGCAATCGCCTGGTGCAGACGGCCGGCCTCATCGCGGAAACGCCGGGCCAGCGCATTGTCGGGCACGATGCCGAGCCCAACCTCGTTGGAGACGAGAACGATGGGCGCCGAGGCCTGCGCGCAGGCCGCGATCAGCGCGGCACCGGCGGCGACGGTGTCCTGCTCGGCGAGCATCAGATTGGTCAGCCACAGCGTCAGGCAATCGACCAGCACCGGGCGGCCCTCGGGAAGCCTGCGAATCGCATCGGGCAGGTCGAGGGGCGCGTCGAGCGTGAGCCAGTCCGGGGAGCGGCGGGCGCGATGCTCGGCGATTCGCGCCCGCATCTCGTCGTCCCAGGCCTGGGCGGTCGCGATATAGGCCCAAGGTGGCGGCAGGGCCTCGATCAGCGCTTCGGCATGGCGGCTCTTGCCGGAGCGGGCGCCGCCGAGGACGAGGGTGAGGTGGGGGATCGATTCTGTCACGGCAGCCCGCGCAAGGAAGCGAGCCCTCATCCTGAGGAGCGGACGACAGTCCGCGTCTCGAAGGATGTTCCAGAGTGCGCTGGAGCATCCTTCGAGACGCCGCTTCGCGGCTCCTCAGGATGAGGGCTGGGGTGGAAGCGAAGCAACTGCATTGCACAGCCTCCCGCACATGGCTAATGATCGTCGCCGACGGTGCCTCCGCGAGGAGGTGAAAAGGGAACGCGGTGCGATGCCGTGGCTGCCCCCGCAACTGTAAGCGGCGAGTTTCGCGCCATCGGCCACTGGGAGCGATCCCGGGAAGGCGGCGCGAAAGGCCTAGACCCGCGAGCCAGGAGACCTGCCGTCGACACTGTTCCCATGGGCCCATCGGACGGGGTGTTCCGACGGCGGCTGTGTTCGCGTGGCGTCAAGCCAGGCGGCTCCGTCCTTGGGAACGTTGGCCGGTCGCAAGACCGGCTGCCTTGTGACGGAGACCCTGCGACCATGACGCTTCGCAACCGCCTGACCCTCGCCTTCACCGCCCTGCTCGCGACGCCCGCGCTCGCCCACCACCCGATGGGTGGCGCGACGCCCTCGACCCTCGCCGAGGGGCTGCTGTCGGGCCTCGGCCATCCCATTCTCGGCCTCGATCACCTCGCCGCGCTCGTTGCGGTCGGCCTCGTCGCCTCGCGCTATGCCTCGGGCGCGCTGCTTTTGCCCGTGCTTTGGATCGTCGGCATGGGGCTTGGCGCCTTCGCCCATATGAACAGCATCGATCTGCCGGCCGGCGAGATCCTGGTTGCCGGCAGCTTGGTGCTGATCGGCGCCATCGGCGTGCTCAAGCCCTCGCTGCCGCTGCCTGCCCTGGCTGCGCTCTTTGCGGCGGCCGGCTTCGCCCATGGCCATGCGCTGGCCGAATCGATCATCGGTGCCGACACCGCCGTGGTCGGGGCCTATCTTGTCGGGCTGGTGGCGATCCAGGCTGCGGTCACGGTCGGCACGATCCTGCTCGTGCGGCGCCTGTTTGCGATGCCCGCCGCCCTGCCCCTGCCGGTTCGTGCAGCGGCCGCTGCGCTCGCCTGCGTCGGCCTGGTCTTCCTCGCCGCCGCCCTGCCCGGCACGGCCTGAAGCCAGACCGCAGCATGAGTGATCTTTTGGAGCCGCCGCGCCCGGGCACGGGCGCGGACTGCGTGCGCATTCTCGTCTGCGCCAGTTGCCGCGCGGCCGGGGGCGACCCCGATGCGCCGCGCCCCGGCGCGGTTCTCGCCGCCGGACTTCGGCAGGCTCTCGATGCCGGCGACCGGCAGGCCGTCACCGTCGAGACGGTCGAATGCCTCTCGGTCTGCAAGCGGCCCTGCACGGTGGCGCTCACCGGCGAGGGCCGCTGGACCTATATCTATGGCGATCTCGACCCCGCAATGGGCGTCGAGACGCTGCTCACCTTCGCGCGCCAGTATGGCTCGACCCCTGATGGCATCGTGCCCTGGCGCGAGCGCGCCGAGGCGATCCGCAAGGGCGTCGTGGCGCGCCTTCCCCCTCTTCCGATCGCGAGTCCGCAATGACGTCCCCAACCAACATCACCCTCGGCAAAATTCCCTGCACCATCGTCACCGGCTTCCTCGGCGCCGGAAAGACCACGCTGGTGCGCCATCTGCTGGAAAATGCCGGAGGCAAGAAGCTCGCGGTCCTCGTCAACGAGTTCGGCGATCTCGGCTTCGACGGCGAGTTCCTCAAGGGCTGCGGCATTTCCGGCTGCACCGAGGACGACGTGGTCGAACTGCCCAATGGCTGCATCTGCTGCACGGTGGCGGATGATTTCGTGCCGGCGCTGGAAAAGCTCCTGAACCGGGCCGACCGGCCGCAGCACATCCTGATCGAGACCTCGGGGCTGGCTTTGCCCAAGCCGCTGGTCCAGGCCTTCAACTGGCCGGCGATCCGCGCCCGCGTCACCGTCGATGGCGTCATCGCCGTGGTCGACGGGCCCGCCGTGGCGGAGGGGCAGTTCGCCGACGATCCCGAGGCGCTGGCCGCACAGCGGGCGCAGGATGCGTCCGTCGAGCACGACAACCCGCTGGAGGAGGTGTTCGAGGACCAGATCCTCTGCGCCGACCTGATCCTGCTCAACAAGAGCGACCTGATCGATGAGGCGACGCGCGAGCGGGTGAAGAGCGAGATCGCCGCGCATCTGCCCAAGGCCATCAAGATTGTCGAGACCCGCCACGGCACGATCGAGCCGGCGCTGATCCTGGGTCTGAGCGCGGCCGCCGAGGCCGATCTGGCGTCGCGCCCCTCCCATCACGGCGATGGCGAGGATCACGAACACGACGATTTCGATTCGGTTGCGCTCGCTTTGCCGGCCGGCCTTGCGCCCGAGGCGCTGGCGGCGCGCCTCGGCAAGGCCGCCGAAGCGCAGGGCGTGCTGCGGCTGAAGGGCTTCGCCGCCGTGCCGGGCAAGCCGATGCGGCTCGTCGTGCAGGGCGTCGGCCGGCGCGTCAGCCATCATTTCGACCGCGCCTGGACCGAGGGCGAAGCGCGCGACGGACGCCTCACCGTGATCGGGCTCAAGGGCTTCGACGTGAAGGCTGTGGAGGCCGCGCTCGCCGGCGCCTGAGCGCGGGGCGGCAGTCAAAGGACGCGCATGCATCTGCTCCCGACCAGCGAGATCAGGCTCGACGATGGCGAAGACGCCGTCGATCTTGGCCTGCCGCCGGGAGACGTGGTCGTGCTCTCCTTCGCCGACAGCGATCTCTCCGCGCTGGCGGCGGCGGCCGGAGACAGTGCCCTGAGCGTCCGCCTCGTCTCGCTGCGGCGGCTACGGCACCCGCTCTCGGTCGATCTTCTGATCGAGAAGACGGTCGCCAGGAGCCGCTTCGTGCTGTTGCGCTGCCTCGGCGGGCTGGATTACTGGCGCTACGGCGTCGAGCAGTTGAGCGAAACTTGCCGACGCGAGGGCATCGCACTCGCCGTGCTGCCGGGCGACGACCGCGACGATGCCCGGCTGGCGGAGTACGGCACCGTGCCGCCCGCCTGCGCGCGGGCGATCCTGAGCTATTTCCATGCCGGCGGCGGGGCGGAGAACATGCGCCGGCTGCTGGCGATGGCGGGGGGGTATCTCGGCCGCGACCGGCCGCCCTCCGAGCTTGCGCCCCTCTCCCTCCCGCCGCTGTTTGCGCTGGGCGCCAACGCCGCGCCGATGCCCTGGCGCGAGGCGCTCGCCGCCTTGCCCGACAAGTCCTTCGTGCCGATCCTGGTCTACCGCTCGGCCGTCAGCGCCGGCGACACGGCGATGGGCGAAGCGCTGGCCGCCGCGCTCGCTGCACGCGGCACGGCCCCGCTGATCCTCGCCTTGACCAGCCTGAAGGACCCCGCCGTCACCGCCGAGCTCGCGGCACTGATCGCGACGCGGCAGCCGGCGGCCATCGTCACCACGACCGCGTTCTCGGCGCGCGAGGGCGCCGATTTCGTGCTCGACGCGGCGGACTGCCCCGTCTTTCAGGCCATGCCGGTCGGCAGCACCCGCGAGGCCTGGGCGGCCTCGGCGCGGGGGCTCTCGGCGGTGGATCTCGCGATGCAAGTCGCGCTGCCGGAGTTCGACGGGCGGCTGGGCACGATCCCCGTCGCCTTCAAGGCCGAGATCACCGACCCTGCGACCGGGCTGGCGACCCGCCGGCTGGTGCCCGATCCGGAGGGCGTTGCAGCGCTCGCCGATCTCGTGACCAGCTGGACCGCGCTGGCGTCCAAGCCGGTCGCCGCGCGCCGGCTGGCGCTGGTAATGTCGGATTACCCCGCGCGCGGCGGGCGGGCGGGCTTCGCGGTGGGGCTCGACACGCCGGCGAGCGTCGGCGTGATCCAGGGGCTGCTGGCGGCGGCGGGGTACGCCGTTTCCGGTGGAGCGGTTGAAGCCTTACGCCATCCCCTTCCCCCCGCTTGCGGTGGGGAAGGGTTAGTGATGGGGGGGCGTGCAGGAGAGGCCTTGACCGTTGAGCCAAGCGGAATGCCCCCTCACCCCGGCCCTCCCCACCGCAAGCGGGGGGAGGGAGAAAAGGCCGGCGCGGCTCTGATGACCTCCCTCACCACCGGGCCAGCCGCTCTCTCGCTCCCCCTCGACGCTTATCGCGCCTGGCTTGCCACCATCCCCGACGACGCGCGCGAGGCCCTCATCGCCGCCCATGGCACGCCGGAATCCGATCCGACCGTCAGCGATGGCGCCTTCCGCTTCCGCATCGTCCGCAATGGTGCCCTCACCATCGCGCTGCAGCCGCCGCGCGATGCGACGCCCGACCGGAAGGCGCGCTATCATGACCCCGACGCGCCGCCGGCCCATGGCTATCTCGCCTTCTACCGCGCCCTGCGGGAGACGGCGGGCATCGACGCGCTGATCCATCTCGGCACCCATGGCACGACCGAATGGCTGCCGGGCAAGGCGGTGGCGCTGTCGTCGTCCTGCTGGCCGCGGCTGGTCACGCACGGCCTGCCGGTCATCTATCCTTACGTCGTCGATGACCCCGGCGAGGCCGCGCCGGCCAAGCGGCGGCTTTCGGCGATGACGCTCGGCCATCTGCCGCCGCCGCTGGCACAGATCGGGGCTTCAGGCGAGACCGCGCTGCTGCGCGACCTCGTCGAGGAGTTCAGCCAGGCACAGGTGCTCGATCCGCGCCGGGCCGACATCGTCGCCAGCGAGATCCGGGCGCGGGCGGAGGCCAGCGGGTTGGCCGCGGCTTGCGGCGTCACGGCCGATCAGCCGATGAGTGAAGCGCTGACGCGGCTCGACGCGCATCTTTGCGACATCGCCGAACTGCCCTTCCGCGACGGGCTGCATGTCTTTGGACAGTCCGCGCTCGACCCGGTCTCGGCGGAAAGCGAGCGCGAGGGGCTGCTGCGCGCGCTCGACGGGCACTTCGTGGCTCCCGGGCCCGCCGGCTCGCCGCATCGTGGCCGGCCCGACGTGCTGCCGACCGGGCGCAACCTCTCGACGCTCGACCCGCGCGCAATTCCCACGCGAGCGGCGGCACGGCTGGGAGCGCTGGCGGCGCAGGCCGTCATCGCGCGCCATTTGCAGGATGAGGGCGAGCCGCCGCGCCGGATCGTGATGGATCTCTGGGCGTCGCCGACGCTGCGCTCGGGCGGCGAGGACATCGCCCATGCGCTGGCGCTGATGGGCGTCGTGCCGCTCTGGGACGATGCCTCGACGCGCGTCACCGGCTTTGCGATCACGCCGCAACCCAAGCTGGAGCATCCGCGCGTCGATGTGACGGTGCGTATCTCGGGCGCCTTCCGCGGCACGTTTCCGAGCCAAGTCGCGCTGCTCGATGCGGCTGCGCGCGCCGTCGCGCTGCTCGACGAACCGGACGACTGTAACGAGCCCGCCGCCGCGCGGCGTCGTGGCGAAGCCGGCGCGCGCGTCTTCGGGGCAGCGCCGGGCCGCTATGGCGCGGCCGTCGCCGACCGGGCGCTCGACGGCGACTGGACGAGCCGCGACGAACTGGGCGCCGCCTATCTCGCCGCCTCCAGCCACGCCTATGGCGGGCCGGAGGGTGCTGCCCATCCCGATGACAGTTTCTCCGCCCGAATCCGCGCGGCCGATGCCTTCGTGCATGTCAGCGACACCGCCGGGCGCGATATCCTCGAAGCCTCTAGTGCTGCCGACGTCATCGGCGGGCTTGCGGCCGCGGCGCAGTCGCTCGGGGCCGCACCCGCGCTCTACAGCCTCGATTCCTCCAACCCCGAGGCGCCGAAAGCCCGCACGCTGGCCGAGGACATCACCCGCATCGTCCATGGCCGGCTGACGCATCCGCGCTGGATCGCGTCCCATCTCGCCCATGGCTGGCGCGGCGCGGCGGAACTGGCGGAGGCAATCGACACGCTCTTCGTCTTTGCGGCGAGCACGGATGCGGTCTCCGACGGGCTGTTCGACGCGGTTTTCCAGGCCTGGTGCGCCGATACGACTGTCTGGACCGCGATCGAGGCCGCCAATGCGCCGGCCGCCGAGGCGATCCGGTCGCGGCTGGCGGATGCCGCGCGGCGCGGCCTGTGGACGAGCCGGCGCAATTCGGTGGGGCCGTTTCTGGCGGGCAGGCCTGCGGCGGAGGCGGCGGAATGAACGCGCCCTCCCCCCAAGCCCTGCGGCGCGGCTGGTGCCCGAGCACGCTCAAGCCGATGGAGACCGGCGATGGCTGGCTGGTGCGGCTGCATCCGCCTGGCGCCTGTCTAACCCCGGCGCAATTGCGGCGCATCGCGACGCTGGCGGGCCAGCACGGCAACGGGCTGATCGAGATCTCGGCGCGCGGCAACATGCAGTTGCGTGGGGTCACGGCGCAAAGCCATCCGGAACTGGTCGCGACGCTGCTGGCCGAGCGGCTGGTCGACGAGCATGAGGGCGACGGGCCGCAAAGGCTGACGCTGGTTTCGCCGCTGGCGCAGCTCCCCCTTCCCCCTCCCCCCGCTTGCGGTGGGGAGGGTCGGGGTGGG
>NZ_LJHQ01000023.1 GCF_001295925.1 Allobosea sp. AAP35 | reverse complement strand
GCCGACGATCTGTCGAAGCGCACCGAGGAGCAGGCGTCGAGCCTGGAAGAGACGGCCGCCACGACCGAAGAACTCGCAGCCTCCGTCAAGGCCACCGCTCAGGCCTCGCGCCAGGCGGCTTCGATCGCCACCGAGGCGATGGAATCGGCGCAGAATGGCGGGCAGATCGCCGGCCAGGCGGTCGATGCCATGGCGCGCATCGAGACGGCTTCCCAGAAGATCTCCGACATCATCCGGGTGATCGACGACATCGCCTTCCAGACCAATCTGCTGGCGCTGAACGCGGCGGTGGAAGCCGCGCGCGCCGGCGATGCCGGCAAGGGCTTCGCGGTCGTCGCCTCCGAGGTGCGCACGCTGGCGCAGCGCTCGAGCGCGGCCGCCAAGGACATCTCGGCGCTGATCTCGTCGTCGAACATGGAGGTCGGCGAGGGCGTCAAGCTCGTGCGCCAGGCCGGCGAATCGCTCAGCCAGATCCTGGGCGCCTCGCGCAAGGTCGCCGCTACCATCGCGGAGATTTCGGCGGCGTCCGGCGAACAGGCCAGCGGCATCGACGAAATGAGCCAGGCGGTCGCCCATCTCGACGAGATGACGCAGCAGAACGCGGCGCTGTCGGAACAGAGCGCGGCATCGGCCGCCTCGCTCTCCTCCCGCATCGGCCAGCTCAACGACCTCGTCGCCGCCTTCAAGACCGCGCCCGAAGGGGCGCAGGCCGCGCGAGCCTACCCGCAGCACGGCACGCAGCGCCGCGCGGCATGATCCGACGTTTCCTCGAACCTGACGCCTTCGGCGGCGTCAGGTATCGACGGTGGCGTTCAGCGCGTTGGTCTGGATAAATTCGCGACGCGGCTCGACCACGTCGCCCATCAGCTTGACGAAGAGATCGTCGGCCTCGTCGTTCTGGTCGTTCTTCACCCGCAGGAGTGAGCGCACGTCGCGGTCGAGCGTGGTCTCCCAGAGCTGGTCGGGATTCATCTCGCCGAGACCTTTGTAGCGCTGCAGCGAGACGCCCTTCTTGCCGATGGCGGTGACGGCGTCGAACAGGTCGGTCGGGCCATTGACGGCATGATCGTCGCCCTTGCGGCTGAGCACGCCGGGCTTGGAATAGGCCTCCTGCAGCGAGACCGCCGCCGCATCGAGCTTGCGGGCCTCGGCGCTGGCGAGCAGGCCGACATCGATGGCCGCGACCTGCTTCACGCCGCGCACCATGCGCGAGAACAGGAAGCCGCCCTCGCTCGCCTTGCCTTCCCAGCCACGCTCGAGCTCATCCGAGATCGCGTCGAGGCGGGCCGCGACCTTGGCCGCGGCTTCGTTGGCCTGCGCCTCGTTCTCCTCGGAGACGGGATGCAGCGCGCCCGCGATCGCCATCTGCTCGACGACGCGCCGGTCATAGCGCGAATGAAGCTGGCCGAGCGTGAAACGGATGCCGCGCGCTTCCTCGATCAGGGCGCGCAGATCCGCGCCGCCGCGCTCGATGACGCTGCGTGAATCGCCCGCACTGGTCTTGAAGACGGCGCCATCCAGCGCGGTTTCGACCAGGTAATCCTCCAGCGCGCGCTCATCCTTGAGATAGACATGGCTCTTGCCGCGTGCCGCCTTGTAAAGCGGCGGCTGGGCGATGAAGAGATGGCCGCGCTCGATCACCTCCGGCATCTGGCGGTAGAAGAAGGTCAGCAGCAGGGTACGGATATGAGAGCCGTCCACGTCCGCGTCGGTCATGATGATGATCTTGTGGTAGCGCAGCTTCTCGATGTTGAACTCCTCGCGGCCGATGCCGGCGCCAAGCGCCGTGATCAGCGTGCCGACCTGGTCGGAGGAGAGCATCTTGTCGAAACGCGCACGCTCGACGTTGAGAATCTTGCCGCGCAGCGGCAGCACGGCCTGGTATTCGCGGGCGCGGCCCTGCTTGGCGGAGCCGCCGGCCGAGTCACCCTCGACGATGAAGAGTTCCGACTTGGCCGGATCTCTTTCCTGGCAGTCGGCCAGTTTCCCGGGAAGCGAAGCGATATCGAGCGCGCCCTTGCGGCGGGTGAGATCGCGCGCCTTGCGGGCGGCTTCACGGGCGGCGGCGGCTTCCGCGACCTTGCCGACGATGATCTTGGCCTCGCCGGGATGCTCCTCGAGCCAGGTCGAGAGCGCCTGGTTGACGACGTTCTCGACGACGGGACGGACCTCGGAGGAGACCAGCTTGTCCTTGGTCTGCGAGGAGAATTTCGGGTCAGGCACCTTGACCGAGACGATCGCGGTCAGGCCCTCGCGGCAATCGTCACCGGTGAGCGAGACCTTCTCCTTCTTCGAGATGCCGGAGCTCTCGGCATAGCCCGTGACCTGGCGTGTCAGCGCCGCGCGGAAGCCCGCGAGATGGGTGCCGCCATCGCGCTGGGGGATGTTGTTGGTGAAGCAGAGCACGTTCTCGTGGTAGGAATCGTTCCACCAGAGCGCGACATCGACGGTGATGCCGTCCTTCTCGTTGGAGAGCATGATCGGCTGGCTGATCACCGGCGTCTTGGCGCGGTCGAGATAGCGCACGAAAGCCTCGACGCCGCCCTCATACATCAGCTCCTCGCGCACCACCTCGGCCCGGCGCGCGTCGGTCAGCACGATGCGGACGCCGGAGTTGAGGAAGGCGAGTTCGCGCAGGCGATGTTCGAGCGTCTTGTAGTCGAACTCGATCATCGTGAAGGTTTCTTGGCTCGGCGTGAACGTCACCTCCGTGCCGCGCTTGTCGCCGGCCGGGCCCACGACGGCGAGCGGGGCGACCGCGTCGCCATGGCGGAACTCCATGAAATGCTCGTTGCCGCCGCGCCAGATGCGCAGCTTCAGCGAGACCGAGAGCGCGTTCACCACCGAGACGCCGACGCCATGGAGGCCGCCGGAGACCTTGTAGGAGTTCTGGTCGAACTTACCGCCGGCATGGAGCTGGGTCATGATGACCTCGGCCGCCGAGATGCCCTCTTCGGTGTGGATATTTGTGGGGATACCGCGACCATTGTCGGTGACGGTGACGGAGCCCTCGGCATTCAGCGTCACCGTGACGAGGTCGGCATGGCCGGCGAGTGCCTCGTCAATGGCGTTGTCGACGACCTCATAGACCATGTGATGCAGGCCGGAGCCGTCGTCGGTGTCGCCGATATACATGCCGGGGCGCTTGCGCACCGCATCCAGGCCTTTGAGAACCTTGATGGAATCAGCGCCGTAGGCGGCGTCTTCCAGGTCGCGGGCAGCGTCGTTCATGTCGTGGTCCTTGAGCGGGCGCGCAGGCACCCGTGATCGTCTTGATTCGTATCACGAATATAGCTGCCCACTGCGGCTTTTTCACGCGTGTACGCGTGCGTGCGCGAGAGACCGCCAGATCAGCCCGAAAATCCTGCGATCGCCTCCAGGAAGGCCTCGCCATATTGCGTCAGCTTGCGCTCGCCGACGCCTTCGATGGCCCGCATCTGCTCCAGCCCTGCCGGCCGCTCGCGGGCCATGGCGATCAGCGTGCGGTCCGTGAAGATGATGTAGGCGGCGACGCCCTCCTCGCGGGCCAGCGACAGGCGCAACTGGCGCAGATGCTCGAAGAGCCCCGCCGTGCCCTCGTCGAGCCCGTCGGCGCGGGCCGCCTCGCGCCCGGCGCGGCGGGTGCGGCGGTCGGCATGAGGGTCGGCCCGCAGCGCGATGGTCTCGCGACCGAACAGGATGTCCTCGCCCTTCCCCGTCAGGCAGAAGCCGCCATGCTCGACGCTGGCTTCGGCCAGCGCACCCGAGGCGAAGAGCTTGCGGGTCAGGGCCGTCCAGGCGCTCTTGGGTTTGTCCTGGCCGACGCCGAAGGTTTTCAGGCCGTCATGGTTCTGACGGCGGACGGCTTCCGTCGCGGTGCCGGTGAGAATGTCGGCGAGATGGGCGGCACCGAAGCGCTGGCCCGAGCGCGCGACCGCCGAGAGCAGCTTGCGCGCGTCGAGCGTGGCATCCGCCAGTTCTGGCGCGTCAGCGCCGCAGAGATCGCAGCGAATGGGCGCGTTGCCATGCCGGCAACTTGGCGTTTCCTCGCCGAAATAGGACAAAAGCGCGCTGCGGCGGCAGAGCGCGGATTCGCAAAGATCGATCATGGCGTTGAGGCGCTTGTGCTCGATGCGGCGGCGCTCGTCGTCGATCGCTTTCTCGTCGATCTGGCGGCGGCGGAGCGACATGTCGTCGATGCCGTAGAGCGTCAGCGTATCGGCGTTCAGCCCGTCGCGGCCGGCGCGGCCGATTTCCTGGTAGTAGCTCTCGATCGAGCCCGGCATGTCGGCATGGACGACGAATCGGACATCGGGCTTGTTGATGCCCATGCCGAAGGCGATCGTCGCGCAGACGACGACGCCGTCCTCCTGCAGGAAGATATCCTGGTTGCGGTTGCGGACGCTCTGGTCGAGCCCGGCATGATAGGCCAGCGCGTTCCAGCCCTTCTCGCGCAAGCCCTCTGCCAGTTTCTCGGTGCGGTTGCGCGAGGAGCAGTAGACGATTCCCGAGCCGCCGCGATGGCTGCGCAGGAATTCGTCGATCTGGCGGCGGGGCTGGTCCTTGGGTGCGAAGGTGAGCTTCAGGTTCGGCCGGTCGAAGGAGTGCACCACCAGATGCGGCGGCTTGGGGAAAAGCTGCTGAGCGATGTCCTCGCGCGTCTGGCGGTCGGCGGTGGCGGTCAGGGCCGTCACCGGCACACCGCCGAGCGCCTCGCGCGTCTTGGCGAGCAGGCGGTATTCGGGGCGGAAATCATGGCCCCATTGCGAGACGCAATGCGCCTCGTCGATGGCCAGCCGCGTCACGCCGAGACGGCGCAGGCGGCCGACCAGGCCCTCGCCAGCGAGGCGTTCAGGCGAGACGAAAAGCAGGCGCAAATCGCCTGAATTCAGCTTGTCCCAGGCCTCGGCGGCCTCGCTTTCGCTGTTCATCGAATTCAGCGAGGCGGCTGCGACGCCGGCCCGGGTCAACTGCCCGACCTGGTCGCGCATCAGCGCGATGAGCGGTGACACCACGAGCGTCAGTCCACCCGCGACCAGCGCCGGAAGCTGGTAGCACATTGACTTGCCCGAGCCCGTTGGCATCACCGCGAAGACGTCCTGGCCGGCCAGCGCGGCTTCGATCACCTCCCATTGCCCGGGGCGGAAATCATCATAGCCGAAGACGGATTTGAGGATCGCGCGGGCGTCTGATTCGAAGGGCTGCGGCATGGCGCAGGGTGTGCCCGAGGCGGCGGCGGAATGCCAGTCCCGCAGGGGAACCATGGCGGCGGTACACGCCGATCGGGGCGCCCGGCGGGCGACGCTCAGTCCACAGCGGCGACCTGTCCCGACGTGACCGAGAGCCGCTGGGCGCCGCTCGGCAGATCACCGAACAGCGCCGGGTCGGCCCCGGTCATCCAGACCTGGCAGCCCAGCGCCGTCAGCGCCTCATAGAGCGCTGCCCGCCGACGCGGATCGAGATGGGCGGCGATCTCGTCCAGCAGGACAAGCGGGCTCAGGCCGCTCATCGTGGCGACCAGCCGGGCATGGGCCAGCACCAGCCCGATCAGCAGTGCCTTCTGCTCCCCGGTCGACCCCTGGCCCGCGGCGATGCCCTTGGGGCCGTGGCGGACTTCGAGATCGGACGCCTGCGAACCGGTCAGCGTGCGCCCGGCGGCGCGATCGCGGGCGCGACCCTGGCGCAGCAGCGCGCGATAGGCGTCCTCGGCATCGAGCGCGGCATGGCGCGCGACCAGAAGGTCGATCTCGCCCGAGAGTGCGATGCCGGCATGGGGAAAGGGCGAGGCGTCGTCGCGTGTCTCGGTGATGATCGCTGAGAGGCGCGCCACCGTCTCGGCCCGCGCAGCCGCAACCGCGACACCCAATTCGGCGATCTCGCGCTCGATGGCGTCGAGCCATTGGGTCTGGTTGGGGCTTTCTTCCAGGATGCGGTTGCGCGAGCGCAGGGCTTTTTCAAGCGCGTTGGACCGCGTGCCATGCACCGGGTCGACGGCGAGAACCAAACGATCGAGAAAGCGCCGCCGGTCGCCGGCCGCGCCACGGAACAGGCCGTCGAGATCGGGCGTCAGCCAGACGACGCGCAGATGTTCACTGAAGGCGAGCGCCGAGCCGGCTGGTGCACCATCGATCCGAGCGAGCCGTGAGCGCTTGCCCTCCATGTCCGCAGGGCCCAGGCCGACGCCGAGGCGGGCTCCGTCTTCGCCGAGCGCGATCGAGACCGCGAAGGCGCCGTCACCATCCTGCCGCGCCATATCCGCCAGATCGGCACGGCGCAGGCCGCGGCCGGGTGAAAACAACGACAGCGCTTCGAGGATATTGGTCTTGCCCGCGCCGTTCTCGCCGACAAGCGCAACGATTTGGCCCCCGATCGCCAGATCGAGGGCCTGATAGGAGCGGAAATCCTGAAGGATCAGGCGCGCGACGGCGGCCACGGCAGGAGGCGATCAGACCCGCATCGGCATCAGCACATAGAGCGCCGAGGCACCCTCGCGATCCTGGATCACCGTCGGCGAACCTGGGTCGGCGAGCTTGAGCAGCGCCGTGTCGCCATCGAGCTGGGCGGCGATATCCATCAGATAGCGGGCGTTGAAGCCGATATCGAGCGGGGACGAATCGTAATCCACCTCGATCTCTTCCGTGGCCGAGCCGGAATCGGGGTTGGTGACCGACAGCGTCATCCGGCCATCAGCCATGGACAGCTTCACGGCGCGGCCGCGCTCCGACGAAATCGTCGAGACACGGTCGACGGAGGCCGCAAAATCACCCCGGTCGACGGTCAGGCGCTTGTCGTTACCGCTCGGAATGACGCGCTGATAATCGGGGAAGGTGCCGTCGATCAGCTTCGAGGTCAAAACCACATCGGCGGTTGCGACGCGGATCTTGGTGGCGGAGAGCTTAATGACGACCTCGCTCTCGCCATCCTCCAGCAGCTTCTGGATTTCAGACACGGCCTTGCGGGGCACGATGACGCCGGGCATGCCGACGGAGCCCACAGGAGCGGCGGTGTCGACGCGGGCCAGGCGATGGCCATCAGTCGCGACCGCGCGCAGGACGGGGCGACCGTCGACATCAATGGTGTGCAGATAGATGCCGTTGAGGTAGTAGCGCGTCTCCTCGGTCGAGATCGCGAACTGGGTCTTGTCGATCAGGCGCTTGAACTCGCCCGAGGGCAGCTTGAAGCTGTGGGCCATCTCGCCGGCGGTGATGTCGGGGAAATCGCTCTCCGGAAGAGTCTGGAGCTGGAAGCGCGAACGGCCCGAGCGCAGCACGAGGCCGGTATCGCCGGTCGTCTCGAGCGAGACCTGCGCGCCATCGGGCAGTTTGCGCACGATGTCGTAGAGCGTATGAGCGGGAACCGTCGTTGCCCCGGGCTCAGCAACGTCGGCTGCGACCGTTTCGACGACCTCGATGTCGAGATCGGTGGCCTTCAGCTTCAGCCCGGCCTCGGTGCCGCTCAGCAGCAGATTCGACAGGATCGGGATCGTGTTGCGGCGCTCCACCACGCGATGGACGTGGCCCAGCGACTTCAGCAGGGTCGAGCGTTCGACAGTGACCTTCATCTTCAAGTCTTCTGGCGTCTCTGCGCCCGCGGCGAATGCGCGGGCCTCATGAATGGCCGCCGACATTGCCGGAGGCCAGCGCGGGGCGCAAGGGCAGGCGAGGCTGCAACCACAGCGAAATCCCGCATTGCGAAAGGCGCCCCGCCAAAGGGGGCGCCTTTCCTGGCGATCAGGTTCGAGAATTCACTCCTGCAGCATGCGCTTGAGGAGATCGACCTCATCATGCAGCGAGCGATCCTCGGTGATCGCCTTCTCGATCTTGCGCACGGCATGCAGCACCGTGGTGTGGTCGCGCCCGCCGAAGCGGCGGCCGATCTCGGGCAGGGAGCGCGGCGTCAGCGCCTTGGCGAGATACATTGCGATCTGGCGCGGCTTGACCACGGCCGCCGTGCGGCGCTCCGAGAGGATGTCGGCCCGGCTGACATTGTAGCGGGTCGCGACCAGCTTCTGGATGTCCTCGATCTTGACGCGGCGCGGCTCGCGGGTGCGCACCAGATCGCGGATCGCGGCTTCGGCCGTCTCCAGCGAGACGGGCTGCCCCGACAGCGTCGCATGCGCCAGCAGTCGGTTGGCGGCGCCGTCGAGATCGCGGCCGTTGGTGGCGACGACGCGGGCGACATAGGTGATGACGTCGGGGTTGACCTGAAAATTCGGATGGGCCGCCTGCAGCGTCTCCAGCCGGTTGCCGAGGATCGTCGCGCGCAGCGCCTCGTCGAGATCGCCGACCTCGACCACGAGCCCGCCGCCGAGCCGCGAGCGGATGCGCTCGTCGAGCGCCTCGAGATCATTGGCCATGCGGTCGCCGGCGACAACGATCTGCTTGCCCGCATCGATCAGCGCGTTGATCGTGTGGCCGAACTCCGCCTGGATCGACTTGCCCTGGATGAACTGGACGTCGTCGACGACGAGCAGATCGATGCCGCGCAGCTTCTCCTTGAAGGCGAGCGCCGTCTGCGACTTCAGCGCCGCGACGAAACCGTACATGAAGCGGTCGGCGGTGAAATAGGCCACGCGCTTGCCCTGGCTGCGCGCCTCTTGGGCGATCGCCTGGAGCAGATGCGTTTTGCCCAGGCCGACACCGGCATGGATGTAGAGCGGGTTGTAGGGCGCCGTGCCGGCGGGGGCCGCAGCAATGCGCTCGGCGGCGGCGAAGGCAAGCTGGTTCGACTTGCCGACGATGAAGGCCTGGAAGTTCATCCGCCGGTCGAGCAGCGTGCCGCAGGCATCGACGAGATCGCGTTCGCCGAGCTCGACGACGGGGACGCCGATCGGGGCGGGCCTTGGTTCAACCGGAGCTGCTTTATCCGACCGCCCCCGCAGCGGCACGATCTCGGCCGGAGGCTGCCCGATATCGCGAGAAACCTGGCGGACGGACAGCATGACGCCGTTGAGTCCGGGCAACTCGGCCATGCAGTTGACCCGCAGACGCTCGGCATAATGCGCTTCGAGCCAGCTTTTGAGGAAGCGCGTCGGCACAGTGAGATAGGCGACGCCGTCAACGATGCCGCCGAGTTCGACGCGTGCGAACCAACTCGAGAACACGTCCTCACCGAGCTCCGCCCGCAGGCGCCGCCGGACGCGGTCCCAGGCTTCGGCTGGCGTGGCCTGCATCGCGACCGGGTCGTCTCCAGGCGATTGAGCCGGATCCACCAAAGCTACCACCACTGACGCTGACACAACCTCCACTGCTTCGCCCATCTGCCGTTGTTCGAACATCATCTGCCCCGTTCATCAAAAATTCGCGCGCCTGGTCGCGGCGTCCACGCAGGGTGGCCACCGGACCGGTGCTGTTATGCCCGGTCAAAGAACCAGGGTTCGCGCGGACGTCACCGCCCGCCGGCTCCCCGGTCTGCTCTGATCGATTACGCTGGAAAGGCTCGTCTCAGGACAAAGCCGCACTTCATCTCAGCTAGAAAAAGACAAAGAGCTGCATCCTCCAACCTCCAAGGTCGCGAGCCAAAAACGATAATCTTTTGGAAAGGCCGGTCGGCCATCGCTGTCCAACCGGCGTTGAAAAGACCTTACAGGTGGCGCTCGACGGGCTGCAATATGCACCCTCTCCGCTACCCGAGAGTCACCCCCCCGCAGGGGCTTCGCGACCACCGGCAGCCGGCTCGCAATTGGTTGGGGAAGTTAAGATATTCTTCATCTACCCAGCCCGGTGGCGTGCCCGAATCTTTTTTTTCGAGTCGCCCGTCATGGCGTCCGGGAGTCGCCACGATTCGTGGAGCGGAAATCCTTTGCCCGCTAAACTCATGAAAAATAAGCGCTTTCGCTGCGCGGTCCCGCCCTGTTTGAGAGGGGTTTCGCAGCCCTGAAACCCGACCTGGAGTCAAGCGGGCAAAGCTACGGAAACGTTGCGGAATCGCGTCGGAACGCAAGCGTTTTTCGTTGCAAGAGGACTGTGGCGGAACGGCAACGAGCCGGCTCGAAGACAACAAAAAAGCCCGGCGCGAAGCCGGGCTTTTTTCAAAGAGAATGCTGCCGCGCAAGCTGCGTTCAGGAGGCGAGCGCGCCAATCCGATGTGCCAAGCGCGAGACCTTCCGCGAGGCGGTGTTCTTATGCACGATGCCCTTCTGGGCAGCGCGCATGATCTCAGGCTGGGCAGCCTTCAAGGCGTCGGAAGCCGCGCCCTTGTCACCGGAGGCGATGGCCTCCTCGACCTTGCGCAGGAAGGTGCGCATCCGCGAACGGCGCGCCTTGTTGACCTCGGTGCGGCGCTCGATCTTGCGCGTCGCCTTTTTGGCCGACGTCGTATTGGCCATCGGATACGTCCTCGTCTTCTGCATCGCTGTCGGGCGCCTGGCAATTGCCTGGCGGGACACGACCGCTACCGTGATGGAAATACTGGAGCAACGACCCATGCTTTCGCGGGCCATCGCGAGTGGGTGGCGTATAGTCTCAAGCTTGCCCGGCGTCAACGCGCAATTGCTGTGGAGCCTGCGATTTCAGCCAATGGGGGCGAGGAAGCGGGCGAAGCTGCCCAGATCGACATTGCCGCCGCTGATGATGACGCCGACGCGCTTGCCTTCGACGGGCACCGCGCCCGTGAAGGCCGCGGCGGCGGCGAGGCAGCCGGTGGGCTCCACGACAAGCTTCATCCGTTCGGCGAAGAAGCGCATGGCATCGACCAGGGCCTCGTCGCTGACGGTGACGATGTCCTCGACCAGGGCCTGGATGATGGGGAAGGTATAATCGCCGAGGAAGGACGTCTGGGCGCCGTCCGCGATGGTCTTGGGCACGGCGATCTTAACGATCTTGCCCGAGCGCAGCGATTGCTGACCGTCATTGCCCGCCTCCGGCTCGACGCCGAAGACGCGGCAGGTCGGGTTCAGCGCCTTAGCGGCGAGCGCGCAGCCGGCGAGCAGGCCACCGCCGCCGAGGCAGACCAGCAGGATGTCGAGCGGGCCCGCATCCTCGATCAGCTCCTTGGCGGCCGTCCCCTGCCCGGCGATGACGTCGGGATAATCATAAGGCGGGATCAGGGACAGGCCGCGCGACTGGGCGAGTTCGGCGCCGATGGCGAGGCGGTCCTGGGTGTAGCGGTCATAGGTGATGATCTCGGCGCCGTAGCCGCGGGTCGCGGCGACCTTGGCTGCGGGGGCGTCGAGCGGCATGATGATGGTGGTGGGCACGCCGAGCAGCCGGCCGGCATAGGCGATGGCCTGGGCGTGGTTGCCCGAGGAAAAGGTGACGACGCCGGCCTTCTTCTGATCCGGGGACAAAGCCGCGATGGCATTGTAGCCACCGCGGAACTTGAAGGCGCCCATGCGCTGCAGGTTCTCGGGCTTGAAGACGAGATTGGCGCTCGTGCGCTCATTGGCGGTGCGCGAGGTCAGGGCCGGCGTGTGATGGGCGACGCCCTGAAGGCGGCCGGCGGCCGTCTCGACATCGGCATAGGTCGGAAGCGTGAGGCCGGCTGGGGTCTGCTGGGCGGCGGTCATGGGAGATCCTGTGTCGGGGCTTGGCGCCATCCTGCGGCCGGGGCGCGGCCGGCTCCAATCAAACTCTGTGACGTCAACCATGTCCGGCACAGGCCCGGCATGGGCTCGGTCGGCGCGTTTCAGCGGTTCTTGAAATCGGGTTTCCGCTTCTCGGAGAAGGCGGCCATGCCCTCCTTCTGGTCCTGCGTGGCGAAGAGCGAGGAGAACAGCCGGCGTTCGAAGCGCACGCCCTCGGCCAGCGTGACCTCGAAGGCGCGGTTGACGCTCTCCTTGACCATCAGGGCCGAGGGCAGTGATTTGGCGGCGATGGCGTCGGCCGCCTTCATGACCTCGGTCATCAGATCGGCCAGCGGGACGATGCGGGCCACCAGCCCGGCGCGCTCGGCCTCATTGACGTCCATCATGCGGCCGGTGAGGCACAGATCCATGGCCTTGGCCTTGCCGATCGCGCGCGTCAGGCGCTGAGTGCCACCGGCGCCGGGGATGACGCCGAGATTGATCTCGGGCTGGCCGAATTTGGCATTGTCGGCGGCGATGATGAAGTCGCACATCATGGCAAGCTCGCAGCCGCCACCGAGCGCGAAGCCCGCCACGCCCGCGATGATCGGCTTGCGGCGCTGACCGATGCGGTCCCAATCGGCGAATTTGTCGTCGAGATAGGTCTCGGGGTAGGTCCGCCCCTGCATCTCCTTGATGTCGGCGCCGGCCGCGAAAGCCTTCTCCGAGCCGGTCAGGACGATGCAGCCGATGGCGGGGTCTTTTTCGAAACCGTCGAGCGCCGTGTTGATCTCGGCGATGAGCTGGCCGTTGAGCGCGTTCAGCGCCTGCGGGCGGTTCAGCGTGACGACGCCGACCTTGCCCTTCGTCTCGACGAGAATGGTCTCATAAGCCATGGCAGCCTCCGCGATGAACTGTTCGCGTCGAGCTTTAGCGGGGCGGGATGCGGTGGTCCATGCGCGCCTGCGCAAGACGGGCTGTGCCGCGATGACGGGTTCAGCGCACCTCGAGGGATCCGCAGGCGGGGCTTGCGCGTAGTTGGCCAGGAGTTCAGCGCGAACCCCGTTGGCTGACCGTGGAGAGTTCAGCATGAAACCGATCATCGCTGCCTTGTTGGCCGGACTTTTCCTGGCCGGTTGCGCCGGTGCAAACCTGCAGGGCTCGGCCGCGCCCCAGCCCGCCAAGACGGTCGATCCGGCCCGGCTTTATACCGGGCTCTGGCATGAATTCGCCCGCCGCCCCATGGCGATCACCGATGGCTGCGTCGCCGGTGCGACGCAGTACACGCGCGGCGAGGGCGGCGCGATCACGGTGCTCGATTCCTGCCGGATGGGAACGCCTTCGGGCGAGCTCAAGACGATCGGCGGGCCGGGCGAAATCCTCGACCCTGGGACCCATGCGAAGCTGCGCGTGACCTACACGATCTTCGGCGTCGTGCCGGTGGTGCGCGACTACTGGATCCTCGACCGCGCCAGCGACTACAGCTGGTTCATCTCGGCCGACCCGACCTTCAAGGATCTCTACATCTTTGTGCGCGATCCGAGGATGAGCCCCGCGCTGCGCCGCCAGCTCGTGCAGCGCGCCGCCGCGCTCGGCTACGACGTCTCGAAGCTCGAATATCCGGAGTTGCCGAGGCGCTGACAGGCGGCGCGTCAGCCGTGTTTCCCCAGGCGCGGCTGGCAGGTCTCGCAATAGAAGGTCGAGCGGCCCGACTGCACCAGCCGCTGGACCAGAGACGTGCAACCCGGCGCCGTGCAGGGCTGCCCCTCCCGGTCATAGACCTTGAAGCGGTGCTGGAAATAGCCGAGCGAGCCGTCGGCATGGGCGAAGTCGCGCAGCGTCGAGCCGCCCGACAGGATCGCTTCCTCCAGCACCTGCCGGATGATCTGCGCCAGCGCATGAGCGGCAGGTCTTGGCCGACCCGTCGGCGTCGCGATCGTGCCCGCAGGGGCTTCCGGATGGAGGCCGGCGCGAAACAGCGCCTCGCAGACATAGATGTTGCCCAGGCCCGCCACGAGGCGCTGGTCGAGCAGGGCGGCCTTCAGCGGCGCGAATTTGCCGGCGAAGAGCCTGGCCAGCGTCTCGCCGGAGAGTTCGTTGCCGAGCGGTTCGATCCCCATCGCGGCGAAATGCTTCGAGGTCGCCAGATCGACGCGTGCGACGAGGTCCATGAAGCCGAAGCGGCGGACGTCATTATAGGTGATGCGGGCGCCCGAACCCATGTGGAAGACGACATGGTCGTGGGCGAGGTGCCGGCCGATCTCGTTGTAATAGGCACCGGGTTCGACGACTGGAGTGCCGGGCGCCTCGACGATGAAGCGCCCGCTCATCCCCAGATGCATGATCAGCGCCTGGCCGTCGTCGAGATCGGCGATGAGGTATTTCGCACGCCGCGACAGCGCTTCGACCCGCCGGCCGGTGAGGCGCGCTTTGAAGCGATCGGGCAGCGGAAAGCGCAGATCGGGCCGGTTCTGGTCGATCCGGGCGAAGCGCTCGCCCAGCATGGCGGGCTCCAGCCCGCGCCGGACGGTTTCGACCTCGGGAAGCTCGGGCATCAGACGGTCAAGGGCCTAAAGCCCGCCGCTCGCCTGACAGGGAGTTCAAAAAGCGCCCGCGGAGCCGCTGAGCGCACGAACGATTCCATTTCCGGCCAGCGCCAGATCAACGTCGAAGCCCACTCATTCATTGGCATTTTCTGGAAACCTGAAGCGAAAACGAAGCCTTTTAAGCCCGCCCGCAGCCATGCAGCTCTGTTGGCCTGGTTCCGCCGAATCTGGGCATCGTTCGTCACAACAACCCAGTCGGCTGGCCGGTCCAAGCTGAGCCGTTCAATCCACTCGCCGTCAGTCGAACTATGCTGCAGACCATAGTCGGTCATATCGCGAATATGGCGAGCCGAACCGCCATAAGAGCGAATGTAGGCATTGAGGACGTCGGCCAGCACAGGTGACGTGCAGTTGTCGAAGAAAACTCTCACGAAGAAAGGCCGAGTTCAAAATCGACAGCCCTACGCACGGCTTCAGGCGTTACGCGATAGATTTCGGCTGCTTTCGCCACCGAACCTTCGGCCGACGCCGCAGCACTGAGCACCGAAGTCGGAACACCGAAGCTATCGACAATGGGCTGGCCAAACTGCCGTTTCGGATCGAGCACGATATCTTGCGAGCGCCCTCTCGGCCACCAGCGCACCGCAATATCAGTCTCGAAATCGATGCCCTTCAAGCTGGGTTCGATCACGTTTCGCATGACATATTGGCCGCGCTTGAAAAGATCGACTAGCGGCCGATCCTCTTCAGTGTCGGTCAATGCTTCAAGAAGCAAGGTGCGCCCATCTGTCTTGAACCGCGATGTGGCGAACGGATGATCGTTCTCGATCAGATCCTTGGCCAAAACGAGCGCGTGTCGAACCTTTTGCGGGCTCAGACCAGCCGCAATGAAGGCCGCAGTCATGCGACTTTGGATAAGGTCTAGAAAGCCAAGGTACAATCCGCCATCGATCGGCTCGATTTGGCGGGTCCACAGCGGCGGGTATGTTCGGTTCCCGGAGCCGTGACCTTTTAGCCAGCGCGTCAGTTTGGCGGCCGGAACCTTGATGAGACGAGCGGCGTCGGCAGGGGAATAGAGCCCTAACCCGACAAGGGACGTCTCATGCTTGCCCACTTCGTCATCCTCAATCTCACTGATGTTTGAATCATGCGCGGGCCGGTGCGTCAACGCCGATCGCCATCAATGATGGCGCGCCTTTGCGGGCTCGGCTATGCATCGCGCTCGCTAAAACACAAGGGCCGCCAAACCGTGACAGCAGCTTCCGACACCACCCATTTCGGTTTCGAGACCGTGCCGCTGGCCGAGAAACAGGCCAAGGTCGACGATGTCTTCCACAAGGTCGCTGGCCGCTACGATTTGATGAACGATCTGATGTCGGCAGGCCTCCACCGGGCCTGGAAGAGCGCGCTTCTGACCGCGATCAACCCAGCGAAGGACCGCCGCTTCCACCATCTCGATGTGGCCGGCGGCACCGGCGACGTGGCGTTTTCGGTGCTGGAGGCCGGCGGACCGCTGACCGACGTCACCGTGCTCGACATCAATGCGGAGATGCTGAGCGTCGGTCGCGACCGCGCCGCCAAGCGCTTTCCCGACGACGACCGCATCCGCTTCGTCCAGGGCAATGCCGAGGATCTTGGCCTGCCCGACGGCCATTTCGACGCCTATACGATCGCGTTTGGCATCCGCAACGTGCCGCGCATCGACAAGGCGCTGTCGGAAGCCTATCGCGTGCTCAAGCGCGGCGGGCGTTTTCTGTGCCTCGAATTCAGCCATGTCGATGTGCCGCTGCTCGACAAGGTCTACGAGGCCTATTCCTTCAATGTCATCCCGCCGATGGGGCGCATGGTGACCGGCGAGGCCGAGCCCTACCAGTATCTGGTCGAGTCGATCCGCAAATTCCCCCGCCCGCAGGCCTTCGCCGGCATGATCGAGGCCGCCGGTTTCCGCCGGGCGAAGTTCACGCCGATGACCGGCGGCGTCGTGGCGCTGCATTCGGGCTGGAAGCTGTGAGGGGTCTCTATCCGTCATGGTCGGCCTTGTGCCGACCATCCACGTCTTGCGACGCCAAAGAGTCTCGCGACGGTCATGAAGAGAAGGCGTGGATGCTCGGCACAAGGCCGAGCATGACGGAGCGGCCCGTCGTCATGACGGCTCCCCGATGATCTCCTCCCTCTTCCATCTCGCGCGCACCGCCCGTGTCGGATTCGTGCTGGCGCGCGAGGGAGCGTTGGCGCTCGTCGATCCGTCCGTGCTGCCGCCGCTGGCGCGGGGCGCGATCCGGCTCGGGCGGCTGATCGAGCGTCGCGGCGCGGGCACGTCCGCGACGCGGCTGGCGGCCGCGCTGACCCGGTTGGGACCGTCCTACGTCAAATTCGGCCAGTTCCTGGCGACGCGGCCCGATGTCGTGGGCATGAGGATCGCGTCGGATCTCTCGGCGCTGCAGGACCGGATGCCGCCCTTCCCCATGGCGCAGGCGCGCGCGATCGTGCAGGCTGCCCATGGCAGGCCCGTGGAAGAGGTTTTCGCCTCCTTCGGCGAGCCGGTCGCCGCGGCCTCGATCGCGCAGGTGCATCGCGCCCGGCTGCATGACGGGCGCGAGGTCGCGGTCAAGATCCTGCGGCCGGGCATCCGCGACCGTTTCCACCGCGATCTCGGCGCGATGCGCTTCGGCGCCGAACTCGCCGAGCGCCGCTCGGCGGAGGCGCGCCGCCTGCGCATGACCGGCGTGGTCGAGACGCTGGCGCGCTCGGTGACGATGGAGATGGATCTGCGGCTGGAGGCCGCCGCGCTGTCGGAATTCGCGGAGAATACCAAGGACGATCCCGATTTTCGCGTGCCCCAGCCCGATTGGCAGCTCACCGCGCGCGAGATGCTGGTCGACGAGTGGATCGACGGGGTGCGCCTGTCGGACACCGAGGGCCTGCGGGCGGCCGGGCACGATCTCCCGACGCTCGGGCGCATCGTCATCCAGTCCTTCCTGAAGCATGCGATCCGCGACGGCTTCTTCCATGCCGACATGCATCCGGGGAACCTGTTCGTGGATGCGCAAGGGCGGCTGGTGGCCGTCGATGGCGGCATCATGGGGCGGCTGGGCCTCAAGGAGCGGCGTTTTCTCGCCGAGATCCTGCTCGGCTTCATCACCCGCAACTACACCCGCGTCGCCGAGGTGCATTTCGAGGCCGGCTATGTGCCGCTGCATCACGACGTCGCCGATTTCGCCCAGGCGATCCGCGCGGTTGGCGAGCCGATCCATGACAAGAGCGCAGACCAGATCTCGATGGCGAAGGTTCTGACGCTGCTCTTCGAGATCACCGGCATGTTCGACATGGCGACGCGGACCGAACTCGTCATGCTGCAGAAAACGATGGTCGTGGTCGAAGGCGTCGCGCGCACGCTCGACCCGCATCTCGACATGTGGAGCACGGCCGAGCCGGTGGTGCGCGACTGGATCACTCAGAATCTCGGTCCGATCGGCCGGATTCAGGAGGCGGGGCGCGGGGCCGGGTCGCTTCTGGGCAGCCTGTCGCGCCTGCCGGAAACGGTCGCCCGTGCCGAGCGCGTGCTGGGCCAGCTCGAGGACGCCTCGCGCCACGGCTTCTCGCTCGACGAGCGCAGCGTGGCGGCGATCGGCCGGGCCGAGGCCCAGCGCAACCGCTGGGGCAACTGGGCGCTGTGGGTCATCGCAGGCCTGATCGCCTGGGCAGTATTTGGATAGCGCCGCTCGGCCGCAGCCGTCATGCCCGGGCTTGACCGGGCATCTCGTGACGAGAACAGCGCCTTTTTGGCGCCTCATCCTGCAAGAGATTCTCGGGTCAAGCCCGAGAATGACGCGGGTGGGTCAGCCGCAATTGGCCCTGTCCGCCGGCATGTCGGCGCTGATCATCCAGTTCGTGCCGAAGCGGTCCCGCAGCATGCCGAAGCGGGGCGCCCAGAAGGTCTCCTCCAGCGGCATCTGGATCGTCGCGCCTTCGGAAAGGGCGGCGAAGATGCGCTCGGCCTCGGCGACCTCTGGGACACTGACCGAGACCGAGACGCTACGCATCGGGCCGTCGCTGCGGGCAGGCGGCGCGTCGGAGGCCATCAGCATCTGGCCGTCGAGCTCCAGGCAGGCATGCAGGATCTTGTCCAGCCATTCCGGCGGAACATGCCCTTCAACCGGGGTTCCGCGATGGTCCATCATCGCCTCGATCCGGCCGCCGAGGATCATCTCGTAGGCGGTGAAGGCCTCGCGGCAATTGCCGTCGAACATCAGATAGGGGGCGATCTTCATCGGTCTCTCCTTCGTTTCGAGGCTCGCGATCAGGCGCTGCGGCGGTAATGGGCAGTCATGAACTCGCTCCAGCCGCCAGCCCCGTCAGGCGTGTAGGAGGACAGGATGCGGTGGTCGGGCGCGACGATCGTGATCACGTCGCGGTAGGGGATGATGGCGCCGTCGCCCATCATGTTGGGACCTGAACTTTCGAGCGTCAGGACCTTGCCGCTCTCGTCGAGCGCCCCGTCATAGAGCCACAGATGCGTCATCATCGAACCGATGAAGCTGCCGACGAAGCGGCCCTTCACGGGGTCGAAACCCAGCGTCATCAGGGTCTTGCCGGACGTGCCGTCGGGCATCTCGCCCTCGCCTTCGCCGAGTGTCCAGAGCCCGCCGAGCGAGCGCACGGTCTCCCTGCCCCTGGATTTCTGACGGGGCTGGTCGGGACCCATCGAACAATCCATTTCCGAGGTCCATTCACCGACGAGCTGGTGCAGCCAGTCGTGTTCCTTCTGCGGTTTTGCGAACATCGTGTTCCTCCTCCAGGTCTGCGCGCCGTTGCGACAATCTTATTACTTAACCCATTGGTTATGTAAAGGAGAACCGTTCCGCAGGCAACCGGGAGGCTCCGTCAGAGGCCGGCAGTTGTCACGCCCCCTTGCCCACGGCTAAAAGCTCGACCGAACGAAAGGACGCCCCCGCCCATGACGTTCGAGACAGCCGCCACGCCTGCCGCCGCCGTCGACAGGCTCGAGGCGCTTTATGCGCAGGCGCGTTCGGCGCTGCGCGACGATCTGCAGCGCTTCTTCGAGACGGGGCAGGCGCCCGAAGCCGAAGAGCGGGCGCGCTACCGCTACCCGCTGCTGCGGGTCAGCTACGAACCTTCGAAACTGCCCGCCGCGACGCGGCGCGGCTATGCCAAATTCGCGGCGCCGGGAATCTATTCGACGACCGTGACGCAGCCGGCGGAGTTTCGGAGCTATCTTCTCGACCAGCTCCAGCCGCTGGTCGAGGAGTATGGCGCGACGATCGAGACGGGGATCAGTACGCAGGAGATCCCCTACCCCTATGCGCTCGACGGCGGCGACGAGCTCGGGCGCGGCAACGTCACGGCGGCGCAGCTCGCCCGGCATTTCCCGACGCCGCTGCTCTCGCTGGTCGGCGACGAGATCGCCGACGGCACCTTCGACATTGTCGAGGGCGAGCCGCGCCCACTCTCGCTGTTCGATGCGGTGCGCGTCGATTACTCGCTGCGGCGGCTGGTCCACTATACCGGCACCGACTGGCGCGCCGTGCAGCCCTGGGTGCTGCTGACCAATTACCACCGCTATGTCGACCAGTTCGTGCGGCTGGGCCTGGCCGAGATCGAGGCCGGGACGGCGCTGGCGCTGGTGACGCCCGGCGGGGTCCGGATCGAGCGCGACGGCATCGATGTCAGCGCGGCCGAGCGCGTGATGTCGGCGCCCTGGCACCGCTTCCAGATGCCGGCCTATCATTTGATCCGCGAGAGCGGTCAGGGCGTCACGCTGGTCAATATCGGCGTCGGCCCGTCCAACGCCAAGAACATCACCGACCATCTCGCAGTGCTGCGGCCCCATTGCTGGCTGATGGTCGGCCATTGCGGGGGTCTACGCCAGACACAGATCATCGGCGACTATGTGCTGGCCCACGCCTATCTGCGCCAGGACGGCATTCTCGACGAGCTGGTGCCGCCTGATATCCCGATTCCCGCACTGGCCGAGGTCCAGGTCGCGCTGCAGGAGGCGGCCGCCGATGTCACCGGCGAGAAGGGCGACCAGCTCAAGAACCGTCTTCGCACCGGTACGGTGGTGACGCAGGACGACCGCAACTGGGAGCTGCGCTGGACCAAGGAACGTCGTCGCATCAATCTCTCGCGTGCCATCGCGGTCGATATGGAATCGGGCACCATCGCCGCACAGGGCTACCGCTTACGGGTGCCCTATGGCACGCTGCTCTGCGTCTCCGACAAGCCGCTGCATGGCGAGATCAAGCTGCCGGGCGCGGCCAACGCCTTCTACGAGCGCGCGGTCAGCGAACATCTGCGGATCGGGCTCGCTGCCCTGGAGAAACTCAAGGAGGCGGGCTCGACGATCCATTCGCGCAAGCTGCGCAGTTTCGACGAGCCACCGTTCCGGTAATTGGGCGAGGCGCCCCTTCGGCTATGCCGTGATCTGATCGATTTCGGCGAGGTCTTCCGCCGTCAGCGCCCAGTCGGCCGCCTTCACATTGGCGGCGATCTGCGCGGGCTTTGTCGCGCCGGCGATGACGCTGGAGACGACCGGCTGCGCCGCGAGCCAGGAGAATGCCAATTCGACCAGGGTCTTGCCGCGCGCCTCGCAGAAATCGCTCAGCGCCTCGATCTTCGTCCAGTTCGCGTCGCTGAAGATCTGGCCGGCGCGTTCGGGCAGCTTGGTCAGGCGCGCGCCCTCGGGCATCGGGGCATTGCGCTTGTATTTGCCCGTGAGGGCGCCATTGGCGAGCGGGAAATACGGCAGAAGGCCCAGCCCGTAATGCGCCAGCGCGGGGATCAGATCCTTCTCGGCGCCACGCTTGAGCAGGCTGTACTCGTCCTGCGCCGAGGCAAAACCGCTGAGACCCAGATCGCGCGCGGTCCATTGCGCGTCGGCGACCTGCCAGGCCGGCATGTTGGAGCAGCCGGTGTAGCGGACCTTGCCCTGGGTCACGATGTCTTCGAGAGCGCGCAGCGTCTCGTCGATCGGGGTCAGCGGGTCGGGGGTGTGGAATTGGTAGAGGTCGATCCAGTCGGACTTCAACCGCGTCAGCGATTCCTCGACGGCGCTGATGATGTAGCGGCGCGAGCCGCCCTGCCCGCCATGGAACATCTTCATGCCGAATTTCGACGCCAGCACGATGTCCTTGCGGCGCGCCCCGAGCAGTTGCCCGAGCGCACGCTCCGAGCCGGCCTTCTCGCCATAGATGTCGGCGGTGTCGAACAGCGTGATGCCATGGTCGATCGCGGCGTCGATGACCTTGGCGGCGGCGGCGTCATCGATGCGCCCACCGAAATTGTTGCACCCGAGGCCGACGAGCGAAACGCGCAGGCCGGAGCGGCCGAGACTGCGGAATTGCATGGGAGGGTCCTTCTGCCGAAGCACGCACAGGACCAGAGCGGCGCAGCCCGGGCAAGCGCCGAGCCGACCGGCGCCGCTGCAGCAGACGCAGGCCGGCGATGTCCTAATGCGACATCAGGCAGCAGACCGGGGTGCTCCCGATCAGATCCTGCGTGACGCCGCCGAAGATCCGTTCGCGCAGGCGGCTGTGACCATAGGCCCCGGCGACGATGAGATCGGCCCCCTCCTGCCGCACCAGCGCCGTGATCTCGTCGACGACATTCCGGCCGCCTTTGGGACGCAGGACAGGGCGCGCGGAAATGCCGAATTGCGCGAGATAGCCGCAGACATCCTGCGCGCCATCGTCAGCCGGATCGACGCCGACCGACAGCACGCTGACCATTTCGGCGCGGATCAGGAAAGGCAGGGCATCCTGAACGGCGCGGCGCGCCTCGCGCGTATCCTTCCAGGCCACGACCACGCTGCGGGCGGTCAGGCCGGCGACCCCTGGCGGCACCAGCAGCATCGGGCGACCGAGCTCCATGACAATGTCGGCGGGCGCGACGCCCATCCGGCCAAGGCCCTCGTCATCGGGCCCCTGGCGGGCCATCACGACCAGATCGGCGGCCCGCGCCTGGGTCAGCACGAACTGGCGCGGCTGCTCCTCCGCGCTGCGCCAATCGAGCGCGACGCCTTGCGCGGCCTGGCGGAACAAGGCTTCGGCCCTGGCCAGATCCTCAGCCAGGGCGCTGCGGGCATTCTCGATCAGCAGCGCGTCAACCATGCCGCTGCTGTCGCCGTAATAGGGCAGATCGATCTGGTCGGCGCCCAGGCCCACCAGCCGGCAGGACAAAGCCTTGGCCAGACAGGCGGCGAAGCGGATCGTCACCTCGGCGCCAGCGCCGAGGTGGACCGGCACGAGAAGCGTGCCGAAACCCAGGGGCTGGGCGGCGGATTGACTCAGAGGCATGGCCATCGTCTCCACAGAGAAGCTCCAGCTGTCAGGACAGGGCTGCGGTCAGGACAGGACTGCCGCGACCGGCTTGCCCAGGGGGTGGATGGCGACGACGCGATAGGGCAGGAAATCGTCGTCCTGCTCGCGGATCGAGACGTATTCGCCGATCATGAAGCGGTGACGGTCGAGCTTGTAGCCGACCTCGTCATCGTCGCTGGAGGCGTCGTCATAATCGATGCCCCAGTTCGCGCCGCCCTCGCCGCCGGCCCGGTGCAGCAACCAGCCATGCTGGTCGGGCGCACCCGTCCGGAAACGGCGGACGCGGCAACGGTCGCGCGCCTCGCGCCATTCCTCGACGACGAGCCGTCCGTCGGCGTCGAGCGGCGCCGTGATCTCGTAGCCGTCCCGGCTGTCGCCTTCGGGGTGAGAGGCCGTGCGCCCCAAATGAAGCGTGATGCGTTGAAGCATGGTGCCATTCCTTCGGTCGAACTCCGCAGCGCCACTCTCCCATCGTTCGCCGTTCGATTGCTTGATCCAGCGCAAGATGGCGGCCGCGCATTCGGGGCACAGTGCGGATCACAAGAAACAGCTTGGAGATCTGCCATGCTCGAATCGATCAAGAGTGTTTTCGTCGCCTTCACGGAAGAAGGGCGCGGGGAGCACAGCTCGGCCGTCGCCTATGCCATGTCGCTGTCGCAGCAGGCGGCCGCGCATCTGACCCTGCAGGCTGCCTCGATGCGCTATGGCGTGCCCGGCTCCCTGGTCGGCGCGTTCGGCGCCGAGCTGATCAACCGCGAGAACCGGCGGATCACCGAACTCGCGGACGCTTTCGCGGAAAAGGCGCGCGGCCGTGCCGATCTCGCCGGCGTGACCTGCACGATCGAAACGCCCTCGCTGATCTACGCCAATCTCTGCGACCAGCTGCTCGCCTTCGCGCGCGTCCACGATGTCAGCATTCTCGATCTGGAGAAGGACCCCGTTCAGCGTGACCGGGGGCTGATCGAGGCCGCACTGTTCGACAGCGGGCGGCCCGTCCTCATCGTTCCGCCCGGCTGCGAGCAGTTTTCGGCCAAGCGCATCCTAATCGCCTGGGATGGCGGCGCCTCGGCGGCACGCGCGGTGGGCGATGCGATGCCCTTCCTCAGCGAGGCCGACGAGGTCGAGATCCTGACCGTCAGCGGCGAGAAGGACCTCTCCAGCAGCCTCGGCGGCACCGATCTCGCCCCGCATCTTTCGCGGCACGGCATCAAGGTCACGGTCCGCAACGTCGCGCTCACCCAGCCCGACGTGGCGAGCGAGATCGCACAGGCAGCGAAAGCCTTCGGGGCGGATTTCATCGTCTGCGGTGCCTACAAGCATTCACGTCTGCGCGAATGGCTGCTCGGGGGCGTGACGCAGTCGCTGCTGCGCGACGGCACCCTGCCGATGCTGATGAGCCACTGAGCGACAGGCAGCGACCCGCGAACGGCCGCAACAAAAAAAGGGCGAGCCTCGCGGCCCGCCCTTCTTGTCTAGATCTGCCGGCAAAAACCGCTCAGGCCACATCCTGCTTCATCTTCGACGAGCGCTTGCGCTCGTTGGGGTCGAGCACGCCCTTGCGCAGGCGGATCGACTTCGGCGTGACCTCGACCAGCTCGTCATCATCGATCCAGGCCAGCGAACGCTCCAGCGTCATGCGGATCGGCGGGGTCAGGCGCACCGCCTCGTCCTTCGAGGTGGTGCGGATGTTGGTGAGCTTCTTGCCCTTGAGCACGTTCACCTCGAGATCGTTTTCGCGGGTGTGCTCGCCAACGATCATGCCCTGATAAACCTTCCAGCCGGGCTCGATCATCATCGGGCCGCGATCTTCCAGGTTCCATAGCGCATAGGCCACGGCCTCGCCGGTCTCCATCGCGATCAACACGCCGTTGCGGCGCCCGCCGATTTCGCCCTTGTAGGGGAGATAGGCATGGAACAGCCGGTTCATGATCGCGGTGCCGCGCGTGTCGGTGAGCAGTTCGCCCTGATAGCCGATCAGGCCGCGCGTCGGGGCGTGGAAGACGAGACGCAGGCGGTTGCCGCCCGAGGGACGCATCTCCAGCATGTCGGCCTTGCGCTCGGACATCTTCTGCACGACGACGCCCGAATGCTCCTCGTCGACGTCGATGATGACCTCCTCGATCGGCTCCAGCAGATCGCCCTTCTCGTCGCGCCGCAGCACGACACGCGGACGCGAGACGCCGAGCTCGAAGCCCTCGCGGCGCATCTGCTCGATCAGGATGGCGAGCTGCAATTCGCCGCGGCCCGAGACGATGTAGGAATCCTTGTCGGTCGATTCCTCGATCTTCAGCGCGACATTGCCCTCGGCCTCCTTGAACAGGCGGTCCCGGATGACGCGGGTGGTGACCTTGTCGCCCTCGGTGCCGGCCAGGGGCGAATCATTGACCATGAAGGTCATCGAGACGGTCGGCGGATCGATCGGCTGGGCCTTGATCGGGGTCTCGACCGACGGGTCGCAGAAGGTGTCGGCGACCGAGCCCTTCACCAGACCGGCGATGGAGACGATGTCGCCGGGGATGGCCTCGTCGATCGGCGTGCGCTCCAGGCCACGGAAGGCGAGGATCTTGGTGATGCGGCCGCTCTCGACCAGCGTGCCATCGCCCGACAGAACCTTGATCTGCTGATTGGGCTTGGCCGAACCGGAGACGACGCGGCCGGTGATGATGCGGCCGAGATAGGGGTTGGCCTCGAGCAGCGTGCCGAGCATGCGGAACGGGCCTTCCTCGATGCGCGGCTCGGGCACATGGCTGAGGATCAGGTCGTACATCGGGGCGAGGCCCTGGTCCTGCGGACCAGCGGGGTCATGCGCCATCCAGCCCTGCTTGCCCGAACCGTAGAGGATCGGGAAGTCGAGCTGCTCGTCATTGGCGTCAAGCGCGGCAAAGAGGTCGAACACCTCGTTGATGACTTCGGTGACGCGGGCGTCGGGCTTGTCGACCTTGTTGATCGCCACGATCGGACGCAGGCCGAGCTTGAGGGCCTTCGACACCACGAACTTGGTCTGGGGCATCGGGCCCTCGGCGGCATCGACCAGCACGATGGCCGAATCGACCATGTTCAGGATGCGCTCGACCTCGCCGCCGAAATCGGCGTGGCCCGGGGTGTCGACGATGTTGATGCGGACATCCTTCCAGACGACCGAGGTCGCCTTGGCGAGAATGGTGATGCCGCGCTCCTTCTCGAGCTCGTTGGAATCCATCACGCGCTCGATGACGCGCTGGTTGTCGCGGTAGGTGCCCGACTGCTGCAGGAGCTTGTCGACGAGCGTGGTCTTGCCATGGTCGACGTGGGCGATGATGGCGATATTGCGCATGGACATGCGGGAAGGGCCTTTGTCATGGCCACAAGCCGGCGAGGATCATAGCCCTGCCGGCGCAGCCCGTTCACGAGGAAACTGGAATTCGCTGCGCTGCACATAGACTGTGAAGGGCGTTTGGGCAACCACGAACGGCCCGTCTGCCCGGCGCAGGGTGAATCGCGTGCGGGCTCGGAGCGGCTTTGCCGGCCTGGTCCGTCACTTCGGAAGGCGGCCAACTGGCCTGCCTATCGCCGTGCTAACGTCAGATCTGGACGGCAGCGGCCCTTATCTTGCCCTCGACCACCGCACGGCTGACCTGATCGAACACCAGCCGATAGGCGGCGATGGCCGAGGAATCGAGGTTGCCTTGCCCGAAATCGCTGAGAACCTCGAGCAGGATCGCATCGGCTTCCCCGCGATAGCGGTCGAGCATGTCGATATCTGTTGCGCCGCGGATCTTCGGCAGGAGCGCCAGCAGGCGGTCTAGCCCCAGCATTGCCTGCCTTCGCCTTGCGGCGCTCTCGCGCCCCAGCAGGCCGGCCGCGCCGGTGCCAAACAGCGAAAGCCCCATCACGCCGAGATAAAACCAGTCGCCATAGCGTTCGAAAAAGGTCTTCTGCTCGCCATCGATGAAGGCCGCGGCGCCGGCATGGACCGGCAGCGGCGCGTCCTTGTCGGTTGCCGGGGTTTCCAGCCCCTGGATCTGCGGCAGTTCGGCGGCCAGCGTCACCCGCAGCGCCAGAAGCGCACTGACGAGGTTGCCGACGACGTCCTCGTCAAGGTCCTGAGAGGCCATCAGGCGCGAGGTGATGGCGATCGTCGGAAGATTTTCGGACGGTCGCGGCGGATCGCCTCCAAGCGCGCCCCGGACGATCTCGCCGGTTTCGATCGTGCGGATGCGGGCGGCGAGCGCATCGGCCTCGCGGATCGGGATCAGGACAGGGTCCTCGCCCCAGGCCGAGCGCAGGCGCCCCGCACCATCGCCGCCGGCGCGCGCGCCGACGGCGTTGACGGTGAAGAAGGCATCGATGCGCCGCTCCTTCGCCGCCGGGACGATCTCGTCTGGCGTCAAGCCGACGATCGTCAGTTCGTCGGGCCGGACCTCGTATTGTGAGAGAACGAGCTTCAGCAGGGCGAGATTGCCGGCCGGATTGCGGACCACGCCGACGCGGCGGCCGCGCAGATCAGCGATGCGGCCGATGCCGCTTTCCTTGTCGGTGATCAGGAACGGGAAGGACCGGCGCGTGATCAACGCCGTGTCCGCCTTGCCGGGCAGGGCGATGTCGGGGCGCAGGATGGCGAGTTCGGCCTCGCCGGCATCGATCTTCCGGGCGCTTTCCTCGGACCCCTCGGTGAGGATCAGCCGCAGGCGGATCTGGGATTTTTCGCGGTTCAGGCCCTGGACGAAGCCCGCCGCCATGCGGGCATCCTCGGAGCCGAGCGGTCCGACGGCCAAGCGAAGCGTCTTGGGCTGGCTGGCGACATAGAAAATGGCCGCGGTGATGCCGGACATCGCCAGCAACCCCGCCAGGATGGTGAAACCCCGCCGCCCTCTGCCGAACAATCGAATCGACGTGCCCCTGCCGTGGTCCCGCCTTCAGGCCGTGTCTGCTGGCGCTGGACCTCAGCATTGCTTCGTCTGCCATCATGTCGCAAGTGCGGCGGGATGGCCGGTTGTGCTAGGGCTGCGCGATGGATGCTTCCGTTTCGCCCTTCGCCATCAAGATCTGCGGGTTGTCGACACCCGAGACGCTGCGCGCCGCGCTCGATGCCGGCGTCGAGATGATCGGACTGGTCTTTCACCCCAAGAGCCCGCGTTTCGTCTCGGAAGCGCAAGCCGCCGAACTCGCCGCCATGGCGCGCGGCCGGGCCGAGATCGTCGCGCTGATCGTCGATCGCGACATCGGCGAGATCCGCGATCTCGTCGCCGGGCTCAGGCCCGACTGGCTGCAGCTGCATGGGCGGGAGACGCCCACGCAGGTCGGCGCCATCAAGGCGGCGACGGGTTTGCGCGCGATGAAGGCGATCGGCATCGCCGGCGAGCAAGATCTCACCGCGATCACGCCCTATCTCGGCGTGGCGGACCGCATCCTTCTCGATGCCAAGCCGCCGCAGGACGCGGCATATCCCGGCGGGCATGGCAGGCCGTTCGACTGGACGCTGCTGGCGCAACTCGACCCGGCCATCGGCTTCATGCTATCGGGCGGCCTCGATCGCGCCAATGTGGCAGAGGCCATCCGCATCGCCCGTCCGTCAGGCGTCGATGTCTCGTCGGGCGTCGAAAGCGCGCCGGGCCGCAAGGATGCCGGGCGGATCACCGATTTCGTCGTGGCGGCTCGCGCCGCCGCGCAGACCATGCATGAAGAGGCAGGCCGGACATGAACGCGCCCCAGACCCCCAACACCTACCGCTCCGGCCCCGACGAGAACGGCCGCTTCGGCCTGTTCGGCGGGCGCTTCGTCGCCGAGACGCTGATGCCGCTCGTGCTCTCGCTGGAGCAGGCCTATGAAGCGGCGAAGGTCGATCCCGGCTTCCAGGCCGACATGGCCAATTACCTGAAGCACTATGTCGGCCGGCCCTCGCCGCTGTATTTCGCCGAGCGCATGACCGACCACTTGCGCGACGTAGCGACGGCCTCCGGCCTATCGGGCGGCGCGAAGATCTATTTCAAGCGCGACGAGCTCAACCACACCGGCGCGCACAAGGTGAACAACGTGCTCGGCCAGATTTTGCTGGCGCGGCGCATGGGCAAGAAGCGCATCATCGCCGAGACCGGGGCCGGCCAGCACGGCGTCGCCACCGCGACGCTGTGCGCGCGCTTCGGGCTGGAATGCATCGTCTATATGGGCGCCGTCGACGTCGCGCGGCAGGCCAGCAACGTCTTCCGGATGAAAATTCTGGGCGCCAGCGTCGTGCCCGTGCAGTCGGGCACCAAGACGCTCAAGGATGCGATGAACGAGGCGCTGCGCGACTGGGTCACCAATGTCGACACGACCTTCTACTGCATCGGCACGGCGGCGGGCCCGCACCCCTACCCCGCCATGGTGCGCGACTTCCAGTCGGTGATCGGCAACGAGACCCGCGAGCAGATGCAGGAGGCCGAAGGGCGCCTGCCGGATTCGCTGATCGCCGCGATCGGCGGCGGCTCGAACGCGATCGGGCTGTTCCACCCCTTCCTCGACGACCCGTCGGTGAAGATGTGGGGCGTGGAAGCGGCCGGCCATGGGCTCTCGACCGCCCAGCATGCGGCCTCGCTGACCGGCGGTCGGCCCGGCGTGCTGCATGGCAACCGGACCTATCTGCTGATGGACGATGATGGGCAGATCAAGGATGCACATTCGATCTCGGCCGGACTCGATTACCCCGGCATCGGCCCCGAACATGCCTGGCTGCATGACAGCGGCCGCGTCAGCTATATCTCCGCGACCGACCAGGAGGCGCTCGACGCCTTCCAGCTCTGCTCGAAGCTCGAGGGCATCATCCCGGCGCTCGAGCCCGCCCATGCGCTGGCCAAGGTGATCGAACTGGCGCCGACTTTGCCGAAGGATCATCTGATGGTGATGAATCTGTGCGGGCGCGGCGATAAGGACATCCCGCAGGTTGCCGAAATTCTCGGCGGGATGTGAACGGATTCGCGGCTGCGCCGCGAAAACCTGAAGGCGCCCCTCGACTCCCCATGCCAAAGCGGCAACCATGAGTTGTTCCGCCCTGCAGGCAGGGCGGTGGCGTTTGCGTGGGCGGGGCCGGGCCGGTGGGGGGCAGCGGTTGCGAGGGGCGTTTTGAAGACCGTTCGGAGGCCACAGCCGGCCTGCCGGTCGAGATCGCTTTTCTCGCACGCCATGGCGTGGCACCGTCCGATCTTGCCATGGCGGCCAGACGCGCGGCCCGCTACGGGACCGACCCGGCGCGGGAGGTGTTCACGCTCGGGCTGATCGACGAAGAGATATTCTACCGCGCGCTGGCCGCCGAACTGGGGCTGCCCTTCCAGGCCGGCACCATCGCCCTGAGACCGGGCGGCGTGCATGATGCGATCCTGCGCGGCGGCATCGCACCGGTCGCGGCCGAGGCGGCCGGACGCTTTCGGTTCGTCCTGGCGCCGACGGGGCCTGCCCTGCGGCGGATGCTCGAAGCCGGACCGCGCGATCGCGGTGACATCGCCGTCATGTCGCTGCGGCGCTTCGCCGAGGCCTTGCGTGAGGCCAATGGCGCGGATCTGGCGAAACGGGCCGCCAATCTGGACGAGGCCGGGCTGGCGCGCGACAGTGCCCGCACCGGCGCCAGTCGCGGCCAGCGCATCGCGGTCGGGCTTGGCGCGGCAGCCACGGCCACGGGCAGCGTGCTGTCGCCGTTCGAGACCTTCTTCACCATCGCGCTGCTGCTGGGGCCCGTGTTCCTCGGCCTGATCCTGCTCCGGCTGGCTGCCACGATCGAGCCGCCGGCGCCCGATCTCTGGCGGCGGTATCGCTGGCGAACCGATGACGCAAGGCTGCCGGTCTACAGCATCGCCGTGCCGCTTCACCGCGAGGAGACGGTGCTGCGGCAGGTGCTGAGCGCGCTGGTCGCGCTCGATTATCCCCCTGCAAAACTCGATATCCGGCTCCTGATCGAAGCCGACGACACCGGCATGCGGGATGCGCTGGGGCAAATCGCCCTGCCGGCCCATATCGGTGTCACGATCGTGCCGCCGGGCCTGCCGCGAACCAAGCCCCGGGCGCTCAACCTCGCCCTGCTGGAAGCGCGCGGCAGCTTGTTCACGATTTACGATGCCGAGGATATTCCCGATCCCCAGCAGCTGCGCATGGCGGCGGCGCGCTTCCTCCAGGCACCGGCGGACCTCGCATGCCTGCAGGCCAGGCTCGTGATCGACCATGCCGATGAGGGGCTGCTGCCGGCGCTGTTTGCGCTGGAATATGCCGGGCTGTTCGAGGTGATCAATCCCGGCCTGCTGCGGTCGGGCCTGCCGATCATGCTGGGCGGAACCTCGAACCATTTCCGCACGCAGGCCCTGCGGGCGATCGGCGGCTGGGATGCCTGGAACGTCACCGAGGATGCCGATCTGGGCTTGCGGCTGGCGCGGGCCGGCTATCGCATGGGCGACCTGCGCTCCGAGACGCGCGAAGAGGCGCCGATGACCTTGCAGGCCTGGCTGAAACAGCGCTCACGCTGGATCAAGGGCTATCTTCAGACGCTGGTGACCCATTCGCGAGCGCCTGTGACGCTGTTTCGCGAAGCCGGATGGCCAGCGGCACTTGCCTTCCTGTCTTTGTGTCTGGGCACGGTGGTCACGGCGCTGGCCTATCCCGCTTTCGCGATTGCCGCGTTCCTCGCCTGGCGCGACGGCTCGCTGCTGGTGCCTACGGGCGCGCTCGGCAGCCTGACCTCGACCCTGGCCGTGACCGTCTGGATGTTTGGGACAATCGCGCTGTTTCTGCCGCCGGCGCTCGGGGCGCTGCGCCGCGGCATGCCGCGGCTCTTGCTGCTGCTACCTCTGCTGCCGCTCTATTACGGCCTCGTCTGCATCGCGGCCTGGATGGCGGTGCGCGATTACCATGCGAACCGGTTCACCTGGAACAAGACGGCCCATGGGCTCGCCCGCCGGCGCGCACCGCCCGGCCGGGGTCGTCCCGTCAGAGATGACGCAGCCATTCCTGCGCCGCCTGAGCCGGGGGCTGGTCGATGTTGAAGGCGCCGATGAAGCGGCCGTCCTTGCCCATGAGATAGACCAGGGCCGTGTGGTCCATGGTGTAGTCGTCGTCCTTCAGCGGTACTTTGCGCGAATAGGCGCGATAGGCCTTGATCATCGCATCGATGGAGGAGCGATCGCCGCTGAGCCCGACGATGCGCGGATCAAAGGAGCCAAGATAGCTCTTCATGACCTCCGCCGTGTCGCGCTCCGGATCGACGGTGACGAACAGTGCCTTCAGCGTCTCGCCCTTGGGGCCGGCGGCGCGCAGCACTTCGGAAATCTCAAACAGCTTGGTCGGGCAGATATCGGGACAATGGGTGAAGCCGAAGAAGACAAGGAAGGGCGCGCCCTGAAGGTCCTTGTCGGTCAGCGTCCTGCCATCCTGCGCGGTCAGCGCGAACGGACCACCGACGCTAGCGGTGCCCGATTGCGATGTACGGCTGGGCGCAAACGTCAGGATGGCGGCGGCAGCCAGCGCGAGCGCGCCGACGATGAAGACGACGAGGGGGAGGACGAGACGGCGGTTCACTGAAAGGATGGATCCTGATTGCGTCCCGGATCAGACCGAAACGGCGACGCGTTGTTCAAAAACAGGCGACGATGGCGGCGATGAGGCCGTCGGTGAAGAGACGGTCGCCCTCGCGCCACCAGAGCAGCAACCCCGCCAGCACCAGCGTCAGAGCACCGCCGATCAACAAGGCGATGCCAAGCCGCGACGGAGGCGCCTGCTCCGCGCCTGCGCCGGGCTCCATCGTGCTGAGATCATCGACAGGGTTCATCTTGGCTGCGACCATAGCGCCAGCCTGGCCTTGCCGGAAGCGGTATCCGTGCCGCAGGCAAGCCCGCCATGCAAAAAGGCCCGTCGCGTGAGGCGCGGCGGGCCTTTTCTCATCTGCGGCGACTGACGCCGCCAGACGCGCTCATAAGGCCTTGTCTCAGGCCGCCTTGGCCACGGCGGCCGAATTGGCCGGCCCGCCCAGCTTGGTCAGCGCCTTGTCGGTCGCGGTCTCTTCGGCGAGCGTTTCGTCGAGGAGCTTGACCGCATCCTTGTGGCCGAGCTGCGTCGCCCAGGCCTTCAGCGTGCCGTAGCGCGCCATCTCGTAATGCTCGACGGCCTGCGCGGAGGCGACGAGACCGGCATCGAGCGCGGGGCTGTCGGCGTAATCCTCCATCACGGCCTTGCCCTCTTCGAGGATGCCGAGGATCGCGTCGCAGGTCTTACCGCGCGGTGCCTTGCCGATCAGCTCGAACACGTCGCTCAGGCGTTCGATCTGAGCTTCGGTCTCGCCCTTATGCGCCTCGAAAGCCTTCTTCAGCTCAGGGGAGTTCGCGACCTTCGCCATTTTCGGAAGGGCCTTCAGGATCTGCTTTTCAGCGTAATAGACGTCCTTGAGCATGTCGTGGAACAGCTCGTCGAGCGGCTTGGGGGTGGTTGCCATGGGTTTTCTCCAATTGGGGCCCGAGGGCGGGCCCTTGGTCGCCAAACATCGAAGCGGCTGCCCGGTTCCCCCCGCCAGACCCGGTTTATTTGTGGAACAGTTTTGAGCAGATGGCCGTTTTCAGGGCATCAGCGGCGAACGCCGCATGTAACGCCGCATGTCTTGGAGATTGACCATGAAGAAGCTGCTTCTCGCCACGATGATCGTGACCGCGACCTCGTTTGGTGCGTTGGCGCAGACCGCAACGACCGCGCCGACCCCTGCGCCCAACGCTGAAGCCGACAAGAACGCGCCGCTTCCGGGTGCCAACAGCTTCACCGAAGGCCAGGCCAAGAGCCGCCTCGAGGCCAATGGCTATTCCAACGTCATGGGTCTGAAGAAGGACGACAACGGCATCTGGCGCGGCCAGGCGACCCATACCGGGGCCACGGTGAATGTCTCGGTCGATTACCGCGGCAACATCGTCCGCAACTGACCTGATTCCTGCTCGATCATTCTGGAGATCACCATGACCCGCACCATCACCCGCTCCTACGACAGCTACGATACTGCTGCCGCCGTCATCGAGAAGCTCGAAGTCGCCGGCATCGCCGCCGACGATATCAGCGTCGTCGGCCATGACGAGCGCGCCAAGGACAGCAATGCAGCCGAGGGCGCCGGGATCGGCGCCGGAATCGGTGGCGCGGCCGGCCTGCTTGCCGGTCTCGGCATGCTGGCGATCCCGGGCGTCGGCCCGGTCGTTGCCGCCGGTTGGCTTGCAGCCACGGCTGCGGGCGCCGTCGCCGGAGCGGCTGCAGGCGGCCTCGTCGGCTCCTTCACCAATGCCGGCGTCAGCGAGGAGGACGCGCACTACTATGCCGAAACCGTCCGTCGCGGCGGTACCGTCGTTTCGGTGAAGGCCACAGACGCCCATGCAGCGACCGCCGAAGCGATCATGGACGGCGCCACGCCGATCGATCGTGATACGCGTCTGGCGCAGTACCGTCAGGAAGGCTGGTCGCGCTTCGACGAGAAGGCCGAACCGTACAAGGGCTCGACGGCCTCGACCACGACGATCATCTGACGTCCGTCACGCGGTCGACAAGAAAACCTCCGGGGTCCGCCCCGGAGGTTTTTCGTTGTTTGGCAGGTTTGAAGAGCCGTTGGTGGACCGCCAGCCCTGCCGTATTGGCCAAAGCCGATCCCGCGACCGTCTTCTGTTGAAGGACGGCAGTGGATACTCTACCCGGATGCTCAGGCCGCGTGTGATCCATCCGCATGCTGCAGCATGGCCCTCAGGGCCGTCAAAGGCGCCCGCATTCCATGGCGATCCAGATCTTCGACACTGTCATCTTGGGCGCCGGCGCGGCGGGGATGATGTGCGCGATCCATGCCGCCTCGCGCGGCGGGCGGGTGCTGGTCGTCGATCACGCCAGGGCGCCGGGCGAAAAGATCCGCATCTCCGGGGGCGGGCGCTGCAACTTCACCAACACCGGCACCAGCGCCCGGAACTTCCTTTCGAACAACCCGCATTTCGCCAAATCAGCGCTCGGTCGCTACACGCCGCAGGATTTCGTCGCGCTGGTCGAGAAACACGGCATCGCCTATCACGAGAAGACGCTCGGACAGCTGTTCTGCGACCATTCGGCCAAAGACATCATCGCAATGCTGACGGGCGAAATGGCCCGCGCGGGCTGCGAGCTGCGCCTTTCGACCACGCTGGAGAGCCTTGCGCGGATCGATGACGGCTTTGCCGTCATGCTCGGCGGCGAGGGGGCGGCTAACATCCGCTGCCGGTACGTCGTGGTGGCGTCGGGCGGCAAATCCATCCCCAAAATGGGCGCCTCGGGGATCGGCTACCAGATTGCCGGCCAGTTCGGTCTGGCGGTGACGGAGACACGGCCCGCTCTGGTGCCGCTGACCTTCGGCGAAGATGTCCTCGCCTCGTTTCGCGAGCTCGCCGGCATCGCGGCCGAGGCGCGCGTGTCCTGCGGCAAGGCGAGCTTCGACGAGGCGTTGCTGTTCACGCATCGGGGCTTGTCGGGCCCCGCCATCCTGCAGATCTCATCCTATTGGCGGGAGACGCAGCCGGTTAGGGTCGCGCTGTTGCCGGGGCGCGACCTCTTCGCCGCCCTGCGGGCCTCAAGGCAGGAGAACGGCCGCCGGAGCCTGCCCAACGCGCTCGGCGAAATCCTGCCCAAGCGCCTGGCGGCCTTCCTCGCCGAAAGCCATGGCTGGACCGGGCCGATCGGCGATGCCGGCGACAAGCGGCTGGCCGCGATCGCCGCGACGATCCACGGTTTTGACGTGCATCCCATCGGCTCGGAAGGCTACCGCACCGCGGAGGTCACGCTCGGCGGCGTCGACACCGATGGCCTGAACTCGAAGACGATGGCGGCCCGGGCGGTCGACGGGCTCTATTTCATCGGCGAAGTCGTCGACGTCACCGGCTGGCTCGGCGGCTACAACTTCCAATGGGCCTGGTCGTCGGGCTGGGCGGCGGGCACGGCGATTGCCGAGCGCGGCGGCTGAACGGCGCGGCGACGCTGGGGCCGGTTCCAGTGTCTCTCGCCTGTCGGAAGGTTTTGGAGCGGGCGATCGGGATCGAACCGACGACATTCAGCTTGGGAAGCTGACGTTCTACCACTGAACTACGCCCGCATGCGTCTGGTTCGGCATATCGCGCGACACCGGAGCAGCGTGTTCATAGCGGCTTGCACGGCGGGTGTCATCCGGGAATCGCGCAGGGCCCGGACTATCCCGGCCGGCGCGGGTTCAGTCGTGGAAATGCTTCGAGAGCTTGAGGGCCTGGCCCTGATAGTTCGATTTCAGCCCGGCGCCATAGAGCGCGGCGGGGCGGCTCGCCATCGCCTCATAGACCAGCCGGCCGACGATCTGGCCGTCCTCGATGATGAAGGGCACGTCGCGCGAGCGCACCTCGAGCACGGCGCGCGCGCCCTGGCCGCCGGCCGCGCTGTGGCCGAAGCCGGGGTCGAAGAAGCCGGCGTAATGGACCCGGAACTCGCCGACCAGCGCGTCAAACGGCGTCATTTCGGCGGCGTAGTCCGGCGGGACATGGACAGCCTCTTTCGAGGCCAGGATGTAGAACTGGCCTGGATCGAGGATCATCGCGCGGGAGCCATCCGACGGGATCGGCTCCCAGAATTCGGAGGCCTTGTAGGCGCCGACGCGGTCGACATCGATCAGGGCGGTGTGGTGCTTGCCGCGATAGCCGATCAGCCCGTCGAAGCCCGCCAGATCGACGCTGACGGCGACTCCGCCCTGGAAGGAGGGCGTGGCGGCGGTGACCAGCGTTTCGCGCTCATGCAGTTCGCCGAGCGCGCGATCGTCGAGCTTCGTCTCACCGGCGCGGAAACGGATCTGCGAGAGGCGCGAGCCGGAGCGCACCAGCACGGGGAAGGTGCGCGGCGAGATCTCGATGAAGAGCGGGCCCTCATAGCCATCCTCGACGAGATCGAACTCGCGGGCGCGGTCGGTGATGACACGGGTGAAGACGTCGAGACGGCCCGTGGAGCTCTTGGGATTGGCGGCGGCACGCAGACCCTGCGGCAGGTTCAGCCCTTCCATCAGCTCCGCGATGTAGACGCAGCCGGTTTCGAGCACCGCGCCGCGCGTCAGGTCGATCTCGTGCAGAGCGAGCTGTTCGAGCCGGCTTTCGACCGTGCGCTCCGGCCCCGGCAGGAAGCTGGCGCGGACGCGATAGGCCTTGTCGCCCAGGCGCAGATCGAGGCTGGCCGGCTGGATCTGGCCCTCTGCCGGCGGATGCGCGAGCCTGATCGCCCCGCCCTCGATGAAGGCGCGGATGCAATGGTCGGGCTGGATGCCGGGATGGATGGGCAACATGCGAAATCCGCAAAACACAGTCGGCTACAGCTAGCGAAGCCCGCGGCAAAGACCAAGCGTCCGACGCCGGCCGATTGCGCCCCGGCGCGGGTTGTCCACGCGAGAATCGGGGCTTTCGCCATTGACCCTGCCGCCCGCGCCTCGATAACAAAGGGTCTGTGCCGGCTCGGCTGGCGCATCAGCAACGGGACCGTCGCGATGTATCAAGCGGAGACGCATGGCGTGCGCGTAACCGCCGCGCCGAGCTTCATGGAGGGTGAATCCTCGCCGGCCCAGGGCCGCTATTTCTGGGCCTACAGCATCGAGATCCTCAATCTCTCGGCCCAGACCATTCAGCTCATGAGCCGCCACTGGTTCATCACCGACGGGCGCGGCGAGGTGCATGAGGTGCGCGGCGAAGGCGTCGTTGGCCAGCAGCCGGTGCTACGGCCGGGCGAAAGCTACAGCTACACCTCCGGCTGCCCGCTGATGACGCCCGACGGTGCGATGCGCGGCTTCTATGCGATGCTCGGCGAGGACGGCGTGATCTTCGATGTCGAGGTGCCGCTGTTCCCGCTCGATTCCCCTTATGTGAAGAAGGTCCTGCATTGACTGCGCATTCTCCAAACGGGCAGCGCCTGGCGCCGCTCGACATGCTCGCCAGGCTCGTCGCCTTCGACACGGTGAGCCACAAATCCAACCTGCCGCTGATCGCCTTCGTCGAGGATTATCTCGCGGGCTGGGGCGTCTCCTCCATCCGCATCCCCAACGCAACGGGCGACAAGGCGGCGCTGTTTGCCACGATCGGCCCGCAGGACCGGGGCGGCGTGCTGCTGTCTGGCCATACCGACGTCGTGCCGGTGGAGGGCCAGGCCTGGAGCCGCGACCCGTTCACGCTGCACATCGAAGACGGCAAGGCTTACGGTCGCGGCGCGGTCGACATGAAGGGTTTCATCGCGCTGGCGCTGGCGCTGGTACCCGATTTCCTGGCCGCCGATCTCAAGACGCCGATCCACCTGTTCTTCTCCTATGACGAGGAGGTCACCTGCCTTGGCGTCGTCGATGGCATCGCCCGGATGGGGATCGACCTGCCCAGGCCGCGCGCCGTGATCGTGGGCGAGCCGACCTCGCTGGAGCTCGCCGACGCCCACAAGGGCATCCGGACCTTCTTCACGACGATCACCGGCGCTCCGGCGCATTCCTCCAAGCCGCATCTGGGGGCGAGCGCCGTGCATGGCGGTATCCGGCTGTCTGCCGGGCTGGTGGCGATGGCCGACGAGCGCGAGGCCGATCCCGATACCAGCGGGCGTTTCGACCCGCCCTATGACACGGTGCATGTCGGCAAGTTCCATGGCGGCATCGCCCGCAACATCCTGGCCGATCGCTGCGATTTGTCCTGGGAGGTGCGCTGCCTGCCGGGTTCGGATGTCGAGGACGTGCCGGCGCGTTTCGCCGCGTTGTCGCAGGAGGTGCTCGCCCGGATGCGCAAGACCGCGCCTGCGGCTGCGATCGAGACTGTGATGAGTTCGGATGTGCCGGGTCTCGCGCCCGATCCGGGCTCCGAGGCCGAGACGCTGGCGATGCGGCTGGCCGGCCGCAACCGCACCATCGCGGTCGCCTATGCGACGGAAGCCGGGCATTTCCAGCGAGCGGGGCTGCCGACCATCGTCTGCGGGCCGGGCTCGATCGACCAGGCGCATCAGCCCGACGAGTACATCACGCTGGAGCAGGTCGCTGCCGGCGAGGCCTTCATGCGCAAGCTGATGGCGGAGTGCCGGGGGTAGGCTGCGTTAGAGCCTGATGAGCTTGTGCGGAAACATGACCGTCATCCCGGGCGACCGCAGGTCGTCCCGGGATCCATCATAGGGCACTGAGCGCGCTCTATGATGAATCCCGGATCTGCGCCGCTTCGCGGCTTTTCCGGGATGACACGCGCTATTCTGCCGCCAGCCCGTCCTCGACTTCACCCGGCGTGAAGACATAGCGCCGCGAGCAGAACTCGCAGGTGATCGCGACCTGCCCGTCATCGGCGACCATGGCCTTGCGATCCTCGGCCGAAAAGCCGCGCAGCATGCCGAGCACACGCTCGCGCGAGCAGCGGCAATCTTCATGGACCAGAACCGGCTCGAAGACGCGCGCGCCACGTTCGTGGAAGAGCCGGTAGAGCAGGCGTTCGCTCTCCAAAAGCGGATCGAGCAGTTCGTGATCCTCGACCGTCTCGACCAGCGAGCGCGCCTCGGCCCAGGCATCGTCGTTGATGCCGTCGGGGTCGGTGTTGGTCAGGATTTCGTGGCCCTCGGGCGCATCGCCGGGATGAATGTCGGCGGCACGCAAACGATCGACCGAATGCGGCATGAACTGCACCAAGAGCCCGCCGGCGCGCCATTGCCGGCCCTCGCCGGTGACGATCGCGCCGACGCCGAGGCGAATCCGGCTCGGAATCTGCTCGGACTGGCGGAAATACTGATGCGCCGCCTCTTCCAGGCTCTGGCGGGTCAGCGCGACGACGCCCTGGTAGCGCGTCGTGGCCGAGCCCTGGTCGACCGTCATGGCGAGATGGCCCTCGCCGAGCAGATCGCCGGTGGAGAGCAGGCCCTCGGCCTCGGCTTCCGCCAGCCTGTCGGCATCGAAATGGGCGACGGCGCGGTAGACGTCCGGCGCGTTGAAATCGACGACCATCATCGAGATCGGCCCGTCGCTCTTGGTCTGGAGCTGGAAACGGCCTTCGAATTTCAGCGCCGTGCCGAGCAAAACGGTCAGCGCGGCAGCCTCGCCGAGAACCCGCGCCACGGCTTCGGGATAGCCATGGCGGGCGAGGATGGTGTCGATCGATGTGCCCAGCCGCACGACGCGGCCGCGCACATCGAGATCGGGCACGGTGAAGGGCATGACGCGATCGTCGAGCGCGGCGATCGTTACCCCGGTGTCAGCAGCATCGGCCATCAGGCGGCGACCCCGCCGAAGCACCAGGCCAGAATGCCCTTCTGTGCGTGAAGGCGGTTCTCGGCCTCGTCGAAGACGGCCGATTGCGGACCGTCCATGACGCCGTCGGTGACCTCTTCGCCCCGGCTCGCCGGCAGGCAGTGCATGAAGATCGCGTCCTTGTCGGCGCGGCCGAGCAGGCGCTCATCGACCTGGTAGGGGCGCAGCAGATTGTGACGCGTGCCCTCCTCGTCGCCCATCGAGACCCAGCAATCGGTGATGACGCAATCGGCACCCTCGACGGCTGCTTCCGGCTTCGTCGTGAGAGAAAGCTTCGCACCCTGCGTCTTGGCCCAGGCGAGGATGGCCGGTGGCGGGGCCAGCTCGGCGGGCGTCGCGATGGCAAGCTCGAAATCGAGCCGACCGGCGGCGTGGATCCAGGAGGTCAGGACGTTGTTGGTGTCGCCGGTCCAGGCGATGCGCTTGCCCTGGATCGAGCCCCTGCGCTCCTCGAAGGTCATGACGTCGGCCATGACCTGGCAGGGATGCTGGCGCTTGGTCAGCCCGTTGATGACCGGCACGGTGGCATATTTCGCCATCTCGACCACGGCGTCATGGTCGAGCATGCGGATCATGATCGCATCGACATAGCGCGACAGCACGCGGGCCGTGTCGGCGATGGTCTCGCGCTCGCCGAGTTCGATCTCGCGGCCGGTGACCATCATCGGGGAGCCGCCGAGTTCGCGGATGCCGACATCGAAGGAAACCCGCGTCCGCAGCGACGGCTGCTCGAAGACCATGGCGACGACCTTGCCCTCGAGCAGGCGGTCCGTGGCGGCTTCAGGGGTGCGGCGGCGCGATTTGATGTCCTCGCCGGCGCGCAGGATGGCGCGCAGCTGCGTGGCGGAGAAATCGGAGAGATCGAGGAAATGGCGCGTCACGGGCGCGTCCTTCGCTTGACGAGAATGAACCGGCCGGATGCAAAAGCCCGACCGCAAGGAGCGGACGCTGTTACTCCGCCGCAGGGCGCTTCAGCGCCGCCTCGATGGCGGATGCCGCACGGTCGAGACGGGAGACCGCCTCGGCGACCTCTGACTCACCGATGATCAGCGGCGGCAGCAGCCGCACGACATTGTCGCCCGCCGCGACCACCAGCAGACCAGCGGCGCGCGCCTCGGCGACGAAATCGGTGTTCAGCGTATGCAGCTTGAGGCCCAGCATCAGCCCCTCGCCGCGGATCTCGGCGATGACCTGCGGGTGCTTGTCCTTCAGCTCGGCCAGCGACTGCTTCAGCCGCAGCGCGGTCTGCGCGACATGGTCGATGAAGCCCGGCGCCAGGATGACGTCCAGCACCGCATTGCCGACCGCCATGGCGAGCGGGTTGCCGCCGAAGGTGGTGCCATGGGTGCCCAGCGTCATGCCCGATGCCGCCTCCTCGGTGGCGAGGCAGACGCCCATCGGGAAGCCGCCACCGATACCCTTGGCGACCGACATGATGTCGGGGGTCACGCCCGACAGCTCATAGGCGAAGAACTTGCCGGTGCGGCCGACGCCGGTCTGGATCTCGTCGAAGATCAGCATCAGGCCGTGCTCGTCGCAAAGCTCGCGCAGGCCGCGCAGGCATTGCGGCGGCACCGACCGCAAGCCGCCCTCGCCCTGAATCGGCTCGATCATGATGCCGGCGGTTTCACCGGTGATTGCGGCCCTCAGTGCGTCATGGTCGCCGAACGGCACCTGGTCGAAACCATCGACCTTAGGGCCAAAGCCCTCGATGTATTTCTGCTGCCCACCGGCGGCGATGGTCGCCAGCGTGCGGCCATGGAAGGCGCCCTCGAAAGTGATGATCCGGAAGCGCTCGGGATGGCCCTTCGCCGCATGATATTTCCGCGCCATCTTGATGGCGGCCTCGTTCGCCTCGGCGCCGGAATTGGTGAAGAAGGCGCGCTGCGCGAAGGTCGCCTCGCAAAGCCGGCGCGCCAGGCGCTCGCCCTCGGGCATCGTGTAAAGATTCGAGGTGTGCCAGATCTTGCCGGCCTGGGTGGTCAGCGCCTCGACCAGATGCGGGTGGGCGTGGCCGAGCGCATTGACGGCGATGCCGGCGCCGAAATCGAGATAGCGGGTCCCGTCGGCCGTGATCGACCAGGCGCCTTCGCCGCGCTCGAAGGCGACGGGCGCGCGGGCATAGGTCGGCAGCAAAAGGGACGGCGCGGCGGAAACAGGGGCAGAGGCCATGATATGCGATCCTCGCAACGGGCGAATGAGAGCGGAGTGGCTGAACGGGAACGGTGGTCCGGGCTGCCCGCCGCACAGCTTCAGCTGCACAGCCGATTGCGACCCGGCTACGACGTTATCGTCGCAGCCAAATTCCAAGGTCTCGTCGCGCCGTCAGCCGCTTCATGGAAGGCCCTGATCCGTAAAACATAAGCGCCGCCCAAGGGGGCGGCGTCGATATGGGCAAGACTATGCAAAAGGGCGTCGCTCCTGTCAATTCCGGCTCGCCTGGCGTTTCGCAGACCGATGACGCCGCGACCGGGCCCGGCCTCCACCTGTGCCACGCGACGTGCGACATGCGATTGTCCCTCATGACGGCGCAAGTGTTGCCGAAAGGATTCGCTTGACGCGCGATTGGCGAATCGTCTGGGGAAAAGGTCGTTTCCGATTCGGCGACTCTTGTCCGAGAGTCCACGCATCTTGTAGGGTCTTCCTCGTCAGATACGACATCTCGTGCGGCGTCCCCTGTACCGTCAGTTTCGGCTGTCACGGCTTCCGTTTTGCGACGGGCGCCGTCGGTATCGGATTCCGCCATGATCCGCCCTTAGGACGGTTCCGCCAGGAGCCGGCCGGACAAGACAGGTGAGCCCGATGAACGAAGCCGGAGCATGGACTGAGGAGCGCGTCGAGCTTTTGAAGAAGCTCTGGAGCGACGGTCTCAGCGCCAGCCAGATCGCGGCCGAGCTCGGCAGCGTGACGCGCAATGCCGTGATCGGCAAGGTGCATCGTCTCGGCCTTTCGGGCCGGGCGAAAAACCCCAGCGCCACCAGCGCGCCGCGCAACGCAGCCCCCCGCAAGGCGCCGACCCGCTCGCCCAGCCACCCGATGAGCGGCGCGCCGGGTGCCAGCCAGGGCGGGATGACGCGCGGCGCCAATGCGCTTGCGCCCCAATATGCCGAGCCAGAGGCGCAGGCCGAGGTCGAACAGGCGCCCGCCCCATCCGAGGATGTGGTGATCCCGTTCTCCGAGCGCGTCACCATCATGGATCTGCGCGAGTTTATGTGCCGCTGGCCGATGGGCGACCCGACGACTCCGGAATTCCGCTTCTGCGGCGGCCGCTCGCAGACCGGCATGCCCTATTGCACCTACCATTCCCGCATCGCCTATCAGCCGGCCTCCGACCGCCGGCGCGATCGCGGCAAGGTGGCCCGCGCCTGAAGCATCGTTCCCTTATCGTCTCAGGAGAAAGCCGGCCGCGAGGCCGGCTTTCTTCGTTTGGGCCCATCACCGCTGCTGCCGCCTTCCCATCATTTCCAGATGCCGGCTCCAGCGCGAGAGCGCGAAGCAGATCAGCCAGTAGATCGAGCCTGAGAAGACATAGGCTTCCATGCTCATGCCGACCCAGGCGGGGTCGGCGAGCGAGGCCTGGGCGATGCCGAGCAGATCGAGGATCGAGACGACCAGAACGAGCGTGGTGTTCTTGACCAGCGCGATGAATTCGTTGGTCATCGCCGGCAGCGAAATCCGCAGCGCCTGGGGCAGGATGATGAGCCCCGTCGCCTTCCAGTAGGTCAGCCCGAGCGCGGTCGCAGCCTCCCTTTGGCCGGGCGGCAGCGCCTGCAGGCCGCCGCGCACCGCTTCGGCCATATAGGCGGCGATGACGAGGCCCAGCCCGATCACGGCGCGGGCCAGCCGATCGATGCCGATGCCGCCGGGCAGGATCAGCGGCAGCAGCAGCGAGGCCAGGAAGATCACCGCGATGATCGGCACGCCGCGCCAGAACTCGATGAACAGTACGCTGATCAGCCGAACGACGCGCAATTGCGATTGCCGGCCCAGCGCCAGCAGGATGCCGAGCGGGATCGCGATCAGGCTGGCATAGACCGAGATGAACAGGGTCAGCATCAGCCCGCCCCATTCACGGGTCTCGACCGGACGAAGCCCGAACCCGCCTCCCAGCAGCCAGATGCCGAGCGACGGCAGGATGATCAGGGCCGCGATCCCCGCCTTCAGCCGCAGGCGCTGCGGCGCGAAGACGATCGCCGCCGTGCCGAGCACGAAGAGAACCCCGGCCAGGTCGGCGCGCCAGCGCTGGTCTTGCGGATAGAACCCGTACATGAACTGGCCGAAGCGCGCCTTGACGAAGACCCAACAGGCGCCACCGGCCGCGCAATCGGCCCGTGTCGTTCCGCTCCAGGTCGCGTCGATCAGCGCCCAGCGAATGATCGGAATCGCTAGCCAGGCCAGCGCCAGGGCCAGCAGGATCGTGACGATGCCGGTCGCCGGGGTGCCGAACAGGCGGCGGCGCAAAAGAGGCAAGACTGCTGCGTTCATTGCCATCGCGCTCATCTCGTCACCAGCGCGATCCTGGCGTTGTACCAGTTCATGAAGGCCGAGACCGCAAGCCCGATCACGAGATAGACCGCCAGCGTCATCGCGATGATCTCGATCGCCTGCCCCGTATTGTTCAGGGCCGATCCCATGAACAGGCTGACGACGTCGGGATAGGCGATGGCCGCGCCGAAAGATGAGTTCTTGAGCACGTTGAGATACTGGTTGGTCAGCGGCGGGATCATCACCCGCAGTGCCTGCGGGATGGTGACGAGCCGAAGCGTCTGGAACGGCCGCAGGCCGAGCGCAGACGCCGCCTCAACCTGGCCATGGGGCACGGCCTGGATGCCGCCGCGCACGATCTCGGCGATGAAGCCCGCCGTATAAGTCACCAGCGCCGCCAGCAGCGCGACGAATTCGGGGATGATGACGAAGCCGCCGCGATAGTTGAAGCCGCGCAGGACCGGAATGTCCCAACCCGTCGCCAGGCTCGCCCATGTCACCGCCAGCGCGGGCACGATGACGATCAGCACGAGGCCGATCGCCAGCATTGGCGCATCCTGCCCCGTGCGGTCCTTGCGGCGGCGGGCCCAGAGCGAGACCAGCGCCTGCGCCAGCCAGGACAGCAGGATCGCGGCGAGTGCCCAGCGGAAATTCGCCGGCATCTCCGGCAGCGGGATCGTCAGGCCGCGATTGTTGAGGAAGGCGACGCCGAAAACGCTGACGCTGTCGCGCGGCGCCGGCAGGGCCGCGATCACGCCGAAATACCAGAACAGCACGAAGAACAGCAGCGGGATGTTGCGGACGAACTCGATATAGGCGCCGGCGATGGTCGAGAGCAGCCAGTGCGAGGACAGGCGCGCGATGCCGACGATGAAGCCGAGCGCGGTCGCCAGCACCAGCGCGACGACCGTGACCAGCAGCGTGTTGACCACTCCGACCCAGAACAGGTCGATGATCGGGCTGGCGCGGGTGTAGTCCGTCAGCACGAAGGGCACGTCGATGCCGGAATTGCGCCAGAGGAAGTCGAAGCCCGAGGCGATGCCGGCCTTGACCATGTTCTCCGAGGCGTTGCGCACGAAGAAGATCGTCAGGGCCACGAGCGCGACCACGAGCCCGATCTGATAGATCCAGTCGCGGACGCGCTTGTCGTTGAGGAGGGCGAGGGCTTTGGTCACGATGGCGGCCCGGGTCGGGAACGGGGTCAGGAAACACTGCGTCATCCCGGGCAAGCGCAGCGCAGACCCGGGATCCATCATAAAGCGCGACGATGCCTTACGATGGATCCCGGATCTGCGCCGCTTAAGCGGCTTGTCCGGGATGACGGGGCACTGTGTTGAGCGGGTCGGGGAACAGAAACCCGCCTACTCTCTCACTGGAAGGGCGGGGTGAAGAGCAGGCCGCCCTTGGTCCAGAGCTGGTTCTGGCCGCGCTCCAGCTTCAGGCCCGAGCCCATGCCGACGGTGCGCTCGAAGCTCTCGCCATAATTCCCGACCTGCTTGATGGCGTTGTACATCCAGTCGTTGGACAGCCCCATCATTGCGCCGAAATTGCCCTCGGCGCCGAGCAGACGGCGGACTTCGGAGTTCTTGGAGCTCGCCTTCATCTGGTCGACATTGGCCGAGGTCACGCCCAGCATCTCGGCGGCGATGGTGCCGTTGAGCACCCAGCGCACGACGAGCTGCCAGCGCTCGTCACCCCAACGGGTCACCGGGCCCTGCGGATCGTTCGAGATCGGCTGGGTCAGGATGACGTGGTCGCCAGGAACCTTGAGCTTGGCGCGCTGGCCGGCGAGTGCGCCGACGCCGGCGGTATAGGCGTCGCAGCGGCCGGAATCATAGGCGGCGATGGCGTCGTCGTTCTTCTGGAAATTGGTGATGGTGACCTTGAGGTTGCGCTCGAGGAACCAGTCGGAGGCGTTCTTCTCCTCGGTCGAGCCGGCGGCGACGCAGACCGAGGCACCGTCGAGATCGGCTGCGCTCTTGGCGTTGGTCGACTTGCGGACGATGAAGGTCTGGCCCTCGTAGAAGTTGATGCCCTGGAAGTTCAGGCCGAGCGAGGCGTTGCGCGAGAAGGTGATGGTCGAGTTGCGCGAGAGCAGGTCGACCTGGCCCGATTGCAGGATCGGCCAGCGCTGCTGCACCGAGGTCGGCGTGAACTTGACCTTCTTGGCGTCGCCGAGAACGGCGGCGGCCAGCGCCTTGCAGTAATCGACGTCCAATCCGGTCCACTCGCCCTTGTCGTCGGCGAAGGAGAAGCCCGGCAGGCCCAGATGCACGCCGCATTCGATATGGCCGCGCGCCTTGATGGCGTCGAGCGTCGGGCTCGGGGCCAGTTGCTGGGCGCTCGCCAGCGAGGCGCTCGCGGCCAGGATGGCGGTCGCCGCCAGAAGTCTCATCGTCATGATCATCGTCTCCCCGAAGCCGTGAGCGGCTTTCTGCAGTGCGGCGGGGACTATGCAACAGACGGGCCGGCAGCGGTAGCGGGGGAATCGATGCTTTTCAGCTCCCGAACACCGTGTTGAGCTGGCTGCCGACCATGATGAAGGTGGTGCGCTTGGGCACCTCCTTGAGCCGCACCGCGCCGATATAGGTCATCGCCGAGCGCACGCCGCCCATCAGTTCCTGCATCGTGCCCTCGACCGGGCCGCGATAGGGCACTTCAACGGTCTTGCCTTCTGAGGCGCGGTATGTGGCGACGCCGCCGGAGTAGCGCTTCATCGCCGTGTCCGAGGACATGCCGTAGAAGGTCATCGCGACGGGCACCTTGATGCCATCGCGCTCCTCGTAGCGGATGTCGCCCTCGCATTCGTCATGGCCCGCCAGCATGCCGCCGAGCATCATGAAGTCGGCTCCGGCGCCGTAGCCCTTGGCGAGGTCGCCCGGCACGGTGACGCCGCCATCGCCGCAGACCAGACCTTTCAGCCCATGGGCGGCATCGGCGCATTCGATGATGGCCGACAGCTGAGGATAGCCGACGCCGGTCATCTTGCGGGTGGTGCAGACCGAGCCCGGCCCGATCCCGACCTTGACGATGTCGGCACCGGCCAGGATCAGCGCCTCGGTCATGTCGCCGGTGACGACATTGCCGGCCATGATCACGGCATCGGGATACTCGGCCCGCGTGGCCTTGACGGTATCGACGAATTTCTCGGTATAGCCATTGGCGACGTCGAGGCAGATCTTGGTGATCGGCGACTGCGCGTGGACGCGGGCGAGCTTGTCGTGGTCGGCCTCCGTCGTGCCCAGCGAGAAGAAGGCGTTGGCGGATTGCGGCTCGCGGAAGAAGGCGGCGAGTTCGTCGGGCCCGTAATGCTTGTGCAGCGCGACCATCGCGCCATGGCGAAACAATGCGCGGGCCATGGCCATGGTGCCAACGACATCCATGTTGGCCGCGATCAGCGGGAAGCCGGTCCAGTCCCCGCCGGTATGGGCGAAGCGGAAGGAGCGGTTCACATCGACCTCGGAGCGGCTGCCCAGCGTCGAGCGCTTGGGGCGGATCAGCACGTCGCGGAAATCGAGCTTGGGGTCGTTCTCGATGCGCATGATTTGGACCTTCGCGGCTGGCTTGCGCACGCGCAGGCAAAGATTGGCGTCGGATTGCGTGCCCCCATCCATAACCGCAGCCGGCCGGGCAGGGCAATCGCCAGGCTCATGGACGGAGCGATCGGCAGACCTCGCCGGCGCTCAGGCCGCGCCCGGCTCGCGCGGCAGGGCATGGGCGTTGCGTCGGATCGTGTAGAACGTCGCCGCGATAACGATGGCCGCGCCGATCCAGGTCGACAGCGCCGGAATCTCGGCGAAGAAAACAAATCCGGTCAGGCTCGCCAGCAGCAGGCGGCTGAAATCGATCGGCGCCAGGGCCGCCGCCTCCCCGACCTGATAGGCGCGCGTGATCAGCCACTGCCCGGCGGTACCGAACAGGCTGAGCAGGATCAGCCAGAACCATTGCGTCGCATCGGGCGGTACCCACCAGAGCCAGGCGGGGATCGCCAGGGCCGCCACCAGAACCAGCCCTTGCCAGATCAGGATCGTGTCCGTGCGCTCGGTGGCCGCCAGCATTCGCACGCTGACGGTGATGCCTGCGCTGAAGAAGGCGCCGCCCACGGCGAAAAGCGCGTAGACGTCGAGCCCCTCGTTGCCGGGCCGCAGCATGACGAGCACGCCGAGGAAGCCGAGAAGGGTCGCGATCCAGCGCCTGGCATCGACGACCTCCTTCAGGATCACAACCGCGGCGATGGTGACGAACAGAACCTGGCTGAAGCCGATCGCCGTCGCCTGGGCGAGGGGAATCTTGATGATCGCGGTGAAGCCGCACAGCATCGCGACCAGGGTGATGACCCCGCGGATGATCTGCAGGCCCGGCCGCCGCGTCGCTAGCATCGCGCGGATGCCACCGCCCGCGAAGGCCAGGATGACCAGGCTCATGACGATCTGGCGGATCAGCAGGATCTGGACGAGCGGGATGATGCCGCCGACATGCTTGATCGCACCGACCATCACCGCATAGACCAGCAGCGCCGAGACCATATAGACGGAGCCGCGCAAATTGGGGCTGGCGTTGAGCCACCAGGCCTGCCGATTCTGGCGGAGGCGCCCGAAGCGGCCTGCGGTTTCGGGCGCGGCGGCGGCGGTCCCGACCTTGCCTGACGCCGTAACCGGAGCATCGGACGCGATCGGTTGCGTCGCGCCATCGCGCTCCACGGCGCGGGCTTCATCAGGCGCCGGATCCTCTCCCGCGCCATCGTCTCGCCGCCCGGTCTGCCGGTCTTCGCTCATCGGCCTCGACTACCGACCGAAGGCTTCGACGCCTTGAATCGTTGTTGTCCGCATCGTCCTCACTGATCAACGAACCGCGCTGCTGGCGCCAGAGACCGCGAGACATGGCCGGGTTGCGTCGCCATCCATTCCCCATTGGTCAATCCGGCAGGGCAGGCGGGGCATGCCGCAGCAGGCCTTTGCCATGCTCCGCATGCGGTCTAGGAGAGCGCGACCGCTTCGCGAGCCCGGATCTCAAGGCATGATGAATTCCCTCTCCCGCCCGATCCACGCGGGAACCTCCTGCCGCGCTGCCCGACCGGGCCACTTCCGCCTCCTTCCCGTCGCATGAAGGAACTGCTCACCGATTTCGCCGAGGGCGTGCGCGCGCTGTCGCCCGCGCGCTTTCCCTATGGCCGCTTTGCCCTGGCGCTGCTGATCGGCGGCGCCGGCGGCTGGCTCTTCGTCCAGGCTCAGTTGCCCCTGCCCTGGATGCTGGGCTCGATGGTGGTCTGCACGGCGGCCGCCCTGCTGCGCTGGCCGGTCGCGGCGCCCCCGGTCATCCGCCCGCCGATGACGATGGTGATCGGCGTCATGCTCGGCGCGGGCTTCAAGCCCGACGTCGTGACGCAATTGCCGAACTGGCTGCCGACCATCCTGGGCCTGATGCTGTTCATGATCGCCTGCGCGGTGACCTGCGTGGCCTATTTCAGGACGGTCGGGGGCTTCGATCCGGTGACCGCGTTCTTCGCCGGCATGCCCGGCGGACTGATCGAAATGGTCACGGTCGGCGAGGAGAAGGGTGGCGATGCGCGCATCATCGCGCTGATCCATTCCGCCCGCATCCTGCTCGTGGTGATGACGCTGCCCTTCATCGTGCATTGGATCGGCGGCGTGCCGCTCGGCGGCAACCGCGTTGCCGGGCCCTCGCTGCTGGAGACGCCGCTCTCCGCCGAACTGATCCTGCTCGCCTGCGGGATCGCGGGAATCGTGCTCGGCCACTGGCTGCGGCTGCCGGCCAAATTCCTGCTCGGGCCCATGCTGGTCAGCGCCGCCGTCCATGTCTCGGGCCTCAGCGATTCGGTGCCGCCCTTCGATATCGTCAATGCCGCGCAGCTGATTCTCGGCATCACCATCGGCTGTCGCTTCGTCGGCACCCCGCCGCGCAGCATCCTGCGCGTGCTCGCTTTGTCCGTCGGCTCGACCGTGATCCTGCTGTCGCTGACGCTGATCTTCGCATGGCTCGTGGCGAAAATCTCCGTCCATGGCCATGTGCCGCTGATTCTGGCCTATTCGCCGGGCGGGCTCGCCGAAATGAGCCTGATCGCGCTGGCGTTGCACACCGAGGTCGCCTTCGTGGCGGCTCATCATATCATCCGCGTCTTCCTGGTGATGATCACGGCCGGGCCGCTGTCTGGGCTGATCATCGGGAAACGGAAGGACCAGGCGACGGACTAGCAGCGAGGGGTAAGCCCCCCAGGGCGCCCATTTATCGCTGGTCGCCTCGCGCTGCTGCCAGCCCCCGTGCGAGCCCCTGTGACAGCGCCTGTTGCTGCCGCGCCAGGAAGGCTGCACCGTCAACGCGTTGGCGATCGCCAGCGCGGCTGGCCGTGACGCGCGCGACGAGAGCCTTGGCGAACTCTGCCGGTGTGTCGGCCAGCGTGACATTGCCGGGCATCGTCGCAAAGCCGCGGCAGGACAGCGTGGTCGCGACAGCCGGCAATCCGAGTTGAAGCGCCTCGACGGTCTTGAGTTGCACGCCCGTTCCCGCCCGGCTCGACAGGGCGACGATCCGACAGGAGCGCAGGAAGGCCTCCGCTTCCGGAACGCGGCCCAACAGCGTCACGCCGCGCGGTACCGTCGCCATCCCGGCCGGCAAACGGCCCGCGATGGCGACAGTGATGTCGGCGGGCAGCAGCGGGCAGACCGCACGCAGGAACCAGTCCAGGCCGATGAAATTGGGTGTCCAGGTCCAGGTGCCGATCAGCCCGACATCATGGGACGGCTCTGACACAGGCTCCTGGGCACTGGCGGGCGCCGCCTGCCGGCTCGACACCAGCGGCAGGACCGCCGATCGATCCGCCAGCGCCGGGCCAAGCGCCACACGGTCTTCCTCGGAGAGCGTCCAGACGAAGCGGACCTGCTGCCACAGGCGCCGCTCGATGGCCTCGAGCAGCCGCGCCTCGCGCCTGAACAACCGCCGCAGCACCGGGTTGCGCGCATGTCCGGCGCTCTGGCGCGCCGAAACATGCTCGATGTTGTGCTCGATCAGCACACAGGGCCCCAGCGACAGGAGTTCGGGAAAGGCGCCGGGCAGCATCACCGAGTTCAGCACGATGGCGTCGAACGGCCCGTTCGCGCGCACGGCTTCGACGAGGCGGCCCGCCCCCGCCATGCGCAGCTTGGCACAGGACACCGGCAGGCCGCTGCCAAGGGCGGCGGCGATCCAGCGCAACCGCCGGCCGGGGGACACGACGGCATTCTCGATGTCGGTTTCGGCCACGACCGCCGCATGGTCGCGATCGACCGGAACTTCACCCGGGCGCGTGAACCCGATCGCGACGACCTCGTGCCCGGCGGCGCGCAACGCGTCGAGGATCGCGGCATTGGCGATCTCGAAGCCCGTGTCGGGCCTTGCCACGGGGATCAGCGAGGTCAGGAAAGCGAGACGCAAGAGCGGCGGACCCATGGCGGCAGGAGAATGACAGGCGAAGCGACCGTGAAGCAAGGCTCCCGCGGCGGGCGCGGGTCAAGCGCATCGCGCAACCATGACCAATGGAGTTTGGCAGGAAACCCTGCCAATCCTGCCATTGCGCTCACCGAACCTTAAGCGGGTCCTGCTATTGTCGTTGTCATGGCCTTGACCGAGCAGATGGCTGCCGAAAGCGGCGGAAGCGCACAGGAGCGTGCCACTGCGGGCCTCGACACGCCCGAGCGTTTCATCGTGCACGCCGCCTCGCCCGAGACGGCGCTCGTCGCTGTCGAAAGCGTGGTCTGCGTGCCGACGTTTCGCCGGCCCGATCTGCTTGAGGCAACGCTGCGCTCGCTGTCGGCCCAGCAGGGCGGACACGACTTCGCGATCATCGTCGTCGAGAACGAGGGCGACGATCGGGAGGGCGCCATTCGAGCCGCCGCCTTGCTGGCGGCCGGGCTGTTCAAGGGTCTGGTCGTCGTCGAGCCGCGCCAGGGCAACTGCAAGGCCTACAACGCCGCCTGGCGCTGCGCGCTGACCCGGTTTCCGGCGCTGGAACAGGTGCTGGGCATCGATGACGACGAACGCGCCGACCCGCTCTGGCTCGATGCCTTCCTCAGCGCGGCCAAGACCGCGCCCGCCGCCCTGTTCGGCGGGTCGGTGACACCGGAATTCGAGGATGCCTCGCGGGCCTGGCTGACGGCCCACCCGGTGTTCCGTTCACACTATCAAGTGTCGGGGCCTGTTCCGATGCTTTATTCGAGCGCCAATTACCTGATCCGGCGGGAGGTGCTGGAGCGGTTGGGCTATCCGTTCCTCAACGAGGAATTCGACTTCACCGGCGGCGGCGACAGCGATTTCTTCGCCCGGGCGAAAGCGTCGGGTTTCAGCTTCTGGTGGGTGCAGGAGGCGGCGCAGCGCGAGACGATGCCGGCACGCCGCAGCGAAGCCGGCTGGATCGCGGCGCGCGCGCGGCGCAACGGGGCGATCTCGGCGGAGATCGAGCGGCGTCGCCGGCCGGGGCCGGCGGGGCGGCTCCGTGTCCTGGCCAAGTCGCTGGCCCTGCTCGCCGCTTCGCTGCCGCGCGGCCTCGTGCTGGGCCTGAAGACGCGCTCCGGGTTGATCGGGCTCTATCACGCGCAGGTCGCGGTCGGCCGGCTGCTGTCGGAGATCGGCGTCCGCAGCGAACAGTATCGCAAGCCCGAGACCAACTGAGGCCGGCTTCTTCCCGGCCGTCAGGACTCGTTGACGACGAAGCCGCGGAGCTTTTGCGCATTGGCGCCGAGCGCCTGTGTCGCCCGCGCCAGATCGCCGTCGCCGATATCGCCTTCACGCAGGATGAGGACGATATCGTCGGCGAGATCGGCAAAGCGCTGCGCCAGATCATCGCTGCCGAGCGCACCGCCATCGATCACGATCGGCCCGAAGCGGCGCGCCTTGTCGAGAAAGCCGGACTCGATTTGGGCGCCTGAGACCCGATCGGCCCCGCCGAAGCGCGGGAGGAAGAACAGGCCCGTGCCTTCGTCCTGCAGTGCCGCCCGCACCAGCCCGACCGTACCGTCGACGATCTCGGCCAGGCCGGCGGCCGCGTCCGGCGCGAAGACGCGCGTCAGGCTGTCCTCGCCGCCGCCGACATCGACCAGCATGGCCGGCAGCCCCGCCAGGGCCGCGTCGAGCGCGAGATTGAGCGCCAGTGTCGAGGCGCCGGCATCGGGACGCAGGCCCAGCACGAGGATGCGGCGATGGCCTGTGGGCTCCGCCTTGTCGGCGACCGGCATATGGCCGGCAAGCGCGACCCGCACCGCCCCGACCGCTTTGGCGAAGCCGGCATGGGGCTTGTCGATCGCATCGACGAGATGGGTCTTGGCCTGGAAGACGGAGCGCACCTCGCCATCGTCGCGCCGCCAGCGGCGGTGACGCACGGCGGGGAGATGCCCCAGCAGCGGCGCCGCAGCCATGCGCAGCGCATCGGGCGCGCGCTCGGCCTGCCCGCCCTGGATCGCGACCAGGCACCGCCAGCCGGCTTTCGGCGAGACCGGCGGGGCGGCGCTGGCCAGCTTCGGCGCGACAGGAACGACCGCGCGCGTTGCCGGCGCGGCAGCAGCTTCCGGCGGCGGCGCGGTCGTGTCCGCTGCCGCGCGCTGTTCGTCGCCGTCTTCTCGTGCTTCGCCCGGGGCTTGCGGCTGCCGACTCGGGTTCGGGCGCGGCGCGCCGCCAAACAAGGCCATTCCCAGCGCCAGGGCGACACCCGCGCCACCCCCCGCGATGCCGCCGAGCATGGCGATGGTGCGACGGCTGATACCGCTCTTGTCGAGCGGCGGCATGGCGGCACCGATAACGCGGGCATTGGTGGTGTCGATGCCGGCGAGCTCGCCGGTCTCGCGGGCCCGGCGCAGGAAGGCGTCATAGACGACGCGGGAGGATTCGACCTCGCGTTCCAGCTCGCGCAGTTCAACCGAGGCGCGGCCGGCGGCGTATTGTTTCGTGGTGAGCTGGTCGACGCGCCGCGCGATCTGGCGCTCGGCCTCGACGGCGCGGTCGAGTTCGACCTTGGCCGAGCGGGCGATGCGGGACAGTTCATCTGCGATCTGGCGGCGGGCGTCTCGGGTCTGGGCCTGGGCTGCCGCGAGCGCGGGATGACGGGACCCCAGCGAGGCCAGGAGATCGGCCTCCTTCGCCAGAGCGGCACCGAGCTGCGCGCGCAAGGCCGTCATCGTGTTGGAGGCGACGGCCTCGGGAATGGCGCCGGCCTCGATGCCGGCTGGACGGGTCGCCACCGTCTGCTCGTATTTGGCACGCGCTTCGGTGACCCGCGTCCGCAGCGCCACGAGCTGGGCGTTGTTGAGCCCGAGCTGCTCCTCGCTCATCGATTTGCCGGCGCCGACGCCGACGATGCCATTGGCTTCCTTGTAGCGCTCGGCCTTTTCCTCGGCCGTGCGCAGGCGGTTGCGCAACTCCTCGAGACGCGCGGTCAGGGCGGCGGTCGCGCGCTGGGCGGCGTCGGCGCGGACAGCGGCCTGATTCTCCAAATAGGTGTTGGCGAGCGCATTAGCGATGCGGGCGGCCTTGGCGGCCTCGCGTGACGTGACTGAGATGTCGATGACGAAGGTGCGCTCGCCGCGCCGAACCGAAACCACCTTGTCGAGCGCCGCCAGCGCATAGACCAATCCGTCATGAGGCGGCGCGCCGCTGGTGGGCAGCAGGTCCGCGAACAGGCGCGACAATCCCGTCTTGGGCGCCTCGCCGCCGAATTCCGGATCCCTGTCCAACCCCTCGCTGCGAACCACCGGCGCCTTGATGCTGTCGGAGGCGATGATGCGGGCCTGGCTCTCCAGATAACTGGTGATCGAGGTCGGATCGCCTCCGGTGGCGTTGGGCGAGACCTCGTTTTGCAGCACGCGCAGATCGCGCGGATCGATGAAGAGCTGCGCCGTCGAGACGTATTTCGGCGGCACCATTAGGCTGGCCAACGCGGCGAGCACGATCCCGACGACGGTCGCGAGCAGGATCAGGCCCTTGCGGGCCCAGAGCGTCGCGACCAGCCAGGCCGGGTCGGTCAATCGCGCCATGACGTCGCGCGCCGCGACGGGCGCGTCCCGGCGTTCGCGACGCTCGCGACGCTCCGGCCTCGACTCCGGCTCGCTGAGGGCGGTCTTCGTGGTGAACATGACGCGACGCTTCACTCTTCAGTCCTCGCCGGCAACCGCGACGATCAGCGCGCGGCTTGGGCATAATCGTTCGGGTCGTTCCCGCGGAGCGGGACCCGGCTCAGCTCTGGCTGCGCCGGTAACGGTCGAGCACCGCCATCATCGGCTTGGGCTTGAAATCGGCATCGAGCGGCAAGGGCCTGGCCCGGGCCTTGTCCTTGCGGGGGAAGGTCTCGTGAACCCAGGAATAGCGATCGCTCAGCCCCCAGGTGACGATCGCCCTTGGCCGGCGCACGGAAACGATCGTATCGAGGAACGTCCCCACCAGGCTCGCGGCGGCCCGGTCACGGGTGGCGATATCGGCCGGCAGCTTCCAGTCGATCACGTCGAGCTCGGTGATCTCGACGTCGAGATCGAGCTTGCCGAGTTCGACCATGAAATTCTGCAGCCCGTCGATGTCGAGCGGCTTGTCGGCGTAAAGATGCGCCTGCATGCCGATGCCATGCACCGGAATGCCCTTGTCCTTGAGGTTGCGGCAGAGATCGAGCGCGATCTTGCGGCGCGCGGCCGTGCCGGGACCTGGCTCCTCGAAATTGAAGTCGTTCAGGACGAGCCTCGCCTTGGGATCGATGCGCGCGGCGGTGCGGAAAGCGATCTCGACATGGGCTGGCCCCAGCAGGCGCTGCCAGATCGTGTCCCGCATCGGCTCGCCGGGCAGCGGATCGAATTTGATGACCTCGTTGACGACGTCCCAGGTCTCGATCTGGCCCTTGTAGCGGTCGACGACCGTCTCGATGTGATCGACGAGTTCGCGCTCGGCCTCGGCCCGCGTGCTCATCTCCCTGGCCCAGGGCGGCAGCGCCTCGCCCCACAGCAGGGCATGGCCGCGCAGGGCCTTGCCCTGGCTTCGCGCGAAGCCCACGAGTTCATCGGCGCCGGCAAAATCGAAGAGCGCGCGGTCATGGCGGATCGCCTCCCATTTGAGGTCGTTCATCGGCACGATGACGTCGCAATAGGTGGCCAGCGCCTGACGGTAGCGCGGATCGGCGCGGAAGGTCTCGATCTGGGCCGCCGAACCGAACGGGATCGGCCGCACCGCCGACGACGCGGCGGTCGGGGACAGCAGCACAGCCGAGCCTAACCCTGCGGCCGCGACCAGCGCGTCGCGCCGGGTCAAGGCGCCAATGTGTCGATCCGGTTCAGGCTGTCGCATGGGCGGGGACGGTTCCGTTTCGTTTAGGGTCGCGCAACGCCTGTCAGGTAGAACACGGCGGGGCAGATCGGACGTGGCACGCAGAAGCCGGGCCAAACCGTCGTGCCCGCCACCGCCTGCGCCGCGAAAACGGACCCCATGCTGCCAGACCGCGCCGCCATCCTCGCCTACCTCACCATCCTGAGCGGCTCAGCGGGCCGGCTCGTTATCTCGCTTGTTTACTTCCTCATCGTTGCCAATACGTTGACCCTCGGTGAATTCGGGCTTTTCGCCACGGCTTCGGCCACCGGCTTGATCCTGTCGCGAATGCTCGCCTTCGGCTTCGTCTCGCCGGTCTATCGCGTCGCTACCGTCAAACCGCGCCTGCTCGGGGCCTATCTTGCCGGATTCGCCGGGCTTGCCCTGGTCTCGCTGCCCGCGATCGGGCTCGCCGCGGCGATCCTCTACGGCCTGCTGTTTGCGGATCGGCTGGCGATCTTGCCGTTCACGCTGCTCCTCGTCGCCGAGATCCTGTGCTGGCGGCTCGTCGAGGTGGTCGCGATCGTCAACAACGGCGTCAGGCGCTTCCGGCAGGCGGCGCTGCTCGTCATCATTGGCTCGTCGCTGCGCACGCTGGCGGCGCTGATCTTCGCGAGTTTCGGAGATCGCAGCCTGGAGATGTGGGTGTGGTCCTATCTTGGCGCGACATTGGCGACGCTGGTGGTGGCGCTGACCTTCTTCCTGCCGCCGCTGCGGCTGCGCTTTGTGCCCCGGCTCTACCCGCGCCGCATGGCGGACGCGGTCTATGCCAGCGCGGCCGAGATCATGTTCTACACCCAGGCCGAGCTCGACAAGCTCCTGATGCTGGCGCTGGCAGGGGAGCGGATCGCCGGGCTTTACGCCATCGCGATGCGGGTCATCGACCTCACCGCGATGCCGGTGCGCAGCTTCAACCAGATGCTGGTGCAGAAAATCATGGCCGATCGCGGCCTGGCCGGCGGGCCGGGCCGGCTCGCTCTGGTCGAATTGGGGATCGCGGCCATCTCGATTGGCGGGCTTTTGGCCGTAATCCTGGCGCTGCAGCCCTTTCCTGGGCTTCTGGGCCGCAACGTGTCGGAAGCCGCCTATCTGTTCTGGCCGATGCTGCTGGTGCCGGCCTTCCGCAATCTGGTCGAGTACCATGCCGAGCTGCTCTATGCGCGCGAGCGCACCGGTTCGCGGATCGCGCTGCTCTGCGCCATCACCGCGCTCAAGGCCGCGCTCCTGGCCTGGGTGATGCTGAGATTTCCGGCGGACGACGCCTGGGCGCCCTGGCTCAACCTGGTCTTCGGGCTGGTCTATGTGCTGTCGGCGGCGGTGACCTACCGGCTTCTGGCGCAGGCGCCGGCCGCCGTCACTGCGTCTCGAAGAGCGCCCTGATCTTGTCGACCGGCTCGCCGATGAAGGATTGAATCCCGACCGCGACCTGCCAGGGCTCCATCACCTCCTCGAAGGAGCGCAGGCTGTCGAAGCCGCCGGCCACGCCGCCCCAGTAGTTGCGGCAGAGATCGCGGCTGTCGGCCCAGTGCCCGGCCTCGGCGAGGCCGAGCACGCGTTCGGCGAAGAAGCCGTAGATCACATATTCCGAAAAGCCGCGGCGCGCGGCGATCGCGCTGACCCAGTCGCGGCCGCTGAGCTGCTCGATATGGGCCACCAGACCCCGCACAATGTCGCGCCGCCAGCTGACCATGTTGTTGATGTAGTCGGGGCCGGGATAGGTCGGCGCGGGAAGCCCGAGGAGGTCGCTGGCGTTCTCGCACCAGATGCAGTGATCGCGCATGTCGGCGGCAATGCCATCGGGCTTGCGATACAGCCGGACACCCTCGGACGTCGTCAGGCTGTGAAGGTCGTAGGGCCGCAGGAACAGCATGTCGGAATCGGCGAAGAGGATGACATCCTCGTCGCTTTTGAGTGGCAGAGCCAGTTTGCGCAGCTGCTGGGCATGCCAGCCGCGCAGCGGCGGCAGCCCCTTCATCAGCGCCCGGGCGCCGGTCCAGACGCGGCGGCGGCCGAGGCTGAGCGGATCGGGGCGCGGCTTGAGCCAGGCCGGCAACAGATCCGATTCGGCGATCACCTGCCGGCGCGGGCCTTCCAGCGGCCTGAACAGGGCAACATCACCATCCTCGACCAGCAGATAGTGCGTGGCATGTCCGGTGACGAAGCGGTCGATGCTGGCACAGAGCAGACGGCAGCGCTCGACATCGCCGGCATAGCTCGGCGTCGCGATGGCATAGCTCAGGCTCACTGCCGCGATCTGCCGGGGAAGAAGCGCTGGCGCAGCAGGCGCAACAGGAAGACCGGATTGCCGAGCACGTAGCGGCGCCAGAGCCGGCGCGGCTCGAGCCAAAGCCGATAGACCCATTCGAGCCGCGTGCGGCGGATCGTTTCGGGCGCGCGCGGCACCTCTCCGGCAAAGAAATCAAACAGGGCGCCGACACCCGCCGCGACCGCGCAGTGCTGCGGGCCAAGCTTGTCGGCGATCCAGCTTTCCTGCCGCGGATTGCCGAAGGCGACGAGCAACAGGTCCGGCGGCGCCGCTTTCAGGCCGGCGAGCAGACCTGCCTCCTCCGAGGGGTCGAAATAGCCATGGCTCACGACCTTGAAGCGATGCTGCGGGAATTGACGCCCCAGCCAGTCCGCAGCGCGTTCGGCGACGCCGGGACGACCACCGATCAGGCCGACGCGCAGGGCACGCTGCTCGGAGGCAAACAGCGAGGGTATGAAATCGGTCCCGTTCAGATTGGCGGGAAACGGTGCGCCATGCAGCAGCCAGGCACCGATATCGACGCCGATGCCGTCAGCGAGCACGAGGAAGCCGGCAAGCCGGCGGCGAAGCCCAGGATCATGCGCAGCTATATTGACGAGGTTGGCGTTGCAGAACGCCAGTTTGAGATGGCGGCCGGTTGCCATCGCATCCGAGAGTTCTGCCAACGCCGCCGCCTTGGTCAGCACAGCGATTTCGATCCCGCCGATGTCGCGCAGGTCGAAGCTGCGTTGCACCGGAGCGGCGGTTCGTCTCGCATAGGCTATGGAGAGGCTGGCAGACACGATGTCGATCAATCCGGGTCGGAGGTCCGTCTGGGTCGGTTTCGCCATCATGTCATGACCCAAGGAAGCCCCGGGTCAAGCCGATCCGGACGGGAGGGTGAACGGTGTCTTCAGTGAATCGCCCCGATCGGGTTAATCGTCAAAGCCCCTGAAAACACAGGCTGTTTCGTTACGGAGCGGTTCAGGCGCAAGTCACCGCGCGGGCGGCTCGAGACTGTCGGATAACGGCACAGCGAACCGTCCGTCGTGCCGTTTCGAAACGGGCCGACAGTCTGTTCCCGACCAGCTGCGCGGTCGGTTTGGTTAACGCACATCTTCGTGAGTGATCGAATATTTAACGGCTCGGCGAACGGTGCTGAGCCTCCTCGCAGTGACATGGCGCCTGCGCTGCACGCTCAGGGCGAACCTTGTCCACCCGCCCCGACAGCCTCTAGGGTGCGCGTCCAATGAGTCAGGGGCCGACAATGAACCAGATCGATCTTCAGGGAAGAACCGCCATCGTCACCGGAGGCGCGCAGGGCATCGGCCGGGCGGTGGCCGAACGCTTCGCCGCCAGCGGCGCCCATGTCGCGATCTGGGATCTCGACGCCGATCTCGCCGCGAAAGCGGCCGCCGAGATCGGCGGGACC
>NZ_LJHQ01000022.1 GCF_001295925.1 Allobosea sp. AAP35 | reverse complement strand
AGGCTCGACGCCTGCTCCTCGGTGCGCTTCGACAGATCGTCGGCGCCCATATTGATCTCGCGGGCGGCAAGCCCGACATCGGCCGAGGTCACCTGGATGGTGCGCACCGTCGAGGAGAGACGCTCGACCGTGTCGTTGATCGCGCCCTGGAGTTCGGCGAAGCGGCCGCGATAGGCGGTGTCGACACGCTGGGTCAGGTCGCCGGCCGCGACCGCCTGCAGCGTCATCGCGAACTCAGTGGTCGCGCCATCGACCACCGCATTGATCTCGTTGATGCCGGCGACGAGATTGCCCAACGCCCCGCCGACATCGCCGACGGCGGCTCGGCCGGAAAAGTCGCCGTTCTGCGCGGCGCTGACGATCAGCGACACCTCGCCCAAAAGCTTCTGGACGTGGGCGGCCTGCTCGCTGTCTGCGAGCATGGCGAGTTCACGATCGCGCCGGCTCGCTTCAACAGACAAGGCGTTCTCGCGATAGGTTTCAAGCGCACCGCTCAGCGCGCCGATTTCGTCGGGCGAGGACGGTGCCGGGATCGGCTGGGAGAAATCGCCGGCCTGCATCACGTCGAGAGCCGATTTCAGCGCGACCACCGGCTTGGCGATCCGGCGCTGAACGCCGCGCCAGCTCATGATGGAGATCGCCATGAGCGCGGCCAGCAGCCCGCCGATGACCGCCAGTTGCATCCAATCCCGGTTCAACTTGGCCTTGGTCGTGCTGGCCATGTCGTCGAGCGACTGTGTGATCGCCGAAACCATCGCCGTGAACGGGCCATTGCAGAGTCTGGTCCAGTCTTCGGCCGGCATCAGGGGACCGGCATTCTGGCCGAGCTTGGCTCCAAGCGCGTCCATCGTGCGGTTGGCTGCCTGCATCTCGCTGTTCATGACGCCGATCTTGCTGACCAGCTCCGCGCTGACGCCGGGGCGCTGCGCCATCTGAAGCAACTGGCTCATGCCGGAATCGGCGACGCCGCGCAGTTCGCCGATCCTGCGGATCTGGGCCGGCTCCAATGCCTTACCCGAAGCGATTTGGGGGCGAAGAACCGAACATTGGACACCGTAGCTGGAGCGGACGCGCCAGCCGGTCGATTTGAAGCTCTGCAGATCGGCCAGGATCGGATCGGCCATCCGGACGGCAAGCGAGGTCGCATCCGCCGCCTTGACGAGCGCGCCTTCGATATCGCCCACGCCATTATACCACGGCATGGTCGCAGCCAGGCTGCGTTCCGCCTTGGGTTTGGCCGCCTCGGCGCGCAGATCGGCGAATTTGGCGTCGGTCGCCTTCTGCTGGCTCACCACGGCAGCAATCAGGGCCTCCCGGTCCGTCAGCGATGTCGCGCCGAGACGAGCCACGGCCTCGTCGAGATCCTTCCTGTTCGCCAGCTCGACCTTCTCGATGATCGGCGCGGGATTGTCGGCGGCCTGGATCGCAGTCTGCGCTTGGCCGCGGTTGGCGCGGATGCTGTTGCCAGCAATCAGCAAGGCGCGATCGGCCTCCACGAGATCGGCCAGGCGGATATTCGTGCGCACATCCGCGATGGACTGGCTGGCCATATAGCCCAGTGCGCCGACGCCCGGAACGCAAAGGCATACCATGATGGCAACGAGGTAATTCTTGATCGAGGCGGGAAAAATCTGCACCGGTACCATCCTGGTCGACATGGCAAGAGGTCGAAGCGACTGTCTTGCCAAGAAAATATGATGGACAGTCTTGGCCCCTGATGATTAAGAATTTGCTGCCGGGCCCCATCACCATCGTCAAGGCCCAAGCGTCAGCCTCATCGAACTCTGCGTCATCCAACGCCGAAGACAGACCAGCCCGTGGCATCGGCCAGGCGCTCCAGAGCCAGCGTGCCCAGTTGCGAATTGCCATTGGCGTTGAGCCCCGGCGACCAGACCGCGATCGAGGCCTTGCCCGGCGCGATGGCCAGGATCCCGCCGCCCACGCCCGATTTGCCCGGCAGGCCGACCCGGAAGGCGAAATCGCCCGATGCGTCGTAATGGCCGCAGGTCAGCATCAGCGCGTTGATCCGCCTGGCCCGGCGTGCCGGCACGACGCGGGCGCCGCCGGGGCTGTGCAGCCCGCCATGCATCAGGAAGCGACCGGCCATGGCGAGCTGCCGGCAGTTCATCGCGATGGCGCATTGGTGGAAATAGACGCCGAGCGTCCGCTCCGGCGCATGCTCGATATTGCCGAAGGACTTCATGTAATTGGCCAGCGCGATGTTGCGGAACCCCGTGGCCTGCTCGGCGCGCGCGACCATCTCGTCGATGGCGATCCCGTCATCCTCGGCGAGATAGCGGATGAAACGCAGCAGGTCCCCGATCGCCATGCGCGGCTCATGCCCCGCGAGATTGACATCGGCAACGACGAGCGCGCCGGCGTTGATGAACGGGTTGCGCGGTATCCCTTGCTCGCGTTCGAGCTGGACGATCGAATTGAACGCGCTCCCGGAAGGCTCGCGCCCGACCCGGCTCCACAAGGCCTCGCCGACCTTGCCCAGCGCCTGCGTCAGCGCGAAGACCTTGGAAATGCTCTGGATCGAAAAGGGTTCGAGCGCGTCGCCCGCCAGATGAATCGCGCCCTCGACCGTGACCACGCAAAGCCCGAAATGGCGGGGGTCGACGGCCGCCAGAGGCGGGATATAGGTCGCAACCTCGCCACGATCGGCCAGTCCGGCCATCTCGGCGGCAATGTCGCGTACGAGCCGTGCGAGATTCGTCATGGCGATATCTCTCACGCCAACATCCGCCACGCGCAGGTCTCCGCTATTCGAGCAAGCCCAAGCTCGCCCGCCGTCGAGCGTGAGCGTCAGACCGTCTGACGATAGACCCAGACCCGCGCGGGGGGAATGTTCCGCAGCACCCAGTCGGAGACGAAGCTCTTCAAGCCCGATCCTTTGCGCGGCACGGGCGAGATCACCGAATAGGTGAACTGGATGAAGGGGGCGCCTTCGGTCAGCAGGGTGAAGGCATCCCGTGCCAGGGCGCTGCGCATCGCTGGAGGCTGATTGAACAGAGGCAGGCTGGAGACCACGGCGATCGCTTTCTCGTTCAGATGGCCGGAGAGCGTGGTGGAGAGCGCATAGGCGTCGCCCTCGACGACCGTGGCGCGCGGAAAGCGCCGCCGCAGCAACTCGCAGAATTCAGGGCTGTATTCGACCAGGATCAGCCGGTCCTCGCTGATGCCGCGCGCGATCAGCGCCTCGGTGACCGGACCGGTGCCGGGGCCGATCTCGATCACCGGGCCAGGCAATGCGGGATCGACAAAGGATGCCATCCGCCGCGAGAGGGCCGGGCTGGACGGCGTCACCGAGCCTGTCCGAGAAGGATTGTCGATCCAGGATCTGATGAACCTCGCCTCGTCCACGAGCTTGGCGCGCGCTTCGCTGACCCGGCTGCGCAGCTTCTGCGTTGTGCTGCGGACCTCGTCTTGCACCTTGTAGCGAACGGTCGCCACCTTCAGCCGGGCCTCCGCGACGCTGTCGACGAGATCGGCTGCCGTGACGCGCATCTCGTCCTCGATGCGCAAGGCGACGCGCGACTGCCCGAGACGGGCGGCCAGCGAAGGGCCCTGCGGAGGCCGACGGGGAGACGTGAGCGACATGAAACCTCTGACATCGCCCCGCAAAGGACGCGACCTGACGCGGCGCGATTGTGACGTGCCCGTCATATGGGGACAAGACCGGCCGAGAACCAAGTCTTTATCTGCATGAGCGTGTTGGTTTTGAGGCCTGAACCGGGACAAGACAGGTATCGTCCCGAAATTGATACGCGCGAACGGCGTTGCGGTTTCAGATCAGCGGTCTTTCAGATCAGCGGTCTTGGCGCCACTTCGCGCTCGTAGAGCAGGGCCATGCGCGAGGTCAGGCGCGGGTTCAACAGGGTCAGGCGTCCATCCGCCATGGCAAACAGACCCGCCTTGCGCAGGCGCGACCACGTCTTGCTGGTATGGACCAGCGAGAGGCCGAGCGCATCGGCAAGCTGCTGCTGCGACAACGGAAAGCGAAAACTGTCATCCGTGACAAGGCCGAGCGCCTCCGCCCGGCGATGCAGCGAGATCACCAGCGCGGCGATGCGTTCGCCCGCATTGCGCTGGCCCACTGAGGTCAGGTTCTGGTCGATCAGGCTCTCCTCGCGTGAACCGAGCCACGCGATTTCATAGGAGAGGTTCGGCATCTGGACGAAGAGGTCCCAGACGCGCTTGCGCGGGAAGACGCAGAGTTCGACCTCGGTCAAGGCCTCGATGCCGTGCTGCGCGGCGCTGAGCAGCGAGGCCTGAAGCCCGACGAGGTCGCCCGGCAGCAGGAAGTTCAGGATCTGCCGGCGGCCGTCGGGCAAAAGCTGGTAGCGGAAGGCCCAGCCGGAGAACAGCGTGTAGAGTTCCGGATCCTCCTGGCCCGGATGGATGATGTCGGCTCCTGCCGGCAGGATGCGATGCTCGGTCTTCATCGATTGGACGAAGCGGAGTTCATCATCGGTCTTGGTTTTGAAGGCGGGCTTGAGGCGCAGGGGGCACGCAAGGCAAGGCACGCCGTTGCGGCCGTTATGGGCGGCGATATCCGTCATCGTCTCGCGCGATCTCCCGGGCGCAGAGGTGCATTCGTCGCACCGCGCGATCCCAATACCAATTTCGCGGCCTTTGTCATGAGGCAAAGACCCAGAGCCTGTTTTTTGCGGGAACTGTCACTGCAACGAAACGTTACGTCAACAAAGCGCCACCGCCAGATGGGCATCGCCATCGCCTGGCCTGTATCGCATGAGTGACCACGACACTGCCAGGCGGAGAAACCATTCGATGACTGACGAGACGCGCGCCCCAGGTCGGTCGCGCATGCGCCGCTTCTTCGCGGTGGCTTTGCCGTTCTGGAGCGGCAAGACGAAACTGCGCGCCTGGGGGCTGACCGTCACAGTACTCGCCTTCGTGGCCGCGCAGATCGCCACGGCAGTCGCGGTCAATGGCTGGAACCGGCTGTTTTTCGATGCGCTGGAAAAGCGCGATATCGCCGCTGCCTGGAGCATCGTCGCCTGGCTGCCATTGCTGGTGGCGGCGTCGGCGCTGACCCTGTCGGCCCTGGTGATCAGCCGGATGCTGCTGCAGACGCGCTGGCGCGAATATCTCACAGGCCGGCTGGCGGGCTGGTGGATCGCCGACCAACGCTATTATCGGCTGCAGTTTGTGGCCAAGGAGCAGACGGCGCCCGAATATCGGATCGCCGAGGATGTGCGCTTGGCCATTGAGCCTCTCGTCGAGTTCGCCATTGGCCTCATCAGCGCTGCCGTCACCGCCGCGACCTTCGCGGCGATCCTCTGGCATGTCGCAGGCTCGGCGCGATTCACTCTCGGCGGCGTTGAGGTCGTCATCCCCAGCTATATGGCGCTGGCCGCGATCGGTTATGCCTTGATCGCCTCGACGGCTGCCTATTTCACCGGGCGGCCGCTGGTCGCCAAGATCGCGGCCAAGAACGAAGCGGAGGCCCAGTTCCGGGCCGAAATGACGCGGCTGCGCGAGAATGCCGAGAGCATCGCCCTGATCCGCGGTGATGCCGACGAACGCGGCTCTGTCGGCGAGAATTACGGGCGCGTCGTCGCGGCCTGGCTGCGGGTCATCCGCCAGCAGGGCATGATCGCGATCGTCCTCAACACCAATGGCGCGCTGTTCCCGATCGTGCCGCTGCTGCTGATCGCGCCGAAATACCTTTCTGGAGATGTCTCGCTGGGCGCTGTGATGCAGGTCGTGGCGGCATTCAGCGCCGTGCAGGCGGCCTTGATCTGGTTTGTCGACAACTTCGTGCGCCTGGCCGAATGGTTTGCCTCGGTCACCCGTGTCGATGAGCTTCAGGAAGCGCTGGAGGGGCTCGATATCGGAACGATCATGGAAGGCGAGACCCGCATCAAGCTCGAGGAGAGCGAGGACGGCGCCATCCATCTCGACCGGCTCTCGATCGCACACAGCAATGGCCGGGCCGTGATCACCGACGCCACGGTGGTGATCGGGCTCGGCGAGAAGGTCCTGATCGTGGGCGAAAGCGGCACCGGCAAGAGCACGCTGATCCGTGCGCTCGCCGGCCTCTGGCCCTGGGGATCGGGCTCGATCGCGGTGCCGCGCGGCAAGTCGATCGCCTTCGTGCCGCAGAAGCCTTATCTGCCCATCGGCAGCCTGCGCACGGTCCTGCTCTATCCGGAGGCTGAAAAACCGGTGCCCGACGCGATCGTGGTATCGGCCCTCAAGCGTTGCGGTTTGAGCTATCTCGCCAAACGTCTCGACGATGAGGACAAATGGGATCGGATCCTGTCGGGGGGCGAGCGCCAGCGCGTCGCCTTCGCGCGGCTCGTCATCCAGCGGCCCGACATCATCATCATGGACGAGGCGACTTCGGCTCTGGACGAGGACAGCCAGAATTCCCTTCTGGGTCTGTTCGAGGGTGAACTCGCCCATGCCACGTTGATCAGTGTCGGCCATCGCCCGGGTCTTGAGGATTTTCACGATCGCAAGATCACGTTGGAGAAGCGTCTGGCCGGAGCGCACCTGACCTCACGCCGCTTGGGCAAATCGCTCTGGCATCTCTTCAAGAGCCGGGTGGCCGCCAATGACGAGGCGGCATGATATGGCTGATCGCGCCGATGTGATCAGGTCTGCAAGGTGGCGGAGATCCTTCTTGGAACCTGTCTGGTATGTTCGCGTTATCTCCCCAGAAGCCGGTCGCTCTTGCCCGGCCCAGGCGTCGGGAGAGACAGATGTTGAACAACAGCCTTGCCCCCATCAAGCGCGCTGGCCTCTTTTTCGGTTTCATGGGCGCGGCGGTGTTCGCGCTGACCCTTGGCTCGGGCTTCCAGGAGACCAACGCCAACAGTTCGGCTGCCGTCGCGCAGGCCAAGGTCGAACGCCAGGCACCGATGGATACGCGCTTTGCGGCCGTCGATCCTTCGCAGCGTTCGGTCGGCGTCACCAGGCGCGCGATCGGCGGTTCGCAGCAGGCCATGCTTCTCCAGGCGGATCGCGCCGTTCTGCGCTAAAGAGCGCTGGATATTCCAGTTCTGCAGCGGGGCAGTTGAGCCCTTGTTAGGTTGATATGCGTCATCCATCGCGCCGTACATCTAAAGCCGCCTTCGGGCGGCTTGTTTTTTGGCTGTGACCCGCAGCAGTTCCAATCTTCAGGCGATTCTCACAGGAAGACCTCATGTATCTGCGCATCAGGCATTCCACGACCTATCGCTATGGCGGGGCTGTGACGTTCGGGCCGCATCGCCTCATGCTGAGGCCGCGCGACAGCTTTGATCTCAGGGTCGTCGACACGTCGCTCTCGATTGCGCCGAAGGCACGGCTGCGCTGGATGCACGATGCCTATGGCAATTCTGTAGCCATCGCTAATTTCGACCAGCCGGCCGATACGCTTGAAATCGTCAGCCAGTTGGTGGTGCAGCGATTCGGCTCGGCCCTGCCGCGGACCGAACTTCAGCCCAACGCAGCCATGACCGGGGTCGTCTACACCGATCGCGAACGCGCGGTGCTGCAACCCTATCTCGACCTTGCGGCTGCCGACCCCGACGGCGTGCTCGATCGGTGGCTGGCGGATTTCAGGGCCCGCATCGGGCAGGGAACCGGTCACCTGCTGCGCGATCTCGCTCATGCGATCTATGCCGGGCTGAGCTATGCGCTGCGCTTCGACGAGGGCACGCAGCATCCAGCCGACACGCTGCGACGGCAAACAGGCTCCTGCCGCGATTATGCCTGGGTGTTCATCGAGCTTGCCCGTCGCATGGGCTTCGCCGCACGCTTCGTCACCGGCTACATCCACGACCGCGCGCCCAACAGCGCTGGGCTCGTCTCGACCGTGGGGTTGACCCATGCCTGGGCCGAAGTCTTCATTCCCGGCGACGGCTGGGTCGAGTTCGATCCGACCAATGATCTCGTCGCGGATCGGCAGCTCCTGCGGGTCGCCGTCGCGCGGGTGCCGGAGGACGCCTCGCCCGTCTCGGGCAGCTTCACCGGTTTGACCGGCTCCTTCCTGGGTCTGGGCGTCGGTGTCACGATCGAAGCGATCGACGCTCCGACCTGAGGCCATGCTCTCCCGAGCGGCCGGTCGGCGCCGGCGCGCCGTCGTCAGGCGATGTGCTTGATGTGCCAGCTACCGAGCCGGCAACCCTCGGCCTTGACGACCTGAACCGCTTCGATCTGCACCACCAGCCCGGCGAAGAGCTTGGGCGGTTCGCTGGGCGCGACCTCGCGATCGGCTTCGAGCGTGATCGCCAGCGTCGTTTCGTCGACATCGGCGACGATGATCGTGATGCTGACGCCCGGCGTGCTGCGAAGCACCCGCGATGCCACATCGACGATGAGGAACCCGAGCGGGATGCTGCGATCGACAGAGAGCGTCGCTGCCGTCTCGATCCGGCTGGTGACCCATTGATCGCGAGCGCGCACGAGATTGGCGATCATCGTCACCACGTCCTCGATGAACAGATCGACGCGCACCGGCTGCATTTCGCCATCAGCCAGCGTGAACCGATACGCCGCCGACAGGACATGCACGCGGCATTCCGCATCGGCGAGTGCCAGCCGGGCCTCGCCCCGAGACTCGCGCTTTGTCAGGCCGATATAGCTTTGCACGACCTGAAGGCTGTTCTTCACCCGGTGGTGCAGCTCGCGAACCAGAAACCGATTATCGTCGAGCGCGGTCTGCAGTCGGCGCTGGCGCACCTCCTGCTCGTTGACCATTGTATTGAACGCTTCCGCGACACTGCGGATATCGGCGGGCATGTCGTCGGCGATCTCGGCCCTGACATTGGGCTGGGTCGAGCGGGCCCGCGCGGCGCCCTCGATACCGCGCAGCCAGCGAATGCAATGCTGGTCGATCGCCCGCAGATAGACCAGACACAAAAGGACCAGCGTGAGGATCGGCGCGATCAGCAGCACGAGAAACTGAGTGCGGGCCGCTTGCTCCGGCATGTTGCTGAAGCTGGCGACGATATAGAGATCGGGCGCGGTGACCAGCCTCGCCGCATAGGTGCGGTTGACGCCGGCCCGGCTGCGTCCCTTCCAGCGCTGGCCGTGGTCGGGGAAGACCCTCTGCTCTGGTAGCCAGGACACATCGTCGGCCCCGCCATCGTCACGATGCATGACAATGGTATCGCCGCGCGAAACCATGGCGACATTGACGCCATCCCCGCTCCCGCCGAGATCGAAGACCTGGTCGAGCAGATCGGGATCGGCCAGTAGCAGCCCCTCGCGCAGGGTCGCATCGCTCGTCAGCCGAACCTGGCTGACAAGATGGTCGCGTCCATCGACCGAGACCTGGTCGAAACGGGCGGCCGGCAGACCCACCGTCGATCGGGTGACGGATCGCGGCAGCGTGTCCAGCCGTTGCGCGATGTCGAAAGCGGCGGTTTCGGTGATGCTCGGATCGGTCGAAGCAAAGCAAACTCGACCATCGGTCAGCACGAAGCGGATGGCCCGGTAGCCCGGGGTATGGGCCAGCAGGCCGCGGATCGAGGCTTGGCAATCGACGCCCGCCAGGCCGCTGCTTGCGATCACCGATCCCGATGCCAAGAGGGTTCGCAGAACACCGCGATGCCAGACACGCGTGCGAACAGCGAAATCATCCGCCGTCCGGGCCTGGGCAACCTCGATGGCGGCGATCACGGTGTGGTAGGTGGTCAGCGCCGCCAAAGCCGTCAGGCAGGCGATCGGCAAGGCGATCGCCACCAGCAAAGCCAAAAGCCGTCCGCGAACGGTGCGAAAGCGCGAGAGCCGCATTAGGGTCCGACGATTTCGGAACCAACCCTCTGGATGGCAGCTGCGCTTTGGCGGTCGGGCCCGAGATCGTCGAGGCTGCCGATCGACAACAGCTCGGCGAGCTTGGTCCGGGCGCGGTTGACCCGGCTCTTGATCGTGCCGATCGCGACGCCGCAGATCTCGGCCGTCTCTTCATAGGACAGGCCGGTCGCGCCGACCATGATCAGCACTTCGCGCTGTTCCTCGGGCAGCTTGGCCAAAGCCTTGCGGAAATCGGCGAGGTCGAGATGGCTTTCCTGGTTGCCATGCGTCGCCATCCGCTCGGCGTAGGTGCCTTCGCTGTCCTGCACCTCGCGACCGCGCTTGCGATACAGCGAGTAATAGGTGTTGCGCAGGATGGTGAACAGCCAGGCGCGCAGGCTCGTCCCCGGCTCGAATTTGTCGGAGTTGCCCCAAGCCTTCAGCAGCGTATCCTGAACCAGGTCGTCGGCCAGCTGCATCGAGCCCGACAGCGAGGCCGCAAAGGCACGCAGGTTAGGGATCTCCTTGATGAGGCCGTCCTTGAACTCAGTTGCGCTCATCGGTCGATACTCCGGCGGCGCGGTGTTCGGTTGCCTCGAGCTGGGCCAGCAGCACCAGAAACTTGTCGGGCACGGGCGCGCTGACGATGTCGTCGTAATGGGCTTTCAGCGAGCGTCCGATCGATTCCTGGACCCTTGGATCAAGCATCACCTCATGGTCATGGTCTCCGCCCTCGGGCGCTGCCATTCCTGAATCCACGTCGCTCATGTCAGCCCTCGCGCCAAATCCAGGCCTGCTTTTCCAGCAGGTCCCGGTCATTTCGATATTGGTCGTATGCCCCGTCGGTGGGCGATACCGACACTGGTAGCTCGGTTCAACGGGCCTTTCGTCAAATGGTTCCGGTTCCGCGAAAAAATAAATTACTTGTCAGCAGGCCATCTGCGGTGCTCATTTCCGGCACGTTTAAAAGGGACATCTCCATGTCGATTGCCAAGGAAATTGCGCCGCATCTGCCCTATTTGCGCAGATTCGCTCGCGCCTTGACCGGTACTCAAAACAGCGGCGACGCTTACGTCGTCGCGATGCTCGAGGCGCTCGTGCTCGATCCCGCCGCCTTCCCGCGCGATATCAATCCGCGCCTTGGGCTGTATCGCACGTTTCTGACGCTGTGGTCGTCGTTTGGTCTCAACACCAGCGATCCCGGCGCGCCGGTCACGCTGAACCGCACCCCGGTCGAGCGGAACCTCGAGGCGCTGACGCCACGGCCGCGCCAGGCCTTCCTACTGCGCACGGTCGAGGGTTTCTCGATCGATGAAGTCGCTGCGATCATGGAAGTCTCGCCCGCCGATGCGGCCGCGCTCGTCCAGACGGCCGGGCAGGAGATCGCCGAGCAGGTCGCCACCGACGTGCTGATCATCGAGGACGAGCCGATCATCGCGCTCGACATCGAGACCATGGTCGAGGAACTCGGCCACACCGTCACCGGTGTCGCCAGGACACAGCGCGAGGCGATCGCGCTCGTCGCCAAGAAGCGCCCCGGGCTGGTTCTTGCCGACATCCAGCTCGCCGATGGCAGCTCGGGTCTGGACGCGGTCAATGAAATCCTTGCCACGATCGATGTGCCGGTGATCTTCATCACCGCCTATCCAGAGCGGCTTCTGACGGGTGACCGGCCGGAGCCCGCTTTCCTGATCACCAAGCCGTTCCAGCCCGAGGCTGTGAAAGCCGCAATCAGTCAGGCTCTGTTCTTCGACCGTCGGGCCGGCCGCAAGGCCGCCTGATTGGCTCAACCCTAACTGTCAAAGGCCCGTGGCGCCCGGCGCCGCGGGCTTTTGCATGAGCCGGCAGAGTCGCCCCTTCGTCGTGGAACAAGCGGCTGGCGTCAGCGTTAAGGATTGCAAACGCATAAAGCGCGAATCCTCATGCCGCGAGGCGAAACGCCATGGCCATGACCTGCATAGCGGCCCTGATTGCTGCGGCCTCGATTGGCGCGGCACTCTTCGGCGGCATTGTCCCGCCAGATGCCCTGACCGGCCAGGTGCTGTCCGTGGCCCTGGCGGCCGTGACGGCTGTGGCCGTCGCCAGCGCCGCGGCGCTCGACATCTGACGTCCCTGTTGCTCCCGACACGAAAGCGTTGGTGCCGCTATCTGGCATCGACCCTGCTTGCCGTTCTACTCGGGAGCCCGGTCATGGCGTGGGCGCAGCCGCTCTCGGCAGAAACCCTGCCGCCGCGACGCCCTGCCGATCTGCCGGCCCGTACATCGCCACCAGCGCCTTCCACCGAGCCGGCGCCGAAGCCCGTTCAGGCCCCTGTCGCCGACCCGGCAGTCGCCGCCCCGGAACCTGGCAAGCCAGGCGCCAGCGCGGCGCCGGTGTCCGAGACGGGCTGCCTTGCAGCGCTGATCGCCGTCCACGGCGACGAGGTCCGGGCAGGCACGGTGGAAGCAGGGAAGGCACAGGCCAAGGATGCCGCCTGCGCCGTGGTCGAGCCTGTGGTCATGGCCGGGGTAATGGTGGGGCCAGCGACGGCGCGGCGCCGGATTGCCCTGCAGCCCCCGATTGTTGTGAGCTGCACAATGGCGACCACGGTCGCGGCCTGGCTGGAAACCAGCGTCCAGCCACTGGCGAAGGGGCATTTCGACCGGGATCTGACGGCATTGCGTGTCGGCGGCGGTCACGAATGCAGGCGGCGCAACCGAGCTGCGACCGGCAAGCTCAGCGAGCATTCCACCGGCGGCGCACTCGATATCTTCGCGGTGGTGGTCGGCGAGGGCAAGGACGAGCAGGTGGTGATGGTCGAAAAGCCCGATGGTCCGGGCCATGGCGCGTTTTTGACCGCGATCAGGCAGTCCGCCTGCGGGGCCTTCATGACCAGCCTCGGCCCCGGTTCGGACGCCGCCCATGCCAATCATATTCATGTCGACATTCAGCCGCGGCGCGCCGCATCGAGCCGCTTCTGTCAGTGAAGTCTGGCTGAAAGATCGGTACGCGCCGGGACGCCGTGCCTCGGGAGAAATCTCAGCGACGCGCGCGCGGGCAAGGGCCGCGTCGCGAGAACGTCAAGCGCCAGATCGCGCGTGAAACCCTGGTCGATCAGCCTCTCGAGCTCCCAGAAGGGCGGTGTCTGCGATCCGCCGTCAGCCTGAAACTCGGTGGGAAAGCGGGTCTGATCCGAATGCACCACACGCGACCTTTCTTCAGCCGGATGATTGTGAAAACACGAGGTCGTGTAAACGCGGCTCAAGCCTGCCTGTTCCAGTTTGGCTGGAACTGTGCCTGCCATGGGGCGTTTCATGGCCGCAATCATGACAGGAGCTCAAAATGATCATTCGGCACTTCCGGCCGGCCTCGCCGGTCCTCGCGGCCTTCGTCGCGGCAGCGGGCCTCCTGGTTTCAACGTTGCCGTCATCGGCCCAGTCGGGGGCCCCGACAGGGCGCCTCAACTGCAATGTCGGCGCCGGCATCGGTCTGGTGGTGACGTCGCAGCGTCCGATGAATTGCACCTTCACCCCACGGCGTGGCCCGGCTCAGCGTTATGTCGGCGTTGTCCGCAATTTCGGGCTGGATCTCGGCACGATCCGCAGCAGCGCAATGTCCTGGCGCGTCTATGGGCCCTATGCCCGTGCGCCGCTGGGCGCCTTGTCGGGCCGCTATGGCGGCGCGACGGCGGGTGCCTCGGCTGGCGTCGGCGGCAGCGCCAACCTGCTCGTCGGCGGCAACAACAATGAAGTCACTCTGCAGCCGCTCTCGCTGCAGGGCTCGCGCGGCATCAATGTCGCGATCGGCGTAACCGGCTTCGAATTGTCGTTGGTTCGCCCTGCTCGGCGCCGCTGACCTGTCCCATCAGTTGCCAGGGTTACGTTTTGCTAACCCTGGCAACGTAAATTCGGGAGAATTTGATTCAACTGCGACCGGCATCATGTCGCGGCTAGGAACATTGATCACCCGATGACGTTGCCCTGACAATGATTCGCTTGGCAGCGCCAGAAAGGAGCCGGAAATCATGACTGAAATCCGCATCCTGATCGTTGAAGACGATCCGTTCATCGCGATGGATATCGAAACGGCCGTCGCCGAGCAGTTTGGCCCCGTAGCCGAGTTGATCATCGTCGAATCGGTCACGCAGGCTCAGCGCGCTGCCGCTGCCAAATTGTCCTGCGCGCTCCTCGACATCGACGTGGTCGGCGGCAAAACATTCGAGGTCGCGGCAAGGCTTCTCAAAAAGGGTACGCCGTTCGCCTTCGTTTCAGGTTCGACGCCCGGGGAGGTGCCGGAACCCCTGCGCAATGTCCGCTTCCTGCGGAAGCCGTTTTCCACGTATGAGATCGTGCGGTTCGTGTCGGAGGCCGTCGCCTCGCCGGGCACCGATAGACCGCCTGAAGCGCGCAAGGCCGTCCAGATGGTCAGCCCTGCAGAGGCTTAAGCCTGGCCGCCGCGACCGTCAGCATGATGCGGTTGCCCCACGGATCGGCGATCACGGGCCCTTCGGCCGAATTTGAGCCTCCCGCCGACAGGAAGCGCGCGTGCATCGCATTATAAGCGGTCGCGTCCTGGGCCATCAGTTCGAAGCTCTCCAACCCCGCATCGCCGGCTTCCCTTGGTTTGGCGCCACGGCTGTTCCAGACATTGACGGCAACGTGGTGGTGGTAACCGCCGCTGGCGAGAAAACTGGCGCCGGGGTAGCGCACCATCACATCCAGTCCGAGAACGTCTGAATAAAAGGCCTCGGCTGCGGTCGTATCGCCGACCCGCAGATGGACATGTCCCATGCGTGTTTCCGACGGCACCCCGGCATAGGCACGCTGGCCGGCTTCCGCCAGGAGCGTGTTGAGATCGAGCCTGTCGGTCGCCATCAGCAGGGCCCCATCCCGACGCGGCCAGGCGCTACGCGGCCGGTCGCGATAGATTTCGATGCCGTTCCCTTCCGGGTCCGAGAGGTAGATGGCCTCGCTGACGAGATGGTCCGAAGCGCCTTCGAGCGGCACACCGCTGGCCACCGCATGGGCGAGCCAGTCGGCGAGATCCCGGCGTGAGGGCAGCAGGATCGCGAGATGAAACAGGCCGGCCGGTGAGCTGGGCTGCCTTGCGCCCTGCACCAGTCGCACCAAAACCGTGCTGCCCACGCCCAGGACTGCCGATGTCTCGCCACGGTCGATGAGGGAAAGGCCGATGGCGTCACGATAGAATGCGGTCATGCCGGCAAGATCGAAAACGCGCAAAGTCACCGCACCGATATGCCACGGCGCATCCAGGGCCTCCATGCCGGCAGGCGCGGGTGATATCCGATCTTCGCTGCTGAACATCGCGGCCTCTATCACTGGCGGCATCGTTGCGGCCCGATAGCTGAATGCGCCGCCCCGCGCCTTCTGTCTCCCCCATCTCCTGCAAGTCCATGGTTGCAGCATCGCAACCGGATCGGCCGCTGATCTTCAATGCCTCGCTGCGGGGCACCAGCGGCATCGGCTTCATACGAAAGCCATCAGCCCAGGATCGACCTGCGGCTCTCGCGCGCGGCAGGAGGTCCGATCCGGTCGGCCATCATCGCGCCACGCAGGCCCAGCGGCTTTGGCCGGCCGGTGGTCGTATCCAGCGCCGTCTGGTGTTCGAGTTCGGCATTGAGCTCGGCGCCGCCGAGCACGATCATGGCCGACAGCCAGAGCCAGGTCATGAACACCACGACGGTGGCGAGCGAGCCATAGGTCGCGGTGTAGTTGCCCAGTGTCCCGACGTACCAGGAGAACGCCCAGGAGGCCGCGGCCCACAGCAGGGCGGCGGCAACAGCCCCCGGCATCACCCAGATGAAGCGGGCGCGCTCGCGGCTCGGCCCGATCCAGTAGAGGCAGGCGATGGCCAGCGTCGCCATGACAAAGAAGGACGGCCAGCGCACGAGCCGTATCAGCCTTTCGACCTCGAAAGCCTGCGGAAACAGCGCCGTGACCACGGGCAGGCTGGCAATGACGATCAAGGCCGTGACGAGAAGAAAAATCCCGCTGATCGTCGTGGCAAAGGACATGAGATTGAGCTTCAGGAAGCTGCGCTTCTCCTGCTCGCGATAGATGATGTTGAGCGCATCGAACACGGCCTTCACCGCGGCATTGGCCGACCAGGACGCGACGAGGAAACTGATGAGGAAGGTCAGGGATAAGGCCGAGACGTCCTGAGCCGCCAGCCGCATGGCCTGTTCGTGAATGAGTTCGCGGGCCGCCTGCGGGAAGACCGTGGTCACCGCGTCCAGTTGCTCGGCGATGGTCGCAGGGTCGGTGATGTAGCGATAGATCGTCACCAGCAGCGACAGGGCGGGAACCAGCGAAAGCAGGGTGAAGAAGGCAACCGCGCCGGCCAGCGAGCTGATGCGGTTATCGGCGACATTGCCGCCGAAGCGCAGCAGAACGTCCTTCCAGCCGAGCCAGGTCATCTGCAAGGGCGTGTCGGCCATGCGGCCCCGCGCGCTCTCGCGCCTGCGGCGCGACAGCCGGTTCGTGACGGCCTCGGCGACGTAGCCCAAGGCAACGCCGGCGCCGGCCGCGCCCGTGATCCGTTTCAGAAGCCCCATGCGAAGATGCTCTCCACTGCCGCGGCAGCTTCGTCGCGGCGGCACCGCAAATCAACAGGGTCCGGCCGCGAAGGTTCCCGGGTCACCGGCGGGGGCCAGTTAGGCGGTCATTAACCTTAATGCTTTCTGATCATCGGCATACCCGCTGCCGACAGGCGGGCCTGTCCGTGTCGTTGATGAGTAGAGGCCGCGATGACGATCCAGCCAAAGCCGGGCCTTGCACGCCTCGCCCTCCTCTGTGGCACGTTGAGCTGTCTGGCCTCGGTGACATCCGCGGCCGACATGCCGTCGTCGCGCCTGCTGCCGCCCGCTCCCGCGCTGCCGGGCTTCTATTCATGGACCGGCGTCTATCTCGGCGTGCAGGCCGGTTATGCCTGGGGGCAGGAGCGCACCCGCTTTTCCGACACGATCGGGCGCGCCTTCAATGGCCTGGCCTTCCGCCAGAGCTCCGACAGCGCGTTGGGCGGCGCCCATGCCGGCTTCAATTACCAGGCGGGCAGCATCGTGTTCGGCGTCGAGGGCGATATCGAGGCGCTCGATACCGGCGAGACGCTGATCGCGCCGGGCATCGCGGCGCGGGTCAAGCGCGACTGGCAGGGCTCGCTGCGCGGCCGGGTCGGCTTTGCGCTCGACCGTTTCATGATCTACGCCACCGGCGGCGCGAGCTTCACCGATTTCGACTATCATCTGGCCAATGCCGCCACGGGGCTCGCCGAGACCGCGGACCGGTCGCGGACCGGCTGGACGGCCGGCGCGGGCGTCAATTTCGCCTATACGGACAACCTGATCCTGGGCGCCGAATACCGCTACACCGATTTCGGCAAGATCAACCAGACCGGGCGCGGCCCCCTGCTCGGACTGACGGTCCGCCACGAACCGACGACGCATGCGCTGCGCGCCAGCGTCGGCTACAAGTTCTGACAGCGTTTTCAGAAGCCCGTGCGCTGGCGGATCGCAGCGGCCAGCGTGCCGTCATCGAGATAGTCCAACTCGCCGCCGACCGGCACGCCATGGGCGAGCTTCGTCACCTTAAGCGGCAGATGGGCCAGCAGATCGGTGATGAAATGCGCCGTGGTCTGGCCGTCGACCGTGGCGCTGAGCGCCAGGATGATCTCGCGAACGTCAGGCTCCGAGGCACGCGCGACCAGCGATTCGAGTGCCAGATGCTCCGGTCGGACTCCGTCCAGCGCCGAGAGCACGCCGCCCAGCACATGATAGCGCCCCGCCACCGCGCCTGAACGCTCCAGCGCCCAGAGATCGCCGATATCTGCGACGACGACGATCTGCCCGTCATCGCGGCGCGGGTCGCGGCACAGCGAGCAGGGATCGCTGGTATCGACATTGCCGCAGCTTGAACACACGACGATGCGCTCTCTGGCGACGGCCATCGCCTCGGCGAGCGGCCCCAGCAGCGCCTCGCGCTTCTTCACCAGATGCAGCGCCGCGCGCCGCGCCGAGCGCGGCCCTAGCCCCGGCAACTTGGCGAGCAACTGGATCAGCCGCTCGATCTCGGGGCCGGCGATGGCTCGCGACATCGATCTACGCTGTCATTCCGGGGCGGCCGCAGGCCGAACCCGGAACCCACGACTGGGTAAACACCTTCGCCAGCATTCTCGCTTCCGCAATCGCCAGGTCGTGGATTCCGGGTTCTTCGCTGCGCGAAGCTCCGGAAAGACAGTGAGCGGCTCGCACTTGTCTCAAAACAACTTCATCCCGGGCGGGATCGGCAGGCCCTTGGTGATCTCGGCCATCCGCTCCTGCATCACGCGGTCGGCGCGCGAGCGGGCATCCGTGCTGGCGGCGACGATCAGGTCCTCGAGGATCTCGCGCTCATCGGGCACCATCAGCGCGGGGTCGATCTTGACGGCCTTGATCGCGCCCTTGGCGGTCATCGTCACCGTGACCATGCCGCCGCCGGCTGAGCCCTCGACCTCGATCATGTCGAGTTCGGCCTGAACATCGGCCATCTTCTGCTGCATCTCCTGCGCCTGCTTCATCAGGCCCATGATGTCGCGCATCGCGTTCGTCTCCCTTGATCTGTCAGAAATCGATGCCGTCGAAATCCGGCTCGCCATCGTCGAAGAGCGGCTCGCCGTCGGGCAGGTATTCGTCGGCGACCGCGGCGACGGCCGGAACGTCGGCTTCAGCCGCGCGCGGGTCGCGCACATCGACAATGCGCGCGCCGGGGAAGCGTTCCAGAACCGCCTTCACGGCCGGGTGCGAGGCGGCGTCGCTCTCGCGCCGGCCCTTCACCGCCTCGGCCTGCTCGCGCAGCGTGGCGCCGCCCTCGCCATTGACCACGGCCACCATCCAGGTCTGGCCGGTCCATTCCTTGAGGCGGCGCGAAAGATCGGTCGCGATCGTGCGCGAACTGCCCGCCGCCAGCGAAAACTCGATCCGGCCCTGCTCGAAGCGCACGAGCCGGACATCGCGCTCGAGTGCAAGCTTTAAGGTGACGTCGCGATGCTGCGAAGCGAGCGCGACGACATCCTCCAGCGAGGCCACCATGACGGCGGGCTGCGCCTGGGCGCGCGGCGCGGCAGCCATCTCAGGCATCGGATTGGCGCTGGCGAGGATCGGTCGCGCGGCCAGCGCCGTGTTGCCGCCGCCCGAAACCGCGCGCGGCGCCGAAGCCCCACCATTGCCGCCATTGCCATAACCCGCGCCGCCGCCCTGGCCCGAACCACCGCCCTGGCCCGACGGCGCCGCGCCCGTGCCATCGCGCAGCATCTTGATCGCTTCGTCGGGCGTCGGCAGGTCGGCGGCATGCGCCAGGCGCACCAGCACCATCTCGGCCGCCATGATCGGCCGGTCGGCCTGTTTGACCTCACTGAGGCCCTTGAGCAGCATCTGCCAGGTCCGGGCGAGGATGCGGATCGACAGGCGCTGGGCGAAATCGCCGCCGCGCACGCGCTCGGCCTGGGCGAGGCTGTTGTCCTTGACCGCGTCGGGCACGAGTTTGAGCCGCGTCACCAGATGGGTAAACTCGGCGAGATCGGTCAGCACCACGCTCGGGTCGGCCCCCGCATCGTACTGCGCGCGAAGCTCACCCAGCGCAGCCGCGATATCGCCCTTCATCACCGCCTCGAACAGGTCGATGACACGGGCCCGGTCGGCGTGCCCGAGCATCGAGCGGACGTCTTCGAGCGTGATCGTGCCGGCCGCATGCGCAATGGCCTGGTCGAGGATCGAGAGCGAATCGCGCACCGAGCCTTCCGCTGCCCGCGCCACTGCTGCGAGTGCCTCGTCCTCCGCCTCGACATTCTCTGCCCGGCAGATGCCCGACAGATGCGAGACCAGAAGCCCGGCATCGACGCGGCGCAGGTCGAAACGCTGGCAGCGCGACAAAACCGTCACCGGCACCTTGCGGATCTCGGTCGTCGCAAAGATGAAGCGCGCATGCGGCGGCGGCTCCTCCAGCGTCTTGAGGAACGCGTTGAAGGCGCCCGTCGAGAGCATGTGCACTTCGTCGACGATGTAGACCTTGTAGCGGGCCGACACGGGTGCGTAGCGCACCGCGTCGTTGATCTGGCGGATGTTGTCGACGCCGTTGTTGGAGGCCGCGTCGATCTCCTGCACGTCGATGTGCCGGCCCTCGATGATCTCCTTGCAGTGGACGCCGAACTCCCGGAGGTCGGTCGTCGGCGCGCCGCCGCCATCTTCCGTCTGATAGTTAAGCGCCCGCGCCAGGATGCGGGCGGTCGTCGTCTTGCCGACGCCGCGCACGCCGGTCAGCATCCAGGCTTGGGGAATTCGGCCGGCCGCAAAGGCGTTGGTCAGGGTCCGCACCATCGCATCCTGGCCGATCAGATCGCCGAAATGCGCCGGACGGTATTTGCGCGCCAGGACGCGGTACGGCGAGACAGGCGTGATTGCAGACATGGTCGGGGCAGTTGCAGGCACGACGACGGGCGCCGGGTCGAAGCCGGCGAAGCCCGGCTCATCGGCGGGCGGGCTTGCGTGCGTGTCGTCGCTCATGGGTCTGGTGTGGCGTTTCGCCGGGCGGGGGTCAACGCCCGTTTCGCGGCCTTCGCCGCTGATCGCATTTCAGGGCCTCACGGCGATCCGGACGTCACGCCGCTGCTGACGGCGTCCATCAGGCGTTGTTCTCAAGACCACCAGTTCATCAAAGCCGACAAAGCCCGGCTGGGAACGATAAAACAAGGAAATGACGGGGACTTCGACACCAACGCAACGACGCAGCCGTTCGGCCTGAAGGCCACTTCCCGAGATCCGTGCGAGCAATCGACGACCAAGTACCTGAAGCGTCTTTTCAAGCCTAGCCTGACCTTGCCGTGGCAGTTGGGCAATGCTGACGTTGAAGCCGCGCTGGACCGTACAATCGTCGTTGAGGCCCCAAAAGAACCCAACTCTCTCTTCCTTGCCACTCGCGACAAAACGCGAAACCATGCGATCACTTGTCACTTCCAATTGCGCCCGTGCCGAAGACGCGACTGTTAAGCCGAGCGCGAGAATGCTGGCGCCGGAAATCATGTGCAGTCCAGTCAACCGCCGCATCGACACCCCGCTCTCTTGTCTTGGCATCACGCCCGAGCGTGGCGACACAGTCAACACACGTTATCGCCGGATCGACGAGCCGCCTATTTCACTGCGAGTCTAATTTCTCTGTGAAGCTCGGTTGCGCGATCCGCAGACGCCACGATCAGCATCAGATCATCGAACCCAACATAGCCAAAACGAGACTGGTAGAAGGCGTATATCACCGCCACCGTCCGGCCCATGCATCGTGTTGCAAGAGTCGAGCGCCTGGGCGAACTGGCTTGACGAGCCCACTGCTCTGTCATTGTCGCCTGCGCCTTTTCCAGACGCACCGTGCCATGCCTCGGCATCCGCCCGACGCGGACGTTGAAGCCTCGCTTGACAGTGCAATCCTCATTGAGATCCCAGAAGTATGCGACCCGCTCAGATCTGCCACTTTCAGCCTGAACGGCCCGCACCGTGCTGGCTGCAATCCGCTGCGCGGATGCAAAATGGTATGAAACCGGTCAAGCCAATGAGAAACACGGCGACGGCGATCGGGCTCGCAAATCGGTGTCTAATCGACATCAAGCGCACGCCTTCGCGACCGCGCACCCTGGACAGCGCACCGACACATCAGCTGGCAGGTGGGAGGCTGGACGAAGACCCGTTCGGTCTCGTTAGGGCTGCTTCCTTCCGGACCTGACCCGGTTGGCGAGTGAGACGTCCCTCGCCAACCTCCCGGGCGCTATATCGGTGATATGCGGCGCCAGCGCAAGCGCGCCCAACTGTTTTCGCCAGCCCGGAAACAGCCGCGAAGCTTCGTCGCAGCCGCGCGCTTCGGCATTGACTTGGACCGGCCCATCCGTCATAAGCCCGCGACTTGCGCAGCCCTCGGGGTGGCGCGGACCCTTATCGCATGACAGGCTCGGTTGGCCACGCTTCCTCTGGAAGCCGCGACCGCCGCGCTGGCAAGGCCCCGGAGACGGACGATGAAGAGAACCTATCAACCCAGCAAGCTGGTTCGCAAGCGCCGCCATGGCTATCGCGCCCGCATGGCGACTGTCGGCGGCCGCAAGGTCATCGCAGCTCGTCGCGCTCACGGCCGCAAGAAGCTCTCGGCCTGAGCGACAGGCGCGTAATGTCCGCGCGCCTGATCCGGAAGACTGGCCAATCGCCATGCGCCTCGCCCGTCTGACGCAACGCAAGCAATTTTTGGCGGCGGCCGATCAAGGCCGCCGTTTTCGTTCGTCCGCCTTCACCGTCCAGGTGCTGGACGCGCCGCAGCGCGGCGCCGACGAGGCAGCCGAGCCCCAGGGCCTGCGTCTTGGCCTGACCGCGTCGCGCAAGGTTGGCAACGCCGTCAAGCGCAACCGCATCCGCCGGCGCCTGCGCGTTGCGGCGCACCAGGCCTTCGCGACACAGACGAGCACGCCCTGCGACGTCGTGATCGTCGCGCGGCCGGAGACATTGACCGCCAGTTTCGCCACGCTCGTGTCCGAATTGTCCATCGCGGTCGAGCGCGCCCGGCCGCAGGGGCAGGGCCGCAAGCCCCGCCCGGCCAAGGCAAGTGCGTCCAAAGCAATGGTGTCCAAGGCAGGTGCCGCCAAGACGGATATGACCAAGCCGAGCGGGGCCAAGCCGAGCGGGGCGGAGCCGAAGGTCCACACCGGCGACGCCGACCCCACATCCTAGAGCAACTGAATCCCTAGAGCCCGACGGGGCGTCAGCGAGATCTGTTTCCGATCATGATGAAAGAAGACAACCGCAACCTGCTTCTGGCGATCACGCTTTCGGTGGTCATCCTTCTCGGCTGGCAATATTTTTATGCCAAGCCGCAGATGGAGAAGCAGCAGCAGATCGCGCAGCAGAACCAGCAGGCCCTCGGCCAGCCGGCGCCTGGAACCGGTGTGGCGCCCTCGCCATCGAGCGTGCCCGGCCAGGCGGCGACCTCGGTGCCGGGCGCAGCACCGGTCGGCGCGATCGCGGTGACGCGAGACCAGGCCCTGGCCCAGAGTCCGCGCGTGCGGATCGACACGCCTAAGGTCACCGGCTCGATTTCGCTGACTGGCGCGCGCATCGACGATATCTCGCTGAAAGCCTTCCGCGAGACGGTCGATCCCAACAGCCCGATCATCGTGCTGCTCTCGCCGCTGGGCGGCCCCAACGGCTATTATTCCGATTTCGGCTGGGTTGCAGCACCGGGCACATCCGTTCCGCTGCCCAATGCCACGACCGTCTGGACGCCCGACGCACAGGTGCTGACGCCGGCCAAGCCCCTGACCCTGACCTGGGACAATGGCCAGGGCCTGCTGTTTCGCCGCATTGTGACGATCGACGAGAATGCGATGTTCTCGGTCAAGGACGAGGTCCAGAACAAGGGCGGCGCCGCCGTCACCTTGTTCCCCTATGCCCAGGTCGTCCGCCACGGCCGCCCGCCGACGCTTGGCTATTACGTGCTGCATGAAGGCCTGATCGGCGTGCTCGGCGAGCAGGGCCTGCAGGAATTCACTTACGACCATGTCGACAAGGAGCCGCTGCTGTCGCCCGGCACCAATGGCCGCGTCTGGAAGGACATCGTCGGCGGCTTCATCGGCATCACCGACAAATACTGGGCCGCGACCGTCGTTCCCGACCAGTCCCGCCGCTATGAGGGCCGCTTCTCCTCGGTCCAGACCGGGGCGCAGCGCACCTATCAGGCCGATTTCCTGGCCGAGGCCGTGACGGTCGCGCCGGGCGCCAACGCTGAAAGCACGGCACGTCTCTTCGCCGGCGCCAAGGAAGTCGCCGCGATCAATGGCTACGAGCAGACCCTTGGCATCAAACGCTTCGATCTTCTGATCGACTGGGGCTGGTTCTACTTCATCACCAAGCCGATGTTCTTCCTGCTCGACTGGATCTTTAAGCATGTCGGCAACTTCGGCGTTGCGATCCTGGTCGTCACGCTGCTTCTGAAGGGCGTTTTCTTCCCGCTCGCCAGCAAGTCCTACGCCTCGATGGCGAAGATGAAGGCGGTTCAGCCGGAAATGCTGGCCATCCGCGAGCGCTATGCCGACGACAAGATGAAGCAGCAGCAGGCGCTGATGGAGCTCTACAAGACCCAGAAGATCAACCCGCTCGCCGGCTGCTGGCCGGTGCTGGTGCAGATTCCGGTGTTCTTCGCGCTCTATAAGATCCTGTTTATCACCATCGAGATGCGGCACGCGCCGTTCTTCGGCTGGATCCGCGATCTGGCGGCGCCGGACCCGACCTCGATCTTCAACCTGTTCGGCCTGCTTCCCTTCGCCGTGCCGGCCTTCCTGCTGATCGGCGCCTGGCCGATCCTGATGGGCATTACGATGTTCGTGCAGATGAAGATGAACCCCGAGCCGCCGGACCCGATCCAAAAGATGATGTTCACCTGGATGCCGGTGTTCTTCACCTTCCTGCTCGGCTCGTTCCCTGCAGGCCTGGTGATCTACTGGACCTGGAACAACCTGCTCTCGGTCCTGCAGCAGGGCTACATCATGCGAAAGTTCGGGGTGAAGATCGAGCTCTTCGACAACATCAAGAGCATGTTCGGCAAGAAGCCCGATCCGGCCCCCGCTGCGGTTTCGCCAGCGCCCGCATCGGCGCCGGGCAAGCCTGCCAACAGCAACAAGAAGTGAGGAGCGAAGGGCGGGTTTCCCGCCCTTTGCCTTTTAGAACCGATGCCGCTGCCCGATCCGCTCACACGCCATCCCATCCCCGGCTGGAAGGGCACGGCTTTCCTGAGGGCGATCGTCGATCACCCGCTGATCGAGGTCGGCGACTACAGCTATTATGACGACTCGCGTGGCCCCGAGCATTTCGTCGCCCGCTGCGTCCGCTACCATTTCGATTTCATCGGCGACCGGCTGATCATCGGCAAATTCGTCGCGATCGCCCAAGCCGCGCAATTCGTCATGAACGGTGCCAACCACCCGCTGGGCGGCTTCTCGACCTATCCGTTCCAGATGTTCGGCATCGACTGCGCACCCGACGTCAAGAACCAGCCCCATCGCGGCGACACGATCATCGGCAACGACGTCTGGATCGGCCGCGAGGCGGTGATCATGCCCGGGGTCACCGTCGGCGACGGGGCCATCATCGGCACCCGCGCGCAGGTGGCGCGGGATGTGCCGCCCTATGCGGTCGTTGTCGGCAATCCCGGGCGTGTCGCGAGAATGCGTTTTCCCGAGCAAACGGTCGCCGCGCTCCTGGCGATCGCCTGGTGGGACTGGGAGGCCGACAAGATCGGCCGCAATGTCGCGGCGATCGCCGGCGCCGACATCGACGCGCTGCGCGCGGCCGTGTAGAACACAGGACATCCTCAGCCCTCATCCTGAGGAGCAGCCTTCAGGCTGCGTCTCGAAGGATGCTCCAGCCAGCGCCATCTGAAGCATCCTTAGAGACGCCGCTTTGCGGCTCCTCAGGATGAGGGCTTCTGTTTTTGATCAACAGGCAGAAGCCAAGATCGCGACCCATGACCTCCAGCTTGACCACACCCTTCACCGACGACGAGATCGAATCCGCCCGCAAGCTCTTCGAGGGGCCGTGGGATTTTGTCTGGGCCTCGACCCATATCGACGACCTGCCGAGCATGGTCGGCCACGAGATCGCCTTTGCCGGCCGCTCCAATGTCGGCAAGTCGAGCCTGATCAACGCCGTGACGCGCCGCAACGCCCTGGCGCGGACCTCGCATACGCCCGGCCGCACCCAGCAGCTCAATTTCTTCCGCCAGGTCGGCGGCGACGAGCGCCTGACCATCGTCGACATGCCGGGCTACGGCTATGCCGCCGTCGGCCGGGCCAAGGTCGCCTCCTGGACGAACCTGATCCACAATTACCTGCGCGGCCGGCCCAATCTGATGCGCGTCTATCTCCTGATCGACGCCCGCCACGGCCTCAAGGACGTCGACAACGCCGTGCTCGAGACGCTCGACAAGGCGGCGATGTCCTATCAGGTCGTGCTGACCAAGGGCGACGCGCTCAAGCCCGCCGACCAGCAGTTCATGCGCGAGGCGACCTATGACGAGATCAAGCGCCGCCCCGCCGCCTTCCCCGAAGTGCTGATGACGTCCAGCGAGACCGGTCTCGGCATCCCCGAACTGCGCGCCGCCGTTGGGCGGGTTCTGGCGGAGCGCGGCTGAGGCGCGCCTGATAGAGGGCCGGCCACCAAATCTTTACATCGGCTGTGCAGGGTGCCGGACACGTCGCGGCGACGGTCGGGCCTGATGTCCGTTCCGTCCCGGCGGCCCTGGGGGAGCCTTGATGTCGCCATCGATTCGCATTCGCTCATTCGCCACGCTGCTGGCGGCGGTTATGACGTTCGGCCTCCCGGCCCAGGCCCAGACGGCCGCTCCGGCTCCGACAGCCCCGGCCCCGTCGGCCCCGATCAAGGTCACGTCGGGTGTCCAGTACGAACTGATCGGGCGCTGGGACGTCGCCAGGCTCAACCAGATCCTGACCACCGACACACCGAAATTCGCCGGCGTCACCGTCAGCTACACGCCGGCGCGCAATGCCGTGAAGCTCTACCGCGTCAGCTATCCGTCGGTGGTCCCCGAGCAGGGCAACCGGCCGATCGCCGCCACCGGGCTTTTGGCCGTGCCGGACACGGCCGAAACCGTCTTCCCGATGGTCTCCTACCAGCACGGCACGGTTTACGGGAAGGAACAGGTCCCGTCCTTTCCCGAGCAGTCACCCGAGACGCAACTGATGATCGCCCAGTTCGCGGGGCAGGGCTATCTCGTCACCGGCGCCGACTACTTCGGAATGGGCGCCTCGAAGGAGCCGGAAGGCTATCTCGTCAAGGGCAGCCACCAGCAGGCGACCTACGACATGCTGGTCGCCAGCCGCGCCGTGCTCGCCGATCTCAAGCTTTCGGACAGCAAGCTCTTCCTCAGCGGCTGGTCGCAGGGCGGCTTCGTCACGCTTGCCATGCTGGAGCGGCTCGAGGCGGTCGGCATGCCGGTGAAGGCTGCGACCACCGCCAGCGCGCCTGCCGACGCCTTCGCAGCCTTCAACGGCTTCCTGAATTTCCCGCGCAAGATCGACGCGAGCTGGATCACGACGATCTTCATCCTCAACGTGTTTTCTTTCGAAAACTACCATAACATTCCCGGCCTCGCGCGCTCGGTCCTGACCGACGAGACCTACGAGATCTCGCGCAAGGCCTATCTGCGCGAGCCTTTCAACCAGAACGACGTCCCAACCGACCTGAAGAAGCTGATCCGGCCGGAATATTTTGACGCCCAGTTCTTCGCCAACTCGGCCTATGGCCGGCTCGTGGCCCAGACCAGCGCCTATCGCTGGGTGATCAAGACACCGGTGCGAAACTTCTATGGCCTGACCGACGAGGCGATCCGCATCGAGATCGGCCAGTTGCCGATGACCTATCAAAAGGCGATCGGCAACGACACGGTCGAGGCGGTGCCGACCGGCGACACCAGCCATCGCGGCACCTTCGCCACGGCCGTGCCGCAGTGGAAGGCCTGGTTCGACGGGCAGTAAGGCGCGCGCCGCGTCACCGGGACGCTGCCGCTGCCGCTTGACCCCGGCGGCCCGCCCCGGCACCCAGCCAGCGTGCCTTCGCCTCGCCACGGGGCGCAGCAAAGGCGTGCAGCCAAGGGGCCCCCGATGACCGCAGCCAAGATCCATCTCGTCCTGGCCGCCCTAATGGGGCTGGCCGGCGTGGCGCTGCTGGCCTCGGCCGCCCATGTCACCGGCACCAGCAACGTCCAGACAGCCGGCCAGATGCTGCTGTTTCACGCGCCGCTGGTTTTCGGCGCGACCGCCGCTCGCAAGGCCGGCTACCTCGTCGATCTCGTGGCGCGCATCGCGCTTTCCCTGATCATCCTGGGCGTCGCGCTCTTCGCCGCCGACCTCTCCCGGCGCGGCTTTTCCAGCGAGGCCTTGTTCCCGCGCGCCGCGCCGATCGGCGGCTTCCTGATGCTGGGGGGCTGGCTGGTGCTGGCGATGTCGGCATTGTTCGCACGGCGTGGCTGACATTTTCGTAATACGAAAATTGACTTGCCGGGCGAGCAGACCCTATAATTAGCTCTTGTGAAGATCACGTTCCACGACACGAAACGTAACGCGACCTTGGAAGCGTGGACTCGACTTCGTCGATGCGGCGCCCCTTTTCGCCGGTCCGGTTCTGACACAGCTGGACGACCGTTTCAGCTATGGCGAAGAGCGCTTCCTGACTTACGGGCTTCTCGTCGGCCGTCTCGTGATGGTGGTCTGGACGCCGCGCGGCGAGGCGCGACATATAATTTCGATGAGGCATTGTCATGAACGCGAAGCACAGCGTGTCCTCCCAGCCCTTCGTTGACCCCGATGATGGGCCGGAATGGACCGACGACCAGATCGCCCGTGCAGAGTTCGCGATCGCGGACAAGGTGATCCGTCCGGCCCAGGGCACCCTTACGCGCGGTCCCGGCCGGCCCCGGCTCGACGAGGCCAAGCAGGTCGTGACGCTGCGCCTGGAGCCGAGCCTGATTGAAACCTACAAGAGCGACGGCGCCGACTGGCGCGCGCGCATGGCCGACGCGATCCGGAAGGCCGCGCGCCGCGCCTGAAGCGGATCGTTTGCCTGCTTCCTTGCGCCCGCTTCTTCCGCTAGACACCGCACCCGGCGCGGATGCCTCGCGCGCCGTCGCGGAGCCCCGACCGATGATCAACCCCGCCCACGCCCATTTGACGCCGTCGCAATCGGCCGACCTGCTGGTCCAGGCGCTGCCCCACATGCAGCGCTACGATCAGGAGATCATCGTGATCAAATATGGCGGCAATGCCATGGGCGACGCGGCGACCGCCGAGGATTTCGCCGAGGACGTCGTCTTGCTCGAGCAATCGGGGCTGAAGCCCGTCGTCTGCCATGGCGGCGGGCCGCAGATCGCGCGGATGCTGACCAAGCTCGGCATCCAGTCGGAGTTCAAGCAGGGCCTGCGCGTCACCGATGCCGCCACCGTCGACGTCGTCGAGATGGTCCTGGCCGGCTCGGTCAACAAGGAGATCGTCGGCTACATTTCGCGCGAGGGCGGCAAGGCGATCGGGCTTTGCGGCAAGGACGGCAACATGGTCACCGCCCGCAAGGTGACGCGCACCATTGTCGATCCCGATTCGAAAATCGAGGAGGTGCTCGATCTCGGCTTCGTCGGCGAGCCCGACAGGGTCGACACCTCCGTGCTCGATTCCGTGCTCAAGGCCGAGCTGATCCCGGTTCTGGCGCCGGTCTGCGCGGCGGCCGACGGCCAGACCTACAACGTCAACGCCGACACCTTCGCGGGCGCCATCGCCGGTGCGCTCAACGCCAAGCGGCTGCTGCTGCTGACCGACGTGCCCGGCGTCCTGACCAAGGACAAGGAGCTCATTCCCGAGCTGACGGTCGAGGAATGCCGGCGTCTCATCGCCGACGGCACGATCTCGGGCGGCATGATCCCGAAGATCGAGACCTGCATCTATGCGCTGGAAAAGGGCGTCGAGGCCGTGGTTATCCTCGACGGCAAGGTGCCGCATGCGGTGCTGATCGAGCTCTTCACCGACACGGGCTCGGGCACGATCATCCGGCGCTGATCCGCCGGTGTCGATCCCTTTGCGCTGAGCCTCTGGCGCTTCCTCGGGCGATTGATGCAGACCCCGCCTCAATTTGAGGCGGGGTTTGGTATTTTTGGAGCCCTGCCGGCGCTCTTCGACCTCTCCACCTCTGCGTTCTCGCGCTGGCACAGCGTTTGCTGACCGCCTTGCGAAACTTGAAAATCGTGGAGGCGAGAATGGACCGCAGGAATCTGCTGAAATCGGGCGCGCTGGTTGCCGCCGCAACGATCGCCGCGCCGGCTGTTGCCCGCGCGCAGAGCCGCTTCAGCTGGAAGATGACCAGCGCCTATGGCTCGCGCGCGGCGTTCTATTCCGTCGGGCCCGGCAGCGCGACCGACCTGATCAAGCGCATCGACGACATGTCCGGCGGGCGCCTCAAGATCCAGTTCTTCGGTGCCGGCGAACTCGTGCCCGCCTTCGAGGGTTTCGATGCGGCGTCCGCCGGCACCGTCGAGATGAACTACGGCAATTCCTATTTCTGGACCGGCAAGAGCTTCGCCGCGCAGTATTTCACAGCCGTGCCCTTCGGCCTGAATTTCCAGGGCATGAATGGCTGGCTCTATGAGGGCGGCGGAATCCAGCTCTGGCGCGAGGTCTATGACCGCTTCGGCCTGGTGCCGCTGCCCTGCGGCAACACCGGCGTGCAGATGACCGGCTGGTTCCGCAAGCCGATCACGACGATCGACGATTTCAAGGGCCTGAAGATGCGGATTCCCGGGCTCGCTGGCCGCGTCTACCAGCAGCTCGGCGTCGATGTGCGCCTGCTGCCCGGCGGCGAGATCTTCCCGGCGCTGGAGCGCGGCGTCATCGACGCGGCCGAGTTCGTCGGCCCCTTCCTCGACCGCCAGCTCGGGCTGCAGAAGGTTGCCAAGCACTATTACACCACCGGCTGGCACGAGACCGCGACCGTCTCCGAGCTCGTCATCAACAAGAAGGCCTGGGACAGCCTGCCCAAGGACCTCCAGGCGATCGTCACCAGCGCGGCCGATGCCTGCAACGCGGTGAGCGAGGCCTGGTGCCAGAAGAACAATTCGGAGGCCTTCGAGGATCTGGTCAAGAACCAGGGCGTCATCGCCGCGCCGCTGCCCGATGCCGTCGTCGCTTCCCTGCGCGAGATCACCGGCAAGGTACTGGAGGAGGCGATCGCCAAGGACCCGGTCGCCAAGAAGGTCCATGACAGCTACTTCGCCTTCAAGGCAAAATACGAGCCCTGGACCGCCCTCTCGGAGGGGGTTTATCACAACAAGGTCAGGCTCTGATGAGCGCGCTGGAGCGGGCGGCAGCCCGGCTCGAGCGTGTCGTCGATGCCGGCGGGCGCCTGGGGGCCTTCTGCCTCTTCGCGCTCGTCCTGGTGATGGCCGGCAATGTCCTGCTCCGTTACGGCTTCTCGCTCGGCTCGGTCTGGGCGCAGGAGCTGGAATGGCACCTGTTCGTGCCGATCTGCCTGCTCGGCATGTCCTATGCCCTGCTCCATGGCGATCATGTCCGCGTCGACATCTTCTATGCCCGCTTCGGCGAGCGCACGAAGGCGGCAATCGATTTCGGCTGCGCGGTGGCCTTCACCGTGCTGGCCGGGATCATCATCTGGCTCAGCCTGCGCTATGTCGCGCAGTCTTTTGGGCAGTCGGAGGGCTCGGCCAATCCCGGCGGCATTCCCTATCGCTGGGCCCTGAAGAGCCTGCTGCCGCTCGGCTTCGCCCTGCTGCTGCTGCAGATGCTGGCCGAAAGCCTGCGCCATCTCGCGCGTCTGCGCCGCCTCGCCGCCTGAGCCGGGCCGTCACCGTCCAACCCTTGCAGCCCTGCCGTCCCAGCCTTCCCTCGCAGGCCCGCCGTCTCGAAAGCCTTTGCCCGTGCCGATGAATGAGATCTACGCGATCGCGATGCTGGTCGCCTTTTTCGGCTTCCTCATGGTCGGCTTCCCGGTGGCGCTGACGCTGGCGCTGTCGGGCTTCGTCTTCGGCTATCTCGGCTTCGGCGCGGGCCTGTTCAACCTGCTGCCGAGCCGGATCTATGGTGTCGTCACCGGCTACACGCTGCTCGCCATCCCGCTCTTCGTCTTCATGGGGGTGATGCTGGAGAAGTCGCGCCTGGCGGAAGATCTGATGGAGGTGGTCGGCCATCTCGCCGGCAAGACCCGGGGCGGGCTCGGCGTCGGCATCATCCTGGTCGGGATCGTGATGGGCGCGACGACCGGCATCGTCGGCGCCACCGTGGTCACGCTGGGATTGTTGACCCTGCCGAGCCTGCTGAAGCGCGGCTATGACAAGGGGCTGGCCTGCGGCGTCATCTGTGCTTCCGGCACCTTGGGCCAGATCATCCCGCCCAGCCTGATCCTGATTCTGCTCGCCGACATCATGAACGAATCCGTGGGCACCCTGTTTGCCGCCGCCGTGCTGCCGGGGCTCCTGCTCTCCTTGATCTACATCGCCTATCTCCTCGGGCTCGGGCTGCTGCGGCCGGATATGGTGCCGCCCGTGCCCCAAGCCGAGCGCGACGCGATGGGCCGGCGCGAATTGCTGACCAAGCTGCTGCGGGTGGCGCTTCCACCGCTCGGCCTCGTCGGCTGCGTGCTCGGGTCGATCATCGCCGGCATCGCCGCGCCGACGGAAGCGGCCTCCATGGGCGCGCTCGGCTCGCTGCTCGTGACCGCCATCGGCGGCCGTTTCTCGCTGAATATCGTCAAGGAGGCCGTCTATGACGCCACCAAGATCACCGCGCAGATGATGTTCATCCTGATCTGCGCCCAGATCTTCGCCATCGCCTTTCGCGGGCTCGGTGGCGAAAGGCTGGTCGAGGATCTGTTCGCGATCCTGCCCGGCGGCGCCAATGCCGATGTCTGGTTCATGCTGATGATCGTCTTCGTGCTCGGCTTCTTCATCGAATGGATCGAGATCTGCTACATCGCCGTGCCGCTGTTCCTGCCGGTCTTCCAGAACGCAGGCACCGACCCGGTCTGGATCGCGGCGCTGATCTGCGTGATGCTGCAGACCTCCTTCCTGACGCCCCCCTTCGGCTGGGCCTTGTTCTATCTGCGCGGCGTGGCGCCAGCCGGCATCACCACCGCCGAGATCTATCGCGGCGTCGTCCCCTTTGTCGGCATGCAGATCCTGGCTGTGCTTGTCGTCTTCCTGTTTCCCGGCCTGGCGACGGGGCTGCCGAAGCTGATCGGCTGGTAAGGGCTGGGTCAGGACTTGCATGTCAGGACTTGCATGTCAGGCTCGCAGCCCCACATCACGGAGCCGCTCTGGCGCAAGACCGCAATGACCACGCAAGCTGCCTCACCCGTCGCGATCCCGCCGCTCCAGGTCGAGGCGTTCGCGCATGTCGATCACTGGGTCTTCGACCTCGACAACACGCTCTATTCGCATGAGAGCCGGGTCTGGCCGCAGGTCAATCAGCGCATCACCCTGTTCCTGCAGGAGCTGTTCGGCCTCGACGGCCTCTCCTCCCATGCCCTGCGGAATTACTATTATCACCGCTACGGCACGACGCTGAACGGCCTGATGGTCGAGCATGGGGTCGAGCCCGACGACTTTCTCGATTTCGCGCATGACGTCGATCTCAGCCTGCTCGAGCCCGATCCGGCCCTGGGCGCAGCGATCGCGGCCTTGCCGGGGCGCAAGCTGATCCTGACCAACGGCTCGGTCGCCCATGCCCGCAATGTCGCCGGCAAGCTCGGCATCATCGAGCATTTTGAGGATGTGTTCGACATCGTCGCGGCCGGCTTCACGCCCAAGCCCGAGCGCTCGACCTATGAACTCTTTCTCGCCAAACATGCAGTCGACCCCGGTCGGGCGGCGATGTTCGAGGATATCGAGAAGAACCTGCTGGTCCCCAGCGCGATGGGGATGAAGACGGTGCTGATCATCCCGCAGACGCCAGATCCCTTCCGCGAAGCCTGGGAGCAGGCCGCCGTCGAGGCCGGCCATGTCCACCACGTCACCTCGGATCTGACAGGCTTCCTGACGCCGCTGGCACGCTGATTGGGCCCAAGCGGGAGAATGCCGTTCTCCTTTACGGGCTCGGCGCAGGATGATACGCCACCGGTTCGTTAAAACGAACGGTTTGGAGTTTTCATCATGTCGGCACCCAGGGGCGACATCGCCGGCCTGCATCCCGAGACACGTCTCGTTCATGCCGGAACGATGCGCTCCCAGTTCGGCGAAACCTCCGAGGCGCTGTTCCTGACCCAGGGCCATGTCTATGACAGCGCCGAGCAGGCCGAGGCGCGCTTCCTGAACAAGGATCCGGGCTTCCAATACGCCCGCTTCTCCAACCCGACCGTCGCCATGCTGGAAGCGCGCATGGCTGCCTTCGAGGCCGCGGAAGCCTGCCGTGCCACGGCCACCGGCATGGCCGCCGTCACCGCCGCCATCATGGGTCAGGTCCGAGCGGGCGACCATGTCGTGGCGGCCCAGGCCCTGTTCGGTTCCTGCCGCTATGTCGTCGAGGAGCATCTGCCCCGCTATGGCGTCACCTCGACGCTGGTCGACGGGCCCGACATCGATGCCTGGCGCCGGGCCGTGACGCCGCAGACCAAGGTGTTCTTTCTGGAAAGCCCGTCGAACCCGACGCTGGAGGTGATCGACATCGCCGCCGTCGCCGCGCTGGCCAAGGAGGTCGGCGCGACGCTGGTCGTCGACAACGTCTTCGCCACGCCGCTCTATCAGCGCCCGCTGGAACTGGGCGCCGACTGCGTCGTCTATTCGGCCACCAAGCATATCGACGGGCAGGGCCGCTGCCTCGGCGGGCTGATCCTCGCCTCGCAGGACTTCATCGAGACGCATGTGCAGACCTATCTGCGCCAGACCGGCCCGGCGATCTCGCCCTTCAACGCCTGGGTGATGCTCAAGGCGCTGGAGACGCTGCCGTTGCGGGTGCGTCAGCAGGCGCATAACGCCGCAATCGTCGCCGACTGGCTGGTCGCGCAGCCGCAGTTGCTCCGGGTCATCTTCCCCGGCCTGAAGTCTCATCCGCAGGCGGACATCATCGCCCGGCAGATGACGGGCCCGTCCACGCTGGTCGCCTTCGAGGTCGAAGGCGGCAAGGCCGGCGCCTTCCGCTTCCTCAACGGACTCAAGCTGATCCGCATCTCCAACAATCTCGGCGACGCCAAGAGCCTGATCGTTCACCCCGCGACGACGACTCATCAGCGCTTCTCGCCGGAAATCCGCGCCAGCATGGGCATATCGGAAGGCTTGATCCGGCTCTCGGTCGGCCTCGAACACGCCGATGATCTCGTGGCCGATCTGGAGCGCGCGCTGGCCGGGGTGTAAGATGCAGAAGACGGTGCTGTCCGCGACAACCATGCCGTCATTCCGGGCAAGCGAAGCGCAGACCCGGAATCCATCATAGGGCACCGACGGCGCTCTATGATGGATTCCGGAGCGGCGCCGCTTTGCGGCTTGTCCGGAATGACGGCGTCGCTTGGACGAGCGGATGCTCCGCGGAAATGTCGCAGAGCATGGCCTTCGCTGGCCTTGCCTGTTAAAGCCACGAGAATTGCTTTGAAAACAGAGGCCATCATGCGTTTGGGCGAAGTGAAGCGCCGCACCAACGAGACCGATATCGCGGTCTCGCTCGTTCTCGACGGCACCGGCAAGGCCGAGATTTCGTCCGGCGTCGGCTTCTTCGACCATATGCTCGACCTCTTCGCCCGCCATTCCCTGATCGATCTCAAGGTCGCGGTCACCGGCGACACCCAGATCGACGACCATCATTCGGTTGAGGACACCGGCATCGCGTTGGGCGAGGCGATCAAGCAGGCCCTTGGCGACAAGAAGGGCATCCGCCGCTATGCCGACATCCACCTGCCGATGGACGAGACGCTGACCCGCGTCGCCATCGATGTCTCGGGCCGGCCGTTCCTGGTCTTCCGCACCCGCTTCGAGGCGCAGAAGATCGGGACCTTCGACACCGAACTGGTGCGCGAGTTCTTCCAGGCCTTTGCGATGAATGCCGGCATCACGCTGCATGTCGAGACTGTTTATGGCGACAACGCCCACCATATCGCCGAGAGCTGCTTCAAGGGGCTGGCGCGCGCGCTGCGGCGTGCGATCGAAGTCGATCCGCGCGAGGGCGGCCGTGTGCCCTCGACCAAGGGCGCACTCTGAAAGGATCGGGTCATGGCATTTTACACGGTGATGATCCCGCCGCCGGGCTCTGGCGGCGCGCGTGACGAGATCGAGCAGGCGCGGCTGCTGCCGGAGACCTTCACCTGGTCGGCTTTTTTCCTCGGCGGGCTCTGGCTGCTCGTCCAGCGGCTGTGGCTGGCGACGCTGGTCTACGCCCTGCTCTGGGGCGCGCTGTTGTATGCGAGCAACCGGCTTGGACTGACGACCGGCGCGCTGATGATCGCCCATTGGACGATGGCACTGTTCCTCGGGCTCGAGGGGCAGAACCTCATCGCGCGCAAGCTGGCGCGCCAGGGCTGGCGTCTGGCCGACGTCGTCGAGGCGCGCGATCTGCCCGAGGCCGAGCGGCGCTATTTCGAGCGCGCGCTGGCCGGCGAGGCCGTGCCGCCGCGCTTGCCGTTGCCGGCGGCTCGTCCGCAGCCGGCCGGGCCCGTCCCGATCATCGGACTCTTCCCCGAGGCACGGGGGCGATGAGCCAATCCGTCGTCATCATCGACTACGGCTCGGGCAATCTTCACTCCGCCGCCAAGGCCTTCGAACGCGCGGCGGCTGAATCCGGCATCGCCTCGACGATCCGCGTCACCAGCGAGCCCGATGAGGTCCGCGCCGCCGACCGCATCGTCCTGCCCGGCGTCGGCGCCTTCGCCGATTGTCGCCGTGGCCTGGACGCCGTGCCCGGCATGGTCGAGGTGCTGGAAGACGTCGTGCTTGCCAAGGGCCGGCCTTTCCTCGGCATCTGCGTCGGCATGCAACTCCTGGCCTCGCGCGGTCTCGAATACACGGTGACGGACGGCCTTGGCTGGATTGCGGGCGATGTCACGCTGATCGTGCCGGAAGGCGAAGGGCTCAAGATCCCGCATATGGGCTGGAATACGCTGAGCAAGCAGAGCGACCATGCCTTGCTCGACGGCATCGAGACCGGGCCCGACGGCCTGCACGCCTATTTCGTGCACTCCTACGCGCTGGCGGCGCAGAATCCGCAGGAGGTTTTGGCCGTGACCGACCATGGCGGGCCGGTCACGGCCATGGTCGGCCGCGACAACATCGCCGGAGCGCAGTTCCACCCCGAAAAAAGCCAGGCCCTCGGCCTCAAGCTGCTCGCCAATTTCCTGGGATGGAAGCCGTGATCCTCTTCCCCGCCATCGATCTGAAGAACGGCCAGTGCGTGCGCCTCAAGCAGGGCGACATGGAGCAGGCGACGGTCTTCAACGACGACCCGGCCGCACAGGCGGCCACCTTCGAGGCCCAGGGCTTCCAATGGCTGCATGTCGTCGATCTCGATGGCGCCTTTGCCGGCAAGCCGATGAATGCAGCCGCAGTCGAAGCCATCCTGAGCCAAGTCGCGTTCCCGGTTCAGCTCGGCGGCGGCATCCGCGACATGAAGACGGTCGAAGGCTGGCTGTCTAAGGGCATTGCCCGCGTCATCATCGGCACGGCCGCCGTGCGCGATCCCGGCTTCGTGCGCGAGGCGGCAAAGGCCTTTCCGGGCCAGGTCGCGGTCGGCATTGATGCGCGCGACGGCTTCGTGGCCGTGGAAGGCTGGGCCGAGACCTCGTCGCTGGCGGCTGCCGATCTCGGCCGGCGCTTCGAGGATGCCGGCGTGGCGGCGATCGTCTACACCGACATCGCCCGCGACGGCATGCTGCAGGGCATCAACTGGGACAGCACGATAGGCCTCGCTCAGGCGCTGACCATCCCCGTCATCGCTTCGGGCGGCCTCGCCTCCATGGCCGATATCGAGCGCCTGATGGCGCCGGACGCCGCGATCCTCGAAGGCGCGATCACCGGCCGGGCCCTCTATGACGGCCGCATCGACCCCGGCGCCGCGCTGGAGCGGCTCGCCCGCGCCGCCTGAGCCAAGGCGCGTTATAACATCGGCAGGGAGGCCGGCTTGCGTCCCAGCGGGAAGGCAGCCTCGATCCGCGCGAGTTCGTCCTGCGTCAGCGTCAACCGCAGCGCGCCGGCATTGTCCTCGACATGGGCCAGCGTCCCGGCCTTGGGGATCGCGAAGCCGCTGTCGCGCCGCGTCAGGAAGGCGAGCGCGACCTGCCGGGGGCTGGCGTCCTGGGCGGCTGCGATCTCGGCCAGAACCTTGCCGCCGGCGCTCCCCGAGGCCGGGAAGCCGTCATGTCCGAACGGGCTGTAGGCGGTGACAGCCACACCATGGCGCTCGCACCAGGGAATGACGGCATGCTCGATCGCGCGTTCGCGGAGGTGATAGAGTACCTGATTGCAGGCGATCTGCCCCGGGCCGGCGACGCCGAGCGCCTCGTCGAGATCGTCCTCGTCGAAATTGCTGACGCCCCAGGACAAAATCTTGCCCTCGCTTTTCAGCGCCTCGAAAGCCGCGAAGGTCTCGGGCAGCGGATGCGGTCCGCGCCAGTGCAGCAGATAACAATCGAGCCGGTCGGTCTTGAGGTGGCGCAGCGAGCGCTCGCAGGCGGCGCGCACGCCGCTTTTCGAGGCATTGTGCGGCAGCACCTTCGACACCAAGAACACCTCCTCGCGCCGCCCCGTAATGGCCTCGCCAATGATCGCCTCGGATTGCCCGTCGCCATACATTTCGGCAGTATCGATATGGTTCAGGCCGAGATCGAGCCCGCGCCGCAGCGCCGCGATGGCCTGCTTGCGGTCGCCACGCTCGATATACCAGCTGCCCTGCCCGATGGCGGGGATATCACGGCGGGTCGTTCCGAACGGCTTGTCTGTCATGGGTCACTCCATTGGACGCACGCAGAGCGTGTATCATTGGCAAACATTCCTGATTATAATCCAACTCCGGCGAGACCCTCAGGATCCTCGCCCAAACGGAACTCTCGATGCAGACGACGATCTCCAGCCGCGAACTTGACCGCAGAACCGGTGCGGTCAAGAAAACCGCTCGCAACGGACCGGTCTTCATTACGAAGCAGGGAAGGACGTCTCACGTCCTGATCACGATCGAGGCGTATCGCGCGCTGGCTGCGGCGGATTTAAGCCTTGCGCACGATGACCGCGACGGCCATCGCCGCGATCCGCACGAGGTCGGCTGAAATACACTGCCGAGGCGCTCCGACTCAGGCCGGCAGCGTGCCGTTCGCCGACAGAACCTCGCCCGCCAGATAGAGCGAGCCACAGATCAGGATGCGCGGCGGGGCCGACCAGTCGCGCGCCGCGATCTCGCGCAGCGCCTGCTCGACGGAGCCCGCGACCTCGGCGGTGAGACCGGCTGAGCGGGCCAGAACCGCGACCTCCTCGGCCGGCCGGGCGACGATCTGGTTCTGGATCGGGACGGCAAACAGCATCTGCGCCAGCCCCTTGAAATGGCCGAGCGTCGCGCCCGCATCCTTGGTCGAGAGCAGGCCGGCGATCATCACCAGCGGCGCCGGGTTGCGGTCGGCGAGATCAGCCATGGCCTGGGCCAGCACCCGGCCGCCATCGGGGTTGTGCCCGCCATCGAGCCAGAGCTCGGCCCGGCCCGGCACCAGTTCCGCGAGCCTGCCGCGCGCAATCCGCTGCAGCCGCGCCGGCCAGTCGGCCTCCAGCATGCCCTGTTCGAAAGCCCGCGTCGGCAGGCCGCCATAGCCGGCAGCGCGCAGGCCGGCGATCGCGGTGCCGGCATTGATGTGCTGATGGCGCCCGGCGAGCTTCGGCAGCGGCAGATCGAGCAGCCCGTCGCCATCCTCATAGACCAGCCGCCCGCCGGCCTCGTGCACGGAGAAATCCTGCGCACCGATCAGGATCTTGGAAGCGCCGGCCCGCTCGGCCACGGCTTCGAGCACGGCGGTCGGCTCGGGCTCCTGCGGCGCGATCACGGCCGGGGCGCCGCGCTTGAAGATGCCGGCCTTCTCGCCCGCGATCTTGGTGACGCTGTCGCCGAGATATTCGGCATGGTCGAGCGAGACCGGCGTCACCACCGTGCAGGCCGGATTGGCGATGACGTTGGTGGCATCGAACCGCCCTCCGAGGCCGACCTCGAGCAGCACGACATCGGCCTCGATCTCGGCGAAGAGCAGCAGCGCCACGGCCGTTGTGATCTCGAAAAAGGTGATCGGGTCGCCGGCATTGACGCGCTCGCAGCGCTCCAACGCCTCGACGAGCACGCCCTCATCGACGAAGCGGCCGCCGCCAGGCGCTCCCAGCCGAATGCGCTCGTGAAACCGCACGAGATGCGGGGAAGTGTAGACATGGACGCGTAGCCCCGCCGCCTCCAGGATCGCCCGCATGAAGGCGATGGTCGAGCCCTTGCCATTGGTGCCGGCGACGTGGATCACCGGCGGCAGCCGCTTCTGCGGATCGCCCAGCCGCTCGAGCAGGGTCAGGATGCGCCCGAGCGAGAGATCGATCAGCTTGGGGTGCAGCGCCAGCAGGCGCGCCAGGACCGCGTCGGACGAACCCATCAGGCCAGGCAGCCGCGTCAGACGGCTTCGGCGACGGGCTGGGGCGGCAGCATCGGCGCGGCCTCGCTGACTGGCGCCGGCTGCTTGGTGAGAAGTCGGCCGAGCCGCGCCAGCGTCTCCGGCAGGTCGTGGCGGTGCACCACCATATCAACCATGCCGTGATCCTTGAGGTATTCCGCCCTCTGGAAGCCCTCGGGCAGCTTCTCGCGGATCGTCTGCTCGATCACGCGCGGGCCCGCGAAGCCGATCAGCGCGCCGGGTTCGGCGATGTGGATGTCGCCGAGCATGGCATAGGAGGCGGTGACGCCGCCGGTGGTCGGGTTGGTCAAAACGACGATATAGGGCAGGCCGGCCTTGCGCAGCATGCGGATCGCGACGGTGGTGCGCGGCAGCTGCATCAGGGAGAGGATGCCCTCCTGCATGCGTGCCCCGCCCGAGGCGGCGAAGACGACATAGGGTGTCTTCTTTTCGATCGCCGTGAGCGCGCCCTTGATGAAGGCTTCACCCGCCGCCATGCCGAGCGAGCCGCCCATGAAGTGGAAATCCTGCACCGCGATCGTCAGCGCAAAACCCTTGACCCGGCCATAGCCGACCTTGAAGGCGTCCGCCGCGCCGGTCTTGGCGCGGGCGTCCTTCAGCCGGTCGATATAGCGCTTTTCGTCGCGGAACTTCAGCGGATCGGTCGCGACCTCGGGCAGCGGCACGTCGAGCCATTTGCCGTCATCGAAGGTCAACTTCAGCCGGTCCTGCGCGGTGACGCGCATATGGTGGTCGGAGCCGGGAATGACGAAGCCATTGGCCTCGACATCCTTGTGGAAGACCATCTGCCCGGAATCGGGGCATTTGATCCAGAGATTCTCCGGGCTCTCGCGCTTGAACAGCGTCTTGATGCGCGGCCGGACGACTTCGGAAATCCAGTTCATGGATCAAATCCTGATTGGGGCGCGGAGGGCGGGCAGGGCCGAAGGCCTCAGGCCGCCGCCTTCGCGGCCGAGCGGATGCCCGCAGCCAATTCTGAAACCAGCGAGGTGACAGCCGAAACGGTCTTTTCCGTGGCCTTGCCCTCCGCGTCCAGCGAGAGCCGCAGGCGCTCGACCAGCGCCGAGCCGACGACGACGCCGTCGGCCCCGCGCGCGATCGCCTCCGCATCCTTGGCCGTCTTGACGCCGAAGCCGACGGCGACCGGCAGGTCGGTATGCCGCTTGATCCGGGCCACCGCATCGCCGACGGCGTCGTAATTGACGATCGCGCCGCCGGTGACGCCGTTCATCGAGACGTAATAGACGAAGCCCGAGGTGTTCTGCAGCACCTTGGGCAGGCGCTTGTCGTCGGTCGTCGGCGTCGCCAGGCGGATGAAGCTGATGCCGGCGGCGAGCGCCGGCAGGCAGAGCTCGACATCCTCTTCCGGCGGCAGATCGACGACGATCAGCCCGTCGACGCCTGCGGTGCGGGCGTCCCCAAGGAAGCGTTCGACGCCATAGGCATAGATCGGGTTGTAATAGCCCATCAGCACGATCGGCGTGTCATGGCCCTTGGCCCGGAATTCCGCGACCATGGCCAGCGTCTTCTTCAGCGTCTGGCCGCCATGCAGCGCGCGCTGGCCGGCGAGCTGGACGGGAATGCCGTCCGCCATCGGGTCGGTAAAGGGCACGCCGAGCTCGATGATGTCGGCGCCGGCCCCGGGCAGCGCGGCCAGAATGGCGCTCGCCGTCGTGAAGTCGGGATCGCCGGCTGTGACGAAGGTCACCAGCGCGGCGCGGCCCTCTTTCGCACAGGCCTGGAAGCGGGCCTGGATGTGAGCCTGGCCGGTGGCTGTCTGGATGTCGGAAATACTGGGATTGGTCATGGCCTGAGCGGTTAGCATGACGCGCGCGGGCTGGCGAGAGGGTTGCGCTTGCGCAGGACGCCGGGCTGCGTCACATCCCGCGGGTCATGCGCGCCTTCGACACGCCCCTTCCGATCGACGCCGTGCTCGGCGATCTCGCGGCCGCCCTGCGCGCGCAGCCCAACGCCGTGCTCGTGGCGCCGCCCGGCGCCGGCAAGACGACGCGGGTGCCACTCGCGCTGCTCGACGAGCCCTGGACCCAGGGCGGCAAGCTGATCGTGCTGGAACCACGGCGGCTGGCGGCGCGCGGCGCGGCCAACCGGATGGCGCAGACGCTGGGCGAGCGTGTCGGCGACACTGTCGGCCTGCGCGTCCGCCTCGGTTCGAAGATCGGCCCGAAGACGCGCATCGAGGTGGTGACCGAGGGCGTCTTCGCCCGGATGATCCTCGACGATCCGGCGCTGGAGGGCATCGCCGCCGTGCTCTTCGACGAGTTCCATGAGCGTTCGCTCGACGCCGATTTCGGGCTGGCGCTGGCGCTCGATGCGCAAGCGGGCCTGCGCGAGGATCTGCGCATCCTGGTGATGTCGGCGACCCTGGACGGCGCGCGCGTCGCGAGGCTTCTCGGCGAAGCGCCGGTGATCGAGAGCCAGGGCCGGGCCTTCCCGGTCGAGACGCGCTATCTCGGCCGCGACCCGCTGAAGCGCATCGAGGACCAGGTCACGGACGCGGTGCTGCTGGGGCTGAACGAGCAGCCCGGCTCGCAGCTCGTCTTCCTGCCCGGCCAGGGCGAGATCAGGCGGGTCGAGGAGCGCCTGCGTGAGCGCATCCGCGACAAAAGCGTCGAGATCGCGCCGCTTTATGGCGCGCTCGACCAGGCCGACCAGGATCGTGCCGTGCTGCCCGCGCCGCCCGGCCGCCGCAAAATCGTGCTGGCGACGGCGATCGCCGAGACCTCGCTGACGATCGAGGGCGTCCGGGTGGTGATCGATTCAGGCCTTGCCCGCGTGCCCGTCTACGAGCCCGATCTCGGCTTGACGCGTCTCGAGACGCGCCGCGCCAGCCGCGCAGCCTCCGACCAGCGCCGGGGCCGCGCCGGCCGCACCGAGCCGGGCATCTGCTATCGTCTCTGGGAAGAGGCCGGCAATGGCGCGCTGGAGGCCTTCGCACGGCCCGAAATCCTCTCTGCCGACCTCGCGCCCCTGTTGCTCGACTGTGCCGCCTGGGGCGTGTCCGATCCCACAACCCTGGCCTTCCTCGACCCGCCACCGGCGCCGGCGCTGAAAGAGGCCCGCAGCCTGCTGTCCAGCCTGAATGCGCTCGATGGCGATAGCCGCATCACCCCGGAGGGCCGCACCCTCCAGAATCTGCCGCTGCCGCCGCGCCTGGCCCGCATGGTCGTCGCCGCGGCGCGCTATGGACAGGCGCAAACCGCCGCCCTGCTGGCGGCGCTCCTGGTCGAGCGCGGGCTCGGCGGCGACGCGATCGACCTGTCGGAGCGGCTGGAGCGTTTCCAGCGTGAAAGAGGCGGCCGCGCCGCCGACATGCGCCGTCTTGCTGAGGGCTGGGCGCGCACCGCCGAGCGGGCTGCGGGCCCCTCCAGGCCTGGCGAAGGGTTGTCGCCCGGGCTCCTGCTCGCCTTGGCCTATCCAGACCGGGTCGCGAGGGCGCGCAGCCCGGGCTCTGGGCAGTATTTGCTCGCCAATGGGCGCGGCGCGACGCTGGAGCCGACCCAGCGCTTGGCCCGGGATATCCATATTGTCGTGGCGGAGATGACCGGCGCGGCCCAGCAGGCCCGCATCCTCTCGGCGGCGCCGCTCACGGAAGTCGATATTGCCTGGCTCGTCGCCGAAGGCCTTTCGTCCTTCGAAATGGAGGAACGCAGCGAGACGACATTCGATCGCGCCGCCCGTGCCCTGCGCGTGCGGGCCGTGCGCCGCTATGGGGCGCTCAGCCTGTCGGAGCGGCCGCTGCCAGCGCAGGCTGACCTCGCCAATGCCGTCGTCCTGGCGCAAGGTCTCGCGGCACTCGGCATCGGCCTGCTGCCCTGGACGAAGGCGCAACGACAGTTGCGCGAGCGGGTGGGCTTCCTGCGCCGCGCCGCGCGGGATGCGGGCGCGGAGGATCTCTGGCCGGACCTGTCGGATGAGGGGCTGGCGACGGACGCGTCGATCTGGCTCGCGCCACATATCATCGGCCGCGCCTCTCTTGCTGCGATCGAGCCGGGCGATCTCGATGCCGCGCTCGGCGATCTCCTGCCCTGGGAGATGAAGCGGAGGCTCGATACGGAAGCGCCGACGCATTTCACCGCGCCGACCGGCTCCAGCCTCGCCGTCGACTATGCCGCCGAAGCCGGCCCGACGATCTCGGTGCGGGTGCAGGAGCTGTTCGGGCTGTCGAAGCATCCGGCGCTTGCCGGCGGGCGGGTGCCGCTGGTGCTGGAGCTGCTTTCGCCCGGCCACAAGCCCGTCCAGATCACGCGCGACCTGCCGGGCTTCTGGCGCGGCTCCTGGGCGGCGGTGAAATCCGAGATGAAGGGCCGCTATCCCCGCCATCCCTGGCCCGACGACCCCGCCGCCGCGCCGCCCACGACGCGGGCGAAGCCAAGGGGAACGTGAGGGGTTCCCCGTCATTCTCGGGCGAAGCGTAGCGCAGACCCGAGAATCTCAAGAAGGAATGGCTCTGGATTCCAAGATGCTCGGGTCAAGCCCGAGCATGACGACGGTTGACGCCCCTCAATTCCCCATCCGGTCGCGCCATTGGCGCTCGCCGGCCAGGCAGCTCGAGTTGACGCTGCCGGTCGCCTGCGCCTTTTGAATCAGCGCCTCGCCGTCGCGCGGCATCTCCGCGATCTCGCGGATCAGCTTGGTGCGGGTGGCATCGACGAACTGGCTGCGCTCGCGGATCGGGATGACGAAGGCGCCGGGCCCCGTGACGACGCAGTTCTTGTAGTAGAGGTCGAGATTGTCGAGGTCGAAATAGCTCGCCTGCTTCAGCATCACCGGCAGCCCGTTGATGCTGATGCCCTTGGCCGCCGCCTCGTCGCGCGCAAGGGTCACCGGCCGCCCGTCATTGTTGGCGCCGTCTCCGGAGATGTCGATCACCTTGCGCAGCGGCGTGACATTGGCCTGCTCCAGCAACTGCATGCCGAGATCGATCGCCGCCGAGATCGAGGTGCGGCGGCCTCGCCGCGTCTGCGCCTCGCCGAGTTCCTCCGCGAAGGCGACGGCCGAGGCGGGTGTGTCGATGATCGTCCAGGGTTTGACGACGTGCTGGAAATGCCCGCCGGCCCATTCGAAATAGGTCACGGCGATCTTGCCGATGGCCCCCTTGGCGATCGCGTCATGCAATGGCTTGGACCGGAAGGCCTCGATATAGCCGAGGCGCTGAAGCGCAAGTTCGTCGAGGTCCATCGAATAGGACACGTCGACCGCGAGCACGAGCGCGACATCGACCTCCTCGGGCGGACCCGCGGAGGGGGCTTGGGCGCCAGCGACGGTCCAGAGACCCGCTGCCGCCAGACTCAAGAGACCGAACAGCCAACGCCGCATCGCCACCTCCGTCATCATCTCGCAACGGAAGTGTGCGCTTGCTTTTGATTCGTTCCAAGGCCGAAAGCTGGGCAGGTTACGCCGATTGTCGCGCCGCCTACGCTCAAGCCGCCTGTCGTCGCGTCACGATCGCGATAGCGGCGGCGAGGGCCTCTTCCACCGTCAGCGCCGAGGTATCGAGGATCACGGCGTCATCGGCCGCCTTCAGCGGCGCATCGCTGCGGCCTGAATCGCGCGCATCACGGCGGCGGATATCGGCCAGGATGCCGTCGAAAGGGGCAATCTCGCCGCGCCCGGCGAGTTCCTTCTGCCGTCTGGCGGCGCGCACCTCCGGAGTCGCGGTGACGAAGAGCTTGGCCTGGGCCTGCGGGCAGATCACCGTGCCGATGTCGCGCCCGTCGAGGACCGCGCCGCCCGGCTGTGCGGCGAAGCGCCGCTGTCGCGCGATCAGCCCGCTGCGCACGGCTGGCATCGCAGCGACGACGGAAGCCGCCTCGCCGATCTCGCGGCCGCGCAGGGCGTCCTCGGTAAAGGCGCCGTCATCGAAACGCGAAACGATATCTTCGGCGGCCTGTGCATCGCGGATGTCGTGACCGGCATCGAGCATGGCCCGCGCGACCATGCGGTAAAGCAGGCCGGTGTCGAGATAGGGCAGGCCGTAATGGGCCGAAAGCCGGCGCGCCAGCGTGCCCTTGCCCGATGCGGCGGGGCCATCGACCGCGATGACGAGCCCTGCGGGCGTCTCCATCATGCGATCTCGCCCCCGAGCCCGTTCATCAGGGCGATGAAGCTCGGGAAGCTCGTCGCGATCATCGCGCCGTCATCGACCTGCATCGGCTTGTCCGTCGCCAGCCCCATGACAAGGAAGCTCATCGCGATGCGATGGTCGAGATGGGTGGCGACGGTGCCGCCGCCCGCGACCGCCCCGCCGGTACCCTCGACGACCAGATCGTCGCCCTCGATCGCGCAGGTAACGCCGGCCGCCTTCAGCCCGGCCTCGACCGCCGCGAGCCGGTCGGATTCCTTGACGCGCAGCTCCTGCAAGCCGCGCATCCGCGTTGTCCCGGTCGCGAAGGAGGCCGCCACGGCCAGCACCGGATACTCGTCGATCATCGACGGGGCGCGCTCGGGCGGCACCGTCACGCCTTTCAGGGAGGAGGCCCGCACCCGCAGCGTCGCCACCGCCTCGCCGCCCTCATTGGCCTCGCTCTCGACCGCGATGTCGGCGCCCATTTCGCGCAGCGTGGTCAGCAGACCCGAGCGCAGCGGGTTGGTCATCACGCTTTCGATCAGGATGTCGGAGCCGGGCACGATCAGCGCGGCGACCAGCGGGAACGCCGCCGAGGACGGATCGGCCGGCACCACGATCGGCGCGGCCTGCAGTTCCGGCTGGCCCTTCAGCACGATTTTCCGGCCATGCGCGCCCTCGGGCGTCACCACGACATCGGCGCCGAAATGGATCAGCATCTTCTCGGTGTGGTCGCGCGTCGCCTCCGTCTCGATAACGGTGGTCTCGCCCGGCGCGGCGAGGCCCGCCAGCAGCACGGCCGACTTGATCTGCGCCGAGGCGACGGGCGTGCGATAGCTGATCGGCACGGCCTCCTGCGGCCCGCGCAGGGTCAGGGGCACGCGGCCGCCCTCGCCCTGCGAGACGATCACCGTCCCCATCAGCTCAAGCGGATCGAGAATACGCCGCATCGGGCGCTTGCGCAGGGAGGCGTCGCCATCGAAGGTCGTGGTGATGGGATGGGCGCCGCAGACACCCATCATCAGCCGCGAGCCGGTGCCGGCATTGCCGAAATCCAGCGTTTCCGCCGGTTGGCTGAGCCCGCCGACGCCCACGCCGCGCACCCGCCAGGCGCCGGGCCCGTCATGATGCACGATCGCACCCAGCGCGCGCGCCGCTGCGGCCGTGCGCATCACGTCCTCGCCCTCGAGCAGGCCCGTGACCTTTGTCTCGCCGATGGCGAGCAGACCGAAAATCATCGCCCGATGCGAGATCGACTTGTCGCCGGGCACCCGGACGCGGCCGGTAAGCGGGCCGGAGCGACGTGCGGTGACGGGGACGGGAGTTTGCGCGTGGGCCACGATGGTTCTGCCGGCTGGTCGATCGGTAAGGGGGTGCCCTAGCATGCCGGCCCGCCATGCGTCACGCCCGGGTTGCGGGCGTGGGCAGCAGCACCGGTCTGTCTGAATCGAGCCCTTCCCGGCAGGGACAAGCCCTGTGGCCCGAAATGAGCATTTGACAGGGCCGCCTGCCCCGACTAACGGACGCGCCTGCTTTTCAGAACATGAATGATTGAAGGTCCGACGCAGTGGCGAAACCGGAACTTGGTACGAAGCGCGTTTGCCCCACGACGGGCCGCAAATTCTACGACCTGAACAAGGACCCGATCGTCTCGCCTTACACGGGACAGTCCTATCCGCGCTCGGTGTTCGAGCCGCAGGCCAAGGCTGCGGCCGCAGCCGTCGCGGCCAAGCCCGCCGATGACGAGGATGAGGTTGAGGCCGCCGACGAGGCGGTCGAACTCGTCTCGCTCGACGAGGCCGATGCCGAGGCGACCGAGAAGGAAGCCGTCGTCACCAGCGAGGACGATATCGAGGTCGAAGACGATGTCGCGCCCGATGACGACACCTTCCTGGAAGAGGACGAGGAAGGCGATGACGACGTCGCCGACCTGATCGATGGCGACATCGAGGGCGACGAGGACGTCTGAGCCCTTGCGGCGGCGGGTCGCCGAGGCTGCCCGCAAGAGAATGACGATCAGGCGACAATCGGCGCTTGAGTCTTCGGTCGCTCCCGCCTATAGAGCGCTTCGCCGCCGATGCGGCGACCCGGTCCCGCTCCCATCCTCGCCCCGGCGAGTGGCGCGGAACCCGAGATATCCCGGCTGATGCCCAAGATCAGCCGGAACGAGACGTGGGGCCATAGCTCAGTTGGGAGAGCGCTTGAATGGCATTCAAGAGGTCGGCGGTTCGATTCCGCCTGGCTCCACCATCTCCTCAGTTGAAAATTTCAGTCTGAAGCGGTGCCGTCGCGCGGGCAATCCGCCGCCGCCCGTGCAACCAATCCCCCGATATGGCGTTCGCCCGGAAACGGAGTGAACTCTTGCGCGATCAACGATGGACCAGGGATCTGGTCGTGGCCGCCCTTTTGGGCGTGTCCTCGGCCTATGTGTTTTCGCGCCTGGCGGGGCCGGCCCAAAATGCGCGCGATCAGCGCTATGATGAGAAGACCGCCCGCCGTAGCGCGGAAGGCGTCGAGGCCGATGCCCCGTCCGATATCCCCGCCGGCGGCTGGTGGGACATCGCCCGACGCACCTATCACGAGGTCGATCGTGACCGTGTCAGGGCTGTCGCAGCGGGCGTCACATTCTATGGCCTGCTGGCGTTGTTCCCGGCGCTGACAGCGCTGGTTTCGCTCTATGGCCTGGTTGCCGATCCCGCCGCCATTGCTGAGCAATCCGCCGCGCTCGACGGCTTTCTGCCTGGGGGCGCGACCGATTTCCTGCGCGAACAGATCGCCCGCATCACGGCCGGAGGCGAAACCAAGCTCGGCTTTGCGCTGCTCATCAGCCTTTCGGTGGCGATCTGGAGCGCCAATGCCGGCGTCAAGGCCATCTTCGACGCACTCAACGTCGCCTATGGCGAGGATGAAAAGCGCGGTTTCATCAAGCTCAATCTTGTGTCGCTGGCCTTCACCCTCGGCATCATCCTGTTTGTGCTCGGAGCCATCGGCGCCATCGCCGTGATCCCGATCCTGCTCGATTATCTGTATCTGGGCGGCGCGGCCGAATGGCTCATCGCGATCGGGCGCTGGCCGGTGGTGGTCGGCATTCTGCTGCTCGGGCTATCAGCCCTGTACCGCTACGGACCCAGCCGCGATCAGGCGCGATGGGCCTGGGTCAGCCCTGGAGCCGTCTTTGCCGCCGTCACCTGGCTCGTCGCCTCGCTCCTCTTCTCCTGGTACGTCGCGAATTTCGAGGATTACAACGCCACCTACGGAACGGTGGGAGCCGTCATCGGACTTCTGACCTGGATGTGGCTGTCGGCGACGATCGTGCTGGTCGGGGCCGAGTTGAACTCGGAGGCGGAACGCCAGACCTATCTCGACACGACGAAAGGCACGCCCATGCCGGTCGGGATGCGGGGTGCCGACGCCGCCGATCGCAAGGAATAGGCCCCCGCAGCGTCGGCCTGTTGTGCGCAGATGGTCGGGCCACGGGCTGGCAAGAAGGGCATCCGCGTCAACGGTGTCGCTCCCGGCCCCGTCTGGACCCCCTTGCAGGTCAGTGGCGGTGCAACCCAGGAAAAGCTGCAGACCTTTGGTGGCATGAGCGCGCTCGGGCGCCCCGGTCAGCCGGCCGAGCTGGCGTCGATCTATGTGCAACTGGCCGCCAATGATGCGAGCTTCACCACGGGCGGTATCTACGGTGCCAATGGCGGCGGCACCGTCGCCTGAGACCGATCGCTTCCGACATGCGCCTGGACCCGGCATACGGGTTCAGGCGGGTTCTTCGCGAACGGGTCTGGACCAAATCATGTCGCCGCCCCGGCGGCCTTTGGGAGGATGTGGAACCGGGGCGGCGAGGTGCCAGCCACAAGGCTGCGACCCTTCATATGTCGCGGCGACCCGGCTCTCGGTTCAAGCGAACGCGCAAAAAGGTTCTGCGTGGGTCAGGCGGCCCGCGCCAGACCGACCGTAAACGGCGTCGAGGCGACTGTGCCGGCCCGGATCGACACCAGCGTGTTGCAGGGCAGCGCCTGCCAGCAATCGCGCGCGGCATCCACTGGCTCCGAGGCAACGACGACGCTGTCGCCTCGGTTGCAAAGATACAGGGTCGGCGGATGCGCGTCCGAGGACCAGCGGACGGCATGGATGGTCTCGCCATCCGCCAGCGCGGCGGCGCAGCGCAGCGGCTCGGACGTCCCGGATTGGCGCATCAGCGCAAGCGCATCGCCCAGCGCCGAGGCCAATGCCTTGCCCGGCGAAAGACCCTCCTCGATCCGCGCAAGGGTGAGCAGGAACAACACCTCCGAATCGGTCGTGCCGACCCGTGCCGGGTAGAGCAAATCGGGTATCAGCGCCTCGAACCGGCGCCGGATCAGGCCATAGCCACCGATCTGGCCGTTATGCATGAACAGATGCCGGCCATGCGCGAAGGGGTGGCAGTTGGCCCGCGTCGTCGCCGTGCCGGTAGCGGCGCGGACATGGGCGAAGAACAGCGGCGAACGCACCTGCCTTGCGATCGAGAGCAGGTTTTCATCCGACCAGGCTGGCCGCACCTCGCGGTACTGGCCGGGCTCGGCCCGGTCGCCATACCAGCCGACGCCGAAGCCGTCGCCATTCGTCCCCGTCTTGGCCTCGGCTGCATGGAGCGACTGATGGATCAGCGAGTGGCAGGGGGCCGCGACCAGATCTTCCAGGAAGACCGGCACACCGGAATAGGCGAGGAAACGGCACATGGCGCGGCTTCGAATCAGGCGCGGCGGGACGCTCACGCACAGACGATTATTCTCTCGGATTTAGGCGCGCGCAATCAGGGATGAAGGCCGACGGGGGCGCGGTTGCGGGGGCCATGACCATCGTATAACCGTCGCCATCAGACATGCGGCGAGCGGGGCGACGAATGGCTTTATCCAATCTGACGCGGCTGGCCGCGCTGGCCGTGTTGTGTCTGTTCTCCGCCCCGGCGCTTGCCGCCAGCGACATCGGCGGCGCCTCGATGGGTGTGCTCTGGGCTTTGCCCTTTGCCGGGATGCTGCTGTCGATCGCGCTGGGCCCGATTCTGTTCCCGCATTTCTGGGAGCTGAACTACGGCAAGTTCGCCGCCTTCTGGGCCGCGCTCGTTCTGGTGCCGCTCGTGCTGCTGCGCGGCTTCGAGCCGGCGCTGGCGTCGCTCGCCCACACCGCGCTGCTCGAGTACATCCCTTTCATCATCCTGCTGTTTGCGCTGTTCACCATCGCCGGCGGCATCCTGATCATGGGCAATCTGCACGGCACGCCAGCGACCAATACGGCCCTGCTGGCGATCGGCACGCTGATGGCGAGTTTTGTGGGCACGACCGGTGCCTCGATCATCATGATCCGCCCGGTGCTGCGCGCCAATGACAGCCGGCGTCACAACGTCCATGTCGTCGTGTTCTTCATCTTCCTGGTGTCCAATATCGGCGGCTCGCTGACGCCGCTGGGCGACCCGCCGCTTTTCCTCGGCTTCCTGCGCGGGGTCTCCTTCTTCTGGACGACGACGCATCTTCTGCCCGAGACGCTGCTGGCGGTGGGAATCCTGCTGGCGTTGTTTTTCGCCCTCGACAACTGGTTCTACAAAAAAGAAGCGGGCATGCCCTCGCTCAAGGACCCGACGCCCGACCGCGATCTCAAGCTCTACGGCAAGGTCAACTTCATACTGCTCGGCGGCGTCATCGCCGCGATCCTGATGTCGGCAAGCTGGAAGCCGGGCATCGTCTTCGACATCGCGGGCTCGAGGGTCGAACTGCAGAACATCGTGCGCGACGTCATTCTGCTGGCTCTCGCGGGTCTCTCGCTCAAGCTGACACCGAAGCCCGTGCGGGCCGGCAACGAGTTCACCTGGGGCCCCATCCTCGAAGTCGCCAAGCTCTTCGCCGGCATCTTCGTCTGCATCATTCCGGTGCTGGCGATGCTGCAGGCGGGCCGCAACGGCGCCTTCTCAGGCCTTGTGGCGCTGGTCAGCAACCCCGACGGCAGCCACAACACCGTCGCCTATTTCTGGCTGACGGGCATCCTGTCGTCCTTCCTCGACAACGCGCCGACCTATCTCGTCTTCTTCGAGCTGGCGGGCGGCGACCCCCAGATGCTGATGACCACGGGGGCTCTGACCCTGGCGGCAGTCTCGGCCGGCGCGGTCTTCATGGGTGCCAACACCTATATCGGCAATGCGCCCAACTTCATGGTCTACGCCATCGCCAAGGACCGCAAGGTCAGGATGCCGAGCTTCTTCGGCTACATGCTCTGGTCGGGAGCGATCCTGATCCCGCTCTTCCTGCTGCAGACGGTGATCTTCTTCCGCTGAGCCAGACGTAAAAAAGCCCGCCATCCCAGTCGATCCGAAATGGTGGGCATTTCGTTGTCTCGGTTGAAGCCGAGGCTTGCGGGTAACGGCCAGGCTCAGCTGGCGATCTTCAGGGCCTTGCGCGCCTGCGTGGCGCCGGTCTCGCGGCGGTCCTTGGCGACGTTCATGTCGAGGCTGACCATGAAATCCGAGATGCGCGGCGCGATTTCGGAGCGGAAGCGCGAACCATTGAACACGCCATAATGGCCAACGCCGAGCTGCAGGTAATGCACGCGCTTGTCGTCGGGGATGTTGGGGCAGAGATCATGGGCGGCCTGGGTCTGGCCGACGCCCGAAATATCGTCCTTCTCGCCCTCTACCGTCATTAGCGCGACGTTGCGGATGGCGGCGCAATCGACCGGCTTGTCGCGATGCATCATCGTGCCCTTCGGCAGTGCATGCTCGATGAACACCGTCTCGACGGTCTGGAGATAGAACTCGGCCGTCAGGTCCATCACCGCCAGGTATTCGTCGTAGAAATCGCGATGCTTCTCGGCCGAATCGCCATCGCCCTGAACCAGATATTTGAACATGTCGTAATGAGCAGTGACATGCCGATCGAGATTCATCGCCATAAAGCCCGACAGCTGCAGGAAGCCGGGATAGACCGCGCGCATCGTGCCGGGATTGCCGAACGGCACCCGTGTGATGCAGCGGTTGCCGAACCAGTCGATCCCGCGGTCGACCGCCATCTTGTTGACCTCGGTCGGCGAGCGGCGCGTGTCGATCGGGCCCCCCATCAGTGTCATCGAGCGCGGCGCGCAAGCATCGCCATCCGCTTCCATCCGCGCGATCGCGGCCAGCACCGGCACGGCGGGCTGGCAAACCGCCATGACATGGGTCTCGGGGCCCATCATCTGGAGCATCGCGATGACATAGTCGATATAGTCGTCGAGATCGAAACGGCCGGCCGCAAGCGGCACGAGGCGGGCATCGGTCCAGTCGGTGATGTAGACTTCGTGGCCAGGGAGGAAGGCCTCGACCGTGCCGCGCAGCAGCGTCGCATAATGACCCGACATCGGCGCCACGATCAGCACCTTGGGCTGCGGCTTGCGCCGGCCTTCGATCTGGCGGTCGAAATAGATCACGCGGCCGAAGGGGCGCTCCCAGACGACGCGCTCTTCGACGGCGGTGCGCACGCCGTTGATCGTCGTCTCCGGCAGGCCGAAGGCGGGCTTGCCGTAGCGACGGGTCGTGCGTTCGAACAATTCGCAGGACGCGGCGACCGTGCGGCCGAACGGCGTGTAGGTCAGCGGGTTGGCGGGGTTGCGGAAGGCCAGATGCATCGCATCCGTCATGCTCCGTGCCGGGCTGAGCATCATGTGAGCTGCTTCATAGGCATGGTAAGCGTACGACATGGCAGCCCCTTGCAGACGACGATGGACCATTTGGCGCCGCAGCATGTGTTGATGCAGCGCAGTATGAACGCACCCTATGCCTAATTTGTTCTCATTCAATCCGAAAAAGGGCTAAGAATTCACTCTCGGCCTGATTTGCCGGCGATGAAAGGTTGTCTCAGTGCCTCCCATTACATCGATCTCGCCAGGGCGCGGCCGCGGCGCATGAGCTTTCCCGAGCTGTCAGTCCCGATGTTTGGCCGCGCGAACCGTCATCTGCGGCTCGATACGCTGGTGCGGCTGCGCTGGCTGGCCGTCGCCGGCCAGAGCCTGGCGGTGGCGGGCGTTCATTTCGGGCTCGGCTTCACGCTGCCTTTCGGCTGGTGCTTCACGGCGATCGCGGTGTCCTCCTGGCTGAATATCGCGCTGCGCATCCGGTTTCCGTTGAGCCACCGGCTCCAGCCGGGCGCGGCGACGGCCCTGCTGGCTTTCGACATCGTGCAGCTCTCTGTCCTGCTCTACCTGACGGGCGGGTTGCAGAACCCGTTCTCGATCCTGCTGCTCGCTCCCGTGATGATCTCGGCCACCGCGCTGCCGCCACAGCGCACGCTGCTGCTTGGCTTGCTGGCGATCGCGGTGGCGACGCTCGTCGGCCTCGTCCATCTGCCGCTGCCCTGGGCGGGGGACGACCGGCCGGTGCTGCCGCCCGCCTATCAGCTCGGCAGCTGGGCTGCTCTCGTCCTGGGGCTGGGCTTCACCGGCATCTATGCCTGGCGCGTCGCCAAGGAGGCGCGCGATCTTTCGGATGCGCTCGCCGCGACCGAACTCGTGCTGGCCCGCGAGCAGCACCTCTCCCAGCTCGACGGGCTGGCCGCCGCTGCCGCCCATGAACTGGGCACCCCACTCGCCACGATTGCCCTCGTCGCCCGGGAATTGTCGCGCCTGGCGCCCGCCGAGGGCGAGATGGCCGAGGACATCACCCTGCTGCGCGAGCAGGTCGAGCGTTGCCGCGGCATCCTCGGCAAGCTCGCCTCACTGCAGGACGACGATGCCGGCCCTCTCGATCAGCTGACCTTGCGCCTTCTGATCGAAGAAGCGGCCGGCCCGCAGCGACCCTTCGGCGTGCCGTTCGAAATCGTGATGAGGGGAGACAAGCCCGAGCCGGTATGCCGCCGCAATCCCGGCATGATCTACGGGCTCGGCAATATCGTAGACAACGCAGTTGATTTCGCCCGCTCGACCGTCACCATCACGGCGGAATGGAATGAAAGCTATGTCACGCTCACCATCGCCGATGACGGGCCGGGCTTTCCGCCCGATGTCCTCCTGCGCGCAGGGGACCCCTATCTCACCCATGGCGCCAATGAAAGCCGGGCCGGCGGCGGGCTTGGCCTCGGCCTTTTCATCGCCAAGACGCTGCTCGAGCGGGGTGGCGCGGTGATGGAATTTTCCAACTTGCCCAATCCGGCCAGCGGCGCGTGCGTCCGGATGACCTGGTTGCGCGTGGCGTTCGAGGCCGACCTCCCTCATGCGGGTTCCCCGCAGGTGGAACCCGCTGTCCAGGATGGGGTTGGCTCGTGAAGATGCATGCCGGACGTGTCGCGGCGGGAGCCGCGTTTGAAATCCTTTGGGGTAAGCCCGAGGGGAGGAGATGATGATGCAGGATATCCTGGCCGAGATCACGCCGGCCCTGGCGGCGACGGACATGTCTCTGCTGCTGGTCGATGACGACAAACCGTTCCTGACTCGTTTGGCGCGGGCGATGGAGGGGCGGGGCTATTCGGTGCGCATGGCCGACAGCGTCAGCGCCGGAATCGCGGCGGTCGATGACGAGGCACCCGCCTTCGCCGTGATCGATCTGCGCTTGGGGGACGGCAATGGGCTCGACGTCATCGCCCGGCTGAAGGAGCGCCGGCCCGAGGCTCGCGGCATCGTCCTGACCGGCTATGGCAACATTGCAACCGCTGTCAGCGCGGTGAAGCTCGGCGCCTTTGATTTCCTCGCCAAACCGGCCGATGCCGACGAAATCCACGCCGCGCTTGCCGCCGCCCGCGATTCCCGGCCATTGCCGCCGGAAAACCCGATGTCGGCCGACCGGGTGCGCTGGGAGCATATCCAGCGGGTCTACGAGCTGTGCAACCGCAACGTTTCCGAAACGGCGCGCCGGCTGGGCATGCACCGGCGCACGCTGCAGCGGATCCTCGCCAAGCGCGCACCGCGATAAGGCCTCAGGCGCGCGGCGCCGGGTCCTCGAGTCCCGCCAGACGCGCCGCCGCCAGCCGGGCGAACGCGATGGTCAGCGCCTTGCGCCTGGCCGGCGCGAGCCGGTGTTGAGGCGCCTCGCGGATCAGCGCGCCGCCATAGGCATCGGCGACGATGAGCCCGACATCCTCGGGCAGGATCTCCTGGGGGAATTCGGGCGCGACCGCAAACAGGAACGCGTCGCAATAGTCGCGGTAATCGGGCCATTTGCCGTCGATGCGGTAATCCTGAATGCCCGACTTGACCTCGACCACCAGCAATTCGCCCGCAGGCGACAAGGCGACGATGTCGCCGCGACGGCCATTGGAGAAGGTCATCTCCCTGACGATGGCATAGCCGCGCTCGCGCAGATGCCGACCGGCGCCGCGGCAGACGGCACGGGTGATCTCGGGCCGCGTCGGCGGCGGGTTGAGCACAGAATCGGCAGGGAGCATGGTTGCATGTTCTGTCTTTGTGCCGGTCATTGCAAGCGTGCCAGGGTCCCGGGCCTCTTGAAAATGGGCTCCCGCTTTCCGGCGTCATGCTCTAGGGAAGCGTGATCTCCCCACGGCAGCGCGCAGTTTGGACCATCTCGCCCCCATCCTTATCCTGATCGCGGCAGCCGCCGTTGCGGCGGCGCTGTGCGTGCTGCTGCGCCCGCTGCTGCTGCGCTATGCGTTGGCGAGACCCAACGCCCGTTCAAGCCATCGCGTGCCGACACCACAGGGCGGCGGCATCGCCGTGGTCGGCGGAGCCTTCCTGGCGCTGATCCTGGCCTCGTCGCTGCTGCCGCTATCGGGCAGCGAGAGTCTTGTTTTCGTAGCGGCGGCCGCCATCGCGCTCGCCATCGTCGGTGCCTGGGACGATATCAGTCCGCTTCCGGCCGGCTTGCGGCTCGGTCTTCAGGGACTTTGCGTCGCGGTGGTGATCGTCTATGCGGCGCCCGATGTCCGGCTGTTTCCCGAGGCGATGCCGCTCGCGGTCGAACGCTGCCTGGCCCTGCTGGCCGGGATCTGGTTCGTCAACCTCACCAACTTCATGGACGGGATCGACTGGATCACCGTCGCCTGGGTGGTGCCGCTGGCCGGAGCGCTGGCGCTTGCCGGCGGCCTGGGTCTGATCGACCCGACCACGGGCCTGCTGGCTGCGGCGCTGTGCGGCGGGCTGCTCGGCTTTGCGCCCTTCAACAAGCCCGTGGCGCGGCTGTTCCTTGGCGATGTCGGCTCCCTGCCGATCGGGCTTGTCACCGCCTATCTGCTGTACCGCCTGGCCGGCACGGGCGCCCTGGCGGCGGCGCTGATCCTGCCGCTCTACCCCGTGATGGACGCCACAATCACGCTGCTTCGCCGGCTCGCACGCCGCGAGCGGGTATGGGAGGCGCATCGCTCGCATTTCTATCAGCAGGCAACCAGCAACGGGCACAGCGTCCTGAGCATCGTGACGCAGATCGCGCTGCTCAACCTCGCCCTCATCGGGCTGGCGACAGCCAGCATCCTCGTTCCGGCCGCCCCGGTGCAGTTGATCTGCCTGGCCGTCGCCGTGGTTCTGACCGGGCTGCTGCTGAGGCGCTTTGCGCGACGGGCACACGTGCCATGATCGGCGAGCGCGCCCTCGTCACCGGCTCCGGCGGCTTCATCGGCCCCCATGTCGTCGCAGGCTTGCAGGGCGCGGGCTATCGCGTGCGGCTGACGCAGCGCGTCGCGAGCCGCGCTCCGGAGGGCTGCGAGACGGTGGTCACGGGCGATCTCGCCGCGCCGATCGACTGGAGCGCGGCGCTTGCGGGCGTCTCCTGCGTGATCCATCTGGCAGGCCTCGCCCATGCCGGCCCGGGCCTCGACGACGCACTGTACCGCCGCCTCAATACCGACGCGACCCTGGAACTGGCACAGGCCGCCTATCGCGCCGGAATCTCGCGCTTCGTCTACATCTCCTCGATCAAGGCGCAAAGCGGGGCCTTCGATGGCGTGCTGCGCGACGATGATGAGCCGGCCCCCGACGACGCCTATGGCCGCTCGAAGCGGGCCGCAGAGGAGGGCCTCGCCCGGCTCGATCTGGATTGGGTCGCGCTGCGGCCCGTCCTGGTCTATGGGCCAGGCGTCAAAGCAAATATGGCGGCCCTGCTCAGGCTCGCCCGCTCGCCGGTCCCGCTCCCTTTGGGCGCGCTGATTGCGCCGCGGTCGCTGCTGGCGGTCGAGAACCTCGCCGATGCCGTGCTTTTTGCGCTGACGCCGAAATGCCCGCCGCGCCGCGCCTATATTGTCGCCGATCCCGAGCCGATCAGCGTGGCCGGCATCATCGCCGCCCTGCGCGCCGGGCTGGGGCGCGGGCCGGGGCTGATCGGCGTGCCGCCCGGGCTTCTCAGGCTGGCCGCGCGCCTGGCGCGTCGCCAGGACGCCTTCGTCAAGCTCAGCGGCAGTCTCGTCGCCGCGCCCGAGGGGCTGCTCAGGGCAGGCTGGCGGCCGCCTGTCGCGACGCAAGAGGCGCTGAAGCGCCTGGCGATGTCGACTGCCGCAGGCTGAAATCGGGGATCGCCTCGTCGAGCACGGCATCGGCCGCGACGCGGTCATCGGCCTTCAGCGCGACTTCCAGCCGGGACAGCCAGCCCTGCAGCCTTGCCCGGTTGGCGAAGACCGGCTTGGCCGCCATCACGCCGTCAAGGCCGGTCTCGGCCATCGGCTCGTCGCGGGCAAACAGGATCTCGTTCAGACGTTCGCCCGGCCGCACGCCGGTGACAGCGATCTCGATGTCCTCGCCCGGCTCGAACCCTGCCAGCCGGATCATCCGCTCGGCCAGATCCATGATCTTCACCGGCTGGCCCATCTTGAGCACATAGACGGCAGCCCGCTCGGCCTCGGGCCCGTCGGAGCGCGCATGCGAGGCGGCGGTCAGGACAAGGTCGCAGGCCTCGCGGATCGTCATGAAATAGCGGATCATGTCCGGGCTGGTCACGGTCAGCGGGCCGCCGCGCGCGATCTGCGCCTTGAACTTGGGCACCACCGAGCCGACCGAGCCCAGCACATTGCCGAAGCGCACCGCCACCAGCCGCATGCCGGCCGCCGCCGCGACGAATTCGGCATCGCGCGACTGGGCATACATCTCGGCGAAGCGCTTGGTCGCGCCCAGCATCGAGACGGGCTCGATCGCCTTGTCGGTCGAGATCAGCACGAAGGTCTTGGCCTGGGCGGCGATCGCCGCGTCGGTGACGTTGACCGAGCCGAAGATGTTGGTCTTGATGCCCTCGCTCCAATCCGCCTCCAGATAGGGCACATGCTTCAGTGCGGCGGCATGGATGACGATGTCGGGCCTGAAGGCGGTGAAGAGCGGCGTGATCCGGTCGCGGTCGCGCACATCCGCCAGCGCGCCGGACACGATCGTCTCATGCGCCTGCGCGATCAGCTGCTCGGTCACCTGGAACAGCGCCGGCTCGGAGCTCTCGACGATCAGCAGTTCGGCGGCACCGAAGGCCGCGCAGCGCAGGCAGATTTCCGAGCCGATCGAGCCGCCGCCGCCGGTGACGATGACGCGCTTGTCCTTGAGGAACGCGCCAAGCCGGTCGCGGTCGATCCGGACCGTCGAGCGCACCAGCAGATCCTCAATCTCCAGCGGCGCGAGTTCGGCATCGCGCAGGCCCTCGCCCAGGGTTTCGATGCGGGAGATCGGCAGCGACAGCTTTCGCGTGCGCGCGAGCCATTTGTCGGGTTCGGCTTCCGGCAGAAGGGCGCTGGGCAGTGCGACGATGCGGCGGAAGCCCTCGCCGCGTTCGGCGGCGTCACCGGCGATCCGCTCGACCTCCGAAAGCAGTCCCAGCACCGGAACGCCCCGGATCGATTGGCCGAGATCATCGGCGCGCGGCGACAGGATGCCGGCGGGGCGCAGCTTGCGCATGGTCCCGGCCTCCATGGCGCGGATCACCATCTCCACCTCGAAGCCCCGGCCCAGCAGCAATGCGGGCAGGGTGGCCGCGCGCGCGGCGCTGCTGCGGGTGCGGGAAAACTTGAAATAGCGATAGGCGATGCGCGGCCCGCCCAGCAGCGCGATCTGCACCAGCCAATAGAGCGCGATGGTGATCTTGCCGAAATAGAAGGCGCCGTAGAAATTCGGTGCGACCAGCACGTAATCGACGATCAACAGGCTCAGCGTCAGGATCGAGCTGGCCTTGACGATGTTCGACAGGTCGGGAAGCGATGCAAACCGCCATTTCGACCGATAGAGCGAGAAGAACCAGTAGACCAGCCCGGCATAGGCCACGAAGAACGGCAGGAAGCGCGGCAGATAGCGCAGGTGCTCGTCGAGCTGTGCGCCCTCGAAGCGCACGACGAAGACGAGCCAGATCGCCAGCGCCGTCACCACGAGATCGTGGAGAATGACGGCGAGTTTCTTGAAGCTCTGTTTGGGAAGCTGGGCCATGACAGGCGCGGTATCCCGCCGCGTCGGCTGCTTGTCAACGCGGCCGGGCGTCAGGCGCCAGGCCGGTCTGCCTCAACCGGCCGTCTGGGCTTTTCGATCGCGGCCATGATGAAGTCGATCATGTCTTCGGCCGAGGGGCCGGGAATCCGCTGGCACTGTTCCATCAGCAGCGGATGCTGAAAGCGCAGCATCGCGGTGCGGATGCACTGCGTCGCCTCGACCGGGTCGATCGCGCGGAATTCGCCATTGGCGAGGCCTTCCTTGATCACCCCGCTAATCAGCGCGTCGAAACGCGCGATATGCCCCAGAATCGCATCCCAGGATTCCTCCATCGCGGCGCAGACCATCTCCTGCATGCGGTGCTGGTCGGCAAAGCGCGCCTGGTTGATCTTGTGCGCGGTGAGCAGCATATCGCGCAGGCGACTCCCGGCCGAGCGCGGCTCGGCGATGATCAGCGACAGCGAAGCCTCTAGTTCGCCCTTGAAGCGCGCCAGCACAGCTTCGTTGATCGCCTTCTTCGAGTCGAAGAAGCGATAGACATTGGCCGGGCTCATGCGCAGCGCTTTGGCGATGTCCGCCACGGTTGTCTTTTGGTAGCCGATGTCGCGGAAGAAGCGCTCGGCGGTATCGACGATACTGAGCCTCGTATCGCGCTCGGGCAGAGTCACGGCGTGTTCCCTGTCGGGTTGTATCGCGGCTGTCGACGCGAATTCATCGCGATGACGCATTTCGTCATTCGTCAACAGTCTGGCGAATAAGATCTTTTAACAGAATGAACCTGGACATGCCAGCGTGTATTGATTTGGATTAAAGCCGCGCTCGAACCGTGCGCCCGCCATGGTGAGTAAGACACAGGGATTGAACGTCGGTTTGCCGAAAGCAGTTCCCCGCAATCGCTTCCATCAGTCATGCGCGCAGCGCGATTGCGCTAGCGCGAGCAGGGTTTCGATATCGAGATGACGCTCCAGATGCGCAGCGAGCCTGTCCAGTGTCGCCTCTACATCGCTGTCATAGCCCAGTGCGGAAGGCAGAGTTGTGCCCAGGATGCTGGCGAGGCAGGCGGCGCGGACAGCATCCGAGGCGAACAGCCCGTGCAGATAGCTGCCGACGACACGGCCGTCGGGGCTTGCTGCGCCTTCTGGTCGGTCGCCGACCCGGAACGGAGCGCGGTCCCGGTCGGGCCCGTCTGTCCGTCCGAGATGGATCTCGTAGGCGCGGCCCGCTGACGCGCTGGCCACGTGCAGGAGATCGACCTCGCGCACGGTCTTTTCGCCCTCCAGCACCGTCTCCACATCGAGCAGGCCCAGGCCCGGCGCCTCGCCGGCGGGTCCCTCCAGCCCGAGCGGATCGCGCACCATGCGGCCGAGCATCTGATAGCCGCCGCAAAGTCCCATGATATGCCCGCCGCGCCGGCGATGGCCCAGGATATCGATGTCCCAACCCTCCGCCCGCAGGGTCGCAAGATCGCGCAGCGTCGTCTTCGAGCCGGGCAGGATGACGAGGTCGGCATCGCCCGGCAGGGCCTGTCCCCGCGGCACCAGCACGAGGTCGATCGCCGGTTCGAGCTTGAGGGGATCGAGATCGTCGAAATTGGCGATGCCAGGCAGGATCGGGACGGCGATCTTGATCGCGGCGCCGGGCTTGGCGGCGAGCGAGCGCAGATCGAGCCCGTCTTCCGCCGGCAGCCGCGCCGCGTCGGCAAACCACGGCACGACGCCCAGGCACGGCCAGCCGGTGGCCTGGCGGATCGTCTCCACCCCATCGGCAAACAGCGCGACCTCGCCGCGGAAACGGTTGACGGCGAACCCGCGGATCATCGCGCGGTCGGCCGCGTCGAGCACCGCATGGCTGCCGACCAGGCTGGCGATGACGCCGCCCCGGTCGATATCGCCGATGAGGATGGCGGGCACGTCGGCGGCCCGGGCGAAGCCGAGATTGGCGATGTCGCGGGCGCGCAGATTGGTTTCGGCCGGCGAACCGGCGCCCTCGACCAGAACGAGATCGGCGTCGGCCGACAACCGCGCAAAGCTCTCGAGCACCTGCGGCAGGAAATCGCCGCGCCGTGCAAAATCCCCCGAGGCGAGATGGCCGGCGACGCGCCCTTGCAGGATGATTTGGCTCCCGGTTTCGCTCTCGGGCTTGAGCAGCACCGGATTCATGTCGACATGCGGCGCGATGCGCGCGGCGCGAGCCTGCAGCGCCTGGGCCCGGCCGATCTCGCCATGGGCCGTCGCGGCCGCGTTGTTGGACATGTTTTGCGGCTTGAACGGCCGGACCTTCAGCCCGCGATCGGCGAAGAGGCGGCACAGCCCGGCGACGATCAGCGATTTGCCGACATTGGAGCCCGTGCCGAGGATCATGATTGCTGGGGTGCGGGCCATCAGCCTGATTAGGCGGCGGCCTCTCCCGTTGCAACCGGGCTCGTGGGCGGCCTCACGATGGCAGGGAGGGTCGCCGGTTCACGCCAATTCCCGCTACGCCAAAGGGGCGAAGTCGCAGCGGGTGCCCGTCGTGAACCGGCATCGACACTCAACACTGACCTGTGATGAATGTCAACAATCATCAGTTCGTATTTCTGTCGCGTCCTGACCTGCCCCTTGATGACCTCTTGGCCACGGCGTGCGTCGTGCCGCACGGCATGCTAGACGCGCCGCCAGTTTCGCAGTCCGAGGCGACCAAACGCGATGAACCCGATCTTCTCCGCCCTGCCGACCAGCGTCTTCGAGGTGATGTCGCAGCTCGCCCGCGAGACCGGGGCCGTCAATCTCGGCCAGGGCTTTCCCGACGATCCGGGGCCGCTTGATGTGCGCCAGAAGGCGGCCGAAGCGGTGGTCGATGGCTGGAACCAGTATCCACCGATGATGGGGCTGCCCGAACTGCGCCAGGCCACGGCGGCGCATTACCGACGCTGGCAGGGTCTCGAACTGGATCCCGACCGCGAGATCATGGTGACCTCGGGTGCCACCGAGGCAATCGCAGGCGCGTTAATGGCGCTGGTCTCGCCGGGCGACGAGGTCGTGCTGTTCGAGCCGATGTACGACGCCTATGTCCCGCTGGTGCGTCGCGCCGGCGGCATTCCGAAATTCGTGACGCTGACGCCGCCGCATTTTGGGCTGAGCGAGGAAGCCTTGGCGAGGGCGTTTTCGCCGAAGACGAAGGTCGTTCTGTTCAACAATCCACTGAACCCGACTGCGACGATCTTCAGCCCGGCCGATCTCGACCTGCTCGCCGATTTCTGCATCCGGCATGATGCGGTGGCGATCTGCGACGAGGTCTGGGAGCATGTCGTCTTCGACGGCCACCGCCATGTGCCGGTGATGAGCCGGCCCGGCATGCGCGAACGCACCGTCAAGATCTCGTCGGCCGGCAAGATCTTCTCGCTGACCGGCTGGAAGGTCGGAATGGTGATGGCGGCGCCCGCGCTGATGAAGGTCCTGTCCAAGGCGCACCAGTACATCACCTTCACCACCCCGCCGAACCTTCAGGCCGCGGTCGCCTATGGGCTGGGCAAGGATGACGGCTATTTCGAAGGGATGCGGGCCGATTTCCAGCGCTCGCGCGACCGCTTCGCCGATGGCCTGAAGGGCCTTGGCTATAGCGTCCTGCCCAGCGTCGGCACCTATTTCCTGAATGTCGACATTGCGCCGCTCGGCGAGACCGACGATGTCGATTTCTGCAGGAGACTGGTGCTGGAAAGTGGTGTCGCCGCGATTCCGGTCAGCGCCTTCTACGAGCGTGGCGCGGTCACCACGGTGGTGCGCTTCTGTTTCGCCAAGCGCGACGCAACGCTCGATGCGGCGCTCGAACGGCTTGCCGGCCGGCGGACGACCCGGCCGGTGGCCTGAATCAGGCCCTTGCGGCCATGGCTTCGACCAGGCCGCCGGCGATGACGAGCTTCTTCTGCAGTGCCGCGACGTCGGCGGTGTAACCGCCCTCGCGCATCGCCTCGAGCGCGCCGGCGATCTGCATGAAAGCCTGCTGTGCTCGCGCGCGATCCTGCAGGCGGGCGGCGAGCTTGAGCGAGGCAAGCCCCTGATTGGCCGAGCTCTGAGCCCATAATTGCGGGCTGGTCTCGCGGCGGCGCACGTCGAGCGCGGACCCGAAGGCGACGATCGCCTCCTCCAGCACCACCGGCTCGCTGTAGCGTTCGCCCATCGCCGCCAGCACACCGCCCATCTGATCCTGCAGTTCGGCCCAGCGCAGGGGCTCGCGCGTCCTGTCGATCGCCTTGGAGACCCGGTTGAAGCCGTTGAAGGCACGCTCGAGCAAGGCGAGGTCGCTCGTCCGCTGGCCCAGAGCGGCACGCGCGCGGGAAATCAGCTGTTCGGCCTCGAGCCAGCGGGGGTCGTCACCGTCGCGCTTCCAGACTGCGAGCGCGCTGGCAAGAGCCGCAATCGCCTCTTCCAGCAAGGTCTCGTCTTCGCGCGCCTCTCCAAGCGTGAAGGCGATCCGGGCGAAGCGAACCTTGAGGGCGCGCCAGAGCACGGGGGCCTGATCCTGCCGGAGATCTTCGAGCGCGGTCGCATAGCATGACGAGGCCTGATCGAGCAGGGCCTCGTCGCCGGTCACAGCCGAAAGCCCGGCCAGCGCCCGGCCCAGACGCTCCTGGACCGAGGCCCAGGCGACAGTGTCGTCGAAATTGTCGAGCGTTCCGAGCAAAGACCGATAATGCGCGATTGCTGCCTCGAAGCCGGTCCGATCGCCGAAATCCTCCCCGATCCGGGCGAGCGCATCGCCCTGCATCGATGCCAATCCGCGGCTGCGCGCGATATCGGCGGAGCCGATGATGGCGGCCGCCTCGGCATAGCGCTGGGCCGCCTCGCGGCAGGCCGCGGGCGTCAGGGACAGCATGGCGGTGGCGGCCCGGTCGGCGCGGGTTTCGCCGGCCGCGACCCGCTGGTCTTTCGGCATCGCGGCAAGATCGGTCATGCCGCCAAAAAAATGCAGCTCGATCTGGGCCAACGTCCGTTCGATCTCGCCGAACTGGCCGGTTTCGAGCGCACGCGACGCCGCGGCGCGGCGTGCGGTCACGCTCGCATCCTCGGATGGTCGGGCAAGACGGCGGCGCAGCGCCTGAACAGCGCGCGCCTTGCGCGTCAACTGCTGTTCGAGCCGCGCCCGGTTGGGCTTGGTGCCGCTCTGGACGAAGCTCGCGACGATCGCCAGCAGCACGGCGAGCGGCACGTCATGCCGCTCCGCGATGCGCGCGATCATGGCGGACATGTCATCCTGCGTCGTCACGATGCCATTTCCCTCTCGATCGCGTCGCGAAGCACCGATCCCGGCGGCAAGGCGCCGGGATCGGCTCGACCATCACTTGGCGGCGATGACCGCGATCTCGACCGTGAACTGCGGGCCGGCAAGCTTGGCCTCGACCGTGGCGCGGCCAGGCGTCTGGCCGGCGACGACCCAGGTGTCCCAGACGCCGTTCATCTCGGCGAAGGTGGACATGTCCGACAGCCAGATATTGACCATCAGCAGCTTGCTCTTGTCGGTGCCGGCCTCGGCGAGCAGGCCATCGATGATGCCGAGGATGTCGGCGGTCTGCTCGGCGACGCTCTTGCCGGCGGCCTTGTCTGCGACCTGGCCGGCCAGATAGACGGTGTCGCCATGGACGACGGCCTTGGACATGCGGGGGCCGACGGCGATGCGCTGAATGCTCATGATCAAATCTCCTGAAAGGGCGTTCGCTGGTAGCCCGTGCCGAAGGCTTTCGCAACGCTCTGCAGGTTGCGAATTCCGCCGTTAAGTCAGGCTGGCCCAGCCCACCCACAGCATCGCATAGCGCGCCGCTTTTCCAGCGAAAACGAGTGCGACGAACCGGCCCAGCGGATAGTTGAGCGTGCCGGCGACGAAGGTTAGCGGGTCGCCGCCGATCGGCAACCAGGCGAACAGCAGCGACGGCCAGCCGAAGCGCCCAAACCAGCCCTGGGCCTGGGCGAGCCGGCGCGGATCGGGCCGCAGTCGCCTTGGCAGTTTATCGACGCCATGCCGGGCGATCAGGCGGCCAAGCCACCAGTTCACCACAGAGCCCGCCGTATTGGCGATGCTGGCGACCAGGAACAGCGCCAGCGGATCGACCGTCTTCGCCGCCAGCAGCCCGAGAAAGACGGCTTCGGACTGGGCTGGCAGCAGCGTCGCCGCGACGAAGGCCGCGCCTGCCATCCCGGCCAGAGACCAGAACGCCTCCATCAGAGCGTGATACCGGAGAGCCGAAGCCGTTGGACTGGCGCGCGCATGCGCTCTACAGCCGGCGCAGCGCGACCTGCTGGATGCGGTGGCTCGCGCCCTTGGTCAGGATCAGGCTGGCACGCTGGCGGGTCGGCAGGATGTTCTCCTGCAGGTTGGGCAGGTTGATGCCGGTCCACAGGTCCTCGGCGATCGAGAGCGCTTCGTCCTCGGGAATCTCCGCATATTTGCGGAAGAACGAGCGCGGATCGCGGAAGGCGGTCTGGCGCAGGGTCATGAAGCGGTTGACGTACCAGCGGTGCAGATCGTTCTCGTCGGCATCGAGATAGACCGAGAAATCGAAATAGTCCGAGACGAAGGGGATGACCGTGCCGTCCTTGGGCATCCGGCTCGGCTGCAGGACGTTGAGCCCTTCGAGAATGAGGATGTCGGGACGCTCGACCGTCACGCTCTCGCCCGGCATCACGTCGTAGACGAGATGGGAATAGACCGGCGCGCTGACCTGCGGCTTGCCGGCCTTGACGTCGGAAAGGAAGCGCAGGATCGCCGAGCCGTCATAGCTTTCGGGGAAGCCCTTGCGTTGCATCAGCCCGCGCCGTTCCAATTCGGCATTGGGCAGGAGGAATCCGTCAGTGGTGACGAGCTCGACCTTGGGCGTGTTGGGCCAGCGCGAGAGCAGTGCCTTGAGGACGCGCGCCGTCGTCGACTTGCCGACCGCGACCGAGCCCGCGACGCCGATGATATAGGGAACCTTGACCTCGGCCTCCGCCAGCAGGAAGCGCTGCGTCGCCTTGAACAGCCCTTGCGTCGCGGCGACGTAAAGCGAGAGCAGGCGCGACAGCGGCAGATAGATCGCCACGATCTCGTCGAGCGAGATCGGGTCGTTGATCGATTGCAGCTTGGTCAGATCGTCGACCGACAGCGTCAGCGGCGTATCGGCGCGCAAATGCGCCCACTCGTCGCGCGTGAAGCTGCGATAGGGCGAATCGAGTTCGGGAAGGGCCGGAGCGGGCATGACGCGCTGGTCCATGGGGCGGCCCGCAATCCAGGCTTCGAGGTTCAACGCAGGACTAGCCTCGGCTTTTCAACGGGGTCGTGCGGCTTTCTCCGCCAGACCGGAACGCACGGTACGGGCCTCAAGCTGGCTCAACACGTCCTGCAATGCAACATCGCGGCTCCTGAGCAAGACTAAGAGATGATAGAGCACGTCCGCGCTTTCGGCGATCAGCTCGTCCCGATCGCCCTTCACGGCTGCGATCACAGCCTCGACCGCCTCCTCGCCGAATTTCTTGGCACAGCGTTCGGGCCCGGCCGCAAGAAGCTTCGCCGTCCAGGATTCATCGGGCGACGCTGCGGCGCGCTCGGCGATGCGGGCTTCGAGATCGGAGAGGGTGAAGGTCATGCCAAACCTCTGTCTTTCCGAGGCGCGCCATCGGCGCGAACCCGGAACCCACGACGGGGTGCAACATTCGATACCCAGTCATAGGCCGCTCGCCCGGTCGTGGGTTCCGGGTTCTTCGCGATGCGAAGCCCCGGAATGACAGAGCGAAAGAGTCCCATCACGTTTTAATCCAGCCGCATCGCCAGCCCGGCCTGCGCCATATGCGCCTTGGCCTGCGGGATCGTGTAGGTGCCGAAATGGAAGATCGAGGCGGCGAGCACCGCCGAGGCATGGCCCTCGCGCACGCCGTTGACGAGATCGTCGAGATCACCGACGCCGCCGGACGCGATCACCGGCACCGTGACGGCATCTGCGATGGCCCGCGTCAGGCCGAGATCGTAGCCGACCTTGGTGCCGTCGCGGTCCATCGAGGTGACCAGCAGTTCGCCGGCACCCAGAGAGGCGACCTCTTGCGCGAAAGCGACCGCGTCCAGCCCTGTCGGATTGCGCCCGCCATGGGTGAAGATCTCCCAGCGGCCCGGCGTGACCTGCTTGGCATCGATAGCGACCGTGATGCACTGCGCCCCGAACTTCTCGGCCGCCTCCCGGACGAAGTGCCTGTTGGTGACGGCTGCCGTGTTGATCGAGACCTTGTCGGCGCCCGCCAGCAAAAGCCCTCGGATGTCTTCGATCTTGCGCACGCCGCCGCCCACCGTCAGCGGCATGAAGCAGGCTTCGGCCGTGCGGGTGACCACATCGAACAGAATGCCGCGATCCTCATGGCTTGCCGTGATGTCGAGGAAGCAGAGCTCGTCGGCGCCCGCCGCGTCATAGGCCTTGGCGGCCTCGACAGGGTCTCCCGCATCGACGAGATCGAGGAACTTCACGCCCTTGACGACGCGGCCGTCTTTCACGTCGAGGCAGGGGATGATGCGGATCTTGAGCATGGCGAGCCGGCTTTCAGGGCGAATGCCGCCAGCCTATGCCGGATTTCGCCCGGCTCGTCACCTTTGACGCGCCGCGTGGCCCTCGGCCACCCGCCCGGTCTCCCCGACCCAGCCCCAGAACGACCGGAACCAGGCCTCGCTTTCAGCCAGGAGGCGCGGCGTCAGCGCGATCCGCCCGCTGGGGCGGTCCTGCAGCACCAGACCCTGGATCTCCGCCCGGTTGACGATGTTGCGGATATGCGAGCGCGAGACGCCCAGGCGGGCCGCGATCTCCCGGCCGCCGAGATCGAACCAATTCGGACCGTCGCCCGATGCCGGCGCGCTGGCATGGTGCGCCCGCAGCAGGATGAGCCCGATCCGGTCACCGCAATCGAAACGGTCGAACCAGGCAAAGGCGCCGTCGCCGGCCATCGCTTCGCGCGTCCTGACCAGCAGGCCACGCGCATGGCCCAGATAGAGTCTGAGCCAGTCCGCATCGGTTTGCAGGCGCTCCGACAGGCCGGGTTCGCTCAGGCCGAGGATCTCGCTGCAGCGCGCATGATGCGAAAGCCATAACCGCAGGCCATCGAAGAGCGGTGGCGACGGCACCAGCCAGGCCGATCGGCCATCCTCGGGCACCGTCTCCTGGGTCACATAGCCCGCAAACCGCAAAAGCCCGAAGAAGGCGGCGAGCGTGCGTGCGCTCCCCATCTCGCGCTGCACGAGGCTGAGAGTGGGCCGGGGGCCAAGACCGAGCAGCGCCTCGCAATGCATCACCACGACGAGGCCCGCAGCATGGGACTGCAGATTCCGGCCGAAGACCTTGTTCACCAGCTTCTCGGCGAAATGCATGCGCAAGACCGCATCGGCGCAGTGGATGATCGCCCGGCGATAGTTCGCGGCGACGCCGTCGCAGCCGGCTATGGGATCGAAAACATGAGAGTTGTAGTTCAAAGATAGTTAGCTGCCTGATTTACGTATCGTTAACAGTGGTTTCGCTGGTTGGCGATGTCTGCAGAGTTTGGACTATGCAGACATCGCAGCACTTATACCATCGGGGGGCAATGCCATGGTGACCGCTCCAGCCCGAATGCGGAGCCAGGCCGCTCTCGCGAAGGATTATCGCAATGTGCGAACGCTGCGCATCGAATGCCCTCTCGTTTTCACCCTCCCGGCGGTCCTTTCTCGGGGCCGGCGTCGGGTTTGCCTTGGCGGGAGGGTTGGTGATGCCGGCCCTGGCCCAAAGCGTCACCGCCACGCCGACGCCGCTGAGCGGCGACGAGGCCCTGAAGCGCCTCGTGGACGGCAACGCCCGCTATGCCGCCAACAAACCCAATGAGCGCGATTTCTCGGCAGGGCGGGCGGCGCGCACCCGCTCGCAGCACCCCTTCGCCTCGATCGTGAGCTGCGCCGATTCGCGCCTGGCTCCCGAACTGGCCTTCGATCAGGGCGCCGGCGATCTCTTCGTGGTCCGGGTGGCCGGCAATTTCGTCAATGAGGACGGGTTGGCGAGCCTCGAATTCGGCGCCGCCGTGCTGCAATCGCCGCTGATCCTGGTGCTCGGCCACACCAGTTGCGGCGCCATCTCCTCGACCATCGACGTGGTCAAGAACGGCACGCAACTGCCCGGCCATCTGCCCTCGCTGATCAACGCGATCAAGCCGGCCGTGCTCGAAGCCCAGAAGGCCGGTGCGACGAATATGCTGGAAGCGGCCACGGAGGCGAATGTCCGGCTCAATGTCGAGCGTCTGAAGAACGCTGCGCCGATTCTCGCCGAGCGCGTCGCCCAGAAGAAGCTGACCGTCGTCGGCGGTATCTACGAGCTCGCCACGGGCAAGGTGAAGCTGATCTGAGGACGTTTGCCGTCTTCAATATCCGGCCGCACGGCGCAGGAGATCGATCCCGACGATTGTCAGGATCGTCTTGATCGCGACCAGGAACCAGCGCTCGGGCAGGCGTTCCAAAAGCTTCGTCCCGAGCATCGTCCCGGCGAAGCCCGAGACGATCATCGCCCCGATCAGCGGCAGCCAGTCGGCGAACGAAAATCCGAGCGCCCCGAAGGCGAAGACCTTGAGCAGATGCTGGATCGTCGTGCAGGCGGCGTGCGTCGCGATGAGCTGGCGCTTTTCGAGGCCCAGCGGCAGCAGAAGCGCCTGAACGAAGGGGCCGGTTGCACCCACAAACATGGTGATGATGGTCGAAAGCCCGCCGCCGATGACCAGCCCACGCGATGCCAGCCCCGGAATGCGCGGCTTCGGCAGCCAGGTCATCGCCAGGATGAAGACGCCGAGCAGCCCCAGCAGGATCCGTTCGGGCAGTTCGACCACGAGAAGGGCCCCGATCAGAACGCCCACGATCGAGCCCGCCGTGAAGCGCGCCACCAGCGGCCAGACCGCATGCGCCCGCTGCACGAAGGTGCGCCCGACATTGGAGCCGACCTGGACCAGCCCATGCACGGCGATGATGACGGCGGGCGGCACGGTTCCAGCCAGTGCCCCCAGCATCGCCACCCCGCCGCCGATGCCGAACGCGGCGGTGAAGGCCGAGGTCATGAAACTGACGGCAATCAGCAGCAGGGCGATGGCGGGCGCGACGCCGGCCGGCAGGAGCGTGTCGAGCATGGTGGGCCGTGCTGGCGGGGGGAGACGATTCATTCCTGCTACACCGCCCATGCCGGGCCTGCTACACCGCCCATGCCGGGCGGCAAAGCCGGTGGCGCAGGTCACGGCCGCGATGCGGACAGGGCTGCGGCCGTCAGATCGGAAACCACATTTCGCCTTGGCGCTTTACAAGGGTCGGCAGGCGGCGTTTCCTGAGAAGAATGGCGGCGGCTGCAGGCCCTATCCCCTGCAAGTCCGACAATGCCACATCGTTCAACGGTTGCGTCTTTTCGGAGTGGTGTGATGCGTCGCGTGTTCGGCCTTCTGGCCGCCCTTGTCCTGTCGCTTGCCGGCTCCCTCGCCGGTGCCAATGTCGCCCAAGCGGGCGTCGATGTCCGGGTCGATATCGCCGCCCAACGCATCCACGTCACGACGACCGATGGCGAGAGCTACAACTGGGCGATTTCGTCCGGTCGCAAGGGCTATCGCACGCCCAACGGCGTCTATCGCCCGACCCGGCTGGAGAAGAACTGGTACTCGCGTAAGTACGGCGGCGCGATGCCCAACGCGATCTTCTTTCGCGGTGGTTATGCCATCCACGGCACGACGGCGCTCAGTGCGCTCGGGCGCCCCGCATCCCATGGCTGCATCCGTTTGCACCCGACCAACGCGGCCAAGCTGTTCGCGCTGGTCAGAAAGCATGGCGCGAGCAAGACCCGCATCGCGCTGAACGGCGCGGCGCCCGACAATCTCTCGCAGTTCGCCAAGGCTTCCGGGGGCGTCAAGACCAGCAAGGCCAAGATCGCCAAAACCAAAAAGGTCGAGAGCCAGATCGCCAAGGCGAAGGCTAAGCAGCGCGCGGCGATTGCCCAGAGCCGCAAGGCGCCGAACTGGAATGCCGCTCGCGAGCAGATCCTGCTCCGCCCGGCCTTGCCGGCGGGAGCCTATGGTTATCAGCCCTACAATCTGCAGCGCTATTACGAACCCGGCCCGCGCTGGCGCTGAACCACGGTCAGATCACCTCCGGCACGATCCGCAGCCAGCCCTCGAGGCTCTCGCCCGGTTGCAGCCGTTTGAGCGGCGCAGCTTCCCGTGCCGCCGGCTCGCTCGGCGATCCGATCGCATGGCTTTGCGGCTCGACGCAGAGGAAATCCGCGCCGGCCGGTGCCCAGACCACCGGGCAGCGCAGGCTTTGGCTTGCCGTCAGGACGATCGCGAGGCCGGTCGAGGGTGTCTCGATCCGCGCCGTCCCGTCCCAGCCGAGGAAGCTCCAGGCCGTCTCGCGGCCGGTGGCGAAGACCGGCCTGTCGGCATAGGGACCGCCTGCCGCAAGCGGATCCGACGCGATCGCACGGAAGGCCTCGCCGAAGACGAGCGCGCCGCTGGCGGTCATACCGAGCCGCGTATCGGCGGCGCAGGGAAACCAGGGATGATGACCCATTCCATAGGGTAGGGCCTGGTCGGCCTCGTTGGTGATCGACAGCGCGATGGTCATACCGGCGTCGTCGAGGGCGATGTCCTGCGTGACGCGGTAGCGATAGGGGTCGGGCCCCGCGCTGCGGCGGTGTTCGAGCGCGGTATGGCTGGCGGTATGACTGAGTATGTCCCAGGCGGACTGCCAGCCGAACCCATGGATGTTGCCGCCGCCGCGCGGGTTGTTGTCGGGCACGAGGAAGCGCGTCTCGCCGTCATCGACGAGCCCGTCGAAGGCCCGGTTGGCGAAGGGCGCCATGACCCAGCTTCCCATCATGTTGGGCGCCGCCGTCGATGGCACGGCGCCGTCGGGCGCATGCAGCAGCTTGTGTCGGCGCCCATCCGGCCCCCGCCACTCCAGCGAGGCGATGATGCCGCCTGTTTCCGGATGAATGCGGGCCCGCAGGGGCCCCGCTTCGAGTTCGAGCATCTTGGCCTTGCCTTCAGGTGATCAGTGGTCGGAGCATCGCCTGAAGGCTCTGCATCTTCGGCAGGAAGCGCTCCGCCATCTCCTGCGCGGAACTGCGCTGGACCTGGCCCGAGATATTGAACGCGGCGATCACCTCGCCGCGTGCATTGAACAGCGGCATGGCCAGCGAGATCAGCCCGAGTTCGAGTTCCTGATCGACGACGCAATGGCCCTGCTCGCGGACGCCGGCGAGGATGTCGGCCAGTCGCCCTGGGTCGGTGACCGTGTGCGGCGTCAGGGCCCGTGGCTTGCCGGCAAGGATGCGCGCCTGCGCGTCGGCGGGATCGCGAAAGGCCAGCAGCACGCGGCCCATCGAGGTGCAGAAGGCCGGCAGCCGCGTCCCCACCGAGAGGCCCACCGACATGATCCGCCGCTGCGCCGAGCGGGCGATGTAAACGATTTCGTGTCCGTCCAGCAGGCAGGCCGATGAGGATTCGTGGGTTTCCTCCGACAGCCGCTCCAGGAAGGGCTGGACCAGTTGCGGCAGCGCCGTCGAGGCAAGCCAGGCATGGCCGAGCCGCAGCACGCGCGGCGTCAGCCTAAAGAATTTGCCGTCGAATTCGGCATAACCGATCCGGGTGAGCGTCAGCAGACAGCGCCTTGCGGCGGCGCGGGAGAGATCGGTCGCGCGGGCGACATCGGCGATGGTGAGTTTGTCATGGGCGGCGTCGAAGCATTCGATCACCGCCAGACCCTTTTCGAGGGCCGCCATATGGTCGCGGTCGGGTGCTTCCCCTGCCATCCTTGACCGCTTGCCCTTCGCTGCATAAAGTTCGATTATCAGAACAGTGTGCGATAAACGCACATATCGAGGAGATGTCAAGGTGGCTGAATTCGTCTCTCTCGCCGAGGGAATCGAGGCGGTCGTGAGCGATGGCTGCTCCGTCGCCATGGAAGGCTTCACCCATCTGATCCCGCATGCGGCGGGTCACGAGACGATCCGGCAGGGCAAGCGCCGCCTGACCCTGATCCGGATGACGCCGGATCTGATCTATGACCAATTGATCGGCACCGGCTGTGCCGAAAAACTGATCTTCTCCTGGGGCGGCAACCCCGGCGTCGGCTCGCTGCATCGGTTCCGCGACGCGGTCGAGAATGGCTGGCCGCACAGGCTGGAGATCGAGGAACACAGCCACGCCGCCATGGCCAATGCCTATGAGGCGGGCGCCGCGAACCTGCCTTTCGCGGTCTTCCGCGGCTACAAGGGCGTCGATCTTCCCAGCGTCAACCCGCAGATCCGCTCCGTCACCTGCCCCTATACCGGCGAGGTGCTGGCGACCGTGCCGGCGATCAGGCCCGATGCTGCCGTCATTCATGCGCTGAAGGCCGATCGCGAGGGCAACGTCCTGCTCGAGGGCATCGTCGGCGTGCAGAAGGAGGCGGTGCTGGCCGCCAAGCGCTCGCTCGTCACGGTCGAGGAGATCGTCGACGATTTCGGGCCGCGCAACGCCAATGCCGTCATCCTGCCATCATGGGCGGTGACGGCGATCGCCCATGTGCCGGGCGGCGCCTATCCGTCCTACGCCCAGGGCTATTACAAGCGCGCCAACGACTTCTACATCGCCTGGGACAAGATCGCCCGCGAGCGCGACACCTTCTTGTCCTGGATCACGGAAAACGTTCTCGAAAAAGGCCCCGATGCCTTCGCCCGCCATGCGGGTTCGAAGAGGGAGGCGGCGTGATGAACGCGACCTCGACCGAAATGATGACCATCGCGGCGGCGCGGCTGCTCACGAACACCGATGTCTGCTTCGTCGGCATCGGTGCGCCCTCGGCCGCCTGCAATCTTGCCCGCCTCACGCACGCGCCGAAGATCACGCTGATCTACGAATCGGGCACGCTCTCGACCCGGCCAAGTGTGCTGCCGCTCTCGATCGGCGACGGCGAGCTCTGCGACACGGCCCTGACCACCGTCGCGGTGCCCGAGATGTTCCGCTACTGGCTGCAGGGCGGGCGCATCACCATCGGCTTCCTCGGCGGCGCCCAGATCGACCGTTTCGCCAATCTCAACACCACCGTCGTCGGCCCCTATGACGCACCGAAAGTGCGCTTGCCCGGCGGTGGCGGCGCGCCCGAGATCGCCAGCAATTGCGGCCAGATCTTCATCACCATGGCGATGGGCACCCGCGCCTTCGTCGACAAGCTGCCCTTCATCACCTCCTTCGGCCATGGCATGGGCAAGGGGGACCGCGCTGCGCTCGGCCTGACGACCAAGGGGCCGACCAAGGTCATGACCGATCTTTGCGTCCTGGAGCCCGATCCCGAGACGGCCGAACTCACCGTCGTCTCGCTGCATCCCGGCGTGACGCGCGAGCAGGTTCAGGCGGGATGCGCCTGGCCGCTGCGCTTCGCGGCGGATGTCACCGAAACGCCCGCCGCGAGCGAGCAGGAACTCTCGGTCCTGCGTGATCTTCATGCCCGCACCCGGCAGGCCCACGGAGTGGCGGCATGAGCTTGATCTATCCGCGCGACGGCCTGAAGGCTCACCCGCTCAACGCGTCGCCCGCTTACGGCTCGACGCAAAAGCGCGCCCCATTGAAGCCGTTGATTCTGTTACCGCACACGCTCTCGGAAACGACCGGCCCGGTCTTCGGCGATGTCGGCGTCACGGCGGGCGATGCGGACCTGACCCGCCAGCATGGTGGCGAGCCGCTGGGCGAGCGCATCATCGTCTCGGGCCGCGTCCTCGACGAGGACGGCCGGCCGGTGCCGCACACGCTCGTCGAGATCTGGCAGGCCAATGCGGGCGGGCGCTATGTCCATGTCCGCGACCAGCACCCGGCCCCGCTCGATCCGAACTTCACCGGCGCGGGCCGGGCGCTGACCGATGCCGACGGCCGCTATCGCTTCGTCACGGTCAAGCCCGGCGCCTATCCCTGGCGCAACCACCACAATGCCTGGCGCCCGGCCCATATCCATTTCTCGCTGTTTGGACCGAGCTTCCTGTCGCGCGTCATCACGCAGATGTATTTCCCCGGCGATCCGCTGTTCAAATATGACCCGATCTTCCAGTCGGTGACGGACGAGAGAGCACGCGAGCGGCTGGTCTCGCGCTTCGATCTCGGCACGACCGAGCCCGAATGGGCGCTCGGCTACCAGTTCGACATCGTCCTGCGCGGCCGCCATGCGACGCCGCTGGAGGAACCGCATGACCATTGAGACCCAAGCGCCGCGGGCGACCGGGCCGGATTTCGGCATCACGCCCTCGCAGACCATCGGCCCCTTCTTCGCCTATGCGCTGACGCCACGCGCCTATGGCGGGCCTGAACTCGCCACGGAGCAGGTCGCCGGCGATGGTGTGGAGGGCGAGCGCATCCGCATCGAGGGCGTGGTTTATGATGGCGATGGCGTCCCCGTCGGCGATGCGATGATCGAAATCTGGCAGGCTGACGCCCAAGGCCGGTTCAACGCTGCCGGCAACGCCGGCTTCACAGGCTTCGGCCGCGCCGAGGTCACCGCCGAAGGTGCCTTCCATTTTGACACGATCCGGCCGGGTGCGGTTGCTGGCTCTGACGGCAGCTTTCAGGCGCCACATCTCTCGGTGTCGGTGTTCGCCCGCGGCATCCTCGTCAGGCTGGCGACACGGATCTACCTCTCCGACGAGCCTACCAATGCGGAGGACCCGGTGCTGGCGCTCGTCCCGGCCGACCGGCGCGACACGCTGATCGCACAGCGCGATGACGGCGGCATTTTCCGCTTCGACATCCGCCTGCAGGGCGAAAGCGAGACGGTGTTCTTCGAGGCGTGAGAATTACACCGACCGTCGTTGCGAGCGTAGCGAAGCAATCCAGAGTCGTAGAGCACGCGGCCCTCGATCGCTTCGCTGCGCTCGCAATGACGAACAGGGCTTGACCATGCGATGACGGCAGCGAAACCTCGCGCTGCCCCAACAGCGCGCCCGACCGCCGGAGCCCAGCCCATGCCCAGACCCCTGATCGCCCTCGACTGGGGCACGACCCGCGCCCGCGCCGTCTTGATCTCGGAACAAGGCGAGGTTCTGGAGCGCCGCAGCGCCGATCAGGGCATCCAGTCTGTCCCCGCCAACGGCTTTCCGGCAGCGTTCGAAGCGATCGCGGGCGATCTGCGTCGGGCCTCTCCCCATGCGGCCATCGTGCTCGCCGGCATGGTCGGCAGCCGCAATGGCTGGATCGAGGCGCATTACGTTCCATGCCCCGCCTCGCCGGACGAGATCGCCGCCGCCGGCATGAAGGTGATGCTCGCAGACGGAACGCCCGCCACCATCCTGCCGGGCCTGTCCTGCGACGAGGGCGCCTTCGACGTCATGCGCGGGGAGGAGACGCTGATCGTCGGGCTGGGGCTCGACAACGGCATCGCCTGCCTGCCAGGCACGCATTCGAAATGGGCGCTGATCGAGAACGGCACGATCACCCGCTTCGCCAGCTTCATGACCGGCGAGATCTACGGCCTGCTGCGGCAGCATTCGATCCTGTCGCGCCTCGCCGAGGAGCCTACCGGAAAGGATGCGGCACGGGGCATGGCCAAAGGGCTCGCGGCCGCCTCGCGCCCCGGCGGATTGCTCAACACGGCCTTCGGTGCCCGTTCGGAAGTACTGGCCGGGCGCCTGCCGGGCGGCGCGGTCGGGCCCTATCTCTCGGCGCTGCTGGTCGGCCACGAAATCGCGGGGGCGCGGGCGCTTCTAGGGCAAAGCGATACGGTCCATCTCGTCGCCGATGGCGCGCTTGCTGACAGTTACGAGGCGGCGCTGGCCGCGGCTGGCCTCGCGACGCAGGTGACGACGCCGGAAGCCGCTTTTGTGTCCGGCGTCCGGCGTCTTGCCTCAGGCATCTCGGTATGATCGCGGTCTTTTGCCCCAGCCGTCTGATTTCGGCCAATAGCCCAGCATCGGCGTGCAAAACGCCGTGCAAGCAAGCTGCAAGCGGCCGTTAAGTCTGTTTGCGTTGCGAAGTTGCCTGAAAGCCCGATCGCACTCAATCCGACCACCCGTGTTCACGCTTCGGCAAAGGCTGATCGCCATCCTGCCTGCAAGGGTAATGCAGAAGGCAGGGCGCGATGTCTCAACGACCGATCATCTGGGCAACGGGTATCGCAGTCGGCGCATCGCTTTGCGCGCTCATCTATGGTTCGAAGCTTGCCAGCATCGTTGGCCTCAAGGACGGACCGAGCGCAGCCTCTGTCACGGTCGGTGGCCGTTCCGCCTCCGCCGGTGCGGCCCAGGCCCAACCAGCCGCCGCGCGCCCGAGCGAGCCACCGACGCTGACGGTCGCAGCCGATTACCGGGGGCATTACGTCGTCCACCCCTCGATCGACAATTTCCGCATCCAGATGCTGGTGGATACGGGGGCGAGCCTCGTTGCGCTGACCGCCAAGGATGCCAGGGCGCTGGGCATTCAGCTCTCCAGCGCCGATTACAAGATGGCGCTGAACACGGCCAACGGCACGGTCAGGGGCGCCCGCGTCAATCTGCGCGAGGTCAGGCTGGGCTCGATCCTGGTGCGCAATGTCGAGGCCGTCGTGCTCCCCGAAGGCGCGCTCTCGATGAGCCTGCTCGGCACATCCTTCCTCGGCAAGCTCAGGGGCTACGAGGTCCAGACCGGCCGTATGGTGTTGCGCGGCTAGAGCCACAGCTCATTGGAACATCGCGTCCTCGCGCCCTGTCACGTCACGGCGCGGGCTAAACCTTCTGCCTTTTTGCAAGGGGCCGGCAGGTCTCAGCCGAAGCCTGGGCACATCGCCACGCCGGCGCGCTCGATCTGCTCGATGCTGGCGCTGCCGCCGGCCTTGCCCAAGCGTGGGCGCATAAAGATCGGGTCGCCGCCGATCGTGATCGGGCCGCCCTTGATGATCCAGCCGACCACTGGCGTGAAATCATAGCTGGCTTGAGCCACGACGATCGAGGTGTTGGGCAGGCGGACATCCGCCGGTACGGCGAAGGGCTGGCCGCGGTCGATCTTCGTCGCGTTGCGCTGGTCGCTCCAGCAGACCTTGGCGACGCCGGCCGAGTCGATGACGACGAGATGGACCGACATCTTCGGCGCGACTGAAGTGTAGGGCATCATCACCGTCTGTGCGGCATCGAAGATGTTGCTCATCTCGGTGTTGGAGATCGCGCCGGCCTGGGCCTGGGCGGTCAGGTCGGCGAGCGACCGGGTCAACTGCGTGACCTTGCGGCTGATCATGACGGCCTGCCCGGTCTCGACGATGCCGAAATAGATCGCCAGCATCGCCGGCAGGATCATCGCGAATTCGATGGCGGCCACGCCTTGCGTGCCGCGGCGGAACCGGCGAGCGAGACTCCGCAGTGCCGCCCGGTTTCGGTAAGAGGAGAAAGCGCGCGTCATCTGGGACCTCATGGCGCAGGCGCGTTGTAGGGTTCGGTGCGGAAGGTCGCGGAGGCGACGATGCCGCGCCGGCCGGAGCCGATATTGACCAGGCTCTGACTCCAATAGGTGAAGTGCAGCGTGTAGGGCAGCACGGCCCGCACGACGACGATCTGCCCGGGCATGGGCTGGTTGTAGCCGAAGCCGGTCGTGTTCAGGCCCCCTGCCGCAATCGGATTGCTGCCGTCCACCCCGGTTCGGGCATTGGCGAAGGACGAGTAGGTCCGCACATCGACCACGAGTGTGTCGCAGTTCACCATGGTCGATGCGCCGGCGCAGACATCGTTCTTGAAAGCGCCTGGACTGGTCGACGGATAGCGCTGATGCGATTCGCCCGTCAGCAGCCGGCGAGAGGCTTGCGAAACCGATTCCTCGAGAACCTGACTGGTCCAAAACAGCAGTGCCGTTTCGAGGATGGCTGCAAGCAGCATCAGGAAGGGCAGGGCGATGAAGCCGAATTCGACGGCCGTCGCACCGTCCTGCGCGCGGCGGAAACGGAACAGCAGCCGGTTTCGCGGTGTGCGCGTCGGCGCGGCGCCGGCCGGTTCCGGGGTCGGCTCGATGGGGGCCGAAGCTGTCATGTCCTTGGCTGTCATGGCCTTCGCTGTCATGGCCTTCGCATCCGAAGCCGCGGGTAGAGGCCGGCTTGCGCCTGCTGTCGTCAGGTGCGGCATCGTCCCGATGACGCCCCGAGACATAACGCCAAAGACTTTCCGATCCGTTAGACGCGCACGGGCCCTGTTTCGAGGCGGGTTAAGAGACGATTCACGGTGCGAAGGCGCCAAGTCAGCGCTTGATGGCGCCGAGGGCGTTGCTGCTGCGGGTCGTGGCCTGAGATCCAACCTCCCCGAAATACTTCTGCGCGTCTCCAAGCTGGGCTGCGGGCTGGCAGACCGGGGTGCAGGAATAGCTCTCGCGCTCGAGGCCGCGCTGGACCGTCAGCACGGAATCGGTGTCGGCGCCCACGCGCACGAGCGATTCCGCCAGGAGAACACCGCCCGCATCCAGCGCGATCAGATTGGTGACACCGAAGCTCTTGCCGGTGACGATCATGACGCCGTTCTTCTGGATGGCCACATCCGCGATGGCGGGGTTTCCGACGATGACCGTCTGCGCCTTTTCCGGTAGCCGGACCACCTTGGCGTGATCGACCATGACCATGACGCTTTCGGCCTTGGCGGCCTGAGGCGCAGCGTTCGCGGCAACAGCACCTGCGATCAGAAAGAGGCTGCCTGCCGCCCCGCCGAGCGCGCTCTTCGTCCAGGTCGAGCCTGAAAACGGACGCCGTGCTGCGGACCGGAGAGTGAACATGGCGCTGCCTCAAGATTTTCGACATCGGCAGCAAAGCGCAAAATGATGAATCAAACCCTAATCGGCGAAGGCCGATGGTCTTGATCGAGAGCGGATGAGTGTGACCAAAAGGCGGGCGACAACCTGACAAACGGTCGATGGCGCGACATGCGGCTTTGGAGGCGAAAAATGCTTAAGCAGATCCAGTCTTTGTTGTAATTTGACTTGTATAGATATCAATCAAACCGCGTTATGTCTTTAATATGAGGCATAAAGCCGTCGTTAACCATCGTAACGATGTCTCTCAGATCGAGCGAATTCTTCGTTCCGCTTAACTGATCGGCAAGGTGCCCGGGGTAATGTCCATTTGTCGCTGACCGAAGCCGTTTCAGAGCACAGGCAGCCGTCAAACCGTGGTTCAAAAGGAGCTTCACATGACCAACGTTTTCGCTCGCTTCGTCAAGGATGAGTCCGGCGCCACCGCCATCGAATACGGCCTGATCGCCGCCCTGATCGCCGTCGCCTGCATCACCATCTGGGGCAGCCTCGGCGGCAGCCTCAACGCCAAGTTCGGCGAGATCAACACCAAGCTGCAGTGATATCTGGCCGGGCCCCTTGGGGTTCGCAGATCTCGACAACGAAACGCCCCGGCTCGTCCGGGGCGTTTTGATTCAGGCGAGGCTCCGGATCGTCCGGAGTGTCGTGTCGCGGTAAGAGTTTGGTCAGGCGCGTGCGTCAGGATCGAATTCAAAGTCGCCGATCCCAAGGGACTGTCAATGTCGCTCCCGCTCATCGTCCTTTTGTTCGTGTTTCCGGCCGCCATGGCCTATGCGGCGGCCAGCGACCTCGTCTCGATGACGATCTCCAACCGGCTCTGTCTGGTCCTGCTGGCGGCCTTCGCGGTCTGCGCCGGCACGCTTGGTATCGGCTGGGCGCAGATCGGCTGGCATCTGGGCGCGGGCGGCCTGGTGCTCGTCATTTGCTTCGGCATGTTCGCGGCCGGATGGATCGGCGGTGGCGATGCCAAGCTGGCCGCCGTGACGGCGCTCTGGTTCGGCTTCGATCAGTTGATGCCCTATCTCACTTTGGCGGCCGTCGGTGGCGGTGTCCTGACCTTCGCCGTGCTCACGCTGCGCTCGGCGCCGCTGCCCGGTCTGGCGCTTGGATGGTCATGGGCCCGGCGGCTGCACTCGCCCAGGGAAGGCGTGCCCTATGGTATCGCGCTGGCTTTCGCTGCTCTGCTGGTGCTGCCCGAAAGCGCGCTCTGGCGCGCGGCCCTGGGCCTCTAGACCCGCCGATCGTGGCGCGAGCCAAGCCAGACCCTGACACCGGCAAGTGAGATGCAGCCAAAAAGCTACGCTCAGTTAACCATAAGTTGACGATTCCAGCCGACGATCCGCTTCGAGAGCCAACTGGGTTTGGCTGAGGGTCAGTCGCAATGAGTCCCGCCCGCATCATCATCCTCCTGGTCGCATTGGTTGCTGGCGTCGGCGCCGCCATGCTGATCAGCAATCCATCGCAAGAGCCGGCGCCGGTCGCGCGGATCGAAGCGGCACCGACGGTGCCGGTTCTCGTCGCCGCTGCGGATATCCCCGTGGGTAATGTTGTTGCCGCGGCCGACATGCGCTGGCTCGATTGGCCCCTGGCCAGCGTGCCCGCCGGCGTCGTGCGCAAGGACGAAGCCCCCCAGGCCGAGACGGAACTCGCCGGCCAGGTCGTCCGCTACGGCATGCTGGCCTCCGAGCCGATCCGCCGCGAGAAACTGATCAAGACCGATGGCACCGGGTTCCTGTCGGCCGTGCTGCCGTCAGGCATGCGCGCCGTCGCGATCTCCACCGACAGCCGCGGCGCCAATACGGCCGGCGGCTTCATCCTCCCCAATGACCGCGTCGACGTCATCGTGACCGTGAAGGGCCCCGCCGTCGAAGGCGAAGGCGAGGCCTTTATCAGCGAAACCATCCTGCGCAACCTGCGCGTGCTGGCGATCGGCCAGAACGTCCAGGAGCGCAACGGCGAGAAAGTTGTCGTCGGCGAGACCGCGACGCTCGAGGTCGATCCGGGCCAGGCGGAAAACCTGTTCCGCGCCCAGAAGATGGGCACCCTGTCGCTATCGCTGCGCAGCCTCAAGGATGCGGGGCAGGTCGTGACCGGCGCGACGACCGAGGGCGCCCTGACGATCGTCAAATATGGCGTCACCATGAGGAGTGCGAACCAGTGAGCCGGGACCGTAACATCCTCTCCGCCATCCTTGCCCTGGCGCTGTGCAGCCCGGCATTCGGGCAGTCCAGCGCCCCGGCGCCGGTCCTGAATGTCGGCACCAGCGAGCACGCCATCGCCCGCAAGCTCGACCTTTCGATCGGCCGCTCGCTGATCGTCGAGCTGCCGCGCGACGCCAAGGAGGTCTTCGTCGCCAATCCGAAGGTCGCCAATGCCGTCGTCCGCTCGGCCCGCAAGCTCTTCATCATCGGCATCGCCGACGGCTCGACCTCGATGTTCGTCATCGATGGCGAGGGCCGGCAGATCACGGCGCTCGAGATCGAGGTCGGGCGGGATCTGAACGTGCTGCGCCAGACGCTGCGCACCGCGCTTCCGCGGGCGCAGATCGAGATCAAGCCGGCCGGCAACTCGATCCTGCTCGTCGGCAATGTCGCCAATGCCTCCGAGGCGACGCAGGCCGTCGATATCGCCAACGCCTTCGTTGGCGTCAGCAGCGGGCTGTTCACCTCCTCCAAGGGCGCCGTCATCAATTCGCTGACGATCCGCGGCCGTGATCAGGTCATGGTCAAGGTCGTGGTCTCCGAGGTCTCGCGCAAGGCGATCAAGCAGCTCGGCATCAACTCCACCGGCGAATGGAAGCTCGGCAATTTCTCGATCATGCCGACCCTCGACAACCCGCTGCCGCTGCAGCCGCAGGCTCTGGCCGCGACCGCCGTCAATGCGGGCATCGGCAATTCGACCAATTTCACGCTGCGCGCGCTGGAGCGGGCCGGCCTGTCCCGCGTGCTCGCCGAGCCGACGGTGACGGCGATTTCGGGCGAAAGCGCGAAGTTCACCGCCGGCGGCGAAGTGCCCGTGCCAAGCGGCTATTCCTGCGACGGCACCGGCCTGTGCACGCTCGGCATCCAGTATCGCGCGATCGGCGTGGCATTGAACTTCACGCCCATCGTCCTGTCCGACAACAAGATCAGCATGCGCATCGCCACTGAGGTGACCGAACTCGATTTCGAGAACCAGCTGCGCCTCAGCGATACCCGCAACAGCAACCAGCAGGTCGTCAACGCGCCGGCCTTCCGCGTCCGCAAGTCGGACACGACGGTTGAGCTGCCCTCCGGCGGAACCCTGGCGACGGCGGGATTGATCCAGCGCGTCTCGAAATCCTCGCTGAATGGTTTTCCCGGACTGATGAACCTGCCGATCATCGGCGTGCTGTTCCGCTCGCGCGACTATCAGCGCGAGGAGACCGAACTGATGATCACCGCCACGCCCTACATCGCCAAGCCGATGGAGCCCAATCAGGTCCAGCGTCCCGATGATGGCTTCGTCGATGCCCATGATGCGCAGGCAATCCTGCTGGGGCGGCTGAACAAGATCTACGGAAGCGGCGGCGGGGCGCTGCCGCAGGCCTACAAGGGTCGCGTCGGCTTCATCGCCGACTGATGGCCCGCTCCGGAATTGCGACTCCAGGTTTCAAGGCGCAACGCGCAAGGGATGGCGAGACCATGATGGCTCGATCACTGAAAAAGACCCGGCTCCGGCCTGCAGGGCTCGTCACCGTCCTCCTCGCCACGACGCTGCTCGGCGCCTGCGCGGGCAAGGGCGACCTGGCGAATTCGGGGATACCCGTCGATGTCCGCGAGCGTCACCCGATCGTGCTGCGCGATGCGCCGCGCTCGCTCGATGTCTTCGTCGGCCGCTCGGGCGGCGGGCTCGACTCCCGCCAGGCCGAGGATGTCGCGGAGTTCGCCCAGGAATATCGCCGCTCGGGCAGGGGCGGGCTCGTCGCCCAGGTCCCCACCGGAAGCCGGCGCGAGATGGCGGCTCACGACACGCTCAACGGCATCCGCTCGGCGCTGGCCCGGGGCGGCGTCTCCGGGCAGGCGCTGTCGGTGCGAACCTATCCGGTGGCCGATCCCAACCTTGCTTCCCCCATCCGGCTGACCTTCGCCTCGCTCCAGGCCAGACTGCCGCATGATTGCGGCCAGTGGCCCTCGGACACCGGCGTCTCCAGCTTCAAGGAAGACATGTCCAACGAGCCCTACTGGAACTTCGGCTGTTCCAGCCAGGCCACGCTGGCCGCGCAGGTGGCCGATCCGATCGATCTGGTCCGTTCGCGCAGCGAGGGTCGCCCCGACATCGCCAAGCGGATGGGCGCCATCGCCAAGATCCGCGACGGCAAGGACCCATCGACCCAGTACCGGCAGGAAACGCCGCAGATCAACTCGACCGTTGGGGGTCGCTGATGAGCGCCGGGCAGGATTTCGACGGCGGATCCGGACGCGCGGCGGCCGACGAGGTCATCGCGCCGCTGCCGCGCATCACCTTGCAGGCCTTCTGCGAGACACCCGCGGTCGCGGCCACGATGCAGGCGGCCATCGCCGACAGGCGCATGGACAAGGCCCATGCACGCGTCCAGATGGGCGGCCCCGCCGCTGCGGTCGAGGCCTTCCGCGCGGCCCCGACACCCAACATCATCGTGCTGGAAACCGTGTCCGATCCCGCGAGCCTGGTCGGGCATCTCGACACGCTGTCCGAGAGCTGCGACGCCGGCACCAAGGTCGTCGTCATCGGTCATGTCAACGATGTCCAGCTTTACCGCGATCTGATCCGCCGTGGCGTCAGCGAATATCTGATCGCGCCGCTCGAGACGATCGATGTGCTGAAGACGCTGTCGGAACTCTATGTTTCGCCCGGCGCCCGCAATCTCGGCCGCATCATCGCCGTGATGGGCGCCAAGGGCGGTGTGGGTGCCTCGACCGTCGCCCATAACGTCGCCTGGGCGATCGCCCGCAATCTCGACGCCTCCACCGTCATCGTCGATCTCGACATCGCCTATGGCACGGCCGGCCTCGACTTCAACCAGGACCCGCCGCAGGGCATCGCCGAGGCGGTGTTTGCCCCGGAGCGTCTCGACGCCAACATGCTCGACCGGTTGCTCTCCCGCTGCAGCGACAATCTGACCCTGCTGGCGGCGCCCGCGATGCTCGACCGCACGCTGGATCTGCCGGATGACGCCTTCGAGCAGCTCTTCGACCTGCTTCGCGCCACCGTGCCCTGCGTGGTCCTCGATGTGCCCCATGTCTGGAGCGGCTGGGTCCGGCGCGCCCTGATCAGCTCCGACGAGATCGTCGTCGTCGCGGGCCCCGAACTCGCCTCGCTCAGGAACGCCAAGAATTTGATGGATCTGGCGCGTGCCAACCGTCCCAACGATTCGGGTGCGAAGCTGGTGCTCAACCAGGTCGGCATGCCCAAGCGTCCGGAAATCGATGCCGCCGAATTCGCCAAGGCGCTGGGCGTCGATGTCCTGACCTCGATCCCGTTCGATGCACAGCTCTTCGGCACCGCAGCCAATAACGGCCAGATGATCGCGGAGGTGCAGCCCACCGGCAAGATCGCCGAGGCCTTCGTCCAGATCGCCAGCAGCCTGACCGGGCGCGGCGAGGCCAAGCGCGGCAAGCGCAGCCTGTTCGAGCCGCTCGTCGCCAAGCTGCGGCGCAAGGCCTGAGCGATGCGGGGTCTCCGGACCAGGGGCAGGGTTTGGGGCTGCGCTAGCCCCCGCCGGCCGGCGACGCGGCTGATGGCCGCGAAAGAGGATTGAGATGTTTGGAAAGCGATCCCCCGGCGGAACTGCCGCCCCGGCCCTGGTCCTGAAGACGCCGGCCGCCGCCGCTCCGTCGCGTAAGCCAGAGCCGCTGCCGGTTGCCGCCGAAACGCGCCGGGCCCCGCCCCCGGCACCGCCGACCGAGCAGCCGCGCTCGGACGAATACTACCAGATGAAGAGCATGATCTTCGGTGCTCTCATCGAGGCGATCGACCTGTCGCAGCTTGCCAAGCTCGATGGTGAATCGGCGCGCGAGGAAATCCGCGACATCATCAACGAGATCATCTCGCTGAAGAACGTCGTGCTCTCGATTGCCGAGCAGGAGGAACTGCTCGACGACATCTGCAACGACGTGCTCGGCTACGGTCCGCTCGAACCGCTGCTCGCCCGCGACGACATCGCCGACATCATGGTCAACGGCGCCTCGCGCACCTTCATCGAAGTCGGCGGCAAGATCACGCTGACCAATATCCGCTTCCGCGACAACGCGCAGCTGATGAACATCTGCCAGCGCATCGTCAGCCAGGTCGGCCGCCGCGTCGACGAAAGCTCGCCGATCTGCGACGCGCGCCTCGCCGACGGCTCGCGCGTCAACGTCATCGCCCCGCCTCTGGCGATCGACGGCCCGGCGCTGACCATTCGTAAGTTCAAGAAGGACAAGCTGACGCTCGACCAGCTCGTCAAATTCGGCGCGATCTCGCCGCCTGGCGCCGAGATCCTCAAGATCATCGGCCGGGTCCGCTGCAACATCGTCATCTCCGGCGGTACGGGCTCGGGCAAGACGACGCTGCTCAACTGCCTGACGAACTATATCGACCTCGACGAGCGCGTCATCACCTGCGAGGACGCAGCCGAACTCCAGCTCCAGCAGCCGCATGTCGTGCGCCTCGAAACCCGCCCGCCCAATCTCGAGGGCACCGGCGCGGTGACGATGCGCGACCTCGTCAAGAACTGCCTTCGCATGCGCCCCGAGCGGATCATCGTCGGCGAGGTTCGCGGCCCCGAGGCCTTTGATCTTTTGCAGGCGATGAACACGGGCCATGACGGCTCGATGGGCACGCTCCACGCCAACACGCCGCGCGAATGCCTCAGCCGTATCGAATCGATGATCACCATGGGCGGCTTCACGCTGCCCTCGAAGACCCTGCGCGAGATGATCTGCTCATCGATCGACGTGATCATCCAGGCGCAGCGCCTGCGCGACGGTTCGCGCCGCATCACCCACATCACCGAGGTGATGGGCATGGAAGGCGACGTCATCATCACCCAGGACATCGTCAATTACGACATCCTGGGCGAGGACGCCAACGGCAAGCTCCTGGGCCGCCACCGTGCGACCGGTATCGGCCGTCCACGCTTCTGGGAGCGCGCACGCTATTATGGCGAAGAGCAGAGGCTCGCCGCGGCGATCGACGAACTCGAGCAGGGCGAACCCAATGCGGCCTGACCACGCCAGCGGGCCGGAGCAGCGGCCATGGATCTGAGCTTCATTGCCGTGTTCGTTCTGGCGACGCTGGCCGTCGGCGGCGTCATCTATGCGTTGTTCTACCCGATGCTCAGCGGGGAGGCGCGCGCCGAAAAGCGCCGCAAGGAGTTCGCCGCACCCGCCGCGGCCCGGACATTCGACCGTGAGGCGCAGGCTCGTGCCAAGCGCGGTCAGGTTGCCCAGAGCCTCAAGGATATCGAAAATCGCGAGAACGCCCGCAACAAGCTGACGCTCGAACAGCGCATCCAGCAAGCGGGGCTGAGCTGGAACCGCAAGAAATACTACATCGTCAGCGCCATCATGGCGGCGGTCACCGGCCTGCTCCTGTTCCTGTTGAGCGCCAACCCGATTATTGGGCTGGTCGGGCTGTTCATCGGGGCCTTCGGCATGCCGCATTGGTACCTGCAGCGCTGTCGGACTGCCAGGCTGAAGAAGTTCGGCAACGAATTTCCCAATGCGATCGACGTCATCACCCGTGGCATCAAGGCAGGCCTGCCTCTCAACGACTGTCTGCGGATCGTCGCGACCGAGGCTGTCGAGCCGGTGAAGACCGAGTTTCGTCTGATCATCGAAAGCCAGGCGCTTGGGCTGACCCTCACCGACGCGGCCGCCAAGCTCTACGAGCGCATGCCTTGCCCCGAGTCGAACTTCTTCGGCATCGTTCTGGCCATCCAGCAGAAGACTGGCGGCAATCTTTCGGAAACCCTCGGCAATCTGTCACGCGTCATTCGCGATCGCCGCAAGATGCGCGACAAGATCAATGCCGTTTCGATGGAAGCCAAGGCCTCCGCAGGCATCATCGCCTGCTTGCCGCCGACGGTGGCGCTCATGGTCTATCTGACGAGCCCTCGCTACATCGAGCTGCTCTGGATTACGCAGTCAGGCAAGTTCGCTCTGGTGGGTTGCGCGGTCTGGATGCTCATCGGCGTGTTGATCATGCGCAAGATGATCAACTTCAACATTTGAGGCGGAGCCGATGATTTCCCTGATCGCGGAAAAGGCCGTCGACAGCCAGTTCCTGCTGGCGCTGTTCGTCGCCATCGCCGCCGCCGCCACGGTGCTGACCATCGCGATCCCGCTGACGGAAGGCTCGAACCTCCAAAAGCGCATGAAAAGCGTTGCCACCGAGCGCGACAAGATTCGCGCCCGCGAGCGCGAACGGCTCAACCGGCAAAGCGACCGTGTCTCTTTGCGCCAGGAGCCGAAGGAGTTCATGCGGCGCATCGTCCATCAGTTCAAGCTCAGCGACTGGCTCGGCACCGAGACCGCCAAGAAGCAGCTCGCAATGGCCGGCTATCGTGGGCAGCAGGCTGAAGTGGGATTCCTCTTCTTCCGACTGGTAATGCCGATCGGCCTGTTTCTGTTGACGCTGTTTTATGTTTTCGTCCTCAAGGACACCGGTCAATCGACGATCGTCAGGATCGGGATGGCGGTCGGCGGCGCCTATCTCGGCATCAAGGCGCCCGAACTGTTCCTGTCGAACCAGATCAGCAAGCGCCAGGCCTCGATGAAGCTGGCCTTTCCGGATGCGCTCGATCTGCTGTTGATCTGTGTTGAATCGGGCATGTCGATCGAGCATGCCTTCCGGAAGGTCTCGACCGAGATCGGCGGGCAGTCGGTGCCGCTGGCCGAAGAGTTCGCGTTGTGCACGGCGGAGCTGTCATACCTCTCCGAGCGCCGCCAGGCTTATGAGAACCTCAGCGCCCGCACCGGGCTGGAGGGTGTCAAATCGGTCTCGACCGCGCTGATCCAGGCGGAGCGCTACGGCACGCCCCTGGGGACCGCGCTGCGCACACTGTCGCAGGAAAGCCGCGACCAGCGCATGATGGAAGCGGAAAAGAAGGCTGCTTCCCTGCCGCCGAAGCTGACCGTGCCGATGATCCTGTTCTTCCTGCCGGTGCTGTTCGTCGTCATCATGATGCCGGCGGCCATTCAGGTGATGAAGCTGCAGTGACAGCAACGATCTGAGCGGCTCTCGATGCCCGTGACAGCGGCCGGGCATCCGCCATGGGGCGGCGCCCGGTCAATTCAGGATGGCAAGATTGACCGGGGTATGTGCTCAGCCCTGAGGGGAGGGCGTCCCCGATGCACCGGCCTCGGCGGCAGTGGGTCTCGATTTGCCCTTCGCGCCGCCCGTCTTGAGCATGTCCCAGCTGTTGGGCTGGCTGACGCTGCGCTTGAGATAGGCGACCGTGGCTGCGGCCTCGGCGGGGTTCTGGTCCTGCCGGGCGAGAGCCTCGGCCTCGGCGAAGCGGCCCTGCAGACCAAGCACCAGCACGAGATTTTGCCGGACGCGGGGATCGCCACTGCCGGTGGAGGCCGCTTCGCGCAGGACGCGCTCGGCTTCCGGCAGTTGCTTCGACAGAGCCAGCGAAAGGCCAAGATTGGACAGGATCGTCGGTTCGCCCGGCGCGATCTTGAGCGCCGCCTGATAGATCTGCTGCGCCCTGGCATGCTCGCCGAGCTGGTCGGCCACCGTGCCTTGCGCCGAGAGGATCCGCCAGTCGGGCCGCTCTGGCGAATGCGCCCGCGAAAGCACCTCGTCGGCTTCCTTCAGGCGGCCGTTATCCGCCAGAGAGCGGCCATAGGCGCCGAGCAATTCGCGATCGCTGGAATGGGCCAGCACCGCGCCCTGCAGCACGGCGAGCGTCTGTGCGTTCTGGTCGAGCGCCCGCAGCGCACGGGCATAGTTGAACGCGGCGTCGCGGTCCTTGGGATTGGCTTCGTAACGCTTGCCCCAGCGGTCGCTTTCGGCATGCCAGTCGGCGGTGCTGCGCGGTTGCGACGCGGTCTTGCCGATCGAGCCCGTGATGTCGCCCAATCCGCCGCCCCGGCTTTGGCAGCCTCCGAGCGCCAAAGCGGCGATGCAGACGCCGAGCGCCAGTCGACGCCGGTACGACCGGAGAAGGCTGGCCGCGCCGCGCCGGCGTGTCTGGGAAAGCGAAGACAGATGACTGAAAAACATGGGTCTCATCGCCTTGCCATGATGGCAGGAAGGGGTGCTTCGGTGATAAAGTGTTAACCCTAACGCATCCTTAACCGGCACGATCCGCGTCCTCCCAACCAGGTATCCGAGCCTCGTGAACAGCCTCCTCGTCGCCGCCTCGGCCACTGCGATTCCCATTCATTGCGTGACGAGGGCGGGGTTGGCGACGCTATTGGGCGCGCTCGCGCCGGAGGGCCGGCGCTTTGCCGAAGCGCAGGAGTTTGCCGCGCAACCGGGCCAGCATCTCGTGCTGCCGGACGCGGCGGGCGCCGTCGGCGCCGTGCTTCTGGGCGTCGAAGGCTCGGATGCGCGCCGCCGCGACCCTTTCGCGCCCGGCCGGCTGGCGACGCTCCTGCCTGACGGTGATTACGCGCTGACCGGCGAGACGGGCGATCTCGCCCTCGCCGCGCTCGGCTGGCTGCTGCAGGGTTATCGCTTCGAGCGCTATCGCAAGCCCGCCCCGGCAAAGGCGCGCCTCGTGTTGCCCGAGGGCTTGGACGGCGAAGAGCTTCTGCGGATCGCAAGCTCCGTCGTGCTCGCCCGCGATCTCGTCAACACCCCGGCCAACGACATGGGGCCGGCCGAGATCGAGGCGGCGATCCGCGCTTTGGCGGGCGAGACGGGGGCGGTCGTCGCCGCGATCGTCGGCGACGACCTCATTGCCCGCAATTTCCCGATGATCCATGCGGTCGGTCGCGCCTCGACGCGCGCGCCGCGGCTTGTCGATCTGGTCTGGGGCGATCCGGCCCATCCCAAGGTCACGCTCGTCGGAAAGGGCGTCGCCTTCGATACCGGCGGGCTCGATCTCAAAACCTCTGCCGGCATGTTGCTGATGAAGAAGGACATGGGCGGGGCAGCGGCCGCGATCGCAGCCGCCCGCATGATCATGCTGGCCAAGCTCCCGGTGCGGCTGCGCCTGCTCGTGCCCGCAGTCGAGAATGCCGTGTCGGGCGCGTCCTTCCGACCGGGCGACGTGCTGCCCAGCCGCAAGGGCCTCACTGTCGAGATCGGCAACACCGATGCGGAAGGTCGGCTGATCCTCGCCGACGCGCTGACACTGGCCGATGAAGAGGCCCCCGAACTCCTGATCGACTTCGCAACTCTGACCGGCGCCGCCCGCACAGCGCTCGGCCCGGACCTGCCGGCCTTCTACACCCAGGACGACGGGCTGGCGGCCGAGATCGCGCGGCTTGGCGAGGTGGTCAACGATCCGGTCTGGCGCCTGCCGCTCTGGCCGCCCTATGAGCGCATGCTCGATTCGCGCATTGCCGATCTCAACCATGTCTCAGGCGGCAGCTTCGCCGGCTCAGTGACGGCGGCGCTCTTCCTCAATCGCTTCGTCGACAAGACCGCCTCCTACGCCCATTTCGACATCTATGCCTGGAATCCCTCCTCGAAGCCCGGACGACCAGAGGGCGGCGAATGCCAGGCGGCGCGGCTGACCTATGCGCTGGTGAGGCAATTCTACCCGGCCGGTTAATCCTGTTGGCGCATCCCGATTGCGTCCCTGCGCGCGCAGGCTAATGATACGGACCCGTAACGATCGGGACCGCGCCACTCATGCCCTTGGAGATCAAGCCCTCGCAGGCGCTCAGGCTCTGGCGGCAGGTCCATCTCGATCTCGTGCGGGACGGGCAGGCTGATCTGTCGGCACGGCAGACCGCGATCCTGCTGACGATCTATCTGGAGCTGCCGCCCCATACGGTCCGGGGCCTGGCGGCCCAGCTCGGCGTGACCAAGCCGGTGATCACCCGCGCGCTCGACACCATGGGCAAGCTTGGCCTCGTCAGCCGCAAGCGGGACGATTTCGACCGGCGCAACGTCGTGATCCAGCGCACGGTGGCCGGCGCGCTCGCGGTCGAGCGGCTGGCGGATCTTGTGGTCGAGCGCGCCCGCGAGATGGGCGGCGGCTGAACGTTCCCGTTCCGGCGCGGGGCGGGTAGAATACCGCAATGAATGCGATTCTCGACCGCCGCCTGACGCCTGCCCGCGCCGATCTCGCCGCCCGCCATCTCGAGGGCCTCGTTGAGGCGCGCGCCTTTGTCGATCCCGTGCCGATGCGCGTTGCTGCCCCCTCCGCGCCCGTGCGCCGCGAACCACGCCCCGATGCCCCGCTCGACACCGAGGCACTCTGCGGCGAGGCGGTCGACGTATATGAGCGGTTCGAGGGCTGGGCCTGGGTCCAGCTCCGTTCGGACGGCTATGTCGGCTATGTCCCCGACGATGCCCTGCGCGCCGATGCGCTGGTTCCGACCCACCGCGTCAGCGCCTTGCGGAGTTTCGTCTATCCCGGCCCCTCGATGAAGTTGCCGCCCCTGGCGGCACTGTCGCTGGGGGCGGGCGTGACGGTCACGGGCGAAACCGGCGAGTTTGCCACCCTGTCTGAATTCGGTCGCTACGCGACCGGCTTTGTCTTCGCCGGCCATGTGGCGCCGCTGGCGACGCCGGAGGCCGATTTCGTCGCCGTTGCCGAGCTCTTCCTGAATGTGCCCTATCTCTGGGGCGGCAAGACCAGCCTCGGTCTCGACTGTTCTGGCCTGACCCAGCTCGCGCTGGCGGCCGCAGGCATCGTCTCCCCACGCGATTCCGATATGCTGGAACGCGACATCGGCCAGCCCGTCCCCTTCGACGACGCCCTGCGCGGCTTGCAGCGCGGTGATCTCGTCTTCTGGAAGGGCCATGTCGGCATCCTGACCGATCCCGACACCTTGCTCCACGCCACCGCCTCTTCGATGACCGTGACGCGCGAGCCGCTGCGCACCGCCCGCGACCGCATCCAGGCCAGGAGCTTCGGCGCGATCACGGGCATCCGGCGGCCTCGCTAGCCCAGCCCCTTCAGCCGATACAACGCCTCCAGCGCCTCGCGCGGCGTCATCTCGTCGAGGTCCAGCCCCCCCAAGGCCAACCGCAGCGGATCTTCGGCCGGCTGTGACGGCACCGGCGCCGCTCGCCTTTGCGGGGCGGCAAACAGCGGCAGATCGTCGACCAGCGAGGCGGCCGGCTTCTCGCGCTCGCTCTTCTCCAGCTCGCTCAGGATGGCTCTCGCGCGTTCGACCACGGCCGGCGGCAGGCCGGCGAGCTTGGCGACCTGGATGCCGTAGGAGCGATCCGCCGCGCCCGGCACGACTTCGTGCAGGAAGATGACCTCGCCATTCCATTCGGTGACGCGCACCGTCGCGTTGCTGACGCGCTCGAGTCGGTCACCAAGCGCGGTCAATTCGTGATAATGCGTCGCGAAAAGCCCGCGGCAGCGATTGACCTCATGCAGATGCTCGATCGCCGCCCAGGCGATCGAGAGCCCGTCGAATGTCGCGGTGCCGCGTCCGATCTCGTCAAGGATGACGAGCGCGCGCGGGCCGGCCTGGTTCAGGATGGCGGCGGTCTCGACCATTTCGACCATGAAGGTCGAGCGTCCGCGCGCCAGATCGTCGGCCGCGCCCACGCGCGAGAACAGCCGGTCGACGATGCCGATATGGGCGCTCGCCGCAGGCACGAAGGCGCCCATCTGCGCCAGCACGGCGATCAGCGCATTCTGGCGCAGGAAGGTCGATTTACCGGCCATGTTGGGGCCGGTGATCAGGCAGATCCGGCCACCCTTTGCAGTGGGATCGGGCGGCGACAATTCGGTTTCGTTGGCAACGAAGGGCTTGCCGTCGCGCTTCAGCGCAGCCTCGACCACGGGGTGGCGGCCGGCCTGGATGGTGAAGGCCTCGCTGGCGTCGATCAAAGGGCGGCACCAGCCCTCGCGCGCGGCGAGTTCGGCCAGGCCCGCCGCGACATCGATCTCGGCAAGCGCGGCGGCCGCGCGCTTGATCGGTTCGCCATGGGCCAGCACGGCCTCGCACAGGTTGGCGAAAACGCCGAGTTCAAGTTTGAGAGCGCGGTCGGCGGCCGAGGCGATCTTCGCCTCCAGGCCGCCGAGCTCGACCGAGGAGAAGCGCATCGCATCCGACATCGTCTGGCGATGCACGAAGACCGCCCGCCAGGGCTCCTTCAGGAAATCCTCGCCAATGGCCTGCGGCACCTCGACGAAATAGCCCAGCATCGAATTGTGCTTGATCCGCAGGGTGCGGCAGGCGGTCTCGGCGGCGTAGCGCGCCTGCAGCTGCGCGATCACCTTGCGGGAATCGACCTGCAGCAGCCGTAATTCGTCGAGGGCGGGATCGTGGCCTTCGCGCACGAAGCGCCCGTCGCGACGGTTGAGCGGCAGTTCGTCGGCGAGCGTCGTCGCAAGCCGGGCCGGCAGATCGGGGTCGACCTCGGACAAGGCACGCGAGGCTTTGACGAGTTCAGCCGGTAACGCAGCCCGGCCGAGCAGCATACCGACGATGGCGCGTGCGGCGATGAGCCCCGCGCCCAGCGCGGCGAGGTCACGCGGTCCGCCGCGGTCGAGCGAGAGCCGCGCCAGCGCCCGCGCGATATCGGGCACCTTCGCGAGCATGGCCTGCAGGTCTTCGCGCAGCGCGCCGTCTGCGACCAGCGCCTCGACGGCATCATGGCGCTGCGCGATCGCCTGCGGATCGGTCAGCGGCCCCGCCAGTCGCTCCGCCAGAAGCCGCGCTCCGCCGGGCGTCACGGTCCGGTCGATTGTCGCCAGCAGGCTGCCGCCGCGTTCGCCCGACAAGGTCCGCGTCAGCTCGAGATTGGCCCGCGTCGCCGCGTCGATGAGCATCGTGTCGGAGCCGGCATCGCGCACGGGCGGCGAGAGGGGCGGACGCGCGCCGAACTGCGTGCGCTCGACATAAGCGAGCGCGGCACCTGCCGCCGCGACCTCCGCCCGGCTGAAATGGCCGAAGGCGTCGAGCGTGGCGACGCCGAAAAAGGCCTGTAGCCGGCGCTCGGCGGATGCGGCATCCAGCCCCTCGCGCGCCAGCGGCGTCACCGGCACGCCGATCTCGCGCCAGAACGATTTCAGATCCGGATCGTCATGGATTGCGTCGGGGCAGACGATCTCGCGCGGTTCCAGCCGGGCAAACTCGATGGCGAGCCGCTCCTGCGGCGCTTCCATCACGCTGAACCGCCCAGTCGAGATGTCGATCGCGGCGATGCCGTAGAGCGCGCTCGCATCGCCGAGCTTTCGCCGCGCCACGGCAACCAGCAGGCTGGCGCGGCCGGGTTCGAGCAGGCGCTCCTCGGTAATCGTACCGGGCGTGACGAGGCGAACCACGTCGCGCCGCACCACCGATTTCGGCCCGCGCTTTTTCGCCTCGGCGGGATCCTCGATCTGCTCGCAGACCGCGACACGGTGGCCGGCCGCGATCAGTCTCTGCAGATAGTCGTCGGCGCGGTCCACCGGCACGCCGCACATCGGGATGTCGTCGCCCTGGTGCTTGCCGCGCTTGGTCAGCACGATGCCCAGCGTCCGCGAGGCGATCTCGGCATCTGCAAAGAACAATTCGTAGAAATCGCCCATCCTGTAGAACAGCAGGCAGTCGGGATTGGCGGCTTTGATCTCGACATATTGCGCCATCATCGGCGTGACGCGCGCTAGGTCCGCCGGGAGAACGGCCGCGGGAGCGGGCGGATCGACCCGCTCGGAGAGAGACTGGCTGGCGTTGTGCATCTTGCCCAAACGCTAGCGTTTTGACGCTGGTTTGCAAACCGCGCAGCCGGGCGTGCGCGATATCGACGACTTTTTGGTGTGGATGCCAGATAGCGATGTCGCAACGCACAAAGGTTCAGGATTCGTTAGCAGCCATTCCTGTAGATGTCGGACAGAAGGCCGTCTTTGGCGCAGCAGGCAAGTGCCCCATGCTACTGGAACTGACCCGAGGTCTTGGTTACCTGATCGTCGCGGCGGTTCTGGTGCCACTCGCAACGACCCGGCTTGGCGAGCGTCACTTGCTGCGCCAGATCGCCATAGGGCTGATCTTCGCAGCAGGCGGCTGCGCCAGCATGCTCGATCCCATTGCCGTGCAGCCCGGCGTCCAGCTCGATTTCCGCAACATCGCGGCGGCCTTCGCGGGTCCCCTGGGAGGGCCCGTTGCCGCCTGTATCACAGCCCTGGTCCTGTCGGCGTTTCGGCTGTCTCTCGGCGGTATGGCCGCAGAGGCTGGCGTCGCCGGAATTCTGCTCTGCTCGATCATCGGCATGAGCTATGCCGTCCGGCTGCGGCGCAAGGGACGGACGGCATCCATCGGGGGCCTCGTCGGGTTGAGTCTCGTCGCCGCCTGGATGCCCGTTGCGCTGATCCTGGCCTTTGCGCCGTTCCCGCTCGCCTTTGAGCTGATGGTGAGCCTCTCGGGGCCTGCCGCGACCTTGGTCAACATGCTGGGCGCGGTCCTGATCGGCCTGATCATCACAAGCGATCAGCAGCGGGTGGACGCGCTGCTGCAACTCGAGGCCTGCACGGCGAACATGCCTGGGGTTCTCTACCGCAAGATCCTGCGGCCGGACGGGACGATCGAGCACAAGCTGGCCAATTCCAGGATCGAGCAGTTGCTCGACGTGACGCGCGAGGAGGTGGAGCGCGACCCGGAGAGCTGGCTGCGCTGGATGCTGCCCGAAGACCGGGAGTTTCTGAAGAAAGCCAATGCCGCCGCGGCCGCCGAACGGACACTCAAGCCTTGGCGTTTTGAAGCGCGACATCGCCGCGATGATGGGACCCTGGTCTGGCTGAGGACCGATGCCGCGGCGCGTCGACTCGCGGATGGCTCGATCTGCTGGGATGGCATCATCACGGATGTCACGGCGGAGCGGACGCTCGCCCAGCGGCAGCAGCAAATGGACGTCGACCGCAAGGGCGCGCTTGAAGACCTGGCCATGCAACTCGAGGTCACGGTCGGCAAGGCCCTGCAGGAGGTCGCGACCTCGGTACGCGGCATGCATGACGCGGCCAATGCCATGGCGGGCAGCGCCAACACCACCACGCACCGCGCCAGCGAGGTGATGCGAGAAGCCGATGAGGCTTCACGCCGGGTTGGCAGCGTGGCGGTTGCAGCCGAGGAGATCGAAGCTTCGATCCGCGAACTGACCCGCCAGACCGCCCATGCCGATCAGACGGTGCGCGAGGCGGCGAGCTATGTTCGCTCCACCCGCCGGGATGTCGCGGGTCTCGGAGAAGCCGCCGACAAGGTCAGCTCCGTGCTCGACTTCATCGAGGACATCGCCTCGCGCACCAACCTTCTGGCTCTGAACGCCACGATCGAGGCCGCTCGCGCCGGGGCTGCCGGGCGCGGCTTTGCCGTCGTCGCGGGCGAGGTGAAAAATCTCGCGGAACAGACCCAGAAGGCAACCCGCGACATCGCCGCGACGCTGCAGGACATCCGCAGCGCAGCCGCGACCGCCTCCGATGCGGTTGCCCATATCGAGGGCACGATGACGACGATCGAGCAGACCTCAGGCGCCATCGCCGAGGTCGTCAGCCGACAGGCTGATATCGCCTCGTCCATCACGGCCGATGCCCAGGCCGTCGCAGGCAGCACCAGCGCCGTGACCGCCAGCGTCGGATCGGTGGCCGCGGAAGTCTCCATCACCGGCGGCGCGGCCGAGCGCGTTCTCGATGTCGCCCGCAAGGTCGATGAGCAGACGGCCTCGGTCGACCGCTATGTCGGCGAGTTTGTGGGCAGCCTGCGCCGACGCTTGTAGGACAATGCGTTCGCAGTGTTGGGCCCCGTGGTCCGCATGAAGCGCATCGGCGGTTGCCATCCCCCGGTGGCTGAGCGGCAACGCAGCCACCCGGACGTCGGGATGTCCTGACCGCGCGGCGGCTTGTGGCCGCGCGGGCGCTTGCCTATGGTCCGCGTCCTTCAGGAAACGCTCTCAAAAAGAATATTCGCCATGACCGACCAGCCGCCGCTCAAACGCACCCGCCCGACCTTCACCGATCAGGAGGCGCTGCTGTTCCACTCCGAGGGTCGGCCGGGCAAGCTCGAAATCGTCGCCACCGTGCCGATGGCGACGCAGCGCGATCTGTCGCTGGCCTATTCGCCGGGCGTCGCCGTGCCGGTGCTGGCGATCGCGGAAGATCCGACCCGCTCCTACGACTACACGGCGCGCGGCAACCTCGTCGCGGTGATCTCGAACGGCACCGCCATTCTTGGGCTCGGCAATCTCGGGGCGCTCGCCTCCAAGCCGGTGATGGAAGGCAAGGCGGTCCTGTTCAAGCGCTTCGCCGACGTCGATTCGATCGATCTCGAGGTCGATACCGAGGACGCCGACAAGTTCATCGAGGCGGTGCGCTATCTCGGCCCCTCCTTCGGCGGTATCAACCTTGAGGACATCAAGGCCCCCGAATGCTTCATCATCGAGCAGCGCCTGCGCGAGCTGATGGACATTCCCGTCTTCCATGACGATCAGCACGGCACAGCCATCATCGCCGCAGCCGGCCTGATCAACGCGCTCGACCTGACCGACCGCGACATCAAATCGACCCGCCTCGTCATCAACGGGGCGGGCGCGGCCGCCATCGCCTGCACCGAACTGCTCAAGGCGATGGGCTTCAAGCCCGACAACGTCATCCTCTGCGACACCAAGGGCGTGATCTATCAGGGCCGCACCGAGGGCATGAACCAGTGGAAGTCGGGCCATGCGGCGGTGACCGATCGGCGCACCCTGGCGCAGGCGCTGGACGGGGCCGACGCCTTTTTTGGCCTCTCCCAGAAAGGCGCGGTGACGCCGCAGATGGTCGCCTCGATGGCCAAGAACCCGATCATCTTCGCGATGGCCAATCCCGATCCGGAGATCACGCCCGAGGAGGTCCATGCCGTCCGCGACGACGCGATCATGGCCACGGGGCGCTCGGATTATCCCAACCAGGTCAACAACGTGCTGGGCTTTCCCTACATCTTCCGCGGCGCGCTCGATGTCCGCGCCAAGACGATCAACATGGAGATGAAGATCGCCGCAGCCGAGGCGCTGGCGCTGCTGGCCCGCGAGGACGTGCCCGACGAGGTCGCCGCCGCCTATCAGGGATCGCGCCCGCGCTATGGTCGCGAATACATCATCCCCGTGCCCTTCGACCCGCGGCTGATCCATGTCGTGCCCGTGGCGGTGGCCAAGGCGGCGATGGAAACCGGCGTCGCCGGCAAGCCGATCGTCGACATCCCCGCCTACAAGGCGCAGCTTTCGGCGCGGCGCGATCCTGTCGCGGGCACGCTCAACCGCATCTTCGAGCGCGTCCGGCGCTATCCCAAGCGCGTCGTCTTCGCCGAGGGCGAGGAGGAGCAGGTCATCCGCGCCGCGGTTTCGTTCGTCAACCAGGGCCTGGGCCACGCCATCCTTGTCGGCCGCGAGGAGCGCGTCCTCGAGACCGCCTCCGCGCTGGGCGTCGATCTCGAGGCCAAGGGCATCTCGGTCCAGAACGCCCGGCTGTCGAAGCGCAACGCGGCCTATGCGCAGTATCTCTACGAGCGGCTGCAGCGGCACGGCTACCTCTTCCGCGACTGCCAGCGCCTGATCAATCAGGACCGCAACCATTTCGCCGCGGCCATGGTCGCGCTCGGCGATGCCGACGCGATGGTGACGGGCGTGACCCGCAACTACTCGATCGCGCTGGAGGAGGTTCGCCGCGTCATCGACGAGAAGCCCGGCCACCGGCTGATCGGCGTCTCGATCGTGCTCTCGCGCGAGCGCACCGTGCTCGTCGCCGACACCGCCATCACCGAGATGCCGACCGCGCAGCAACTCTCCGAGATCGCGATCGAGGCCGCCGGCGTGGCGCGTCGCCTCGGCTACGAGCCCAAGGTCGCGATGCTCGCCTTCTCGACCTTCGGCCACCCGGCCGGCGAACGCTCCGAGAAGGTGCGCGAGGCGGTCAAGCTGCTCGACGGCCAGCGCGTGGATTTCGAGTATGATGGCGAGATGGCCGCCGACGTCGCGCTCAACCGCGATCTGATGGCGCAGTATCCGTTCTGCCGCCTGAGCGGGCCGGCCAATGTGCTGGTCATGCCCGCATTCCACTCCGCCTCGATCTCGACCAAGATGCTGCAGGAACTCGGCGGCGCGACCGTGATCGGCCCGCTGATCGTCGGCCTCGACAAGCCGGTCCAGATCGTGCCGCTCGGCGCCAAGGACAGTGACATCGTCAACATGGCGGCCCTGGCGGCGTTCAACATCGGCGGCTAAAGCGCGATCCATGAGGGCGGCGGCCTTCGCCGCTCTCGTTCATACCGAGTTCATTCTCGACCCTTCAGCCTGATGCCAGAGCCGGTTCAACCGGTCGGCGGGGACGGGCGAAGTCGTGCAGGCGGCCAGCGAGATGGCGGGCGAGAAGATGGCTGCGCCCGGCGACGGGCAGGTCGCGCTGCGATTCGCTCATCTCACTGGCGGTTTCTGGCGGGGCGAGGGGGCAGGCCGCGCCTGGTTCTGGTCGCTGCTGCTGGCGGGCGCGATCATTCTCTCGGTCTTCGCCAACGTCACGGTCAACCGCTGGAACGGCTGGTTCTTCGACGCGCTGGAAAAGCGTGACAGCGAGAGCGCGCTGATCGCGATGGCGGTGTTCCCGGTCCTGGTCCTGATCGTGGCGGGGCTCGGCGTGATCATCCTGGTCTCGCGCGAAACCTTTCAGGTGCATTGGCGCCAATGGGTCACCGCCAGGCTTGCCGATGGCTGGATCGGCCAGCGTCGCTTCTTCCGGCTCAGCCTCTCGGGTTACGAACCCGCCAACCCCGAATACCGCATCGCCGACGATGTCCGCTGGGCGACCGAGCCGGTGGTCGACTTTGCCATCGGCCTGCTCTCGGCGGTGATCACCATCATCACCTTCATCGAGATCCTCTGGACGATCGGCGGGGCTCTGACGCTGCACTCGGGCGAAGCCACCATCATCATCCCGGCATATCTTGTGCTGGCAGCGATCGTCTATGCCATCCTGGTGTCGCTGCTCGTCACCATCGTCGGGCGACGCCTGCCGAGCCTGATCGCGGCGCGCAACGAGGGCGAGGCGCGGCTGCGTTTCTCGCTGATGCGCATTCGCGACCATGGCGAGACGATCGCGCTCGCCCGCACCGAGGCCGGCGAGCGCCGCACCGTGGCGCGCACCTATGACGGGCTGGTCGGGCGCTGGCTGGCGATGATCCGCCAGCGCGGTCGTCTGACCTGGATCACCAATGGCAGCGGCGCGCTGGTCCCGGTCGTGCCCTTGCTGCTGGCCGCGCCGAAATATCTCTCCGGCGAGATGTCGCTGGGCGGCGTCGTTCAGGTCGCGGCAGCTTTTGTCGCCGTGCAGAACGCCTTCAACTGGGTGCTCGACAACTTCATGCGCATCGCCGAATGGCTCGCGGCGGCGCGGCGGGTCAATGAACTGGCCGATGCGCTGGAGCGCGTCGATGGCGAGCCGCCGGGCGAGCATCTGGTCATCGCCGCCAGCCCGGACGGTCGGTTCCGTCTGGACGAGGTCACGCTGATCGACCGCGATGGCCGCACCCTGGTTGCCGATATCGCCTGCTGCCTGCCGACGGGCGCGACCCTGCATGTCTCGGGCGAACTCGGCCTCGGCAAGGCGGCGCTGATCCAGGCGATCGCCGGGCTCTGGCCCTGGGGACGAGGCGCGATCACGCTGCCGCAGGGCGCCTTCGTCACCGCCGTGCCGCAAAAGCTGCATCTCTCGGAAGGCAGCCTGCGTGCCGTGCTGGAGACGGGCAGGGCTCTGCCGCAGGACGAACTCGAAGGCGCTTTACGCCGCTATGGCCTGTCGGCCCTGGCGCCGCTGCTCGACGAAAGCCGCGACTGGGACAAGGAACTGGCCACCGGTGACCGCCAGCGCCTGGCGTTGGCAAGGGCCGAGCTTGAACATCCCGACGTCATCCTGCTCGACGAGGCGACGAGCGCCTTCGACACCGATGTCGCGCTCGAACTCCTGACACAACTGCGGGCGGCGCGCCCCGATGCGATCATCATCGCGCTCGGCCAGGGCGCGGGCTTCGCCGAGGCCGCGACTCACCGCCTGCTGCTCAAGCGCGCCGGCGGCGTCGTGCGCATGGCCCTGCGTCAGGCCGGGCCCGACATGTCCGCCCTGCCGGCAGGATTGCCCGCGCAGTCCGAACCCGCTGAATGACCACGACCACCCTTCTGGAGCCGACGATCATGACCACCGCCGCGATGAACATCTGGGACGTTTACTGGGGGCTGCGCGTCGAGCAATGTCCCTGCGACGTCCATTTCGTCGAATGGCTGGAAGAGGAAGGGATCACCGGCAAGCGCATCTACCATTTTGGCAGCGGCGGGCATCATTATGTCGGCATCCGTTGTGCGGAACCCGAACTCGACTGCACCGTGCTGAGCATTACCGCCTCGCCGAAGGAATATGATGCCTTCGTCAAGCTCGCGACCGGCAACCCGACGATCACCAGGACCTACAGCGCCTATTTCGGCGATATCTACACCAGCAATGCGAGGCTGCTGCCGCGCTTCGACATCGTGACCCTGTTTCACGCCTGCGAGTTCAGGACTGAAGCCAACGATGCCTATGGCGCGCTCACCGATCGCGAGGTGATCGACCTGTTCACGGACCAGACCGACGCCGGCGGATACCTGATGTTCTACACCGGCTCGTTTGCCTATGCGACCGCCGAGCCGATCATCGCTGACTGGGCGAAGACGGCCCCCGTCGAGGAGGTTGCTACCTTCAAGACATTGCGCGTGTTCAGGAAAATCGTCTGATCGCAGGGGGTTCCGGCTGCCTGGCGCGCATTCGTCGCGCCGGGCCGCCTTGTGCATCAGCGCGCAAACGTTATGTCTGCGGCCAGGGCCGCGCGTGGCTCTCGCCTGCAATCGGCGCCGCTGGCTCCCGCCTCCTGCGCTCAACCGACGATGAGTGCGTATGTCGTTTGGCCAGTCAGAGCCGGGAATGCCGCCCCGCAAGCGCAGCCGCTGGTGGTGGCTGGGGCCGCTCGCCAGCATCGTCATCTTCGGCGCCTCGCTGGTGGTGCTCTGGTACATCCTGCAGGAGATCGAGCCGGGCGAACTGGCCAGCGCCTTCGCCAATGCCAGCCAGCGGCAACTTGGCCTGGCCCTCGCCTTCACGGCGCTGAGTTATCTGCTGCTCACCGGCTATGACGCGCTGGCGCTGAAGCGGCTGGGTCTCTCGATCCCCTATCGCACGACCGCGCTCGCCTCATTCACCAGCTATTCGGTGTCCTTCACGCTGGGCTTCCCGATCGTGACTGGCGGTACGGTGCGCTACTGGATCTATTCTCCCAAGGGCGTGCGTGCGTCGGAGGTTGCGAGCCTGACCGTCATCGCCGGCCTGACCTTCTGGCTGGGCCTGGGCGCGATCCTGTGTGCCAGCCTGTTCTATTCGACGCCTTCCGTCGCCGCGCTGGCGCGGACCACGCCGCTGGTCGTGCAGGCTGTCGGCGCGGCGGTCGCGGCCGGCACGCTCGGTTATCTCGCCTGGGTCGCGACCGGGGAGCGCACCATCCGCATGCGCGGCTGGAACCTGCCCCTGCCGGGGCTCGCCATCACGCTGGGCCAGATGTTCCTCGGCGCGGCCGAGGTCTGCGCCGCGGCCGCGGTGCTGTTCGTGCTGCTGCCGGGTGGCCATGGCATCGACTATCCGAGCTTCCTGGCGGTCTATGTCTTCGCCTGCCTCGTCGGCATCGCCAGCCATGCGCCCGGCGGGCTCGGCGTGTTCGAGGCGACGATGCTGGTCGCGCTCAGCCGCCTGCCCTTCGAGCCCGTGCTCGGGGCGCTGCTGATCTTCCGGATCATCTACTACATCCTGCCCTTCGTTCTCGCCCTGGTGCTGCTGGCGCTCAACGAGATGGTCCGGCGGATCCGGCAGCGCGAACGCTGACGCTTCGGCAGGCAGAAGCCCCACGCCAAAGCGGTTGGATTGCTCCCGGTTGACCACCGCTTGACGCATGACCGAAGCTGAAAAAGCCGGGTTGTCATGCGTTTCAAGAGGGTCTAGATCGCTCCCGAGGGGCAATAACCGCGCGTCCGCTGCCAGCGACGCACCCGCAGACAGGCTGCCATGACAGACGCTTCCCAGCCGGCTGAGCCCCGCCACGGCATGAGCTTTCGTCCCTTCGTGATGCTGATGGCGGCGCTGATGGCGTGCAATGCGCTGGCCATCGATGCGATGCTGCCGGCCCTGCCGCAGATGGCGGAGGCGCTCGGCATCGCCGAGGCCAATGAGCGGCAATGGATCATCACCGCCTATCTGCTCGGCTTCGGTGGCGCGCAGATCGTCTACGGCACGCTGGCGGATCGATTCGGGCGCAGGCCGGTGCTGCTGTTTGGGCTCGTCGTCTATGTCGCCGCCAGCGTCGCGGCCGCCTTCGCCGGTTCCTTCGAGACGATGATGCTGGCGCGCGTCATCCAGGGCGTCGGCGCGGCGGCGACGCGCGTGCTGGTCGTCTCGATCGTGCGCGATTGCTATTCCGGCCGCGACATGGCCCGTGTCATGTCGCTGGCGATGATCGTCTTCCTGGCGGTTCCGATCCTGGCGCCATCGGTTGGCCAGGCGATCCTGTGGTTCGCGCCCTGGCGCTGGATTTTTGGCGTGCTGACGATCTTCGGCGCGCTGGTGATGCTCTGGGTCATCCTCAGCCTGCGCGAAACGCAAGCGCTCGAGGACCGCAAGCCGCTTGCGTTCGGCGCCGTCGTCGCCGCCTTCCGCACCACGCTGACGACGCGGCTCGCCGTCGGCTACATGCTGGCGATGGCCTTCGTGCTTGGCGGTTTGTTTGGCTTCATCAACTCGGCGCAGCAGGTCTTCGTCGATGTCTTCCAGGCACCGGAATGGTTCACCACCATCTTCGCGCTGATCGCGATGTTCATGGCGGCGGCCTCGCTTTTGAATTCGCGCATCGTCGGGCGCCTGGGCATGCGCCGCGTCTCGCATGGCGCGCTGCTGGTCTATATCGCCCTGACCGTCGCCCATGCGCTGCTGGCGCTGTCGGGCCATGAATCGCTGTGGAGCTTTGCCGCCTTCCAGGCCGGGGCGATGTTCTGCTTCGGTCTCGTCGCGCCCAATTTCGGCGCCATGGCGATGGACCCGCTCGGCCATGTCGCGGGTACGGCCTCCTCGGTGCAGGGTTTCGTCACCACGGTCGGCGGCGCCTCGCTCGGCTTCTATATTGGGCAGCATTTCGACGGCACGGTCGTGCCGTTGACGTTGGGCTTTGCCCTGTGCGGACTGGCTGCGTTGGCGATCGTGCTGGTGGCGGAAAATGGCCGGCTGTTTCGGCCCGCGCCTGGGCGCGTCTGAACCGAAGGCAGCGTTTCCGACCCGATGCGCAGGCCAGCATGCCTCGGATTGGCAGGGGGGCCAGCCGAAGCCGAAAGGCAAATCGAAAGATTAAAGGGAAGCCATCGCCTAAGGCGGGACCGCGCTTGTAGCGCTTGGTGGGGCCCGAGGCTCTCGGGCCCTCGACCGCCGCCTTCTTGGCGACGGGCATGCCGGGAATCGTCTTCAGTCCGGATAGATCGATAGAGATTCGCATTGGCTCGGGAAGCGACGCCGCCGATCGGCTTCCCGTCTAGGTGTCGGATCAGGCCGTCTTGAGATTGACCGCCGAGGACTTGCCGGTCTTGCGATCGGCCTCGAGATCATAGCTGATCTTCTGACCTTCGTTCAGGCCGCGCATGCCCGAGCGCTCGACAGCGCTGATATGCACGAACACATCCTGGCCGCCCTGGTCCGGCGTGATGAATCCATAGCCCTTGGTCTCGTTGAACCACTTCACGGTACCCGTGCTCACGTGCTGTTCCTTCAGTCTCTGTTCAGGCCGGCTCATGCCGGCCCGGCTCTACTGTATGGTGCAAATCGCTCAGGTTGCAATGACGCGGCGCACAACGGTCTTTCGGGCGATGTCGCGGCATGCCGCAGGAACAACGCTGGCAGCACGGGCGGGTCTTGCCGAGGGACACGGCCTCGCGCATGAACGGCGCGGGAAACCGTTTCAATAATCGTTTCAGGAGAGCTTCCGCATGACCAACTATGTGATCGACCCGCCGGCCGTGACGGCGGTTCCGGTGGCCGGTGGCGGGCTCTTCCCGGTGCGGCGCGTCTTCTGCGTCGGCCGCAACTATGCCGAACACACCCGCGAAATGGGTGGCGACCCCGACCGCGAGGAGCCGTTCTTCTTCACCAAGCCGGCCGACGCGCTGCTGATCAACGGCGCCGACATGCCCTATCCGCCCAAGACCGGCGATCTCCATCACGAGATGGAACTGGTCGTGGCGATCGGCACCGGCGGCAAGGACATCGCCGAGGCCGATGCGCTCAGCCATGTCTTTGGCTATGCCGCCGGCCTCGACATGACCCGCCGCGATCTGCAGGCCGCGGCCAAGAAGGGCGGCAAGCCCTGGGATATGGGCAAGGGCTTCGATTGTTCCGGCCCGGTCGGCGAGATCGCGCCCGCGAGCCATATCGGCCATCCCAGCGCGGGCAAGATCGAGCTCCTCGTCAATGGCGTCGCCCGCCAGAGTTCGGATCTGATCAAGCAGATCTGGAACGTGCCCGAGACGATCGCCTATCTGTCGGGCCTGGTCGAACTCGCACCGGGTGACCTGATCTTCACCGGCACGCCCGAGGGTGTCGCCGCCGTCGTCAGCGGCGACGTCCTCGAAGGCGAGATCGCCGGCGTCGGCACGGTGCGCACCCGAATTATCTGAGACGCATGAACCTCCGCCGTCATCCCGGACAAGCCGCGTAGCGGCGCCGATCCGGGATCCATCACAGGGCTCGACAGGGCTCCATGATGGATCCCGGAGCTCCGCTTCGCTGCGTCCGGGATGACGGGGAGGGCGTCGTCAACGTCAATGTCGAAAAACCACCCCAGACGGGAGCCCCATCCATGACCCTCACCGCCGACGCCAAGGGCGTCTTCCCGATTGCCCCGACCGCGTTCAACCCCGACGGCACGCTCGACTGGGCCTCCACCGAGAAGCTCTTTTCGTTCTATGACGAGATTGGTTCGGACGGCACGACGGTGCTCGGCATCATGGGCGAGGCGCCCAAGCTGGAGCCGGAGGAATCGCTGCGCATCGTCAAGACGGCGGTGGCGGGCATGCCGGGCAAGCCGGTGATCGTCGGCGTCTCGGCGCCGGGCTTTGCCGCCATGCGTTCGCTCGCCCGCCAGTCGATGGAACTGGGCGCCGCCGCCGTGATGATCGCGCCGCCGCCCTCCTTGCGCACCGACGACCAGATCACCGGCTATTATGCCCAGGCCGTCGAGGCGATCGGGACGGACATCCCCTTCGTCATCCAGGACTACCCGCTGACGCTCTCGGTGGTGATGACGCCGGCCGTGATCCGCAAGATCGTCACCGACAACCCCTCCTGCGTGATGCTCAAGCACGAGGACTGGCCGGGGCTGGAGAAGATCACGGCGCTCCGCAAGTTCCAGGCGGATGGCTCATTGCGGCCGATCTCGATCCTCACCGGCAATGGCGGGCTGTTCCTCGATTTCGAGATGGAGCGCGGTGCCGACGGTGCGATGACCGGCTATGCCTTCCCGGAGCTGCTAATCGATGTCGTCAAGCTGCAGCAGGCCGGCCAGCGCGACGAGGCGCATGACATCTTCGACGCGCATCTGCCGCTGATGCGCTACGAGCAGCAGCAGGGCGTCGGCCTCGCGGTCCGCAAATATACGCTGATGAAGCGCGGCATCCTCAAGAGCGACGCGCAGCGCAAGCCGGGCTCCGCGATCAGCGCCACCGCCCGCGCCGAGGTCGATTATCTGCTCGCCCGCGTCGCCCGGACCGACAAGCGCGCCGCGCTCTGAAGCGGCGCTGCCGCCGGTCTCCGGGCCGGCGGTTTGGCTGCTGACAGCTTCTTGCGACATCGGCCGCTGCGGCCGATGGACATTGCCGGCGCGGGCCCACTATGGTCCGCGCCATGAGCGAGACAGCCAAGATAGCCCCTGAGGCAGCCGCCCCGGACCTCAAGCCCGGCGACCATCTCTTCCTGGTCGATGGCTCGAACTTCATCTTCCGGGCCTATTTCCAGTCGATCAATCAGGACCGGAAATACAATGCCCGTTCCGATGGGTTGCCCTCCGGCGCAGTCCGGCTCTTCGCCACCAAGCTGTTCCAGTTCGTGCGTGAGGGCGTGCTCGGCGTGCGCCCGACCCATCTCGCCATCGTCTTCGACAAGTCGGAGAACTCGTTCCGCAAGGCGATCTACCCTGCCTATAAGGGCAACCGCTCCGATCCGCCGCCGGATTTGATCCCGCAGTTCCCGCTGATGCGCGAGGCGGTGCGCGCCTTCGGCCTGCTGCCGGTCGAGCAGGATGTCTACGAGGCCGACGATCTGATCGCGACCTATGCGAGACAAGCGCGCGAGGCCGGCGCCGATGTGCTGATCGTCTCCGCCGACAAGGATCTGATGCAGCTCGTGCGGCCTGGCGTGGCGATGTACGACCCCGCCTCCGGCGACGCCAAGAAGGGCGCGGGGTTCCGCGCCGAGCGCAAGATCGGCGAGCCCGAGGTCGTCGAATATTTCGGCGTGATGCCCGACAGGGTCACCGATGTGCAGGCATTGGCCGGCGACGCGACCGACAATGTGCCGGGCGCGCCGGGCATCGGCATCAAGACGGCGGCCCAGCTCATCGGCGAATATGGCGATCTCGACACGCTGCTCGCCCGCGCCTCCGAGATCAAGCAGCCCAAGCGCCGGGAGACGCTGACCAATCCCGAGATCGTCGAGAAGATCCGCATCTCGCACAAGCTCGTCACGCTGGTCGACGACGTCGCGGTCGAGACGCCGCTGTCGCATCTGACGCTCGGCCAGCCCGATCCGGTGCGCCTCGTCGCCTTTCTCAAGGCGATGGAGTTCACCACCATCACCAAGCGGGTCGGCGAGGCCTATGACGCCGATGTCGCGGCGATCGACGCCGATGCCGATCTGGCGCCCGGCGGCGCGCGCGCGGCTGAGCTGAAGGCGCTTTATGTCGGTGGCGATGCCGGCGAGGGACAGCCCTCGCTGGGTCAGGTGGCGAGCGCCGCCGTCACCCAGCCGGCGACGGCCCAGGGCGATGGCTGGCTCAGGCCCGCCGATCTCGCGGCGTCCCGGAAGAACCAGGCGATCGCGGCCAAGATCGATCGGAGCGCCTATGAATGCGTGCGCGATCTCGACACGCTCCATCGCTGGATCGCCGCCGCCTACGAGGCCGGCCAGGTCGCGATCGACACCGAGACCAGCGCCATCGACCCGATGCAGGCCGATCTCGTCGGCGTCTCCATGGCCGTTGCGCCGAACAAGGCCTGCTACATCCCGCTTCAGCATCGCGGCGGCAGCGATCTCTTCGGCGGCGGCATGCTGGAGGGTCAGATCCCGCTCGACCAGGCGCTGGCCGCGCTCAAGCCCGTGCTCGCCGATCCCGGCGTGCTCAAGATCGGCCAGAACCTGAAATACGACCTCGTGCTCCTCAAGCGCTACGGCCTCGACGTCGCCCCGATCGAGGACACGATGCTGATTTCCTACGCGCTCGATGCCGGCAACAACACGCATGGCATGGATCGCCTCTCCGAGCTGCATCTCGGCCATGAGACGATCACCTTCGGGCAGGTCGCCGGCACCGGCAAGGCGCAGGTCACCTTCGACAAGGTCGCGCTCGACAAGGCGACGGACTATGCCGCCGAGGACGCCGACGTGACGCTGCGGCTCTGGCTCGCGCTCAAACCGCGCCTGGCGGCGGAGGGTCGCACGACGGTCTATGAGACGCTGGAGCGGCCGCTGATCGCCGTACTGGCCCGCATGGAGGCGCGCGGCATCGCGATCGACCGGCAGATCCTGTCGCGGCTCTCGGGCGAATTCGCCCAGTCGCTGGCGCGGCTGGAGGACGAGATCCACGAGATCGCCGGCGAGAAATTCACCATCGGCTCGCCCAAGCAGCTCGGCGACATCCTGTTCGGCAAGATGGGCCTTGCTGGCGCCAAGAAGACCGCGACCGGCCAATGGGCGACAGGCGCCGGCGTGCTCGAGGAACTGGCCGAGCAGGGCCATCCTTTGCCCTCGAAAATCCTGGAATGGCGCCAGCTCTCGAAGCTGAAATCGACCTATACCGACTCGCTGCCGGCCTATGTGAACCCGCAGACGCAGCGCGTGCACACCTCCTTTGCGCTGGCGGCCACCACGACGGGCCGGCTGTCCTCCTCCGAGCCCAATCTCCAGAACATCCCGATCCGCACCGAAGCCGGCCGCAAGATCCGGACCGCCTTCATCCCCGAGAAGGGCTACAAGCTGGTCTCGGCCGATTACAGCCAGATCGAGCTGCGGCTGCTCGCCCATATCGCAGAGATCCCGCAGCTCCGCCAAGCCTTCGCCGATGGCATCGACATCCATGCGATGACGGCGTCCGAAATGTTCGGCGTCCCCGTTCTGGGCATGCCGAGCGAGGTGCGTCGCCGCGCCAAGGCGATCAATTTCGGCATCATCTACGGCATTTCGGCCTTCGGCCTCGCCAACCAGCTCGGCATCGGCCGCGAGGAGGCCAGCGCCTATATCCGCAAATATTTCGAGCGCTTCCCGGGCATCCGCGACTATATGGATCAGACCAAGACTTTCGTGCGCGCCAACGGCCATGTCGAGACGATCTTCGGGCGCATCTGCCATTTCCCGGCGGTGGCCTCGAAGAACCCCTCCGAGCGCGCCTTCGTCGAGCGTCAGGCGATCAACGCGCCGATTCAAGGCTCTGCCGCCGACATCATCCGCCGGGCCATGATCCGCATGGAAGACGCGCTGGAAGCAGCCAGGCTCGATGTCCGCATGCTCCTGCAGGTCCATGACGAACTGGTCTTCGAAGTGCCCGACCATCAGGTCGAAGCGGCGCTGCCGGTGATCAGGCGGGTGATGGTCGAGGCGCCGCATCCGGCCGTCCAGCTGCGGGTGCCGCTCCAGGTCGACGCCCGTGCGGCGGGCAATTGGGACGAGGCGCATTAGCGGAACCTTCGCCGGCAAGCCGACGTTATCGCTGGCGACGCGCCGGGGGGGCGCGGTTCGCGCGTTGGATCCGAACTCATGCTCAGCTCATCCGTCTGGAAACCCTTTCCGCGTTACATGGCGGAACCGGAGGTCGAGGATCTGCATGAGGACGTGACGCCGTCCGAACATGATCTGATCGTCCGCTACACGATCATCGGCATCTTCGTCATCCTGGCGACCGCCGCGTTGCATCTGACGCAGGCCATTACCTTGCCGATCGTGGCCGGTATCATCTTCGGGCTCGTGCTCGGGCCTGCCGTCGACTGGATGGTCCGTCGCAACGTCCCGCAGCATCTGGCGGCGGCAATCATCGTTCTGCTCTTTCTCGGCGTGATCGGGTCCGCGATCACCGTGCTCGCCGTGCCGATGGCGGCATGGAGCGATCAGGGTCCGGCGATGATGGCGGCGATGAAGACCAAGCTCGTCGGCGTCGTGGCGGTGATGGATCAGGCCAAGGCTGCCATTGGTGCGCTGACCGGCAAGAGCGGCGCCGAGCTCAGCATCTCCCAGGGCAACCCGCTGATCGACATCGCCGTCTCCTCCTCGGCGGTTGCCGGCGGCATGCTGGTCTTCGTCGCGACCGTCTATTTCTGGCTGGCGACCCGCCGTCATCTCAAGGCGCGCGCGCTGCGCTTCTGTCTCGGCCGCGGTGCTCGCAAGTCCGCCGGCGCCTTTTTTCAGGAGATCGAGACGCGTGTCGCGCGCTATTTCGGGCTGGTCACGCTGATCAATCTGGGCATGGGCGTCGTGACCATGACCATCGCCTGGATGGCAGGTCTGCCCTTTCCGATCTTCTGGGGCGCGCTCGCCTTCGTTCTGAACTACCTTGCCTTCATCGGGCCGATGATCGTCACGGTGATGCTGTTCGCCGGAGCCCTGATCGATGCGCCGTTCCTGCTGACGGCGCTGTGGCCTGCTTTGGCCTATTTCTTCGTCAACATGATCGAAGGCAATGTTGTCACCCCGGTCTTCGTCGGAAACCGGCTGACGGTCTCGCCCTTTCTCGTCTTCATTGGCTTCATCTTCTGGCTCTGGCTTTGGGGACCGCTTGGCGCTGTTCTCTCGACTCCGATCCTGCTCGTTGCCATGGTGGCGCAGGAGGAGTTTGCCCGTTACCGCGCGGCCCAGGCGGCGGAGGCACAGGACCCGGGGCAGCAGGACACAGCTCAGGCGGCGCCAGTGCCGGCCTGATAGCCCTGCGACGGAACCCCGCACGGTCCACCGGCGTTGCCTCGCAAAGCACGTCCGACTGTGATCAGCAGGTCATAACCGCTGACGAGAAACGCTAATTGAACCGATCGATGCAAGGAACCAGCGACATGCCAACCACCACGACTTCCGCGAAACGCGAGGCCGAAACGGCCATCAAAAACGTCAAGGATGACATCGTCTCCGGTAGCGAAAAGGTGGCCGACGGCGCCAGGGACACTGCAGATCGCGTCAAGCGCGAGGCCGGTGCGCTCGAGGACAGCCTGACGCGCGGGGCCGAGGAACTGGTGGCCACGGTCAGCGAGACGCTGCGCTCGGTCGGGGTCGACACGGACCGGATGGTCGATGTCGCGAAGGAACAGGCAACCGATCTTCAGCGGCTGATCGAGGACGAAATCCGCGAGCGCCCGCTGCGCGCATTGGGGCTGGCGGCGGCAGTCGGCCTGTTCGTCGGCTTCCTTTCGGCACGGTGAACCGATGCTTGGGGGAATCGGAGGCTATATCACCTCGGAGATATCCGGGGCGGTCAGGCGCAACCTCACCATCTACGGTCTCATGGGCTTTGCGGGCCTGCTTGTGGTCTGCGCCGGTGGCTACGCGCTAAGCGCGCTGCACACGATGCTCTCGTTCCGATACGGGATGGTCGAGGCAAGCCTGTTCGTCGCGGGTGGTCTGCTGGTGACGGCCCTGCTGGCGCTCGGCGGTGCGATGTATCTCAAGAACCGTCCGCGTCCCGGCCGACCGATGGCGGCGACCGCGCTGGTCGCGGCGCCGTTCGCCGCCAAGCTTCTCGGCTCGGGCATGAGGTCGCGCAGCAAGTGGCGCATCGCCATGGTCGGCGGCGTCGTGGTCCTGGGCGCCCTGCTTGGACGACAGTTCTTCACCGGTGGTGGGGAAGACGAGGCCTGAACGGGCGCAGCGCCACATTTGCTGCGAAAACGTGAGAATGCGCCTGTCATTTTACATAAGCGCCGCCGCCATCCGCCTGTAACACGGGTGGATGCAGAATCAGCCGAGGCCTCGCGCACGCGCGATTATTCCCGCGGTCCCGGCTTTCTGGGAGCGTCTCAGTGCCGCGACGGTCGCTGTCGTGGCCATGGGCGTCGTGGCGGTTGCCGTGGTGCTGGCAGCCTGGATCAATTTCCAGGCGCAGATTACTGCTGCCCAGGTTTCGCGCGCCATCGCTGTTCGGGAGAGCGCCGAACGTTTGCTCGGCCATTTGCGCGATGCCGAAACAGGCCAGCGCGGGTACATGCTCACCGGCACGGCCAGCTATCTCGATCCGTTCGAGAGCGGACGCGGTGCCGCCCTGCCTGCTTTGGAGGCGCTGCAGCAGTTGGTGACGGACGATCCGCAGCAGAAGTCGCGGGTCGCCTCATTGGTGGAGCCGATCGACCGAAAGCTCGCCGAACTCGATGCGACGGTGGCTCTTGCGCGCGATGGTCGCCAAAGCGAGGCCCTCGCGGTCATCCTCAAAGGCGACGGCATAGGCGCGATGGAGGATGTGCGCGATGGCATCCAGCAGGTCCAGCTCGCCGAGAACGTTCGCCTCATATCGCTCAATCGCAATGAGGAACGGCGCCGCCTTCTGGCAAGCATCGGGATCGTGGTGGCGCTGGCCGCTCTCGCCTTCGCCGCCTGGCAGCAGTTCCGCATTCGCCAGCGCCGGAGCGTCTCGCTGGCCGCAAGCAACGCCCGGCTGGAAGGTATCGTCGGCGAACGGACCAGCGAACTCGAAAACGAGCGCTTGCGCATGGAGGCGCTGCTGCGTGATGTGAGCCACCGTGTCGGCAACAATCTGGCGATGGTCTCGGCGCTGCTCAACGTCCAGAGCCGGCAGAGTCGCGAGCCGGCGGTGCGCCTCGCTTTGCAGCAGGCGCAGTCACGCATCCAGGCAATCGCCGCCGGACAACGCCGCCTGCGGCTCGACCTCGAGACCGACGAGATCGAGGCCCGTCCCTATATGGAGGATCTGCTGGCCGAGATCGGCAAGGCTGCCGAGGGCCGTCCGATCGAACTCTCGCTGGCGATGAGCGCGATCCGGCTGCCGGGCCGCGACGCGGTGTCCTTCGTTGTCATCGTCAACGAATTGGTCACGAACGCGATCAAGCACGCCTTTCCCGACGGCCTGTCGGGCAAGATCGTCATTCGCTTCGAGGAAACGGCGATGCAGGGCGTCCCTGCGCTGGCTCTCTCGGTGGAGGATGACGGCGTCGGCATGCCCGCCGAGATCGAGGCCAAGGGCCTGGGTCAGACCGTCATCGCGAGCCTGCTCCGGAGCATGAAGGCGACGATGACCTCGACCCCGCTCACTCCGGGCGCCGACCGACCCGGCACCTGTGTGAAGCTGATCTTCCCCCGGCGGGACTGAACGGGCGCAACTCTCGACCCGAAAACGAACCAGGCCCGATCGGTCGATCGGGCCTGGTGGACTTCTTTCGGTGGTGACGGCCCTGCCGGGCTTGTTTCAAAGCCCCTCGAACAGGGCGCTGGAGATGTAGCGCTCGGCGAAGGAGGGGATGATCACCACGATCGTCTTGCCGGCATTCTCCGGCCTCGCGCCGACTTCGAGCGCCGCCGCGATCGCGGCGCCCGATGAGATGCCGCCGGGAATGCCCTCCTGCTTTGCCAGCGCGCGCGACGTCTCGAACGAGGTCTGGTTGCCGACGGTCACCACCTCGTCGATCACGGAGCGGTCGAGGATGCCGGGAACGAAGCCGGCGCCGATGCCCTGGATCTTGTGAGGGCCGGCCGCGCCGCCCGAGAGCACGGGCGAATCCTCGGGCTCGACCGCGATGATCTTCACCGCCGGTTTCTTTGCCTTCAGCACCTGGCCGACGCCGGTGATCGTGCCGCCGGTGCCGACGCCGGAGATGAAGATGTCGACCTTGCCGTCGGTGTCGTTCCAGATCTCCTCGGCCGTCGTCCTGCGGTGGATCTCGGGATTATGCGGATTTTCGAACTGCTGCGGAATGATCGAACCCGGAATCTCGGCCTTCAGCTCCTCGGCCCGCGCTACCGCGCCACGCATGCCGCCGGGGCCCGGCGTCAGCACGAGTTCGGCGCCCAGCAGCGCCAGCATCTTGCGCCGCTCCAGCGACATGGTCTCGGGCATGACCAGGATCAGGCGGTAGCCGCGCGCCGCCGCCACGAAGGCAAGCGCGATGCCGGTGTTGCCCGAGGTCGGCTCGATCAGCGTTTCGCCCGGCTTCAGCACGCCGGATGCCTCCAGCCCGTCGATCATGCTGACGCCGATCCGGTCCTTGACGCTGGAGATCGGGTTGAAGAATTCGAGCTTGGCCAGGATCGTCGCTTGGACGCCGCGCGCGGCGGGCAGGCGGTTGAGCTTGACCAGCGGGGTGTTCCCGATCGTGTCGGTGATCGAGTTATAGATGCGGCCGCGGCCGGGCGCCTTGGCCGCTGCCGATAACTGCTCGCGCGCTACCTCAGTCATGACATGCTCCTTGTGCGATCGGTGTTCGAACCCGACGCTTCATGCATAAGCCTAGACTTATTCACATGCGCTGTCGATGAATTCGATTAATCACAGAATTAGATGGTGAAATCGGCGCCGGCTCTGTCCTGGTCGACGCCGGACAGGGTTTGCGCCCGGCGACAGAGTTCCTCGACGCTGATCGCGTCGAGCACGGAAAGGAAGGCCTGCGAGGCGCGCATCACCTCAGGCCCGATCACATCATCGACGAGGCGGGACTGCGGCGCGGGCCCAAGGCTTTCGTCGCCAGTTTCCTGCATGGCGGCGCGCGCGATGTCGCCGGCGGTGATCCTGCGGCGCTCGCGTGCCAGTTCGTAGCCGCCGCGCGGGCCGCGCACGCCCTTGAGAATGCCGACCCTCACCAGCGCCTGCAGCAACGTCTCCAGATGGCGCGGTGGCAGATCGTGGCGCGCCGCCAGGAGCTTGGCCGCGACCGGCGAGGGCCGGGCATGCAGGGCGATGTCCACCACCGCCGCGATGGCAAGCTGGCTGCGTCGCGACAACAGGTTCACGCGACGGCTCCTTCCGGGTTCGCATCCCCAGGCTGCAAGCCTGCATCCAGCACGCCGGTCGAGCCGAAGCCGCCGGGGCCACGCTCGGTCTCGTCGAGCGTCAGCGCCTCGGCCATCATGGCGCGCGTCACCGGCGCGACGACCAGCTGTGCGATCCGGTCGCCGCGCCCGATCGCGAACGTCTCCTGCCCATGGTTGATCAGGATGACCTTGACCTCGCCGCGATAATCGCTGTCGATCGTTCCGGGAGCGTTCAGCACGGTGACGCCGTGCGTGGCGGCCAGCCCCGAACGCGGCCGCACCTGCGCTTCGTATCCGTCCGGCAGTTGCAGGCAAAGCCCGGTCGGCACAAGCGCGCGCGCGCCGGGCGCCAGTTCCAGCACGGCCCCGGCAGGCAATGCGGCGCGCAGATCCATGCCGGCGGCGCCCGCGCTCTGATAAGCCGGCAGGGACAGGCCGGCGCCATGCGGCAGGCGAAGACAAGCAATCTTGACCATGACGCTTACCTGCCGCCCTGCGAGCCGAGCAGCCGCGTCAGATGATCGACGAGACGATTGGCGACCTCCGACTTGGCCAGCGTCGGCCAGCTCTCGACCCCCTCCCGCGTCACCAGATGCACGGTGTTGACGTCGCCGCCCATCACCCCCGTGCCGCCGACATCGTTGGCGACGATCAGATCGCAGCCCTTCTTGGCGAGCTTCGCCTGTGCATAGGCAACGACATTCTGCGTCTCGGCGGCAAAGCCGACGACGAGCTCGGGACGGCCGCTCGCCCGCTGCGCGATGGTGGCAAGGATGTCGGGGTTCTCGACCAGGGCCAGAGGCGGCAGGCCGCCGCCATCCTTCTTCATCTTTTCGGGCGCGGCATCGGCCACCCGCCAATCGGCGACCGCGGCGGTGAAGATCGCGATCTGCGCCGGCAGCGCCGCCTCGACCGCGGCCAGCATCTGTCGCGCCGATTCGACATGCACCGTCTCGACGCCGGCCGGATCGGGGATGGCGACGGGGCCAGACACCAGCGTCACGCGCGCCCCGGCGGCGGCGGCCGCAGCCGCGATCGCGTGCCCCTGCTTGCCCGAGGAGCGGTTGGCGATGTAGCGCACGGGGTCGATCGCCTCATGCGTCGGGCCCGAGGTCACCAGCACATGCCGGCCGGCCAGCGGACCCTGTGAATCCGGGCCGCCTCCGGGCAACCGGCCGAGAAATCCGATCGCACGCTGCGGGGAGGGCGCTTCGCCAGCGAGCGTGGCCTCGATCGCCGCCAGGATCTCGGCGGGCTCCGCCATCCGGCCCACGCCGCTTTCGCCCCGCTCGGCCATCGCGCCGGCATTGGGCCCGACGACGAGCACGCCGTCCTTCTGGAGCTGCGCCATGTTGCGGCGCGTGGCCGGGTGCAGCCACATCCGCGGGTTCATCGCGGGCGCGATCAGCACGCGCTTGTCGGTCGCCAGCAGCGCCGTCGAGGCGAGATCGTTGGCGAGCCCATTGGCCATCTTGGCGATCAGATCGGCGGTGGCTGGCGCCACGACCAGGAGGTCTGTCGAGCGTGACAGCGCGATATGGCCGATATCGGCCTCGTCCGTCAGCGAGAACAGGTCGGTGAAGCAGCGCTCGCCGGCAAGCGAGGAGACGGCGAGCGGCGTCACGAACTGCTCGCCCGCCTGGGTCAGGATGCAGCGCGCGGCGATGCCGCGATCCTTCAACCGGCGGATCAGCTCCAGACATTTATAGGCGGCGATGCCACCACCGATGATCAGCAGGATGGAGCGGGAGGCGGACAAGGCAAGCGTTCCTGAAGCTGAGGCGCTGTTTCCTAGCATCGCGCGGGCCGGCCTGTCATGGGCCGCTTCGCATCGACCCGGAGGATCCTTCTCCGCCAAAGGCAGTGCGGGGATGAGCAATCCTGCGAGTTTCGTTTCTTTAAAAGAACGATCGCGTTGACAAAAAGGATTTCGTCCGCCACATTGGACTTCGTCATTCGGCTACGCCGAAAGGCCGCGGGGATTTGAGCGAGCAGCTTGCGCCGCGTCACCAAACGCTAAAGCGCCACGACGCGGTCGTGGGCTCCAATCGACAGGAGACGACCATGATCGAAGCCACCCCATTCCGCGCCCTCCCGTCCCGCCCCACAGCCTGTCGCTGTCGACTCTGACGGTTCCGGCGCTCGCATCGGCGAGCCTCCTCAAGCCCGATCAGATGTCTATCAGCGCCGCGATGCGGCGGGAGGCCAGCCATGAACATTCTTTCCTCCGGCGCCGGCCGGCCCGATCAGGGCCTGCCGCTGCGCAGTGACCAGGCCTATGTCATCGAGATCGGCGAGACCCAGGCCGGCCTTGTCAGCCGTCGCGGCGGCGAGCGCGTCTTCACCTTCATTTCCGCCGCGTCCGCCTTCGACGCGCTCGAAGGCCATCGCTTCGCCACGCCGGGCGCGGCCGAGCGCGCGGCCCGGCAGCTGGCTTCGCACCGGCGCAGCCGCGCCCCGATTTCGTCCTGAGGTCACCATGAACGCTCCTGCAAAGCCCGACGCCTTCCGCGTCGAACCCGGCCCAGCGCCGAACCAGCCCGATCCGATCATCCGCTTCGAACGGATCGGCAAGACCTATGCCGCCCGTGGTGCGCAAGGGTCGGTCACGGCCCTGTCGGGCATTGATCTCGACGTGCCCAAGGGCGCGATCGTCGGCGTCATCGGCCGCTCGGGTGCCGGCAAATCGACGCTGATCCGCCTCGTCAACGGGCTGGAGCGCGCCACCTCCGGCCGCCTCCTGATCGAGGGTGAGGACGTCACGGGACTCACCGAGGCCGGCTGGCGCGCCCGCCGCCGCGCCACGGGCATGATCTTCCAGCACTTCAACCTGCTCTCCTCGCGCACGGTCTTCGACAATGTCGCCCTGCCGCTGGAAATCGCGAGCACGCCGAGACTGCAGATCGAGGACAAGGTCGCGCGCCTGCTCGATCTGGTCGGTCTCGCCGACAAGCGCGAGCGCTACCCGGCCGAACTCTCCGGCGGCCAGAAGCAGCGCGTCGGCATCGCCCGCGCTTTGGCGACAGACCCCAAGGTGCTGCTCTGCGACGAGGCCACCTCGGCGCTCGATCCCGAGACGACGAAGTCGATCCTGGCCCTGCTGAAGCAGGTCAACCGCGATCTAGGCATCACCATCCTGCTGATCACCCACGAGATTCCCGTCATCAAGGAGATCTGCGACCGCGTCGCGGTGATCGAGGACGGCCGCATCGTCGAGGAGGGCGACGTCTTCTCGGTGCTGACGCGTCCCCAGCACCCGACCACGGCGCGCTTCGTCGAGGCGGTGACCGGCGTCGAGCTGCCGGCCTATCTCGCCGGCCGAATCCGCAAGGACGCTCAGCCGGGCGACGACACCGTGCTGCGCATCACCTTCACCGGGCAGAACGCCACCGCGCCGGTCATCAGCCGGCTCAGCTCGACCATCGGCGTCGACGTCAACATCCTCGCCGGCCGCATCGACGCCATCGCGGGCAAGCCCTTCGGCAGCCTGCTGGTCTCGGTCCCGACGCGCGAGCCGGAACTGGCTGCCGTGCTCGGCGCGCTCAACAGCCTCGAACTCAAGGCGGAGGTCATCGGCCATGTTTCCTGAGATCATCTCGCCCCAGATCGTGGCGCTGATCGCGCAGGCCACGCTCGACACGCTGCAGATGGTGGCGGTTGCCGCCGGGCTCGGCACGGTTCTCGGCCTGCCGCTCGGCGTCTTTCTCGCCACCAGCAAGCGCGGCGAATTGTTTGCCGCGCCCCTCGTCAACACGCTGCTCGGCACGCTGGTCAACGCCACGCGCTCGACGCCCTTCATCATCCTCGTCGTCGCGATCATCCCCTTCACCCGCCTCATTGCGGGCACCTCGATCGGCACCAATGCCGCGATCGTGCCGCTGACGGTGGCGGCGACGCCCTTTATCGCCAGGCTGATCGAGGGCGCCATCCGCGAGGTCGATCAGGGGCTGGTCGAGGCCGCCCGGTCGATGGGCGCGACGCCGCTGCAGATCGTTCGCAAGGTGCTGGTGCCCGAGGCGCTACCGGCGATCGCGCTGGGTCTCACGCTCGCCATCGTCAGCCTGATCGGCTTCTCGGCCATGGTCGGCGCGGTCGGCGGCGGGGGCCTGGGCGATCTCGGCATCCGCTATGGCTATCAGCGCTTCATGCCCGAGGTCATGGCCGCCGTCGTCGCCGTGCTGATCGTGCTGGTCCAGACAGTCCAGACCATCGGCGACCATCTCGCCCGCCGGCTCAACAAGCGCCTGCGCCACGCCTGAGTTTCATCCCAACGCATTGTCATCCCGGGCGAAGCGAAGCGCAGACCCGGGATCCATGCCGGAACGCTGACCTGAGAGGCTCAGGCATGGATCCCGGGTCTCCCTGCGGTCGCCCGGGATGACGGCGCGCGGATTTCTTTTGTCTTTCCAAACCAAATCGAACTGAAGGAACCACCCCATGACCATCATCACCCGCCGCACCGCGCTCGCCGCCACGGCGCTTGCCGCGCTCGCCCTGTCCGTCCCCGCGCTCGCCCAGGCGCCGCAGATCGTCCGCATCGGCGTCTCGCCGGGCCCCCATGCCGAGATCCTCGAACAGGTGAAGCCGCTTCTGGCCAAGAAGGGCATCGACCTCAAGATCACCGAGTTCTCCGACTATGTCGTGCCCAACCAGGCGCTGGACGCCGGCGAACTAGAGGCCAATTCCTTCCAGAACCAGCCCTATCTCGACAACCAGGTGAAGGATCGCGGCTTCAAGCTGGTCAGCGTCGGCCTGACCGTGAACTTCCCGCTCGGCATCTACTCGTCGAAGTACAAGAGCTGGGCCGAGGTGCCCGACGGTTCGTCCATCGCGATCATGAACGACCCGACCAATGGCGGCCGGGCGCTGCTGCTGCTGCAGGACAAGGGCGTGATCAAGCTGAAGGACGGCGTTGGCTTCAAGCCGGGGCCGATCGACATCGTCTCCAACCCCAAGAAGCTGAAGATCGTCGAGGTCGAGGCGGCGCAGACCCCGCGCACACTGGCTGATGTCGCCGCAGCCGCGATCAACACCAACTACGCCGTCGACGCCAAGATCGAGCCGACCTCGGCGATCCTGCGCGAGGACCCCAAGGGGCCTTACGTGAACGTCATCGCGGTGCGCACCGCCGACAAGGACAAGCCCTGGGTGAAGACGCTGGTCGAGACCTATCAGTCGCCCGAGATCAAGGCCTTCGTGGCCGAGCGCTTCAAGGGCAACGTGCTCGCCGGCTGGTGATCTGTTGTCCCGACCCGGTCGCTGGCCGGGTCGGGCGACTGACCCGGATGCGACGCGCATCCGGGGCTTTTTTCAGAGACGCGCGTCATGCTCGGGCTCGACCCGAGCATCTCATGACCAGATGGCATCGATAACCCGACCTGCCTGAGATTCTCGGGTCGGCGCTTCGCGCCGCCCGAGAATGACGTGCCTGCCCATCCTCAGTTCGCGATCTTCCCGAAAGCGAAGAACTGCGTCTCGCCCGACGAATCGTCGACGCCGTCATTGTCGGTGACGACGAAGACGCCACCGTCGCGGTCGACCGCCATGCCCTCGACCTTGTCGAGGCCGTAGCCGCCCTTGGCCATCAGGTCGGGCGTCAGGTCGCGCAGCAGCTTTTTTTCGACGGTCGGGATCGTCGTGGAACCAATCGGCGCCGGCGTCAGGCCCTTGACCGAGAAGGTCGCCAGCGTCTTCACCGCCTTCGCGCCGAAGAGGTTGTCGCGCTCGATCACGGCGAATCGGTCATCGCCAAGCGCGGTCAGCTCGGACAGCCCCATCCAGGCGCCCGCAGTGGGGGCGGTCAGGGGATAATGCAGCACGCCCCAGGACTTGGTCACGGGCTTGTAGGCCAGGATCTTGGCCTTCCCCTTGGGATCGTCCTTCCATTCCCGCTGCACCGCGAGCCAGATCGTCTCCTCGGCGCCGGAGCCGGTCACAGCGACGCCCTCGAAGCCGAATCGGGTCGCCTGCTTCGCCAGCTCTTCCGGCAGCATGATCTCCTCCTCGACCTCGCCCGCGGCCGAAACCCGCAGCAGAATGTTGGATGTCGGCTTGTCCTTGGCTTCCGGGTTGCCCTCGGAGGCCAGCCAGAAGCCGCCGCCCGCACGGGCGGCGATGCCTTCGAGGTCGTAAGCCACAGGCTTGCCGGCCTTGGTCACGGTGATAGCGCCGGTGATCTTGGCCGGCTTCTGGGTCGGGTCGATCTCAAGGATGCGCGAGGGCGAATAGGCGCTGTCGGTGACCGCGTGCAGCCGGCCCGGTAGCGTCGGATGCGCCGACAGGCCCGACAACGCGCCCCAGCCGATCGGGGCGCCTTCGACCTCTGCGGAAACGAGCGTCGGATAGGCGGCCGGCGCCTCGCTGCGCTGGTAGATCGTCACGGCCGAGCGCGGGCCGCCCTTGGCGACGAGATCGGCCTCGGAGGCCGAGACGAAAAGATTGCGCTGCGGGATCGCCAGCAGACCCTCCGGCGCGATGCCGCCCGGCAGCGCCTGGAGATAGCGCGGGAGCTTGCCGGGGCCTTCGTCCTTGTAAACGAGCACCAGCGAGGCGCGCTCCAGCCCGACGAAGATCAAGCGGTCGTTTCCATAGGTTCCGACCTCGATGCCTTCGGGCTCGCTGCCCTTGGCGGCCGAGCGGCGCTCCGGATAATGGCCGAGGCTGATCGCGAGATGGTCGGTGGTCGCGCCGGAATCAAACTCGACCGTGCCGTCCTTGCGGAAGATCGTGAAGCCGCGCGAGCCGCCCTTCCAGTCGCCCTCATTGGCGGTGACGAAGCGATCATTGTCGAGCCAGCGCACCGAATCGGGCTCGCGCGGCACGCCCTTGAGCTCCTCGACCGGCCGGATCTGGCCGTCGCGGGTCTTGTCGATGCCCTTGAGATCGACAGTGCCCGCCGGGAAATGCGCCACCAGCCTGCCGGATTTGGTATCGACGATGGCGATGTGGTTATTCTCCTGCAGGGTAATCACTGCAAGCCCATCCTGGTTGACGTCGACGAATTCCGGCTCCGGATCGGTCGGCTCCACCGCGGCGATGCCGGTCATGTCGACGACCTGGCGGGAAGCGCAGTCGACGCCGCCATCCTTGATGCCGATCAGGGTGAGGTTGCCTGCCGGGAGCTGGGGCAGCGCGCCCTTGTTCAGGGATTCGTCGCGCTCGTTCTCGATCGCGATGACGAGCTTCGTCTTGTCCTTGCTCAGCGTGATCGAATCCGGCTGGCCGCCGAGATCGCAGGTCGCCACGACCTGCTTCGACTTGAGATCGACGGTCGCGAGGTGCCCGGCCGGCTCCTTATAGTTGTCGCCGGAGGTGACGACGGCCACGAAGGCCCTGCTCCCAAGGATCACGACCGAGGTCGATTCGCCGCCGAGCGCGACGATACCGGCCGGCTTGGGCTGAGCGGGATCGGTGAGGTCGATGAGCCCGACAGCCTTCTGCTCGCCATCGGTATAGGCGAGTAGCGTGCCATCCTCATTGGCGGCGATGATCTCGGCGACCGTCTTCTTCGACGCATCACGGTCGGCCGGCAGGTTCAGCGGCACGGAGAAGGTCGCGATGCGGTTGAACATCGGCTCGGCGAGCGCGGTGCCGCCGAGCAGAACGGATGCGAGAGCCGCGAGAACGAAGGGGTTGCGCATGGGGCGATCCTGACCGGCTGGAGCATGAAACTGACATCCGGACGGCTAGTGAGCGCGCACGACGGTTTCGTGACAGTTTGCCGGCTGGAGCAACACGAAGGCCGCACCACCCGCGGCAGCGAGTGGCACGGCTCTCAACGCCCGCGATCAGCCGCTGGCGGGCGCCATGCCGTCGATGCGAGCCGAGCGCTTCAGGCCGATCACCTCAAGCTCGGTGACCACCGCAACCGCTCCAGCCTGAGCCAGGACGAAGGCGATGCCAAGTCCCGTTGGCGAAAACCAACCCGCCATCAGGATTGCGATGCTGTCGGCGATCCAGAGCAGGTTGAGGCCGATCACGGCAAAGACGGCAAGCCTTGGCAGTGTCTCTCGGTTGGCGAACAAGGCGAGGACGGCCGCGCAGGGCAGCAGGACGAGCCCCGCTCCGCGCAGAAAGCTTTCGGGGAGGCCGAGCGGGCCCGCGAGGGGACCGGCAGCGAGCGAAAGCAACAGACCGGTGGCGGCGCAGGCGGCGGCGTCGAGGGCGAGAGCATTCCGCAGGAAGCGCGAGGACTGGATCATGGACATGGTCGGTCTCCATTGGCTGGGAGGCTTGAGATGCCTCGGTGTCGATGGAGGGCATGCTGACGAGATCGGGCAGGCCGGTCGATTAAGCGGCAGGTAATTGGAACGGGCTCAGGCGCCGGCTAGGTTTGTCCCATGAACAGACATCAGCAACCCAGCGTCGGCCACCTCATCCGCGACTGGCGGCAGCTGCGCCGGCTCAGCCAGCTCGACCTCGCGCTCGAAGCCGAGATCTCGCAGAAGCATCTCTCCTTCGTCGAGAGCGGGCGTTCGCAGCCGAGCCGCGACATGGTCCTGCTGCTGGCCGAGCATCTCGGCGTGCCGCTGCGTGAGCGCAACGCGCTTTTGCTCGCGGCGGGCTACGCGCCGGTCTATCTGGAGCGCGCATTGGAGGACCCCGGCCTCCAAGCCGCGAAATCTGCCATCGACCTCGTTCTGAAGGGGCATGAGCCCTATCCGGCGCTCGCGGTGGATCGTCACTGGATCATGCTCGCCGCCAATGCCGCCGTCGCGCCCCTGCTGAGCCTCGTCGCCGATCCCGATCTGCTGCGCCCGCCAGTCAACGTGCTGCGGCTCGCGCTGCATCCGGGCGGTCTCGCCGCCGCGATCATCAATCTGGAGGAATGGCGATCCCACCTGCTGGCGCGCCTGCGCCAGCAGGTCAGAGCGACGGCCGATCCTGTCCTGGCAGAGCTGCTGGCCGAGCTATTGTCCTATGACGCCCCGATCGCGCCCGCGCGGAAGGCGCACACCCAGCCTGTCGAAGCCGAGCCGGCCATCGTGGTGCCACTGCGCCTGCGTGTCGGCGAGGTGACACTGTCCTTCATCTCGACAACGACGGTGTTTGGCACGCCGGTCGACATCACCTTGTCGGAGCTGGCGCTGGAGACGTTCTTCCCGGAAGATGCGGCAACCGCGCAGGCGCTGCATGCCATGGCTGCGGCCTCTTGCGAGCCTTCAGGCGCTGCGGGCTAGGTCCAAAATTTAATCGGAACCTTCGCGCGGGCTGCCCGTTTCTTTCTCGCAAGCCGCAAGGGCGGCACGTGATTCAAAGCAAGGAGCACCACGATGGGCAGCACCATGGACAAGGTCAAGGGCATGGCCAACGAGGCCACCGGCAACGTCAAGCAGGCCGCCGGCAAGGCGCTGGACAAGCCTGAGCTCGAGGCAGAGGGCTTCGTGCAGGAGCGCAAGGGCGAAGCCCAGCAGGCGCTCGGCGAAGGCAAGGAAACTGTCAAGAAAGTGGTCGACAAGGCCTGATTTCGATCAGAGCCAGACCAAGAACGGGTCGCCGCAAGGCGGCCCGTTTTTTTTGTGCGGTATGCCTATTCGTCATTGCGCGTGCAGCGAAGCAATCGAATAGACCAGCGACGGAATCCTGGATGGCTTCGCTGCGCTCACATGAGGCTGGGGTTCAGGCCGCCCCGCCGATGCCGCCGAGGAAATCCTTGACCCGGCCGAAGAACCCGGCCGCCTCGGGATGCGTTGCGCCTGAGCTTTCGCGCTCGAATTCCATCAGCAGTTCACGCTGGCGCGCCGTGAGCTTCTGCGGCGTCTCGACGACGACCTGGATGTAGAGATCGCCGAACTCGCGCGAGCGCAGGACGCTCATGCCCTTGCCCTTGAGGCGGAACTGCTTGCCGGTCTGCGTGCCCTCGGGCACCTTGACCCGGGCCTGCTCGCCGGTGAGCGTCGGCACCTCGATTTCGCCCCCGAGCGCAGCCGATGTCAGGCCCAGCGGCACGCGGCAGAACAGATCGGCGCCGTCGCGCTGGAAGATCGCATGCGGCTGGATCGACAGGAAGATGTAGAGGTCGCCGGCTGGACCGCCACGCAGGCCGGCCTCGCCCTCGCCGGCGAGCCGGATGCGCGTGCCGTCCTCGACGCCGGCGGGGATATTCACCGACAGCGTGCGCTCACGGGTGACGCGACCGGCGCCCTGGCAGTTCTTGCACGGGTCGTCGATGATCTCGCCGCGCCCCGCGCAGGTCGGACAGGTCCGCTCCACCGAGAAGAAACCCTGGTTTGCGCGCACCTTGCCGTGGCCGCCGCAGGTTGGGCACTGACGCGATTTCGAGCCCGGCTTCGCGCCGCTGCCCGAGCAGACTTCGCAGGCGATCGATGTCGGCACCCGGATCGAGGCGTTCTTGCCGGAAAAAGCGTCCTCAAGCCCGATTTCGAGATTGTAACGCAGATCGGCGCCACGCTCGCGGCCGTTCGCGCTGCGCGGCCCGCCGCGACGGGCGTCGCCGAAGAAGGAATCGAAGATGTCCGACATGAAGTCGGAGAATTCCGGCCCCTGCTGGCCACCGCCGCCATGTTCGAAGGCCTGATGGCCGTATCGGTCATAAGCACTGCGCTTCTGGGCGTCGGACAGAACCTGATAGGCCTCGTTCAATTCCTTGAACTTGGCCTCTGCCGCCGTGTCGCCGGGGTGGCGATCAGGGTGGCAGCCCATCGCAAGCTTGCGGAACGCGCTTTTCAGTTCCGCCTCGCTGGCCGTCTTCGAGACGCCGAGGATTTCGTAATAGTCGCGCTTGGACATCAAACAGCGGCCCCTTCGTTCTTCGTCGGCGCGCGGCGGGTCCCTAAGACCCCGTCGCGAGACCGCAGCAAGAACGAGATTGTTGCGTCACGACGCATTCCCGTAACGCGATGGCCGGGTCAAGCCCGGCCATGACGTCATCCATGAAAGAGAAGAGGGCTCAGGCGCTCTTCTTCTTGTCGCCCTTGTCGTCGCTGACATCCTTGAAGTCGGCGTCGATGACGTCGTCTTCCTTCTTGGCCTCAGCGGCAGGCGCATCCGCATCGGCGGCGCCTTCCGTCTGGCTCGCCGCATACATGGCCTCGCCGAGCTTCATCGAAGCCTGCATCACGTCGGTGGTGCGCGAGGTGATGGCCTCGGCATCGTCCTCGGTCAGCGCGGCCTTCAGCGCGTCGAGCGCGGTCTCGATCGCCGTCTTATCGGCGGCGGAGACCTTGTCGCCGTAGTCCTTCAGCGACTTCTCGGTCGAATGGACAAGGCTTTCGCCCTGGTTCTTCGCCTCGACCAGTTCGCGACGCTTCTTGTCCTCGGTGGCGTTGGCCTCGGCATCCTTGACCATCTTCTGGATGTCGGCCTCCGACAGCCCGCCGGATGCCTGGATCCGGATCTGCTGCTCCTTGTTGGTGGCCTTGTCCTTGGCGGTCACGGAGACGATGCCGTTGGCGTCGATGTCGAAGGTCACCTCGATCTGCGGCATGCCGCGCGGGGACGGCGGAATGCCCATCAGGTCGAACTGGCCGAGCATCTTGTTGTCGGCCGCCATCTCGCGCTCGCCCTGGAAGACGCGGATGGTCACCGCGTTCTGGTTGTCTTCCGCGGTCGAGAAGACCTGGCTCTTCTTGGTCGGGATCGTGGTGTTGCGGTCGATCAGGCGGGTGAACACGCCGCCCAGCGTCTCGATGCCTAGCGACAGCGGGGTCACGTCGAGCAGCAGCACGTCCTTGACGTCGCCCTGGAGGACGCCGGCCTGGATCGCCGCACCGATGGCGACGACCTCGTCGGGGTTGACGCCCTTATGCGGCTCCTTGCCGAAGAACTGCTTCACGACCTCCTGGACCTTGGGCATGCGGGTCATGCCGCCGACCAGGACCACTTCGTCGATCTGGCCTGCCGACAGCCCGGCATCCTTGAGCGCCTTCTTGCAGGGCTCGATCGTGCGCTGGACGAGATCGTCGACCAGGCTCTCGAACTTGGCGCGCGAGAGCTTGATGGCCAGATGCTTCGGACCCGAGGCATCGGCCGTGATGTAGGGCAGGTTGATTTCGGTCTGGGCCGTGGTCGAGAGCTCGATCTTGGCCTTCTCAGCGGCTTCCTTCAGGCGCTGCAGCGCGAGCTTGTCCTTCTTGAGGTCGATGCCCTGCTCGCGCTTGAACTCGTCGGCGAGATACTCGACCAGGCGCATGTCGAAGTCTTCGCCGCCGAGGAAGGTGTCGCCATTGGTCGACTTCACCTCGAAGACGCCATCGCCGATCTCGAGGATCGAGACGTCGAAGGTGCCGCCGCCGAGGTCATAGACCGCGATCGTGCCGGCCTGCTTCTTGTCGAGGCCATAGGCCAGCGCGGCGGCCGTCGGCTCGTTGATGATGCGCAGCACTTCGAGGCCGGCGATGCGACCGGCATCCTTCGTCGCCTGGCGCTGGGCGTCGTTGAAATAGGCGGGGACCGTGATGACGGCCTGGGTCACGGAGGAGCCGAGATAGGCCTCTGCGGTCTCCTTCATCTTGGTCAGCGTGAAGGCCGAGATCTGCGAGGGCGAGTAGTCGGTGCCGTCGGCCTCGACCCAGGCGTCGCCGGCGGCAGCCTTCTTGATCTTGTAGGGGACGAGATGCATGTCCTTTTGCGTCATCGGATCGTCGAAGGTCCGGCCGATCAGGCGCTTGATCGCAAAGAAGGTGCGCTCGGGGTTGGTGACCGCCTGGCGCTTGGCCGGCTGGCCGACGAGACGCTCGCCATCGTCGGTGATCGCGACGATCGACGGCGTGGTGCGGGCGCCTTCCGAATTCTCGATGACTTTAGGCGTAGAGCCTTCCATGACCGCGACGCAGGAGTTGGTCGTGCCAAGGTCGATACCGATGACTTTACCCATGGAGGGGATCCCTTTTGAATTGAGCAGATCGCCGGCCTGCGACGACAACCGCCACATTCCGGCCCATGGACCGGCTCGCCCCCACTTGGTGCGGCGAACGAAACCGGCATTCCACGTCGGGCGGTCGTGAAACCACCCCTTGGCGGCGTATATAGGGAGGGTGTTCCTGCCCTTGCAAGACAGGCGAGCCGATTAAGAACTCGCGCCCGTGCCGGTTTCCGGCATCAAGGTTGATGCGTGCTCATTGCCGGCGAGTGTTGCGGATGTGCCCTTGCGTGCCGCGTCTCGACATTTCATGCAAATGCGGCTGTTCCCGTTCGAAAATGGTCATTTGGTGATCCGACAGGTCCATCTTGCTTTCTGCCTCGCCCAGCTGGGTTTCGCCGGAGCATCGTCGGCCGCGCTCGCGCAGCCGCTGCAACTGCCTGGAGCGCAGCCCTTCAATGCGCCCGGCACGCAGCAGGCCGCGCCGCCGGCCTCTGGCGCGCCGGCTCCTGCGCCGCGTGCGCCCTCGATGCCTGCCATCAGGGTCGCGGGCGAGGAGGCCATCCTCGGGCGCGTGCTGCTCCAGAACGGTGGGCTCGGCGAGGCGGTTTTTGAGAAGACCGCGACGGGCTTTGGATTGAAGCTCACCGCCAATGGTTTCCAGTCGAGCAACCTCGTTGAGTCCTGTGCGGTGTCTTTTGGAGAGACACCCGTGCCCGTCACCTCGCTTGGGCGCCCGGCCGGCGTCCCGCGCTACCGGCTTGAGGCCTCGATCTGTCCCATCGTCTTCGATGTGCTCGACGGCGCCTTTCTGGTCGTCGAGCCCGCGCAGCCCTGCATCGTCGAGGCTGCTGCCTGCCGGATTGATCCGCGCGGATTGTGGGGGCCCGATGCCCGCACGCTGCCTGCCCGCGCCAAGGAGATCGAGAGCGCCCGTGGTGTCGCCGAGCGCGCCGTGCGAGAGGGCTACCGTGTGCTGACCGCCAAGGCCGATGCGGTCGAGCAGCGGGCAATCGCACGCGAGCAGGCGAGCTTCTCCGCCGAGCGCGAACTGGTCTGCCGGTCCTTCCTGCGGGAGGGGCAGCTCGGCTTCTGCGGCGCCCGAATGACCGAGGCTCGCGCCGCCTCGATCCGAGCCAGGCTCGGCTTGTCGAATGAACCGGCCAAGGCGCCGGCCAAGCCAAGGCCGCCGCGTCCGGCCGCGCCCACCTCCGGATCGGGTCCGCTGCCGCTGACGCCGCAGTGAATCGCTGAATTCGCAAGCTGTCGGGCCCGCGCGCCTGACGGGGCGCCTGGCAGTGAGGCCGGCCTCACTGCCTTGTCATTGGCGTCCCGTGCTATGATCAGGCACTGGGTCTGGCATGCTGGCAACGATGACGACGACGATGATGTCTTCCACGCTCACCCGACGCTTCTGGCGCCGGGCGGCGGTCGCCTTGGCGCTGCTTGCGCCGGGTATGGCCAATGCTGCAGAGACGGCCGCCGTATCGACGCCCCGCGTGGCGGCGACGCTGCTCTCCAGCCGTGATGCGGTGGCTCCCGGCGAGCGCTTCCAGGTCGCACTGGTGCAGAAGATCGCGCCGGGCTGGCACACCTACTGGGCCAATCCCGGCGATTCCGGCGAGCCGACCCGCATCGCCTGGACGCTGTCGCAAGGCGCCACGGCCGGTGACATCCAGTGGCCGGCGCCAAAGGCGATCCCCGTCGAGCCGCTGGTCAATTTCGGCTTCGAGGGCACGGTCGTCCTGCCGGTCGAGATCATCGTCCCGGCCGAGGCAAAGCCCGGCGAGCGCCTGACGCTGCAGGCGGCCGCGACCTGGCTGGTCTGCGAGAAGATCTGCATTCCAGAAGAAGCCGCCTTTACGCTCGAACTGCCGGTCGCGACTGCCGCGATTGTCGACGATGCGGCGCAGGCGCGTATTGACGCCACGCGCGCACTGCTGCCGACGCCCGCCGCGTTCAAGGGGCGCCTCGACGCCGATGGCGAGGGGCTGGCGCTGACGCTGCCGGGCCTGTCCGCGGCGCCGGCTGATCTGCGCTTCTTCCCGCTGTCGGATACGCTGATCGACCATGCCGCGAAGCAGGAGGCGACGTCGTCATCGGACGGCACGCGTCTCCGGCTGACCCGCTCCAGCGCCTTCAAGGTCGCGGACGGCGAGACGACCGGCGTCGTGACCTTCACTGAAGCCGGCGCGCCGCGCGCCTTCACCCTGACCGCCGCTGTCGATCCCGCCCTCGTGGGCGCAACAGCGACGGCCGCTACACCGCCCCCGGCCGTTCGCATCCCCCTGCCGGTCGAGGGCGCCGATCTCACGCTGTGGGCGGCTTTGCTCTTCGCCTTCGCGGGCGGGCTGATCCTCAATCTCATGCCCTGCGTGCTGCCGGTCCTGTTCATCAAGGCACTCGGCTTTGCGCAACTCGCCCAGGCGAGCCGCACGCAGGTGCGCGAGCAGGGCCTGCTCTTCCTAGCGGGCGTCGTCGTCACCTTCATGGCGCTGGCCGGCATGGTCATCGTGCTTGGCGCGCTGGGCGCCAGCGTCGGCTGGGGCTTCCAGCTGCAATCGCCGCCTTTGGTGATCGCGCTCGCGGTGGTGATGACGCTGATCGGCCTCAACCTGCTCGGCGCCTTCGAGGTCGGAACCTCGGCTGTCGGCGTCGGCCATGGCCTCGCCACGCGCGGCGGCCGGCTCGGCGCCTTCATGACCGGCGCGCTCGCGGTGGTCGTCGCGACGCCCTGCACGGCGCCCTTCATGGGCGCGGCGATCGGCTATGCGGTGACGCAGCCGCCCGCGCTCGGCCTGTCCGTCTTCCTGTCGCTGGCCTTGGGTTTCGCGCTGCCAGTCGTGGCCTTGTCCTTCGCGCCGGGCCTCCTGCGCCTGCTGCCGAAGCCCGGCCGCTGGATGCTGATCCTGAAGCAGGCCTTCGCCTTTCCGATGTTTGCCACCGCGATCTGGCTGATATGGGTCGCCTCGGTCCAGGCCGGTCCGGGCGGCGTGCTGGCGGCGCTGGTGGCGGTGCTGGCGGCAGGCTTCGTCGTCTGGCTTGTCGGCGTGACGCGGGGGACGGGGCGCGGCCGCATCATCTCCTCAGCCTTCGCAGTCCTGATCGTCTTCACGGCCGGGTGGTTCGTCCTCCAGAGCGCCGTTCCGCAGGTGACCACGCAGGCCCGCGCCGGCGATAGCCAGGCCTGGACCCCGGAGCGCGTGGCCGCGCTGCAGGCCGAAGGGCGGCCGGTCTTCGTCAATTTCACCGCGGCCTGGTGCATCACCTGCCTCGCCAATGAGCGCGTTGCGCTGTCGCGGCAGGAGGTCAAGGACGCCTTTTCCGAACTCAAGGTGGTCTATCTCAAGGCCGACTGGACCAATCGCGACAGCCAGATCGCCTTCGCCCTGGCCGAGCAGGGCCGCGCCGGGGTGCCGCTCTATCTGTTCTATCCGGGCCAGAAGGGCGCCCAGCCCGAGGTGCTGCCGCAATTGCTGACGCCGGACATGATCGTCACCGCCGCGCAGCGCGCCGCCGGCAAGGATCTGAAGACGGCACTCGGCCGCTGAACCCGTTCACCCATGAAGCAATCCGAAGACAGGAGACAGACGTGAAAGCCAACCTGACCCGCCAGACTTTCATCGCCGGCCTTGCCATCGCCGGTTTCTCTCTCGCCGCCGGCTCGGCCCCGGCCCAGGTCTCTGCCAAGGTCGGCGCGCCGGCCCCCGCTTTCGAGGCGCTCGATGCCGATGGCAAGCCGCGCAAGCTCTCCGAATTCGCCGGCAAGACCGTGATCCTCGAATGGACCAATCACGACTGCCCCTATGTGCGGAAGCACTATACCAGCGCCACCATGCAGACCCTGCAGAAGGACATGGCCAAGGAAGGCGTCGTCTGGCTCTCGGTCATCTCCTCGCCGGTCGGCGAACAGGGCCATGTCGAGGGCGCCAAGGCCAATGAGCTGACCAAGAGCCGCGACGCCGCCCCGGCCGCCGTCCTGCTCGATCCCAACAGCAGGATGGCCCGTGCCTATGGCGCCACCACCACGCCGCATATGTACATCGTCGATCCCAAGGGTACGCTGGCCTATATGGGCGCCATCGACGACAAGCCCTCGGCGAGCGCCGCCAGCCTCACCGGCGCCAAGAGCTATGTCCGCCAGGCGGTGGCCGAGCTCAAGGCCGGCAAGCCGGTCTCGGAAGCGAGCACCAAGGCCTATGGCTGCGCAGTGAAGTACGCGCCGGTGAGTTGAGGGGCGACACCCAGCGTCATGCTCGGGCTCGACCCGAGCATCTCGTAAACCAGTGTTCGTCCTGCAAGAGATTCTCGTCTTGCAAGAGATTCTCGGGTCTGCGCTCCGCTTCGCCCGAGAATGACGTGTCCTAACGCCCCAGCCGCGCGCCCGTCGCCACGTCGAAGACATGCACGCGGTCGGGGTCGACCGTGATCCAGATGCGTCCCGCGACCGCCGCGACCGCGTCCGTCGCGGCCTGCATCACGAAGGGCAGGCCGGCGAGTTGGCCGTGGAAGAGCTGCGTTGCGCCCAGTTCCTCGATGAACTCGACGTCGAAGGGCAGCGAGCCGGCCTCACCTTCCGAGGCGATCTCGACATCCTCGGGCCGCAGGCCCACTTCCACCGGCGTCTGCTCGGCCAGGTCCTCGCGCAGGTCGCGCGCCTCGAGGATCGCATCGCCCAGCGCGACGATTCCCGGCCCATCGATCGTGCCGGGCAGGATGTTCATCGGCGGCGAGCCAATGAAGGTCGCGACGAACTTGCTCGCCGGCTTCTTGTAGACATCGGCCGGCAGGCCGATCTGCTCGACCTGCCCGGCATTCATCACCACGAGCTTGTCCGACAGCGTCATCGCCTCGACCTGGTCATGGGTGACATAGATCGCGGTGACGCCGAGCGCGCGCTGCAGCTTCTTGATCTCGACGCGCATCTGCACGCGCAGCTTGGCGTCGAGATTGGACAGCGGCTCGTCGAACAGGAAGACCTGCGGCTTGCGCACGATGGCGCGGCCCATGGCGACGCGCTGGCGCTGGCCGCCCGAAAGCTGCTTGGGCCGCCGGTCGAGCAACGGCTCGATGGCGAGGATGCGCGCGGCTTCCTTCACGCGCCGGTCGATCTCGTCCTTGGGCGTGCCAAGGTTGCGCAGGCCGTAGGACATATTCTCATAGACGCTCATATGCGGATAGAGCGCGTAATTCTGGAACACCATCGCGATGTCGCGCTCGGCGGGGCCGATCTGGTTGACCACCCGCGACCCGATCGAGACCTCGCCGGCCGAGATCGTCTCCAGCCCCGCCACCATGCGCAGTAGCGTGGACTTGCCGCAGCCGGAGGGGCCGACGAGCACGCAGAAGCCGCCATCGGGAATGTCGAACGACACGCCCTTCACGGCCTCGACGCCGCCGGGATAGATCTTCTTGACGTTGGTGAGTGTGACCTGGGCCATCGGGCGCTTATTTCTCGGTTTCGACCAGGCCCTTCACGAAGAGCCTTTGCATCAGAATGACGACCAGCACCGGCGGCAGCATCGCCAGCATGGCGGTGGCCATGGCCAGCGGCCACTCGGTCAAGGCGTCGGAGGTGACGATCATCTTGCGGATGCCGATGACGATGGTCTGCATCGAATCCTTGGTGGTGATCAGCAGCGGCCAGAGATACTGGTTCCAGCCATAGATGAACTGGATCACGAACAGAGCCGCGATCGTGGTGATCGACAGCGGCAGGACCGTGTCCTTGAAGAAGCGGAACGGCCCGGCGCCGTCGATCCGCGAGGCCTCGAGCAGCTCGTCGGGGATCGTCATGAAGAACTGGCGAAACAGAAGCGTGCCGGTGGCCGACGCGATCAGCGGGATCGCAAGGCCCTGATAGGTGTCGAGCATGTTGAGTTCGGACACGACCTTGAAGGTCGGGAAGATGCGGACCTCGACGGGCAGCATCAGCGTGACGAAGATAATCCAGAACGCCGCCATCCGGAACCGGAAGCGGTAATACACCACCGCATAGGCCGAGAGCACCGAGATCACGATCTTTCCGATCGCGATCGCCATCGCCATGACGAAGGAGTTCAGCATCATGCTGGCGACGGGTTCCCGCGTCGAGCCGGCGGTGCCGACGAACAGGATGCGGTAGTAATTGTCGAACAGATAAGGGCCCGGATAGAGCGGGAGTTGGCCGTTGATAATGGTGGCGTTGTCCCAGCTCGAGGCGACGAAGGTCAGCCACACCGGAAACGCGACGATCAGCACGCCGATCGACAGGACGAAATAGGCGATCGCATCGCCCAGGCGGCGGTCCTCGACCATCAGTAGCTCACCTTGCGCTCGATGAAGCGGAACTGCACCGCCGTCATCGCGATCACCATGATCAGCAGGATGACAGATTGGGCCGCCGAGCCGCCGAGATCCGAGCCGCCCTTGCCGTCGGAATAGACCTTGTAGACCAGCGTCTCGGTCGCGCCCGAAGGCCCGCCGCCGGTGACGGTGTCGATGATGCCGAAGGTGTCGAAGAAGACGTAGACGATGTTGACGACCAGCAGGAAGAAGGTCGTCGGCGAGAGCAGCGGGAACACGATCGTCCAGAACCGCCGCCAGGGGCCGGCACCGTCGATCACGGCGGCCTCGATCACGCTCTTGGGGATCGATTGCAGCCCGGCGAGAAAGAACAGGAAATTGTAGCTGATCTGCTTCCAGGTCGCCGCCAGGATCACCAGCGCCATGGCGTCATTGCCGTTGAGGCGCGGGTTCCAGGCGATGCCCAGCGACTGCAGCCCGCGCGCCAGCATGCCGAGCGACGGATCGAACATGAACAGCCAGAGCACGCCGGCAATCGCCGGCGCCACCGCATAGGGCCAGATCAGCAGCGTCTTGTAGATCTCGCCGCCGCGCAGCTGCCGGTCGGCCATCACCGCAAACAGCAGCGCGATCGACAAGGACAAAACGCAGACGAAGCTCGAAAAGACCGCGGTGTTGACCAGGGCCTTGTAGTAGCCGGGGTTGGAGAACAGCGTGACGTAGTTCTCGAACCAGACGAAATCGGTCGAGATGCCGAAGGCGTCCTGCAGCAGGAAGCTCTGCCACACCGCCTGGCTCGCCGGCCAGTAGAAGAACAGCACCGTGATGACGAGCTGCGGCAACAGCAGCAGCAACGGCACGGTCAGGCCGGTGAAATAGGCGTTCTTCTGCATCGTCGAACCTGGTGAAAAATCGCAGCGGCGCCTGGGCCTCGCCGTCATTCTCGGGCTTGACCCGAGAATCTCATGACCAGTTATGTCTGGTTTCCGAGATGGTCGGGTCAAGCCCGACCATGACGTCGCGATCCAAAGCGCCGCCGCGCGTGTCTATTCCGACTTAGCGACCAGCCGTCCGCTCGAACTGGCGCAGCGTCTGGTTGCCGCGCTCGACGGCTGCGTCAAGCGCCGCCTTCGGGGTCTTCTGGCCGTTCAGGGCCGCCTCGATTTCCTCAGCCCAGATGTCGCGGATCTGGACCAGGCTGCCGAAGCGCACGCCACGCGAATTCGCCGTCGGCTCCTTGTTGTTGAGCTCCAGGATCGGGGTCTCGAGGAACGGCTTGTCCTTGTAGAAGCCCGACGCCTTGACCTTCTCATAGGCGGCCTTGGTGATCGGCAGATAGCCCGACTCGGTGTGCAGCTTCACCTGGCGGTCGACATTCGACAGGAAGGAGAAGAACTTGGCCACGCCCTTGTACTCATCCGACTTCTTGCCGCCCATCACCCACAGCGAGGCGCCGCCGATGATCGAGTTCTGCGGCGCGCCCGCCACATCCGGATAATACGGCATCGGCGCGTTCGCCCATTCGAACTTGGCGTTGGCGCGGACATTGCCGAAGAAGGCCGAAGAGGTCAGGAAGATCGGGCATTCGCCCGAGGTGAAGCGGCCCTCGCCGGTGTTGGTGCGGCCGGAATAGTCATAGGTCTTGTCCTTCTGCATCTCGACCAGATTGGTCAGGTGCTTCAGGAAGACGCCCTTGTTGAAGACGAATTCGGTATCGAAGCCGTCGAAGCCATTGGCCTTGGTGCCGACGGCCTCGTTATGCCAGGCGCCGAGCTGCTCGATGTTGACCCAGGTCACCCAGCCATTCGAGAAGCCGCACTTGTCGTAGCCGGCAGCCTTCAGCTTCTTGGCGGCGTCGAACACCTCCGGCCAGGTCTTGGGCGGCGCGTCGGCATTGAGGCCGGCCTTCTTCAGCGCGTCCTTGTTGTACCACATCACGGTGGAGGACGAGTTGAAGGGGAAGGAGAGCATCTCGCCCTTGGTGGTCGAGTAGTAGCCGGTGATGGCCGGCAGATAGCTCTTCGGATCGAATGTTTCGCCGGCTTCCTTCATCAAATCCTGGACCGGCTTGATGGCGCCCTTGGCGGACATCATCGTCGCGGTGCCGACTTCGAAGACCTGCATGATGTGCGGCGCATTGCCGGCGCGGAAGGCGGCGATGCCGGCGTTCAGCGTGTCGGCATAGGAACCCTTATAAGCCGGAACGACCTTGAAGTCCTTCTGCGAGGCGTTGAATTCCTCGGCGAGCTTGACGACGACGTCGTTGTTGGCGCCGGTCATGGCATGCCACCACTGCAGCTCGGTCTGCGCCGCAGCCGGTGTGGCGCCCGCCAGCACGACGGCGGCGACGGACATCAGAATGCGAGATTTCACGGTCATCGTTCTCTCCCTTTCGGCCCCGCAATGGGCGGAGCCACTGTTCTTGTTGGTGCGCAAGCTAGCATGAAGGACAGGCGACGTTTCAATGACAAAATGATGACAGTCATGTACCGCGCCGAGGCCCCTCGATCCGGAGGCCTCTTGCGCAATCGCTCGGAAGGCGCTGTTCTCCCCCGCCCAACTCAGCCCTCAGACGGATAACAGCCATGCCGAGCCTCACGCTGACGCCAGACCAGACCCTGCCGAAGGACGCGGCCGATGCCGCCCTGCTCGGCCGCGTCTGGCGACCCGATGTCGCGGGTCCCGCGATCGTGACCCTGCGCGACGGCATGCTCATCGACGTCACCCGCACCTTCCCGACCAGCCGCGATCTTTGCGAGACGCCCGATGCGGCGGCTGCGCTGCGCGCGGCCCCCGGCGAGCCGCTGGGCTCGCTCGCGGACATCCTCACCAACACCCCCGCCGACGGTCGCGACGCGGAGAAACCCTGGCTGCTCTCGCCGCTCGATCTGCAGGTGGTCAAGGCGGCCGGCGTCACCTTTGCGGTCTCGATGCTGGAGCGCGTCATCGAGGAGAAGGCGCGCGGCAACCCGGCCGCCGCCGTGACGATCCGCGAGGAAATCGGCAAGCTCATCGGCGACGATCTCTCCAAGCTCAAGCCGGGCTCGCCCGAGGCGATGCATCTCAAGGAGGTGCTGATCGGGCAGGGCGCCTGGAGCCAGTATCTCGAGGTCGGCATCGGCCCCGATGCCGAGATCTTCACCAAGGCGGCGCCGATGTCCTCCGTCGGCACCGGCTTCGACGCCGGCCTGCACCCGTCCTCGACCTGGAACAACCCCGAGCCGGAGATCGTGCTGGTCGTGGCCTCCGACGGCCGCATCGTCGGAGCCACGCTCGGCAACGACGTCAATCTGCGCGATGTCGAGGGCCGCTCCGCGCTCCTGCTCGGCAAGGCCAAGGACAACAACGCCGCCGCCGCGGTCGGCCCGTTCATCCGCCTGTTTGATGCAGGCTTCACGCTCGACCATGTCCGCAACACCACTGTCACGCTGACGGTCGAGGGTGAGGACGGCTTCACCCTGGAGGGCTCGTCCTCGATCGCCAAGATCAGCCGCGACCCCGCCGATCTCGCCAGCCAGATGATCGGACCGCATCACCAATATCCCGACGGCGCGGCGCTCTATCTCGGCACCATGTTCGCGCCGATCAAGGACCGCGACACGGTCGGCGGTGGCTTCACGCATAAATACGGCGACATCGTCACGATCGCCGCGCCCGAGCTCGGCGCCCTGGTCAATCGCATGAAGCGCACCGACGAATGTGAGCCCTGGACCTTCGGCACCTCCCATCTGATGCGGAGCCTGGCGAAGCGCGGCCTGCTGTGAGCACAGCCGACATCCTCGTCGTCGGCGAGGCGATCGGCGACTTCATCCCGCGCGACGCGGACGGCCGGCACTATGAAGCCGTGCTCGGCGGCTCCGGCTTCAATGCCGCGCTGGCACTCGCCCGTTTCGGCGCGAAGCCAACCTATGCCGGCCCGCTCTCCACCGACGCGCTTGGTCGCCGCTTCCGCGCAGCGCTGATGGCCGAAGGCATCGGCATGGCGCTGATCCATGACAGCCCCCTGCCGACGGCCGTCGCGATCGTCTCGCCGCTCGGCCCCGATGGCGTGCCGGAATTCGCGCTGCATCTCGCCGGCACGGCCCATGCCGAGCCGAATGGCACACCCCGCCACATGCCGCCCAGCGCGGTCCATCTCCATGCCGCCTCCTTCGGCGCGACTGTCGGTCCCTCGGGTGAAGCCGTGACCTCTCTCGCCGCGAGCGCCCGCCATCAAGGCGCGACGATCAGCTACGACATCAACATCCGCGCCTCTGTCCTGCCGGAGCGGGATCTTGTCCTGCCCCTGATCGAGGCCCGCATCGGCCAAGTCGACATCGTCAAGGCGAGCCTCGACGACCTCTCCTGGCTATATCCGGGCGAGCCGGCCGATAAGATTGCCCGACGCTGGCACGGTCTTGGCGCCCGTCTCGTCCTCGTCACGCGAGGGCCAGATGGCGCCGTCTGTTACGGCCCGGAGGGCGCTCTTGCTGCCACCGCGCCGCCGGTCGTTGTTGTTGATACGGTCGGCGCGGGCGACACCTTCATCGGCGGCTTCCTCGCCGTGCTGGCCGCGCGCGGCAGGCTTGGGCCGGGCTTGAAGGACGCGACCGGCGAGGATTTGCGAGCCGCGCTGGCCTTCGCCTGCGAAGCTGCAGCCGATAGCTGCACCAGGCCGGGCTGCGATCCGCCGCGCCGGCAAGCCGAACAAGTATGAGCGGATTGTCGTCATTGCGAGCGAAGCGAAGCAATCCAGGGGACTGCGCGAGACGCTGGATTGCTTCGCTGCGCTCGCAATGACGTTGGAGAAGACAGATGCGCCTGAGCTATCTCGACTATCACACCTGCGGCGAGCCGGTTCGCATCGTCACATCAGGCTATCCCGAGCTCAAGGGCGCGACGATCCTCGACAAGCGCCGCGACGCGCGCGAGAACCACGATCATCTGCGCCGCGCGATGATGCTGGAGCCGCGCGGCCATGCCGGCATGTATGGCGTGATCCCGGTCACGGCCTCCCATCCTGACGCCGCCTTCGGCGTTCTGTTCACCCATAACGAGGGCTACTCGACCATGTGTGGCCACGCGACCATCGCGCTGGGCCGTTATGCGGTCGAGCATGGTCTGGTGCCGGCGGTCGAGCCGGTGACGCGTTTCGCCATCGAGGCGCCCTGCGGCCTGCTGTGGCTGGAATGTACGCTCCATGACGGCAAGGTCGAAAGCGTCGTCTTCGAAAGCGTGCCGGCCTTCGTCTTCGCCCGCGATCTCGTCGTCGAGGTGCCGGCCTTCGGCGCGATCACCACCGACATCGCCTATGGCGGCGCCTTCTACTGCATCCTGCCGGCCTCCCGCTTCGGGCTCGATCTGTTCGACACGCCCGTCGCGGCACTGACCGAAGCGGCCGCCGCCCTCACCGACAAGGTCCGCGCGACGCTTTCGATCACGCATCCAACCGAGCCTGATCTGAGCTTCCTCTATGGCACGATCATCACGGACGAGGCTCAGCCCGGCGAGACGAGCTTCAATCTCTGCATCTTTGCCGAGCGCCAGATCGACCGCTCGCCGACCGGCTCCGGCGTCACCGCGCGGATGGCGCTGGACCATGCCAAGGGGCTCGTCGCGACGGGGGAGACGCGGCGTTTCCGCAGCATCACGGGCGGCAGCTTCACCGGCCGCGTGCTGGGCGGCGCGGATGGCCGCGCGCCAGGCGCGGTCACCATCGCTGTGGGCGGGACGGGCTATTTCGCGGGCGAGGGCACCTTCGCCATCGAGGCCGACGACCCGCTGCGCCATGGCTTTATGCTGCCCGGACGCTTTGCCGAGATCGCGCGCGGTTAACCCCACCCGGAAACCAGTTTCAGCGATTCGTCTGGACGACGCCGCGAAATCCCAGCTTTTCGAGGATCGGCGCAGGCTTGGGGTAACGATTACCCCGCAAGGTCGCGCGCATCATCGGGCGGTGGAGGCGGCATGTCGGTTGGAAATCTCGGTGCGCCGCTTGCCGCATCGCAGCGGCCTTCCGCCCGGCTCACCCAACTCATCGGCACGCCCGCTTTCTGGGTCGTGGCCTTTGCGCTCGTGGCCGCTGCGGCGCTGAGCCTGCCGCTTCGCCTGCCGCTCGGACCCAACGCCTGGGACACGACCGTTTATCTCGACGCCGTCCAGCGCATCCGCATGGGTCAGGTCCCGAGCCTCGATTTCTTCGCCCCGGTCGGTCCGCTCGGCTATTACGGCGCGGCGCTGCTGGATGCGCTCTTCCCGCGTGCCCAGCCGATGCTGCTGGTGAACTGGGCGCTGCTGCCCGTGCTGCTGCCGGTCGCGGCCATCATCTGCGGCTCCGTTTCGGCAAAGTCGCGCCCTTTGGCGCTGGCGCTGTTGCTGCCGTTCCTGCTGTTCGCTTCGTTGCCGATCAACCTGCATAGCCTCTACCCGATGCCCGGTTTTGACGGCTACGGGCATTACAATCGCCATGTCGCCCTGCTGCTCTATCTGCTGATCGCGACGCTGCTGTTCATGCAGGATCGCCGCCTGACGACCGGGCTGGTAGCGGCGCTGATGCTGACGCTGGTGCTGGTCAAGATCACCGGCGCCGTGACTGGCGCGCTTCTGGTCGGCTACGCCATCCTCGCCGGCCGCCTGCGCCTGCGCGATGCGGTTGTCGCCGCTGGGCTGGTCCTCGCCGCGCTCGGCGCGCTCGATCTCGCGACCGGGCTGGTGCGCGCCTATATCGCCGACATCCTGGCACTGCTGGCGCTCAACACCGGCGCGCTGCTGCCGCGCTTCCTCACCGTCGCCTCGGTCAAGTTCAACGTCGTCGGGCCTTGCCTGCTCCTGCTCGGCGCGCTGGCGCTGGCGTCCTGGCGCGAGGGCCTGACATTTTCGCTCGCTGGCCTGCGCAAGCTGCTGGCCTCGAATCTCGGCTGGCTGGCGGCGGCGCTCATGGCGCTGACCTTCTTCGAGACGCAGAACACCGGCTCGCTCGAATATATCGGGCTGTGGCCGATCCTGCTGCTCATCCTGCTCGACTGGCGCGGGCGGCAAGATACCTTGAAGCCGGCGGTGCTGGTGCTCGCGCTCGCTGTCGCGCTGCCGAGCGCGGTGATCTTCGTCGAGCGCAGCGCCCGCGCCATGCTGGGCACGGTCGGCCATGTCGCGCTCGACGCACCTGAACTCGGCCCGCTCGGTCGCGTCAGCCTGAAAGCCGACATGGCCGCGCGCGCCGCCGGGATGCTGGAGCACTACGCGACACAGCAGGAAAGCTATCGCGATCTCGCGCGGCGTGATCTCCCACCCTCCTACATCCTCTATTCCGAGATCGACTATCAGGCGACCTGGCTGCTTGAGGTCCGCCAAGGCGTCGACGCCATTCGCGCCTGGGAAGTCGCCCATGGCCGCAGGCTCAACGGCTTCCTGACGCTCGACTTCGTCGACCCCTTCAATCGCCTGCTCGACCGGACGCCGCCGCGCCATGTCCCGATCGGCATGGATCCCGGACGCAGCACGCCGGCGCTGGAACCCGACACCCTCGCGGAACTGGCTCAGACGGACGCGATCCTCGCGCCGAAATGCCCTCCAACCGCAGCGCGCGACTCCATCCGCCAGCATTTCGAGGACGCTTTGCGCGGACGAAAGCTGGTCGCGCTCTCGCCCTGTTGGGACATGTACCTGAAGGATTGAGCCGAAAAACGAAACGGGCGGCTCAGCCGGCCGCGATCTGCCCGGCCTCCCAGCCGAGGATGGCGCGCTTGCGCGTCAGGCCCCAGTGATAGCCGGTCAGCGCGCCGGATTTGCCGATGACACGGTGGCAGGGCACGACGAAGGAGATCGGGTTCCGGCCGACCGCCATGCCGACCGCGCGCGCGGCTGTCGGCTTGCCGATCCGGCAGGCCACGTCGCCATAGGTCGTGGCCCGACCGACCGGAATCCGCAGCAGTGTCTCCCAGACCCGGACCTCGAAATCCGTGCCGATCAGCACGACGCGCAGCGGCGTCTCGGCTGCCCAGGCCTTGGGATCGAAGATGCGCCCCGCATAGGGCGCGGTCGCCTGCGGGTCGAAGCGATAGTCCGCATGGGGCCAGCGCCGCATCATGTCGGCCAGCGCCTCCGCCCGCCCACCGACGACCTTGCCGCCGTCGAGCTTGTCCGACACCCAGCCGAGCCCGGCGAGTCCGCGCTCCGTCGTGACGACCAGCGCCTCGCCGAACGGGGAGGCGTGGAAGCCATAGGAGAGCACAAGCCCGCCGCCGCCAGCCTTCCATTCGCCGGGCGACATCGCCTCATGCGTCACGAAGAGATCGTGCAGCCGGCCTGGCCCCGATAATCCGACCTCCAGCGCGGTGTCGAGCACGCTGACGGATGCGCCGAGCAAACCCTTGGCGTGGTCGAGCGTGATCGCCTGCAGGAAGGCCTTCGGCGTCAGCCCGCACCAGCGCCGGAACAGGTGGTGGACATCGGTCGGCGTCGCCCCGGCCGCTTCCGCGATCGCCTCGATCGTCGGCTGCGCGCGCCAGTTCTCGGTGATGAAAGCGAGGATGCGCCGCACCGTGTCGTAATCGGAGCCCGGCGCGACAGACGGAAAATCCGCCTCGGTCGGCATGGCCTCGACGGCGCGGGCCAGCACGGCATTGGAAAAACGGGTCGGCGTCATCACGCCGAGCTTCTGGATATGAGCGGTCATCGCCGTCACCTTCGCATCATCGATCATGAGGCGAAACTAGGGAGCGCGGCCTGCCGACTCCACCCGAAAGCTGGCAAGCTCATGCGGTCCCGCGCTTTACGCCGTCCCGTGATCTGGCCCGCGCCGCGCCTTCGCCAGCGCGGTACCGAGCGCGTCGGCGAAGCCTTCGCGCTCGGCCGGCGACAAGGCCGCGGCAACCGCCACGCTGCGTCCGCGCGAAACGAGACTGAGCCGCAGCAGCCCGTAATCCTCGTCGTCCTGCCGCTCCAGCTTCGTCCAGGCCGGGTTCGAGCGCCAGACGGCCTCCTGCCCCTGATGCGAGACCTTCCGCAGTTGGACCTCCAGCGGAGTCACGACGATGCGCTCGAAGGCCCGTGCATGACGGAAGTTCACCTGGAAGGCGATAAAGAGCGCAACCACATCCAGCCCCATGAAGCCAGCCACGGGCCAGGCGCCGAGCACCATGAACGGGATCGAGGAGGCAATGGCTGCAAGGCAGACCAGCGTCATCACGATGCGGAAGGCATTGCGGTCCAGCGAGCGATGCGGCGTGATCGTGGCGTCGAAGACCGGCCGCTCGGCGCGAGCCGGAGCGTCGTCTTCCGGCTCCGTCGAAACGCGCTTGCCGAGGTCCATGTGCCGACTATAACGCCCCCATGACGCAAGAAAACAGGGCCAAGCCTGGGCCAAAGCGCCGCGCCCCTGCGCCCAAGCCGATCACGAAACCGCGTGCGCGCAGCGCCGCCGGCGTCCGCGAGATCTTCACCCGCTTCGAGGCCGCCAATCCCGAGCCCAAGGGCGAGCTCGACTACGTCAACGCCTTCACCTTGCTGGTGGCCGTCGTGCTCTCGGCCCAGGCGACGGATGTCGGCGTCAACAAGGCGACGCGCAAACTCTTCGAGATCGCCGATACGCCGCAAAAGATGCTCGCGCTCGGCGAAGAGGTCGTGCGCGAGCATGTCCGCACGATCGGCCTGTTCCGCACCAAGGCGAAGAATGTCATCGCGCTCTGCGAGAAGCTGATCGCCGAATTCGGCGGCGAGGTGCCGACGACCCGCGCCGAGCTGGAAAGCCTGCCGGGCGTCGGCCGCAAGACCGCCAATGTCGTGCTCAACATCGCCTTCGGCGAGATCACCCACGCCGTCGACACCCATGTCTTCCGCGTCGGCAACCGCCTGCGCATCGCGCCGGGCAGGAACGTGCTTGAGGTCGAACTGGGCCTGGAAAAGGCCGTGCCGGCCGCGTTCGGCCGCCACGCGCATCATTGGCTCATCCTGCACGGCCGCTACACCTGCAAGGCGCTGAGACCGGAATGCGGGCGCTGCATCCAGAACGATCTCTGCGATTCGCCAGACAAGCGAATCAGTTAAATCGAGCCGTCAGGGTCGGGCTTGACCCGACCATCTCGGAAACCAGGGCGATCGTTATGAGATGCTCGGGTCAAGCCCGAGCATCTCGAGTGTCCGTCGTCCTCACTTCGCGTCGAGCAACTCCTTCACCGACAGCAGAACGAGCTCGTTGTCATCGGCCTTCTTCGGGTCGCGTGAGGAGGAGAAGGGCAGGTTGTTGTCGTTGCCGACGACGATGACGCCGTTGGCGCGATCGACGACGTCGACATTCTCGATGGTGAAGAAGGGGAAGGGCAGCACGCCGTCGATGGCGCCCTGGACGGCCTTCTTGTCCGGGTCGGCGATCTTCATCAGATCGATGAAGCCGATCTTGCGGACCGACTTGCCGACATTGGCGTCGGTCATCTCGATCTTCACGATCCGCTTGAACTTGGCGAGGTCGTGGAAGCAGTCCGGGCCTCGTTGTCCGGTGGCGCAGGCGCGGTCGGCGGTGCCCTCGCCGTTGTCGCGCTCGATGATCAGCGCCGTCGTCGCATCGATCATGTTGAAGTCGCCGATGGCGAGGCCCTTCTGCTCCAGCGGGAAGAACCAGGAGCGCCCGGTCCATTTTTCAGCCGCGACGTCGAATTCGAGGATGCGCAGGACTTCCTTGCCGTCGACCTCCTCATTGCCCTTGGTTTCGGCGTTCCAGAGCGGGCCTTCCAGCAACGGATACAAGAAGCGCCCGTCCGGCGACTGCGCCATGCCCTCATAGCCCTTGGAGCGGCGGACATTGAACGCGACCGGCAGGTTGGGGGCCGCCGGCGTGGTGACGGCAAAATGGTCGGGCGAGCGTGCGGGCTTGCCATCGACCATGGTCTCGAACACGGCCTCGACCTTGCCGGTGGCGTCGACGCGCATCAGATAGGGGCCGAACTCCTCACCGATCCAGAACTTGCCTCCGATCGGCTGGATCGACTCGGGATCGAAATCCGCGCCGGTGAGGTAGCGCTTCTCGGTGCCTTCATTGGCGATGCGGAACGGCACCTTCTTATCGGGGTCGTGCAGGAAGGTGGTGGCGGTCCGCTCGATCTTGCCGCCGGCGAAATCGGCCTTGATGCGGTGGAAGAACAGCATCGCGTCGGGCGAATTGGCCTTGGAGCCGAAGCCGTTATCGGTCAGCACCAGGAATTCGCCATTGCCGAGCGAGCGGATGCCCGAAAAGCCCTGCACCGGCTGACCCTGGAACGGTGTGGAGAGCCCGGTCGGGCGGCCGCCCGACAGACCCATCACGCTGCCGATCGCCTCATTGCGCTTGCCGGGCGCGACGAACTTGCCGGAGACCTTGAGATCGGCCGGTGCATCGGCGGGGGCCGCGACCATGGTGTTGGCCGGCAACAGGGCATGGCCCAGCAGCTTGGCCGGAAATTCCTTCGGCGCATCCTGAGCGCCGGCGAGGATGGTGGAGGACAGCAGCAGGGCTGCGATCAGGGAAAGGCGCATGGGAGGCTCCGGGTTGGCAGGTTGCGCGCATCTGCGCCGTCCCGAATTGCAGGGCCAAGACGGATCGGTAACGATCGGATGAAGCCGCGTCCGACCGCTCCCAAGCCAGCGACGGGGCCCTGCCTTGCTCATGCCCCCGTCGGGTGGCAACCAGACCTCCTGACGCGATGGCGCGCTCTGAAAGGTCCAAGCCCGATGACAGCGATCGAAGCCCTCGCCCCCGGCCATGTCGCGCTGGTCACGGGCGCCGCCTCCGGCATCGGGCTGGCGGCCGCCCGTGCCTTCTCGCGTCAGGGCCTGAAGCTCGTCCTGGTCGATCGCGACGCGGCCGCGCTCGAGCAGGCAGCGGGAGACCTCGGCGAGTCCGGGGCCGAGGTGTTGATCCGGCCGCTCGACGTCGCCGACCGCGCCGCGCTGGAGGCTTTGCGCGACGAGGTGATGGGCCGCTTCGGGGCCGTTCATGTTGTAATGAACAATGCCGGCATTCAGCCGGGCAGTGCGGTCTTCTCGCCCTGGGAGGACTGGCAGCGCATTCTGGCGGTCAATCTCTGGGGCGTGATCCATGGCTGCCAGGTCTTTGCGCCGGCCATGATCGAAGCAGGCCAGCCCGGCCTGATCATCAACACCGGCTCAAAGCAGGGCATCACGACGCCGCCAGGAGACCCGGCCTACAACGTCTCCAAGACGGCGGTGAAAACCTTCACCGAGGCGCTGCAACATGAATTGCGTGGACGGGAAGGCTCTCGGATCAGCGCCCATCTGCTGATCCCCGGCTTCGTCTTCACCGGCCTGACGGCGCGGGGCCGCACCGAGAAGCCCGCCGGCGCCTGGACGCCGGAGCAGACGGTCGCCTTCATGCTGGAGCGGCTGGAGCAGGGCGATTTCTACATCCTGTGCCCCGATGCCGACACGCCGCGCGAACTCGACGAGAAGCGCATGGCCTGGGCGATGGGCGACATCATCGAGAACCGGCCACCTTTGTCGCGCTGGCACCCCGATCATGCCGAGGCGTTCAAGGCCTATGTCTCCCGCGAGACTTGAGGCTCAGTAGCCCCGCGCCGGATCGACGACATGCTCCAGCGGCTCGCCCGCCTCTAGCCGGCGGATCTGGGCCGCGATCAGCGTCGCGATCGCTTCGGGCTCCGACATCGCCGCGTTGTGGGGCGTGACCGTCACGGCCGGGTGAGTCCAGAGCGGGGACTCCGTTGGCAGCGGCTCAGTCTCGAACACGTCGAGCGTCGCCCCCTCCAGCGTGCCGGCCTCCAGCGCGGCCAGAATGTCGGCCTCGACCTGAAGTCCGCCGCGGCCGGCATTGATCAGGAAGGGCCCGCCGAGCCGGCCATCCTGCGCGAGACCGGCGAGCAGCGTGGCGTTGATCGTCCCGCGCGTCTCCGGCGTCAGCGGCAGCAGGCTCACCAGAATGTCGGTGCGGGCGAGGAAGGTCGTCATGCCCTCTGAGCCGGCGAAGGTCGAAAGCCCTTCGATCGTCTTGGGCGAACGGCTCCAGCCGGCGACATCGAAGCCCATCACCTGGAGCTTGCGGGCCGCATCGAGGCCGAGTTCGCCCAGCCCCATGATGCCGACGCGCACCGAGCGCGCGGCCGGCTGGTTGCGGTCGTCCTCCCAGCTCTTCTCGGTCTGCTGGCGGTCGTAGCGCGGCTGCTGGCGCAGATAGCGCAGGCAGTGCAGCACGACATATTCGCTCATCCGCGTCGTCAGGTCTGGATCGACGACGCGGGCGATCGGCACCTCGGGCAGGCGGGTATCGGCGAAGAGATGGTCGACGCCGGCGCCCAGCGAAAACACGGCCGCCAGGTTCGGCAGACCCGCGAGGCTGCCCTCGGGATGCTTCCAGCTCGCGACGTAATGCACCGAGCGCCGGTCGAAGGGCTCTCCGAGCGTCACGATCGGCATCTCCGGCAGCAGCGCCTGGAAGCGTGCGCGCCAATCCTCGACATGCCAGCCGGTCATTGCCAGAAGCAGGCTCATGCGTGCGATCTCTCCGTGATGCGGTCCGCGATCAGGCGGCCGCGCTGCGGCGTACCCTCTCCCAGGCGATAGGCATCGCGCAAGCGTGCCTCCGCTTTGGCGAAACCGGCCTCGTCGCGGGCATGGACGATGCCGAGCGGATGATCGGGTCCGACAGCGTCGCCCAGTTCCGCCAGTGCGACGATGCCGACGGCGTGGTCGATCGCATCCTGCGGCCGCGTTCGTCCGCCGCCGAGCGCCACGACGGCCTGGCCGACGCCGCGCGTATCGATGGCCTGGACCGTGCCGGGCGCAGCGGCAAAGACCGGCCTGGCGATCGGCGCGGCGGCGAGATGGTTCCCGGGCTGCTCCAACAGGTCGGCCGGCCCGCCCAGCGCCACGACCATGCGCGTGAAGCGCTCGGCCGCCGCCCCACTGGCGAAGGCCGCTTCGATCTTCGCCCTGGCCTCGTCGATATCGGCCGCGAGCCGTCCCAGCAGCAGCATCTCGGCGCCGAGCGTGACCGTAACCTCGTGGAAGCGCGGCTCGCGCCGCTGACCCGTCAGGTGATCGATGGCGTAGGCGACTTCCAGGGCGTTGCCGGCGGCGCTCGCCAGCGGCTCGTCCATGTCGGTCATCAGCGCCGTGGTCGGTAGCCCAGCGCCATTGGCGACGTCGACCAACGCATCGGCCAGCGCACGCGCCTTCGCATAGTCCGGCAGGAAGGCGCCCGAACCGTATTTCACATCCATCACCAAGCCGTGCAGCCCGGCCGCGAGCTTTTTCGACAGGATCGAGGAGGTGATCAGCGGAATCGTCTCCACCGTCGCGGTGACGTCGCGGATCGCGTAGAGCCTCTTGTCGGCCGGCGCCAGATCGGCCGTCTGGCCGATGATGGCGCAGCCCTGCTCGCGAACCACCTTGCGGAAGAGGTCGTTGTCCGGCTGCGTCACATAGCCGGGCACAGCGTCGAGCTTGTCGAGCGTACCGCCGGTGTGGCCGAGGCCGCGCCCCGAAATCATCGGCACATAGCCGCCGCAGGCCGCGACCGCAGCCGCCAGCGGCAGGCTCACCGTATCGCCGACGCCGCCGGTCGAATGCTTGTCGAGCGCCGGGCCGGGCAGATCGTCCCAGTTCAGCACCGTGCCGGAATCGCGCATGGAAAGCGTCAGCGCGACGCGCTCCTTGACGGTCATGTCGCGGAAGAAGATCGCCATGGCGAAGGCGGCGGCCTGTCCCTCGCTGACCGTGCCGTCGGCGATGCCGGCGACGATCTGGCGGATGTCGGCCTCGGGCAGTTCAGTGCCGTCGCGCTTGGCCGCGATGATTTCCTGCGTCAGTTTCATCTCAATAAGGTCCGCTTGCGCGTCCCGCCGCCCCGCCCGCGATCACATCGACCAGCACCTGATGCAGCCCGCTCGCGCCGAAACGGAAGGCCTCCGGCTTTGCCCAGCCCGGGCCCATGATCTCGTCGGCTAGCGCGAGATAGGCTGCCGCGTCGGCGAGCGTGCGGATGCCGCCCGAAGGCTTCAGCCCGACCGGCCGCCCCGCGGCTGCAATCACCTCCAGCATCGTACGGGCTGCCGCCAGGCTGGCTGAGTTGGCCGTCTTGCCGGTCGAGGTTTTGATGAAATCCGCCCCGGCCGCGATGGCGAGTTCGGAAGCGGCCCGCACCCGGTCGAGATCGGGATACTCCCCGGTTTCGAGGATGACCTTGAGGGTCTTGCCGCCGCAGGCCTCCCTGACGGCGCGAACCATGGCATCGGCCGCCGCGTCATCGCCGACCAGGAAAGCCCGCCAGGGCAGGACGAGGTCGATCTCGTCGGCCCCCGCGCCGAGTGCGGCCTGCGTCTCGTCCGTGACTGCGACGACATCCGTGCCGCCGGCCGGAAAATTGGCCACCGTGGCGATGCGCATGGACCAGGTGCCGAGCGCTTCTTTGGCCGCGCTGATGAAGCGCGGCCAGATGCAGATCGCGGCGACGGGCGCCGGTCCGCCGACGGCACGCTGGCACAGCGCCTGCACGCTGGCCGTGCTGGAATCCTCCGCCAGATCGGTGAGATCGAGCAGCGCCAACGCCCGTTTTGCGATCGCCACGTCCGACATGGCCTAGAGCTCCGACAGGAAGGCGCGAAGGAGCCGGCGCAGCCCGGTCGTCGCGCCTGTGGCAACGTCTCGCGTCTCGCTGTGGCTCGGCGTGCCGCCGAGCAGGCCGGCGCCCATATTGGTGATGACCGAGATGGCGGCGACGCGGATGCCGAAGCGTCGCGCCAGAATCACCTCCGGAACCGTCGACATGCCGACCAGATCGGCGCCCAGCAGCTTGGCCATTTTGATCTCGGCCGGCGTCTCGAAGCTCGGGCCCGAGAACCACATATAGACACCCTCGCCGAGATGCGCGCCGGAACTCGCCGCTGCACGCGTCAAGCGTCCGCGCAGGTTCACGTCATAGGCATCGACCATCGGCACGAATCGACCGTCGCCGATGTCGCCGATGAGGGGATTTGGACCGTTCAGGTTGATATGGTCGGTTATCAAGGCGAGCCCGCCGGGTCTCAGGTCGGGCTTCAGCGAGCCGGCGGCGTTGGTCAGGATCAGCGGCGGCGAGCCAAACGCGGCCAGCATGCCGATCGGCACGCGCATCACGGCCGGATTGCCGCTTTCGTAGTAGTGCGCCCGCCCCTCGAAAATCAGCACCTTTTTGCCATGCAGGGTGCCGTAGCTCAGTTGCTTGGCATGGCCGGAGACGACGCCTTCGGGAAATCCCGGAATCTCGGCGAAAGGGATCGTGACCCTGTCCAGCATCTCCTCTGCGATCCGGCCAAGCCCCGTGCCGAGCACGATCGCGCAATCGATCACGCCATCGACACCGCGGTCGATCAAGGTCGATGCCGCGTTGTCGAATACTGGATCGGCCGCCATGGCTTGTCTCCCGGTCGCGCAATCACCCGCCCCGGCAGGAGGTCCGGAAAAGCAAATCACCGGCGCAAATTGTCTGGTCCGAAGGATGCTGGCAACAGGCCGTCCAACGAAAAGCGCTGCCTGATGCCGTCCGGTCCAGCGATCGCGACGGCTAAGTCCGGGCTGGCGAACTCGCGGATGCGCTGGCGGCAGGCGCCGCAGGGCGTGACCAGCGCCTCGCCATCGCCGACCACGAGAATGGCCATGATACGACGGCCGCCGCCCGCGATCATGGCCGAGATCGCGCCTTGTTCGGCGCAGCTTCCCGAAGGATAGGCCGCGTTCTCGACATTGCAGCCGGGATAGACGACGCCGTCGTCGCCGAGGATCGCGGCACCGACGCGAAAGCGCGAATAGGGGGCGTAGGCGAAGGTCTGCACCCGCGCGGCGGCCGCAAACAGCGCCTCGAAATCGATCGCCTCGGTGCTTCCGGCCATGGCTCAGCGCTCCTTCACATATGGCAGGCCGGCGGCCTTGGGCGGCGTCGATTTGCCGATGAAGCCCGCGAGCAGGATCACCGTCATCAGATAAGGCAGCGCCTGGATCGCCTGCACCGGCACCTGCCCGATGCCGGGCAGCGCCACGCCCTGCAGTCGGATCGCCACCGCGTCCAGCCCGCCGAACAGAAGGCAGGCCCACAGCGTCGGCCAGGGCCGCCAATTGGCGAAGATCACGGCGGCCAGCGCGATGAAGCCCTTGCCGGCGGTCATATGCGGCAGGAAACCGGCCGATTGCGAAACGGCGAGATAGGTCCCGCCCAACCCGCACAGCACGCCGCAGATGATGACGGCGCTGTAGCGCAGACCGGCGACCGAAATACCGGCGGTGTCGACCGCCGCCGGATTTTCGCCGACTGCGCGCAGGCGCAGGCCGAAGCGCGTGCGCTTCAGCACGAGCGCCGTCAGCACCAGGGCGAGCACGGCAAGATAGGCCGGCGCGGAATGGCCCGAGATCACCTCGTCATAGACTAGGCCGAGCCCCGGAAGATGGGTGCGCAGCGTCGCGGCGAAGGGCAGGGTGATCTCGCCGAAGCGCGCTGCGCCTTCGAGCGTCGGCGTGCGCCCGCCCTGGCCGAACCAGGCGTTGCCGACGACCACGGTCAGCCCCGCCGCCAGCATGTTGATGGCGACGCCGGAGACGATCTGGTTGCCGCGCCAGGTGATCGCGGCGAAGCCGTGGACCAGCGACAGCATCACCGAGGCGAGGATGCCCGCGCCGAGCCCGGCCCAGGCCGAACCGCTCTGCGCGGCGATGACCGCCGAGGCGAAGGCGGCGATCAGCATCTTGCCCTCGAGCCCGATATCGACGACGCCCGCTCGCTCCGACCAGAGGCCGGCCATCGCGGCGCAGAGCAGCGGCACGGACAGCCGGATCGCGGAATCGAGGATGACGGAGAGGGTGGCGAGCGCGTCCATGGTCAGCGGCCCCTCCCTGTCATTCCGGGGCGCACCGAAGGTGCGAACCCGGAACCCACGACGGGGTAAAAACGCTTGAAGCCATTGCAGCCGGGCTCACCCGGTCGTGGGTTCCGGGTTCGGCCCTGCGGGCCGCCCCGGAATGACAGGAGGGGGCGTATCATCACCTTGCCCGCCCGATCCGCAGAACGCTCGCCACCACCTGGCGGAACAGCCCGTCGAGCGCACCCGCGAACAGGATGATCACCCCGCCGATCACCACGACCATGTCGCGGGTGATGCTCGGTTTATCGAAGGAGAGCTCCGCTCCACCCTGGTAGAGCACGCCGAAGAGCAGCGCGGCGAGCCCGACGCCGACCGGATGGCCACGCCCCATCAGCGCCACGGCGATGCCGACGAAACCGTAGCCGGCGGAGAAATCCAGCAGCAGACGATGCTGCACGCCCATCACCTCGTTGACCGCAAGCCCGCCCGCCAACGCCCCCGAGATCGCCATGGCCACCATCGTGATGCGCGCCGGCGAGATGCCGGCATAGGTCGCGGCCCTCGGGTTGGCCCCGACGGTGCGGATCGCATAGCCCAGCCGCGAGCGGAAGATCAGCGCCCAGACCGCGACGAGGGCGGCGAGCGCCAGCAGGAAGGCTGTATTCAGCGGCGTCGACGGCAGCTTGATGCCGAGCGGCGCGAGCAGCCGGTGCATCGGGGTCAGTATAGCATGCGAGGCGAACTCGGCGGTTTCCGGCTGCATCGAGCCGGGCTTCCCGATGATCTCGACGAGGAGATACACGGTCAGGATCGCGGCCAGGAAATTGAACATGATCGTGGTGATGACGACATGGCTGCCGCGGGTCGCCTGCAGCCAGCCGGGGATGAGCCCGTAGAGCGCCCCACCACCGGCCGCCGCCAGCACCGCCAGCGGCACCAGCAGGAAACCCGGCAGCGGCGCGAGCCAGAGGCAGGCCAGCGCCGCGAAGATGCCGGCGATCGTCGCCTGCCCCTCGCCGCCGATATTGAACAGCCCCGCATGGAAGGCGACGGCGACCGCGAGCCCCGTGAAGATGAAGTTCGTGGTGTAGTAGAGCGTGAAGCTGATGCCCTCGGCCGAGCCCAGCGCGCCGCGCAGCAGCAGCGCGGTCGCCTCCAGCGGGCTCTCGCCAATGCCCAGCACGACGAGGCCTGCGATGACGAGCGCGGCCGAGACCGACACCAGCGGCACGAGCGCGTTATCGGCCCAGCGCGGCAGTTCGATGGGCGCGGCGGTCACCGTGCCCGCTCGCAGGAAAAGGCGCGAGGAACCCCTCTCCCGTATGGGAGAGGGGCAGGGGTGAGGGCCGGACGCTGCAGAATGAAATAGCGGCAGGGGCCCCCCCCCCCCCCCC